>NZ_LZFW01000001.1 GCF_001676025.1 Vibrio sp. UCD-FRSSP16_30
CCGCAGTCGTATTTAAGGCGTAATACCTCTTTGATTTTATTCATTGGAGTTCTCTTTTTGGCCATTATCGCTTCCTTTCCTTCTTGTTTTAGAAGTAAAGGATAGCGAGCTATTGATTTAAAAGAGAAAAAGGAAGGATTTCGGCCATTACGATCGCAGTTTTCGCTATTCCGATCATCGATTTCGGAGTTAGGTTAAAAGTGATCTGATAATCGCGGAATCAGCGATCGGTTTAAACCGAAATGGGTGATCGGATAATCCCGAAATGGGTGATCGGAATGCTCCGAAATATGCACTATATATAATCATTTCAGATATAAGATATAGACTTATTTCAAATAGGATGGTGTCAACGGTATTTATAATTAGTTGCTATATCAGTTCAAGTTGGATGGCGTGGTCGGATGTATTTAGTTCGATGATATTAATTTCAATTATAAGTATTTTGATATATTTCTTTAAGGTATGGGGTGGCGGTGATAGCAAGCTACTTATATCATTATCGCCATTATTTCCTTTTCATATATGGCCAATTGTATTGTATTGTATTGTATGTATTGGTGGGTTAGTGACTTTGTTTTATTGGTTTAAGGTTAGAGTGTTATTTGTAAATAATGTGGAGCGAGGGGTACCATACGGGGTGGCAATACTTTTAGGTACAAATCTCTGTTTAGGTGGAATTATAACTGGTGTGATTGCTATATAGAGATTAACGCATTATGAATACACGTATAATATTTGTTTTTTCATTTACAATAGTGTCAATAGCGCTCTTTATCCTTTTCCAAAATGTGAATGCTCGTGCTCAAAATAAAGTACATAAGGAATATGAATCACAAAAAGAGCAAATTAAAGAGGTAAGCTTTGTCCTTTGGAAAGCAAAAAAAGAATTAGAAAGAGGAGAAAAAGTAACAAAAACGGACTTTGTACGTATCGTGGTACCTCAAGAACAAGCACTTTCTTTAGGGGTTGATGGAGATGTATTGTTGCCGTTAGAGTCGGATGCATTAATAAATAGAAAGATCGATAAAGGAGAGTGGGTTTACTCTGAATTTATCTCTAATCCCAATGATAGTGGTTACTTAGACCTTCTTGCCTCTGAGGGAATGATTCTTTATCCACTACCGATTTCAACAATTAACCTGATTAATAATTACATTCGTCCAGGGGATAGAATTGACATCATTTCGGTTAGTTCACCATTAACTAATCTCGCTGATACTGGTGCGCGAATTACTCAATTTCGTGGAGTAAAAGCTCGTACAATTAAGCGAAATGTCAAGGTGTTGGCTTTTGAGCAAAAGCCTGTTGACTCTAAAGAACAAACCCCACAGAGCAGTAACTCTTTAAGTCCAAGAGTCTCCGCGGCTGGTGATTCTAAAACAACCGTAGTGATAGAAATTGAACCAGAATTTGTCTCTCGCCTCTCTTTAGCCCAGCGCACCATGCATCTAGAAATTTACCGCTCACAAACGAGTGGTGAAATTACTCCTGCCAATATGAGTGATGTGATTGAAAATTATCAAGGCATTCGTGAATTGCGCGGCGCAGAAACGCAAACCACTAATCCGGAGGTGTACTAATGTTAGTTAGATTATTTCGTTCATTGGCATTAGTGCTGTGTTTTGTCTCCTTACAAGCTCAGGCTTATTTAATCCCGCTTAATGATGCGCGTTCAGTACGCACCAAACAGCAAATTGGCACGGTATTTATGAGCCAGCCGACCATTGCTGATTATAAAGTCATCAATGAGCGCCAAATAGTAGTGTTCGCCAGTGCGATTGGTAAAACCCGTTTAATGATCTACGACATTGATGGCCGCTTGGTGGTCTCTAGAGTAGTAGAGGTGACTCAGCCCCTTAATCAAGTGCGTAGTGAGATTACTAAACGCTATCCAGATTTAGAGATTGAAGTGGTTCCTATGGGAGCCAAAATAGCGGTCAACGGTACGGTGTTTACTGAAAAACAGCGCGATGGTATTTATGCGTTAGTGGCAAGCATACTAGGTAAAGAACCGGTCGCTCGTTATCCAACCTTTGATATTCCTTTAGAGTTACCTGAACCATTTGAAGCAGATTCACAAACTCAATTTTATCGCAATTATACTTATAGTGATTTAATAGAGGGCTTGCAAATGAGCTTTCCTTTTCAAGTCAATGTACGCACTACAATAGCCGCGGTAGGTAGTGAATTTGAGGAAACAATTGGCATTGATTGGACATCAGGTGGTTCACCGGGTGTGTTTACTTTCCCAGATATGACTGCTACTGATTTATCAGCCACTATTACGGCTCTTGCTAATGACAATTTAGGGGAAGTGCTAGCAGAGCCTAATCTAACAGTACTTTCTGGCCAAGAAGCTTCTTTCTTAGTCGGTGGTGAAATCCCAATGATTACCTCTGATACCAACGGCACCACTATATCGTTTAAAGAATACGGTATTGGCCTAGATATCGCAGCCAAAGTACACAATGAACAAAAGATTCGACTGCGCGTTCAACCAAGTGTCAGCGTAGTGGACCAAATTTATAAAACCACCACTGCCGAAGTGCCTCAGTTATCAACTCGTAAAGCGACCACAACCATTGAAATCGCTGATGGACAAACTTTTATGATTGGCGGTTTGATGAACAGCGAAGATATAGAATCTCTACAAAAGATCCCTCTACTAGGCGATATCCCTTTATTTGGTGCGCTGTTTAGCAAAGCTACCACCAATCGTAAAACCACAGAAGTGGTGATTATCGCCACGGTTAATTTGGTTAAACCTACCAAAGCAGAACAATTGACTCTGCCTCGTATCCATAAAACCAATACTTTTTCGCGCTGGATGGGCATGAGTAATGAATTTGATGAACAGCGTCAACAAGATGCTCAATTGATTGAACTGCTTAATCGTGGAGGGTTTGCTCAATGATGAGATTTATTACTAGCGTATTGGCTATTTTATTGATTAGTGGTTGCGCCGATCATGCCTTACAAAATCGAGGCTCAGAGAGTGTGGCTTATCAAGAGCAACATCGATTTGAATTTAGCTTTCACTCTCAAAGTGAACAGCTTGATTTACAGCAAGTGAATTCATTAGTTGAGCAGTTTGATCTGCGTAAAGCGCGTTTTACGGTGCAATACCCGAGTGTCTATGAAAAGCAAGCTAGTGACTTAGTGCATTACTTAAAAGATATGAAGATTCGTCCGGATTGGATTACTAACGAAGCTTTAGATAAGGGCGATAGTGTGGTGCTAATCGTATCTCAATGGCAATCCGTGATTGAATATTGCAAGCCAGTAACGATCACTCTAGCAATGCCACAAGCAGGCTGCTCGGTAAAAACTAATCACACCATACAACTTGTTAACCCAGGGGCGAGAGTAAATTAATGGCGAATATGTTTGATCTCTCCGAAGAGCTTTCTCTCGATATTGATAAAAAGAAGAAATCTAGCCCCAAAGCAAATGCGCCAAAACAAAGTGGTGGTGCAACACTGTTTTTTAATGATGCAGAATGTAAAGAGACGGTCTTAGAAGCGTATAACTTTGAAGGATTAGAAGTGCCAACCTGTATTAAAGGCCTGCCTAATAGTGATAAGCAGCAAGCACTTGGTGATGTAGTGCTAGTGCAAATGACTCAATCACTAGACATTGAAATTGATGCCCAGCAAGTGAATGCGACTTTACCCAATAGTAAAACCGTCATTTTATTGGGCCAGACTGACTCTATTCATACTTTGCGCCGCTTAGAGAAAATGGGCTTTTACTATTTGCCGTGGCCGGTGGATAAATTAGAGCTTATTGAGTGCTTAAAACAAGCCAGTCGTGATGAGCGTAAGCGTTATGAAAGCGGTTATTTTCGTAAGGCCAAGCGTGTTGCTGTAGTGGGGACGAAAGGTGGCATAGGCACTTCTGTTATTGGTACAGAGTTGTGTAGCTTACTGGCAAAAAAAGGCAGTCGCACCGTATTGGTGGATCACCATTATTCTCTTAGTAACATCGATATTATTTTAAGTAAAAAAGAGCTAGAACAGGTCGATATCAGCAGTATTACTGTCGAGCCGAGCAAATTAGATGAAGAGTCTGCGAGCAGTTATCTCAACGAAGTAGAGCACAACTTTTTGTATCTTGGCTTTACTGGCGAAGATAAGCTCGATGAGCTGGAAAAATACACTAATACGGTCAGTGAAAAACTTAGTCGTCAGGCGAACTTTATCGTGAGTGATTATTCTGGGTCATTAGATTTCCCGGTTAAAGCCGAGACCTTAATTGCTGAGCATGATGTAGTGGTACTGATCACTGAGCCTTCTGTTTCTGGGATAAGAGCGACACAGCGTTTGCTGGATAAAATTAAAGATGTAGTAATTCCTCAGTTAGTTAGGCCACGTGTGATGGTGGTAATTAATCATCACCGACCAGAAGCATCGTTTAATTTAAACATTGAAGAAGTAGAACGCTTTTTAAAAGTGAAAGCGGATATGGTCATTCCATTTTATAAAACCGCTTCTAAGCAATTAATTGATGGCAAAAAACTGCAAGCATTAGAAAAAGGTAAACAAGTGCCTTTTACACAGCTTGCAATGGTCATTAACGGCCAAAATTTGAAGAAGAAAACGGGACTGTTTTCCGGTTTGTCTTTTAAGCGAGCTAAGAAATGAGCCTAACGAAAGAGTTGTACGAACAGTTTCGTGCGCAAATATTTGAAGTCATTGATGCCAGTGTCGTCAATCAGATGACTCCTCAAGAGCTTAATGCACAAATAGAACGAGCAATTGGCAAGCTGTGTGAAAACTATCCCACGCCAGTACCTGCGGTAACAAGGGCAGAGCTTAGTAAAAACTTAGTTGATGAACTTGTCGGTCTAGGACCGCTACAGCAATTAATGGAAGACGAGTCCATCTCTGACATCATGGTTAATGGTGTCGATGAAGTCTTTATAGAACGAAATGGTAAAACACAAAAAGTGGACATTTCGTTTATGAATCATCAGCAGCTTATCGAGATTGCTAAGCGTATCGCCAACAATGTTGGGCGACGTGTAGATGAGTCTAGCCCTTTATGTGATGCCCGTTTAGAAGATGGCAGTCGTGTGAACGTGGTTATTCCTCCTATTGCCTTAGATGGCGTTGCCATCTCTATTCGTAAGTTTAAAGAACAAAAATTAGGTCTCAGAGAGCTTGTTGGGTTTGGCGCAATGTCGCCGGCGATGGCGCGAGTATTAATGATTGCTGCCCGCTGCCGCTTAAACATTATCATCTCTGGTGGTACAGGCTCCGGCAAAACCACCATGCTCAATGCTTTGTCTCAATACATTGGTAATGATGAGCGAATTCTAACCATTGAAGATGCAGCAGAGCTTAGAATTCAGCAGCCGCACGTTGTGCGCTTGGAAACGCGCCCAGCAAGTACTGAAGGCTCGGGAGCTATTACTCAGCGAGACTTGGTGATCAACGCTCTGCGTATGCGTCCTGAACGAATTATCTTGGGTGAGTGTCGCGGCGCAGAAGCGTTTGAAATGTTGCAGGCAATGAACACCGGTCATGATGGGTCAATGTCGACATTACACGCTAACACCCCTCGTGATGCGATGTCACGTATTGAGTCGATGGTGATGATGGCTAACTTAGCACTGCCACTAGCGGCGATACGCCGAACAATTGTATCTGCTGTTAATCTGATTATTCAGGTCAACCGTTTGCGTGATGGTAGCCGTAAAGTTACTAGTATTACTGAAATTTATGGCCTTGAAGGTGAAGCGCCAGTAATGGAAGAGATTTTCCGCTTTTCTCAAGATACAGAGCAGGGCAAAGATAAAATCTCTGGTAGCTTCGTGACTTCAGGTTTACCGAGTCGCTCACAAATAAGCATTCGAGCTTCTGAATATGGTTTGTCCCGAGAACTTGAAGCTGCCTTTGAAATGGAAGCAGAAAGCGTATGAACATTTGGCTGCTGTTAAGCATGACTGTATTAGGTATTGGCTTGTTGGTTTACTTCAAGCGTAAGCCTGATCCTCGCTATGCTTTCTTGCAGCAAAATATTAAAAGTAAGAGTAATGAGCATTACGCTGTTAATTTTAAAGGATTAACTCAGTCTGGAATATTGCTGAAATTGAGCAATTTATGGAGTGTGATTCAAGCCTCCCTTGGTAAGAAAGCAGTGTTGAAAATATTTCTATTTATCGGGATTATTAATAGCGTAGGTATGTTTGTTAATCAAAGATGGTTCGATTTTCCCCTATGGGAGGTGAGTCTGATAGTAACTCTATTAGGTTTGTTTTTCGGGTTACGACTTGTAGTAGATAAACGACGCAAAGCTTTTGAAAATGACTTTCCTGATGCATTGAATATATTAATGAGTGCGGTGACTGCAGGCGAAGGTATCAATGCTGCGTTTGCTTATGTGGCAAAAGTCTCGGACAACGACGTGGGACGAGAGTTTAAAGATATTTCTGACCGAATGCGTTTAGGTGAATCTACTCAGGCTATTTTTGATCGTTCTTGTAAGCGCTTCCCTTATCCTCCTTTTTTGTTTTTTGTTATTACTATTCGCGCCAATATGGAACGTGGAGGTCAATTAAAAAATGTATTAAGTAAGTTAATTCGAGTATTAGTTGAAGCTAAAAACTTAGAAAAAAAGAAGATGGCAATGACATCTGAAGCCCGGATTTCTGCAAAAATTGTCGGTGCTTTACCATTTTGCTTTCTGATGTTACTTAATTGGTTAAATCCAAAAGATCTTGAATTTGTATTATTTAACCCCGATGGACGATGGATATTATATTACCTTTTGATGAGTGAAGGTCTTGGTATGTTTATTGTTTGGTGGCTAGTAAAGAGTATTCGCTGATGTTAATGGTTATATTTTTTGTGCTTGCCTCAACATTAATAGCACTAGGAATTACTTTATATTTAAATCATAAAGCAAAACAATATAAAGTTAAATGTTTTTTAGATAGCAAAAAGCAAGCAAATTTCAGTGTTGTTCATGAGTTGCTTGGCGGTGTAGGTAAGAGCACACAAAGGGAAAATAGAGATAAGTTTGAAGATGCAGGAATTTATAATCGTGAGCTATTGCGTTATTACACGCCCATTAAGCTGAGTTTATTTGTCCTTTGTACATTTGCTATTTTATTATTTCTACATGAAACAATTGAAATGTTAATTAGTTTTACTGGAGCTATTATTATGGTGATTGTGGCCCCCTGATATGTATTTAGCTTGGCGTAAAAAAAGACTCATAGAGAAAAATTCACGCCAACTTCCTTATATGATAGATATGATGGCAGTTTGTATTCAAACAGGAATGACATTAGAAGGCGCATTTCGTTATTTAGGGGATGAACTTAAAGGCTTTGATAAAGACTTATGTTATCAAATTCGTAAAACCTCAGATGCAGCAGAAGTTAAGGGAATGGAAGTGGCGTTAAAGGATTTGAGTAAACGTATTCCCACTCCACAAGTACGAAGCTTTGCGCTAACTTTAACGCAAAATATTCAATATGGTACTTCTATTGCACCAGTGCTATCTGATTTGGCAGAAGATTTTCGTAATGAACAAATTTTATTAATGGAAGAAAAAGTAGGTAAGTTATCAGCTCAAATGAGTGGACCTTTAATTTTGTTCATTATGTTCCCTATTCTGGTGTTAATTTTAGCTCCGGGTATAACTCGCATGATGTCAGGTAATTAGTATGCGTAATTTTATGTTTATTTTTACTTTATTTATTACTGGTTGCGCTACTCAGTCTAGCCATACCGAAGAGCAGTTAGTATCACAATTGACGGTCAGTAAAAATTACTCTGGTTTAATTGAATTATATAAATCCAAGGTAGTAGCTAACGATAAAGATTGGCTATCACAGCAGCTATTAGCTGAAGCTTACTTGGCTAATGAAGATATTGAATCTGCAGATTTTTATATTCAGCGAGTATTAACACTTTCACCTAAGCCAACTGCCGATGCTCACCTGATCAAAGGCAAGATATTAGCTAAAAACTTTAGTTATGAAGAGGCAATAGAACAATATTCTCAAGCTATGGTATTGGGTTTAAATAGCGCTGATCTATATATGAGTCGAGGTATTGCACTTGCTCAGGCCAAGCATTACGAAACCGCGATTGATAGTTTTAATTTGGCTCGTTTACGTGGTTTTGACGAAGTATCCGTGAAAAACAATATTGCGATGGTGCATATCTACCAAGGGGACTTTCAATCTGCGGTAGACATTTTATTACCTATTTATGAGCAAGACAGCAGTAATAGTAAGGTGAATGCGAATCTAAAGTTGAGTGTGATGAAGCTTGAAGGTGAAGATAGTCTTGAAATACAAGATGAGCCTGTTGCTGAAGTCTTAGTGCTAAATGATCCAGCAAAAAAATCTGTGGGCTCAGAGCTTACTGTCAATAAAGAGAATCAACCTATACCCGATATCGTTGATACACAAGTAGAGGTTACTTCTATTAGTGCTGAAGCGTTCTTTGAAGCTGATGCGCCGCTAAATGTACAAAAGAATGAACCTCAGCAGCGTCGTTATTATCTGCAGTTGGGCGCTTACGACAATATGCCTGAAGCATTACAAAAAAGAAATGAGCTTTTGGATACACAATTGCCAATTACTATCCGTCCTGCTGATTTAGGTAAATCAGGTACTTGGTATCGTTTGTTGACTGGGGACTTTGATTCTTATCGTCAGGCGCAATCATTTGCTAAGCAAAATATACTACTACTGGATGGCCATGATTACTTTATTCAGGTAATAAAATAAATGAAATGTAAGAGTAGGTGGAAAGAAAAAGGAGTTGTATCCATAGAGTTTGCTCTGGGAGGGTTTGCATTATTTCTAGCATTATTTTCTGTTTTAGAGTTGGGGCGCTTTTCATTTATTGTGAATCTTACGGATGCCACACTGTCAGAGAGTACTCGTAAAATTCGTATTTATGATGGACAGACTCTAGGTGCTGTTTACAAAGAGCGATTAGATGAAGTGTTGGAAAGTGATGATTCTTTTTGGAATCGACTGGGGTTTCTGAACTACACAGATTTCTCTTTTGTAATTGAAACATACACATCCTTAGAAGCTGTACAACTGCAAACCCCTGTTGCGGGGTGCGAGCGTTGTCCGTTAGTGATGTATCAGCTGAGTTATCACTACAGCCCTGTTGTATTTGAGACTGTGCTCCCTAGTGCAATCATTTCTCGACGCATTTTAACCGTTCAAGAGCATGAAGGGTGGGAAGATGAAGAGAGTTAATTATCAAAAAGGTGCTTTTACTGTAGAGCTAGCATTTGGCATGACTATCTTAATCATCATGATGTTCTTTATTGGTGATTTGGCCGCACTATTATCAGCAAAAACACAATCAGGGCAGGTGAGCTACGCCATTGCTACAGCGACAAAAGAGCGAAGCCGATTTTTTGAGGGTAGACATACTTTATCTGAAGATGATTTTGACTTACTTAATAGTATTGCGGGCGATATGTTAGAGCACCAAGCCCCTGAAAAACAAGACGGTTATGGGATTACGATTGAGGGTTTTGATGATAAGGGCTCTGAGTCTTTCACAAAACCTTTTGATGATAACGAAACTTGTCAGCCATCGACCTCCATTGAACATTTAGGTCATCTACGCCCTAAACGAGAGGATGGCGTTATGTTCCCTATTTATCAGGTCACCATCTGCATCAAGATGGAAGGCACGTCACAATATTTTCCTGGCATGAGATATGTAAAAAGCTCATCGGTGTTGCCAGGACGCTAACTCAAGGAAGGTTTAGATGAAATATTTTAGGAAACAAAGGGGCGTAGCGATTATCGTTATCGCATTAAGTATGGTTGCAATCGGGGGGATGGCGCAACTGGCTATTGAAGGCGGGCGAATGATTCAAGAAACCAATCGTTTGGCTGATGCTTCGGAAGCAGCGACCCTTGCAGTAGCGATAGCAAATAATACAGAAGAAGGCTATGCAGATAAGGTGGCCCGTGATTATCTTGAGCAGTACTTACCTAATGTTGCAATCAATGATGTAAAAGTAATTCGCGGGGAAGGTAAAGAAGTTATTGATGGTAATACGCTTTATTATGTTCAATATGAAGTGGAAGCCAATGCCACTTTTGATGCCCAAATCAACTTTTTGGACAATGATGGTGCGAATATAACTGAAACTCGTTCAGTTGATAATGATGCGATGGCACGCACTTATATGTTGCCATCGGATTTAGACCTTGTGTTTGTGGCTGATTTTTCTGGATCTATGAATGATCCGTGGGGAGATAAAACCCAACTGCAACATTTAAAAGATCAGGTTGATATAATTTCAAAAGACTTGTTGTCTAGCAGTGCGACTAATGCCGGCTATGCTCATCGAATAGGGTTTGTTCCTTTTAATTTAAGGACTAGAGAAAAGTTGGCTGGTGAAAATGAATACCGTTGTGTGACAGAGCTAGAATATAAAACGAATATTTCTGGTACGAAAATCAATTATACAGGTATAGATTGGCATTACTGGGGAAAGAAAAATGCAAATGATGTAAGTAACTGTATATCAAAGGAAGGAGTCTGTGAAAAAAATACGAACTTACAAAAACAAGCGTCTTTTATAGATGATGTGTTTAAAAAATCAAAAAGTGAAGTTATCAACAATAGTTATTATCGTTATCCGGATCCTAAATTCTATGTTGATATAGATAAAACAGCCATAAATTGGTTAGAATCGAAAACTAAAGTTAGTAATTTACATCCGGAAGCTAGTAATACTGGTACTAATTTATTTCATACAGGCATGTGTGGAGATGCAGCAAAATTTGAGTCAATACACTTATCTTTAGAAGCCCCTGCAGTAGAAGAGATGAAAGCAAGTGGTTGGACATCTGTTTACCAAGGGTTAATTCGTGGAGCTCAAATTCTTGCTGAAGGACGAACGACTTTAGATGATCCAGATAAAAGTGATAAATATCATGAGCGAGCTCAAATGCTATTGATTCTTAGCGACGGGCAAGAGAACCCTTATCAAAGTACCTTCACCGACCTGGTTAATGCGGGGCTTTGTTCGAATATTCGTGAACATTTTATTGAGCATGATAGTCCTTTATATATTGGTGTTATAGGTATCAACTTTGATGCATCTGAAGAATCAGAATTCCATAAATGCGCCGATGGAATTATCGATGTAAGTCATAGCCAAGATCTTCTCGATAAAATCCAAGAGCTAATCCAAAAAGGTGCCGCCACCAACGGCGTATCTCGCCTATACGATAAAACACTGTAAGGAAAGATTATGAGATTATTAGTCGGTGCATTTTCATTAGGTCTTTTCGCTTTTAGCGCGTATGCAGCTGATTCTGCAGTGAATGCCAATATAGAGCAATTATGTTCTACCGAACATATGTTGGTTAAGCACTCTGTCACTATTGGAGAAGCTTATGCGGTTGCGGGGAATCGTGGACAGCATTATCAAATTCAACCGTCATTAAATAATGAGCAGAAATCTAAATTGAAAACTACACCTATTTCATTAGATGAGGGGTGCTTTGAGTATCTCAACAGTAATAATCTATTACAGGTTGATTCTAGCGGTGTGATTGCGCGGGTGTATTTTAATTTTGATCAAAGTGATTTAACGGAGACCTCTAAGGTTACGTTAACGGCGCTGGCTCAGCGTTTAAAAGATCTTAATGAAGTGCCGAAGTTAGAGGTTGTGGGTCATACCGATAATGTGGGCAGTGATGAATATAATAAAAAGCTAGGAGAGCATCGCGCTCAGACCAGTAAAGTGTATTTGGTTGAAAATGACATTACTAAAGAGATACTTTCAGCACATTCAGCCAGTTTTTCTCAGCCGCTAAAAGACAATGATACTGAGCAAGGACGAGCGGCGAATCGTAGAGTTGAGATTAAGATCTCAGACCCATCTTAAACTGTTTGAATATACCGCTCATTTCGCTAACGTATATAACAACTTAGCCGATACGCTTTAATAAGTGCTATCGGCTTATTTCTTTCTAATACAGCAAATCTCTTATGACCTTATCTAGTAAACACAAACGATTCTCCTTTAGCGCACTCGCATTGTTAGTAATTGCGATGTTCAGTTTAAATTTGTACTTACTGCCAGATGAGCAAGTACTGCTTTATGATACAAAGCGACTGTTTTTATGTGCTTTGGTTGTGCTTACTTGTATCAGCCTTATGTTTTCTGGTGAGTTAAGGCGTCAAATTATTCATCGTTATGTTAGTGCAAGTATTGCAGTGCGTATTTTGATTGCGACATTCTTTGTTTTTGCTCTGGTAGCTGAATTGTTTGGGCTTTATCCTGAAAAGGGAATAGTTCTTTACTTCTATTTTGTTGGTCTACTGTTTTTAATCCTTTGTTTTTCTTTAGAACAACCATCTCGAAGCAGCTTTAAGCTTATTTCTCTCATTATTTTCTGTAGTTTTCTATCGGTTTTTATCGGTTATTCTGTGGCTACTTTTTGGGGAGATGGAGCAACAATCTTCACCATTTTAAGCTATGTAAATCCTCGATTTCTAAATCAAGTTCAAATTTGGCTCGTTATCCCAAGCTTATATATGGTTTTAGTATCCAAAGATAAGGCGAGTTATCTATTTCCAATTCTTAATTTTGCCATGATGTTTGCATTGGATGCACGAGGTTTGGCGATTGCTTCTTTGGGGGGGATAGTGTTGTGGTTATTAATAGATAAGCACAACCGTTATGCTATTTTTAAAATATCATTACTTTCTCTCATATTGGGTTTATTGGTATCGGTGATCTTTTTATCACCATTACCTAGCTATTTAATGCATGGTCAAGGATCTCAAACGTTACTTGATCTACGAGATACGACAGCTGATAGGTGGACTTTGTGGCAATACGTTATTGAGCAAGCTAAGTTTTTTGGGTTGGGTGGTAATGGTTTTGTCTGTACTTCTATTCGTGAAATTCGTCCTCACAACTCAGTGCTATATGTATTACTCAACTGGGGCGTTATTCCTGCGATATGTTATATCTCTTTAGGACTAATCCTTCTAAAACAAGTGATCTCTGAAACTCACATCCGTTACCGTATTATCGGTCTAACTCTATTGTCTGGGCTTGCACATAGTTTAGTTTCAGGAGTCCTAGATTCTCCTCTAAGTCTCTTATTGGCCTGCCTATTCACAGGATGGTTCTGCGGAAGAAAGCCTCTAATAAAATCGACAACCAAACCCACCCCTCGTTGGGCGCACATTGCATTAATTACTGTTGCAGTGCTGTGCATCGTTTCTGTGAGCTATAAAGTGAGCATTCGTGTGCAAAATAACTTCTATATCGATCATGTAGAGGAAGTTCTAAGACCTCAATTTTGGCTAGGTAATAATTGCCCTAACAAATAACTACTCAACAGGTTTCATTTGAGTTAACACATTCATGAGGATTATGGAGTGGTTTTGATGTCAATAGTGAGACCTATCGCAAATAACTGATTTACTTAATATTATTGAAATAGAAATATCATTAAATTCTATGTATAAGTACGGGTTAGATAGTTTGGTTTCATATGTCATTTTTTGATGAATCGAAAATCCAAGCAAAAAAGCAGTCATAAATAGATTGCAAATAACTCAATGGCTAACTAGCCGCGTGACATAGAAAGTTGTGGTTTATTTTAGCTCATGGGATGAGCGCGATTATTAGGTTTTAAATAAACAATGATTGAAGCAATAGAAGCTTTCATATTAGCAGCAGAGAATAATTCATTTAGCATTGCTGCAAAAAAATTGGGGAAAAGTCAGTCTGCGGTAAGTCAGTTGATCCATAATCTAGAAATAGACTTGGGCTATGAACTGTTTACTCGAAAAGGGCGTTTTATCTCTCTTAACGATAATGGACATGCATTATTGAAACAAGCGCGGCTGGTTAAAGCGCAGTACACTCGTTTTGTGACTCATGCGGAGCAACTCAAAACCAACCAAAAGCAGCGTATCAACATCGGGATTGATCCACTGCTTTGCCCAAAAAATACCACTCGACTGATTCAACAATTTGAAGTGACTTTTTCTTCAGTCGAAGTGCACCTTGTTTATCGAGATAGCCAATCGTTGAATACACTTTTGCTCGCAAAAGAGTTGGACATTGTGATTGGTGGCAATGATGACTTCTTGCCATCATCGGAGTTTCATACTGAAAGTATTGGTTCTGTCGAGAATATTTGGATAGCGCAAGAGCAGTCTATTGCACGTATTAACTCAGCTGAACAGCTATTTGAGTTGAGTTCTTATCGCTATTTAATTCCACCCCAATTTGAAACGGAAGCATTAAAAGCGATTACCGATATTGCCTCGGTTTGGCGTATTGATGACATCAATACCTTGTATAAAATGTGTGAGTCGGGCTCAAATATTGCCTGCATTCCACATAATGCATTGGTTACTCTGTCACAACATGAAAACTTGCGAGTGATCAGCTCTCGTCTATTACCAAAAGTGAAAAAAGGCTTAGCCCTGAGTTGGTATTTGGATTCTCGCACTACGCCATTTTGTCATTGGATTAGCCAATCGTTACAAAATAACCCGAATGCAACTCCAAATGCTAACCTAGTTTCGCGAGTTTTAGCCCCCGCCTAATCTGTTTGCAATGACGAACTTTATGCACAAAGCCTAGTACTGACTAGGCTTTGTTACGTTTGGTTTAGCAACAATTAAACTTTGGCAAGCATATCTATGCAGATTTCCAGTTAATGGGTCAGAAATTTGATGCGCTTCAAATCGTTGCGAGAGAGTTACGGAAAACCTTCGATTTCGCTTATAACTTAGGCGCTTAGGCTGTATGGACGTTAAGGCCTTGTGATATTATAGCCACTCGTTTTCATAGATGAATTTGTTGATGCTACAAGTTACTGAACTATCTGCAATTAGAGATGAAAGAATTTTATTTGATGACCTGTCTTTTAATATGCAGGCTGGCGATCTCGTGCAAGTTGAGGGGCGTAATGGCACCGGTAAAACTACCTTGCTACGAATCATCGCAGGGCTAGGAGACAAAGAATCGGGAGAGATAAAGTGGAAACAACAATCCATTTTTTCTGATCGTGAAAGCTTTCATCAAGACTTATTGTTTTTAGGGCATCAAACGGGCATTAAACGAGATTTAAGTGCGTATGAAAACTTATCTTTTTACCTTAGCTTTAGTGACCAGTCGTACACTCAAGATGAAGTTTGGCAGGCATTGACTAAAGTGGGACTTGCCGGACGTGAAGATGTTCCTGTCGCAACATTGTCAGCCGGTCAGCAAAGACGTGTGGCACTGGCAAGGCTGTGGCTAAGTAAGCACCCTCTATGGATTTTAGATGAGCCGCTGACTGCAATCGATAAGCAAGGCGTTAAAGTATTAGAGCAATTGTTTGTGCAGCACACAGAGCAGGGCGGCATGGTGTTATTAACCACTCACCAAGATTTGTTTGAAAATAGCACAAAACTTCGCAAGATAAGGTTGGGACACTGATGCTAAACCATATGGGGTCGATTATCCGCCGCGAGCTTTTGATCGCATTTCGACGCCGCGCCGACATTTTCAATCCGCTGTGGTTTTTTATCATAGTGATCACCTTATTCCCTCTGGGTATCGGTCCTGAGCCAAATCTACTTATTCGTATCGCGCCGGGCATTATCTGGGTGGCCGCGCTTTTGGCTGCATTATTGTCACTTGAACGATTGTTTAAAGATGACTACCAAGACGGCGCTTTAGAGCAACTAATGCTACAGCCATTACCTCTGCCGCTAGTGGTGATCTCTAAAGTGATTGCCCACTGGATCCTAACGGGCTTGCCTCTGATTTTAATTAGTCCGTTATTAGCAGTATTGCTTAGCCTTAGCTGGGACTCGTGGATTGCAGTGCTAGTGACATTACTTCTTGGTACACCAACCTTGAGCTTCTTAGGCGCAATTGGAGTTGGTTTAACCGTTGGATTACAAAAGGGTGGGGTTTTACTTAGCCTGCTTATTTTACCTCTTTATATACCGGTTCTCATTTTTGCTACATCCGCAATTGATGTAGCCAGTGCCGGCGCATCTTATAACGGTCAATTGGCGGTTATGGGCGCAATTTTAGTAGCTTCAATTACATTAACGCCTTTTGCGACGAGCGCGGCATTGCGCGTCTCAGTCAATTAATTTTAATTTCTCAGAGAGTAAAAAAACATGTGGAAGTGGCTCCATCCTTACGCAAAATCTGAAGCAACCTACCAACTGAGTGGGAAGCTGCAACCGTGGTTTACCGCTTTAGCTTTATTGTGTCTTACCTGCGGGACTGTGTGGGGTTTGGCGTTTGCGCCAAGTGATTACCAGCAAGGTGACAGCTTTAGAATTATCTATATCCATGTGCCATCGGCTATTTGGTCAATGGGCGCTTATATGGCAATGGCGATTGCCGCTTTTGTTGGTTTGGTTTGGCAGTTGCGACTGGCTAGCCTGGCGGCGCTGGCAATTGCGCCAATTGGCGCGGTATTTACTTTTATCGCTTTGGTGACTGGCGCTATATGGGGTAAACCTATGTGGGGCACATGGTGGGTATGGGATGCACGCTTAACCTCTGAGCTAGTTCTATTGTTTGTTTATCTTGGGGTGATTGGTTTGTATCACGCTTTTGATGATCAAAAAACAGCGGCCAAAGCAGCCGGTATTTTAGCGGTTGTTGGCGTTATTAATCTGCCGATTATCCATTTCTCTGTGGAATGGTGGAACACCCTACACCAAGGTGCAAGTATTACAAAATTTGCTAAACCATCGATATCTAACGATATGTTGTGGCCTCTGCTACTCAATATTTTTGGCTTTGCCTTTTTCCTAGGTTCGGTTTCTATGATTCGTTTTAGAACGGCGATTTTACAAAAAGAAGCTCATCGACCTTGGGTTCAGCAACTTGCTAAACGCACATTTATCAAAGGGTAAAGTATGCATTTCGATTCTTTTTCTGAGTTTTTATTAATGGGAGGCTATGCTTCCTACGTTTGGGGCGCCTTTATCATCACCTTTGGTGCGCTTGGATTATTGTTTGTATTGAGTTGCCGCGAAAGTAAGGCAACCTTAAAAGAAGTGAAAAATAAAATGGATCGCCAAACGCGCATTGACGCGGCTAAGAATATGGAGAACACCCTATGAACCCGAGACGTAAAAAAAGAATGGGCTTAATTGTCGCACTATTATTGGGACTAGGGGTGACAGTAGGGCTAATGCTCTATGCTTTGAATCAAAATATGGATTTGTTCTATACGCCAACTGAAATCGTGAATGGCAAACCAAACGGTGAAAAACCTCATGTTGGTCAGCGTTTGCGTATTGGCGGAATGGTGGTAGCAGGAAGCGTTTCTCGCGATTCACAATCACTACAAGTTTCGTTTGATGTTGCCGATGTAGGCCCTGCGGTCACGGTGACTTATGATGGCATCTTGCCGGATTTATTCCGTGAAGGACAAGGCATTGTCGCGCAAGGCGTATTAAAAGACAGCCACACGGTTGAAGCATTTGAAGTGCTTGCAAAACATGATGAAGAATATATGCCACCTGAAATTGCAGAAGCAATGAAGGTTGTTCATGAGCCTCTTGAGTACACTCAAGAACAAAAACAAGGAAGCGGTCAATGATTGCTGAGTTAGGGCATTTTGCCCTTATAGTCTCGCTTGCGATGGCGGTGTTGTTAAGTGTGTTGCCTCTGTGGGGCGCATCTAAAAACAATGCTTTGCTGATGAATACTTCAAGACCTTTGTCTTGGGGCATGTTCATCTTACTTGCTATCTCATTCTTTATTCTGTGCTGGTCGTTTTATACCAACGATTTTACGGTGCAGTATGTCGCCAGTAACTCTAACAGTAATCTGCCTTGGTATTATCGAATTACCGCAGTGTGGGGCGCGCATGAAGGCTCATTATTACTGTGGGTTTTGATACAAGCGGCTTGGACTGTTGCGGTAGCCACGTTCAGTAAAGGTATGCCTCAAGAGTCTGTGGCGAGAGTATTAGCGGTGATGGGTATGATCACTGTGGGTTTCTTACTGTTTATTATTGTCACTTCTAACCCATTTGATCGCACGCTGCCTTACTTCCCTGTCGATGGGCGAGACCTCAACCCATTACTGCAAGATCCTGGGCTTATTATTCACCCACCGATGTTGTACATGGGCTATGTTGGCTTCTCGGTTGCGTTCTCTTTTGCCATTGCATCATTGATGACTGGTCGTCTTGATACGGCATGGGCTCGCTGGTCAAGACCTTGGACAATTGCGGCGTGGTCATTTCTAACAGTAGGTATCGCGCTAGGTTCATGGTGGGCTTATTACGAACTTGGCTGGGGCGGCTGGTGGTTCTGGGATCCAGTAGAAAATGCTTCATTTATGCCATGGCTTGCCGGTACAGCGTTAATGCACTCATTAGCAGTGACTGAAAAACGCGGCACCTTTAAAGCGTGGACAGTTTTGCTGGCTATCTCTGCATTCTCTCTTAGCTTGCTAGGTACCTTCTTAGTACGTTCAGGTATTTTGGTTTCTGTACACGCCTTTGCTTCAGATCCTGCTCGAGGCATGTTTATTTTGGCCTTCTTAGTGGTGGTCATTGGCGGTTCATTATTACTGTTTGCTCTAAAAGGCGCATCAGTACGAGTACGCGGTAACTTTGACTTGGTATCACGAGAAAATGCTTTATTGGCAAACAATGTATTGCTAGTCGCGGCATTGGTTGTGGTGCTAGTGGGTACTTTATTACCGTTAGTTCACAAACAGTTAGGGCTTGGCTCGGTATCTATCGGCGCGCCGTTTTTCAATATGCTATTTACTTGGTTAATGGTGCCGTTTGCGTTCTTATTAGGCATTGGTCCTCTTATTCGCTGGAAGCGCGATACCCTTGCTCAATTGGCTAAACCTCTACTCATCAGCGGTGTTATTTCACTTTCCCTTGCGGCAGTGATGGTATTGCTACTGAGTGAACGCTTTACCGGTCTTGCTTTCTTAGGCTGGGTGATGGCGTTGTGGATTGTCTGCTTACATGCTTATGAGCTTTATGAGCGTGCGACACACCGTCACTCATTTACCGTCGGTATCACTAAATTACCTCGTAGCCACTGGGCAATGATGAGTGCGCACATTGGTTTGGCGGTGACGGTTATCGGTATTGCGATGGTGCAGAACTACAGCATTGAACGTGATGTCCGATTAGCACCGGGTGAGAATTTTGTTATTGAAGGTTATAACTTTAATTTCTCCGCTCTTCGAGATAACGATGGTCCAAACTATGATGGGTATATTGCTGACTTTGAAATCACCAAAGATGGTAAATACATCAATACGTTACATGCAGAGAAGCGCTTTTATACTACCGCTCGCTCTATGATGACAGAAGCGGCCATTGATGCCGGCTTTACTCGTGACCTTTATATCGCCTTGGGCGAAAAGCTGGATGATAACGTGTCATGGGCTGTGCGTATTTACTACAAACCGTTCGTGCGTTGGATTTGGGCAGGTAGCTTGTTTATGGCATTTGGCGGTGCAATTGCTATTAGTGATCGCCGTTACCGTTTCCGTAATAAAAAAATCAGCAAGGGGGCGTAATGAATAAGAAGATATTATTTGTCCCTTTACTGATGTTTATGGTGCTGGCCATGGTGTTTGCCACCCAGCTAACCAAAAACGCAGGTGGTGATGATCCCACTAAGCTGGAATCCGTGTTAATTGGTAAGCAGGTTCCAGTCTTTAAACTGGAAGATCTTGAAACTGAAGGTCTACTGCACGACCAAGCCATCTTTATAGGTCAACCTTTACTGCTTAACGTGTGGGCAACTTGGTGCCCAACGTGTTATGCCGAGCATCAATATCTTAATGAACTTGCAGCGCAAGGGGTTAAGATCATTGGTCTTAACTACAAAGATGATCGCGGTAAGGCCAATAAATGGCTGACCGATTTAGGCAACCCTTATATGGTGAGTCTGTTTGATGGCAGAGGTATGCTTGGATTGGATCTTGGCGTATATGGCGCACCGGAGACCTTTTTGATTGATGCCAAAGGTGTGATTCGTTATCGCCATGTGGGTGATGTAAACAGCACCAATTGGCGTGAAAAATTAGGCCCTATGTATCAAGCCCTTTTAGATGATATGCGCGATGAGGTGAAATTATGAAAAAATGGATTTTCCCTTTCATCTTGTCATTGATGGTGAGCGTGACCGCGCATGCGGTTATTGAAGTACACGAGTTTGATACCCCTGAGCAAGAGCTGCAATTTCAGGAATTGAACCATACTTTGCGCTGTCCTAAATGTCAGAACAATACGATTGGCGATTCCAATGCCGAACTTGCTTTAGATCTTCGTGAAAAAGTCTATGAAATGACTAAAGATGGTAAATCTAAGCAAGAGATTGTGGATTACATGGTTGCTCGTTACGGTAACTTTGTGACTTATAAACCGCCGTTCACTATTGCGACTGCTGTGTTGTGGCTTGGGCCTTTATTGGTGGTGGTCATTGGCTTTGGTTTTATCCTAACTCGAAGCCGTAAAAGACCCGTTAAGACAGTACAAAGTGCCACGTTAAGTGAAGAAGAACAGCAACGCCTCAACGCCTTGCTCAAAGACGATAATGGAGACAACAAATAATGACGTTGTTTTGGATTACTACTTTAGTTATTGTCCTGTTTGCCGCAGCCTTAATTATAATTCCACTGATTCGCAAACAAGCCATCAACGATGCCGAGCGTCGAGATGAGCTAAATAAAGTCATCTTTAAAGAGCGTGTTGCAGAACTCGCTGTTGAAGATGATGAAGGTATCGTTGTTGATAAAGAAGAACTGATTGTTGATCTTAAACAGGCACTTCTTGATGACATTCCAGAAAATCAGCAATTAGCATCGACCAAGCTTGCTTCTCCTATATTGGTAGCGGTGGTTTCTGCGGTATTGCTATTGGGTGTGTCATACGGTTTTTACGCTAAATATGGCGCAATTAATGAAGTGCAGCAGTGGCAAAAAGTCAGTGCTAACTTACCTGCGCTAAGTAAGAAACTCATGGATGCCCATGGGGAAGCATTAAGTGAAGATGAGCTTAATGACATGACGTTAGCATTAAGAACTAGCTTACATCGTAACCCTGATGATGCCACTGGTTGGTTGTTGTTAGGTCGTATTGGTTTAGCCAATCGTGATATCGAAACTGCAATGGGCGCAATGAAGCGAGCACGCAAGTTAGAGCCTAATAATGTGGATATTCAGCTGGGTCTTGCGCAATCATTAACCTTATCTAACGATGAAGTTGATCATGCTGAAGCAGAACGTTTATTGCATGACTTATTACGCCAAGATTATGTCGATTTAAGAGTGTTCTCTTTGCTTGCCTTTAGTGCATTTGAAAAGGGTGACTATGCAGGAGCGGTGCGCTACTGGAGAACAATGCAGCAGTTGATTGGCCCTGAAGATAGCCGTTATGACATGCTTGAACGCAGTATTAACAGTGCACGTAGCAAGCTTGGCGGTACAGCTGAAGCCATTCCTGGTGTCGTGAGAATTGGCATTTCTGTTGTTGACGGAGCTCAGCTTCCACAGCAGGGAGTATTAATTGTCTCAGTACATAGAGCCGACGGTTCTCCAATGCCAGTTGCAGCCGCGCGTTATGGCTTAGGCAGTTTTCCTCGTATGATCATGATGGACGACGGAAACAGCATGCTAGAAGGACTACAACTCTCTAGTCTTGATTCATTTATCGTTCGTGCTCGCATTGATACTGACGGTGATGTTTCAACCAAAGAGGGTGATTGGTATGGAGAAAGTGCTGTTACTATGAAGGGTGAAGATGTAACTTTAATTATTAATAGTCAATACTAGAAGTTAGAGGTGTAGTGGCGTAGTCTCTACACCTCAATTTTTAATGGTAAAAAAGGGAACGGATATCCTGCATGTATAGAATTTGGATATTATTTGTCATATTGATGGCAGGATGTGCCTCGCATCCTGAGCAGCAAGGTACCGATAGCAGTACCTCGCAAGTGAACGATCCTTTCGAAAGCTTTAACCGCGTAATGTGGAATATCAACTACGAATTCCTCGACCCTTATTTTGTGCGCCCCGTTTCTTTGACCTATACCGGTTATACTCCTGTCTTTATTCGCAGCGGAATAAGCAACTTCCTCGCCAACCTTGATGAACCTGCCAGTATGGTCAATAACCTGTTGATGGGTAATGGAACACTGGCGTTAAATCATTTAAATCGCTTTTGGATTAACACTACTTTTGGTGTAGCAGGGCTCTATGATGCTGCTTCTCAAGGTGGCATTGTTAAACAAGACGAGCGAGCGTTTAGTGATGTGCTTGGTAAATGGGGGGTAGGTAATGGCTGGTACTTCATGATCCCAGCATACGGCCCTATTACGTTGCGAGAGGTGACTGATCAGGCTGATGGCTTGTATCCGCCACTTTCGTATCTCAATATCTGGGCAAGCCTTGGCAAGTGGTTCTTTGAAGGTATGGAAACACGTTCGGCATTGGTTGCTCAAGAAGGGACATTAAAAAATTCCCCTGATCCATATTTGCTGTCACGAGATGTGTTTTTACAACGCAGAGACTATAAAGCTGAGATCAGTGACAACGAAGCGGTGGACGAAGAGCAAGAAGATTATCTAGATGATTACCTTGATGACGAATTTTAAGTTACCCTGTTAGGCATTGTTGTTTATCCAAGATAGTCAGGTGTAGTTATGTCTTTAGAGGCACCTTCTTTAGAACCATTCTCAAACATTTATCAACGTGCATCCCATCGTAAGGGTGGCGATGCTCAATTAGAATTGCGACTGACCAAGCCGTTAACACCTGCCGAAATTGAATGCATTGCTGATGACCGTTGGTTATCAGCAATGACAATGAAGGTGTTTCAGTGTGGCATTTCTTGGCAAGTCGTTCGAGACAAATGGCCAAACTTTGAAGCACTGTTCTTCGATTTTAAACCCGAACTTCTGCTGATGCTGTCAGATGAGCATTGGGAACAAAAAGCCAAAGAACCGAAAATCATTCGCCATCTTACTAAAGTCATGACCATTAAAACCAATGCTGAAATGCTGATGAATGCGCGCTTAGATCATGGCGGATTCTCGAAGATGGTCGCTCACTGGCCTGCTGAGAATATCACTGAGCTTTGGGACTACATTAAGAAGCATGGCAGTCGATTAGGCGGTAACACCGGCGCGTATACTTTACGACAAATGGGCGTTGATACCTTCATTTTATCTTCAGATGTAGAAGGCTATTTGCGCAGTTACGGCATTATTGACGGTGGCCGAGATACTAAAAAATCTCGCGCGGCAGCGAATAAAGCATTTTGTCATTGGCAAAAAGAGTCGGGCAGAAGCATGAGCGAAATCAGTCAGATTATTGCATTTGGCGGTGGGGATAATCGGGTATAGGAAGGGGACAAGGGGGCTAGATACTGGTTTTCTAGGACCTAGGGTCTATAATCCAAAACCTATAACCAAAATCACAAAAGGTGTTGAACTTTGCAGTTCAACACCTTTTTTATTTGCCTGAGTTCTAATTAAATTAGAAGCTTTGGCTGTATTGTAGGCCGACTAGGATTGCGTCTGCGCGAGTTGTTGCTGTAAGCGCTGAAGTACCTGTACTTGGGTTTAGCTCAGTTACGCTTTCATCAGAGCCAACTAGGTAGGTAATACCAAAGTCTAGCGTCGAATCTGCTGTGAAGTGGTAGCTTGCACCAGCAGAGAACCAGTTACGGTCTGAATCTGGAACAGAGATAGAAGTTAACTCGTCTTGTGCACTAGTGTCATACATGTAACCAGTACGCAGTTCAACTTTCTCAGTTACATACCAAGTACCACCGATTGCAAAGTGGAATCCATCCTGCCATTGGTATTGTTTGTTGTAATCACCTTTAATGTAACCAGCATTTAGATTTTCGAAGTCAATTTCATCGAATGCACTCCAACCGATCCATTGCACAGAGTAGTGAACTGCGAAGTCAGTATCTTTAATGTGGTGGTAACCTGAAAATTCAGCCATATCGGGTAGAGGTAGGTCAATTTTCTGATTCTTGTCATCTTCAACACTGATATCAGGGGTATAACGGTAGGATAAGCCCCAACGGTTATTTTTATCAAGTTCGTAAACCGTACCTACGTTGAAACCAACAGCCCAACCATCAGCATCTTCTACGTCAACAGTTTGCACGGTACCAAGACCAAGCTCGCTACCGCCACGACGGAAAGTGCCTTGACCATAGATAACATCAAGACCAGCACCAAAGCTCCATTGTTCATTTAGACGATAAGAGCCAGACAAACCAATGTTCATGCTCTTAATATCAGTTTCGCCACCGAAAGCAGAGTTACTGTAAACAGGACTATCAGAGAAGTCAGTACTAGTACCAAAATTTGAGTAGGCGTTAATACCCCAAGCAAATTTATCATTCACTGGAACGATAAGATGGATATTAGGTGCTACTGAAGTGCCACCGACATCATCATAATCTGGGTTACCAACAGGAGCGCCAGTATATTGCGCATTTGATACCGAAATATCAGTAATAATTGTTTCAAAACCAAGGGACAAAGAAGTTTTATCAAAAAGGGCCATTGTCGCTGGGTTACGTGCCATAGATGATGCGTTGTCTGCAATAACAGCATCACCGGCAAATGCACGACCAATACCTGTTGCTGATTGTGCGTTAAGCTGGAAACCTGCAGCATGTGCCTGAGAAGTAGAGGCAATCACTGCAACTGCAAGTAGAGAGCGTTTAAGAATACGCGTCTTATTCATGAATAATTTCCTTATGTTTTACGCTAAAGTCCTAGCGTATCAACCGGTGTAAAATGTCGAAGTCGGCTGATACTATTGCTAAATATAGTTTTAACAACTCAGACCACTAGGTAAATTAATGAAATTGTTCATTTTTGAGAGCAAAGTGAGCAAATCGTTTAGATTTAATGCATTACTTAGAGTTATTGCTCTAAATCAATTATTGATCAGATAAATCAATTGAAAGTGATAACCCCTTCGCACTTATGGATTGTAAGGGGTTGAAATAACATGAGAATTTTGATTACGACATTGGGATTATGATGCTTGATAACTGTTTTGCAACTTCAGATACATCCTCGTCACTTTCACCCACCAAAATCATAGATGCGTTACCAATAGGCACTATGGCCCCAGACATCTGTTGCTCATTAAAGTTCAGTGTATGCTCTGAGCTGATATTGGTAATAAACAGCGTTATACGTCCTTTTTCGCCCTCAAATACCATATGCAAAGCATTGGCTTCACCAAATCCACAGTGATTTAAATAATACACATGGTAGGGAAAGCTCTCGCTAAATTGGTAAGAGAAAGGGGTTAATTTGGCGTTGATTTGAGTCGAGTTAACTTGTTCATCTAATTGGTTAGTAAACGGGCTCTCATCAATCACATGCTGAACGGCGGTATCAGCCAAACTTGCGTGCGCCGCTGGTATTAGATTGGCAGACCAATTTAGTTGTCCAACCAAGACACCTGCTGCAAAAGCAACTGAAGCGGCGATAGCAAAGCTCTTCTTGGCAAATGCTTTACTAAAGCGAGCACGAACCACATTGTCATCATTGCTTTGGTTAAATAAAATTTTATCAGCAAGATCGTCAGGAACATCCACACGCATTGCTTGCTCAATACGCGCATCGAGATTTAGCACATCATCGACAAACTTTGTATTGTGCTCATTGCTGGTGATGGCATCGATAATATCTTCGTCTCTTGCCTTTGGGTCAGACATGATACGGCGGCGAAATTCTAAATCATCCATTTTGTCTCCCCTTATTTGACGTAGACGCTTCCAGTTGTTCTTTAAGCTGATTTCTTGCTCTAAACAGCCGAGTCATGACTGTGTTTTTATTTAGATCTAATATTTGGCTGATTTCCTCACCACTAAATCCACCAACAACTTGTAGAAATAGCGGTTCGCGGTATTCGAGCTCTAAACGCATAATTTGAGCTTGTAACCATTCACTTTGATGAAAGCCATCATCATTGGAAAATCCTTCATTGCCGGGATCATCTATATCGACTAAATCCAACTGCTTTCTTTCAAAGCGACGTGCATTTTCTCGTCTTAAAATAGTAATGAGCCAAGACTTTGCCGCTTTATCATCTTGTAGTGAGTCCAATGCCTTCCATGCACGTAGGCAGGTTTCTTGTACAAGATCTTCTGCAACAGAACGATCTTTACACAGCCAGTATGCATAGCGAAAAAGGTCACGATGATAGGCTCGCACCAAGGTTTCGTATTTTTTTTGTTTATTCATAACAGAGTCGACCGTCTCGATCGGACTTTTCTTTCGAGATTTCTTTTTATTATCGAAAATCCGCAGCATCGGTGCTCATTCTCCTTTGTGACTCATAATGAGTTGCTGATTGAGTCCTGCATAAGTAACGGTATTGTTACCTGTATTGCCATGTAATGTAAAACCTAATGCGCACTAAACTGTATGCTTATGATTGTGTCGGAGTTTAATCATGCTAATAAGTTCACTTTAATGTCTGTAAGTCTCGTTTTTTGACTAAAAACAGAGTCAGATAACTTTATATTTTGATTTTGTTAACATTTTAATTACAATGATCAGGTCTGACCTCTTAACTATCAACGAAAAGCTATCAAATAAGGAAGTGTGATGGGATTACAGCAGTTAACCACCCGGCAGGGAGATAGAGTTGCAGTGGTAGCGGGATTAAGAACCCCGTTTGCACGACAAAGCACCGCATTTGATGGTGTATCAGCATTAGATCTTGGCAAAATGGTGGTAGGCGAAATGCTTGCTCGTAGTGAAATCGATGCTTCTTTAATTGAGCAAGTGGTCTTTGGGCAAGTGATTCAGATGCCGTCTGCGCCGAACATCGCTCGTGAAATTGTGTTAGGTACGGGCATGAACATCAATACCGATGCTTACAGTGTCACGCGTGCGTGTGCGACAAGCTTTCAGGCAACCGCTAACGTTGTTGAGTCCATTATTGCCGGCAACATTGAAGTGGGCATTGCCGGAGGCGCGGATTCTTCATCAGTGCTTCCTATCGGCGTCACTAAATCATTAGCTGCAAATTTATTAGCGTTAAGTAAAGCGCGTTCTCTTTCGCAAAAGCTTAAAATTGTCAGCAATTTTAAAATGAAAGATCTGATGCCAGTACCGCCTGCTGTCGCGGAATATTCTACAGGATTGTCGATGGGGCAAACCGCAGAACAAATGGCTAAATCTCATTCTATCTCTCGACAAGATCAAGATGCACTTGCTCATCGCTCGCACGCTTTTGCCGCCAATGCATGGAACGAAGGCAAGATTCGCGATGAGGTGATGACTGCATACCCAGAACCGTATAAAAAATGGATTGATACTGATAACAACATTCGTTTTGACTCCACCATTGAAGGCTACGCCAAATTAAGACCGGCTTTTGACCGCCAATTTGGTTCAGTAACCGCAGCAAATGCCACCCCTCTTACCGATGGGGCGGCGGCCATCATGCTCATGACCGAAAGCAAAGCCAAAGCATTGGGTTTAGAGATCCTTGGTTATATTCGCTCTTATGCGTTTTCTGCAACGGGCGTTGATAAAGACATGCTGATGGGACCTTCTTACGCAACGCCTATAGCCCTTGATCGAGCTGGAATCACCTTAAATGATTTAACCTTGATTGATATGCACGAAGCGTTTGCCGCTCAAGCATTAGCTAACGTAAAAATGTTTGGCAGTGATCAGTTTGCTAAGCAAAAACTCGGCAGAGACAAAGCCATCGGTGAGATTGATATGGAGAAATTTAACGTACTAGGCGGCTCCATTGCTTATGGACACCCCTTTGCTGCCACTGGCGCAAGAATGATTACTCAGACTTTGCGTGAGCTTAAAAGACGTGGCGGAGGTTTGGGTCTTAACACCGCTTGCGCCGCAGGTGGCCTAGGTGCGGCGATGATTTTGGAGGTGGAATAATGACTGAGGCAAAAACATTCGCTCTACGCATAGACGAAGAGCAACTAGCCTGGCTATCGATTGATGTGCAAGGCGAGAAAATGAATACTCTTCAAGCCGCTTTCGCTGATGAAATGAATGCGATACTAAGCGAACTTGAACAAAAGAAATCACAAATATCAGGTTTGATTGTTCATTCTTTAAAACCGGATAACTTTATTGCTGGCGCTGATGTACGAATGCTCGATGCTTGCACTAGCGCTGATGAAGCCAGCAAGCTTGCCACTACAGGTCAGCAAATGTTTGCTTCATTATCAGCGCTACCATTTCCTGTGGTGGCGGCGATTCATGGACCCTGTCTTGGTGGCGGGCTGGAATTAGCACTGGCGTGTGATTATCGCGTGTGCAGTGATGACGATAAGACTCGCTTGGGGCTACCAGAAGTTCAATTAGGTTTACTACCTGGCTCTGGAGGTACTCAGCGACTACCTCGTTTAATCGGGTTAGTGCCATCTTTGGATCTTATCTTAACCGGTAAACAACTTAGAGCGAAAAAAGCCAAGAAATTAGGGCTGGTCGATGCCAGTGTGCCACACAGCATTCTTATGGATGTGGCCAAAACCTATGCCAATAAATCGAAGCGTAAACGCAAAGCGCCAGCGAAAGAAAAGCTGATTGCTAGGATAGGGCTGAGCCGTAAGGTCATCTTTGATCAAGCCGCTAAAAAAACACGTCAAAAAACGCGCGGCAATTATCCAGCAACTGAGCAAATTCTTGAAGTTATGCAATACGGCCTCGAAAAAGGCATGACCAAAGGGCTGCAAAAAGAAGCACAACAATTTGGTCAGTTGGTCATGACAGCAGAGTCCAAAGCGCTACGCTCTTTGTTCTTTGCCACCACTGAAATGAAAAAAGAAAACTTTGGCGATGCCACACCTGCCAAAGTGACGCACGTTGGCGTGCTTGGCGGCGGCTTGATGGGGGCAGGTATCGCGCATGTGTCACTTGCTAAGGCTAAGCTTGGGGTCAATCTTAAAGATGTGTCGCAAGATGGTGTGCTAAATGCGTTAGGTTATAACTACAAGCTGCTGAGTAAGCAATGTAAGCGCCGCATTCTGTCTAACGCTCAGCTACAAGCAAAAATGTCGCAGCTTCGTGGTGGTACTGATTATCTTGGTTTTAATAAAGCTGAGGTCGTGATTGAAGCGGTATTTGAAGATTTATCATTAAAGCAAAGTATGGTTAAAGAGGTGGAAGAGGCGTGTTCTGAGCGAACCATTTTTGCATCTAACACGTCATCATTGCCTATCCATCAAATCGCGCAAGGGGCAAAGCGCCCGCAAAATATTGTCGGGCTTCATTACTTTAGTCCCGCGGAAAAAATGCCATTGGTAGAAGTGATTCCTCATGAGACAACGTCACCCGAAACAGTTGCAACTGTGGTGGCACTGGCGCGCAAGCAGGGAAAAACGCCTATCGTGGTGAAAGACAGCGCAGGGTTTTACGTGAATCGCATTTTAGCGCCATACATGAATGAGGCCGCGCATGTGCTATTGGCTCAGCAAGAGATAGAGCATATAGACAGTGCATTATTAAATTTTGGATTTCCTGTCGGGCCGATAACACTGCTCGATGAAGTTGGGGTTGATATTGGCGCGAAAATTATGCCTATTTTGGTAACTGAATTAGGCGAGCGTTTTCAAGGGCCAGATCTGTTTGATGTATTGCTAAATGATGGCCGCAAAGGTCGTAAAGTAGGCAAAGGGTTTTATCAATACAAAGGCAAGGATAAAAAGGTCGATAAGTCTATTTACAGCTTATTGAAACTGAAACCTTCACGCAGTATTGCCGAAGAAGATATAGCGCTACGCTGCGTGATACCTTTGCTGAACGAGGCAGTTCGATGCTTAGACGAAGGCATCATTGCCAGTGCTCGTGATGGAGATATTGGCGCTATTTTTGGTATTGGATTTCCACCATTTACCGGAGGTCCATTTAGATTCATCGACACTTATGGTTTAGATAATTTAATTCGTAAAATGAACCAGTTTGAATTGGCGTATGGCGAGCGATTTAGACCATACCAAGGCTTGTTGGATAGATTAGAAGCCGGACAACAGTTCTATGGTTAATACCAATCGTAGCAAATCTCTGATCAGCCTAGCTGGTTAAAACACTTGATAACTGCGTTGAAATTTTTGGTTGTAGAATAACTACTTACCAAAAATATTCGCCTTGTTCTCAAGTGTTTTTCCTGCGCTATTTCTGATCATTTAATTGCTGTGATTGGTATAATTAAAAACTATCAACTGCTGACAATTTGGTTTTGCTAGGGGTAAACGATTGATAGTTTACCCCTTTTTTATGGCTGAATACTTTGGGTTATTAACGTTTAATTATTAGCGTTCAAATTTAGGCGAATAAATAGAATAAGCGGTAATTTGTCCGGCCATGATGGCAGAGAACATAAATAATGCCGATAAGCCTATGCTAGGGATCGGCAAAATAGATTGCTCAAAGACTGATTGACTAGCACTGACCAAAACGCGACTGCCGGGCACTAGTACGATGATCCCTTGCAGAATATAAATCGAACCTGTGAGGTGCATTTTCTTGGCAATCCAAGTGCCATATAAAGTAATAATGACGGTTGTGAGCCAAGTGCCCACAATCCAACCACTGCCAAAGCCTAGATAATATGGCCCCCACATACCCAGTATGGCTACGGGAAGCCCGAGTAACATATCTTTTGGGCGGGCGTTAAAGATAACACCAATAGCGATGGATATGATGGGTAAGCCGGCAATGTGTAGCCAGACGGGTACATCATTGGTATAGCTAAGGTGCTCCGCAACATGCCAAATGGATTCACCTATGTGAACTCCCATGAAAATGCCAATAAACAGCTTAATTAGGGTTAACATACTTTGCCCAAGCAAACTGGTCCCAGAAACAAGATCGTTAAAGGCAAGGCATTCTAGGGCATTGGCAATGGATAATCCGGGCACAAATAATATGATTGCCGCAATACACAGAGCATACACAGGGATGGGCAGCCCAAAGCTAGCTATTGCTGCGACACAAATCCCCGTTAATAGCGCCGCAATAAATTCCACCGCAATGGTGCGGCGTCCATTAAGCACTTGCTGACATCCCCATACCATTAGCCCTAAAAATATAGAGACAATGATCGCTTCTAAGGTGCTACCAATGAGTATTAAAAATGCGGGTGGTATGGACATATTGGCAAACGCAACCGCCCAAGCAGGATACCGGAAAGGCGTTTGCACTTTGGCATCAGAGGGTTTTCTCAAACGGCCAATAGTTTGCGCCAGCAGACTCAAATCAATAGAAGCGGGCGAAAGGCGCTTCATAATCACATTATTATGCAGCTCCGGGAACTGATAGTTAATTGATGTCGGCAGGGCTTGCACCATGACGGAGATGCCTTGCTGCTTGGCATAAGATTGAGTGAATTTTTCTACTTTATAAGGAGGACAACCGCTTCGATGAAGAGTATTTCCAAATTCAACAATATCGTTTAATGAGTCTTGATGTGACATGCCACAAGCTCTAGTGGGGGAACTTGGCGCGAATGTAACAGATTATCCTCACCCGCACCAAGGGCTTATTATGTGCTTTTGTGGTTCAGCGATAAATTTTAATCGTTATGTGCACTAACCCAACTCTACATCTTTAGGCATCAACTGGAACTCTTCAATTGAGCCTATTTCTTTGCCTAATTCAAGATGCGGAGCATCGTGATGTTGGTTGCCTTGTGTATGCATTACTAACCTATTAGCCGTTCTTGGTTTGAGTTGATTGACGACAAAGCGAATCATGTCTGCGCGAGTTAAGGTGCTGATTTTCTCAACCACTAATTCTCGATTATTAAACTCTTTATCCTTATTACCTATGGATACCCAAAATCGTTGACCTTTGGTGCGTAGGTTATTATCCGGAGCCATAATCTGGTTAAGTAGCCCTTGTTTACTGTTTTGCCACTGCGCTTCGGTAAGCTCTAATAGCACCATATAAAAGGCGTTGAGAAACTCATCAATAGAGGCAACAAGATCGATAGGCGCTGCCACCGGAGATTGCACATATACCACAATGCCGGGGATTCGGTTTAGCGGCATATTGCCCGTACCCACCATATAACCCAATTGCTGCTTGGTGCGAATTTCATTAAAGAATGCCGATGACATTAAATGGTTGGCTAAGGTAAAGGTTGCGATTGATAGCGGCTGAGAATCTTGCCCTTGATAATAAATAGCCACGGCAGAGTCATCTTGATTGCAGTGAATCTCTTTTTGGAAAGTGCCCTTATTACCTAGTTTAACCAATGGTCGTAATGACTCTTTGTATTGCTGGTTTTCCATACGCAGCGCATTTTTTAAATCATCCGCTAGAGCGTGCGCGGCATCACGAGTCCAGTCGCCAAACACAAACATTTCCACATATAGCTTGCCAAGAAGTGTTGCAACAAACTCTGGCAACTGCTCGACAGTGACCTCTTCTAAAGCATCAGCTAATACTTTTGCTGGTGGGTTATTAGGTTGTAAGATCCCCGATAATTGATTGAACAACTGAGATAGAGGGCGATCTTTACTGACATTACGAAATTTGCGTAGCATCTGTGCTTTAATAATATCAAAGCGTTGTGAATCAAAGTTACGGGTTGCAAACTTATCAATGATCATCTTTAGCAGCTGCGGCTGTTTTTCACTAAAGCCTGAGATAGTCAGTGTTAACCCGCCTTGATGAGCATAAATGTTGTAACTCATACCGGCAATTTCTGCCTGATAAGATTGGCGAGATAAGGTTTCCATAAATAATTCAACACATAACCGAAGCTTAACGATGTTGTGTGGAGTGTTGACAGAACACGGACTGTCTATCGCAATATACAAAGAACCTTTAGGCACACGAAAGTCAGGTTCTTGAAGGTGCCATAACCTAAGCCCCGGAAGCTCTTCGATAAGAACGGGTAAAGCGTCATTCCCTTGTAATGGCTTAGGATCCAGATCATAACAGATGAACGGGTTTTTGCTCGGCAGGGCAAATTCTTCACACGCGACTGGATTTTTCCAACGCTTAATTTGTTGCTCTGAAAATGGCTGCACACTGTAAGGGGTGAAATACCATTTGGCTTGTTTATCGTACTCAAGGTCTTTTGCCGTTACCCATACTCGAAGGTTTTCGATGCAAAAATATGGCACAAAGCTTTCGATTAATGCAAAGTCAAAATCACTCATGCGATAGTCGCCATACAGCACTTCATCAACAGGGAAGCGTTGTAAGTTCATCACTAGGTAACTGGCTAGATCCATAGGTTTTATCGACTCTTGAAAACGAAAAGCCGATTCTAGAACCGCTTGTTTCTCGCCATAGCGCCATTGCTCTATGCCTTGAGTAAACACTAGGTTCATATATGAGAAAATCAGCTCTACGATTTCGTCGGTATGCTTTAATCCTTCTTCGGTAAGAATACAGCCGATGCTAAATTCGCGAAAATTACTGCCACTGATCCCACCTCCGGCAGCCAATGAAGTAATCCAGTGCTTATTTTTTAGAATTAGAGTCAGGCTACCGGGGCCTTCATAGCCAATTAAATGCGCAAAATAGGAGAGAGGTTTGGTGGCGTAGTACTTTTCCATATTGGGAAAAGAAAACGATAGACTCAGTTTACGAACGTCTTTTTCCGGCTCGACTTGGACATAAAGTTGCTGCTGATCTGGCGTGAGTAATGGTGTGGTGACGGTCTTGTCACCAAAACCGTTATTTTTAATATCAGAAAATTGCTGTGTGGCAAAAGTTTCTAATTCATCTAAAGATTGTGGTCCAACTAATACAACGGTCATTAACTGCGCGCAATATTGTTGCTCGTAGAAAGTGATTATTTCATCCCTAATTGTGCCACTTTTATCGTCACTGGCTTCATGATCACTGAGCGTATCTTCATTGCCGACAGAAAATTTAGAAAAGGGGTGCGCGGGATTGACCAACTCTTTTTGAACTTGATAGAAGCGGCGAGAGTCATCGTGAATTTTCATTTGATATTCAGAGTTGACCGCTTGACGCTCTTTATCTAGAGCTTCTTGGTTAAACAGTGGCGAGATAAAAAACTGGCTAAAGCGAGACAGCGCCGGCTCGAAAAACTGTGGCAAAATATCAAAGAAAAAACAGGTATGTTCGGTACCTGTCCAAGCATTGTTACTTCCGCCGTGCTGGCTGATGAAAGTTTGAAACTCACCCACTTTAGGGTAGGCTTTGGTGCCTAAAAACAGCATATGCTCGAGATAATGCGCTAAGCCTTCACGATCGCTAGGATCATCAAAGTGTCCGACCCTTACCGCAAGAGAGGCGGCAGAACGTTGAGCTTTAGGATCGTGAACCAATATCACTTTGATTTGGTTATTTAGAGTAATAGGGCGGTAGCTATTATTATCATTCGGGCTTTGATGCACGTAACGCACTCCTTGAATTCTCTAGGGTATCGAGAGTTCAAAATTGATTGAGATAAACTATTGTTTTATATGTTAAGTATGGCGGAGCAATGATTTCTAGCAACTTAAAAGTAAATTTTTATTGAAATGTTGCCTGAGTCAGAGATAACCCCTAGCTTTATAGTGTACTCTTTGAATTAGCCGTCACAAGTTTAGGACAAAAATGAACGTATATATCATGCGCCATGGAGAAGCAGGAAGCTTTGCATCAAGTGATGCGGAACGTACTCTGACCTCACGAGGAGAAACGCAATCTTTGCAGGTTGCCAAAGCCGTGGTTCAGCAGGGCGTGAATCACTTTGATTTAGTACTGGTGAGCCCTTACATTCGAGCTCAGCAAACTTGGGATATAATTAAAGGTCAGTTTTCGGCAGGTAAAGTTGAAGAGTGCGCTGATATTACCCCGTATGGGCAGTCAGAAGATGTTTATCAATATGTGTGCGCGATTGCCGAAACGCAGCAGCCTCAATCAGTATTGTTAGTATCTCATTTGCCATTAGTGGGTTATTTAACCGCTGAATTTGTCAATGATATGACAGCGCCGATGTTTCCGACTTCGGGTTTTGCTGCGATTAACTTTGATTTAGAAAGTAGTAATGGTGAGCTAATGTGGCACATTGCGCCGTAGAATTACGCAAGAGAACTGCTCCATAGAGTTACGACTAAACATTAGACCGAATAAAAAACGGCGACCAAATCGGTCGCCGTTTTACATAGTCCAATATATAGAATCAGAAAGGTACTGATACCAATTGTAGCAATTCTCTGATCAGCCTAGCGGGTTTTAACACTTGATAACCGCGTTGAGATTTTTGATTGTAGAATAACGACTTATCAAAAATATTCGCCTTGTCCTCAAATGTTTTTCCTGCGCTATTTCTGATCATTTAATTACTGTTATTGGTATGAGAATTATCGCTCAGGAATCGACAGTAGAACTAAGAGTGCGCCAGCGCCGCCAAATTCTAATGGTGCTTGATGATAAGCCATGACATCTGGGTGCTGGGCAAGCCAAAGCGGCACTTTTTGTTTTAAAATGTGCTTGCCAATACCATGCATCACACTGGCACAGTGCACATTTTCTTTGATGCAGTGCGCAATCATGGCACCTAATTCACGTTTTGCTTCTTGCTGAGTCATGCCGTGCATATCTAAATACACATCCGGCACATACACGCCGCGACGCAGACGCTTCACTTCATACTTGGATACATCACTTCGCGCATAACGGGTTGGGCCATCTTCACTTAGCAGTGGTTCAAACTCATCAGAGAAGAAAAATTCATTGTCTTTTGCTTCTCGGTCAAACCTTTGTTGCTGTTTTTGTTTTGTTTCTCTTTTTGGCGGTTGGATTATGGTATCCTGTTGAAACTTTTTAACGCCTTGTACTGCTTCTTTAAACAAAGCAAAGTCATCTTTATTTGGCTTGTCTGTTTTGTTCATGGGATAAGTGTTCTGAATCTATCTTTGATTGGGCAGTATTGTAGCGCTTTTTGGAGAAAGTTTTGGATAAGATTTTTGTAGATGAAGCAGTGTCGGAACTTCACACACTGCAAGACATGATTCGTTGGACTGTCAGTCGATTTAACGCGGCCGGCCTATTTTATGGTCATGGCACAGATAACGCTTGGGATGAAGCGGTTCAATTGATCCTGCCTTCTCTCTACCTACCTTTAGATGTGCCACCGCACGTTTTAAGTTCTCGCCTAACCAATAGCGAGCGTTTACGTATAGTAGAACGAGTGATTCAACGCATTAACGAACGTACGCCTACCGCTTATATTACTAATAAAGCATGGTTTTGTGGCATGGAGTTCTTTGTTGATGAGCGTGTATTGGTGCCTCGTTCACCGATTGGTGAATTGATTGAAAGTCAGTTCCAGCCATGGTTAGTAGAACAACCTACGCGCATTATGGATATGTGTACTGGTAGTGGCTGTATTGCGATTGCGTGTGGTCATGCATTCCCTGATGCTGAAGTTGATGCAATTGATATCTCTAGTGATGCACTGGAAGTGGCAGAGCAAAACATTCAAGATCATGGCCTTGAAGGGCAAGTAACACCGATTCGTTCTGACTTATTCCGTGACTTAGTTCAGGAAAAATACGACCTTATCGTGACCAATCCACCGTATGTGGATGAAGAAGACATGAACAGTCTTCCTGAAGAGTTTAAGCACGAGCCTGAGTTAGGGCTGGCTGCCGGTACTGATGGATTAAAATTAGTTCGTCGCATCCTTGCGAATGCGCCAAATTACTTAACTGAAAACGGATTTCTTATCTGTGAAGTAGGTAATTCAATGGTGCATATGATTGAACAGTACCCAGACATTCCATTTACTTGGATTGAATTTGCTAACGGCGGACATGGCGTATTTATGCTAACTCGCGAGCAGTTAGTGGCATGTGCTGATGAATTTGCCTTGTACATTGATTAATAAGTGCGTTTAATTAAGTACAAAGGCTAGCGAGACCGCAATTAAAGTACGGCATCCAATAGGGTGCCGTTTTTTTTGGTCTCAGCTCTGTTGTTGTCAGGATCTTTGGTATAAAAGCTCTTTACAATAGAGTGTGATAAAGACAGTATGAAAGCATTAGCTTGTTTAAAATAAAATTGCAATGAGGAAGTAATGGCAGGAAACAGTATAGGCCAGCATTTTCGCGTCACCACTTTTGGTGAAAGCCACGGTATCGCATTAGGTTGTATCATCGATGGATGCCCTCCAGGTTTAGCGCTTACAGAAGCCGATCTTCAAAAAGATTTAGACCGTCGTCGTCCAGGTACTTCTCGTTATACAACGGCTCGCCGCGAACCCGATGAAGTAAAAATCCTTTCAGGCGTATTTGAAGGCAAAACAACCGGTACATCCATTGGATTATTGATTGAAAATACCGATCAACGCTCAAAAGATTACTCAGAAATTAAAGATAAATTCCGTCCCGGTCACGCAGATTACACTTATCATCAAAAATATGGTGTACGTGATTACCGAGGTGGTGGTCGCTCTTCTGCGCGTGAAACTGCGATGCGTGTTGCGGCAGGTGCGGTCGCGAAAAAGTATCTTGAGCAAGAATTTGGCGTCGAAATCAAAGCATATTTGACCCAGATGGGCGATGTGACCATTGAAACGATTGATTTTGATGAGATTGAAAATAACCCATTCTTCTCACCGGATGCCGGTGCGGTTGATAAGTTTGACCAACTGATTCGTGACCTTAAAAAAGACGGCGATTCTGTAGGTGCTAAACTTCAAGTAGTGGCTAAAAAAGTCCCTGTTGGTTTAGGTGAGCCTATTTTTGACCGTCTGGATGCTGATATCGCGCACGCATTAATGAGCATTAATGCTGTAAAAGGCGTTGAAATTGGTGATGGCTTTGAGGTTGCTGCGCAAAAGGGCACTCAGCATAGAGATGAGTTAACCCCACAAGGGTTTGCTTCTAACCATGCTGGTGGCATTTTAGGTGGCATTTCAACAGGCCAAGATATTGTTGCCAATATCGCTTTAAAACCAACATCAAGTATCACAGTGCCGGGTAATACGATTAACCGTCAAGGTGAAGCGACGCAACTGATCACTAAGGGTCGTCATGATCCTTGTGTTGGAATTCGCGCAGTGCCAATTGCCGAAGCGATGCTCGCGATTGTACTACTCGATCACTTGCTACGTCACCGCGGCCAAAACCACGGCGTAACCACTGAAACACCTGCAATTTAAATAAAATAACAACTAGCGTCACCAGTGGCGCTAGTTTTTCTAGAAACCTAGAAACCTAGAAACCCAGAAACCCAGAAACCCAGAAACCAAATTCCATTTCCTCTAATATAGACAGTACCTTCATGCACGACTACAACGATCTCATCTCCATCTTTGATAATACATTTTATGACTCATTTAATACCCGCTTAGTATTAGGAGGAGATGAACCTATTTATCTGCCTGCTGATGAAGAGTTTGATTTTCATCGTATTATCTTTGCTCGTGGATTTTATGCCTCTTGCTTGCATGAGATAGCTCATTGGTGCGTAGCAGGACCACAAAGACGTTTATTGGAAGATTTTGGGTATTGGTATGAACCAGATGGTCGCGATGCGGCCACTCAAGCACAGTTTGAAGTGGTTGAGATTCGTCCTCAAGCATATGAATGGATTTTGGCACAAAGTGCTGGGTTTCGTTTTCAGGTAAGTTGTGACAATCTACAGGGAGATGTAGAACCTGATAGATTAGGTTTCACCCAAAAAGTACATAACGAAGTTATCGACATTTTAGAGAAAGGCTTGCCAACTAGGGTTAAGATGCTTTCTAATGCGCTGCGGGATTTTTATCGTGTCCCTTCACTTACTCAGGAAGATTTTAAGGTAGTTTAAACCATGATTTTACAGCTCGAAGAACAATTGCTGGATACCATTGACCAAACTGTTGCGACAGCATCGGATGATGAGTTGTTTGCTGGTGGTTATTTACGTGGTCATATTTCTCTTGCAGCCGCTGATTGTGAATATGAAGCCGTGACAGATGTTGCTGTTTTTAAACAAAAAATAGAAAAAAGCCTAACGGATGCACAAACAGAATTGACTCCTGCCGATCGCGTTATTGTAGCGGATATGTGGGATTCTTTATCTAAAGCATTGGTATAACTAATACGCTATATTTTATCGGCTATAGACAAAATACATGACTTAATAAGGAACATTTAGTTATGAAAATCATCGCTTTTGGCGCAAGTACTAGCTCAAGCTCAATTAATAAAACATTAGCGGGTTTTGCCGCGCAGCAAATTTTGAACGCAGATATTGAAGTGCTCGATTTAATTGATTTTCCTGCGCCAGTATTTAGTGAAGATACTGAAAAAGAGCTAGGTAAATCAGAGTCAGCGCAGCGATTGCTGGCAAAAATTGGACGCGCAGACGCCATTATAGTGTCGTTTGCTGAGCATAACGGCAGTTATACCGCCGCTTATAAAAACTTATTTGATTGGGCTACGCGCATTGAGCGTAATGTCTTTCAAAATAAACCTGTGTTGTACTTAGCGACATCACCGGGTCCTGGCGGCGCAAAAACGGTACTTGCTAGCGCGTTAGCTTCCGCGCCACATTTTGGCGCACAAGTGAAAGGTTCGCTCTCCATTGCCAGTTTTTATGATGCATTTGATGTTGAGAAAAATGACTTCAAAAATGACGAGCTTAGAAGCCAGTTGCAACAAGTGGTTGCCGATTTGGTGGAAGGATTGGTATAGCGCCTGCTGTAAGCTGTGTTAGTGATATAAAAAAATGGGCTCTTATGAGCCCATTTTTACCTTCTGTTTTAACCTTTAGCTATCGGTCTTCCTTTTCTGAGCTTTCTTACCCACATGCGGCTTGGATGCAGTGCTTCCAGTATGTCGGTTGCCATCGGGATAGGGTAACCGAGCATTTGCGAAGCAAGAATCTCCGCGACTAATGGCGCTGAGGTCAGCCCTCTAGAGCCCATTCCAACTAAACAAAATAGATTGCTGTATTGGCTGACTTTACTTGGCTCAGGTTTATTGCGTGGATAGCGGTCTGCCAAATTGGCGTATTGCTCAAGTATCTCTGAAAATTTACCCACATTACCGGCAAAGGGCAGATGATCGCGCGAAACACTGCGGATACCTTGCCTAGAGTCATTGTCACTAATATCAACATCAGATGGCCACGGCTGTTGTGGCAAACACTGCTGAAGTTTTTGTGCATTTTGCTGTTGAGCTTGTTCATCGTATTCGGTATTAATGTTGCGACTATCGTAGCTCGCGCCAATGCAGTGATGATCAAGTGGACTTTTTGGCGTGAGATAACCGTCATAACACAGTACGGTCTTTAGCTTTTGTAAATTCTCCGTGGTTGGAATATGGCTCACTTGACCTTTAACCTTACCCAGAGGAATGCGCTCAGCTTGGATAAATTGGTCAAAGCTGTGTCCATTGGCGATGACGACGGCGCTATGTGTGTGCGTGCCTTTAGACGTCGTCACTTGCCAGTTATCTTGGTTTTGTACCTGTTCCAGCTCCGTCACTTCACATTCTAATTTCAAAGTGAGCTTGGAACTTGCACAGAGCAGTTCAATTACGCCTTGAGTACATTGCAAAGGGGAAAGCCAGCCACCTTGAGGATAAAACAGCGATTCATATGAGCAGTCAAGACCACTACTTGCTTGTGTTTGCTGTGCATCTTGGGCTGTGACAAGTTCATTAGGAAATTGCCCTTGCACTATCTTGGACAGTTTTTTACGTTCATCTTCATTCCAAAACAGTTGGGTGACGCCACACCATTGATGATCAAAGGGTGTTTTTTGCGCAAGCTGTTCATAAAACTTCCGAGCATAAATAAAGCCATTAGCAAACACCTGCGAAACAGTATTATGCTCACCATTAAGCAGCGGATATACCGCGCCTTGTTTGTTTCCCGACGCGCCATTTGCCAGTTCTTTATCTTTACAATAAAGGGTAACTTGCATGCCCTTTTGAATAAGGGAATACGCCAAGCAGGCACTCGCAATACCGCCACCTATAATGGCAATGTCGTTACTATCTGTCGTTGAATTTTTGATAAGAGGCTTGCGATCAAAAAGGGGTGAAATATTGCTATAAGCTTGTTTATCACGCATAACACCGGCAATCATTTCTCGCTTATGAGCAAAACCTTTGACTTTTTTCATGTCAAAGCCCGCTTCAATAAGTCCACGACGCACAAAACCTGCGGCGGTGAAGGTGGCAACCGTACCATCTTGCTTTGCCAGTTTTGCCATGCCGTTGAATAAATCTTGGTTCCACATTTCCGGGTTTTTACTTGGCGCAAAGCCATCTAAAAACCAAGCGTCAACCAGACCATCACTATAGGTTGGGACAACTGGCAGGGTTTCTTTGATATCACCAAGCCAAAGATCTAACGTGATCGCGCCGTCAGCAAGGATTAAACGCTGGCATCCCGGCAAAGCCATAGGGTACTTTTGCTGTAATTCTACGGCGTATTTCTCTAGCTCAGGCCAAGCTGCGTGCGCTTGTTTTAGGTCATCCAATGTCACTGGAAACTTCTCAAAGCTAATAAAATGCAATTGAGTTAGAGCTGCTTGTGGATTTTTTTCTCTAAATTGCTCAAACTCTTCGCATACAGCAAGAAAGTTGAGACCAGTGCCAAAGCCGGTTTCGGCAATCACGAAACGGCTTTGTTGATGCTCTTGCCATCTTTGTGGAATATGGTTTTGCGTCAGAAACACATAGCGAGTCTCGGCAAGACCGTCGTTATTTGAGAAATAGACATCGTCGAATTGCTCTGAGATTGGTGTCCCAGAGTCGTTCCAATCGAGTTGTGCGTGTTTTATTTTAGGCATATAGATCATAGAATGAGTCGTTAACTACAGAGATTGTACAAATATCTAGGAAAGCTGACCACTTTATCCTGCCTTTCTAGGTATTATCTAGCGGAAAATTTGAATTATAGGAATGTCACATGAAACGAGTCGTGATCACTGGTATGGGTATTGTTTCCAGTATCGGTAACAACGTCGAAGAAGTACTAGAGTCTCTAAAAGCTGGCAAATCTGGTATTGAAGCCTCAGAACAATTTAAAGAAAAAGGGCTACGTTCACAGGTTTGGGGTAGTTTGAAGATCAACCCAGCTGAGCATATCGACCGTAAACAGATGCGTTTCATGGGTGATGCTGCGGCGTATGCGTTTATTTCTATGGAACAAGCGATTGCTGATTCAGGTCTAGCACCAGAGCAAGTGTCTAACGAGCGTACTGGTATCGTTGCAGGTTCAGGTGGTGCATCATCATTAAACCAAGTTGCGGCAGTTGATATTCTAAGAGAAAAAAGCGTTAAGCGTGTAGGTCCTTACATGGTAACGCGTACTATGGGTTCTACAGTTTCAGCTTGTCTTGCAACACCTTTTAAAATTAAAGGTGTGAACTACTCAATGAGTTCAGCATGTTCAACTTCTGCTCACTGTATCGGTCACGCTATGGAGCTTATCCAGCTTGGCAAACAAGATGTTGTTTTTGCTGGTGGCGGTGAAGAACTAGACTACAGCATGTCAATGATGTTTGACGCAATGGGCGCGCTTTCAACTAAATATAACGATGAGCCAACTCGCGCTTCACGTACTTATGATGCAAACCGTGACGGTTTTGTTATCTCTGGTGGCGGCGGCATGATGGTTATCGAAGAGCTAGAACACGCTCTTGCTCGCGGCGCAAAAATCTATGGTGAACTTGTGGGTTACGGTGCTAACTCTGACGGTCACGATATGGTGGCTCCATCAGGCGAAGGTGCGGTTCGTTGTATGAGAATGGCTCTACAAAACGTAGATTCAGTGGATTACGTGAACACTCACGGTACTTCAACACCAGTAGGTGATGTGAAAGAGCTTGGCGCTATTCAAGAAGTGTTCGGCGGTAACAGCCCTGCAATTTCTGCAACAAAAGCCATGACAGGCCACGCACTTGGTGCGGCAGGCGTTCATGAAGCTATTTACACAGCGCTTATGCTTGAGCACGGTTTTGTGGCTCCAAGCATCAACATCGAGAATCTTGATGAAGCGGCTGCAGGTCTTGATATCGTGACTGAAAAACGCGATCAAGAACTTAAAACAGTAATGTCAAACAGCTTTGGTTTTGGCGGCACTAACGCAACACTAGTATTTAAGAAGTACGAAGCGTAATTTTTTACTCTTAAATATGATAAAGGCCCGACAAGCATTGCTTGTCGGGCCTTTTGTTTATTATTATCCTGTTAGTTATCTAAATAAGCGCGAAGTAGTACAAATGAAAATCGTAATTGATGAAAACATGCCTTATGCCAAAGAACTCTTTAGTCAGCTAGGTGAAGTAATCGCTTTATCGGGACGCACCATCAGCGCCGATGACCTAGTTGATGTTGATGCTTTGATGATTCGTTCTGTCACCAAAGTGAATGAACAATTATTGTCAAAAGCCAATAAGCTGAGCTTTGTTGGTACTGCTACGGCAGGTTATGACCACCTTGATCAACAAGCATTGCAAGATAAGGGCATTACTTACACTCCTGCGCCGGGATGTAATAAGGTCGGCGTTGCCGAATATGTCATTTCATCACTTATGGTACTAGCCCAGCAGCAAGGCTTTTCTATCTTTGATAAAACGGTCGGGATTATTGGGGCAGGGCAAGTGGGGAGTTATTTAGCGCAATGCCTACAAGGTATTGGCATCAAAGTATTGCTCAATGACCCATTAAAAGAAGCACAAGGCGACTCACGTCCGTTTACGCCATTAAATGAGCTACTAGAGCGCAGTGATGTGATCTCTTTGCATACGCCGATTACGCGTCAGGGCGACTACCCAACTCATCATTTAATTGATGATGTGCGTTTACAGCAAATGCGTGCCGATCAGATTTTAATTAATGCCGCTCGTGGCCCTGTGGTTGATAACCTTGCGTTAAAACATCGCTTGCAAAAAAATGACGGTTTCACCGCAGTATTAGACGTATTTGAGTTTGAACCTGAGGTGGATTTAGAGCTTCTTCCTTTGCTTGCTTTCGCCACACCGCATATTGCAGGTTACGGCTTGGAAGGTAAAGCGCGTGGCACCACCATGATTTTTAATTCGTTCTGCCAACACATTAACAGTGATTTAACCGCTAATGCAGCCGATCTTTTACCGATGGCGCCAGTACCACAAATGCATTTATCTCGCCCTTGGGATGAAGCAACACTGCACAACCTCACACAATTGATTTATGATGTGCGCAAAGACGATGCTCTGTTTCGAAGAAAAATCGGCAAAGCAGGTGCATTTGATAAAATGCGCAAAGAGTATTGGGACCGCCGAGAATATGGCGCGGTGACGCTAACAGGTGAAGCGTCTTGTAACTTGCAACCCTTGCAAGAATTAGGTTTTAAGGTAGAGGTAAGTAAATGAGTCAAAAATTTAATGTGGCTATTCTAGGCGCAACCGGAGCAGTAGGCGAAACACTTCTGGATGTACTTAAAGAGAGAGATTTCCCAGTAGGAGATCTACATTTACTGGCCAGTGAACGCAGCAAGGGTAAAACCTATCGCTTTGATGGTAAGAGCATCGAAGTACAAAACGTAGAAGAGTTTGATTGGTCTCAGGTTCATATTGCGCTGTTTTCAGCCGGTGGTGAACTTTCTGAGCGTTGGGCTCCAATCGCAGCCGATGAAGGCGTGGTAGTCATTGATAATACTTCACAATTTAGATACGACTACGATATTCCTTTAGTGATTCCTGAAGTGAACCCTGAAGCCATTGCTGAGTTTCGTAACCGTAACATCATTGCTAACCCAAACTGTTCAACCATTCAAATGTTGGTTGCTTTAAAACCAATCCATGATGAAGTGGGTATTGAGCGTATTAATGTCTCGACTTATCAGTCAGTGGCAGGTGCAGGTAAAGCAGGTATTGATGAGCTAGCAGGTCAAACAGCGAAGCTATTAAACGGTCGCCCAGCAGAACCAGATGCTTTTTCTCAGCAAATTGCGTTTAACTGTATTCCACAAATTGATGCATTTATGGATAACGGTTACACCAAAGAAGAAATGAAGATGGTGTGGGAAACACAAAAAATCTTTAACGATCCTTCAATTATGGTCAACCCAACTTGTGTTCGTGTACCGGTATTCTACGGTCACGCAGAAGCGGTACATGTTGAAACTCGTGCGCCAATTGATGCTGCTCATGCTATTGAGTTGTTTGAACAAACCGAAGGCATTGAAGTCTTCCCAGGCGAAGACTTCCCGACACAAGTACGTGATGCAGGCGGTAAAGATCATGTCATGATAGGGCGCGTTCGTAACGACATCAGCCATCAAAGTGGTTTGAACTTGTGGGTTGTTGCTGACAACGTGCGTAAAGGCGCGGCAACCAATGCTGTGCAAATCGCAGAATTATTGATTCGTGATTACTTTTAAGCATCAAATCCTTAGATTAGAGCGCTTTTAAGACCCATCATTTTTAAAGCCATCAGTGAGTTAACTTGCTGATGGCTTTCTATTTTTGGTAACTCAACACCCATCACTTGACCGTTAATCGAATTTTAGGCACATTTTTGACGTAAATTATCATCCTGTAGTTGTCTTTTACACAAAACTTTAGCAAATTAGAGCTATTCACCGCGAAAGGGAAATCAAGTTGCGCACTCAAATGGAATTGTATCGTCGTACGCTTATTGTAATAGCATGTCTTTGTTTTTCGGTCGTATCGCACGCCGAAGAGATTCGCCTTGTTGGGCCTGATGGTCACCTGCAAGCTGTTCCTACCTATGTCGTACCAGATGCACTTGATGGTACCGCGCTTAATCGTGAGCAAAATAAACTTTCTACTCAGCGTACTTATGGCCCAACGGCCATTGATGAAACACTGTGGTCTATTGGCAAAAACGTCCGAAGCAGTGACAAGCAGTCTGTTTATAAAGTCATTTTAGCCATTTATAAAACCAATCTAGTTGATTTTGAAGATCGGAATATTCACCTGCTAAAGCCTGGCAGCATTATCAATATTCCAACCGATGCAAAGATTGCACAGCAGAGCATTGCCGAAGCGGTACGTATTTTAAAAATACACGCCAAGAAACCCAGCTATCTTGCCAAAATGGCTGAGAAAAATGCCCCAACCGAAATTCATGTCGAAGATTTAGGTGCGCGTAAGATCCAGCAAAAACAGATTGAGTTTTTACAGCAGCAGTTACAATCCTCACAGCAAGAATTCAGCTCTTTACGACAAAATAATCAACAGCTTCTCAATGCATTGGGCAGTATTCGCACCGATGTTGTGCAGCTAAAAGGGCAGCTTGATTTAGAAACTCAGCGACGCGCGAGTGTTGAGAAGACCCTCAGTGAACAAAGTAATACCCCTGCTGAAGAACAAGAACAAAGCTCCATATTCACCAATGTTTGGGTGATTATTGCCTTGTCCGTTGCGGTAACAGCTTTGGTTATGTTACTGATTATTCGAATGATGCTGTCAATAAGACCAGTTCCTCAGCTTGGCAATGAGCCAAGTCAGGTTAAAGCATTAAACCCCGCTCCTGTGCCGTTAACCGATAATGATCCTGAGATTGAAAATGTTGAGCCTTTGGAAAGTCAACCTAAACCTGAGTCTTCTAAAGTTGTTGCAACAGACGTTAAGGACAGTAGCGAAGCAAATTATGAATCGAATAAGGGAACAGTAAATCCTTTAGATAAAGAATTTGAGGAAGAGCTGGATAAAATACTGGCAGACAAAGCGGATGTTCCTGATGAGCAAGAAGGTGAGCAACAAAATGATGCTGACTCCCAAAATGATGAGCCGCTAGCCACTGAACCGTCAGCTAAAGTCACTGTCAATGATGATGATCTGCCAGAATATGGCGAGAAAGAAGCGCTCGCAGATGCGAAAAAAGAAGCTCGTGAATTATTAGCAGAAGATGAACAATCAGACGAGCAAACTAGTGAGCCGGAGCCTGAATCTATCGATGTGAGTGCGCCGACCGAGCCTGTTACTCAATATAAATCCATTGCTGAGGTGATTGCCGAAGTTGATGCGGAGCCGGCGGTTAATCCCGATGAAGAAGAACTTGATTTACGGGTTGGGCTAGACGAATTTCCTGATGTTATCGGCAAGGTTGAGCTTAAAGATGTCGACATAGAAGGTGAAGTATCCAGTCAATTAGACTTAGCTTCTGTCTACATTCAAATGAACGATTTCAACCATGCCCGCAAGCTATTAGGCGCGGTTATTGATAAAGGCAATGCAGAGCAACAGCAACGTGCTCAGCAGTTACTTGATTCTATTCATTCTTAATATGATATTTGAGGCAATCAAGGACTTAGTTTATACTGCCGAGCCTAAATTTTAACTGGATAGTTTCTGATGAGAATCGCGCTCGGTATTGAATACGATGGTGCAAAATATTATGGCTGGCAACGACAAAATGATTTTGACTCTGTACAAGGTCGTTTAGAAAAAGCCTTATCAACCGTCGCAAACCATCCAGTTGAAGTTCAATGTGCTGGTCGTACCGATACTGGAGTACACGGCACAGGGCAGGTGGTGCATTTTGATACCACAGCATCAAGAAAGTTAGTAGCATGGCAAATGGGCGCAAATGCCAATTTACCCAGTGATGTAGCGGTGCGCTGGGCCAAAGAAATGCCTGAAGAGTTTCATGCGCGTTTTAGTGCCACTGCCAGACGTTACCGATACATTATTTATAACCACAGTTTACGTCCTGCTATTCTTGCTAAGGGTGTGAGTCACTATCATGGCGATCTTGATGTGGATAAAATGCATCAAGCGGCTCAGTTCTTATTAGGCGAAAATGATTTTAGCTCTTTTAGAGCAGCGCATTGCCAGTCAAATAGTCCATTTCGCAATATGATGCACATTAACGTTAGTCGTCATAATCAATATATCGTAGTGGATATTAAGGCGAATGCGTTTGTTCACCACATGGTGCGTAACATTGTTGGCAGTTTGCTCGTTGTAGGTCGAAGTGAGCAACCGGTAGAGTGGATGGCATGGCTACTGGCACAAAAAAATCGCAGTTTAGCGGGCGCAACAGCGAAGGCGCACGGCTTATATTTGGTAAAAGTGGATTATCCGCAAGATTTTGGCCTACCAGAACTTCCTATGGGACCGCTGTTTTTACCTGAAGAAATGTGACGAAAAGCAAAGTTAATATCAATTTAGCGTCATTTTCCTGTCATAATTAGGCGTTAACGGATAGGTACAACCAGTTTTTTATCTACACTCGAGTGGATATATGGTTTAATCCTTGCAAATTATCAACCTCTTGCCTTTTAGGCGAGAGCTTAATGAAAAAGGTCTTTCATGAGTTGGATTGAGAAGATTTTCAATAAAAGCAGTATTTCACCGTCTCGCAAAGCGAATGTTCCAGAAGGTGTGTGGACTAAATGTACCTCTTGTGAGCAGGTTTTATATCAGGCAGAGCTACAACGTAACTTAGAAGTATGTCCTAAATGTGATCATCACATGCGTATTTCTGCACGTACACGCCTTGAGAGCTTTTTAGACGCAGATGGTCGCGAAGAACTGGGGGCAGAACTAGAGCCTCAAGATAAACTGAAGTTTAAAGATACTAAGCGTTATAAAGATCGTATTACGGCTTACCAAAAAAGCAGTGGCGAAAAAGACGCATTGATCGTAATGAAAGGCTCTTTGCATAACATGCCAGTAGTGGCTTGTGCCATGGAATTTAAATTCATGGGCGGCTCTATGGGTTCTGTTGTTGGTGCACGTTTTGTGCGCGCAGTAGACGCGGCGATTGAAAACAACTGCGGTATGGTTTGTTTTTCTGCCAGTGGTGGCGCGCGCATGCAAGAGGCATTAATGTCTTTGATGCAAATGGCCAAAACCAGTGCTGCTCTTGAGCGTCTTTCTAAGAAAGGCTTACCGTTTATTTCGGTAATGACTGACCCTACGATGGGCGGTGTATCGGCAAGTTTTGCTATGCTAGGTGACATCAACATCGGTGAACCTCGCGCAGTAATCGGTTTTGCGGGTCGTCGTGTTATTGAACAAACTGTGCGTGAAGACCTTCCTGAAGGTTTCCAAACGAGTGAGTTCTTATTGGAGCATGGCGGGATCGATATGATTGTTGATCGTCGTGAAATGCGTCAATGTGTGAGTGGTTTGCTGGCTAAAATGACTAACCATTCATCACCTGTGAACATTTTGGGGCAACAAGCTTCAAAAGAGGCTCAATACGAAGTACCCGTAGCGCCAGAAAAATAGTACAGTACTCATTATCTACCGTTTAAGCGTTATATAGATTGATGAGTTCATATATCCCACAAGCCACATCATCCTTAGCGGTGTGGCTTGACTATTTACAGTCCATCCATACCAGTGCCATTGACTTAGGTCTTGACCGCATTTCTCAAGTGGCCACACAGGCACAGCCGAGTTTAACTAAACCAGCCCCTAAAGTGATTACCGTTGCCGGTACTAATGGCAAAGGTTCAACTTGCGCGATTATGGAAGCAATACTTCTTGATGCAGGTTACAGCGTTGGCGTTTACAGTTCTCCCCATTTAATTCGCTACAATGAGCGTGTTCGTATTAACGGACAAGAATTGGATGAGCAGTACCATGTGGATGCCTTTTGCGCTATAGAAGCTTTACGAGGCGATATTAGCCTGAGTTTCTTTGAGTATGCGACTCTTGCAGCCTTGCATCTATTTCAGCAACAAAAAGTGGATGTTGTGGTATTGGAAGTTGGATTAGGTGGTCGATTAGATGCGACCAATATTGTTGATCATGATGTCAGTGTGATTACTAGCCTTGCTATCGATCATGTTGACTGGCTTGGTGACGACATTAATGTCATTGGCTTTGAAAAAGCCGGTATTTTTAGATCAGGCAAACCTGCCATTTGCGGGCAACCCAATGCCCCAATGACTGTCGCAGCGCACGCTGATGATATTGGCGCGACTTTGTATCAAGTCGGCTATCAATATGAATATGAAGAAAAAGAGTCATTGTGGAATTGGCAGTCGGGTAGCTTTGATGTTAAAGACTTGCCTAAACCCAATCTACCGCTTGCTAATGCCGCCACAGCGCTGATGGCATTGGGCGTGTCGGATTTAGAACTGACGGATATGAATATTGTGAATGGGCTAAACAAGGCTCAGTTGGCGGGAAGAATGCAATATTTATCCCATGCGCCCACCATTATTCTTGATGTGGCTCATAATCCACATTCTGCTGAGTATCTTGTCACTCAACTTCAATCTAAATACCCACAGCAGAAGATTCGCGCTGTGATCGGTATGCTTTATGATAAAGATGTGGAAGCGACGCTTAAAGTGCTATCAAATTGCACAGAGCATTGGTATCCCGCATCACTACAAGGCCCAAGAGCAGCCTCTGCTCAAGAACTCTGTCAACACTTAGCTGATAACACGAAAGCTTATGATAATCCTGTACTCGCATTTGAGCAGGCGCTTAGTGATGCAAGCAAAGAAGACGTTATAGTGGTAATGGGTTCATTTTTTACCGTAGGTGCCGTGTTAGAACATTGGCAAACAAGGAGTAACAATGGCGAGTAAATTTCAAAATCGCTTAGTCGGGACTATCGTCTTGGTTGCCGTAGGGGTGATTGTGCTCCCGGATATATTAGATGGAGAGAAATCTCACTATCAAGAGCAGTCTGTCGCGATTCCTATTAAGCCTCAGCTTGAGTCTGAGGTTGAATCATTTGCGGTGGTTGATCCTGTAGAAGAAGAGGTTTCTTTACCGCCAGAACCGGTGGAAGAGGTGATTCATGAGCATCATACTCAACAAAAGCATACTCAACCAGCCAAACACGTTGCAGAGGTGAAACATCACACAAAAGCTGCAGCAAAACCGACAGTGCATCATAAACCTGAAGTTGTGAAGGTTAAAGAGCGCAAAGTTGCAGAGCGCAATCAGTATCAAGACAGTGGTTGGATTATTCAATTAATTGCGCTTCGCAGTGAAGATAATGCAAACACAATGGCCAAAGATCTGCGTAATAGCGGTTATCGTGCAAATGTTGTGAAAGCGAATAACTTTTATCGAGTGATGGTCGGTCCGGATGTATCCCGTTCTAAACTCGAAAAACAACTGCCTAAATTGAAAAAGCTCTCGGGCGCTCAAGGGCAGATCCAGACATTTAAGCCACTAAAACCATAAAGAAAACGTTTGCGTCGCGCATTTTTCTGTTAGAATGCGCGCCAGCATGAGGAAGTAAAGCTCATGAATTGGATAGATTTTATTATTCTAGGTGTGATCGGCTTATCTGCGCTGATCAGTTTGGTTCGAGGATTTGTTAAAGAAGCATTGTCTTTAGTAATTTGGGCTGGCGCCTTCTTTATTGCCAGTCAGTATTACACAAGGTTGGCAGTGTACTTTACCAACATCCAAGATAACATGATTCGAAATGGGGCTGCGGTTGCCGCTCTGTTTGTCACAACATTGATTGTTGGTGCAGTAATTAACTACACCATAGGTCAATTGGTTCAGAAGACCGGCTTGTCGGGAACTGACCGAGTGCTCGGTATTGTGTTTGGTACATTACGCGGCGTGTTAATCGTTGCTGCGGTACTGTTTTTCTTGGATGCATTCACCAGTTTGTCAAATGCCGACTGGTGGCGTCAATCCCAGTTGATTCCCGAATTTAGTCGTCTGATCGCACCGTTTTTCGAACATCTTAAAGAAACGTCTAGCTTTTTATCCGGCGTGGTAAAAGCTTAACTGACCAATACTGAGGGTTTTAGACATGTGTGGTATTGTTGGAATTGTTGGTACAACTCCTGTTAATCAATCGATTTATGATGCGCTGACCGTTTTGCAGCATCGTGGGCAAGATGCAGCGGGTATTGTTACCATAGATAGCAATCGTTTTCGTCTACGTAAAGCGAATGGTTTAGTTAAGGATGTGTTTGAAGTAAAACACATGCAACGCTTACAAGGTACAGTGGGAATTGGACACGTCCGTTACCCAACTGCAGGGAGCTCTAGTGCTTCTGAAGCTCAACCGTTCTACGTTAACTCTCCTTTTGGTATTACGCTTGCTCACAACGGTAATCTAACCAACGCTGCTGAAGTGCGTCAGAACCTTTTTGAAAAAGATCGTCGCCATGTAAATACAACTTCTGATTCAGAAGTGCTATTAAATGTACTTGCGCATAACATCGATATGACAAAAACATTTAACATCACAGAGCAAGATGTATTTGAAGCGGTAGAGCGTGTACATGAAACTATTCGTGGTGCTTACGCGGTAACGGCAATGATCATCGGCCACGGTATGGTTGCTTTTCGCGACCCTAATGGTATCCGTCCTCTTTGCTTAGGTAAGCGTGAAGTGGAAGGTGGCATTGAATACATGGTGGCTTCAGAGTCTGTTGCACTTGATGCTGTTGGCTTTGATTTCATGAGAGATGTAGCCCCTGGTGAAGCGGTTTACATTACTTTTGATGGCAAGTTGTTTACTCAGCAATGTGCAAAAAATCCACAATTGAACCCATGTATTTTTGAGTTTGTTTATTTTGCACGTCCTGATTCCTTTATTGATAAAATTTCGGTTTACAGTGCTCGTGTTGAAATGGGCAACAAACTGGGTGAGAAAATCAAACAAGAGTGGGGCGATTTAGACATTGACGTGGTGATCCCTATCCCTGAAACGTCATGTGATATCGCATTGCAGATTGCACAGATCATCGATAAACCTTATCGCCAAGGTTTTGTTAAAAACCGCTATGTTGGCCGTACGTTTATCATGCCAGGTCAGCAACAACGTAAAAAATCAGTTCGTCGTAAACTCAACGCTATTCGTTCTGAGTTTAAAGGCAAGAACGTATTACTTGTTGATGACTCAATTGTTCGTGGTACTACTTCAGAGCAGATTATTGAAATGGCGCGCGACTCAGGTGCAAACAAGGTTTATATCGTTTCTGCAGCACCAGAGGTTCGCTTCCCGAACGTTTACGGCATCGATATGCCAAGTGCAAATGAGTTGATTGCTCATGGTCGTGAAGCGGATGAGATTGCTGAGTTAATTGGCGCTGATGGCTTGATGTTCCAATCCCTTGAAGATCTTGTTTCTGCAGTCGGTGAGGGTAACCCTGACGTGAATGTATTTGAAACTTCCGTATTCAGTGGTCAATACGTTACCGGTGATGTGGATCAGAAGTATCTCGATTTCTTAGATTCAATGCGTTCTGATGATGTGAAAGCAGACAATATGGCGCAAGATATCGCAAACCTTGAGATGTATAACGAAGGCGCTTAATACTCCTTTGTTTTAGAACTAAAAAAGGCTCTGCATTTGCAGAGCCTTTTTGTTTGTACGGCATCTTTAATTAAGCAAATTTTCTAATACCAATCACAGTCAGTAGAGGAATATCCTAGTTGGATTTGTTCATTTACTGACTGTGATTGGTATTATTTTTGTTATTGATTTAGTTAAAGTAATCGCGAATGTAATCGATAAATAGACGCGTTTTTTCAGGGATATGATCTTTGTGATTATAAAGCATGAAAATGTCGCGTGGGTTAGCGGTCCATTCAGGTAATACTTGCACAAGTCCGCCAGATTCGATGTGTTGGTCAACCATCACATCAGGAACAAGTGCGATACCAACACCACAAGAACAAGCGTGTCTTACCACGTTAAGATCAGATGCTTCTAAGCGACCCTTTGCCTTATTCACCACTGTCTCACCATGGATATTAACCAGTGACCAGTGAGTAAGAGGCAGACCTTTCAACAAAGAGTGCGCTGTAAGGTCTTCAGCGTGCTGTAGAGAGGTTGTATTGTTCTTTAGGTAATCTGGGCTAGCAACTAGAATGTCTTTCACTTCTGTGAGCTTTCTAGCGATTAGATTAGAATCTCGTTGAGGGCCAACTCGGAAAATCATATCCCATTCAGTTGGGTCTAATTCATCTGCACGGTTAGTCATGTTCAGATCGATTTGAATGTCAGGGTAAGTTTTCATAAACCCTTCCATTAGAGGCATTAGCATACGCTTGGTAAGGTTAGCGGGAGAAGAAACTCTCAAGCGCCCTGCTGCTCCTCGACATTCTTCACCCAATTCAACTGCAGAAGTGGAAATTTGTTTCAGAAGTGGACCACACTGCTCATAGAAACGTTGTCCTGCTTCTGTCAGCGTTAGCTTACGTGCATGTCGATTTAGAAGGCGCAAATCAATCGCATCCTCTAACGCTTGTATGCGTCGTGTGATAGTTGCAACTGGAATTCTAGTTGCTCGTGATGTTGCTGTATAGCTTCCATGCTCCACGACTTGGCGGAACAAATTGAGGTCATCGAGTTTCATTGTGTCTTTCATGATCTAGATATGCACTCACATAAATGAGGGTATAAACCCTATGGGTGAAGATGATTAAGGCGTTATTATCAATCAGTTTAAACAATTTGTCGTTAAAATAACTCAATTATCTTTGTTAATATTTTGACGACCATCTAATGTTATATCTAATAAAATAGACTTAAAGAGTGTAAAGTGCACGTAGAAAATAGCTTATTGGAACTGCAAATGATTGAAAAACAAGCAGGTGATGTATTAATCCTCGATGATGATGTCGTTTTTAGGACTTTAGTGAGTTCATTACTTAAAGCGCAAAATTATCGTGTTTTTGAAGCTGACAATGGATTAGTCGGTTTACAACATTTATCTAAACATGTTCCGGACTTAGTTATTTGTGATATTGAAATGCCATTATTAGATGGTATTGAGTTTGTTGAAGAGGTCAGTCAGCAATATCCTTCGTTACCAATGATCGTGGTTTCGGGGACCGATAAAATATCGGTAGTGGCGAAAGCGTTAAAGTTTGGAATTAAAGATTTTGTCACTAAACCCATTACTGATCCTACCCACTTACTTAAAACTGTCGCCAGCACGCTTAAAGAAGCACAAGATTGTGCTGTAACAGGGCGAGATTTTACCAGTCAATGGTTTCAGCTTAATCAGCAAGGTGAATTGCCCGATGATCAAGAACTGCATTGGCATTTAGACTATTTGCATCAAAACCCGAGTATCTCAAGAGATCTTTTGCAAGCCCTTGTACCCGAAGATAAAACTCATCAAGGGGTTTGGCGTTGTCATTTCAGAGTTCTGCAAAGTTTAGACACTTTGCCGGTGGTTTATGACTATGCATGGGGTATGAACGGTCAGTTTTTATTTTATGTACTGGACTCAGACTCTAGTGAGCAATATGGCGTATCCACAACCTTATTAATTCGCGCCTTATTTAATGATTACATTCGTAGTCAGGAAGGGCCGGTATTCCATATCCAAGATCTGGTGAGTAGTTTAAATAAAGGCATACGTTATGCCGATTATGGTGAGCCAATTAATGCGGTTATTGGCTTAGCTGATTTTCCAAATAAAGAGTTTCAAGTATTAAGTGCCGGGCTTGATGGTACGTGGTCGAATAGCTTGACCGGCAACACATTAGTTTCGCAAATTAGTTTGGGTGAAGATGAGTCATTAACACAACAGGTTTTCCCATTGGCATCAACGGGTAAAAACACTCTAAAGTTAAGTGGATTATCTCAAGCAAATTGCCAAATTATTATCGAAGGGGAATAGGCAGAATAAGTTGTCCTGTTGTTTTTTTAATAGTTCAGATATTCTGCACGGTAATATTTAGATCGTACGGGTAAAAGTGTGGATAGTGCTCCTACCTCGATAAAAAGAGTTGTTTTAATCTGCATTGGCATCATCAGTCTACTGTTAGGTGTGCTTGGTGCGATATTACCTTTACTTCCCACTACGCCGTTTATATTGCTTGCCAGTGCGTGCTTTATGCGCGCTTCACCACGTTTAAATCAAAAGCTCTTATCACATTCGACATTTGGTCCAATCATTGAGCATTGGCAACAAAGCCGTAGTATGCAGCGCGTAGTTAAACGAAAAGCGAGCATGATGACTGTGTTGAGCTTTGCCATTTCCATCTATTTTGTTCCATTAATATGGGTGAAGTTGGCGCTGGTGGTACTTATGAGTGGATTACTGACCTATTTGTGGCGATTACCTGAGCCTACGGTATAGTTCGAGAATGAAAACTTGAGGTATAGCATAGTGTGACTTGCTCAAAATTGATAAACTCACTACTATGACGTCCACTTATATCAATCTAAATGTGTGATGATTAACATCCCGTTTAAATTGGTATCAATCACATCCAACCTGATAGTAAATCTCACGTCTCACAAGCCAATTATTAAGCTAGAGTATGACTGAGTCACGATAAACGACTCCTTTTGCTGTGAATCTAGATGAGTACTGCATGGTTAACAACTGACATAACAGTAAGAATAATTATGAATATTGAAAAGCAAGCCTTGGTCAAAGCAAGTATTAAAAGTATCACTGATTATCCTAAACCAGGCATCTTGTTCCGTGATGTCACCAGTTTGATGGAAGATGCTCAAGCATATAAAGCATCCATTGAGATGTTCATTGAGCGCTACCAAGGCATGGGATTTACTAAGGTCGTGGGCACAGAGGCGCGCGGTTTCTTATTTGGTGCGCCACTTGCTTTAGAGCTAGGCATTGGTTTTGTGCCAGTGCGTAAGCCGGGTAAACTACCACGCGAAACGATTTCTCAATCTTATGAATTAGAATACGGTACCGATGTACTAGAAATTCATACTGATGCGATTGTTGAAGGCGACAAAGTGCTAGTGGTTGATGATTTATTAGCAACTGGCGGCACCATTGAAGCAACCACTAAACTTATCCGTCAGTTAGGTGGGGAAGTTGAACATGCGGCGTTTGTCATCAACTTACCAGAAATTGGTGGCGATAAACGCATTGCAAAAATGGGCATCGAAGTCTTTAGCCTATGCGAGTTTGACGGCCACTAATTCATTGTCATATCAGGATAATTAATGAGTTATTTAGCGTTAGCGCGAAAATGGCGACCTAAGCAATTTAAAGAAGTTGTTGGTCAAGAGCATGTTTTAACCGCGTTAGAAAATGCCCTTGATCAAAACCGACTCCATCACGCTTATCTGTTAAGTGGCACCCGAGGTGTGGGTAAAACAACGATAGGGCGATTGCTTGCCAAAGGTTTAAATTGTGAAACCGGTATTACCGCAACCCCTTGTGGTGTGTGCCAAAGCTGTATTGAAATTGATCAAGGACGTTTTGTTGATCTTTTAGAAATAGATGCTGCGTCTCGAACCAAAGTGGAAGATACTCGTGATCTTTTAGATAACGTTCAGTACAAACCGGCGCGTGGTCGTTTTAAGGTTTATCTCATCGATGAAGTGCATATGTTGTCAAAACATAGCTTTAATGCACTCTTAAAAACCCTTGAAGAGCCACCAGAATACGTTAAGTTTTTGCTGGCCACGACCGATCCACAAAAATTGCCAGTCACGATCTTATCTCGTTGTTTGCAGTTTCATCTAAAACCGATCACAGTCGAAAACATTCATCAGCAACTTGAGCATGTACTTGAGCAAGAAGGCGTCAGTCGTGAAGACCGCGCGCTTGGAATGCTTGCCCATGCCGCTGACGGCAGTATGCGTGATGCCTTGAGTCTAGCTGATCAAGCGATAGCGTTAGGTAATGGCTCTGTAGTGACGACTCAAGTCTCTGCCATGCTAGGGACGCTCGACAGTGAACAAGCACTTTACCTAATTGATGCCTTAATTAAACGACAGGCATCAGCCAGCCTTGCCGCGCTAGATCAATTGGCCGCTAATGGCGTTAGTTGGAATGGGCTATTACAAGAGTTGGCAATGCAGTTACATCGTATTGCGATGTATCAAGTATTACCTGCCACTTTAGACCCATCGCATCTTGATACAGAAAGAGTGCAGCATCTTGCAGGTGAAATGTCACCTCAAGAAGTACAGCTTTACTATCAGATTGCATTGAAAGGGCGCAAAGAGCTTTCAATGGCTCCGACTGAGAGAGCAGGGGCTGAGATGACCTTGCTACGCATGCTTGCATTTAGCCCTAAAGCAGAATCCTTAGCGAATACTATTTCCACACACAGTGTTGCTCCGGCTGCATCAGTGCAATCATTGCCTGTGGTTGATACTACGCCGGCGATGGAACGACCATCACCGGTACAGCAAGCTAAAAAAGTGCTTGAGCAACCGCAAAGAACGACGCCTGTTGTGGATTCATCGATTAATCGCCAGCCGGTGATCGAAAGCCCTGAGCATCCGTCAGTTTCGGATCTTGCAGATAGCCGTTCAAATAGCCCGGCACATGTGCCGGAAAGTACTGGTGTTAGTCATACTGCAGCGCCAAACGAAACGGTGAAGAGTCCTCTGGTTGGATTGCGTCATCAGCTTCGCTCTAAAAGACAAAGCAAGTCATCATCGCAAGGTGACAGTGCAAAAAAGGGTGAAGCAACACAGACCAAGATGACGAAAAAAGAGAGTGTTTTACAGCGAGTGACGCAACAGCATCCTCCTAAAGCACCCTCAGAGTCAGTGTTGCAGCAAAAAGTGGATACCAGCGGTCAGCCGTATCAATGGCAAGCATCAAAACCACTACAAGCAGAACAGAAAAAACCTAGCCTAACGCCAGCGTTATTAAAAAAAGCGTTAGAGCATGAGAAAACGCCAGATATGGTGAATAAGCTGCTTGAAGAGTCAGTGACTCAAGACAGTTGGTGCGCACTAATCGCCAAATTAAACACGGCGAAATTGGTGGAACAGTTGGCGCTAAACTCTTATTACGAAGAAAAAGAAGACGCTATTGTGTTGCATTTAAGATCCAGTCAAAAGCATCTTAATAGTGACAAATCACGTCTTGAATTAATTGAAGCATTAACTCAAGTAACCGGTGAGACACGTCCTCTTAGCGTTCAGATTGATGAGCAAGGACAAACACCGTTAGAGTTGCGAGAAACCTTGTACCAAGGAAAACTTGAGCAAGCGTTTCAAAGTTTGGATAATGATGAACACATCAAGTTTATTGAAGCTCGCTTTTCTGCAGAGCTTGATAGAGAAAGTGTTCGTCCTATTTAGGGTTGAAATGGTCGGGCTTAGACCCCATTTCGATTGATATAATAATTACTACCGATATCAAAAGAGAGATTCAGAATGTTTGGAAAAGGCGGTATGGGCAACCTAATGAAGCAAGCCCAGCAAATGCAAGATCGTATGGCTAAAGTTCAAGACGAAATTGCACAAATGGAAGTGACCGGAGAATCTGGTGCTGGCCTTGTAAAGATCACCATTACTGGTAGCCACAATGTCCGTCGTGTTGACATTGATGAAAGCCTAATGGAAGACGACAAAGAAATGCTAGAAGATTTGATTGCAGCAGCATTCAATGATGCAGCGCGTCGTGTTGAAGAAACTCAAAAAGAAAAAATGGCTTCAGTGACTGGCGGTATGCAATTACCACCAGGCATGAAAATGCCATTCTAAGACGCGAATTAAATGCGTACCAGTAATATGCTGGAGCAATTAATGGAGGCCTTACGTTGTCTACCTGGGGTTGGCCCCAAGTCGGCGCAGCGTATGGCCTTTCATTTATTGCAGAGAGACAGAAGTGGTGGGGTTAAACTTGCTGATGCTCTTAGCCAAGCGATGACCGAAGTTGGTCATTGTAATGAATGCCGAACGTTTACCGAAAACGATATTTGCAATATATGTAGCAACCCTAAAAGGCAAAAAACTGGACAGATTTGTGTAGTGGAAAGCCCAGCAGATATTGCAGCAGTTGAGGCAACCGGTCAATATTCAGGTTTGTACTTTGTTTTGATGGGGCATTTATCCCCTCTTGATGGTATCGGTCCTAGTGATATCGGTTTAGATAAATTGGACTTTAAACTCCAAGAAGGTGAAGTGGCGGAAGTCATTCTAGCGACTAACCCTACGGTCGAAGGTGAAGCGACTGCGCAGTATATTGCTGAGCTTTGTCATATCCATCAAGTGAGTGCATCACGTATTGCCCATGGCGTCCCGGTTGGTGGAGAGTTAGAGTTAGTTGATGGTACAACCCTCTCTCACTCTTTATTAGGGCGACATAAGCTGTAATACCAATCGTACTAAATAACTGGTCATTCTAGCTTGTTAAAATACTCGATAACTGCGTTAGAATTTTTGATTGTAGAATAACTACTTATCGAAAAATTCTGCCTTGTTTTCGAGTATTTTTCCTGCGCTATTTCTGATCACTTACTTAGTGTGATTGGTATAAAATCGAACCAATAAAAAGGCCGTTTAGTTTTTGACTAAACGGCCTTTTCTATCTCTATGAGATTGGTATTATTCTTTTCCAGCTACGGCTTTATACACGATTGCACCGATAATACCGCCGATAATAGGGGCAACCCAGAATAGCCATAATTGGCTAAGTGCGTAATCACCTACATACACAGCAACCGCCGTACTACGAGCTGGGTTAACAGAAGTGTTGGTTACCGGAATACTGATAAGGTGGATTAGGGTTAAGCAAAGGCCAATGGCAAGTGGTGCCAAACCTGCTGGAGCGCGTTTATCGGTTGCGCCCATAATCACAAACAAGAATACCGCAGTTAGGGTGATTTCAGTCACCAGTGCCGCTAGCATGCTGTAACCGTGCGGAGAGTGCTCTCCATAACCATTGGTTGCGAAGCCACCAATATCCGCGCCCGCTTTACCAGTGGCAATGATGTATAAAACGCCACCCGCAATGATGCCACCAATTACTTGGGCAACGATGTAAGGGACAACCTCTTTAGCTTCATGACGACCGCCCGCCCAAAGCCCAATTGTAATTGCGGGGTTTAGGTGACAACCTGAGATATGACCAATAGCAAACGCCATAGTCACCACTGTTAAACCGAATGCAAGAGCGACACCTAGGTATCCAATACCTAAATCTGGAATGCCAGCCGCTAACACTGCACTACCACAACCGCCTAGCACTAACCAAAATGTGCCAATTAGCTCAGCCATGTACTTATTCATAAAACGTCCTTTGAATCTGATTGAGTTCTGAACTAAAAATATACGCTATTTGCCATATAGGCAAAGTTTCCGTGGATATTTATTCAGGCGGTAATGTATTCAAGTTCTGTAAGGATCTCAATAGCTTGTTTGGCGTTTTCACCGCAAACCCATTTTGCAGCTTTGAAATCATGGCAAACATCAGGACGTTCTTTTTTGCCAAATAGCTTGCATAGATTGTCATCGGTGAGTTGTTTACAACGCTCACCTGCTTTTTTCCCATGTGGGTGTAGCGGGAAACTACTAGAGATACTGGGTGCAATACAGCACGCCCCGCAATACAGTCGACATTCCATACAGTTGTTCTCAAAGATTTAAAGGGAGGATTATCGCCATATTTACTAGGATTGAAAGAAGTTTTACTCAAACAGTGAAAACTATACTTGTAAGCCTTTGATTATCGTTTGTGCTTGTATTTTAGGCGTCAAATAGGTATAAAACGCCTCCAAGTTCACGACGGTAAATTAATGATGACTTCTCCATTTTGGCAAACAAAAACCCTAGAACAAATGAGCGAACAAGAATGGGAAGCTCTTTGTGATGGCTGTGGTAAGTGTTGCCTGCACAAATTAATGGATGAAGACAGCGATGAAGTTTATTACACCAATGTGGCGTGTAGCTGGTTGAACAGCAAAACCTGCAGCTGTAAAGATTATGAAAATCGTTTTGAGTCAGGAGAGGAGTGTCTCAAACTGACTCGTGATAAAATTCATGAGTTTCATTGGCTCCCAGAAACCTGCGCTTATCGTCTGCTTTCCGAAGGTAAAACATTGCCACAGTGGCATCCACTGATCACCGGCTCCAAGTCTGCTATGCATGCCGCAGGCGAAAGTGTTCGCAATAAAGTGGTTTACGAAATTGATGTGATAGATTGGCAGGATCACATATTAAATCTGCCGGATAGATATAAGAAATAGAACGGTTTTTCTGTTATTGATTGACTGAAAAAATCGTGAATAGATTGAATTAAAAAGAGGCTAAGATGAAACTCATCTTAGCCTCTTTTGGATCATGCTTTTATTATTGCGCGGCGACTTTATTGTTAGATGCGATATCAACTTGAGTCACACCTTCAACTGTCTTCAGTGTGGCTTGAAGAGCCAACAGATCCTGCTGCCCTGCATTGATCACCACCATATTACTCAGCGTATCTTTATCAACAGAAAGCACCAATTGAACATCAAACTGGTTAAGAGAATCAAATAATTGCTGAGCATGCTCTTTTGCCACAGTAATGATCATTTCGCCACTGGCTTGATAACTCATGTGAGTCTCAGAGTCACGAATGACATCACCCGCATAGATATGCTCTGTTTGTTGAAAACCATTACTGGTTTGTATTTGATAAGCTGCCAACGCAGGTTGCGCTAGAAGCAGAGTCGTAGCAAGCATTGATACGCAAGGCAGTGTTAACGTTAACTTCATTTTATGCTCCTTTGTTATCAGCATGGCCATTAATTTGGATAGACCAATTATGCATGATCCCTGGCGTACTATTGTTTGTCGCAACAATAAGATGGGAATGAACAAAATCTGCCGCGCTAGTACTGACGTTTTGTGAGTAGACTTTATCATTGGCATCGTACACTTTGAGTGTCCATTGCCCTTGCATAGGCTCACCCCAGAACGTATTGATATCAAACGTAAACTGCAAATTATGCATACGGTACAGTGGATTAGCACTGACTAGTGGAATACCGTTGTATGGGTTTAATACAATGGCGTGCGTGCCTTTAGGCGAGATAAGCTCAACTTGTAGATCGTTAAGTCTCTCGTGATCAATGTTAACCTGTAATGATACGGTTTCGATTGTGCCGCTTTTATCTACTTTAAGTGTGTCAGTTAAACCTTTGGCACTTGCGTCAGGAATGGCTTTTTCTAACGGCTGTATTGGCTTGACCGTTGGGTATTCAATTAATGGCCCTAAGGTATTTGATGGATAGGTTTTAGCCATCGCAATCGCTTTATCAATATCAATTAGACCAAAGCCGTAACGGTTATTGAAATGCAGCCCAGCAGCATTGGTTATCCAACCATTTTGCGCAATTAAGTCACCATCTTTAAGCGCAAGCGTGACGCTTGGGCTATCGAGGTCAATTTGTTTGGCTGTATGCGCTAGGATATTACGAACATCACGCCATGAAAGATCATCATTTACTGAGAGAATATCGGCAACAGCGCCCGATACCACAGGTGTTGCCGCAGATGTTCCATCCATAGCAGCGTCATAATCACAGTTGGCGTTTTCTAGTAGTCTGCCTTGGTTAAATCCATCAACAAAGCTATCAACTACTGAGAAGTTGGCAAAGCCAGAGCTTTCGGTACAACCCATGACATCAGTGGTGATGATGCGTCCATAAGGTCTTTCACCACCCAGTCCAGAAATAAACATATTGGCACCAGAGCCAGAATAGCTTGCCTGTTTACCTTGCGCGGTTACCGCGCCCACTACGGTTACATACGGAGAGTTTTGATAGAGGCTAAGCATGGCGCCTCTAAACGGCAAACCGTGGTTAATTGTTTTTGGTGTCACTTGAGGATCAAATGTGCGGTAGTCAATCGCCTCTTTATCCGTCGGTTGATAATAACGTTCATCGGTCCACTCATAGCCTTGTTCGTTATTCGCGGAGGATTTTATATAGATAATGCCTTTACCATCAAAGCCTAATAGTGCGCCTTGTTTTGTTATACCCTTATGAATTTGGTTGTACATGCAGATGGAGGCGTATTCATTGGCACAAAAACCAATGGAACCCCAGCTTTCATTGTAGATACGCGCAAGGCCATCTAAGGTTTGCTCATCAAGGTTTAAGGGGGCTACACCACTTGGTTTTACTGCTTTAGCAAAACCATGGCTTCTAGCAAAATCAAAGGCACTGGAGGTGGCATCTAGCATGTTAAAACTGATAATTTTGGCATCGGGCGCTACGCCACGTCCGCCTATATTATTCCAACCTTTTTCAGCGATGATACCGGCAACAGCAGTACCATGTCCGTTGATAACCGGCATGATGTTAAACCCTGGCAGCAGGTTCATTGAGCCTTCACCTACGTTTAAATCAGGATGAGTGAGCTGTACACCATGGTCAACAACTGCAACGGTGATGCCTTTACCTAAATACCCAGATGCTAGCGCATCTTTCATATTGATGTCGGTTTTTCCGTCAGCCGGTAAGTTGAGATCAGTGTATGAAGCTTGACCTAGATTATGTAGGTGCCATTGCTCAGGGTAGAGTGGGTCACTATTGATTTGAATTTTGATGGTTTTTTGTTCATCGTCATCTTGATAAACCAAGGTATCAATAGAGTGGCTTTCATCAGTAGCAGTCTGTGGGATATATAAAAATGAATTATGCTCTTTTTGAATAGCACCGTGCGTCACACCTTTAGTATCCACTAAAGATAATGTATGTCCAGTATGAACAAAACGCACCAAGCGACCAGCTTGAGTGTAGATCATCGCACTTGAATTAGGGACTAACTCTTGTGGTTGAAATATTGCATCTTGTGGAACAGCAGCAAATAATGTTTGATTGTGCGCTGTAGGCTTGGCTGAGCCGGATGACTCTCCTCCACAACCATTGAGTACACCTAGCCCTACAAGGCAAACAATAACGGTATTTTTTTTCATTATATTATCCCTTAGCTAAGTTGTGGTAGCAGTTCAAATAGCACGCGCTTATCACGTTCAATTTGCAGTTGGTAGTTTTCTGCTTGTTGTAATGGTGAAAGCGAATTACCCCCTACTGGTAATGGCGCGTTCGTTTGAGAACCAGAGTTCTGGTTATTTGTCGGCAACGGTGGTTTCGATTGAGCTACTGGCCCATTTGTGCTTGTTGGCAGTGGTGGTTTTATCTGAGGTAGTGGGGGTGTCAACTGTTGCTGATTAATGCTGTACAATTTAAAAACAGAGTTTTGAATTCGGTCTCTTAGCTTAGCGGCAAGAATGTTTTCTGGGCCAATATAAACACTTTTACCTGTCTCTGGATCATAGACTTCATCAGCTGCAACCCAATTAGGCTGTATCGTATATTGGTTACTCGCGGCATCATAGGTATAGATTGGGCTTCCTTGATTTAAGCCTTCATCTTTATGCACAGACACGTACTCTCGCCATTCGGTGCTATGTCCGTATGATCCTTGAACACCATCTTCAGTGGCGATAACTACCTGCTTGAGCAAAGCTTTTAGGTAGTTAATACGCATTGTCATGCCTTCTTCAGTCGCATTAGAAAAGGGCAAATCAAAGTGTTGGTACAGATGTTTGTTAGAACTGGATTTAGTCACCGGCTCAATGTATTTATTTGCCGCATCATTACCCCTATCACCTTGGATGTTATAGGCGATGAATTTCTCAATGTAGTTTTCGTAATAATACCCTTTATTGGATGAAGAAATATAAGGTGCATAAGGTTGACCTGCCGCAACCGGACCCTCATTGGTAATATCACTGTATTGGATGATATCTTGCTTACAGGTGTTCTTGAACTGATCTTGCGTTGGCATTTCAGTCGGGTATGACAACGGAGACTGTATTGTGCTCAAGTGATAGTCAGAGTAATCTGTATGCATGACCGAGTTACATAAGAACATTTCTACAACACGTCCCATCTTATGATCATAATCGACCATAGATAGGTTAGAAAAGTGATCCATAGGATCGAGATCTGAAGAGCGCAGTAGCTCGCGGACTAACTCAAGTTTGGTTGGCCATTGAGGTGCAATGCGTTTATATAAATTACCATCTTGCGGATGAATATCATTAGGCAGATTAATACCATTTAAAGGCGTAACGACAGATGCGGTTGCAGACGGTGTAATCTCTGCTCTGAAATTGTCTTCATTGCTGGCATCAATAGATTTAAGCGCAAGTGCGTTAACAACCGTTTGATTATTCATGATTAAGATCTTGATCAACATTGATTGATGCTGTTCATCTTGGAAAATCTTATATAAATCATTTGGATTATTGAACGCTGATTGCCCCTTATTAAACGCAATATGGGACTGAATAGCGGCTTTATAGACATCACTTAGATTAATATCAGTCACCAAAATGGGCTCAGAAGTATCAATCGTTAGATTTGGTTTTGGTCTTAGATATATTTTTACGCGAGCATCAACATCGTTCATGTTCATCGCGGAAACCGAATAAAAAATACTCGAATCTAAGGCAAAACGCAGAGATGTACATTGCTCAAGCCCTGCAGGCGAATAAGGTGATGGCACAGAATTAAAATTATAAGGACAGCTTTGATCATTAAGATAATCGTCAGCATCATAGATGCCGGCCGCATTTGCTGAACGTGCAATATTATGACGAACTTTTATCAGTGAGCTGCTCGCCGTATAGTAATCACCATTATCAAACACTTTACCCAAAGCCGACATATCATATAAGCCGTTACCCGCTAAGGCTTGGTTGAAGAATGCGATATACAGACCACCCAACAATTGACGGCTGATGCTGCTTAGCGTATCTGCGCCACCGAGGTTAGTCGCGGAAGACTGCAGTGCAATATCTGACTTATTACAATAGAAATCGGTCTCAATATCGGCATCACTACAGAACTCATAGCGCACCGAATCCATGTTATAAGATTGCTCCATTGATGAGATAGCGCCATTGCCAAGAGAAGGTGCTGTAGGCAACTCTTTCTGCCATTGGCTGATAATATTATTATCGTGGCTTTCTAAGCTCATCCAATGTGCATCAGCATCAAATAGACTATTTCCAGTATATGGATCTGAGGTATCGGTTTGTATTTCGCGAGCGTAGCCAAAACGTAATGCCGCCAGATCGTATGCACCATAAATTTTATTGTAGTAAGAGTCACCCGCCATATACTCCATGACAGAGCTGTATTGGGTGATGATTTGCATCGACTTGTCACCCGAAACACCTAATGCACTATCAATTTTAGGTTGTACAGTCTTATAAAATGGTGAGTTCTTCGAAAAGTGATGAGAAATATCAATACTTGAACGGAAGTTATGACGAAGCCCAAGTGAGTGGCCTAATTCGTGGGTCAAAATAGCCGAGTAGAAACCATTACCAGTGATTTCTTGTACCAGTAATTTGTTTTTATCGGATAGCTCAGAGTAGGGCAGCATATCTGAGTGTCTAGGTTCACCTGTCCATAATTCTGGGTTATCCCAAAATGAGGAATCAGGCCCATAAATTGGCGCTAGATTTGTGGTCCAGAAGCTTTGAATATCTAAAGGTAATCGAGCTTTTGAACCTTGTTGAGGGACAGGGGTTTTTTGCGGTACAGGAGGCGTATCACTGGATGTTGCCACGTCGACACCACTGTCGATAATCGTAGTACTTGTGCTGTGACCCTGTACGGAATTAAACGTTTCTAGTCCATGCAGTGAGTTATAGAATTTAGTCGATTGAGCTAGATTGCTACGTTGAGTCTCGGTCAGTGCCGGTTCATCGCTAACCGTATCGTAGCTGCTTGTGTCTGTTGAAGTTGATGTTAGGGTACTCGTGGAATCGAGTTTAACCTCACCGCTACTGAGCTCTTTGCTCAGATCAGATGCATTTACTTGACCATTTAAGTATTTAAAAGTGTCTTGAATGATTTTATAGCGTTCTTCGGTTCCGGTAGAACGTGCCATTGGCAAATTCATAATAATACGAGAACTGACAATTTCCCCAGTTTGGGTATCAGTAATCGATTCAGTCAGTCCACTGTAGTTAAAGTTATCAGCAAAATTATCAAGACTGATGAAGCTATAACGCAGGTCGCCAAATCGTTTATCACCTTGTTTTTCAAGAGTAATACTTGGTACACCTGTTTTTGCTTGTTGCAGTTCGATATTAATGGCTTTGACGGTTCTCTTAGCCGAATCCAAATACGGTTTGTTTTGTGGAAGGTAATAGCGATTATCTAAATAATAGGTAATGGTTTTACGATTAGGGTTCCAGCGGTAGAGGTAATTATGATAGCGGTGACCGTCTTGTAATTTGCTACGACTGCGCAATGAAATGTAGCCAAGATTGTCGGTTTCGCTATCAAAAAAGCCAAATCGAGCAAAGTCATCATGGGTATAAGGAACTGGCGTATATTCGTTTGTATCTAGGCTAGATTTAGCAACTAGTGAGTAGAATTCATGAGTTGAAAAACTGTTTGCGCCATTACCTGCTCCCATTTCGCTGCCGGCAATATTGCGATAGATCACTTGGCAAGAGTCGCTATTATTTAAGGTGTAGCGTTTTTCTAGCTCAAAGTTAATCACACCTTTAGTTAAATCAACCTCCGAACCTAACCATTGACCATCATGGACTAAGTTGGCACCGCCTTGCTGCTGCATGCAGTTATTGAATTGCTCGCCTGAACCTTCCTGATCTATAGAAAACTGCTCGACATTAGCAAAATCGGGAATGAAATAGTGTTTTTGATCCCACTGTATATCGGCATCAGAATCGACAACTTCTTGGTTGATACATTTATCGTAACTGTCTTCCTGACATTTATAGTCAACATAGTGACCAGGTATAAATAGCACCATTGGCCAGTTGTTAATATCATCACTATTTGCAGTGGTATAAATGTCTTTAGGCAACTCTCTAACTTCAATACCATCTTCAACTAAGTTGATGCGCACTGATGCGTGGCGTCTTAAGTCATAGGCAACAGAGTTGTTCAGATAAGAGGGCAGCTTGGTTATCGTATGGCTATATATAAGTTTAGAGTCATTAAGGCTCTTAATATCAACAGAGTTAACTTGATGAATATCTTTAGCGACTTCTTTATAATTTTCGTCTTTTGGCCCACAGCCAACAATGGCAAAAGAGCACATTAAAGACACTACAATTCCTTTGCAGTTCATATTATTCCTACTTATATACATACATTTACTACCGCTAGACTAAAGTGTAACCAATTGTAAAAATTAATTGCTAACTGTGAACTATATCGCCTTATGGTGAGTATGGTCAATTCGTGATTTTAAATTCAAATATTTCGAATATGAAAGTTTGAGCGTAAAGGTAGTGTTTGTAGGCAGGGCAGGGTGATCGGTAGGGATTGTGGCAGAGTGTGTAGAGGTAAAAAGATGCGTGATATGTCATTGTAAATGACTAAGTAAGCGACACAGCATGTTGCTAGATTAATAACATGCTGTGGTTAGTTTTTTGTATCAGGGTTTTAGTTAATCCTATACCGCTAGCTAACCTTATACACATGAAGATTAAAGTCAGCTTGGCAATCAAAAGTATCTAGGCTTTTGAGTTGCTGTTGTAATTGCTCTGTGGCCTTCCAAGCAAAAGGCGTCATTTGCAATAGCTCAAAGGCCAGTCCGTTATCAAGTTTCATGGGGTAGTTGAGCTTGATGTGATCAATTAACTGTAAGCCTTCAAAAGTATCGGCTTGTTCTTCATGCAAGCGTACTTCTTGGTAGATAAGTTCACGCAACTCAAATAAGTGTCGCGCGCCAGGGGTTACGGTGATGAGTAGGCCACCCGGTTTTAAGCAACGTAACAACTCTTGCTCTTTGCTCGGTGCGTAGACTTTGACTATCGCATCTAAGCTATGATCAGCAAAGGGCATTTTATAGCTAGAGGCCACACTAAAATGACAGTTGGGGTAACGTTTTGAAGCGTAGCGTATGGCGACTTTAGAAATATCTAAGCCATAAACTTGTGCGTTTTCACCCAATGTATTGGCCATTTCATTTGTGTAATAGCCTTCACCACATCCCATGTCTAAAACCGTCGGATTGGCAGTATCACTCATATATTGAGAAAGAGTCACAGCCAACTTTTGTTGAAGCGCCTGATAGTGTCCAGATTCCAGAAACAGTCGACGAGATTGCATCATCTCTTTGCTGTCGCCAGGGTTTTTAGAATGTTTATGATGCGCAGGCATTAGATTTACATAGCCTTCTTTTGCTTTATCAAATCTATGATTGTTAAGGCAGGTAAATGTACGAGACTCTAAAGCTAAAGATTGTGAACAAAGAGGGCAGGCGTAGATCATAATAACTTGGCTAGAAAAATGTTATGCAGATAGTAGTCTCAATCAAGGATTGAGACAACGATAAAAGTGACTCAAAGGGCTAAATTAATTAGCCGCTCTAGAGTCACAATTAGGCATCATTGTTTATTTAGAACCAATGGTGCTTGATAGCGTATAGCTTGCGCCGGGTTCAACAACAGTGCCGCTCTCGATGTTTGGAGCGTGATGACTTGCTTCTACGCATAGCATCGTTTTGTAGCCATCATCGGGCATGTCGGACATTGACTGCGCACCTTGCGACCATGGATTCCAAATTACGCTAGAGTTCACCCCTTGATTTTCAACGATGAGCTTACGCTCAAAGCCAGGATCGGTGAGGGTAATGAGTGGTTTAGGCTGAGTGTAAATACGGTCAACCGGTTCTGTCACGGTTAATGTGTCTGATCCGGTAGTTAACGCCGCATCATTCAGACCATCGATGTATTCAGTTCCCATACCTTGAACATTAACCGCTTCAATATCAGAAATATTCAAATAGGTATGCAGCGCTGCGGAAAAGCGCCAACTTTCGCTGTCAGTGTTGGTCATAACAAGGCTAACTTTTAGCTCGTCACCCACTTCTATATTCAGCACTGCTGCAAATTGGTGAGGCCATATCGCCAGTGTTTCATCGCTTGATTTAAGACCTAAGCTAATGATAACGCCATTGGTATTTTCCCTATGCTCAAGTAGTTCCCATTGTGCGGTGCGAGCAAAACCATGTGCAGGTGCTGCAACTCGACCAAACCAAGGCCAGCAAACAGGAATTCCGCCGCGAAGTGCCGCTTTGCCATCTAAAATAGCTTGCTTGCTCATCCAGATTAAATCGGCTTGATCTTTAGGTTGAAAAGAAATGACATGACCGCCATGCAAAGCAATCGCTGCACTGGCTTTTTCGTGTATGACACGCACAATTTTTAATTGATCAAGTTGCGCGATGGTGACGTTGTCAGACAGTACTGCAACGGGTGGTAACTGATATACATCCATATTGCGTTCTCACAAAACTAGGGCGTATCTTCTGTTGAGTAAGGGTGTTTTCCTACTCTTTAAATTTTTGCCCTAAAAATTGACAAAAAAAAGGCGACTCGAAAGCCGCCTTATACAAAATACTTAACTAATGCTTACTTAGAGATGTGAGCGATTAGGTCAAGAACTTTGTTTGAGTAACCGATTTCGTTGTCGTACCAAGATACAACTTTAACGAATTTGTCAGTTAGAGCAACACCAGCTTTAGCATCAAATACTGAAGTCTGAGTTTCGCCGATGAAGTCTTGAGAAACTACTGCATCTTCAGTGTAACCAAGAACGCCAGCCATTTCGCCTTCAGAAGCTTCTTTCATTGCTGCACAGATAGCTTCGTAAGATGCGCCTGTTTTTAGGTTAACTGTTAGGTCAACTACAGAAACGTTAGCAGTTGGTACGCGGAAAGCCATACCAGTTAGAAGACCGTTTACTTCAGGAAGTACAACGCCTACAGCTTTAGCAGCACCAGTTGATGATGGGATGATGTTTTGAGAAGCACCACGACCACCACGCCAGTCTTTAGCAGAAGGACCATCTACAGTTTTTTGAGTTGCTGTAGTAGCGTGAACTGTAGTCATAAGACCAGACTCGATACCGAACTTGTCGTTAAGAACTTTAGCGATAGGTGCTAGACAGTTAGTAGTACAAGAAGCGTTAGAAACGATGTCTTGACCAGCGTAAGTGTTGAAGTTTACGCCGTTAACGAACATTGGAGTTGCGTCTTTAGAAGGACCAGTAAGAACAACTTTCTTAGCGCCAGCAGTGATGTGCTTACGTGCAGTCTCGTCTGTTAGGAAAAGACCAGTTGCTTCAGCAACAACGTCAACGTCAATCTCGTTCCATTTAAGATCTTCAGGGTTACGCTCAGCAGTTACACGTACAGTGTTACCGTTTACGATTAGGTTACCGTCTTTAACTTCAACAGTGCCGTTAAAGCGACCGTGAGTTGAGTCGTATTTAAGCATGTAAGCCATGTATTCAACGTCGATAAGGTCATTGATGCCTACAACTTGGATATCAGCACGCTCTTGCGCTGCACGAAATACGAAACGGCCGATACGGCCAAAACCGTTAATACCTACTTTGATAGTCATTATGTTGCTCCACAACTTAATTAAGATTAATTATAAACTGGTAGTAAATTACAAAACTCAGTTTCCTTCTGCAATAGATAATCAAGTTTATTTTGTTTAAAGTCAAAAAAAAATACTATCTTATCGTTCATATGACTGCAGATGGTGATTTATTGCACTTATTTGGTCAAATCTCGCCGAATAAATGTGCGTTACGCAACAAAACTTTATTTTGAGGCGTAAATTACAAACTATTTCACATAAGCGGTTGAAAGTATGTGCTACAACACCGCTGTAGGCAAGTAATCAAAACATAAATTTCATTTAGCAAAGTAGGGTTAATTTTGAGCAACGAAGGGAACCAACAAACAAGCCAAGAATGGCGTGATACATTGACTGAGGAGCAGTATCGTGTTTGCCGAGAGCAAGGTACAGAAGCACCTTTCAGTGGTAAATTGTTACATAATAAATCATCTGGTGACTATGTTTGTACTTGCTGCCAAACATTATTATTTAAATCAGACAGTAAATATGATTCTGGTTGTGGTTGGCCAAGTTTTGATGCGCCGGCTTCAAAAGAGGCGATTCGCTTTATCGAAGATAACAGCCACGGTATGACACGAGTCGAAATTCGTTGTGCCAACTGCGATAGTCATCTTGGGCATGTGTTTCCTGATGGCCCACCAAGCACCGGTGAACGTTTTTGCGTTAACTCGGTCTCTTTGGTGTTTAATCAATCATCAGAAAAGTAGCTAGGGCGAACGCATGAGTGAGCACTTATCGACCAATCATGCACAGGATTTTGTTCAAATAACGTTTGTGATCTCACTCTGGATAAGTCGTCTTGTGAATAATTTGTTTAGTGATGCGTTTAGTCGAGTGTATTAATTAAAACCGTCAACATGGAAGAGAAGTGATTTAAATGAAACCGAATTTACAACAAATGGTCGATGCAATTACTCCTGATGCTTATCAGAGATTGAGCTTTGCGGTAGAAACAGGCCGTTGGCCGGAAGGGACGGTATTGAGTGATGACCAACGAGCATACTGTCAGCAAGCTGTTATGCTTTATCAAAGTAAGCACAATACCGAAGCGCAGCACATGACGGTTGCCGCCGGTGGTGATATTAGCTTTAAATCAAAGGGCGAATTGCAACGTCAGTTTAAAAATGAAGAAACCATTACCAAAGTAAAAGTGGATTAAAAAAATGAGCGCTGATGATAAGTCATCGGCGCTCATAGGTTAATTCGCTATTCTATAATTTGTTATTTTACAGTAGGTTCTTTTACTGAAAATAAGCGAGATTATAGGCTCATTTCACCGTGCAGAACTTGCTGCATTTTAGTTTTGATTTCTTCGTATTTTAAGCCGCGGCTAAGTAAAAAGTGTAGCTTGGCGAGCGCCGCTTCATGAGTCATGTCATAACCACTGATCACTCCAGCCTCTGCAAGAGCACAGCCTGTCGCGTAACCCCCCATATTCACTTTTCCTGCCAAGCATTGGGTTAGGTTTACTACAATCACGCCTCTTTCTGAGGCTTCTTTTAAATGCCCAAGCAGTTGAGGGTTTTGCGGAGCATTGCCTACGCCAAAGGTTAACAAGATCATCGCATTAACAGGCTGTCTTAATGTATTTCGAATAACTTCGTGCGAAATGCCTGGATACATGGTGATCACGCCAATAGGTTGCGGCGTAATGTTATGCACTTTAAACGTTCCCGATGGCTTCTTATCGACTTCCGCATGAGCACTAACTTGGATGTTGATGCCCGCTTCCAAAAGAGGCGGCAAGTTAGGTGAAGTAAAGGCGGAAAAACCGTCAGCGTGAGACTTGGTACTACGGTTGCCTCGCATCAACTGATTGTTGAAAAACAAAGTCACTTCATTAATTGGATAATTAGCGGCGATATGCAGTGCATTTAGTAGATTTGCTTGTCCATCAGAGCGAAGTTGAGCTAGAGGAATTTGCGATCCAGTGACTATCACTGGTTTGCCTAAGTTTTCCAGCATAAAAGACAAAGCAGAGGCGGTGTAAGCCATGGTATCGGTACCATGCAAAATGACAAAGCCATCATAGTTATCGTAGTTTTGTTTAATATCATCAGCAATTTGCTGCCAATCAGAAGGCGTCATGTCAGAAGAATCAATCAGAGGCGCATATTCATGAATGGTATACAAAGGCATTTCCGGACGATTAAATTCCGGCATTCCAGCCAATTGTGACTCCATAAATCCCGCAACAGGCACATATCCATTTGCCGATTTTTGCATACCGATTGTGCCGCCAGTGTAGGCGATATAGATGTGTTTTCGTGCGTTATTTTGAGGCATAAGTGCAGATTTTTATACTGATAATTAAGTGATACGCAGTATAACGGATCTGTTGAGGCAAGCAATAAGGCTACTGAGGCATAAAGCACAAAAAGCCCAGCAAGTGCTGGGCTAAATTTGTAAAGTGTTAGCTCATCGAGTTATTCGACCTGACAAGGCAAACACAAGGTATAAGTGCCATTAGGATCGTTAAATTGATGCATCAAACTAAAGTCCTCTTGAACTTGCGTCGCAATAGGTTGCAAAGAACTTGGCAATGCTGCATTAGACATCAGTGAGCTTGATAGCATGCTATTAAAATCGATTCCCGTTGATACCGAAATACGCTTGCTAAAATCTTTTAGGAATTGCTGCGCTGGAGTTAAAGACTTTTGTAGCCAGTTTAGGCGATAGCCATCCACTTTTGCGAGACTTGCTGCGCGAGCGATGGCATCGTCAAAGTCACCGATAGAATCGACCAGTCCTTTATCAACGGCATCTTGCCCTGTCCAGACTCGACCTTCCGCAATTTTTTCAACAGCATTAGCATCAAGGTGACGGTTTTCGCCAACTAGCCCGGTAAAGCGGCGATAGCCATTTTCAATGCCAAGTTGCATGGCGCGTTTTGCACCTTCATTAAGACCGGTAGTTACGCCGACACCAGCAAACGGTGATGTACCCAATCCGTCAGTATAAACGCCGTATTTGTTTAAGCCTTTCTCAAAGGTGGTAATCACACTAAAGATACCAATTGAACCGGTTAACGTAGTTGGTTGCGCTAATATTTCATCTGCTGACATGGAAATCCAATAACCACCAGAGGCGGCCAGACTGGACATCGAAACCACCACTGGGCGGTTAGTTGCTTTAAACGCTACAATCTCGTTACGAATAACTTCAGATGCAAACGCGCTACCACCAGGGCTATCAACACGCAGTACTAAGGCTTTTACATCATCATTTAGACGAGCCTTACGAATTAGCGCTGCGGTAGTGTCACCACCAATAGAGCTGCCTTTTTGCGGACCATCCATAATTGCGCCACTGGCGACAATGACGGCAATTTGGTTGTCCGATTGAATTTTTGACTCAGGGATTTGGTCTTTGTAAGTGTAATAATCAACGGACTTAAAGCCATTTTTATCATCACCACCAAAGGCATCAATCATCGCTTTTTGCGCTTGTTGACGAGTGGCTAATTCATCCACCATTTTAAGCTGAACCGCTAATTGAGCAAGGCTACCATCCGCTTGTTCAAACTCTTTTAGGAACGCATCCATGCTTGGATTAAGTACTGATTTTTCGATGTGACGGTTGCGAGCGACATCTTCAACGTATGCCCCCCAAAGTTGACCTAACCATACACTTGCCGCTTCTTTAGCAGGAGCTGACATGTTGTTGCGAGTGAAGGGTTCTACCGCTGATTTGTAAGTACCTACTTTAAATACATGCGTATTCACATCAAGATTTTCAAGCAAGGTTTTGTAGTACATAGAGTATGAGCTATAACCTTTGAGCAATACACCGCCATCAGGTGATAAGAAGATCTTATCTGCGTAACTGGCTAGGTAATATTGGCTCTGATTATAAAAGTCACCAATAGCGTAAATAGGTTTACCGCTGGCTTTAAATTCATTCAATGCTTTGGCGATGTAACGCAGTTTGGTGAGGTTAGTCTCAGGCATTTTTTTCAGGCTAAGCACTAAACCTGACACACTTTCATCACTGGCAGCGTGACGAATGGTTTCACGAATATCGTACAAGACGTTTTCTTTGGGGATGTCTTTACCGATAAGTGAGCCGGTTAAGGAATCCATAGGATTGACGAAGCTTCTACCTTCAACAATTTTGCCTGATAGGTTTAGCACAAGTGCTTTTGGTTCTTTATCGACTGCTACGGCATCATCTTGGCTGTCAATTTGAGAAAAACTAAAATAGACAAAGACGATAGCTGCAATAAACAATAGGTTAGCTAAGGCAAGACGAGTGAAGGTGATGACCTTCCAAATGCCTTTGAGCACTTTACCTAAAAAGCGAAACAGTGTTTTCATGATGTTCTCCGCCTGATCTTTCAACAATCAGAGAATTAGGGGGAATGATTCTTAATGCTAAGTGATAATGACATCGATCACAAATCACTATGAAGGAATAATTCCAAAAGAGTTAAATAAAATCATAGACCTACAATGTGCATTTCGTGGAATAGTTTAGCACTTTTTGTTTATGCCAAAGGAATTGAAATAGTGTGACCCAACATTACTTATGTTGCATAAATGTAAATTTATGTTTGCTATATGTAAGATTGCGACTTATCGTGGTCTGACCAGAGTATATTAAGCTAATAGGGGATGCTATGTACCCAAACCTTCTTCGTCCACTTGATTTAGGGTTTACGCAATTAAAGAACCGAGTATTAATGGGCTCAATGCATACTGGACTAGAAGATAGTGTCCAAGGGCTAAAAAAGCTGGCTGCATTTTATGAAGAGCGAGCTAAAGGCGATGTGGGTATTATTGTTACTGGCGGATTCTCTCCCAATTTACGTGGTCGTCTTTATCCTACTGCTGCGCAATTTAGTCGTCCTAAACATGTGCAAGCGCATAAAGTTATTACACAAGCGGTGCATCGCCATCAGGGTAAAATTGCTCTGCAACTGTTGCATGCAGGCCGATATGGCTACCACCCGCTAGCTCAAAGCTCGACTCCCGCGAAGGCCCCTATAGCAAAATTTGCGCCAAGTGAGATGAGCTCAAGACAAGTCAAAAACACCATTGATGATTATGCCAATAGCGCAGCTCTTGCAAAGCAGGCGGGTTATGATGGCGTTGAAGTGATGGGCTCTGAAGGTTATTTAATTAACCAATTTATCTGTAAGCGAACCAACCAACGTGATGATGAATGGGGTGGCTGTTACAAAAATCGTATGCGTTTTCCTATTGAGATAGTGAGAGCGATTAGGCGCTCAGCCGGCGATGATTTTATTATTATCTTCCGTCTTTCTATGCTTGATCTAGTTGAAGAAGGCAGCACTTTAGATGACGTGATTTTATTGGCAAAAGAGCTAGAAAAAGCCGGAGTCTCTATCCTTAATACCGGTATTGGTTGGCATGAAGCCAGAATTCCAACCATTGTGACTTCCGTTCCGCGTGGCGCATTTACTTGGGTCACCAACAAGGTAAAGCCGCACGTTTCTATTCCGGTTGTGGCAACCAATCGCATTAACAGTCCTGCGCAAGCTGAGGAAATTTTACAGCAAGGCGGGGCGGATATGGTGTCGATGGCGCGTCCTTTCTTAGCCGATGCCGATTTTGTACGTAAAGCGCAAGACAATACTCCAGAGCTAATTAATACCTGTATCGGCTGTAACCAAGCCTGTCTTGATAACGCCTTTAAAGGAAAAAGAGCCAGTTGTATGGTGAATCCGCAGGCGTGTTACGAAACAGAATTACCCATAATTAAAACAAAACAACCTAAACGCGTTGCTGTTGTAGGGGCAGGTCCTGCGGGCCTGAGTGCGGCCCTTTACAGTGCAAAACGTGGGCATAAGGTTGATCTGATTGAAAAAAGTGATCGAATTGGCGGCCAGTTTAGACTGGCAATGCAAATTCCGGGCAAAGAAGAATTTCGTGAAACTATCCGCTATTTTGCCAATCAGTTAGATAAACACGCCGTTAATTTACAGCTCAATACCGAAGCGACAGAGCAGATCCTTTCTCAATACGATGAAATTATTATGGCAACAGGGGTGATACCTCGCAGGCCAGACATTAAAGGGCTTTCAGAAAGCACTAAGGTTTATGACTATCAAACGTTGATTAGAGAAAAAAGCTATTTAGGTAACAAAGTAGCGGTCATTGGCGCAGGTGGTGTTGGTATCGATGTTGCGACCATGCTCACTGAGCCGAGCCGTTTTTCCCTAGATGAATGGATGCAGGAATGGGGTATTGATCAGGAATATCAACATCCTGGCGGGCTCTATCCATACCCTGAGATTCACTCAAAAACCGAAGTATGGCTGTTGCAACGCAAGGAAGGCACCGTTGGAAAAGGGCCGGGTAAAACCACGGGTTGGGTGCATAGAGCGACGTTGAAAAAACGTGGCGTACATTTATTAGGCGGAGTAGCTTATCAAGAGATTGATGAATCAGGTCTGCATATCTCAGTGAAAAATGAATCCCAAACTTTGGATGTCGATAGCGTAGTGGTGTGTGCAGGACAAGAATCAGTGAGGCCTTTTGAAGATAAATGGCAAGAGAAACAAGGTCATGTGCACGTAATTGGCGGTGCGGATGAAGCGGGCGAGTTAGACGCGGTTCGTGCAATACGTCAAGGGTTTGAACTTGCAATTAAGATTTAATCTCACTTAGATGTTACACTTTAATGAGACTAAAAATAGATTTTGGAATAAAGACATGGACGCATTAGAGCTTTTATTACACCGTCACTCTATCGCAAAACTTGGCCACCCTGCGCCAAGTGGTGAAGTGCTAGATAATATTTTAAGAGCGGGACTTCGCGCCCCAGATCATGGAGCACTAACCCCTTGGCGGTTTGTGATTAGTGAAGGCGAGGGCTTGAAGAAACTGGCCGATATCTTAGTGTCAGCCGCTAAACAGGCTAACTCTGAAGATGCTGTGCTTGAAAAACTGGCCAATGCTCCTTTTCGCGCACCGATGGTGATTACGGTCATCGCAAAAACCAAATCGCACCCTAAAGTGCCTGAATTAGAACAGTATTTATCAGCAGGTTGTGCCGCGCAAGCTATGCAGATGGCAGCAGTCGCTCAAGGTTTTCAGGGCTTCTGGCGTTCAGGTACTTGGATGTTTGATGCCAATGTAGAGCGTGCTTTTGGTCTAGAAGAAAAAGATCACATTGTGGGTTTCTTATATTTGGGAACAGCAGAGTGTGCGCCACATAAAGTGCCAGAGCGCGATCTGAGCAAATTTGTTGAGTACCTATAACGAGTTCTAAGCTTAAGCCTCTAAATAGCCCCTTATCAGTGATAATCTGTTGTCATTGTTGCACTTAGATTACTGGGTATGTATATTTATCCAGTAATCTAATTCACCTATTATTTCTTATGACACGACTTTTTGTAGCAGAAAAACCCAGCTTAGGCCGCGCGATTGCCAGCGCTCTTCCCAGACCCCATAAAAACGGGCAAGGGTATATTGAGTGTGGTAATGGCGACATAGTGACTTGGTGTATTGGGCATTTGCTAGAACAAGTCGAACCCGACGTTTACGATCCTAAATATAAACGATGGGATCTTGCCGATCTTCCTATTATCCCTGATGCGTGGCAACTCAGACCGCGTAAAAGTGCCGCTAAGCAATTAGCCGTCGTCAAAAAACTGCTCAAATCATCCAAGCAAATTGTTAATGCAGGTGACCCTGATAGAGAAGGGCAATTGCTGGTGGATGAGGTGTTTGATTACTGCAAAGTCAGCAAAACCAAAAAAGAGTCGGCGCAGCGTTTATTAATCAGTGATTTAAATTTGTCAGCGGTGAAGCGTTCTTTATCGAGCATGCGCAGTAATAAAGAGTTTGTGCCTTTGTCAGTTTCTGCCCTTGCACGCTCTCGCGCTGATTGGTTATACGGCATGAACATGTCTCGCGCTTATACGCTATTGGGTAAAAAAGCTGGATATAACGGTGTGTTATCTGTTGGCCGAGTGCAAACACCCGTATTAGGTTTAGTGGTGCGTCGCGATCTTGAAATCGAAAATTTTGTGCCGCGTGATTACTTTACCCTTGAGGCACTGATTCCTTATTCAGACCATAGCGGCACTTTTGATATTCGCGCTAAGTGGATACCCAGTGAAGCATGTAAAAAATGGTTAGATGAAGACGGAAGAGTATTAAGCAAAGCATTGGTAGAAAACGTGGCTCAGCGTATTCAAGGCCAGCCTGCCAGTGTCACCAAATCAGAACAAAAGACCACCAAGCAAGCACCGCCATTGCCTTATTCCTTGAGCGCCTTACAAATAGACGCGTCAAAACGTTATTCAATGAGTGCTCAGCAAGTTTTAGACTTGTGTCAGTCACTCTATGAAAAATACAAAGTGATTACTTACCCTCGTTCGGATTGCCGCTATTTGCCGGTTGAGCACTTTAACGAAGCAAAATCAGTATGTGATGCTATTTTAGCTAACGCTTCAGATCAAAGTAGTGCGGTGGCAAACGCCAATCTGTCACTGCGCTCTAAAGCGTGGAATGATAAAAAAGTCGATGCGCACCACGCCATCATTCCGACACCAAAAAAAGCCTCAAACTTGCCGCCTCAAGAGGCAAAGGTATACCAACTGATTGCCACCCAATATCTCATGCAATTTTATCCGTCAGCAGAATACGCCGAATCTAAATTAGAATTTGATATTAAAGGCGGCAAATTTACCGCCTCTGGTCGGCAATTATTGGTTCCCGGTTGGAAAGTGTTATTCCCTGCACGTAAAGACACTTCAGATAAAGATAAGCAAGCTCCACTTGTGCCAGCGCTAGCAAAAGGACAACAGTTAACTTGCCGTGAAGGTGAGATTAAACAAAAGCAAACCGAGCCGCCAAAACACTTTACTGAAGGGACGTTATTGCAAGCAATGACCGGTATTGGACGTTTTGTGCAAGACAGTTCACTAAAGAAAATCCTTAGAGAAACCGATGGTATCGGTACCGAGGCCACTCGCGCCGGTATTTTAGATACCTTATTTAAACGTGCTTTATTATCGCGCAGTGGCAAATCCGTATTAAGCACCCCCGCAGGTAAAGGCCTAGTAGCCGCATTGCCCGATCTCTCCACCTATCCAGATTTAACCGCCCACTGGGAAAAACAGCTACACGATATGGCCGAGAAAAAACAGGCATACCAACCTTTCATTACCGAATTACATCAACAACTCGCTCAACTAATGAACACAGCCAAAACAGGCCCAGTACCAGAGTCATTACGCTCACTACCAGAAGTGAAAAAGCCTGCGTATAAGAAACGTCGAGCTAGTGGTAAGAAGTCGGTTACTAAGCGTGGTGGGAAATAGGAGTGTAGAATATCTGATAATTGAGACTTTCTTCTAGTTGCCTATTAATACTATAAATGTGTTATTTATAGCTAGGCTATATTTATAATAAGGCGTATAAGCAAATGGTGAAAATGAATGCATATAGTCATGGAGTATAAATAAAATTAACACCCTGTAATACTAGTTTTAATTATTGATAGGTATAACATATAAGTATTGTTTCTATTAAGGTTGATACTATGCTTGATTTTATTGAAAATATATTTAATTTTATAATTAAGTGTATAGTTGCACTTATTAAGTTTGTAGTAGTAATTGTTTTAGTTATCGGCGTAATTGCATGGAATTGGGATACGTCTGACTCTAGTAGCGACGAATGGATGGGTTTTGTTTATCCTGATAAAGCTAATTTATGGAATGACAGGGATGTAGGTACGTTCTCTACGCTGGAGGAGTGTAGAGAGGAATCTTTGGATGCATTGCGAATGATAGGTGCTACCCGTTCTGGTGATTATGAGTGTGGTCTTAATTGTGATACATCAAAAGGGAAACCCTATATTTGTGAGAAAACAGAACGTTAATTACTTAAATGAATTAGATCTAATGTAATATATTAAATCGTAATGTTCTTGTGTGATATTACTAGCAATTACTTAATAATTCTTATTAATATAATGAGTGTATATGAGCTTAATTTTATAGTGGGTGGTTGTGTTATTTATTTAACTGCTCGACGTTGTAAATATAGCTAAATCTATAACCTTTGCTAATTTAGTTAATAATTAATAAAAGTTATAGGTTGTAATTCCAGGGTGAAATAACGAACGTGTTTTGAACAAAATTATGTGCATTATCGGAGCAAGTCTTTGTGGCATGGATGCCACAATGAAGCCATCAAGGATGATTTCACGGCGTCTTGTGGAGATAATGTACATGATTGGTCGATAAGTGTTCACTCATGCGTTCGCCCTAGTTGTAATGCTAAGTTCTCTTACCAAGCAATACTCTGCCCATCATAATTAAAGAACCCGCCAGATTGCTCCGTTGTTGAGTTTTCAATCACGTTGACCAAACCTTTAACCGAGTCATTGACTTCGATTAGGGCATTAGGCCCACCCATCTCGGTTTTGACCCAGCCGGGGTGAAGGGCGAGTACGGTGAAGCCTTGTGGGTTTAAGTCGTTGTGCAGGCTTTTTATGACAGAATTAACGCCTGCTTTTGATGAGCGATAGATGTAGCCACCGCCAGAGGTGTTTTCTGTCATGCTGCCGACTTTTGATGAGAGTATCGCGATGCGCTTTTCATTACTTTTTTCAAGGGCAGGGTAGAAGGCTTCGACTAATTTAAGCGGAGCTATGGTGTTCACCTCTAATACTTTGCGCCACTCTTGCACATCAATATCGCCCAAAGAGCCGCCTTTTGGTCCGTAGTAGCCTGCATTATTAATCAGAAGATCTAACTGATCGAATTCATTGGCAAGACGTTTGACGGCAGCGTAATCCGTCACATCAAGTTGTCTTATGTGCAAGTTGTCGTAGGTTTGAATTAAATCAAACAGCGGATCGCTGGTGGATTCATCACGGTAAGTGGCGACGACCTGTGCGCCTTTCTTTAAATAGTGAACAGTTAGGCCAAAACCGATTCCACGGTTTGCTCCGGTGATTAAAATGGTGCGCATGGCCTTTCCTTTTATTAATGATGATGTGAGTTAACGATATTACTTTGGTTGAGCGTCTATACACAAACCTGTGATGGCGTCTGCTTGCTCACTCATTAAGTATAAGTAGAGCGGCATAATATCAAGAGGCGTTTTTAATGTGTCAGCATCTTCAGCAGGGTAAGCACCCGCACGCATTGAGGTGCGTGTTGCGCCGGGATTAATCGCATTAACTCGTATTGGCGTATTACTTAACTCGTCAGCGAGTACTTGCATCATACCTTCGGTGGCAAATTTTGAGATGGCATAACTGCCCCATAACGCACGTCCCATATGCCCGACGGTCGAGGAGGTAAACACAATGCGTCCATACTGTGATTTTTTGATAATAGGCAGCAAGGCTTGAGTCATAATAAATTGTGCTTTGACATTGATTTGCATGACTTCATCAAAGGTATCTTCTTCAATTTGGTCAAACGGGCTGATCATGCCAAGGATCCCAGCATTGTGCAGTAGGCCATCAAGTCTGCCGTATTGGCCTTCGATAGTTTCTGCCATATCAATGTAATGCTGCTTAGTTGCACCTTGCATATCTAATGGAATAATCGCCGGCTCAGGGAAGCCAGCATTAATGATTTCGTCGTATGTTTGCTCAAGTTTTGTCACGGTACGACCGAGTAAGATAACCGTCGCCCCATGCTCTGCATAAGAAAGTGCAGCTTGTTTTCCAATGCCATCTCCAGCACCTGTTACGAGAATGATTTTGTCTTTTAAAGCGTCAGTTGCCACTGCGTAATCCACAATCTGAATCCTTTTAATGCGGTTTTGATTTAACGAATAGGAATAGAGGGTTACAATACAACAATAATCATCTTCAGGGATAAGACATTGGAATTTTTGTTAGACTACGGCTTGTTTTTGGCCAAAATTGTTACGTTTGTCGCCGCTATTATTGCAATCATAGTCATTGCTAAATCAGCTTCATCTAAAGGTGGCGCGAAAGGTTCACTTGAAGTCACCAACCTTTCTGAACTTCACGAGAATAATATTGAGCTAATGGAACATCATCTACATGATGAAGCTTTCATTAAAGCGCGAGATAAAGCAGCGAAAAAAGAACTAAAAGAACAAGAGAAAGCACGTACTAAAGAGATCAAAGAAGCGGTTAAAAATGGCCAGCTTGACTCAAAACGTAAATCTCATCTATTTGTTTTGGATTTTAATGGCAGCATTGATGCCAAAGAAGTTACTCAACTTCGCGAAGAAATTACCGCGGTGTTAGCGTGTGCTCGTGACGGTGACGAAGTGTTAGTTCGTCTTGAATCTGGCGGCGGCATGGTGCACGGCTATGGTCTAGCCGCTTCTCAGCTAGATCGTATTAAAGCGGCCAACATTCCATTGACCATTGCGGTTGATAAAGTCGCGGCAAGTGGCGGTTATATGATGGCGTGTGTGGCGGATAAAATTGTATCAGCGCCATTTGCTATCGTTGGCTCTATTGGCGTGATTGCGCAAATTCCTAACTTTCATAAGTTGCTTAAAAAGAACAACGTTGAATTTGAACAAGTGACCGCAGGTGAGTACAAACGTACTTTGACTATGTTTGGTGAAAATACGGACAAAGCGCGCGATAAATTCAAACAAGAGCTAGAAGAAACTCATGACTTGTTTAAAGATTTTATCCGTGAGCGTCGCCCTGCGTTAGAACTTGATAATGTTGCCACTGGTGAGCATTGGTATGGTTCACAAGCTTTGGCTCTAGGCCTAATAGATAAAGTGCAAACGTCTGACGATCTGGTGATTGAAGCGTGTAAAGATAAAACCGTACTTGCCGTTCAGTATGTACAAAAGAAAAAGCTAGCTGATAAATTTGGCAAAGCGGCGGCTGAGGCGACAGATTCAGTGTTGCTAAAATGGGTTCAACGAGGTCAAAGACCGATTGTTTAATCTGATTACTTGTTCAAATTAATCATGGCCGACCTTTTGTGGTTGGCCTTTTTGTTATTTAGTTTCCTCCTTCTTTATAGCACGGAGCTCTCCAGATAATGTTGATGCTCTATATCACAAGTGACTGCCCATATTCTTCAATGTTATTGCTCGCGCCCTGCGGTAATAACCTCTATAATATGCCCGCGTTCATTGATGCGCACTTAGGGCAAAGACCCACAACAAAAGAAAAACATCTGGAGTAACTATGTCTTCTCTTTCTCCTGTCATTACCGTAGACGGCCCAAGTGGGGCAGGTAAGGGCACTTTATGTATGATGTTGGCTAACAAACTAGGCTTTCAATTACTCGATTCTGGCGCGATTTATCGTGTATTGGCACTCGCGGCGATTCACCATGGTGTGGATCTTGAATCTGAAGATGCTTTAGTTCCTCTTGCGACGCACTTAGATGTGCAGTTCATCGCGCAGGGTGACTTGGTTCAGGTTATCCTCGAAGGTGAAGATGTTTCGGGCGAACTAAGAAAAGAAGAAACGGGTATGGCGGCATCGAAAGTGGCGGCTTTACCGCGTGTTCGTGAGGCGCTATTACGCCGTCAGCGTGCTTTTCAAGCAGAGCCGGGTCTTGTTGCAGATGGTCGTGATATGGGAACGGTTGTATTTACAAATGCAGTCGCGAAGATTTTCCTTGATGCAAGTGCCCAGGAGCGAGCTCAAAGACGCTTTAATCAGTTGCAAGGCAAGGGCTTAGAGGTTAGTATTGACCACCTTTTAAGCGAGATCCAAGAACGAGACTATCGTGACCGCAACCGAAAAGTTGCGCCTTTACGTCCGGCTGATGACGCTTTAGTGCTTGATTCTACAGAACTTTCTATTGATGAAGTCGTAGAGAAAGCCTTACAATTTATCGAATCTAAATTGTCTTGATGCATTCCTAAATAGGAAGTCAGGGCATTATGGTACGTTGGTCCCAAGGATGATGACCGGCGAATTTATCAACCCCTCGCGGCAGGATGCCCGTGGACGTTTAAATATTGAAGATCTAATAAATGACTGAATCTTTTGCTCAACTCTTTGAAGAGTTTCTAAACGAAACTGAATTCCAACAAGGTAGTATCGTTAAGGGTACTGTAGTAGCTATCGAGAACGGTTTCGTTCTTGTTGATGCTGGCCTTAAGTCTGAGTCTGCTATCCCTGCAGAACAATTCAAGAACGCTGCTGGCGAACTTGAAGTTGCAGTAGGCGACGAAGTAGACGTAGCGCTTGATGCTGTTGAAGATGGTTTCGGTGAAACTCAACTTTCTCGTGAGAAAGCTAAGCGTCACGAAGCTTGGATCGTACTTGAAAAAGCTTACGAAGAAGCTGAAACTGTTGTTGGTATCATCAACGGTAAAGTTAAAGGCGGTTTCACTGTTGAACTTAACGGTATCCGTGCTTTCCTACCAGGTTCTCTAGTAGACGTACGTCCTATCCGCGACACTGCTCACCTAGAAAACAAAGAGCTAGAGTTCAAAGTAATCAAGCTTGATCAGAAGCGCAACAACGTTGTTGTTTCTCGTCGTGCTGTTATCGAATCTGAAAACAGTGTTGAGCGTGACGAACTTCTTGAGACTCTACAAGAAGGTACTGAAGTTAAAGGTATCGTTAAGAACCTTACTGACTACGGTGCATTCGTTGACCTTGGTGGCGTAGATGGTCTACTTCACATCACTGATATGGCTTGGAAACGTGTTAAGCACCCATCTGAGATCGTAAATGTTGGTGACGAGATCCTAGTTAAAGTTCTTAAGTTTGACCGTGAGCGCACTCGTGTTTCTCTAGGTCTTAAGCAACTTGGCGAAGATCCATGGGTAGCTATCGCTAAGCGTTACCCTGAAGGTCACAAACTTACAGGTCGTGTTACTAACCTAACTGACTACGGTTGCTTCGTTGAAATCGAAGAAGGCGTTGAAGGTCTAGTTCACGTTTCTGAAATGGATTGGACTAACAAGAACATCCACCCTTCTAAAGTTGTGAACGTAGGCGACGAAGTTGAGGTTATGGTTCTTGAGATTGACGAAGAACGTCGTCGTATCTCTCTAGGTCTAAAACAATGTAAAGCTAACCCTTGGCAGTCATTCGCTGAAATTCAAGCGAAAGGCGATCAAGTTACTGGTAAGATCAAGTCTATCACTGACTTCGGTATCTTCATCGGTCTAGAAGGCGGCATTGACGGTCTAGTTCACCTGTCTGACATTTCTTGGAACGTTGCTGGCGAAGACGCAGTACGCGAATACAAGAAAGGCGACGAAATCTCAGCTGTTGTTCTTGCAGTAGATGCAGAACGTGAGCGTATTTCTCTTGGCGTTAAGCAAATGGAAAACGACCCGTTCAACAACTATGTTGCTGACAACAAAAAAGGTACTCTAGTTTCTGGTACTGTAACTGCAGTTGACGCAAAAGGTGCTACAATTGAACTTGTAGACGGCGTTGAAGGTTACATTCGTGCTTCTGAAGTATCTCGTGACCGTATCGAAGATGCGTCTCTAATCCTAAGCGTTGGCGATAGCGTTGAAGCGAAGTTCACTGGTGTAGACCGTAAGAACCGCGTAATCAACCTATCTATCAAAGCTAAAGACCAAGCTGAAGAGCAAGAAGCAATGGCTTCACTGAACAAAGCTGAAGACGGCGGGTTCGGTAATGCTATGGCAGATGCATTCAAGGCTGCTAAAGGCGAATAATCACTTTTTTAATTAAAAGTTGACCGCTAAGAGGGAGCCCACAAGGCTCCCTTTTTTTGATTTGTGAATGAGGGAAACTATGACAAAGTCTGAGTTGATCGAAAGACTGTGCGCTGAGCAGACACACTTATCTGCTAAAGAAATTGAAGATGCTGTAAAAGACATTATTGAATATATGGCTGATACTCTAGAAGGTGGTGAGCGAATCGAAATTCGTGGTTTCGGTAGTTTTTCTCTTCACTATCGAGAACCTCGTTTGGGACGTAATCCTAAAACTGGTGACCAAGTGGATTTGGACGGAAAATTTGTTCCTCACTTTAAGCCAGGCAAAGAATTACGCGAACGTGTTAACGCCAGTCTATAATGATAAAAATTAAGTAAGAACGGCACTTCTCTCTTGAAGTGCCGTTTTTTTCGTTATGCTTTTAAAGATGACTCAAATTTGACATCAAAAAAATCAATTTTTAGATACTTAACATGATGATTATCATCGATTTAGCATGGTGTAGGATGTCAAATTCCTGCATAATCAACACAAGTATACTAATTAAAAAGGGCCGCTATAGTGAAAATTATTAAGATCGTATTAGTGTTGATTTTGTTTCTTTTTGCATTGGCATTAGGCGCACAAAATCAAGTAGTGGTGACTTTTAATTACCTATTTGCTGAAGGTGACTTTCATCTTTCTACTTTAATTGGTGCTGTATTTGTCACCGGTTTTGTGATGGCGGGCGTTATTTTTGGCAGCATGTATTTTAAGTCTCAGTTAAAAGTACGAAAACTCAATCGCCAGTTAAAGAAATTAACACCTCAAGTGAGCGCACCTGTTGCGACGCCTTCAACTTCTGTTACTAATACTATTGTTAAGTAACACGCTGAATGCTTGAGCTTTTATTTCTACTTTTACCAATTGCAGCAGCCTATGGATGGTACATGGGTCAGCGCAGTGCACGTCAAGAATCTCAAAGACACTCAAACCAAATTTCTCGTCAATATATGCATGGCTTAAATCTATTGCTATCAGAGCAATCAGATAAAGCCGTTGATCACTTTATTGAATTACTGCAAGTTGATGATGAAACCATTGATACCCACTTAGCGTTGGGCAACCTGTTTCGTTCTCGTGGCGAAGTTGATCGCGCTATACGGATTCACCAAAGCTTAATTACTCGAACTGAGTTGACCATAGATCAAAAGAACATTGCGCTGCAGCAATTGGCAAAAGATTATATGGTTTCTGGCTTTCTAGATCGCGCTGAAAAAATCTATGAACAACTGGTTGATGAGCCTGAGCATAAACGAGATGCACTGATTCAACTGGTTTCTATCTATCAGCAGACAAAAGAGTGGAGCAATGCCATTCACTATGCGGGACTGCTGGTTAAGATGGGCAGTAAAAAAACACGCATAAATATTGCTCATTATTGGTGTGAGCTAGCAATTAGTGAAAAGGCCTTTGGTAAACGCAGTAAATCCATTCAATATTTTAAGAAAGCATTATCGGAAGACTCTAAATGTGTTCGTGCAAACATCTCGCTTGGCCGAATGTACATGGAGACAGAAGAGTATGCCAAAAGCTTGCGCTATTTCGAGTCTATCGTAGATCAAGATATAGACTATGTGAGTGAGGTATTGCCTAACATCGCTGACTGTTATCATCATTTAGGTCAAGAACCTGAGCTATTTGAGTTTTTGAAGCTCTGTATGGATAAAGGTGCCGGCGTTTCGGTGGAATTAATGCTGGCGCAAATGGTTGCTCAGCATGAAGGTATCTCTGTCGCACAAACGTTACTCACTAGACAGCTAACAAAAAACCCGACCATGAAAGGCTTTTATCGCCTGATTGATTATCATGCGGCAGAAGCGGAAGAGGGCAGTGCAAAGGACAGTCTGACCCATCTGCAAGCAATGGTGGGTGAGCAATTGAAAATAAAACCGCATCATCGATGCCGTAAGTGTGGTTACTCAACTCACGCTCTGCATTGGCATTGTCCTTCGTGTCGTAGTTGGGGCAGTATCAAGCCTATCCGAGGATTAGACGGAGAATAAAAAGTGCTTCGCTCTAACATTCTTGCTCATAGGAGGTTAGAATAGGCGCGCTTTATCCCTTATCCCCCAATTAGGAGACCCCTCGATGGATCAAAAAGTGATTGTTGCTCTCGATTACGACAACATAAATGACGCTTTAAACTTTGTAGACAGAATTGACCCAGCTTCTTGCCGCGTTAAAGTAGGCAAAGAAATGTTTACGTTATTTGGTCCTGAGTTTGTAAAGCAACTCCATCAAAAAGGCTTTTCTGTCTTCTTAGATCTTAAATTTCATGATATTCCAAATACTTGCTCAAAAGCGGTACGCGCTGCTGCAGAAATGGGTGTTTGGATGGTTAACGTTCATGCCAGTGGTGGTGAGCGTATGATGACCGCTTCTCGTGAGATTTTAGAACCGTATGGTAAAGACCGTCCATTACTGATTGCCGTTACGGTACTCACTAGTATGGAACAATCAGATTTAGCCGGTATTGGTTTAAATGTGGCACCGAAAGATCAGGTATTGCGCCTAGCGACACTGACTAAAAATAGTGGTTTAGATGGTGTGGTATGTTCAGCGCAAGAAGCAAGCTTCCTAAAGTCTGACTTAGGTAAAGAGTTTAAGCTGATTACCCCTGGTATTCGTCCTGCAGGTTCGGCTGTTGGCGATCAAAAACGCATCATGACTCCAGTTGATGCGATTCAAGCTGGCTCTGACTACCTTGTGATTGGTCGTCCTATCACTCAAGCGGCTAACCCTGCTCAAGTGCTAGCGGATATTAACGCAACACTTGCTTAATCATCTTTAATAAAAAATTGGAATGCAAAGCATTCCAATTTTTCCCCAGTTGCCAGTTATTTAGACCGTTACGGCCTCACCGATCGGTGCACCACTATGAAATTTAAATTCATTATCTGATGATGTAATCAGATCAGCTTCTACTTTTGCAAAGTAGGCGATACGCTCACTAATGTCTTCCCCTGCAATCTGCTGAGCTAACGCAAGATAGTCTTGATAGTGACGGGCTTCTGAGCGAAGCAGTGAGATATAGAAGTTTTTAATATCGTCATCCATGTACGGTGCAAGCGCGGCAAATCGCTCACAAGAACGCGCCTCAATAAATGCCCCTACAATTAACTTATCAACAAGAGTTTGCGGCTCATGGGTGATAACGTGTTTGAGAAGCCCTTTGGCGTAGCGCCCAGCAGGAACGTGGTGATATTCAATATTGCGATTGTTCATGATCTCTAATACTTGATAAAAATGATGCAGTTCTTCTTTGATGAGTAGCACCATTTTATCGATAAGATCTTGGCTATAAGGTGAATCTGACTGAGCAATAATGCCTTTTGAGATATTACTCTTTCCTTTTAAGCTCGCCAGATCACCCACTCTCTTATAAGCAAATTCTTCATAGGGTTTAAACCAGTCGAGTAGTTGCTGCTTGCTGTTATTATCTGCGGCATATTTACGAATAAGATACATCGCAGATTGTCCCGCCTTTAGCTCACACAATAAATGATCAATTAATACTATTGGTAATCGCTGCGGCTTTTTCGCTTCATTTATCCATGAAGTGGGCGTAGTGCAATTAAGAAATTGATGAATAGGGTCAAGGAGTTGCTGATACATGAAAAATCCAAGGTAATAATGGCTAGACGTAGCCTAAAAAAATTGTGAGGTTGTGTCTATAGTGGTTTCAATATCATGATAATTAACGAAACTACTATTCAACATAACTAAAAAGCGTTATAACTAATAATTATATATAAGGAGTATGAGGCATAGTATGAAGCTGCAACAATTGCGATACATTGTAGAAGTGGTCAATCATAATTTGAATGTATCAGCGACTGCAGAAAGTCTTTATACATCTCAACCAGGGATCAGTAAACAAGTTAGGTTACTGGAAGATGAACTTGGCGTGCAAGTATTTGAGCGTAGTGGAAAGCACCTTACGCAAGTCACTCCAGCCGGCGGTGAGATAATTAAGATTTCTCGTGAAATTCTATCACGCGTTGAGTCAATTAAATCCGTTGCCTCTGAGCATACGCACCCAGAAATGGGTACGCTGAATATCACTACAACGCATACTCAGGCGCGTTATGCATTGCCTGATGTGATTAAAGGCTTTACTTCACGATACCCAAAAGTATCGCTGAATATGCATCAAGGGACACCGTCACAAATGTCGCAAGCCATTGCCAAAGGTACGGCTAACTTTGCGATTGCGACCGAAGCTCTGCATTTATATCACGATGCCATCATGTTGCCATGCTATCACTGGAATCGTTCTATTGTTGTTCCTCGTGACCATCCTTTAGCAAATAAATCTCATGTCACGATCGAAGACTTAGCCGCCTACCAGTTAGTGACTTATGTGTTTGGTTTTACTGGTCGCTCAGAGCTTGATACTGCGTTTAATACCGCAGGATTAACACCGCGTATCGTCTTTACGGCAACGGATGCTGATGTCATTAAAACCTATGTACGTATGGGTATTGGTGTCGGTGTTATCGCGAGTATGGCTATCGATGAAGAGCAAGACAAAGACCTAGTGGCGATTGATGCCAGCCATATCTTTGGTGCGAGTACAACCAGCATTGGCTTTAGACGTGGTACCTTCCTAAGAAGTTACATGTATGATTTTGTTGAGCGATTTGCGCCACATCTGACTCGCCCAGTGGTAGAGCAGGCTATTTCTCTTAAAAATAATCATGAAATTAACGAAATGTTTAAAGATATTGATCTTCCCATTCGTTAATCATTTCTAATCTTGTCACTTCCCTCTAAAATACCCTTTTAGGGGGAAGCATGCGCACTCAATTTACCGTTCTCGATCAACTGCTCTTTGAGCATCAACACTTCTGGCGCTTTGAGCCTTTCCACGAAAGCTACGCTGTTAATCATCGCTTTAGCAATACTGTGCTTGGTGATTGGTTAGATGGTTTATCAGCGCAACAAGTTCAGCACTTTAAACAGGATGTATCGAGCTTAAATGTGCAGCTCAGTGAGCTTCTTCCTCAGCTAAACAAGCTAAATACTTTGTGCCAGATTGATCAGCATGACGTCAAATCTTTAGATCTTGATGCAAGGTTAGTCTCTGGTATCCCCGGGCGAAAACTGTCACAGATCAGTGCCATGGGCGCACAAGCACTTAATACGCACTCTGGTAATCAATGGCTTGAATGGTGTGCAGGAAAAGGGTTTTTAGGACGTATTTTAGCCCAGCAATCACAGCAAGCGGTGACCAGTTTTGAATGGCAGGGCCCTTTGTGTGAGCATGGGCAAGCAGAAGCCGATAAACAGGAGCTACCAGTTACCTTTGTGCAAGGTGACGCCTTTAACTGCGATCATCAAAAAGTGTTTAAGCCAAATCAACATGCGGTTGCCTTACATGCCTGTGGCGATTTACACGTTTCTTTGATGAAACATGCCATTGATTATCGCCTGCCTGCGCTGTCTATTGCGCCATGTTGTTATCACCTTATACAAGACAATGCCTATCAGCCAGTGTCAGCGGTGGCTCAGAATGCGCAAATCCATTTATCCAAGCCAGAGCTACGAATCCCTTTACAAGAGACTGTGACAGGGGGAGAGCGAGTCCTGCGTCATCGTTTTTTAGAAATGAGTTATCGGTTAGGTTTGGATGAATTATTGACAGAAGAATTAGATTTTAAAGAATACCAACCCATCCCCAGCATTAAAAAATCGTTATTACAGGAAGGATTTAAGGCATTTTGTGATTGGGCTGCAAATAAAAAAGGCTTTAGTTTGCCGGATTGTGATTTTGCGGCGTACCAGTTGAAAGGCGAGCAACGTTTTCAACGAATGGAAAAGTTAAGCTTAATACAAATGGCCTTTCATCGACCATTGGAAATGTGGCTGATTTTTGATAAGTCTTTGTTTTTAATTGAAAACGGTTACAAGGTCACCGTCAGTGAATTTTGCAGTAAAAGCGTCACGCCTAGGAATATTTTAATTCACGCGAAAAGGGAAGTAGGGTCATTCTAGATCTTAAGATCCTAGCCCCTACATCCCGATCTATCGCCTTATTGCAGTGCGATTTCTATTGCTTTAGCAGGTTCAACATATTCAAGATTGAAGTTTTCTGCTACTTCTTTGCACGTCACCATGCCTTGGATGACATTAAGACCATTTAGGAACCCAGCATCGTCTGTTAGAGCCGCTTTTACGCCTTTATTTGCCAGTTGTAGAATGTATGGCAATGTTGCGTTATTAAGGGCGTAGGTCGAGGTTCTGGCTACTGCGCCCGGCATATTTGCCACGCAATAGTGAACAACGTCATCAACGATATAAATAGGGTCGGCATGAGTGGTTGCATGCGATGTTTCAAAGCAGCCGCCTTGATCTATCGCCACGTCAACAATTGCTGCGCCCGGTTTCATGGATTTTATGTGTCTTTTTGTAACAAGCTTTGGTGCGGCCGCGCCAGGGATTAATACCGCGCCGATAACCAAATCAGCGTCAAGTACGTGGCGATTTAGTGCTTCTTCAGTCGAATAAACTACTTTCGCTCTTCCTTGGAATTCCTCATCCAATGTTCTTAAAGTGTTAATATTGCGATCTAGGATAGTGACATCAGCCCGCATACCGACTGCCATTCTAGCGGCGTTTGAACCTACCACGCCGCCGCCAATGACAACCACTTTTGCTGGTTCAACTCCAGGGACGCCGCCGAGTAATAAACCTCGACCGCCATTGGACTTTTCTAATGCTTGTGCACCTGCTTGAATAGACATTCTTCCAGCAACTTCAGACATTGGAGCTAAAAGAGGTAGTTGATTTAAGCGGTCGGTCACGGTTTCGTACGCAATGCAGGTCGCTTTGCTATTGATTAGTTGTTCAGTTTGTGGAAAATCAGGAGCTAAGTGTAAATAAGTAAACAATATTTGCCCTTCGCGAAGCATTGCTCGCTCGATGGCTTGAGGTTCTTTAACTTTCACGATCATCTCTGCTTGAGCAAAAATTTCCGTTGCGGTTGGAAGAATGGATGCACCGGCTGCGATATAGTCATCGTCGCTGAAACCTATGCCTGAACCGGCTAGAGTTTCAACAATTACCTGGTGTCCGTTAGAGGTAACTTCTCTCACGCTGTCTGGAACCATGCCTACTCGGTACTCATGGTTTTTGATCTCTTTAGGGATGCCAATGATCATCCTGACTCCTTATTGTTTTCTAGTGATAGTATCTATGTTTTTGTTATATGTAGGGTGTTATCGACTAGTATATAGCTATTTGTATAAATTTTAGTGCTGAATATCTTATTATTGTAGTGTATCTTGTTGCAAGGAAGTAAAAAGATGGAGAAAAACCATGATTGAAGTAAATAAACCGTCTAAGGAATTGGACCGTATAGACAGAAATATTCTTAGTGAATTACAAAAAGATGGACGAATTTCTAATGTAGAACTGTCTAAGCGTGTTGGTTTATCTCCAACTCCGTGTCTGGAAAGGGTAAGACGTTTAGAGCGTCAAGGTTATATCTTAGGTTATACCGCTCAGTTAAACCCACAATATTTAGACGCCTCTCTATTAGTGTTTGTCGAAATTACACTTAATCGAGGCGCACCGGATGTATTTGAGCAATTTAATGTTGCGGTGCAAAAGCTCGATGATATTCAAGAGTGTCATTTAGTTTCGGGTGATTTTGATTATTTGTTAAAAACCCGAGTGTCAGATATGGGAGCCTATCGCAAATTATTAGGTGATACGTTACTTCGTTTACCTGGTGTTAACGATACTCGCACTTATGTAGTGATGGAAGAAGTCAAGCAGACCAACAACCTAGTCATCAAGACTCGTTAAATTGCTGAATACCCAAGGTTCTATTTGGGTTTTTACCCTTGCATGTGTTTAAATGAAGGTTATCACGGGCGACAGTTGTCGCTCGTGTCTTTTATCCGACTAAGACTCTCATGCAATGGATATGTTGAAAAGAAATCCTAAAATTCGAACAGTAGTTCACACGTCTCCAAAAAAATACCAGTCTCATTTGTCAGGCATTCAGCGCCTGAGAGAAGGCTGCTTAATTATTGGAGTATTACTTGCCGTCCTAATGGCGGTGTCACTGATTTCATTTAATCCAGCCGATCCATCGTGGTCTCAGACCGCATGGGGCAGTGATGTCACCAATGCTGGTGGACTGCTTGGCGCTTGGATAGGTGATACGCTGTTATTTACCTTTGGCGTTCTGTCCTATTTCGTCCCAGCAATTATCGTTTCGCTGTCATGGATAGTGTTTCGAAAGCGTTCGAATCCTCAATCGATTGATCTAATGCTTTGGGCAACACGCTTATTAGGCGGTGCATTGCTGATAGTCACAAGTTGTGGCCTAGCGGATCTTAACTTTGATGATATTTGGTATTTCTCATCAGGTGGGGTAGTAGGCGATGTGATCGCAAGCCTTGCTTTGCCAACGCTAAATACATTAGGTTCTACGTTAGTACTGCTGTTCTTCTGGGGTGCATCGTTTACTTTGTTTACCGGCATTTCATGGCTGTCTATGGTCGAGCACATCGGTCAAGGCACACTTTCTTTTGTCAGCTATTGCCTTAATTTTGTGCGTGGCGATAAAGAGCAAGTTATTGAACCGACTCGTCTTGATGACCAAAAATTAGTGTATGCAGATACCACACCAGATGTTGCCCCTTTAGCTGATGGTACACAAAGTCAAGACTCTGCAAATGCAGCGACTAACGGATCATCGCAAGCGAAAGACACCGACGACGCACCATACAAAATCTATATGCCAGAAGAGAGTGAAGAGGATAACTTTACTTTCAATCGCACCGATAACTTAAATGCGCCAATTGGCCAGCTAGAGCGTGATGCGCAGCTTGCCAATGATTATGTCGACTCAGATCCTTTAATGGATGAATACCCATCTATTGATGCAAACGCCGAGCATAGCAATACTCAAGCGCCAGCGACCAATAATGTAGATGTCAGTACTGAGGGGAACTCAGGCACTACAGATATTCCGATTATTGAAGCGCCAGTGGTTACGACAGCACCAGTAATAGCAACGCCAATGAGTGAAGCGCCAATTATTGCAGCAGCATCTGTTGCTTCTAATGTTCATGGACACACTCACGATCTTGGAATGGATACCCACGCATCAGACTTTGATATTGATGAGGATGATAAAAGCACACCTAATATTTCATCCCATACTTTTGATGATGTGGAATATGACAATGATGCTATCGAACTTGATGATGAGCCGAAGATTGCCGCAGCATCGAATCTAGATTCTGCTGTTGAAATCGCTCCTGAGTTTATTACCGAGCCAGAACACATCACAACAGAAAACGTTGATATCAACGAGCTAGAAAGTGCACAAGCGCCGCTTTCACAAGAGAGTGCTCTAGATACAACAACACAAGAGCCCCATCATCAGCAAGTGAACTTTGAGGAAGCCCCTCAAACCATCGACAGTCAAGTTGAACAAAGCAGTTTTGAAGCTGAAACTGTTGATGCAGTAAGTGCTGATGTAAACAATGTTGTAGCACAAAGTGCTGAAGATCATATTGTTGAGGAAGTCACTGACGCTCAAGCGTTAGCTCAGCAAGTTGCTGATGCAAGAGCGAGAGAGTCAGCATTACAAAATCCATTCTTGATGCGCCAAGATGACAATTTGCCAGTACCGACTAGCCCAATGCCTACGCTCGATCTTCTGTATCATCCAGAGAAGCGTGAAAATAATATTGATCGAGAAGCGCTGCAAAATATTGCGCGTCTTGTTGAGTCTAAGCTTGCGGATTATAAGATCAAAGCCACAGTGGTTGGCATCTTCCCCGGTCCCGTAATAACTCGATTTGAACTTGATCTTGCTCCAGGGGTCAAAGTTTCTAGAATTTCGAGTTTATCTATGGATCTAGCGCGCTCTTTATCTGCATTGGCAGTGCGAGTAGTCGAAGTGATTCCAGGTAAGCCTTATGTGGGATTAGAGCTACCGAATATGACGCGTCAGACGGTCTTCTTGTCAGACGTAATTAATAGCCCTCAGTTTTTGGAAAACAAATCACCAACAGCGGTGGTTCTTGGCCAAGATATTGCTGGTGATGCTGTGGTGGCTGATCTATCAAAAATGCCACACGTATTAGTGGCAGGTACAACAGGTTCTGGTAAATCTGTTGGTGTAAACGTGATGATTCTGAGTATGTTGTACAAATCAACACCAGATGATGTTCGTTTCATCATGATTGACCCGAAAATGCTTGAACTGTCCATTTACGAAGGTATCCCTCATCTTCTATCTGAAGTTGTTACCGATATGAAGGATGCGTCAAACGCACTTCGTTGGTGTGTGGGTGAGATGGAACGCCGTTATAAATTGATGTCGGCGATGGGCGTTCGTAACCTAAAAGGCTTTAACGATAAACTTAAAATGGCAGCAGAAGCGGGTCATCCAATCTATGATCCATTATGGCAACCGGGTGATAGCATGGACCAAGAAGCGCCACTGCTAGAAAAATTGCCTTACATTGTTGTGATTGTCGATGAGTTTGCTGACCTTATTATGGTGGTTGGTAAAAAAGTTGAAGAGCTTATTGCACGTATTGCTCAAAAAGCGCGTGCGGCAGGTATCCACCTTGTATTAGCGACTCAGCGTCCTTCGGTTGATGTGATTACTGGCTTGATTAAAGCCAATATACCAACCCGTGTTGCGTTTACAGTGTCGACTAAGACTGACTCAAGAACGATCTTGGATCAGAGCGGCGCGGAATCACTGCTTGGTATGGGTGATATGTTGTATTTACCACCCGGTTCTAGTCACACCATTCGCGTACACGGTGCGTTTGCATCTGATGATGACGTACATGCGGTGGTTAATGATTGGAAAGCTCGCGGTAAACCACAATACATTGACGAAATTACCAAAGGTGAACCTTCACCTGAGACCTTGCTTCCGGGTGAAAAAATGGAAGGTGCAGAAGATACCGATCCTTTATTTGATCAGGTTGTAGAACACGTCACAGAAACCCGCCGTGGTTCTGTATCGGGTGTCCAACGTCGATTCAAGATTGGTTATAATCGTGCTGCACGTATTGTTGAACAATTAGAGGCGCAAGGCATTGTGTCCGCTCCAGGGCATAACGGAAATCGTGAAGTGATTGCGCCACCTCCAATTAAAGATATGTAATGGGCCTGCTAGGCCCTACATTTAGAGATAACGTTTATATGAAAAAACTTTTAGTCAGTGTTTTGGTTTTTGCTTCAGGTGTGGCTTTTGCTAATCCTCAGCAACAACTTGTTCAACGTCTTGATAAAACAGATGGTTTTACCGCGCAGTTTGATCAAACAGTGATTAGCCCAGACAATGATGTGGTGATGCAAGGAACGGGTACGGTCGAAATTGCTAGACCGAGCATGTTCCGTTGGTCAACCAATACTCCAGATGAAAACCTGTTGGTTTCTGATGGCAAAACCTTGTGGTACTACAGCCCGTTTATTGAGCAGGTGAGTATTTATAAACAAGAGCAGGCCACTGAGCAAACGCCTTTTGTTTTATTGACTCGTAATAAAGCCAGTGATTGGGACAAGTACAATGTTGAGCAAAAGGGCGATCGCTTTACCTTAACTCCGACAGACAAAACCTCAACTCAAGGTCAATTCCAACTGGATATTGATAAAGCGGGTGAGATTTCTGGCTTTAATGTGATTGAGCAAGATGGTCAACGCAGCAAATTTACTTTTAATCACTATCGCTCTGAAGTGTCACCAAAAAGTCGATTTGTCTTTAGTATCCCTAATGGGGTCGAAGTTGACGATCAGCGTAATTAAGCAACAAAATAATGTACGCAATAGAACGTAAGCGGCAATCATGAGTAATATGCAGTTTGATTTTTCCTCGGGCGATGACTTTCGCCCATTGGCCGCGCGTATGCGTCCTAGAACGCTAGAAGAGTATATCGGTCAGCAACATATCCTAAGTGCTGAAAAACCTCTCTATCGAGCGCTACAAGCAGGCCAACTGCACTCTATGATCCTTTGGGGACCTCCGGGGACGGGGAAAACTACATTGGCCGAAGTCGCCGCAAGTTATGCCGATGCCAGAGTAGAGCGCGTCTCTGCGGTCACCTCTGGCGTAAAAGACATTCGCGCGGCGATAGAAAAAGCCCGCGAAAATAAAATGGCAGGTATGCGTACTTTGCTGTTTGTCGATGAGGTACATCGCTTTAATAAAAGCCAGCAAGATGCCTTTTTACCTCATATCGAAGATGGCACGATTACTTTTATCGGCGCAACCACCGAAAACCCTTCTTTTGAATTAAACAACGCTTTGTTATCCAGAGCGCGTGTATACAAATTACGCTCGTTAACCACTCAAGATATTGAGCTGGTTATTGCGCAAGCACTCAATGATAAAGAGCGTGGTCTTGGTCAACTGCAAGCTGAATTTATCGATGAAAGTGATAAGCGCTTAGCTGAGCTTGTCAGTGGTGATGCGCGGATGGCGCTGAACTATCTGGAATTGCTGTTTGATATGGCACCAGAAAAAAATAAGGTTAAGCAGATAGACCTTGAGCTATTAGCTCAAGTTGTCGGCTCTAAAGTGGCCCGTTTTGATAATAAGGGTGATATTTGGTATGACCTTATTTCGGCGGTGCACAAATCCATTCGTGGTTCTAACCCTGATGGGGCGCTGTATTGGAGTGCTCGCATGATTAAAGCGGGTTGCGATCCTTTATACATTGCGCGTCGATTACTGGCTATTGCCTCAGAAGACATTGGCAATGCCGATCCGCGAGCGATGCAAGTAGCGATCAGTGCTTGGGATTGCTTTACCCGCATAGGTCCTGCGGAAGGTGAGCGCGCCTTGGCTCAAGCCGTCGTCTATTTAGCCTGCGCACCCAAAAGTAATGCCGTTTACAAAGCATGGAAGCAAGCTTTGCAAGATGCAGATGAGACTTCAGAGTTAGAAGTTCCTTCTCATCTGCGCAACGCGCCAACAAAATTGATGCAAGATCTTGGTTATGGGGAAGGGTATCGATATGCCCACGATGAACCGGGAGCGTACGCCGCAGGGGAATGTTATTTCCCCCCAGAGCTAAGTGATACTCGTTACTATTTTCCTGAAAACCGCGGCTTAGAAGGCAAAATTGCTGAAAAGCTGAACTATCTTCATTCATTAGATGAAAAAAGCCGACAAAAGCGCTACAAAAAGTAGTGGTTTTTAGATATCTTTGTTCGATTAAAATTTTCCCATGTTTAGCTCCTTGAGAGTTATCGTTAATTACAAGCAGGATTAGCAATGCTAGATTCTAAATTATTTCGTACTGAGCTGGACGAAACAGCAGCAAAACTAGCTCGTCGTGGCTTCACGTTAGACGTTGAGACTATTCGCCAATTGGAAGAAAAGCGTAAAGCTATTCAAGTTGATGTCGAAAACTTGCAATCCACACGTAACTCTATCTCCAAGCAAATTGGCCAAAAAATGGCTGCGGGTGATAAAGAAGGTGCTGAAGAAATCAAAAAGCAAATTGGTACTCTAGGCTCTGATCTAGATGCGAAGAAAATTGAACTAACAGAAGTTCAAGCTCAGCTAGAAGACATTACTTTATCAGTACCAAACCTACCTGATGAGTCTGTACCAAGTGGCAGAGACGAAAACGACAACGTTGAAGTTTCTCGTTGGGGTACGCCAAAACAATACGACTTTGAAGTAAAAGATCACGTTGATCTTGGTGAGTTGGCTGGCGGTTTAGATTTTGCTAGTGCTACTAAAATCACGGGTGCACGCTTTATCGTAATGAAGGGACAGTTTGCTCGTCTTCACCGTGCAATTGCTCAATTCATGCTTAACCTACACACTGAAGAACACGGTTATACAGAAATGTATGTGCCATACCTTGTTAATTCAGATAGCCTTTTTGGTACAGGTCAATTACCTAAGTTTGGTGAAGATCTATTCCATACCGAACCACTAACAGAAAAAGTAAACGATGAAGAGCCACGTAAACTGTCTTTGATTCCAACAGCTGAAGTTCCTGTTACTAATATGGTTCGCGACACTATTGTTGATGAAGCTGATTTGCCAATCAAGATGACGGCTCACACTCCGTGTTTCCGCTCTGAAGCAGGCTCTTACGGTCGTGACACTCGTGGTCTGATTCGTATGCACCAGTTCGACAAAGTTGAATTAGTACAAATCACTCGTCCTGAAGATTCAATGGCAGCATTGGAAGAACTAACAGGACACGCTGAGAAAGTTCTACAGTTGTTAGAGCTTCCTTACCGTAAAGTGGTTCTGTGTACTGGTGATATGGGCTTTGGCGCTCGTAAGACTTACGATCTTGAAGTCTGGGTTCCAGCTCAAGAAACGTACCGTGAGATTTCATCTTGTTCAACAACTGGTGATTTCCAAGCTCGTCGCATGCAAGCGCGTTTCCGTCGTAAAGGCGAGAAAAAACCAGAACTATTACATACTCTAAATGGTTCAGGTTTGGCTGTTGGTCGTACTATGGTCGCAATTTTAGAAAACTACCAACAAGCAGACGGTCGCATTGAGATCCCTGCGGTACTACAACCATTGATGGGCGGATTAACCCATATTGGTTAATTGTGTAGAATAAACAAAGGTCAGCTATCTAGCTGGCCTTTTTTATGTCAAAAATAACCTAATAAGTCGCTTTTATTCAGCCCCATTAATCATTTACTGCTATGTTTAATTCATTGTTTTAAATGTAGATTTAACTTAAATGAGGTTCTTATGGATGAGAAGAAGAAAGGCTTAGAGTATTTTAGTACCCCACAAAAATTATTCGTTGGTTATACACTGGCGATTTTAGTGGATTTGACGGTTTTAAACTTATTGGATGAATTTTGGCATTACGTCCATATTTCATCATTTATCGTGTCACTTGGCGCGGCGATTTTATTGCAGTTGTTACTCAAACTATCCATTGGTTTAGAGCATAAGCTGGCTAACTACTTCAAATCAAAACCGGGCACCGCCCCTAAAGTCTATCGCGGAATTAGTACTTACATTATTTTGGTAGGCTCTAAATTTGTCATGTTAGGCGCAATTGATCTTGTGTTTGGTGACGCCGTTTCGTTTAGCGGACCTTATAACGGTATCGTGGCGTTCTTTGGTGTGGTATTTGCCATTATGATTGCTGAAGCGATAGTCGGTAAAATTTACGTCGCCTTGGGCGATGATTAACGCTCATCTCATAGCGTAAGATTAGGAAAGGGTATTGGAAGTGACACTTGCTCCAATACCCAATACCCAATACCCAATGAGATAGCTAGCGTATAAATAACGCTTCATTTTGTAGGGCGCTTTCTATGGCAAAAATCAGTTGTTGTAGCGACTCTTTTTCAATAATGAAGGGGGGCATGATGTAAATCAGCTTGCCAAAAGGGCGGATCCACACGCCTTGCTCGACAAAGTGAGCTTGTATCTTTTCCATATTGACTGGGTGAGTGGTTTCGACCACGCCAATAGCGCCTAACACTCGAACATCTTTGACTAACGGATAATCTCGCAGTGTCGCTAAGCCTTGGGATAACTGAGATTCTATGCTCTTAACTTGCTGTTGCCATGCACCACTTTGTAAAATCGTTAAGCTGGCGCAGGCCACAGCGCAAGCCAATGGATTGCCCATAAAGGTGGGTCCATGCATAAAGCATCCCGCTTCACTGCTGCAAACGGTATTGGCAACTTTGGGCGTAGTTAAGGTGGCAGATAATGTCATATATCCGCCAGTTAAGGCTTTCCCAACACATAAAATATCAGGCTCAATGGCAGCGTGTTCAACGGCAAACATTTTTCCCGTACGACCAAATCCCGTGGCAATCTCGTCAGCAATCAGCAATATCCCATATTGATCGCAAAGCTCACGCACTCGCTTTAAATAGGTCGGATGATAAAGGCGCATCCCGCCTGCGCCTTGCACTATCGGTTCTAAAATAATGCCGGCTATATCTTGGTGATGCACAGCCAGTGTGTCGCGCATAGGTTGAATGTCGCGCTCATCCCAAGGGTCAAAGAAACCGCATTGTGGTGAATCGACAAAAATATGCTCAGGTAAAAAACCTTTATATAAAGAATGCATTGAATTATCAGGATCGGTGACAGACATCGCCGCAAAAGTGTCGCCATGATAACCGTGACGTAGGGTCAGAAACTTAGGGCGAGTTTCACCTAACGAATGCCAATATTGCAACGCCATTTTCAAGCTTACTTCCACCGCAACGGAACCCGAATCGGCTAAAAAAATGTGCTCAAGATTATTGGGCGCTAAATCGAGCAGCTTTTTGCCAAGCTCAATAGCTGGTTCATGAGTGATTCCGCCAAACATCACATGCGACATTCGATCAATTTGCTGGTGGGCGGCTTGATTAAGTTGCGGGTGGCAATAACCATGAATTGCAGACCACCAAGAAGACATACCATCGATTAACATCGAGCCATCTTCTAAGGTTAATTTTACCCCCGAAGCACTAGTAACAGGGTAACAAGTAAGAGGCGAGATGGTTGAGGTATACGGGTGCCAAAGGTGGTTCTTATCAAAGCTTAAATCCATAAATGAGCTCAAATTGTTTAATTTATAATCACTAGTAAACAAAGTTAACTTTGTTTTGTTGACAGTGTATCCCTTCGGGTTAGACTAGCCAAGCATCAGACCGTTAAAAAGGATAACAGCGTGGAAGTTCGTCATGATTGGACAGTTCAAGAGGTCCAGCAATTACTCAATCTCCCTTTTATGGACTTGCTTTATCAAGCACAGACCGTTCATCGTCAGCATCAGCAGCATAATTATGTTCAGGTAAGTACGCTTCTTTCTATTAAGACAGGCGCTTGTCCTGAGGACTGTAAGTATTGTCCGCAAAGTGCTCACTATCGCACTGATGTGGATAAAGAGCGTTTGATGGAAGTGGAGCGCGTATTAGAAGCGGCGGAAAAAGCCAAGAGCTCAGGTTCGACTCGTTTTTGTATGGGCGCGGCTTGGAAAAACCCTAAAGCGCGAGATATGCCTCTTTTGACGGATATGATCAAAGGCGTTAAGTCACTGGGTTTAGAAACCTGCATGACACTTGGTATGTTGACCCCCGATCAAGCATCGGAGCTTTCAACAGCTGGCCTTGATTACTACAACCATAACTTAGACACTTCTCCTGAGTACTACGGCAACATCATTACTACTCGTACCTATCAAGACCGTTTAGATACCTTGTCTCATGTGCGTGATGCGGGAATGAAAATTTGTTCAGGTGGCATCATTGGCTTAGGTGAAGGTTCCGCAGACAGAGCTGGTTTATTGGTTGAGTTAGCTAATCTTCCTGTACAACCTGAAAGTGTGCCTATCAACATGCTGGTTAAAGTCAAAGGCACGCCTTTGCAAGATGTCGAAGATGTTGATCCATTTGAGTTTATTAAATTAATCGCCATTGCGCGCATTATCATGCCTGAATCTGCCGTGCGTCTTTCTGCGGGTAGAGAAAGCATGAATGAGCAAATGCAGGCGCTATGTTTTATGGCCGGTGCAAACTCTATCTTTTATGGATGTAAGCTACTGACTACGCCAAATCCGGATGAAGACAGTGATATGCAGTTATTTAAAAAGCTGGGTATCAATACTGTTGCAACCAGTCAAAAGCCAGATGAAATTCAAGAGATGGAACTGCTTGAAGAGGTGAATGAGCGCGTTGCAGCAAGACCAACCAAAGATGACATCTTTTACGATGCCACTGTTTGAGTCTCGAATTAAACAAGCCTTGTCTACTCGTAAGCAGCAAGGCTTAACTCGAACTATTACCCCAACTATCGCCGGAAATACCGACACCATCCTCCTTAATCAGCAATCATTCATTAACTTCTCTAGCAATGATTATTTAGGGCTTGCCGATGATGAAGCACTAAAGCAAAGCTGGGCGAGCGCGATCAATGAATATGGGGTTGGCAGTGCTTCATCACCGATGGTGACAGGGCATAGTATTGCTCATCAACAATTACAGCAGACGTTGTGTGATTGGTTAGGCTATGAGCAAGCGGTATTGTTTAACTCTGGTTTTAGCGCCAATCAAGCGGCGTTATTTACTCTGCTACAAAAAGACGACAACCTGCTACAAGACAAGCTCAATCATGCCTCATTGATGGAAGCGGGTATGTTAAGCCCTGCCAAAATGCAGCGCTTCGCGCATAATGATACCCAAAGACTACAGCGCTTATTGCATAAAACTGGCCCCAGTTTAGTGGTTACTGAAGGCGTATTTAGCATGGATGGTGATACGGCCCCAATCAATGAGATTAACGCTTTATGTCAACAGAGTGGATCATGGCTGATGGTCGATGATGCGCATGGTATTGGTGTACTTGGTGATGAGGGACGTGGCAGTTGCGCTGCTGAAAATATTCATCCTCAACTATTAATCGTGACCTTTGGTAAAGCCATTGGCGTCCAAGGGGCGGCGATTTTATGTGATGACGTCACCGCAGACTATTTGCGTCAATACGCGCGTCATTTTGTGTATTCGACTGCCATGCCTGCTGCGCAAGCGGTCGCTGTGAGCAAATCTATTGAACTTATCCGTACTCAGCAATGGCGTCGAGACCATCTAGACAGTTTGCAACAGCACTATCATCAATCCATCTCTCATCTGCCTGGCTTTATTGAAACACAGACCCCAATCAAGCCTTATTTAGCCGGCAGTTCACAACGAGCTATGCAACTTGCTAGCCATTTACGCCAGCAAGGAATTTGGGCAACGGCAATCAGACCGCCTACGGTAGCTAAAGGCAAAGCTAGGATTCGCATTACGCTGTCAGCTAAACATCAATATCAACAAATAGATGCATTGGCGCAAAGCATAGAGCAGTTCGAGTTAAAGACAGTCAGTGAGGACGCATTGTGAGTTTAGCGATGATGAAGTCAAAGGTGGATGTCACTGCGCACAAACTGGCGATAGCCGATGCGTTTGGCCGCGCGGCGGGGCACTATGATAAGCATGCTCAGTTTCAGCGAGATGTGGTTGATACTTTACTGAGCGATCTGCCACTTTGTTTAAGCGGTTATCGCATTTTGGATGTGGGTTGTGGCACTGGCTACTTTACGGAGCAACTGATTTTGCGCGGCGCGAGTGTGGTTGCTTTGGATTTATCCGAGAAAATGTTAGATCAGGCGCGACTACGCTGTGCAGATAAAGCCACTTATTGTATTGGTGATGCTGAATCACTGCCATTTGCCGATGAAGAGTTTGATGTTGCGGTTTCAAGTTTAGCTTTGCAGTGGTGTGTTGATTTAAGCGTCCCATTATCAGAGTTGCTTCGAGTCATTAAGCCAACGGGCAGCGCGCTATTTTCTACCTTAGTAGATGGCTCGTTATTTGAGCTGCGCAAAGCTTGGTCTGCGGTTGATCAATATCAACATGTGAAACAGTTCATTGAGCAAAATCAGGTAAATATTGCGTTGGCTCAAGCAGGCAGTCAAAGCTATCACTTAGACTACAAGCTCATGACGTATTGGTATGACAGTGCTTTTGACCTAATGAAAGATCTTAAAGGCATTGGCGCAACTCAAATTGGTGGACGCTCTCAAGGTCTGACCAAGAAAAGCACCTTGCTTAAAGTTGAGCAGGCATACCAAGACCTTTTTCAACACCATCTCAGATTACCGGCAACTTATAGAGTGTGCCTAGGGCGAATTAACAAATGAAGAAGACATTTTTCATTGCTGGAACGGACACCGATGTAGGAAAAACCGTTGTATCAAGAGCGCTATTACAAGCTTTCAATGCTAAAGGTCTATCAACGATTGGTTATAAACCTGTTGCCGCAGGTTGCGAACCGACAGAGCAGGGCTTAACTAATTCTGATGCATTATATTTACAAGCGGCAGCCAGTATTGAACTTCCTTATCAAGACGTAAATCCTTGCTCATTGATGACTCCGGCTTCTCCGCATATTGCCGCAAACATTGATGAAACCGAAGTTGATACAAAACTATTATCGACCAAGCTTCATCAACATCAAACCAATGCCGATATCGTGTTGGTTGAAGGCGCTGGTGGATGGCGCGTGCCGATATCTTCAGAGCGTTACCTTTCACAATGGGTCGCTGAAGAAAAATTACCGGTGATCTTGGTCGTTGGCGTTAAGTTAGGCTGTTTAAATCATGCAATACTGACCGCAGAAACCATCAGAAATGATGGCTTAAATGTGATTGGTTGGGTAGCCAACCGCGTTAACCCATGTGAAGAGCACTATAAAGAGATCATTACCTTCTTAGAGGCAAGAATGGGCGCCCCAAAAATTGGTGAGATCCCTTATATGCGTAGTGTTAAGAAACAAGAGTTAAGCGATCACATTCACTTAGATGCGATTTTATAATCGGTTATTTATCGCGATGAGTATCATGAACGTTTAAAATAAAATGCCCACTATGAAGTGGGCATTTTGTTGTTTAAATACAAAGATTTAAACAAAATTTGTCTAGAGGCTATCCCTATTGGATATCACTTGCCTTTTTAGCTTGAGCATTGAGTACTTGCTGTTCAACTGTCTCGAAGTTGCCTAAACCTAGCTCTTCAAGAGCCTCTTCTTTGCTCATACCAAGGTGGCAACGCAGTATATCCAGTGCCATCTCATGATTAGTATTTTCACCCATAACGAACTCCTTTTGTTAATGCAAGGTTAAATAAGTTAGCGATTATTGGTTGTAATTTAGACTTATTCATTGATTTTAAGCAAGTTACTTCTATAAAAATTGCGTTAATTGTGACCACGCCCAACTATATTGTAGCAATTTGTTACCGTGAGAGAGTTTTCGCAATGAGTCCTCGTGTATACAATGTCATAATACAGATTCGGGATTGATGGTGTTTGTTTGGTCATTACTGATCGAATGGATTGAGAGTGAACATATTGGATTTTTATGGGTCTACTCTTATTACCGAAACCTATAATGACATAGATTTAGCTTCTTACTTTGGAGAACATGAATGAAGCGCGTAGCGTTATTTTTACTGACTAACCTTGCTGTTATTGCCGTATTGAGTGTGGTGTTAAACCTTGTATATGCCTTTACCGGTATTCAATCCGGTAGTCTTTCAGGTTTGCTTGTGTTGGCAGCAGTCTTTGGCTTTGGTGGCTCAATTATCTCTCTGATGATGTCAAAGGGTATGGCACTTCGTTCTGTCGGCGCTCAAGTAATTGAAAGCCCTCGCAACCAAACAGAGCATTGGCTAATAGAAACGGTGACTCGTCAAGCTCAGCAAGCTGGAATTGGCATGCCTACGGTCGCGGTGTATGACTCTGCAGATATCAATGCATTCGCCACAGGTGCAAAACGCGATGACTCATTAGTTGCAGTATCAACCGGTTTACTCAACAACATGACCCAAGATGAAGCAGAGGCGGTGCTAGCGCACGAAGTGAGCCACATTGCTAATGGTGACATGATTACCATGACCTTAATGCAAGGCGTGGTGAACACCTTCGTTATTTTCCTATCTCGCTTTATTGCTAACATCGTTGCGAATAACAACAATGATGAAGGTGAGGGCGGTTCTAACATGATGGTGTACTTTGGTATTTCTATGGTGTTGGAATTGGTGTTTGGATTCTTAGCTAGCTTCATCACTATGTGGTACAGCCGTAAGCGTGAATTTCATGCTGATGCAGGAGCGGCGCAACTGGTAGGCAAGCACAAAATGATTGCCGCGCTTGAGCGTCTTAAAACGAGCCACGAACCACAACTAGAAGGTTCAATGATGGCGTTTGGTATTAACGGCAAGCAATCATTGACAGAGCTATTAATGTCTCACCCACCACTAGATAAACGTATTGAAGCGCTAAGAAATACCGAGCACTTCTAATCCGTCTTTCTCAATGCAATCTCAAAAGCTTGGTGCAATCGCCAAGCTTTTTTTTTGATCTTTTTTTTATTTGCCACGTAAGTACAAGATAAGTAAATAAATACGCTACCTTAAAATGGCAAGGATGCCGAACACGCCCTACAAGGAATTGGATTATGAATGTCGATACTGTTGCCGATGTCTATCAAAGACTTAATAAGAATACACTCGATAGTCTTAAACAGATTTATCATCCAGATGTGGTTTTTGAAGATGCAGCCCATCAGTTAAATGGCTGGCAAGCATTGTCTGATTATTTTGAGCAACTGTATAGGAATGTGGCGGCTTGTCGTTTTGATATTCAAAGTACTCATCAAGCAGGTGAAGTCGGATTTATTATTTGGATTATGCGTCTGCGTCACCCCAAGCTCAAAGGGGGCAAAGAAGTGGCGGTTAGAGGAATTAGCCACATAGAATTTTTTGAAGGAAAAATCATTCATCATCGAGACTATTTTGATATGGGTGAGATGTTATATGAACAACTCCCTGTTCTAGGTTCGTTGATTAAAGCCATCAAAAAACGTTTGGGGCAATCATGAAACCGATTCTTATTACAGGCGCCACCTCTGGTATTGGTCAGCAATTAGCGAAAGATTATGCCCAAGCAGGAACCGTTGTGTATGCGTGTGGGCGCAATCAGCAAAAGCTGCAACAACTTGGTATGTTGTACTCAAATATCATCCCACTGCAATTTGATATTACCGATCGTCAGTCTTGTACACAGGCGTTGCAGCAGCTCGATCCTGTACCTAATACTTGGGTATTTAATGCCGGAGATTGTGAGTATATCGATGACGGTGTTATCAACGCGCAGTTACTTGAAAGAGTCTTTTCCACCAATGTGATTGGGCTTGCCAATACCATTGAAGCCGCTCAATCTCATTTTGTTTCTGGTCACCATTTGGTGATAGTCGGCTCCATAGCCAGCGAAATGGCGCTACCGAGAGCAGAAGCGTATGGCGCATCAAAAGCTGCGGTCAGTTACTTAGCACGAACCCTTGCGCTGGATTTATCCAGTAAAGGGATCAAAGTAACGACGGTATTCCCCGGTTTCGTCAAAACACCACTTACCGACAAAAATGATTTTCCTATGCCGATGATGGTTGATGTAGAAAGCGCCGCCAAAGCAATTAAAGACGGCATCAGCCGAGGAAAATCCCACATATATTTCCCTAAGCGTTTTACTTGGATATTGAGGTTTATTGGCAGTTTGCCATACTCAATTCAGCATGTGCTGGCTAAAAAACTGATTAAGGATTGATCACCATGAAGATAGCCATTATTGGAACTGGAATTTCAGGATTAACGTGCGGGTATCACTTGCACAAACAGCACGATGTCACTTTATTTGAAGCCAACAGCTATATTGGAGGTCATACCGCAACTGTTGACGTTAATGTTGATGGCAAACCTTACACCGTTGATACCGGCTTTATTGTTTACAACGATAGAACTTACCCTAACTTCATACAGATGATGGAAGAGATTGGGGTTAAAGGTAATCCAACGCAAATGAGCTTTAGCGTGCGTAATGATGGCAATGGTTTGGAATACAATGGGCATGGAATTTCAAACTTATTTGCGCAAAAGCGCAATTGGCTGAACCCTAAGTTTTATCTGTTTATCTTAGAGATCCTGCGATTTAATAAATTGGCAAAAGCACACGCTGATGATGACTCACTTGATGATAAAACATTAGGTTCATTTTTACATAAGCATCAGTTTAGTGATTATTTTAGTGAAAATTACATCTTGCCAATGGGCGCGGCAATTTGGTCTTCAACTTTGGCCGATATGCGCGCTTTTCCTTTGTCGTTCTTCTTACGCTTCTTTTTAAATCATGGCTTGTTAGACATTAAAAACAGACCGCAATGGTATGTTGTTCAAGGTGGCTCACGAGCGTATATCGAACCGCTGTGTCGAGGCTTCTCCGATAAAATCCATCTCAATTCACCGGTAGAAAAAATTCAGCGTACAGCCGTAGGTGTTCGCTTGTATGTGCAAGGTGTGTGGCAGTCTTTTGATCAGGTTATTTTTGCTTGTCACAGTAATCAGGCATTAGCGATTTTGGATGAGCAGCAAACACCTTTAGAGCAAGACATCTTAGGCGTAATGCATTATCAAGCCAATGAGGTTGTGTTGCATACAGATACGTCGTTCCTTCCCAAACGACATAAAGCGTGGGCTTCGTGGAATTATTATTTGCAAGGAGGCGATGACCAAGAGCAGTGTTTACCGACTCTGACTTACGATATGAACATCTTACAGCACATTGAATCTGAGCATACCTTTTGTGTGTCTCTCAATAACAGCCCCAATATCAATCCACAAAAAGTCCTGAAAAGCTTTATCTACCATCACCCTGTGTTTACTCGTGATTCCATTGCCGCACAACAGCGAAGTGACGAACTGCAAGGGCTAAATAATACTTGGTTTTGCGGCGCGTACTGGCGAAATGGCTTTCATGAAGATGGCGTGGTGAGCGCACTCAATGTGGTTAAGGCGATTAAAACGCTGGTATCAGAAGAAAAAGGCGCGGCATGAGTTGTTCAATATCAGGAGTTTTATTATGGCTGACTCAATAGTGGAAAACTCAACGTCAACACCAGCAATAACCAATTCGATAATAACCAGTTCGATAATGGTCGGCGAGGTCAGGCATAGACGTTTTTCTCCTGTGACTCATCGTATTAATTCGCCTTTATTTATGCCAAGCATCGATTTAGATGAACTTAGCGAATTAAAACAATCAGTATGGGGTTTTGGTGATAAATGGTGGCACTGGGCGCGCTTTTCTCGCAAGGATTATGTCGGTGAAGGCTGCCTTAAAAAAGCGGCGCAAGATAAAGTGTTTGAGCTTACAGGTAAGCGTTACAGTGGAAAGGTTATTGCTGTGGTACACCTTCGCTATTTAGGGCTCTATTTTAGCCCGGTTAATTTTTATTATATTTATGATGAAAATCAGCAGTGGCAAATGTTATTAGCGGAGGTCAGCAATACGCCATGGAATGAACGTCACTACTACGCCATTGATGCCAATCAAGGTCAAAATGGCGAAAATTGGACACATAAAAAAGCCTTTCACGTTTCGCCTTTTAATCCTATCAATCAGCAATATGTATGGAAATTAAAGCCATTAACTCACCGTTTGATGGTGCATTTAGAGTGTCATCGAGAGCAAAAGGAGTTTGATGCGACCTTATCGATGCAAGCACAGCCTTTTAATAGTAAAAACTTACTCAAACAATTGATCTTTACGCCACTAATGACAGTAAAAGTAGTCATGGGTATTTATTGGCACGCTTTAAAATTGTGGCTCAAAAAAGTACCCCTTTACCCTCATCCAGCAAAACATAAATAGCACACCACAAATAGTGCTGCAAAATAGCGTAATAATGCAGGAGATTTATGACTATGTATCAGACTCAAACTTTGACTATTGAAAAGGAATTTTCACCGATACAGCGCTCTGCGAGAGCCATTATTTTTAAGCATTTACAAAAGCTGCAACATGGTGAGTTAGTGATTACGGAGCAGTTTGATTCGCATAAGTTTGGCTCAGATAAGTTTGATTCATATAGCAGCGTAAACCATTTTGGTCCGTCTTTTTCCTCTATTCATAGCAGTATCAATGTTTATCACCCTGATTTTTACTCGCGAATGATAAAAGGCGGAAGCATTGCCGTAGCGGAAGCGTATATGGATGGCTGGTGGGACAGTAGCGACCTAACCTCAGTGATGACATTGATGGCATTAAACCTTAATGCTCTAGATGCGATGAACAATAAACAAAGCTTATTCACTAGCGCCTTACATAAGATAGATCATTGGTTAAATCGTAATACAGTGGCGAATTCTAAGAAAAACATTCAAGCGCATTACGACTTGGGCAATGATTTATACCAACAATTTTTAGATCGTAACATGTTGTATTCGAGCGCAATTTTTCATCACGCCAGCGACAGTTTAGAACAAGCGCAAGTGAACAAAATGGACAGATTGTGCCAGCAACTACAGCTAACAGCAGATGATCATGTGATTGAGATTGGTACGGGCTGGGGCGGCATGGCTATTTATATGGCGCAAACCTATGGTTGCCGCGTGACCACTACTACGATTTCTGAGGAGCAATTTGCTTATGCTCAGCAAAAAGTCGAACAGGCAGGGCTATTAGATAAAATAACCCTGCTTAAACAAGATTATCGAGATTTACAAGGGCAGTATGACAAGTTGGTTTCAATTGAAATGATAGAAGCGGTCGGTAAAGAATTTCTGCCTTCTTATATCAAAAAATGCCAACAGCTTCTAAAGCCGGGTGCTTTGATGGCGATCCAAAGCATTACCATTGCAGACCAACGTTTCGACTCTTACAGCAAAGGCGTCGACTTCATACAAAAATACATTTTCCCCGGCGGATTCTTACCTTCCGTTACCCATCTTTTACAACAAACTACTGAGCACAGTGATTTAGTTCTGCAAGACTTGCATGACATTGGCAGTGATTATGCTCGCACGCTAAAAGCGTGGCTACATCGCTTTAATCAAGCAGAGCCTGAGTTAGCAAGTTTTGGCTATGATCAGCGCTTTATGCGTATGTGGCGTTATTACCTATGCTATTGCGAAGGTGGATTTTTGGCTAAACGCATTAGTACCGTCCATTTAACCTTTAGAAATTCGATATAGGAGCAACATGATGAACAAGAGCTTACTGGTTAAGTCATTATGGTTTCAGTGCTTATGGTTTCTAGCGGTGATAGGTAGAGATAGTACGGTATTACTATTGTTTATTTGCGTGCTGGCGAGCATTGCTTTTTCTTATAAAAAACAACATATGCCACTGAGTTGGTTGGCAATGGTGGTGTTAGTGGGGGTAAGCCTTGATCTCATGCACAGCTTTGTCGGCTTGTTCGAATTTCCTGATGCGGGCATTCCTGGTTGGTTAGCCTTATTGTGGGTAAGTTTTGTTTGGTATGCCTATCAAATGAAATCTATTTTGACCCATTTTCCATTGTCTCTCGTATGTATGGTAGGCGCGTTGGGAGCGGCGGGCAGTTACTACGCAGGTATGAGTTTTGGTGCGGTGCACTGGCCTTATGCTAACGGATTAACCGCCATCATTTTAATGATTGAATGGGCATTGGTTTTTGCACTGATTATTTTCTCCCTTAACGCATTGCAAGCGCGACAAAATGGAGTAAAGCATCATGAGACGGATCCTACCTAAAACCTTATTGGCGTGCGTCACCACCATTATCTGCATGATGAGCACGCCCAGTCCAACACAAGCTCAAGAACTCACTGGTCATGAGACAACAACTGAAGATTGGAAACAATGGCCTTTAATTGGCCGTGCTGATTTAGATGTGTTGTTTTTTGATATTTATACGTCGGAGCTTCGTGCGCCACAAGGGCGCTATACCCTTGGTCGTGATTTATCGCCGCATCCAGTGGCTCTATCAATTACCTATGAAAGAGACATATCCAAAAAACACCTCATCAAAGAAACCGGTAAGCAATGGCGCAACTTAGGTTATGCAAAAGAACAATCCTTAGCTTGGTTAGACCGACTTGAAGGGATCTATCCTGATGTGGCACTGGGTGAACAGTTGGTGTATGTCACTGATGGGCAGTTAGGCTCATTTTTCTATATTCGAAATGACGGCTCGTCAGAGCTTCGAGGTGAAGTCATTGATGAAGCGCTCAATGATGCCTTTTTAGCGATTTGGTTATCCCCGCAAACAGAATACCCAAAGCACCGCTTACAATTATTAGGGATGAATTAAAATGATTAAGTTGTTGAGAGTGGCGTTGGTGACTGTTGTCTGTTGGATTACTGTCATAGGTTGCAGTGCTGAAGTGGGTGATTATAAAGATCAAGGCCCTGCGTTTGATCTATTTGGTTATTTTGACGGTTCAGTTGTAGCTTGGGGTATGGTGCAAGATAGAAGCGGTAAACAGACAAGGCGTTTTCAAGTTGAACTACAAGGCAGTGTTAAACAAGATACCTTAACATTGCATGAAGCGTTTTCTTTTGAAAATGGTGAACACTCGACTCGCACTTGGGTGATAAAACGTTTACCAGATGGTCATTATCAAGGTCAGGCTGATGATATTGACGGCATAGCGACAGGCGTGGAAGTTGGTAATGCGCTGCATTGGACTTATGATTTTGAATTACCTAGAGGGGAGTCAACAGTATTAGTTGCCTTTGATGACTGGTTGTATCGACAAGATGAAAGGCATGTATTTAATCTTACGTCTATACGAAAGCTAGGAATCGAATTTGGAACATTAACCTTATTTTTCCAAAAGAACCCGTAACTTGTGTTATATCTCACTGTTTGTTACAAAATCTTAGGGTAGGTCAAAGGGACTTACCTTCATTTATGGTAGTATCTTTGCATTGTTAGTTTATTTTGTGTAATTAATGACCACTATTATTGAATCTAAACCTATTCTATTTCATAAAGCCTTCCGCCACTCAAGTTCTCAGGAGTGGGTTGTTTTTGTGCATGGTGCAGGGGGAAGTTCATCGATCTGGTTTAAACAAATTAAAGCTTATCGAGAGCATTTTAATGTGCTGCTGGTGGACCTTCGTGGGCATGGCAAGTCTAATACACTGTTTAAAGACATTATAAGTAAGCGTTATACATTTGAATCAGTCACAAATGATATTTTACATGTGCTCGATCACCTTAAAATAAAATCAGCGCATTTTGTGGGAATGTCTTTGGGAACCATTATTGTGCGTACTCTGGCAGAAATGGCCGGTGATCGCGTAAAATCTATGGTATTGGGCGGTGCAGTCACTCGCTTTAATACTCGATCTCAAATTTTAGTCAAACTGGGTAATTTGTGTAAAAACATCATGCCATATATGTGGCTGTATAGCCTATTTGCTTGGATTGTGATGCCGCAGAAAGGACAGGTTGAATCTCGTTTGATGTTTATTCGTGAAGCTAGAAAATTGTGTCAAAAAGAGTTTAAACGTTGGTTTAAATTAGCCGCAGATGTCAATCCGATCATGCGTTACTTTAAAGATAAAGAACTGGCTATTCCGACGCTGTATTTAATGGGTGATAAAGACTATATGTTCATTAAGCCAGTTAAAGAAATGGTTTCAGTGCATAAAAATAGTCAGTTAGTTGAAATTGAAGACTGTGGGCATGTCTGTAATGTCGAACGTCCGCATGAATTTAATCAACAGTCGATTGCTTTTATCCAGTCTCAAAGTAAGTAGTGACATCTAATTAAACAATGACAATAACAATAACAATATAATTAAATAACAGCCGCGTCATCTGGTGCGCTGCTGCCACATTGCCAGCACAGTGCAAACTGACCTTCATTAATTTCCTCGCACCCTTCACATCGCCATCTTGGTGAATCATTGTGGCTATTTTCAAATTCCGCAATGATGACACTGGCTTGTTGATGTTTATGCAGGTCAACTAACCAAAGGTAAGGAAGGCTCGAATCATCCATCGGTAATTCGCCTTGCAGACCGAACATGCCTTCACCTCGAACTTCCACTTGAATATTATGGCTGATCAACAGCTCACATAAAATATGAGCCTGTGGTGGGTTTTGTGCGACGAACAACTTCATTAATATCCTTCTCTATTGTTATATCAATCATCAATCATCAATCACCAATGATCAATGATCAATGATCAATGATACTTGGAACCTATCTAGGCCGGGCTTGAATCATTATTTGGGCGAATCTTAGCCATTATCCATTTTGCGATAAATGGGAATAAACCAAGTAAGGCAAATGATGCCAGCACAGTAGGGGATACAATACCCGATAAGCTGTCTATCTCGGCCAGTTGCGTACCTGCATTAAGGTAAACCATGGTACCTGCTAACATGCCTAATTGACTAAATAGATAAAACTTGGCGATAGAGATAGGGGTGAGTCCCATCAATAGGTTAATTAAGAAGAATGGGAAGACGGGGATTAGACGTAAGGTGAATAGATAAAAGGCACCGTCTTTTTCTACGCCTTTATTGATGGTTGTTAGCTTTGAGCCAAACTTTGTTTGTACCCAGTCACGAAGAAGGTAACGACTACTCAAGAAGGCCAGAGTTGCACCTATGGTACTTGCAAAGGAGACCAGCAGTAAGCTTGTCCAGAAGCCAAATAGGGCCGCGCCTAATAGTGTTACAACTGCCGCACCAGGAATAGAAAAGGCAGTGACAATAATGTAACCAACAAAATAAATTAGCGCAGAGGTGAATAAATGCTGGTCAATATGAGCATTAAGGGCTAGTTGCTGAGCTTTTGCGTTTTCTAGAGTCAGGTATTGTCCAAAATTCATACCTAGCCCAACAATAACGGCGATTAAAATCAGCCCAATAATTAATTTCTTATTCATAAGTGTGCCTTTTACATTCTGGTTAAATATAGAGACACGAGTAGAAATAAAAAACTTTCATTTATCATGTAAATTTCTCTAAACCGTGCACTATTTCAGACCACTTAATTACTGTGATTGGTACGAGTATAAAAGTGATAGGCATAAAAAAACAGGCAACTTACGTTACCTGTTTCGTTCATGAGCAATTTAATTGGTACTAAGCGTTAAGGTTTTTAACGCTTAAGCGTTCTACCAGTTCAGGGTGCATTTCAAAGATGCGACGATCATGCTCTTTGTTTTTAATGCGCTCGAGCAGAATTTCAAATGCTGTTTTACCGACACGACGTTTTGGTTGATGTACGGTGGTTAGCGGAGGAGAAAAGTAAGCCGCAAGATCAATGTTGTCATAACCAATAATCGATATGTCATCAGGTACTGAAATACCGTGTTGTCGCAAGCGACTAATTAGGCCAAGAGCCATAATATCGTTAAAACAAAATACCGCTGTTGGTCTTTCTGATTCAGGTATAGTAATCAGTTTATCCGCAGCTTCTACGGCTGTATCACACTCAAAGTTACCTTCAAAAATGAAGTTTTCATTCAGGGCTATTTTAGCTTCTGCAAGAGCTCGTTTGTAACCACCAATGCGCTCGATACAGGCCAGTTTCTCAGATTGACCAGTAAGACAAGCAACTTTAGTATGGCCTTTTTCTAGCAAGTGTTTGGTTGCTAGGTAACCACCTTCTTCCGAGTTATCAATAATTTTATCGGCAGAAGAGGACTCAGGGCCCCAGTCCATTACCACTTTTGGAATACCAGGATGAGCATCTAACATTTGACGTAATTCTTCGGTCAGGTCAGAACACATCACTAAAATGCCGTCTACTCGCTTTTCGGCAAGCATTCGAATATAGTCACGTTGCTTTTCGTATAACCCACCGGTATTACATAAAATTAGTGTATAGCCTTGGCGATAACAGTAGCTTTCTACACCATCAACCACTTCAGCAAAGAAAGGGTTAGTTGATTGGGTAACCAACATACCAATGGTGCGTGTCGTGTTGCACTTTAAACTACGGGCAACCGCACTTGGAGCATAATTAAGCTCTTTTACTGCTTCCATTACTCGCCCTTGTGTTGCTTCAGCAACAAAACGAGTTTTGTTGATAACGTGAGAAACAGTGGTGGTTGATACACCAGCCAGTTTAGCGACGTCTTTTATGGTTGCCATGCGGTACCTTGTAAATAAAAAGAATAGTGAGAAAACAGGTTTACTAAGAAGAGATTAGTATTTAAGTGTCATCCTGCAAACGTTTGCGCGGGGCAGTCTAGCCAGAAAATGTACTACTGACAATGCATTTATGATCATTGTGTGAATCTATTTTTGATTAGTAAGGTAATGACTGTCTATTTCACAAAATTTCACTAAAAGCTCGGCCACTGACGAATAAAACCCAAACTCATCATATTGGGTGCAGTTTTCAGAAAACTGCAAAATCCAAGTCAGCAGATGTTCTTCAATAAAGGCTTTTTGCTCGGCAAAAGCCTCTTCTAAGTGAGCCTCTGTTTCAAGTTGATTTGAGCGGATGATTAAATTGCCTAAAAAATCCAACTCTATTGCCAGATGATCGGCAGGTTCATTAAAGCTTTTGTCTATGACAATCCCTTTATCTAACATCAGCGCTGTCATTGCTTGAGCAGGCTTACCGTTTAATAATTTGCTTTCATCTAAATAGATAGAGGCATAGGGCAGTGCAGCATACTTATCTGAGGTTAAAAACAAGTCACAAAAATCCGCAGACAGTTCCAATTGCGCATCATTTCTATCAAGTAGTCGATTGAGGGCGTCAACCAAACGATTGACTGCTTGAGTTAGTTCACTATTTTCGGCTAATCCAGCTAAGAAACCCCTAACATCAGGTGATTGATAAGCGGCTAAGTCATCCTCAGTCAACTCTTTTGAGAATAAGCTAGAAAACCACCAATAGATCTCGGCTCGTTGTTCATTAAACTGCTTAAGTTCCTGCATAAGTAAATTTTATCTCTGCTGAATAAAAGAAAAGGCTATCTGTAAAGATAGCCTTTAAATGTTCAATAATTAAATTATCAGCCAGTTATTCTCCGCTGGCAAGATCTCGCACGTGTTGCCACCAGATCCCCATGGTTTCATGCCAATAACGCTCGGTTTGCTCAAGGTAGCGAGCTTGTGGCGTATATTTTTGCCAAGCTTGTTCGATATTGGATTGAGCAAGATAGTTAGTTGGTGCTGGCAATGGTTCTAAACCAGCACTGTGAAATTCACCTAGGGCGCGTTCCATGTGGCTTGCGGAGGTGACCAGTGCCATATGTTTTTGTTCGACAAACCCTGCAGCTTGTCTTGCTTCTTCCCAAGTATCTTGCGCTGTTTCTAATAAAATGATGTCTGATTTTGAAACGCCAAGGGCCAAAGCAACTGTAGCCATCATTCTAGCTTGACTCATTTCAGAGCCGCCAGAGTAGCCCGATAAAATAAGTTTTGCGCCGGGGTACATACGCAAAATACGAATCCCTTCACTTAGACGCATTAAAGCGGTTCTGCTGAGCTCGGAGGTTGGTGGAATTTGCGGATCAACGACATGACCGCTCCCCAGTACCATAACGTAATCCAAGCTTTCGGCAGGCGGTAAAAAAACCGTATATTTTCGTTCTAATGGTTTGAGCAAGTAGGTGGAAACAGGCTGAAAAGAGATAGCAAAAATAGACACAAGAGACACGAAGATAAATATGCAACCGGCTTTATGCTGTCGTGTGAACATAACGAGCGCCAAGCCAAAAAAACCCACAAGTAGCATTGCAGGTAATGGCATAAGAAACGCGGTAACGATTTTTTTTAATTCAAACATGTGGGTGAAACCATTTCCTAGATTATGTTGGGTTTAACATGCGTCACATGCAAAAAGATTAAGCATTTGGTCGCTTTTTTAATCGATCAAAGGCTCAAATAGACAGCCCCTCTTTATTATTGACGCCCTTGTGACACAATACGAAACACACTCAAATACCATCATACATGAATTGAAAGTGACACAAGATCGTAATTTCGACGATATTGCCCACAAATTTGCCGAAAATGTTTACGGTTCAAACAAAGGCAATATCCGTCAGACTATTGTTTGGGATGATTTACCGCAAATCATATCTCAGATTACTGGTCACTCAAAACCTCTCACTGCATTGGATGCAGGGGGAGGTTTAGCACAAATGTCATAAATACTGGCCGAGCTTGGACGCAATATAATATTGTGTGATGTGTCTAACGAAATGATCTCTTTGGGTAAGCAAGAGATTGCACATGACAGTTTGCTAGAGCAGTATCAATTTATTCATGCGCCAATTCAAGAGCTCAATCAGCATCTTGAGTAACCAGTGGTCTAATTTTGTTTCATGTGGTCGTGGAACGCGCCACCGCAAAGAATTCAAGTTGCAGCCAAAACTTGGTATTACTTGATAGTGCACGCCAATGGTTAGAAGCCAATGCTCAGAAGCAAATGCTCAGAAGCGTTTGGATTACATATTTGTGGCAAGTCAGGTATACGTTCATTTTATGACGACATTGGGTACACTCAGTATGTGGGTGACTACAGTCAAGATGATTTGATGCAATTAGAGCAACAATTATGTAGAACAGAACCTTTCATTAGGAAGATATATTCATGTTTGGGTTCAAAAGAAAACAGTAGGGAACTGAATGAGTCAACTCTCCCCTGAAGGGCAACAAAACGAGCAGACAACAGTCGATGAACTGGTCGGGTGGGTTAAACAACACGATTTCTCTCTCAATTTAAACAGTGAGCACTTGAGCTTTTTGGTGGCCATCGCCCTATTAAGTAAAGAACGCTTTGACGAAGAGTTGGCTGAAGGTGAATTGCATGATGCATTTGCCATAGTACAACGAGAGTTTAATGGTGTTGAAAGTGGCGCAAATAATGCGTTTAAAGCAAACAACGCCATTAATAGTCTGGTCGCACAAAGACTGCTTAGCCGTTTTACCAGCGAAGGACAAGAAGGCAATAGCATCTATCGTCTTTCACCTTTAGCGGTCGGCATTACTGAATATTATTTACGTCATCGTCAGTTTTCTAAACTGAAATTGTCAATCCAATTGACCTTAGCGGGCAAAGAACTGGCATCGGTAGTTGAAATTGCCGAAAGAATGCCTTCGATAGAAGGTTGGCGTAAAGAGATATATGGTTCTCTTAAATATTCAGTTGCGGAAATATTTGATCAAATTGACCTTAACCAACGGGTCATGGATGAAGAGCAGCACCAAGTTAAAGCGGAAATCGCTGAACTGTTAAATCAGGACTGGCGTGAAGCCATTCACCACTGTGAAACGCTGCTTTCTGCAACATCGAATACTTTGACCGAATTGCAATCATCTTTACAAGCCGCTGGAGATGAGCTGCAATCACAGCTATTGACCCTACAGCAATTGGTGTATGGCAAAGAAGACCTCGATTATATCGATGCGGTGTTGTTTAGTTTGCAAATTAAACTTGATCGCATCATTAGCTGGGGACAGCAATCTATTGATTTATGGATAGGTTATGACCGCCATGTGCATAAGTTCATCCGTACCGCAATTGATATGGATAAGAACAGAGCGTTCAGTCAAAGGCTACGTCAATCCATCAAAGATTTTGGTTCTAATTCATGGTTGTTAACTTTTGCTGATGCTGAGCGTCTACGAGATCTTAGAGATGAATCTATGGTCTTGAGTAACGATGAAGCTCTTGGAATATTGCCACCAGAGGTGGAATACCAAGAGATGCAACAAGTGACCAATGAGTTAGCCGAACAAGTCAAAGCAATGCTGCTCAGTCATAAACAGCACGGTGCGAAAATTGACCTTGGTGAAGTGCTTACCAACTATCTTGCCACTCACTCCAAAGCAAGCCATTTTGATTTGGCTCGCTTAGTGGTCGATCAAGCCGTTAAGTTGGGTTACTCCGAGCAAGATTACGCAGCGATACAGCCAGACTGGCAATCAATTAACGACTATGGCGCAAAGGTACAAGCGAATGTCATCAATAAATTCTGATACTTATATGCCAGATAATCTGGTACGAGCGATAGCCAATCCGCTGTTTCCAGCGTTAGATAGCTTGCTTCGCTCTGGTCGCCACATCACACAAGATGATATGGATAACCACGCACTGCTGTGCGACTTTGAAACAGACTTAATGCTGTTTTATCAGCGATACAATACCGAGTTAGTGCGCGCCCCTGAAGGCTTCTTTTACCTACGTCCTCGCTCTACGACATTAATTAGTCGTAGCGTTCTTTCAGAACTGGATATGCTGGTGGGTAAAGTATTGTGTTTCCTATACCTAAGCCCAGAACGTTTGGCGCAAGAAGGTATCTTTAGCAATCAAGAAATGTTCGATGAATTGGTCTCGATTGCCGATCACGCCACATTAATGAGATTTGTCACGAATAAAGCGACAGGTACCGATTTAGACAAAGAAAAGTTGTACGACAAAGTGCGCACTTCTCTACGCCGCTTAAAACGTTTAGGGATGTTATTGCCTATTGGCGAAGGGGATAAATTTCGCATTAGTGAAGCCGTGTTTCGCTTTGGTGCCGATGTGCGCATTGGCGATGATGTGCAACAAGCGCAAATGCGCTTAATTAGAGACGGTGAAGCCGTCCCTGCGGAAGATATGCAGCAAGGTAGTTTACTGGATGAACCTAAAAATGAGGAACAAGCATGATTGAAAGAGGTAAATATCAATCACTGACGATGGTGAACTGGAACGGCTTTTTTGCGCGTACTTTTGACATCGATAGTCTTGTCACTACATTATCCGGTGGTAACGGTGCTGGTAAATCCACCACCATGGCAGCATTTATTACCACTCTTATTCCAGATCAAAGCTTACTGCACTTTAGAAACACTACTGAAGCGGGTAGCTCGCAAGCTTCGCGTGATAAAGGTTTATACGGAAAGCTGCAACCGGGCGTGTGTTATGCCGCTCTTGAAGTGGTGAATTCACGTAATCAGCGTCTAGTTTTTGCGGTGAAACTGCAACAGATTGCCGGCCGAGATAAGAAAGTCGATATCAAACCTTTCTTAATCCAAGGTTTGCCAAGTGATGTAAAAGCGGCGCAACTGTTCATTGAAACCATCAATGAAACACAAGCCAAAGTTTGTCAGTTAAATGATGTTAAAGAGCGCGTAGCACAAATTGAAGGTGCGCAATTTAAAGCGTTTAACTCAATCACTGATTACCACGCACAAATGTTTGATTTTGGCGTAGTGCCAAAGAAACTGCGTAATTCAAGCGATCGTTCTAAGTTCTACCGTCTTATTGAAGCATCACTGTATGGTGGTATTTCTAGCACCATTACTCGCTCACTGCGTGATTACTTACTGCCACAAAATGGCGGGGTGAAGAAAGCTTTCCAAGATATGGAATCGGCGCTTCGTGAAAACCGCATTACGCTTGAAGCGATAAAAAATACTCAAGCAGATCGAGATTTATTTAAGCATTTGCTTACCGAGTCGACCAGCTATGTCGCAGCGGATTATATGCGCCATGCTAATCAACGTCGCTCTAAACTCGAAGCTACGCTAGGGCTGCGTTCTGAGCTATTTAATAATCGTCAGCAAATCTTAGATAACAATGCGTTATTAAACGCTACCCAGCAGCAACTGGATGCGGTTTTAGAAGAGTATTCAGCGCTAGAACAAGATCATCAATCAGCGACAGATTACCTGCAGTTAGTACAAAGTGCATTGCAACAGCAACAGAAAATCGCCCGCTACGAAGATGATTTAGTTGAGCTAAGTGAGCGCCTTGAAGAACAAATCATGGTGGTTGAAGAAGCGCAACAGTTGTTAATTGCCGCAGAAGAGCAAAGCGAATTAACCGAGCAAGAAGTTGATAGCCTTAAATCGCAACTGGCAGATTATCAGCAAGCGTTAGACGTTCAGCAAACAAGAGCTTTGCAATATCAACAAGCGATTAAAGCACTGCAAGACACGCGTGAATTGTGTGGATTAGAGATTGATAGCGTCGATTTTGTTCCGGCACTGATTGCCGAGCTTAGCGCGGAGCAACAATCGCAAACCAGTCAAATTTTGTCACTAAAGCATAAGCTGGATATTAACTCAGCCGGTGCTCAGCAATTTAACAATGCATTTAATTTGGTGAAAACACTGGATGCAGATTGCACTCGTAATGACGCAGCCAGCTTTGCCAAAAGTGCATTAGCCAAAGCGGTTTCTGCCAACAACGACGTTCAGCAATTAAGTCATTGGCAATCTCAGAAACAAGAGATGAGCAAGGCGTTAGTAAAACAGAAAAACGTGCAAACGCTGGTGGCCGATTATCAACAGCAATTTGCCGCGCAACTGATAGACGAAGCGGATCTAGAAGTTGAATATGAACGCCAATCTCAAGTGATTGAAACGGCGGAGCAGAGCATAGAATCAGGCCGTGAAAGCTTGCTAGAAATGCGTCGCAGTGAAAAACAGATTAATAGTGATATTCAGCACTTTGAATCTATTGCGCCAAAATGGATTAAAGCCAATGATGCATTAACGCAGATCAGTGAGCACACCGAGACTACCTTAACCGATGCGCAATCGGTGATGGCTGCAATGCAGCAAGTACTTGAAACTGAAAAGTCATTACTTGCAAGCAAAGATGCTTTAGCGATTCGTCGCAGTAATATTGAAAAAGAAATTGAAGCATTAGCCGCACCAGGCGGGGCGAATGATGCTCGCCTTAAAGCACTGGCAGACAGCGTGGGTGGTGTTCTACTTTCTGAAATTTACGATGACATCACTTTACAAGATGCACCGTATTTCAGTGCGATGTATGGCCCTGCGCGCCACGCTATTGTGGTGTCGGACATGAGCGGAATCAAAGAACGCTTGGTCGAATTTGATGATTGTCCAGATGATGTTTATATCCTTGAAGGGGATGTCGATGCCTTTGATGACAGCCAATTTGAAGTGGAAGAGTTTGAGGGCGCAGTATGCGTACAAGTGAGCGAGCAACAATTGCGTTTTTCTCGCTTCCCGAAAGTGCCTTTATTTGGCCGTGCTGCTCGTGAATCACGTTTAGAAACATTACGTGAAGAGCGTGATCAGCTTGTTGAAGATTACGCTAAAGCCTCTTTTGATGCGCAAAAAGCGCAGCGTCTGTACCAATCTTTCAATGACTTTGTTGCCAATCATGCCCAAGTGGCTTTTGAGGATGATCCCGAGCAAAGCATTCATTCACTTCGTAGCCAACGTAATACGCTTATTGAGCAACTTTCTAAGCTGCAATCGGCTGAGAATGAACATAAACAAGCGTTAGCTAAAGGCAAGAAAGCACTCTTTGCACTAGATAAGATCTCACCTTCTTTGCATCTATTAGAAGATGTGACGCTGGCGGAACGTGTTGCAGAAGTAGAAGCAAAACTGCAAGAGCTTAATGAAAGTAAACGTTACTTAGAACGCTTTGGCAAAACCTTGCAACAGCTTGAACCTATCGCTAACGCCTTAGATGCCGATCCTGAGCAATTTGATGCGTTGCAAGCACAATACGATGCGTTAGATAAAGCGCTGCAATTGAATAAGCAAAAAACTTTCGCCTTATCAAATGTCTTAGGACGTAAAGCGCACTTTGCTTACGCTGATTCGGTACAGTTACTGGATAAAAGCAGTGAACTTAGTGAGCAGCTTAAGTTAAAACTGGCTACAGCAGAGCAAGAAAAAGATCGCGCAAGAGTGAGCTTTAAGCAGACTCAGCAACAGTTCCAGCAATATAATCAGCTTTTGGCAACGCTAAAAAGCTCTCATCAAGCAAAATCTGAGACAGTTCAAGAGTTTCGTCAGGAGCTCAATGATGCTGGTGTGATTTTAGATGAAGGCATTTTGGATCGTGCTCATAGCCGTAAAGAAGCATTGCAGCAACGTATTGAGACCTCTAGAGGCGCTCAATCGCAGATGCAAAAGACACTGACGGCAACAGAGATGGAGCTTCGTAGCGCAACTAAAGCCCTGAAGAAGCAACAAAAAGATTATCAAGAACTGCGCACATTCGTAGTTACAGCAAAAGCGGGTTGGTGTTCGGTACTTAAACTGGCACGAGAGCATGATGTTGAGCGTCGTCTGCACAAGCGTGAGCTTGCTTATTTATCTGAGGGTGAACTTCGCTCTATGTCAGATAAATCTTTAGGTGCGCTTCGTTTAGCCGTCGCCAACGATGATTCACTGCGTGACTCATTACGCGCCTCAGAAGATACCGCTTATCCAGAACGTAAAGTATTATTCTATATTGCTGTGTATCAATATCTGCGTGAACGTATTCGCCAAGATATTATTCGCACCGATGATCCTGTTGAAGCCATTGAAGAGATGGAAGTGGAGCTTGGCCGTTTGACCGAAGAGCTCAATCAGCGTGAAAATCGCTTAGCGATCAGTTCTGAGTCAGTATCGAGCATTATTAAAAAGACCATTCAGCGTGAACAAAATCGTATTCGCATCCTTAACCAAGGCTTGTCTAATATTCATTTTGGTCAGGTAAAAGGGGTGCGACTTAACGTTGAGATTCGTGAAAGTCATCAAATATTGCTCGATAGCTTGGCAAACCCTGATAAAGCCCATCAGCAGTTATTTGATAACTCTCGCTTAACCTTTTCCGAAGCGATGGCGAAATTATTCCAACGTGTTAACCCGCATATCGATATGGGTCAGCGTTCGCCGCAAATCTTGGGTGAAGAACTGTTGGATTACCGTAATTACCTAGCAATGGGTGTTGAGGTTAATCGAGGTTCAGAAGGCTGGTTACAAGCTGAGTCTGGCGCACTATCAACCGGTGAAGCTATCGGTACTGGTCAGTCTATCCTATTGATGGTTGTGCAGAGCTGGGAAGAAGAATCTCGTCGTCTGCGTAGCAAAGATATTGTGCCATGTCGTTTATTGTTCTTAGATGAAGCGGCGCGTTTGGATGCCAAATCTATCGCCACCTTATTTGAGCTGTGTGATCGTCTGAATATGCAGTTGCTTATTGCTGCGCCTGAGAATATTAGTCCAGAAAAAGGCACCACCTACAAACTGGTTCGTAAAGTCTTTAAAGACCACGAACACGTGCATGTGGTTGGACTGCGAGGCTTTGGACAAAAATCGTTAGAGAGCGAATCGGTGAGTGAAGCTGACCTAATTTAGTTTCAGTTAGCCAAAACAAATAACCGCCATAATGCTTGTCATTATGGCGGTTATTTTTTTAAGTGTGGTTTAAATGCGTCTGTTATCACAACAGATCTAACGTATGTTGAAACTGATACTGATAGCCAAGTTGCTGTGATAATGCGCTGTCGATTTTTTTGTCAGGTATATCGACAATCTCTGGCAACTCAATCTCTTCATTACTGGCGGTGATTGCGGCTTGGTAAAACTGCGCTTTATCGCAAGTATTTGGTGTTGATGCATTTACAATGCCATGCCAGTGCTCGTTCAGGGCAAATTCAATAATTCCGATAGCATCTAGTTTATGCAGCATATTTGCAGGCGCAAGGCGACTGACTGAGCGTAGACGAGAAGCAAAGCGAGAAGGGTGACGAATGTCATCAACTAATCCACTACAACGAATGATGCAGTGCTCGACAGGGCAATCAATGACCTTTTTCTCAGCTTGTAATAATGCACGGCTCTTTTGTGAAAAAGTGTCATTATTTAACGATAACTCAAGGTTAGCGTTGCTTTCTTGCATGGTATTTTTTGTATGATCAGAAGTTAAAGACGCACTCACTGAAGGGTAGACAGCCGTTGAGCTGATCATGATGACTTTTTTGACTCCAGCTTGGCTGGCGGCTGAGCATATCTGTTGCCAATTGTTGGCGTAACTGTCCCAGTCAGACTCTGCACTACGTCGAAATCCAGGGGTAATACAACCAATGATCGTATCAATATCTAATTGCTCGATTAACGAGCAGAGTGAGGCAGTCGTTGGTATAGGGAAATCAAGTTGGTAGGCGTTAAGGCCTTGCTGTTGACTTTGTTGAACAGTATCTGAGTGAGAGTTGGTGACATAGACATTATGCTGAGAAGCGCAGAGCTGTTTGGCTAATGGACGACCAAGCCAACCTGCGCCTATAATTAATACTGAGGCCATATTAGTGGCTAAGAGCCCTTAGTATCTTATCTGCACGCTCAGCAATTTGAATGCCTTCCTCGGTCAGGTAGCCACCATCACAAAGAGTACATAGGCCTTTATCAAATAGACTCTTAATCGCCAGTTGAATATTTTCTGCCGCATCACTATGAACTTTGATACCAGTTGCTGCGCTGTTTAAATCGAATTGCATTAGTAGATTGAGTTCGTCGACCAATAATTGATTAAATTTCATATCTGTTCCTTTTTGATTCTTTCAAACACATTAGAACTGGAATGCAAGTGAATCAACACTCAGGGACGAAAAACGTTACCTCTATCCACTGCTTGCTTATTTGTTGCTCGCTTTAGTCATTGAAAAAGTAAAATCATGACTCATGTCATGAGAGCGTCAAAAAAGTAAAATTTATCGTTGACTCTCTCTCACCCTAGGCGAGGTAAGTCTTTACACTTTTTATCCACAATAATTGTGGATAACCATGTGCCATATTCAAAAAATACCATCAGTAAAAAGAATACCCATTAAAAGCGGACGTCATACAATGCTTTACTGCTGTTGCTTGTGCTTTGTTTTGAGTGATTTTCACACACTAAGCTTAAATTTAGTCTAAATTTTAATCACGGTGTGCGGCTGTTTGCATATGGTTCGAATTCCAGTTGCTCTCTTGCTGCGTTAAGAGTGGCAATCGAAACTAAGCAATGTAGGTGAGTGATATGAGTACAATTCAAGAGCAAGAGAAACACTCTTTAGAATGGAAAGCGTTTCTTTTTATAGCCGTCATTCTTTTCCCCGTTTTAAGTGTCATGTTTGTTGGGGGCTATGGTTTTGTTGTTTGGATGCTTCAGGTCTTTGTATTAGGGCCTCCAGGTACTCATGGATAGAGCACTGATCATCTAACATCTGCAACGGAAGAGTGAGATTAAAATGAAATCACTAATTGTTAAACTTTGGACAACCATGAGTCGTCCGGCTAAGCATATTAGCCTTGGGGTACTCACCTTAGGTGGTTTTGTCGCTGGGGTTATTTTTTGGGGTGGATTTAACACGGCTTTAGAAGCGGCGAATACTGAAGAGTTTTGTATTAGCTGTCATACCATGCGCGACAATGTATACGAAGAGTTGCAAACCACTGTGCATTGGAAGAATCATGCAGGGGTAAGAGCAACTTGTCCAGATTGTCACGTACCTCATCAATGGACTGCAAAAATTGCTCGTAAAATGCAAGCCTCTAAGGAAGTCTACGCACAAATTTTTGGCGACTTAGGCACTCCTGAAAAATTTGAAGCACGTCGTTTTGAATTAGCTCGCCATGAATGGAACCGTTTCTCTGCTAATAAATCTTTAGAATGTAAAAATTGTCACCAATATGACTCGATGGACTTTGATGCCATGTCTCCAACTGCGCGTATTCAAATGAAGCAAGCAGCAGAGCGAGATCAAAGCTGTTTGGACTGTCATAAAGGCATCGCTCACAGTCTACCTAAAGATATGGACTCATCTGGTGGCTTAATTGGTGAGCTTGAACAGATTGCTCACTCTACCTCTTTTGCAAAAGACGCTTCTTATGTTTCTGTTCGTCATTTACCTATTTATGAAGATGAAAAGCTGTCTGTAGAGGCGGGGCTACTTAATCCTGCTTCAGAAATTAAAGTACTTAAAGTGACTGATACTGCTTTGCAAGTGCAAATCAGCGGTTGGCGCAAAGACAAAGGCTTTGGACGGGTGATTCAAGAAGACTTTGGAATGAATATTCCAGTGGGGTCACTGCTTAAAGAATCGGCGCAAAATGATGCAATTGTGCAAAGCTTTGAAGAGCAAGAAGATGAGCTAACGGGGCTTCCTTGGAGTCGAGTCGTGGCAACGGTTTGGATGAAACCTGAATCTTTGGTGCAAGGCTTTGAGGAGATTTGGTCACGTGCTGGAGAGTCTTATAAAGTGAATTGTTCAACCTGTCACACGCAACCAGCGCCAGCTCATTTCACGGCCAATGCATGGCCCGGTATGTTCAATGGTATGTCAGCATTTGTAAATCTAGATACTGATAGTGAAGCTTTGGTATTGAAATACCTACAGAAACATTCATCTGATTTTTCAGATGAGCATCACTAACCCTAGGCGGAGAGAAATAATGTCATTATCACGAAGAAGCTTTCTGAAAGGGTTAGGTGCATCGGGTGCGGCCGCATCGATTATTGGTCCGAGTTTACTTGTTTCTAACTCTGCAATCGCGGGTACTGCAGCCGAAGGCGTATGGAAAACATCAGGCTCGCATTGGGGCGCGTTCAGAGCAAGAATCTGGGCCGGTAAAGTACAAGAAATTAAGCCATTAGAGGTGGATAAATACCCGACCGAGATGCTCAACGGTATTAAAGGGATTATCTATAGTCCATCTCGAGTGCGCTATCCTATGGTTCGTTTAGATTGGCTGAAAAAACATAAGTACTCTGCCGATACTCGGGGTAATAATCGCTTCGTGCGGGTGACTTGGGATGAAGCCTTAGATCTTTTTTATCGCGAACTAGAGCGGGTTCAAAAAGATTATGGTCCTTGGGCGCTGCATGCCGGTCAAACTGGTTGGCGTCAAACAGGGCAAATGCACAGTTGTAACAACCATATGCAAAGAGCAATTGGTCTGCATGGTTACTCGGTTAAAAAAGTAGGGGATTACTCAACAGGGGCAGGGCAAACCATATTGCCTTATGTTTTAGGTTCTACAGAGGTGTATGCGCAAGGTACATCATGGGAGCTTATTTTAGATAACAGTAAAAACATCATTATCTGGGCAAATGATCCAGTTAAAAATTTACAAGTGGGGTGGACGTGTGAAACTCACGAGTCTTTTGAATATCTCGAACAGCTGAAACAAAAAGTCGCTAACAAAGAGATCAACGTCATCTCGGTTGATCCGGTTAAAAATAAAACCCAGCAATACCTTAATAATGAGCACTTGTACGTTAACCCGCAAACCGATGTGGCGTTCATGCTCGGTATTGCGCACACCTTATATAAAGAAAAAATCTACGACGCTAAATTCATTGATTTGTACTGCTTAGGCTTTAAAGAGTTTACCGCTTATCTTACCGGTGAATCTAAAGATAAAGTAGAGAAAACTCCCGAGTGGGCATCAAAAATATGCGGTGTGCCAGCGGATAAAATCCGTGAGTTTGCTCGGATGCTAGTCAATGGTCGAACACAGATACTGTTTGGCTGGTGTATTCAAAGACAAGAGCACGGAGAGCAGCCTTATTGGATGGGAGCGGTGCTGGCGGCAATGATAGGTCAAATAGGCCTACCGGGCGGTGGTGTATCTTATGGGCACCATTACTCAGGTATTGGGGTTTCATCGACAGGATTTGGCGCGCCAGGTTCATATCCACTTAATATTGATACCGGGCAAGAACCCAAATACACCAATAAAGATTATAAAGGCTACAGCAGTGTGATACCGGTGGCGCGTTGGATTGATTGCTTAAAAGAGCCGGGTAAAAAAATTCAAGCTAATGGCAAAGAAGTAACGCTACCACCATTTAAAATGATGGTCGTGAGCGGCAATAACCCTTGGCATCATCATCAAGACCGCAACAACATGAAAGCGGCATTTAAAAACCTACAGACGCTAGTCACCATCGATTTTGCTTGGACGGCCACCTGCCGTTTTTCCGATATAGTACTGCCTGCGTGTACCCAATTTGAGCGTAATGATATTGATGGCTATGGCGCTTATTCTGGACGGGGTTTAGTGGCAATGCATAAGTTAGTGGATCCATTGTTTCAGTCCAAAACAGACTTTGACATTATGACTGAGCTAACCGCACGTTGGGGCAGAGACAAAGACTACACCCGAGGTATGTCAGAGATGGAATGGGTGAAACACTTATATGATGACTGTAAAGCGGCCAATGCAGCCTTTAATCTTCCTGAGTTTGATGAATTTTGGCAAAAAGGCTTTTTAGACTTTGGTAAAGGCAAACCGTGGACTCGCCATGCAGGTTTTCGAGAAGATCCTGAGATTAGTGCATTGGGTACGCCGTCAGGCTTTATTGAGATCAGCAGCCGAACGATTGGGCGTTTTGGCTATGAACACTGTCAAGACCATCCGATGTGGTTTGAAAAAACGGAACGCTCTCATGGTGGGCCGGGCTCTAAAAAGCATCCATTTTGGTTACAGTCATGTCACCCGGATAAACGTTTACACTCGCAAATGTGTGAATCAGAAGAGTTTAGAGCAACGTACGCCGTTCAAGGCCGCGAACCTTGCTACTTAAATCCTAAAGACGCTAAAGCTAAAGGCATCAAAGATGGCGATTTAATCCGAGTGTTTAATGATCGTGGGCAACTTCTTGCTGGAGCTGTGGTTGATGAACATTACCCTGAAGGTGTGATCAGAATTGAAGAGGGTGCATGGTATGGGCCGCTGAATGAGAAAGTGGGTGCCATTGATACTTATGGCGATCCTAATACCTTAACCCAAGACATTCCATCCTCACAATTAGCACAGGCGACCTCGGCCAATACCTGCATTGTGAATATTGAGAAGTTTAAAGGTGAAGCGCCACCTGTGACAGCCTTTGGTGGACCATTAGAAGAGTCATAATATCACGGTGCTAGAACCTATTATTATTGACTAAAATTAGCATCGCTTACGATAACTCGTTGGCGATGTTTTTTTATTTATAAAGAGGAACGCTCACTAAAAACAAAAAGTAAAAACAAAAGCAAAAAAAAGCTGCAGACGAAAAAAAAGCCGACCACGAAAAATCATGCGATCGGCTTATATTCTTGTGAACAATAATCAGTTCACTAACAACGTCAGTTGGCTAGGTGATCCTTGGCTTAAAAGGGTCACTCTCTTTTATGCATGATGCGTGCCACATTTGCGTAGCCATTGGTAAGTCATTGTTATTATTTATAAATTTCATTTCTACACATGCAGTTCGCAATTTGCATTTGCAAAATGCAATAAAAATTAGACATTTGCATATGTAAACTTTTGCATAGATAAAGTGGTAATAATGTTATTGTATGTTAAATGAAGGAATGGCAGCATCGACACTCTCTAAATCAAACTGAACTATCGGGTTAACCGCGGTTTAACTATTTGATGGCAAACATAGAGCCAAAGTTAAAACATTGGAACCAAACTTCACTGCTACTAAAACCTATATTAGCGAAGCGCTGTTTATGCGTTTCTATCTTGTCAGGTAGCATGACATTTTCAATGGCGCTGCGCTTTTGGCTAATTTCTAATTCGCTGTATCCATTGGCACGTTTAAAGTCGTGGTGTAGGTCGATAAGTAATTCGTGTGAGGTTTGGTCTTCAAAGATAAACTTCTCTGAAAGAATCAAAATGCCGCCGGGCAATAAACCTTGATAGATTTTCTCTAGTAACGCCTGTCGATCAGCTGGTGACAAAAACTGCAACGTAAAGTTGAGCACCACAACCGATGCATTGTGAATGTCGATATGACGAATATCCGCTTCGCGTACTTCAACCGGTGTTTTTGCTTTATAAGCATTAATATGTAATCGACAACGCTCAACCATCGCTGATGAATTATCTACGGCAATAATATGACAGTTATCGGTCGTAATCGTGCGGCGCATAGATAGGGTAGCGGCGCCAAGAGAGCAGCCAAGATCGTAAAGATTCGAACCTTCAGTAGCAAAGCGCTCCGCAAGCATGCCAATGGCCGATATGATATTGCTGTATCCAGGCACCGAACGTTGGATCATATCTGGAAATACTTCTGCAACGCGTTCATCAAAAGTAAAGTCACCAATTTTATTAATTGGGGCGGAAAAAATCTTATCTGTGCTCATTGGGATCGTACTGTGTAAATTAAGACAGCGTAAGTTTAGAGAAAACCTGCGCCACTGTCATTATTCGTGATTAATTCCGATTATGAGGGGGGATTTGCTCTATCCTTGTTCAAAAACAAAGCAAAGCCACCATTAAGTGCATAAAAATTTGTATTGAGTGTCGATCTTAGGGCTATTTCCGAGTATAAATATCGGTTAATTGCGTCGAGATCTTATTCTCTCGATAGAACCTTATATAGTTATTAGAAAAGAGTTGGGAAATTCAATATGCGTAGCCATTATTGCGGTCAACTAAACAAGACCCTAGCAGGAAAAACTGTCGAACTTTGCGGTTGGGTAAACCGTCGCCGTGACCTAGGCGGTCTTATTTTTATCGATATGCGAGACCGTGAAGGTATCGTGCAGGTCGTTGTTGACCCAGATATGGCGGATGCCTACGAAATTGCTAACCAATTACGTAACGAATTTTGCATCAAGCTAACGGGTGAAGTACGTGTTCGTCCTGATAGCCAAGTCAACAAAGATATGGCAACAGGTGAAGTTGAAATCATCGCAACGGGTCTTGAGATCATCAACCGTGCTGATGTTTTACCTCTTGATTTCAACCAAAAGAACTCTGAAGAACAACGTCTAAAATATCGTTATCTTGATCTGCGTCGCCCAGAAATGAGTGATCGCATTAAATTGCGTGCTAAAGCATCAAGCTTTGTGCGTCGTTTCCTAGATGACAATGGCTTCCTAGATATTGAAACACCTGTACTAACTAAAGCGACACCAGAAGGTGCGCGTGACTATCTTGTACCAAGTCGTGTACATAAAGGCAGCTTTTATGCCTTGCCACAGTCTCCGCAGTTGTTTAAACAATTGCTAATGATGTCTGGTTTTGACCGTTACTACCAAATCGTTAAATGTTTCCGTGATGAAGATTTGCGTGCTGACCGTCAACCTGAATTTACTCAGATTGATATCGAAACATCATTTATGAGTGCAGACCAAGTTCGTGCAACCACAGAGAAGATGGTTCACGATATGTGGTTAGAGCTTTTAAATGTCGATCTTGGCGAGTTCCCAGTGATGCCATTTAGCGAAGCAATTCGCCGTTTTGGTTCTGATAAGCCGGATCTGCGTAACCCGCTAGAGATTGTCGATGTTGCTGATCTTGTAAAAGACGTCGAGTTTAAAGTGTTCTCTGGTCCTGCAAATGATGAGAAAGGCCGTGTAGCCGTACTTTGTGTACCAGGCGGTGCTAAACTTTCTCGTAAACAAATTGACGCTTATGGCGAATTTGTTGGCATCTATGGCGCTAAAGGCTTGGCATGGATGAAAGTGAACGATCGCGCAGCAGGCGCTGAAGGCGTTCAATCTCCAGTGGCTAAGTTCCTAAACGCAGATGTAATCAACGGTATTCTTGAGCGCACTGACGCACAAACTGGCGATATTATTCTATTTGGTTCAGATAAAGCCAATATCGTTTCTGAAGCACTTGGTGCACTGCGCCTTAAAGTGGGTATCGATCTTGAAATTACCGATCTTTCTGCTTGGAAACCACTTTGGGTTGTTGACTTCCCAATGTTCGAAGAAGACGCTCAGGGTAACCTAAGTGCAATGCATCACCCATTTACCTCACCACTTGGTATCACGGCTGAAGAGCTAAAAGCAGATCCTGCGAAGGCAAATTCTAATGCTTACGATATGGTTATCAACGGCTATGAAGTGGGTGGTGGTTCTGTTCGTATTCACAATGCAGAAATGCAAGCAGCAGTATTTGATATTCTAGGTATTGATGCAAAAGAGCAGCAACTTAAATTTGGCTTCCTTCTTGAAGCACTTAAATTTGGTACACCACCACATGCAGGACTTGCGTTCGGTCTAGATCGTTTGGTGATGCTACTTTGTGGTACTGATAACATTCGTGACGTGATTGCGTTCCCGAAAACAACCAATGCGTCTTGCTTGTTGACCAATGCGCCAAGCGTTGCAAACCCAGCGGCATTAGAAGAGTTATCAATCGCGGTGAAAATTGCGAAAAAAGACAGTGAATAATCGTCACGTCTAATCAGTCTAAACTCCCGCTATTATGGCGGGAGTTTTTGTTTAAAGGGAAAGAAAACATCTATGACGATTATTTTAGGTATAGATCCCGGCTCCAGAATTACAGGCTATGGCGTGATTCGTCAAAACGGCAGACACTTGCAATATTTAGGCAGTGGTTGTATTCGAATGTCGGAAAAAGAACTGCCCGGTAGATTAAAGCAAATTTACGCCGGTGTAAGTGAAATCATTACCCAGTTTCAACCGGATGTATTTGCCATAGAGCAAGTGTTCATGTCTAAGAATGCCGATTCTGCATTAAAGCTTGGTCAGGCAAGAGGCAGCGCGATTGTGGCGGCAGTCAATGCCGATCTGCCCGTCTTTGAATATGCGGCAAGATTGATCAAACAAGCTGTAGTAGGAACAGGTGGCGCAGATAAAGCGCAAGTGCAACATATGGTTCAGCAAATGTTGAAGCTTCCAGCTAAACCACAAGCGGATGCTGCCGATGCGCTCGGGGTGGCAATTTGTCATGCCAACACCAATAAAACACTGATTGCGTTGGCCGGTAAAGCCACCTCAGCAAGACGTGGCCGCTACCGTTAACTTGTCCACCAAAACTCCCTAGGCTATTTGCCCTAAGTACTGGCTATCCGTCCAGTTATTTATTATCATCACTATCATTACAACTAGCTAATGGAACGAAACAGTGATTGGACGCTTACGTGGAACCCTTATCGAAAAACAGCCCCCAGAACTTTTAATTGAAGTCGGTGGCGTTGGTTATGAAGTACAAATGCCAATGAGCTGTTTTTATGAATTGCCTGAAACGGGTCAAGAAGCGATTATCTATACGCATTTTGTTGTGCGCGAAGATGCTCAGTTATTGTATGGGTTTAATAGCGTTAGTGAACGTGCACTGTTTCGTGAAGTGATTAAAGCTAATGGCGTTGGTCCTAAGCTGGGGCTTGGTATTTTATCTGGCATGACCGCTCGCCAATTTGTTAGCTGTGTCGAAAACGAAGATATATCAACCCTGATAAAACTGCCGGGTGTCGGTAAAAAAACCGCCGAACGTCTAGTCATTGAGATGCGAGATAGACTCAAAGGGTGGGGCGCAGGCGATCTCTTTACTCCTGCTACTGACGCCGCTCCAATAAATGGCGGTCTCTCTACCGATGAAAGTGCTATTGATGAAGCGGTCAGTGCTCTATTAGCACTGGGCTATAAACCACAGCTGGCATCAAAAGCGATTTCACAAATAGCAAAACCTGGAATGAAGAGTGAATCCCTCATCAAAGAAGCCCTTAGAGCGATGGTGTAATGAATGATTGAAGCAGACCGACTGATTGCGCCCGATAACCCTGTCTTTAAAGACGAAGAAGCGATAGATAGAGCCATTCGTCCAAAGAAGTTAGATGACTATCGAGGACAAGACCATGTGCGTGGTCAGATGGAGATTTTCATTAAAGCGGCGCAAATGCGCAGTGAAGCTTTAGATCACTTGCTTATTTTTGGTCCTCCGGGCTTAGGTAAGACGACTTTGGCTAACATCGTTGCCAATGAAATGGGCGTCAGTATCCGCACTACTTCAGGTCCTGTATTGGAAAAAGCCGGAGACTTAGCGGCTCTGTTAACCAACCTTGAAGAAAATGATGTGTTGTTTATTGATGAGATACATCGTTTAAGCCCAATGGTCGAAGAAGTACTCTATCCTGCAATGGAAGATTATCAGTTGGATATCATGATAGGAGAGGGCCCTGCGGCGCGTTCTATCAAAATTGATTTACCACCTTTTACTTTAATTGGCGCTACCACTCGCGCGGGCTCTTTAACGTCACCACTGCGCGATCGCTTTGGTATCACTCAGCGTCTTGAATATTATAAGATTGAAGACTTGCAGCACATTGTTCAGCGCAGTGCGGATTGTTTAAACTTATCCATGGAAGAGGCTGGCGCTATAGAGGTTGCTCGTCGCGCCCGAGGAACACCACGTATTGCAAACCGTCTATTAAGACGAGTACGAGATTACGCTGAAGTTAAAGGCGACGGGCATATCGATTCAAACATTGCTGATAAAGCTTTAGATATGCTTGATGTTGATAGCCTAGGTTTCGATTATATGGATAGAAAGTTACTTTTAGCCATTATAGAGAAATTTAACGGTGGCCCTGTCGGGCTTGATAATATGGCGGCAGCTATTGGCGAAGAAAAGGACACTATTGAAGATGTTCTTGAGCCATATCTGATTCAGCAAGGTTACTTACAACGAACCCCAAGAGGTAGAATTGTGACAGACCGCGCTTATTTGCATTTCGGCTTCGACCTTAAAGATTAATCTTATGTTAAAGGGCTGTAATAGCCCTTTTATTTATACGTCAATTATTGTGTTTCATACTGCGTATTGCCTGTTAATTCCCCTCCTTATGCTCAATAAAAATACGATACCTCGCTATTATTCTTGATTTAAATCAAAGCATTTTTCTAAATAAAGCCTTTGAAACCAACAAGCTAAACCTATAAGATACTTGCCAGATATATTAGGGGTTGCTTAACAACATATTAATAATTAATTAGCAGAAGATTAATCATTAATACGGTTATTTAACAATTATCGGTTTGGTTTAACTTTGTGTTTTAAGTTGAAACTGTGTCTGGGAAGACACACAAGGAGTTTTTATGATAGATGTCGTTGATCTGTCGCGATTACAATTCGCACTGACAGCAATGTACCATTTCCTTTTCGTACCATTAACGCTAGGTCTAGCTTTTTTACTTGCCATTATGGAATCTGTCTATGTGATGACAGGCAAGCAAATTTACAAAGATATGACCAAATTTTGGGGTAAGTTATTTGGTATTAACTTTGCTCTAGGCGTTGCTACTGGCCTTACTATGGAGTTCCAGTTCGGAACAAACTGGGCTTACTATTCTCATTATGTAGGTGACATCTTCGGTGCACCGCTTGCCATTGAAGCATTAGTTGCATTCTTCTTAGAATCCACTTTCGTTGGCTTATTCTTCTTTGGTTGGGAAAGACTGTCAAAACGTCAGCACTTAATGGTGACGTGGTTAGTTGCTTTAGGTTCTAACTTCTCAGCATTGTGGATCTTGGTCGCTAATGGTTGGATGCAACATCCAGTTGGCGCTGAATTTAACTTTGAAACCATGCGCATGGAAATGGTGAGCTTTGCTGAGGTGGTTCTAAACCCAGTTGCTCAGGTTAAATTTGTTCACACGGTTGCATCAGGTTACACCACCGGTGCGATGTTCGTTCTTGGTATCAGTTCATACTACCTATTAAAAGGTCGTGACGTTGCATTTGCGCGCCGCTCTTTTGCGATTGCTGCATCATTTGGTATGGCTGCAATCCTTTCTGTTATCGTACTAGGTGATGAGTCAGGCTATGAGCTTGGTGACGTGCAAAAAGTGAAGCTTGCTGCAATTGAAGCTGAATGGCACACCGAGCCAGCACCAGCGGCCTTTACCGCGTTTGGTATTCCTAACCAAGAAACAATGGAAACGGATTACGCTATCAAGATCCCTTATGTAATGGGTATTGTGGCAACACGTTCTATTGATACACAAGTAACGGGTCTGCGTGACCTTCGTGAAGAGCACGTGGATCGTATTCGTAACGGTATGTACGCTTATGAATTGCTTGAAAAACTTCGCTCTGGCGATCGCTCAGACGCAAACGTAGCCGCATTTGATGAAGTTAAGCATGATTTAGGTTATGGCTTACTGCTAAAACGTTACACCGACAAAGTTGTTGATGCGACTGAAACGCAAATTCAAGCAGCTGCTGATGATTCTATTCCGACCGTTTGGCCTCTGTTCTGGTCATTCCGCTTAATGGTTGCGTGTGGCTTCGTGATGCTGTTTGTCTTTGGTATGGCATTCTTACAAACTTGTCGTCAAAAAATCGAACAAAAACCATGGCTACTAAAAGCGGCTCTATGGAGCATTCCTCTACCATGGATTGCGATAGAAGCAGGTTGGTTTGTGGCAGAATTTGGACGTCAGCCTTGGGCTGTAGGTGAAATCTTACCTGTTCATGTTGCAGCCTCGTCACTCACTATTGGCCAGTTATGGGCATCGTTAGGTGCGATTCTTGCGCTTTATACTGTGTTCCTAATTGCAGAAGTTTACTTAATGGTGAAATTCTCACGTAAAGGGCCAAGCAGTCTTAAAACAGGCCGTTACCACTTTGAACAAGATAACGACGATGAAGCGAAAGCCAAAATCGGCCGTCAAGTTGATGCATAATAAGGGAATATAATTATGTTTGATTATGAAGTTTTAAGATTTATATGGTGGCTATTGATCGGCATATTGTTTGTCGGTTTCGCTGTGACCGATGGTTTTGATATGGGTGTTGGCGCGCTAGTGCCTGTTATCGGTAAAACCGATAGCGAACGTCGATTGATGATCAACTCCATTGCGCCGCACTGGGATGGCAACCAAGTATGGCTTGTTACCGCTGGTGGCGCATTATTTGCGGCTTGGCCATTGGTTTACGCAACATCATTCTCTGGTTTTTACTTTGCAATGATCCTAACTTTAGCTGCGCTTTGGCTTCGTCCTATCGGTTTAGATTACCGTTCTAAGATTGAAGATCCAAAATGGCGTAGCACTTGGGATATTTGTATCTCTATCAGTGGCTTTGTACCGCCAATTATTTTTGGTGTGGCTTTTGGTAACCTGTTACAGGGACTGCCATTTGAGCTAAACGAATTCATGATGTCGAGTTACCATGGAACTTTCTTTGCGCTACTTAACCCATTTGCATTGCTGTGTGGTTTGGTCAGTCTATCTATGATTGTGTTGCAAGGTTCTACTTGGCTACAAATGAAGACTTCTGGCAACGTTCATGCTCGTGCTCGTACTGTAGCGCAGATCACCGGTTTCACGACTGCTGCGTTATTTGTTGCTGGTGGATTCTGCATTCAAGGTATGGACGGATATGTGGTAACAAGTCAGCTTGATCACGCTGCGATGTCTAATCCTCTAAACAAAGAGGTTGCGGTACAAGCAGGTGCTTGGTTAAACAACTTTGCCGCTAACCCAACGTTCTGGATTGCACCAGCACTAGGTGTGGTAATGCCTCTACTAGCACTTATCGCGTCTCGCTTTGAAAAAGGCGCATGCGCGTTCTTTTTCTCAAGCTTAACCGTTGCCGGCATCATCTTTACCGTTGGTCTAGCAATGTTCCCATTCGTCATGCCTTCAAGCTTGATTCCTTCACAGAGTCTAACGATGTGGGATGCAACTTCAAGTGAGTTGACATTAAGCATCATTACAGTGATTGCGTTTGTTATGGTTCCAATTATTTTGGCTTACACCAGTTGGACCTACTACAAAATGTTTGGCCGTATCGATGAGAAATTCATCGAAGAAAACAAGAATTCACTTTACTAAGAAGGGATAAAGTATGTGGTATTTTGCTTGGATATTAGGTGTATTGCTGGCGTGTGCGTTTGGCATCATCAACGCGCTATGGTTAGAGCACACTGAAATGATGGATAAAGATAAGAAAGACTAGTTCTTTGCTTAAAATTGTCTTTAACTATGATTAATAAGGGTCAGGTTCATGTTGATGAATCTGACCCTTTTTATGATCGCATAGGGAATCTCTTGTCACAGTTGCGCATGCGTATTGAATGACTATCATCATAGTTAAATAATTACGATATAGACTGATGCCGTATTCTCTTTGTATAAACTGAACTTTTCTAAGCCTAAGAACTCTGAATTTGTTAATAAATATTGCGATATAAGTCAAATTTTGCTCACTTAAGCAAGGAAAGTGCACTCTGTCTCAAAAAAAACGTGTTGAGCAAAAAATAAAGAGATACATTGTGTATATTACAGGCGAGAAAATTAGGAACCTAGGTCATGCCAAAAGCTGAAACAACGATGTTTCGTTGGCCCGTGCGAATTTACTATGAAGATACCGATGCGGGTGGGATTGTTTATCACTCTAATTATCTAAAGTATTTTGAACGTGCTCGAACTGAAATGTTAAGGCAAATAGGTGTGTCTCAAGAAGTATTGTTGAGAGAACAAGTAGGTTTTGTCGTTCGACATATGGATATCGATTTTTTGCAAGGTGCAAAACTCGACCAAGAATTGACAGTGTTAACACATATTTCTCAATTAAAGCGTGCTTCTCTGGATTTTTGTCAAGAGATAGTCAATCTAGAAGGCAAAGTATTGTGCAAAGCTATGGTTAAGGTAGCATGTATTCATACCGCCAAAATGAGGCCTCAGGCCATACCCCATTTCATGATTACGGAGTTATCGTAAAGTGTCCGCAGATATCAATTTTATTGATCTTATTTTAGAAGCTAGCCTATTAGTTCAGTTGGTTATGCTTACCTTGGTTGGCATGTCAGTGGCCTCTTGGGCGATGATCATCAGTCGCAGTAAGGTGATCTCAGGCGCTTATGCGCATACGAGTCGTTTTGAAGATAAGTTTTGGTCTGGTAAAGATCTAGGAAAACTATATCAAGAAGTAAAAGCTCGTAAGGATAGCTTAACAGGCATTGAAGAAATTTTTTATTCAGGCTTTACTGAGTTTGCTCGTCTTCGTCGCACTAATGCCAGTTCTCCAGATTTTATTATGGAAGGAACAGGACGTGCGATGCGTGTATCCGTTGCGCGTGAAGTGGATAATTTAGAAACCAATCTGCCATTTTTGGCGACCGTAGGTTCTATCAGTCCTTATATCGGTCTGTTTGGTACGGTATGGGGCATCATGCATGCCTTTATTGCCTTGGGTCAGGTAAAGCAAGCAACGCTAGCAATGGTAGCGCCAGGTATTGCTGAAGCATTGATTGCAACAGCAATGGGTCTTTTTGCCGCTATTCCAGCTGTTATGTTCTATAACCGCTTGAGTAATCGAGTGGGTAAACTTGAGCACTCTTACGCCACCTTCTCAGAAGAGTTTCACGCTATTTTGCACCGTCAAGCAATGAGCGAAAGGAACTAATTGATGGCGGGTTATCAACCAAAAAAGCGTAAGTTGACTGCTGAAATCAATGTTGTACCTTACATTGATGTAATGTTAGTGCTGTTGATCATCTTTATGGTGACTTCGCCATTCATTACACAAGGTGTTGATGTTGAGTTGCCAAAAACACATAACGCAACACCAGCTCAAGAGCTTGCTGGTGACAGTGAAGCAAGCTTCATCATTATTGAAATCAACGCCAAAGGTGAGCTTGGTTTAAGTGTTAATGATGAAGATATGCAAAGAGGGATGAGCATGGAAGACGTGGTTGTCCGAGTAAAAGCAGAGCGAGCACTTTCTCCTGATGCACCGGTTGCAGTAGGGGGCGATGCGTCGACTTCTTATGCGAATGTGGTTTTAGTTCTGGATGAATTAAGTCAAGCAGGCATCACCAAAGTTGGCCTGTTAACGGATATCAAGGAATAGAATCTCATAGCCCATGAAACAAGATAAGAAGTTCATCAAATCCCTAGCAATATCCTTAGGCGTTCACCTGCTTTTGGTTATTGCTTTGATTTGGGGCACCAAATTTAATATGTCAAAACCTGTGCCAAAACCGAATATGGTTGAGGCCGTGGTGATTGATCCTAATGTTATTCAGCAACAGGCTCAGCACATAAGGCAGCAGCGAGAATCTGCCGCTAAAGCTGAGCAAGACAGAATTCGTAAGCTGAGAGAAAAAAGTGCTCGGCTGGAAAAAAATCGCAAAGCTGAAGAACAACGCATTCGTCGTTTAGCCGAAGATAAAGCTCGCGCAGAGAAAAAAGCCAGAGAAGCTGAGCAACATCGACAACTAAAAGAAAAGCAGCGTAAACAAGAAGAAAAACGCGCCAAAGTTGCCGAAACTGAGCGCAAGAAAAAAGAACAACAAGCTAAAGTCGCCAAGCAAAAAGCGGCCAAAGCAGAAGCAGAACGTGCCGCCAAGGTAAAAGCGGCGCAAGTAGCCAAACAAAAAGCGGCTAAAGCCGAAGCCGATCGCATAGCAAAAGAGAAAGCAGCCAAAGCGGCAGCTGATAAAGCGCGTAAAGCCGAGCAACAGAAGATCGCTCACGAAAAAGCGGCAAAAGAAGCAGCTGAAAAAGCCAAAAAAGAGCAAGCGCGTTTAGTGCAACTTGAACGTGAGCGTAAAGAGAAAGAGGCAGCACTGAACGATATTTTCTCAGGTCTTGAGGCAGAAGCACAAAATAACTCTACGGCTCGTAGCCGCGCCATTACTGATGAAGTATCGCGTATGGGTGAAGTGTATAAACAGATGATTCAAAGAGAGTTGTTATTAGAAGATTCATATAAAGGTAAAAATTGCCGAGTGAATCTACGTTTACTCAAAGCAGGCTCAACCTTTATCGTGAGTGATCTTAAAACACTTTCTGGCGACAATGGTTTATGCCGAGCAACCAAACTTGCTGTGTCGAAAGTGGCTAGCTTCCCGTTACCTAAAGATGAAGCTGCGATTGAAAAACTGAAAAATATTAACTTAACCGTTGCACCTGAATAAGGAAAACCTGGTGATTAAACGATTACTTATTAGCTTAGTAATGATGTGTGGTTTGAGTGCTTCGATAGCTCACGCTTCACTTGAACTTGTAATTACAGAAGGCGTTAACTCTGCCCGCCCAATTGCTATAGTACCTTTTAAGTGGGAAGGGCCGGGGAAATTACCTCATGATGTGTCAGCGGTAATTGCCTCTGATTTACAACGCAGTGGTAAATTTAGCCCTGTTGCAACCAACCAAATGCCACAAACCCCATACCAAGATAAAGACGTCAATTATTCTGCTTGGACTTCAATGGGGGTTGATGCACTGCTTACCGGTACCATCACCGATGCAGGGGATGGTAAGTATAAGGTTCAATACACGCTGATAGATACGGTTCGTGGAGCATTGACGAAAGGTCAGTCTAAGTCATTACAAGGCGGAAAATTAGTCCTATCTAAAGATCATATATTATTTGATAAATATGTAACGGTATCTGGTACTCGTCTTCGTGCTAGAGCCCATGCTATTTCTGATTTAGTGTATAAAAAGTTAACCGGTCAGAGAGGTGCATTTTTAACCCGGATTGCTTATGTTGTAGTGAATGATAAAGATAGATACCCATATCAATTAAGAATTGCAGATTACGACGGCTATAATGAACTTTCGGTTCTTAAATCTAAACAGCCTCTAATGTCTCCTGCGTGGTCTCCAGATGGACGTCAGCTTGCTTATGTAAGCTTTCAAAATGGTCATGCTGAAATCTTTTTGATGAACATTTACACGGGTAAACGCGAGAAACTGACTTCGTTCCCACGTCATAATGGTGCTCCTAGATTCTCTCCAGATGGCAAGTCGTTAGCATTGGTTCTATCGAAAACGGGCAGTTTACAAGTTTACACAATGGATTTGGCTTCGCGAAAACTGAAACAAATTACGCGTGGTCGCGCCAATAATACCGAACCGTTTTGGAATCCAGACGGAAAATCTCTAATATTCACTTCTGATAGGGGTGGTAAGCCTCAGATTTATCAAGTAAATTTAGACAGTGGTGCAAGTAAGAGGTTGACTTGGCAAGGTAACCAAAACTTGGGTGGTCAAATTACCCCTGATGGGCGTTTCATGATTATGGTGAATCAGTCTTCTTCAGGCTTTAATTTGGCGAAACAGGATTTGGAGACTGGAGCAGTTCAAGTGTTGACAAAGACACTACTAGACGAGTCTCCGAGCATAGCTCCAAATGGAGGAATGGTGATATACAGTTCGATGTATAACAAAAATAATGTACTATCGATGGTTTCTATTGATGGAAGATTTAAAGCCAGACTACCAGCAACCAATGGGCGTGTAAGAGCACCCGCCTGGTCACCGTTTTTGTAACGACGTTACTTTTTATACAATAAGGAAAATTAAAAAATGCAACTTAATAAAGTTTTAAAAGGACTGCTAATCGCACTTCCTGTACTGGCTATGACAGCATGTAGTTCTAGCGATGACGCAACTAAAGCTTCAGATGCACAAACTACAAACCAAGATGCTCAAGAAACTCAAGCAACGCCTGCAGAAACAACTGATACAACAGTTGTATCTCCAATGACTGAAGAGCAAAAGCTTGCAGAAGAGCGTGAAGTTGCTGAGAAAGCACTGCGTGAAAACACTACGCTTTACTTCGCATACGACAACTCAACAATTAGCTCTGAGTACGAAGAAATGCTTTCAGCTCACGCTAAATTCCTAAGCGAAAACCCAGACGTTAAAGTGACTATCGAAGGTCACGCGGATGAGCGTGGTACTCCTGAGTACAACATCGCACTTGGCGAGCGTCGTGCTAACGCAGTATCTAACTACCTACAAGCATCTGGTGTTCAAGCTGACCAACTTTCTATCGTAAGTTACGGTGAAGAGAAACCTCTACAGCTTGGTCAATCAGAAGAAGCGTACGCGAAAAACCGTCGTGCGGTTCTAGTTTACTAATCTTAGGAAGTAAACATGATCAGTAACTACAAGCGAGCAGTTGCGCTTACGTTACTAGCAGGTGTGGCAGGCTATAGCTTTGCCGCACCAGCTCCCGTATCCGATCTTAACTCTAGCAGTAATGTTGCGACTTCTACCTCGACGTCAAAATCCGCTACTGCAACAAAAGAAGATGAGATTCAGCGTCTGGAGCGTCTGCTTAGAAACAGCAACCGAGTACAAGCGAATTTGCAACAACACCTCGATGAAGTATCGATGGATTTGAGTGAATTACGTGGTGAGTTAGAACGAAGCAATCATCAAACAAGTCAACTTGTCGAACGACAACGTGAGCTGTTTATTGAGCTTGATCGCATGCGCACCGAACTTGCCAATGTGAAGAAAGCCCCTGTCGAGTCAAGTACACCTGCGACAAGCGGAAAATACTCCTCTAATCAAGATGAACAACAGTCGTACCAAAGTGCTGTCGATCTTATTTTAAAAAATAAAGACTACGATGCCGCCACTGTTGCCCTTGAGAAGTTTAAGAAAGATTTCCCTGAATCAGTGTATTCTGCCAACGCGAATTACTGGTTAGGACAGCTTTATTTTTCGAAGAAAAATGACGTTGAATCCGCTAAAGCATTTGCTTCTGTCGTCTCTTATAAAGACTCGAACAAACGAGCTGATGCGCTAGTTAAGCTAGGCGATATTGCCGTGCGCAATAATAGTGGCGCTGCTGCCAAGAAATACTATCAGCAAGCCATTACCGAGTATCCTAATACCGCGTCTGCTAATTCAGCCACACAAAAACTGTCGAAGCTGAAATAATTATTAAGAATAACGGAAAGGCTCAGCGTTAACCCGTTGAGCTTTTTGCTTTTGGCAAGCTCACTCAAAGCAGTGTACAATGCCCGAAGTTCAAGGAAGTTACGAGCATTGTAATGAGCCAAATATTAGAAACAGCACCAACAATTTATCCATTCCCGCCTAAGCCAGTGCCACTGAGTGAAAATCAGAAGCAGGCTTATAAAGCGAGCATCAAAACACTGCTAAAACAAAAAGATGCAGTCCTGATTGCCCATTATTACACCGATCCTGAGATCCAAGCTCTAGCCGAAGAAACTGGCGGCTTTGTGGGTGATTCTCTAGAAATGGCCAAGTTTGGTAATCGTCACCCTGCAAAAACATTGATTATTGCAGGCGTTCGCTTTATGGGTGAGTCAGCCAAAATCCTGACCCCAGAAAAAACCATTTTAATGCCAACACTAGAAGCAGAATGCTCTCTCGATCTGGGTTGTCCAGCGGAAGCATTTAGCAAATTCTGTGATGAGCATCCTGATCATACTGTTGTGGTATACGCTAACACTTCAGCTGCGGTTAAAGCGCGTGCTGATTGGGTCGTCACCTCAAGCATTGCATTAGAAATCGTCGAACACCTAGATGCAGAAGGTACTCCAATTCTTTGGGGACCAGATCGTCATTTAGGTTCCTACATCGCAAACCAAACGGGCGCCGAAATGCTACTTTGGAACGGTGAGTGTGTTGTGCACGATGAGTTCTCTGCTAAAGCGCTTCGCGACATGAAAGCGGTTTTCCCAGAGGCGGCCATTTTGGTTCATCCAGAGTCACCTGCCAGCGTTGTTGAGCTTGCCGATGCAGTAGGGTCAACCAGCCAATTAATTAAAGCCGCTAAAGAGCTACCTCAAAGCAAACTCATTGTCGCAACTGACAAGGGCATCTTCTTTAAGATGCAGCAGTTAGTGCCAGAGAAAGAGCTTATTGAAGCACCGACAGCAGGTGCTGGCGCAACTTGTCGCAGCTGTGCGCATTGCCCGTGGATGGCAATGAACGGCCTTAAAGCGATAGAGTCAGCATTGACTGAAGGTGGCGCAGATCATGAAGTATTCGTTGATGAAAGTGTGCGTGTGAAGTCTCTTATTCCATTAAACCGCATGCTCGATTTTGCAGAGCAGTTAAACCTAAAAGTGAAAGGTAACGCTTAACCTTTTAGATTCGGTTATAGATAGATAAAAGCCCTCGCTAGCATATTGATAGCGAGGGCTTTTTAGTTATAACTACAATATTTACTGCTCAGCAGCCAATGTTGCGCCGCGTTGGGTTAAACCACATAGCATCATTGGTACAGCATTAAAGATTTCTACAAACTGATCCAAACCGTTCATGCCTTCTTCAGAAAGGGTCGCAAGTGAAGTCTCAGGATCATAAAGCATGCTAATAGAAAGCAATACGCCGCCCAGTAGAGCATTGTCTTGGCTGTCTTGAGGCATCAAAGTTTGCCAATCATCTTGCGCTAATTGCCAGCCTTGTAGCAAGCCTTCACAAAACTGCTTAGTCGCTTCAGTGACAATCTCTTGATCATTTAAGTCACACTCAACAGGCCACTGCCAAGTATCTTCAAAAAGGGCAGGGCGAGTAGCATTCCAAACACCAATTACCGCACCTAAATAAGACTCAAGCTGCTCACCATCGGTAAAAGGAGCACTTTCATCGCCACCCCACAGATAAGCAATCCACTGCGAAGGATCCAGTGTATTAGGCGCCGCGGCAAGAGCCGTGATAAACCCAAGAGTTTGATGATAAGGTAGAAGGCGATCTTCCAGCTCTGGCTGAGCAATAATCTGAGCTAAATCCAAAATGTGTATCCATAAAAAGGTTTTCGATAGTATATCAATCCTAACACATCAAAAGCCGTGATAAATCCCCTCAAATCCCGCTATTTCCACCCAATGAGACAATAATTGTTCAAACAGTCCAAAACCTTAAAAAAACTCCACAAATCTACTTGACCAACCGCCAACAAATCATTAAATTAGCGCCTCGTTGACACACACAGTCAACACTTCAAATTCGGTGAGTTGTCCGAGTGGCTGAAGGAGCACGCCTGGAAAGCGTGTATACGGCAACGTATCGAGAGTTCGAATCTCTCACTCACCGCCACATTAGAAAAAGCCCTGTTAATACAGGGCTTTTTCACATCTAGACATTACCTCTCTACGTAACACGTACACAATAGAGAGACACTATGTACTTGGTTAAGTCACCTTTTGGTATCTATCACTTCAGGTTTTCGGTCAGAATTTCTAACCGTCAGTATCAACCAAAACTATCTTTACAGACTAAATGTAAGAAAGAAGCAAAGTATCATTCAGCAATCATTGCATACCATATCTCACTACTTACAGAAGTAACTGTAAGCTCTATCAAAGCAATCTACAGTGAATACAAAGCCAATCTATCTAGTAAAACTAAACAAGCTCCTGTAATTAATTCTAGAGCCATTGAACAAGTTATTAATAAACCTGAATCCCTACCTAAAGATATAACCAATGTATTAACTGATTTATCTACGAAGTCTAAACAGGAATATCAGTCTTGTTATAACTCGTTTATATCTAAGTACTTGAGCTGCAATTTTATCAGGTTCAGCCAGTGAGCGAGGTTTAGTCGTGGTTCCGTTGCGATATACCCTCGTTCCTCGAACTTTTTCGTTGAAGTTGATAGCCATAATGTTCTCTCATTGTTTAGCAACAAGAAGAAATTACACCCAATGCGCCAATAGGTGCATATGGATTTGAGTGAGTAATGTGATAGGACTTGTAATCGTGAGTATTGTGATTGAAGTGAGTTTGTAAAAAGCATCTAGTTGCAAGCAGATTACACATGTGATGATGCTATATTTTGAGGCATTCAATTTTTAGGTTTGGATTATTGTCAATTTCCTTTTTCTTATCATGGTCTTTTAGGCTGATATGCAATAGCATTACATAAAATAGAGCTGAGTGGGCTTTTGATTAGTACAAGTTTAGGTTTGGCGTTGTACATGACTGTGAAGTTTGAAAACACTGGACCATTTATGAAAAGGAATATCTAGATTGACAGAAGTATCTTCTCAGATTATCAACAGTAGCGCCATCCCGGCTTGGAGTGGCTTTATATATCAGGGAAAAGTCGCCTTATATCACGCGCTGCGTCTTCTAGTACAACGGGATCTTCAAGCACATTCCCTAAATGTCGAGCACTTAGATGATTTTGTTATCCACGATCGCAGTGGTAACGTTTTGTCTCTTCATCAAGTAAAGGCGATGAAGAATGATAAGCGTTATTCATATAATTCTGCTTTACAGCAAGCGTCAAAAGTATCAGCAAGGTGTAACGGAAATACTGTTAGATGGTTTCACGTTTCAGTGGGGCTTGATGACTTTTCTGATAGAGCTGCTAATGACGCTAATGGTGAGCACCTTGTTCAGTTTTATCAGTACCATGATGAACGTTGTTATGTTGAAACGAACTCTATCGATACTAAACTCAATGAAATTGTTGCCCAGTACCTTCAATCATACGGGCTACCATCTACAGAATTACTGATTGCGCATAAACTGGCTAAGTTGCATGTATTATTGGCAGGGCGAGTTAACTTAGCTCATTATCGAAATCAGCATGAGTCGATGAACAAGTTCGAAGCGGCAGAATCTATTCCAGTTTATTTTGCGGAGATAGTAGATTGTTTGCGTTCTGAGGTAATTCATAGTGATGATCATGCAGCAATTCTGTTCGAGTTTAGAAAAACTCTTTTGAACAGAACTGATCAAATACTAGATAGCCTTCAAGAAAATGAATCTATTGATTTGAATGGTATTTGTCAGTGTAGATTTGCAGTAGCTAATATGGATACTCCTGCCTTAACTCGACTCTACTATTCAAAAAAGCCAAATCAAAAGGAAATCACTTTAGCTGGTTTTAGTAATGATACTGTAGATACTTATTTAAGAATAATTATCAGTATCATGGGAGTTAAAACGTCTGAAGACTTACCACACTATTTCAAAAGCGGACTTGGTTCGTTTCTTCCTACAGCAATGAAGTTTGATTTTTTAAATCAGAAGTTAGACGTAGAGCAAATTCAAAAAAATGTTGATGCTCTTCGTGGAAACCTGACCATACAAGATGTGCTCTATGACTACGATAATCTAGTTGTACATATGGATAGCGCTCCATTTCCACTTAGTAGTAAATGTAGTGCTACTGGTAAATTTACAGAGATTTCTGAAAACAATAAAAACCGAATTACAAAAATAAACAATGTGAGGTTTGTGTCAGTTCGCGACGCAAGTGATGAAATAAATGATTAATCGAATAATTACAACATTATCAAGTAACTCTCCTTGTCAGTTTGAGTTAGTTGAACAAGCTGCAGAGCAGTTTTCTTTTTATCGAGCAACATCAACGGATTACCAACGGTTTTTAGTTGTAGCACAAGTGGCGAAATTGATGAAACCGAGTGAGCTTAACCAATGGGTGTTGGCAAATACTCCTGATGAGCTAAGGGAATTACCAGCTTTTGCTAAAAATACAGATGTTCTGGTTCTGTTTGAGTTAGATCGTTTATCGGATATCGTAGGCTATGAAAGCGAAGTTTTTTCTCTGGAAGAAGATGGCTATAGCTTTAAAAAGCATGTGTTGTATTTCTCACAAGCAGAATTGGCTCTTTTGAATGAGATGGATGCGAATAGCATTGCAAATTTAATAAAAGATCAAAGTAAATTTAGTCTGTATAAAAAGTCACCTTTGGCTGAGTCAGAATACGGTATAGCTAGCCGTATTTTTATTAAGTTGCCCTTTTTGTCTGTCCCTGTAGATGAATCTGAGTTAGACGATCCTTGTAGACTTGCAGATGATTACCTGAGAACTGTGGATTTATTGGGGGTAAACAATGAGTTTGAAGAGTTGATAGTAGGTAATGGAAGTAATTACAAAGTAATGGTTGAGGAGTATATTCGTGAAAAAATGGCGAATTCACAAGCTGAAGATTAATGGCTTTAAAGTATTCTCGGAGTTTGAAGAAAGCTACTCATCAGATCTAATCGTTTACGATGGGCCGAATGGTTTTGGTAAAACTTCTTTATTTGATGCCAAGCAACTTCTTTTTTGCAAGCAACTTCCAAGGATCGTAGCCAGGCATGGTGCGCTTAAAGTTGGCAACAAGACTTTTAATAGAAGCATATATCAAAATCATAATAGCCAAGAAGATATCTCAATAGTCGCAGAGCTCAGAAAAGAAAGTGAGTCAATCTATGTAATGAGACTGGCGAAGCAAGTGGATTTAGATGCCAGTAAAAACAAACCCAATAGTTTTGAAGAGTTCAAGCTCTATGAGTTAACAAGTTTTGATAAAAGTGCTGAGCCAAGACTGATTGTTGATGAAAAACAATTCTGGGCGGAAAAACTAGGCGACAAGTTTTTGAGTAACTTTTCAGTGCTCAACTATCTTCAGCAAGATAGTAAATCCATTGTTATTCCGGATGCATGCGATAATAGAAAAAGAACAGATCAAATAAGCCATCTTCTCAATCTTGATGAGTTAGAAAAACGAATTGATAACATTGGTAAGCTAAAATCTGAGTCCAGAGACCAACTTAAAAAAGCGGAAGGGGAGAATCAAGCTCAACAAGCTTTACTAGAAGAGCTTCAACAGACCTTAACGGTAAGTGATTCTGCGCAGGTAGCTTATACGAAATTAACTGACTTAAATGTCACACCTCAATGGGATCTGGAACATCCCTTTACGATCGATAATTACAAAAACATTGCTCAGTTGTTGGAGCAAGTAAGCCTGTTAAAACGTACTTACATTGGTAGGTATGAAATAGCAAAGAGAATGAGAAATAAGCAAAAAATTGATTTTACTATACGGGATGAATTTGATTTAGCTGTTAGGCTCCATCATCAGTTTGATAGGCTTTCAAGCTTGAATAAAAATAAAACACAATTAGACAAACTAGAAAAGTTGTGTAATACGCTAAATATAGAGATTTCAAAGCTCTCCTCATCGCATAGTTCAATTTTATCGCCATACCTCGAAACACATTATTCTGTAGAGCTTGTTAAGTTGTTACAGGACAAAAATAAACTGCTTCTAGAACACGGCGGTGTTAGTAAGAAGCAAGCCGAAGTGATGCAATTACGGACAAAATTACTTCAAGCTTCCGGTAGTGACGATCAGGATTGTCCACTTTGTGGTTATGACTACCAAGAAAATGCATTATTGGTATCTGCTATTGATGTGAAAACAGCTCAACTAAAGCAGCAGTTAGATGGAATTGCTCTACAAATTAGCCAGTGCTATCTAGCCATTGAGGCTATTTTAAGTCCGTTAAAAGGTAAATATTTTCCGCTGCTAGAGATGGCTAGGAATGAATACGAAGGGGCATTACACTCTGAGTTAATAATGCATGAACATCAAGCTCAGAGGTTAGAGTTGATAGGGAAAAAGTTGATTGCACAGGGGGTTGAGCTGCCGAAACAGTATGTACTAGAAGCAGAAGTTCAAGAAGAACAGGTATCAAAAGTTAAGAAGGCAATCTTCAAGTCACTCGAACCAGAAGAGGATATAATAACGGACCATGAGCTTAACTTCTTCGTTAACCAATTTGGGGAATTAGGCAAGTTAGATAAACTGTCTGAGGAACTGATAGAGCTAAAGCAAAACTATATTCAGCAGCAACATAACTTAACGATAAATGCTTCTATTTCAAATAGAAAAAAAGAAGTGAGACTGTGTGCCGATAAAGTAGAGCATTTGGGTAAATTGGGAACACAGCTAGAACGAATAGAGACTCAGTTAAAACACGCACAAACGGACTATACTAATCGAACGATTGGTCAAATGGAGTCACTTTTTCACATATATAGTGGGCGTTTACTACAAAATTATCAGAGTGGCTTAGGAGTATTTATTGATACACCAAGTGCTAAAAGAAAAACCGCTGCAATGAGTTTTACAACAGTACGTGACTCGCAACATGATGCAACTCTGTCTATGAGCAGCGGGCAGATAAGTGCTCTGTCATTGTCGTTATTTCTAGCGTTGAATAAGAAGTATGCCAAAACGGCGTTTGTGTTTATTGACGATCCAACGCAGTGTATGGATGAAATTAACATTGCGTCGTTTAGTGACTTGCTCCGAGTCGAACTGAGAGATAGGCAAGTGATTATTTCGACTCATGAACAGGATATTTCCGACTACTTGTGTTATCGCTACGGGAAAGCAGGTCTTTCTAGAAAACAAGTTAATTTGTTAGATAAGTGCAAATTAACTGTAGTTGATAATGATATTCACTAACACTTCCATGTGAGATGGCTGAAGCAATTTGAGTGATTGTATGTGATTAAGTTCACGAATTTGACATGTATGACAGGTTGTATATTCCCCAAAGTCGACTTGCTATAACTCGTTAATTATCAAGTGGATATAGTGTTTGACCGACTCCCTCACTCCCTCCACATTAGAAAAAGCCCTGTTTATCAGGGCTTTTTCACATCTAGACATTACCTTCTATGTCGACACGGACACAGTGGAGGGACACATCCCACTTTATTAACTCGCAACGACATCCCATTGCTTCAATGAATCTTCAGTTTTATCACACTCTGTCAGTTGTAGCGTTCGCTTAACCCACGGGCCAGCTTTGATGGTTTTTGTGTCTATGGATAGGCAGCGGTTTTGGTCTACGTCTAGTCTGATGGTTTTGTCTGTGGTGTTGTAGTCAAATTTTTGGTGTGGGTGGTTGCTGCATTCCAGTAGGGCGAATTCTGTTTTTCCAGTTGCTAGAAGTACTTGCATGCATTGGTTTTCGTAAGCGTAAGAACGGATTTGTTTGGTTTTTGTATCGTATTCAAATCTTGCATCATTGCTTGAGTTATTTCGTGGTGCATTTTTATCTTTTGAAGGTGGCTTACAAGTGTGCGTGTGCATTAGCTCTGAGTAGCCACGTCCAAAAGTATCCAGACAAAAACCGTAGCCATTTGGTTCGTCTAAATTTTGACTAAGTGAAATGTACGGAGCTTCTGTAGGAATGTTGAGCTCACTTGCAGAGGCGTGTCCAGCGGTGAAGATAAATAGTGATAATACTGAAACTTTGAAAATGGAAGCGTTCATAGGGTTCCCTTTAAAGAACAAATAGCTTTATAAAAATGGTTTTTCGTAGCGCATGAATGCACGTAAATGAGAGTACGAAGCAGTACGATGTGCAACTGGTTTTCGCAACGATAGCAGAATTTTAATGGGTGACAACTGATTAATAAATTCATTTTATGATGTGTGAGTATTAGCTCAAATTGACATTTCTTGCATGCGTTTGTAACGGTAATCTGCCTAGTTTGTTAGGCTCTATGAATCATTGATGAGGCTGCGATATCGAGTGGTCATTACTAGGGATAGGTTAAGGGTGAGACGGAGGTAACTGACTAGTTTTACCTAAATAACATCTATCAATAACTAAAATGGTTGATTGCTTCCAGTCTGGTCATACCTGCTCGTTTGCCTATTCTGTGTGCCAAATCAGACTTTTTACATTCAAAAGTTAGCCATAAAGGCGCGAACGCTCATTTTGTTGTCGATATTGTTTCATTTGTGAATAAAAAGAGTACATTTCTTCATGCTTAACGTGAATAACGAAACTCTTCTAATAATTATAAAATGAAACAAAGGGAATGAAATATGGTGAAAGATAAACAGTACACACTGTTTGGTGAATGTGTTTCCGAGTTTATAGGAACGGGATTACTGATCTTTTTTGGTGTGGGGTGTGTGGCTGCATTAGTGCTTACTGGTGCTGAGTTTGGTCAGTGGGAAGTGAGCATTATGTGGGGGCTAGGTGTCGCCATTGCTATTTATGTGAGTGCCGGTGTTTCGGGCGCACATATTAACCCTGCGGTGACTATTGCTTTGGCTGCTTTTCATGGGTTTGATAAGGCTAAGGTGCTACCTTACATTATTGCGCAGTTGCTGGGGGCATTTTGCTCGGCTGCGTTGGTGTATGCATTATACGCTAATCTGTTTACAGATTATGAAATTGCGCATGGCTTTCTAAGAAGTAGTGAAGTTGCACTATCAACCGCTGGTATATTTTCCACTTATCCTCATCCCTCTTTATCTATGCTTGGCGCGTTTAGTGTTGAATTTGTGATTACCGCTGTTTTGATGTTTGTCATCCTAGCCCTAGGAGATGGACATAATGGCGCGCCACGTGGTCCAATGAATCCATTACTTATTGGTCTCTTGATCGCCGTTATTGGTGGCTCACTTGGTCCTTTAACTGGTTTTGCTATGAACCCTGCGCGTGATTTTGCTCCTAAGCTTTTTGCCTACCTTGCAGGCTGGGATTATGCTTTGACCGGTGCTAAAGAGATCCCTTATTTCATTATTCCAATCCTAGCGCCAATCGCGGGTGCTTGTTTTGGTGGTTGGGCTTACCCTAAAATGATTGGTGCATATTTGCCGACGTCAGGGCAGGGGTGCACAATCCCGAATCAATGTGACTCATCAAATAAAGAAGCTGAGACCATCGCTCAAGCATAATAGCTGATTAAAAAATATAACGAGAAAATCCCTACAAATTTAATAAAAGGAATCCATCATGACTGAGCAAAAATATATTGTTGCATTGGATCAAGGCACGACCAGTTCTCGCGCCGTAATTCTTGACCATGATGCCAATATAGTCAGCACTTCTCAGCGTGAATTTACTCAAATCTATCCTCAAGCAGGATGGGTTGAGCATGATCCACTGGAAATTTACGCAACGCAAAGTTCAACCATGGTTGAGGCGCTAGCCAAAGCAGGTATTCGCAGTGATCAAATCGCGGCTATCGGCATTACAAACCAACGTGAGACGACGGTTGTCTGGAATAAAGAAACGGGCAAACCTGTTTACAATGCAATTGTGTGGCAGTGTCGCCGCACCGCAGAGGTGTGTGACAAACTAAAAGAAGCCGGTTTATCCGATTATATTCGTGATAACACGGGACTGGTGGTTGACCCGTATTTCTCGGGTACCAAAATTAAGTGGATTTTGGACAATGTTGAAGGCGCTCGTGAAGATGCACAAGCCGGAAAGCTGTTATTTGGCACGATTGATACCTGGCTTACATGGAAGATGACTCAAGGACGTGTTCACGTTACTGACTACACCAACGCCTCTCGTACCATGGTATTTAATATCAATACGTTGCAGTGGGATGAAACATTATTAAAAGAGCTTGGTATTCCTCTTTCAATGATGCCTGAAGTTAAAACATCATCGGAAGTCTACGGCGAAACCAACATTGGCGGTAAAGGTGGAACACGTATTCCTATTGCCGGTATTGCCGGAGATCAGCAAGCGGCGCTTTATGGGCAAATGTGTGTCGAACAAGGCCAAGCTAAGAACACCTATGGCACGGGCTGTTTCCTGTTGATGAATACGGGAAAAGAGAAAGTAACCTCCAGCAACGGCCTATTAACCACTCTTGCTTGTGGCCCACGCGGTGAAGCGTCTTATGCGCTGGAGGGAGCAGTGTTTATGGGCGGTGCATCCATTCAATGGTTACGCGATGAAATGAAATTACTTGCCGATGCTAAGGATTGTGAATACTTTGCGACAAAAGTAGACTCGTCAAACGGTGTGTATGTCGTGCCAGCATTTACCGGTTTAGGCGCACCTTATTGGGATGCTTACGCTCGCGGCACTATTGTTGGTTTAACCCGAGGCTGTGGTTCAAATCATATTATTCGCGCAACGCTTGAGAGTATCGCTTATCAAACTCGTGATGTTATTGATGCGATGCAAGCTGACTCGGGCATTAAGTTGTCATCCTTGCGTGTTGATGGCGGGGCTGTTGCCAATAACTTCTTAATGCAATTTCAATCGGATGTATTGGATGTTCCAGTGCATCGACCGGAAGTGACTGAGGTTACCGCGTTAGGCGCCGCTTATCTTGCAGGGCTTGCGGTTGGCTACTGGGGCGATTTGGATGAATTGGCAGGCAAAGCTATCATTAATCGTTCGTTTGAACCACACCATGACGAGGAGAAGCGTAATCAACGCTATCGTGGTTGGAAACGAGCAGTAAAATGTGCTCAAGCGTGGGCTGAGATGCACAATGAAGAGTAAACGCTCTAAATTGATGGTTTAATCAACAAAAGAGAAGCTAATTTGGCTTCTCTTTTCTTTTTCGAAAGATATTTCATACAAATGCGTGTTTAGATTTTCATCTTCTGCTGGTTATCGTTACACTTATTTTATCGCTCAAGATAAAGTGAGCTAGTTGATATTAAGGAAGCGATTCATGAAGTTATCTTCAAGGCATCAAGAGATTGTGAATCTCGTACAGCAGCATGGATACGTCAGTACAGAAGACTTAGTCGAGCAATTCAAAGTTAGCCCGCAAACGATTCGCCGTGATCTAAATGAGTTGGCTGATGAAAATAAAATTCGCCGTCATCATGGTGGTGCAACCATCCCGTTAAGCTCGGTAAATACAGAATATACTGCGCGAAAAAGCATGCAATTAAATGAAAAAGATCGCATCGCAGAAGCCTTAGCAAAACACATTCCCGATGGTGCGACCTTGTTTATTGATATCGGAACAACCCCAGAGTCAGTGGCAAAGGCTCTGGTGAAAAATCATAAAGATCTGCGTGTGGTAACCAATAACATCAATGTGGCGGTTATTTTAATGGCTAAGCCTGATTTCAAAGTCATTCTTACCGGTGGTGAGGTTCGCAACCGTGATGGGGGGATTGTCGGCGAGGCAACGCTTGATTTCATTCGCCAGTTTCGCTTAGATTTTGGCATTTTGGGGATCAGTGGTATTGACTATGATGGTTCATTGCTCGACTTTGACTATCATGAAGTTCGAGTGAAAAAAGTGATTATAGAAAATAGTCGCAGTGTTTATGTGGCAGTTGACTCTACTAAGTTTGGCCGTAATGCCATGGTTAATTTAGGTAATATTAGTGAATTACAAATGCTGATTACCGATCAAACGCCGCCACCTGAAATTGTTACTATTTTACAAGAGAACGAAATTCCCTTCGAAGTTTTAGATCAATAATCTGCCATAAATTTGTCATCGCTTATTCATATTAAATCCCTACTCTTGCGAAAGAGTAGGGATTTTTTTATCCCCATCACACTAAGCGTTCGAAAGCGAAAATAATAAATGACCGATAACGAAAGTTAATGTATGGTTTTGTTATCAAATAAAATGTTCGTTCGCTCATTTAGAGTTTTAGGAAATGCTACTATGAATAATAAGAATCCAATGAAGCAGCAGTCTACAGTACTTGATGTCATCGTGGTTGGTGGGGGGATTAATGGCGCTGGGATTGCCGCTGATGCGGCAGGCCGTGGGCTTACCGTAGGTTTATATGAAGCAGCAGATTTTGCTTCGGCAACCTCATCGGCAAGTTCAAAGCTCATTCATGGCGGTTTGCGCTACCTTGAGCATTATGAGTTTCGTTTAGTCTCAGAAGCACTAGCAGAGCGTGAAGTCATTTTGGCAAAAGCGCCACACATTGCAAAGCCTGTCAGATTTCGTCTACCTCATCGCCCGTTTCTACGCCCTGCTTGGATGATTCGCGCAGGTCTCTTCCTTTACGACAATCTTGGTAAACGAACAACATTACCTGCAAGTCATTCTGTTGATTTAGCGGCCTCTGGATTACTAAAGCCTGAGATAAAAAAAGGTTTTGAATACTCGGATTGCTGGGTGGACGATGCGCGTTTGGTAGTTTTAAACGCAATGGCGGCGAAGAAGAACGGCGCAGAAGTCCGAAATTATTGCCGAGTTGAAAAAGCGGTTCGTGTGGATGGAATGTGGAATGTCACGATCTTTGATTCGCAAACCGGTTGTCGATTTGAGCGACAAGCAAAAGCGTTAGTGAATGCGGCTGGCCCTTGGGTTAAGCAATTTTTTGATGACAGCTTAGAGGATGAATCCCCACGTAATATCCGCCTAGTTAAAGGCTCGCATATTGTAGTGCCAAAAATTCATAATGAAGAACAAGCGTACATTTTGCAAAATGAAGATAATAGAATTGTCTTTGTGATTCCGTATATGGATGACTTTTCAATTATTGGCACGACCGATGTGGAATATAAGGGCGATCCAAGAAAAGTCGCGATCTCTGAGGAGGAAGTGACGTATTTAATGGATGTGGTGAATCAGCACTTCGTTTCGCAAATTGCGCGTAATGATGTGGTTTGGACCTACAGTGGGGTACGTCCACTGTGTGATGATGAATCTAGCTCGCCACAGGCCATCACTCGCGATTACACCTTAGAGTTAGAGCAAGAGTTGGACCAAGCGCCATTACTGTCTATCTTTGGCGGGAAACTGACCACGTATCGAAAACTGGCCGAAACGGCAATGAAAATGCTTAACCCATATTTCACGAAGATGGGCTCTTGTTGGACAAAGGAGGTTGCGTTACCTGGAGGGGATTTTGATTACCCTAGAAAGCAGTTAGTTGAAAACCTGCGCACTAAGCATACTTGGCTTTCTGAAAAAACGGCCCATCGATACGTTAATCAATTTGGCTCATTAACATGGACATTGTTAGAGCATATCAACAGTGAAGCTGATATGGGGCAACAATTTTCTGAAGGTGTCTATCAAGTTGAAATTGATTACTTAATAAAGTATGAATTTTGTAAAACAGCGCAGGATGTATTGTGGAGAAGAACCAAGCTCGGCTTGTATTTAAATGATGAGCAGCAACAGCGAGTCGAAAATTACATGAATAATGTCTCATGTCACTGTACTGAACCGGCACTGGCAGAAGTGGGCTGATCGACTATTGACTGCAATTGATATTAATCAAAGGCGATGTGTCGCCAATGAATGTATTGCATGAATTTATCTTGATAAAAACGTACAAAAAAAAGCGACTTCCAAAAGAAGTCGCTTTATACCAAATCATCAAACGAGGTGGGATAAACCCTCTATCCACACACTTGAATCCACTACAACTTAGTAAGTTGCCAGTAATGAAGTATCATCGAGCTCTGCATTACGATCTGTGCGTGGCATTGTTTGTAGGATTTTTGCTAAGCGTTCAGCCGTTGCCTGATTAACTTGTAAATCTTTAGTTAAGCTAACTTGGCTCACTATGTCAGCACCTAATGCTTGTAGTTGAGTGTCACTTAACGCTGCAGCTTGCGCTAATTGCTCATCAGTTAAAAGAGGAACGTTTGTTGCGCTTAACTGTTGTAATTGATTTGAGTCATTTTGCACTGCATCCGATGCAGTGAAATAAGCTTGCAACAATACTAATGCTAATCGGTTGTTCTCCTTAATAACAAAGTCTTCTTTAGACCCTACCATACGAACAACTAGGCTTTTAGCTGAGGTGCTGTGTGATGTTAAATTATCTAAATTATCAGTAATAGTACTTTCATCAGTTAGATTATTAAAATCAACCATGATTGGTGTTTGATAGTTATATATTGAATCAGCATCATAGACACTCGCAAATTCACGATAGCCTTTTGACGTTGCATTGAGCTGAACGCCGGTATTATCAGTCGAAGAGCCAAGTACAAATTGGTTCAGCATTGCTCTTAATAGACTTACGTTACCAGTAATTGGTAGATTAAAGTAAGATGCTACTGGATAAGCAAATGATGGAACAGTTTCAATATTAGTGGTCGCCCAGTCAAATAATGAGTTATAAGATACATTTTGCGCAGCATAAGCGCTATTAACAGCGTTTAATGATGTTTGATCTTGGAAGCCATTACTGTAGATGTCACTGCTCAATACTGATAGACAAGCGCTAAGGTTGCCACCATCCGGGTTAGGTATAGGATTACCTTTGTCGTCAACCGCCGGATTATCATCTTTATCAACAGCTTGAGGCTCGGGATAAACATTACCCAGTGCTTGACGACATATGCCTAATTTCAGGATTTCACCAGTAAATGCACTATCTACCAATGAAGCCGTTGTGCTTGATGTGGTTATATGTGACTGACTACGGGTGAGCAGCGTTCTAACTGCAAGCAGTTTATCAGGCCATACACCCAGTACATCACGATCATTAACATATGGATGGTTTGGATCTGCTGTATCAGAAATCATACTGTTGAGAGACTGACCCGTTAACTCAACTTTAGCACTCATAGAGATACCCTTTATAACGGTATCTTTTTCTATTAGCTTGCCTTTGTTGTCTGTTACTTGATCAACAGCGTATTGTGTCATGTCACGCAGAAGCTGTGGATTACTATCCGAATCTAGTAATACTTCTCCAGGCTCTAAGCCTAATGAACCATTTGCTTTGACGTATAAACTTTTAACTGAATCAAGTGGAAGGTTAAGAGAATACGGGATGCCATCTACAAGATAATTTGCGGAAATACGGCGTTCAATTGGAGATAGGGCAGTATCAAGCAAGAATTGACGGCCATTCTGAGTAGAATCAACAAGGTCACAGACCAAGCTAGATATTTCTATATCATTATAGAGAGACATAAGAGTCGGAATATTGGCTTCATCGTACTTACCTGTGTCCGGGTCTTGAGTATGACATTCGCCAATAACGGTATTGATTATGTTTTGGTTTGATAATTTTAAACCACTTTCACCATCCGCCATTAGATCGTGTGAATCATCAATAAACGCCTGCAGTGCGCTGAATATATTTATACGAGTAATGGTGTAATAGGTCAGGTAATTGATACCAAAGTTGTCACGATTATTACGAGTGTTTGAATCTAGATAGCTCGCTTTGTAACTTTCAATCATGTTGTGTGTAATTTGAGAGCCGGTAAAACCTGCATCAAAACGGTTACATGTATGAGTTAGGAAAGTATTTTCATCGGTACAATATTGATAACTCTTCATTAATGATAGTAAGCCACTAAGAACACCGCGAGAGTATTGATCTAAGCTTTCACTATGACCTTCAATACTGGCAATTCCGCTACGGTGCTTATCATCTCGTTCTACTAGTGAGGCGTAATGGTCAGAAGTAATAGGTAAGTTTTTTGGTAAAGCATATTGTCCATTGGCTAGATGACTAAGAGCATCATTTGTTAGCTCAACTTGGCGAGCATAGCCAAATCGTAACGCTGCCATATCATATGGACCAAAACCAATAGAGTAAGCATTTATGCTATATTCCATGTGGCTACTTGAGTTTGAATGAGGCTCAATGTTTGGATAACCCACTGCGGCAAGTTTGCTCTTCAGCGCTGTCATGTCTTGATCAGTAAAGTTGTAGTTTTGCGCATCCATACTACCCATAAAGTTGTGACGAAGCCCTAGGCTGTGTCCCATTTCATGCGTTAGCGTACTAGCAAAAATAGCTGCAGACAGTTTCACTTTTAAGTCTTGTTGGTCAGCAACCGTTAAGTCTTTAAAGTTTTTCAATTTAGTATGAGTACTGTCGGTATAGTAGCTGTCTTTACTCCAGTCAATACGATAAAGGTTCGCTTTTTGACCGTCTAGCTCACGAACACCTTTTGGTAGAGTACGGTAGTCACCGTGACCAAATGAAGTGTGCTCTAATGCTTGGGTGCTCAACATATTGTTATGACCTAATGTATATAGATCTTCTTGTTGTTGCTGTGCAAGGCGGGCTAGGGATACCTGTTGGTCATTTTCAACATCATCATAGATGCTGTTGGCTGTTTTATGCTGTGCTAGGTCATTGGTCTGACTAGAAGACAGCACATCAAATCCACCAGATAATAGTTTACTAAAGTGAGTCAGTTTATTACCCACTAGGTAACTATCCGATGCAACTGGAGTAATTACATTTTTTGCTTGCCCAACTGTTAGACTATGCTTTGCCGCAGTATAAGTTGCAGGTTGTTTCACTTGCAAGTTAAGTTGTTGCATAGTGAACTTACCACCAGTGAACGCACGACGCAGTTCTTGCCAGTAATAAGGAACAACATTGATAGCATTGCCGCTATATTGGTTTACAACACCAGAAACGATTTCGCCTGTTAGCGGGTTTGTCGCAATAGGCGCGTAGCCTAGCAGTCCATTTCAATGGCTCATCAGCAAGTTCGATGATAGCGTAACGTAAATCACCTGATTGGCGATTACCAGCCGCAGCCAATTGAATGTGCGGTACGCCAGATTTAAATACTTCATTTTCAGCATTAATTAATGCCACGCCTTGAGTTGCAGCCGCTAAATAAGGTGCATTCTTAGCTTCGTAGAAGTTGTTTGATAAATAATAATGAAGGACTGGTTTTTCAGGGTTCCAGCGGTCTAGATATTGATGGAATTGACTGTCACTAGTGCCATCATTAAAAGTATCTAAATGTTCGATGGTGGTTTTAAAGAAACCAAATGTGGTGGATTCTTTTTCTGCATATGGAATTGGTTTGTAGTTTTTAGAAACCAAAGTGCTAGTAGGTGATGAGTCGTCTTTACGTTGCGCATCTAATGCAACGATAGAGACAAAGCTAGTTACCGTTAGAGAGTAGTTATCAATGGTATCTTGAGGTGAGAAATCCTCACAACCCGCAGAAAGACTTGCAGTGTAGTCTTGCGCAATTTCAAGGTTGATTACGCCGTTTTTAAGGTCAAGCTCTTGGCCATTCCAAGTTACGGTTTGTCCATTCTCAGTAGTCTCGGTACGACGAACGATACGTGGAGCACCACTTTTACTAAGGCATCGATTCATGTCGACGTCGTTGAAGCCGACATCTTTGATGGTGAGATTGTCTAAATCTGGAACGAAGTATTTCTTCTGAAACCATTTAACGTCGGCATCATTGTTTTCTTGTTCTTGGTTAGTACATTTGTCATAGCTATCGGTAGAACATTTGAAATCTACGTAGTCACCATTAATCGTTAATAGAGGACGACTTACCCTGTTGACAAATGAAGAGTATTCTTGGTCTGTAGTAATGGTACTCGTGTTTTCTTCTAAAACATCGATACCATTTTTGGTTCGGTGAAGCGTAACAAGTTTAGTATCATTAAACCATGAGTTACTGCCTAAAGATGCAAAATAATGTGGCGCCTTATGAATGGTTCGTAAATAAAGGTAACGTCGTGCATGTTCTGAGCCATTACCTGACTTAACCATTTGGTCAATGTCACTACTCAATAACATATTCGGGTCTTTTATAGGGGTATTGTAAGCCGCTTCTATATTCACCATAGGAGAACTAATTTGGTTAGGAGTAATATCCACCATCGAGGTGTTTTCTGAGGTAGATGTTACATTGGTGGGGGCAGGGAGTTTTATATCTTTTTTAGATGGACTAGGTACATCGTCACTAGAACCACCACACCCAGATAGTGATAAGCTACACAATAACGCGATTAATAATTTAGGCACAATCACCATCCTTATAGATCAAGATAGTAAAGGTATATTTATCTATAATACCGTTACTATAAAGTAAGAGTTCTTTTTTAGTGGTTCTTTAACTTGAAAAAGCAACACCCAAGGGTGTTGCTTTATATTAAGTTATCAAATCAAGTGAAATGATTATTTGTCTTGGTATTTAATCTACAATTACTTAACTAGTAAGATGTGAGTACAGAGTTGCTATCGAGCTCTGCATTACGATCTGTACGTGGCATTGTTTGTAGGATTTTTGCTAAGCGTTCAGTCGTTGCCTGATTAACTTGTAAATCTTTAGTTAAGTTAACTTGGCTCACTACGTCAGCACCTAATGCTTGTAGTTGAGTGTCACTTAACGCTGCAGCTTGCGCTAATTGCTCATCAGTTAAAAGAGGAACGTTTGTTGCGATTAGCTGTTGTAATTGATTTGAGTCATTTTGCACTGCATCCGATGCAGTGAAATAAGCTTGCAACAATACTAATGCTAATCGGTTGTTCTCCTTAATAACAAAGTCTTCTTTAGACCCTACCATACGAACAATTAGACTTTTAGCTAAAGCGTTATGTTTTATCAAACCATCCAAATGAGCTGTAATAGTATCTATATCAGTGAGATTATTAAAATCAACCATGACTGGTGTTTGATAGTTATATATTGAATCAGCATCATAGACACTCGCAAATTCACGATAGCCTTTTGACGTTGCATTAAGCTGAACGCCGGTATTATCAGTCGAAGAGCCAAGTACAAATTGGTTTAGCATTGCTCTTAACAAGCTTACATCACCAGTAATTGGCAGATTAAAGTAAGACGCTACTGGATAAGCAAATGATGGAACAGTTTCAATATTAGTGGTCGCCCAGTCAAATAATGAGTTATAAGATACATTTTGCGCAGCATAAGCGCTACTAACAGAGTTTAATGATGCTTGATCTAGGAAGCCATTACTGTAGATGTCACTGCTCAATACTGATAGACAAGCGCTAAGGTTGCCACCATCCGGGTTAGGTATAGGGTTACCTTTGTCGTCAACCGCCGGATTGCCATCTTTATCAACAGCTTGAGGATCGGGGTAAACATTACCCAGAGCTTGACGACATATGCCTAATTTCAGGATTTCACCAGTAAATGCACTATCTACCAATGAAGCCGTTGTGCTTGATGTGGTTAGATGTGACTGACTACGGGTGAGCAACGTTCTAACTGCAAGCAGTTTATCAGGCCATACACCCAGTACATCACGATCATTAACATATGGATGGTTTGGATCTGCTGTATCAGAAATCATACTGTTGAGAGACTGACCCGTTAACTCAACTTTAGCACTCATAGAGATACCCTTTATAACGGTATCTTTTTCTATTAGCTTGCCTTTGTTATCTGTTACTTGATCAACAGCATATTGTGTCATATCACGCAGAAGCTGTGGATTACTATCCGAATCTAGTAATACTTCTCCAGGCTCTAAGCCTAATGAACCATTTGCTTTGACGTATAAACTTTTAACTGAATCAAGTGGAAGGTTAAGAGAATACGGGATGCCATCTACAAGATAATTTGCGGAAATACGGCGTTCAATTGGAGATAGGGCAGTATCAAGCAAGAATTGACGGCCATTCTGAGTAGAATCAACAAGGTCACAGACCAAGCTAGATATTTCTATATCATTATAGAGAGACATAAGAGTCGGAATATTGGCTTCATCGTATTCACCAGTGTCCGGGTCTTGAGTATGACATTCGCCAATAACCGTATTGATCACGTTTTGGTTTGATAATTCCAAACCACTTTCGCCATCTGCCATTATATCGTGTGAGTCATCAATAAACGCGTGCAGTGCGCTGAATATATTCATACGAGTAATGGTGTAATAGGTCAGGTAATTGATACCAAAGTTGTCACGATTATTACGAGTGTTTGAATCTAGATAGCTCGCTTTGTAACTTTCAATCATGTTGTGCGTAATTTGAGAGCCGGTAAAACCTGAATCAAAACGGTTACATGTATGAGTTAAGAAAGTATTATCATCTGTACAGAACTTGTAGCTTTTTGTTAATGGTAGCAAGTTGCCATTAAGGACACCACGAGAGTACTGACCTAAACCTTCACCACGACCTTCAAGATTAGCAATTTCTGCACGACGTGCATCATCACGTTTTTTAAGCGAAATGAAATGGTCCGATGAAATTTGGAAGTCTTTAAGTGTTGAGCTCAACGCCGAACCAAAGTTAGTTTTACTATCACTTGAAAGCTCTACTTGGCGAGCATAGCCAAATCGTAGTGCGGCCATATCATATGGACCATAACCCGTAGAGTAAGCATCAAGGCTGTATTCCATACGGCTACTAGAGTTTGAATGAGGTTCAATGTTTGGATAACCCACTGCGGCAAGTTTGCTCTTCAGTGCAGTCATGTCTTGACCAGTAAAGTTGTAGTTTTGCGCATCCATACTACCCATAAAGTTGTGACGAAGCCCTAGGCTGTGTCCCATTTCATGCGTTAGCGTACTAGCAAAAATAGCTGCAGACAGTTTCACTTTTAAGTCTTGTTGGTCAGCAACCGTTAAGTCTTTAAAGTTTTTCAATTTAGTATGAGTACTGTCGGTATAGTAGCTGTCTTTACTCCAGTCAATACGATAAAGGTTCGCTTTTTGACCGTCTAGCTCACGAACACCTTTTGGTAGAGTACGGTAGTCACCGTGACCAAATGAGGTGTGCTCTAATGCTTGAGTGCTCAACATATTGTTATGACCTAATGTATATAGATCTTCTTGTTGTTGCTGTGCAAGGCGGGCTAGGGATACCTGTTGGCCATCTTCAACATCATCATAGATGCTGTTGGCTGTTTTATGCTGTGCTAGGTCATTGGTCTGACTAGAAGACAGCACATCAAATCCACCAGATAATAGTTTACTAAAGTGAGTCAGTTTATTACCCACTAGATAACTATCCGATGCAACTGGAGTAATTACATTTTTTGCTTGCCCAACTGTTAGACTATGCTTTGCCGCAGTATAAGTTGCAGGTTGTTTCACTTGCAAGTTGAGTTGTTGCATAGTGAACTTACCACCAGTGAACGCACGGCGAAGTTCTTGCCAGTAATAAGGAACAACATTGATAGCATTGCCGCTATATTGGTTTACAACACCAGAAACGATTTCGCCTGTTAGCGGGTTTGTCGCAATAGGCGCGTAGCCTAGCAGTCCATTTGCTAATGGTTCATCAGCAAGTTCGATGATAGCGTAACGTAAATCACCAGATTGGCGATTACCAGCCGCAGCCAATTGAATGTGCGGTACGCCAGATTTAAATACTTCATTTTCAGCATTAATTAATGCCACGCCTTGAGTTGCAGCCGCTAAATAAGGTGCATTCTTAGCTTCGTAGAAGTTGTTTGATAAATAATAATGAAGGACAGGTTTTTCAGGGTTCCAGCGGTCTAGATATTGACGGAATTGACTGTCACTAGTGCCATCATTAAAAGTATCTAAATGTTCGATGGTGGTTTTAAAGAAACCAAATGTGGTTGATTCTTGCTCTGCGTATGGAATTGGTTTGTAGTTTTTAGAAACTAAAGTGCTAGCAGGTGATGAGTCGTCTTTACGTTGCGCATCTAATGCAACGATAGAGACAAAGCTAGTTACCGTTAGAGAGTAGTTATCAATGGTATCTTGAGGTGAGAAATCCTCACAACCCGCAGAAAGACTTGCAGTGTAGTCTTGCGCAATTTCAAGGTTGATTACGCCGTTTTTAAGGTCAAGCTCTTGGCCATTCCAAGTTACGGTTTGTCCATTCTCAGTAGTCTCAGTACGACGAACGATACGTGGAGCACCACTTTTACTAAGGCATCGATTCATGTCGACGTCGTTGAAGCCGACATCTTTGATGGTGAGATTGTCTAAATCTGGAACGAAGTATTTTTTCTGAAACCATTTAACGTCGGCATCATTGTTTTCTTGTTCTTGGTTAGTACATTTGTCATAGCTATCGGTAGAACATTTGAAATCTACGTAGTCACCATTAATCGTCAATAATGGACGAAGGTTTTCCGCGTTATCAAATGGAGAGTACTCCTGACCGTCACCGATCGCGCCTTTGTCTTCTTCTAATACATCAATGCCGTTTTCAGAGCGGTGAAGCGTGACAAGTTTAGTATCATTAAACCATGAGTTACTGCCTAAAGATGCAAAATAACGTGGCGCCTTACGAATGGTTCGCAAGTAAAGATAACGTCGAGCATGCACAGTGCCATCTGTTGCAGTAACGTTTTGTTCTATGTCTGCACTAGACAGCATATCTGGATCTTTTGCGACCGTGTTATAAGACTCGTCGCCAGGTCCACAACCGATTAGGGTCGCGGAAGCAAGCAATATACTGCAATGCAGCAGAGTTTTTCTCATGTTATGTTCCTATTTAGACTTGTCTTAAGCGCTACGCCAAACGTTATATCCATATATAAGGCCTGCTCTATGCAGTTACTTTCGGCGAAACGGCTTCGTCTTACGAAAATATTGCCTACTTATGGCGATGGGTACACCGGACTGTACATAATTTTGTCATTATCAATACGGAAAGAAAGTTCAAATTAACCTTTCTTAATCAGCATGTTAGAGGGTTCGCTTGAGATGTTGGCTTACCGTTTTAACATTGCTTATATTCACGAGATTGGTAGCAGGGAATCAGAATATGTTGAATCAAAGTCATGCTACGGAAAAATCGTGACTAGCTATGTTAGCGCAATACACCTGCTTCAATTCAAATCGATAAATAAGATTACGAATTTAAAATGAATCTGATTGTCAATGAAATAGGTTGAATAATGAGAGGGGGAGGGAAATAAAGGGCGATATCAGGTGATATCGCCACAGATAGGACGGTTGTTTTAGCTCATTAATAGATGATTAACAGTGTCACGATCTAAACGCATAACAAGCTCAGTAATTAGCTTAGTCGCGTTGTAATAATCTTGTTTATGGATCATTGAAGTATGAGAGTGAATGTAACGTGAAGGAATGCCAATTGAGATTGATGGCGCGCCGTTACCTGCAACATGCATTGCACCTGCGTCAGTACCACCACCATTTAATACTTGGTATTGGAATGGAATTTCTAGTTCTTCACAGATTTTCACACAAAGTTCACGTAGACCTTTATGACCCACCATAGACGCATCTTTTAACGTCAGTTGTGGACCTTTACCCATTACGCCTTTGTTGTCACATCCTGGAGTATCATCTGCAATACCTACATCGACTGCAATTGCGATCTCTGGCTGAACAAGGTTTGATGCTGTACGCGCGCCGCGTAGACCCACTTCTTCTTGCACTGTACCAACAGAGAACAGTTGGTTAGGATGTTGTGCATCTTTTAGGTTGTCCATGACATCCAATGCAATAGCGCAACCAATGCGGTTATCAAATGCTTTACCAAGAAGGTAGTCTTTGTTCGCCATTTCACGAAAATCAATGAATGGTGTGATCATATCACCCGGTTTAATGCCAAGTGCTTCTGCTTCTTCTTTAGACGCAACACCAACATCAATAAACATAGTGTCGATTTCAACTGGTTTAGTGCGTTCAGCTGGTTTTAGAATATGTGGTGGCTTGCTGCCAGTCACACCATGGATGTGTTTACCTTCACCTGTAGTAATAGTCAGTTGCTGAGCAAGCATCACTTGGCTCCACCAACCACCTAGCGGAGTAAACTTAATAAAACCAGACTTTTCGATTTCAGTTACCATGAAACCCACTTCATCCATGTGACCTGCAAGCATGATGCGAGGGCCATGTTCTGCGCCGATTTTGCTACCAATGATGCTACCAAGGTTGTCGAGTACGACTTCATCAGCAAGACCTTCAAAACGTTTTGCCATGTAACGGCGACATTCGCCTTCGTTACCGGGAACGGCGTTAAGTTCAGTTAGTTTTTTAAGCTCAATGAGTTTCTTTTCCATAGCATTATTCTCGTATAGTTTGATTTGCGCTACCGCCTAGCTAACGTGTTGCAAGGCGATTGAGCATAAATTTGTAATTAAATAAACGGCACAGCTAAAAGAGTTGCAGTGAGTAATATCACTGCAACTCTTATAATTTTTTCGTGTTATTTGTTTATGATTCAACCAAGTGACAAGCCACTCGATGCTCGCCGTCACTTAAAGTTTGTGGGCGTTCAAAGCAGGACTTTTGCGCAAGATGGCATCGTGTTGAAAATGCACAGCCCGGCGGTGGATTCATTGGTGATGGAATATCACCTTTAAGGATAATTCTGTCCTTTCTTGCCCACGGATCAGGCTGAGGAATGGCAGAAATTAACGCTTTTGTATAAGGGTGTTTTGGCGTGTTAAAGACATCTTCAGCTTTGCCTATCTCGACAAATTTACCCAGATACATCACCGCAATCACATCCGATACATGTCTTACAACAGAAAGGTCATGGGCGATAAAGATAAGGGCAATGTTCATTTCTTTTTGTAGATCTAAAAGAAGATTAACAATTTGCGCTTGTACCGATACATCAAGGGCTGAGACAGACTCATCACACACGATGAGCTTTGGTTTTAGTGCGATTGCGCGAGCAATACCGATACGTTGACGCTGACCACCAGAAAATTCATGGGGGAAACGTGAAGCGGCATCGGGGCGTAAACCCACTTTAATCAGTAGTTCCGATACCCATTGATCTTGCTCTTTTGCCGTGCCAACACCATGAATTTGAAATGGTTCTCTTAATATGTCACCAACGGTATGGCGCTGGTTAAGGCTCTCCAGCGGATCTTGTAAAATAACCTGCATCTCTTTGCGCAGAGAAGTCATTTGTTTTGGGTTAAGTCCGGTGATGTCGCGACCTTCAAAAAAGATACTACCAGAGGTTGGTTCGTATAATTTGAGTAGGGTGCGTCCAACGGTGCTTTTACCACAGCCAGACTCTCCGACAAGACCAATAGTTTCGCCAGGATAAATATCAAAAGAAACACCGTCGACAGCGTAGACGTATTTTTTCGCTTGAAATAGTTTGTTAGACACCAAGAAGTGCTGTTTTAAATCTTTAACTTGGAGTAATGGCGTAGCTTGTGTCATTACATAACCTCTTTAACAGCGAGACAAGAAACAAGGTGGCCAGGTTCAACAGTTGTTGGTTGTGGCTTAATGGTTTTACAGCGTTCCATTGCGATAGGGCAGCGGTTGACAAAACGACAACCCACAGGCATATCTTTCAATTGTGGCACACTGCCTTCAATGGTATTGAGCTGTGTTTTTGGCACAGAAGATACCGTTGGCATCGACGCGAGTAAGCCTTGCGTATAAGGATGAGTAGGCTTACCAAAGATTTGATAAACAGTACCTTGCTCAACTACATTACCTGCATACATTACCGCTACGTCATCACAGATTTCTGCCACAACGCCTAGGTCGTGAGTGATGAAGACAATGGCCATGCCGAGCTCTTTTTGCATACGCTTCATTAACTCAAGAATTTGGGCTTGAATCGTGACATCTAACGCAGTAGTCGGTTCATCAGCGATTAATACTTTAGGCTCACAGGCGAGCGCCATTGCAATAATGACACGCTGACGCATACCACCAGATAATTCATGAGGGTAGACATCCAAACGCTTTTCAGGCTCAGAGATACCGACTTTTTTGAACATTTCTAGCACAGCCTGACGGCGACTAGCTGAATCAGTATATTTATCACTATGAAGCTCATAGACCTCTTCAACTTGCTTGCCCACTCTGACTACAGGGTTTAGCGCTGTCATAGGATCTTGGAAGATCATTGAGATATCGTGGCCGCGCATTGCGCAACGTTCAGCTTCATTTAGCTTAGTAATATCACGACCTTCAAACAGAATTTCACCGTCGGTTACATTGCCATAAGGCTGCGGTAGCAGGTTCATAATTGAAGCTGCAGTGATACTTTTACCACAACCAGACTCACCAACGATTCCGATAGTTCGGCCAGCAATAACATCAAAGGTAACGCCGTTTAGAGCGGTAATATCGCCTTCATCGGTGCTAAATGTTGTCGTCACATTTTTTAGTGACAGTACGACTTTATCTGACATATCCAACTACCTTATTGACCGATGATTTGCGTGCTTAAATGAGTAATTCTAGGGAACGTATCCCCTTTGCTTTTCGCTTGTAGAACTTCACGTTTCATATCGGTATCAATCCACATTAAGCCAAGGTCAAGACTCGCTTCGTCAAATAAGAATCGAGATTGAGCAGTCCCTAGGTTTTTAGGTAAACGAACATAACGCCAATGAGCAGAACGGGTAAATTGAGCCGTTGTGCCTGGGATAAAGCAGTTGGCTTTCATGATCATTTTTTGAATCTGATTAGAAAGCACTACTTGTTCTTTTGCTGTTGATGCTTGGTCAAATTTAACGATCAATTTATCCATTTCTGGGTTGGCATAACTAAAGAAGTTATTGGTTTGAGGAACCGCCGTACTCGAATGGAAATACTGTCTATAACCTGGATACAGACCTGATGACATAGAGAAGTAAGCCGATTGATATTTTTTCTCTAACAGCGATTTAAATCCTGTCGATGCATCAACCAGTTTAAGTTCAATGTCTAATCCTGCTTTCTTTGCCTGTTCTTTTAAAATAATAACGTCTGCAGTTGAACCTGAGTTTAGGTAAGTTAAGGTCATTTGCAGCGGTTGACCTTGCTTGTTATACAACACACCATCAGAACCTAATGTGGTATAACCGGCTTTGGCAAAATGTTTTCTCGCCTCAACAGGGGAGAAAGGTTTTACGCCAACATCTTTAGGCTGCGCATAGTCACCGACCAAAGTACCAAAGCCGTTTTGACGCTTAGCTTCACCATGGCGTACGTGCTCGATAACAGAATCAAAGTTAAGAGAGTAAGCGATACCTTCTCTTAAATCGGCATTGCTTAGCATAGGGTCTGCCATATTTAGCCAGATACCGGCAGCTCCTTTAGAGACTTCATTATTGAGCATTGATTTAACAATGTAGCCTTTACGGAACGGCTTAGAATCAGTTTTTTCAAACCACAATTTCTGAGAATTGATGTTAAATACGTCCAATTCACCTTTCTCAAAATAGCGATACGCTAAATCAGGATCGCGGATAACTGAAAAACGAATTTTATCTACGTTGTAGCGATTTTTTAGATAGCGGTTGTGATAGCCCCACCAATCTTTAACGTGAGTCAATTCAATGTTACGGCCTTTTTTTAGTGCCGATACATAATAAGGACCCGTTGTTGGTTCAGCTTTCCAGTTAAATGTGCGTAGGTAATCTTTGTCGATGCCATCTTTAAAGAAATGCTTAGGTTTAGGTTGTGTATTTAAGCGATCGATTAACTGCGCATGCGGCAGTGCATCGGCAGAGTGCAGAGCAATGGTGTACTTATCGTACACGGTAATGCCTGTAATTTTATGAGTGTAGTAGTTCTTATAAAATGGCGCGTGTACGTTTGGATTACGTACATAATCAAAGATAAATTGAAAATCGTCAGCGGTGATTGGTTCGCCATCTGTCCATTTTGCCGCAGGATCAAGTCGGAAATACATGGTCTTATTATCTTCACTAAATGCCCATTGGGTGGCTAGAGAAGGGTAAGCCTGTAGTGTATTTGGGTGCAGACCGAGCAAAGCCGGGTAGGCATCCATTAAGTAAGAACGAAATGAGGTGCTGGTATCAGGACCAATAGTACGTAGCGTTAAAGGATACGACGAGAAATACAAATTAAGCGTACCACCGCGCTTCGCTTTTGGGCTAGCAAACAGTGGTAAATCAGGATTTGAAATCCAAGTTAAGTCACTTGGCAATTTAGGCGCTTGTTGCTGCGTTTTAGCCTGAGCCTGAGCGTCAGAGGCGTTGGCGCATGCAGGCGCGATGGCTACCGCGCCCATAAGTGCAACCAATAACGTCGATGTTTTTAGTGTATTCAGATTCATGATATTAGCTGTACTTAGTTTGTTTTTTAGGGTCGAAAGCTTCGCGGATTGCTTCACCAATGAAAGTGATCATAGTTAGAATCCCAACAATTGAGAATACAACCGAACTCATAATCCACCATGCATCAAGGTTCGATTTACCTTGTTGCAATAAGTCACCCCAGCTTGGGGTAGGGGGTGTAAGCCCTAAGCCTAGATAATCAAGCGCAGTTAGCGTTGAGATATTTGCCACAATCGTAAACGGCGCTAATGTCACCACCATGACTAAGGTGTTCGGCAATATATGCTTGGTGATGATTCGCCATGAACTTGCGCCTTGTGCTCGTGCAGCCAATACATATTCGCGAGCCCGCTCTTTATAAGAGATTGAGCGCATGTACCAGGTGATCGGAATCCAACCAAACAACACGTTGATAAACACAAACAAAGCAAAGTTCGGCTTCATTATCGACACCAGTATCATGATGACGTACAGCATGGGTAACATGGACCACACTTCAATGATCCGCTGCATGATAAGGTCAAACTTACCACCTAAGTAGCCCATGGCACTGCCGACAATGACCCCAATGAAGTAACAAACACCAAGGGTGATAAAGGCATAAAATATCGCGATACGGAAGCCATAAACCAAACGTGCCAAGACATCACGACCTGAATTATCAGTACCGAAATAATGCTGAGAATGGGCATCTGGCGCAGTTGGTGGGAAGCCGTTGGAGTAATCTTGCTCCAGAGGGTTCCAAGGGATGATAGGCATAATCACCCAGTCACCCTTATCCGCTTTTTCAAATTTAGTTTGTAAAGCGCGATAATCTGCTTCGTAACCGTACTTTTCTCCAAACGTAGTACCGGTTAGCATTTTGGTATACGTAGGAAAGTACAAGTGTCCTTGGTAAGACACGACGAGAGCTTTGCTGTTAATGAGCGCTTCAGAAAAGAGCGACAATACAACCAACAATACTAAAAATATCAGAGAAAAATAACCACGCTTGATGGAACAAAAACGTGAAATCTTCTTTTTAGTCAGTTCATCAAAATTAAACATTATTTACCAAACTTAACGCGAGGATCAACCGCTGCAACACAGAGATCAGAGATGATATTACCAAACATAAGTAACAATGCAGAAAGTGCCAAAATACCCATTACAACAGGGTAATCTCTCTGGATAATGGCCTCATAACCAAGCTGGCCAATACCATCAATATTAAATACAACTTCAATTAAGAATGAGCCTGATAGAAACACACTTATAACCGAACCAAAATGACTGGCAATTGGGATCATGCTGTTTCTAAGAGCATGTTTATAAACAGAATCTTTATAGGTTAAACCCTTGCTGACCGCTGTTTTAATATAATCAGATGACAAATTTTCGAGTAAGTTATTTTTCATGGTCATGGTTAAAATAGCCACATCTGCAATGGTGTAACAGATAACCGGTAAAATAGCGTGAGAAATTAAGTCTTTGATTTGTCCAAATAAACTGAGTTCTTCAAAGTTATTGCTGGTAAATCCACCTAAAGGCAACACATCAAAATAGAATGCCAATAAGGAGAGCAATAGCACCCCTAATACATAGTTAGGCATGGAATAACCAATGAAGATGATAACCGAACTGATGTTATCGCCCTTACTGCCATGATGAATTGCTTTATATATCCCTAAGGGGATAGCAATACCATAGCTAAGAATCAGCGATATCAAACCATAGAATAAAGAGACCGGCATACGATCTTTAATCATGTCCCATACAGGATCGTAATAACGAGTAGAGACACCAAGGTTTAGGTGAACCAAGTCATTAAGCCAATCTGAATAGGCGATATAGACGGGTTTATCCATGCCATATAGTGCTTTAAGTTCGTTAATCTCACCTTCTGACAATGTTTGCGCTGCTGTTTTAGAGCCGCCACTCATTTGCATTTGAGAGATCATACGTTCAACAGGGCCACCTGGAACAAAACGAGTTAAACAAAAGATCAGTACTGTTATCCCGATAAAGGTAGGGATAATAAGCAACAGTCTTTTAATAAAATAACCTAGCAATTTAATTTCCTTTGTTCGTTGGTGTTACTGACTTCGAATTTATAGTACTTAAAAGGCATAGTATGTCGTCAGATAAAAATGCGGGTCTTTGTCGTCAAAGAGACTGCTTATTGGGTTAGAGCCATGTTCTGGATTGTAGTACTGTGCATTGTTGGAATAACCTACGCCCATATACCAACTGTCAGTTAATTCATAACCAATTTCTTCGGTATGACTAAGTGTAGGGTAGGTTGAGTTACCCGCATACGTTACATAATGGCTGTCGGTCATGCTCACAGAGAACACAATTTTATCCGTGATTTGATAAGTACTGGATAGATCAAAACCCAAAGAGTAGTCAGTTAAGTTTTGGCCACCTGCAGTTTTGTATTTGTTGAAATACTTTTTCACGTTAGGTTGCAGCACTAAGCTAAGGCCTTTGACATAGCGGTTAACATCAAATGAAATCGGTAGATAAGCGAACGCACCAAAATAGAGGTGTGTATCTTGAGCGTATTGAGTTGTCGGCAACAAAATACGACCTTTGGCACCAATAGTAACTAAGTCATCATGACCAAAGCTATAAAGATTGCTGTAGTTGGTATAAAGATAGGTTGGGGCGATACACCAATAGTCTTTTGAGTGCGCAGAGCACGTAGAATTATCTAGGTAATAGGTACCGGTAATAATCCCTGCACTGACATGGCTAGTAAATTGATATCCCAGCTGCATGTCAAATTCGACATTGCGATCATCACGATAGTCAGAAGCCCAGTCATCGGCATAGGTCGCTTCCACATACCCTGTCCAATGCGGTGTGAAGGTTTGCTGTGAATCAGTTTGTGCTGCTTGGGATTGCGTAGTGTCTGTTTCACTTGCTAGAGCCGTTGTCGCTGATAGCGAGAAGATGGCAAGTAATACCCCGGTTTTTATCACTAGATTTGATCTGTTCAATTGGGTGTCTCAATAAAAGTCGAATAATCTGTACTTATTGAGAGGGATTCACGGCAATCAATAGCACTATTTAGGTTAAAAACCACACTCTTATTCAATCAACAGCATCTTTATTTCTGTAGATCTATATTCGGTGGTTTAATTACTTAACTACCTTAAGTAATTAATAAACATAGCAATCCTTACCTGACGTAAATGAATTTATCACTTAGTCCAACTTGCGATTTCTTTCTACGATATAAACAACTAACGAAAAGTGAAACTTAAAAGAGTATCGTTAAATGCCTAGCGTAATAAGAGTTTGGATCCCTCCCACGCACTGTTGCTAAATTTTATAATACATAATTTGTAAGAACTTGTTATCTAAATCATTATAAAAAACTAAAAATACCTTATATATAAGAATGCATTTTTGGTTAGTTAATAAATCAACAAATACTCATTTTTATTAAATACAATACTCAACAATTAAATGCGCAAAGTAACATTCCAAATTTAATGGTAAATAAAGTGTTTATCACAAGTCATATATTAACTCTGCCATATTAGTTCATGAAAGCAGGTTCAGATGCGCATCAAAATTACTTTTAATAAATGCAATGTTGCGAATATAGGTCGGTCTGTGAAAGAGCGGTTACAATAACATCAATAATAAATGAAAACTAAAGATACTAACTCTGTTTCACGCTATGAATGATGTATATTATGCTGCGGCAAATTAATGGTATGCCTAGGGCGAACGCATGAGTGAACACTTATCGATCAATCATGAACATCATCTCCACAAGACGCCGTGAAATCATCCTTGATGGCTTCATAGTGGCATCCATGCCACAAACTAATGTCACAAAGAGTGGTTCCGATAATGCACATGATTTTGTTCATATAACGTTCGTGATCTCACCCTGATGGTATACCATTGTTTACTATATGAATTTTAAAGATAATTTACGATAAGTAAGAGTATGAAAATCAAAACTGTGTTTGAGAAAAGTCGTCAAGAACTCCTAGATATGGGATTACGTGGTAATACACTTCTAAGTTTAGGCAAAGGGGCTAAGGTTCTTGATATAGTGGATGAAAGATCCTCTCAAATTTTTGATATTTTGGTTAGCAAGAATAAAACTATGAAGTTCTTGCCTGCACCAGACAAATTAAAAGATGATGAAGTTCCCTTACAACTCAGTGCATTAACTGAACACCTACAGGGGCAGGTTGGCGAAAAACGTCACGAAGATGCGGCGCTGCAAACACAACTCTTTAGCCACAGTTTAGATACTCGCCTTCTTAAAATTCATTCAGAAGCCCAGACTTATGTTCAAGAGCAAGGTGTCGATATTTTGTATATCGCCACCGGCTTTATCAAATGGTACGAAGATCAAAGCTCTGACAAACCTCGTTATGCCCCATTGGTTTTGATTCCGGTGACGCTGGTTCGCGCAGAAGCTGGTGACGCTTTTAAGCTGTCTTACACTGATGCCGACCTTGGCACCAATTTAACTCTAGCAGCAAAATTGAGAATGGATTATGCCATTGAACTGCCTAAGTTTGGTCACGATGAAGATGAGTTTGATTTAACGACTTATTTTGAAAAGGTCAGCCAAGCAATTGCCAAAGAAACGCGTTGGCAGGTCGTGACTGACAAAATTGCTTTGAGCTTCTTCTCTTTTGGTAAGTTTCAAATGTACCAAGACTTATCAGATGAAGCGTGGCCTGAAGGCAAAAAACCATCACAGCATGAAGTGATCAAAAGCCTATTTGGCGGTGGATTTGAATCGGATCGAACGCATTTAGATTCGACGCCGATGGATGTCAATAAAGCAGAAGCGATTCAATTAGTGCTCGATTCTGATTCGAGTCAAACCGAAGCGGTATTGGCGGCAAGATCGGGGGCAAACTTGGTGATTCAAGGTCCTCCTGGTACAGGTAAATCTCAAACCATTACCAACATCATTTCTCAAGCACTAGCCGACAATAAAAAAGTGTTGTTTGTCGCAGAAAAAATGGCGGCACTGGACGTCGTTAAAAGGCGATTAGATAACTGTAGTATTGGTGATTCTGTTTTAGAGCTTCACTCAAACAAAGCCAATAAAAAAGCAGTGCTGGGCTCTCTAGAAGAGGCATTATTGCAAAAAGTTCCTGTCTCTCCCAAACGTGGCGATGATATTCAAAAATTGGTTTCACTGCGTGCCCAATTAGATGATTACAGCGCGGCAGTCAATGCGCCGATTAAACAGACCGATATCAGTTATCAAGTGGCATTAGGTCACTCCCTACATACTGAGCAAGTGTTGCAAGATGAAGGTATTGACAAGTCTCAGCTTCCAGAAGTGATTTCACCTGCGTCAAATTGGTCGAACAGTCAGTACAAACAAGTACTGGGTATTGTGCAGGAGTTGGTGGATTATTTATCAGCGCATGGTGCGCCATTTGTTAATAGTTATTGCTCGACCACTCTTAGCGAAGTGTCGCCTGCTGTTGTTACTCGCGCTAAATCCAGCGCAGAAAAACTGGTGATTCTTCAACAAAAAATCATTGAAACGGTGCAGCAGTTAGCCTGCCACGTATCATTATCCATGCCTGTTGATTGTTATTTAGATGCACTAAAAGCGCTTAAATCATTAGATGTAATTGCATCAAAACCCAATTTACAGGGGATTCATTGCGACTTATCAAATTGGACACAAAATGGTGACGCCATTTTGCAATTTGCCAAGAGTGGCTTGGATCTTCAAAGCACTAAACAGCAATTACAAGCCGAATTTACCGAGCAAGCTTTTGATTATGACTGGAGCGCAACTCGAGGCGTGTTTTCGACCACAGGTAAAAAGTGGTGGCGTTTCTTATCTGGCGATTTTAGAAAGATGAAGGCAATCTATGCCGGTCTTCGAAGCAATGGCTTGTCAGGCGATGTCGATGATTGGCTTGCCTCGATTGATGGCATCTTACAGTTAAAATCTCAGCAGCGAGAATTTATCGAATCTGCACAAGCGGCCATCAAAGTTATTGGTGACAATTTCCGTCACGAGCGAACCGATTGGAGCGCGCTATTCTCGCCAATGCAGTGGCTATATGACACGACTAAATCTATTGATGAAGGCGAGATAGACAATGGCGTTAGCGATTATTTTGATAGCGCCCAAACCCCTATTAGCCATGCTCAAATCAGCGCGATTAATAGTTTGGTCTCGCAATATGATGAGGTTGCCCAGACGCTATGTACTGATTTGCAGCTTGATGAGCCATCATTTACAACACAGATTGCCAAACATAATGTACAAGATCTGCCGCAAGTGATTGCGGATATGGACAATGTGTATGAATTGGTGCGCTTTAATCGTATTTCTGAAAGTTTAAATCAGCAGCAGCTACAGCCATGGAGTCAGTTGGCATTTACTTGGCAAGAGAAACCTGCATTGATGGTGATCGGTTTTCAATACCGTTACTACTCGCAACTTGTTAGTGAAGTGTATGAACAACAACCCGCAATTCGAGATTTTGACCGTGTTGCCCATGAGCAATGCATAGAGCAATTTAAAAACATCGATAAACAGCTCTTTAACTTTGCTCAAGAAAAACTAGTCGAAGATTTATTTGAGCGCTTGCCAAACCCGAGCGCTAGAGGTGAGGTTGAAATTCTGCGCCGTGAGTTTAATAAAAAGCGCAGACATTTACCGATAAGACGTCTTATTAATCGTGCAGGGCGTGCGATTCAGCAGATTAAACCGGTCTTTATGATGAGCCCGATGTCCATCGCAACTTACCTTGATCCTGAAAGCATTGAGTTTGATCTGGTGGTTTTTGATGAAGCCTCACAGGTAAAAGTAGCCGATGGTTTAGGCGCAATATTACGAGCTAAGCAAATGATTGTGGTTGGTGATACTAAACAGATGCCTCCAACGAGCTTCTTTGGTCGACAATATTCTGTCGATGATGAAGAAGCTGAAGAGAGCATGACGGCAGATATTGAAAGTATCCTTGGCATGTTCCTCGCGGCAGGTTCTCCAGAAAGAATGTTGCGCTGGCACTATCGTAGTCGTCATGAATCGTTAATTGCGGTATCAAACCAAGAATTTTACGACAATAAGTTGATGATCTTCCCATCATCTGGGATTAATCCGCATGCCACAGGATTGAATCTCAATTACTTACCGCACACTACCTACGATAGAGGCGGCGCAAGAGTCAATGTTGGTGAAGCCGGTGAACTGGCCAAAGCGGTGATAGAACATGCCAAAACATCCCCCAATCAAACATTGGGCGTGGTGGCTTTTAGTACCGCGCAACGAGATTGCATTTTGCTTGAAGTTGACCGCTTGCGAAAAGAAAACCCAGATTTAGAACACTTCTTTGGCGCGCACGCCGAAGGTGAGGACTTCTTTGTTAAGAACCTTGAAAACGTTCAGGGTGATGAGCGCGATGCCATTTTTATCAGTATTGGCTATGGTAAAACTCCGGAAGGACGTTTGCCGATGAGCTTTGGTCCGGTTAACTCAGCTGGTGGCGAGCGCCGCTTGAACGTATTAATTTCACGAGCCCGAATGAGCATGCAAGTCTTTTGTAATTTCAAAGCCGAAGAGATGCCGACAACTGGCGAAACCCCATTTGGTGTTCGAGCATTGAAAAACTTTCTGCACTACGCCGATACTAAAGAGTTGGTTCGCCCACAAGAAACAGGCAAAGAACCGGATTCACCATTTGAAGAAGAAGTCATCTCGACCATTCGCAGCTTAGGGTATGAAGTTCAGCCTCAAGTTGGCTGCGCTGGATTTTATATTGATATTGCGGTGCGTGACCCAAGTAAACCGGGGCGTTATATGTTAGCAGTTGAATGTGACGGCGCAACCTATCATAGCTCGAAAAGCGCTCGAGACAGAGACCGCATTCGCCAAGGTGTGTTAGAAGGACTGGGTTGGCGATTCCACCGTATTTGGAGCACCGATTGGTTTCGAAATCGCCATAAGGCTACAGAGCGTTTGGATGACGCGCTGAAATCAGCAAAAGCTTACTATGCAAACTTTGATGAAACACAAATCGTTGTGACTGAGCCTGTGAAAAAGGCAGTAAAAGCAGAGATTGAGCGTGTGGAAGTGGAAGAAAGTTCATCCTCTGCCGATTATGCGATAGCGGATATTGCCGAATTATCACTGACAGTGGGGCAGACCATACCGGAAACGGATCTCTATTTGTTAGCCGAAGACATTGAAAAAGTGTTAAAGGTCGAATCACCAATGCACAGTAAGCATTTAGCGATACGTTTACTTTCAGCTGTTGGCGCGACGCGCTCAGGGGCCAGAATTAACCGCGCGATTGCTCAAGCAGCAGAATATCTGCAGCAACAAGGTAAAATCACACTTGATGCTGAATACCTCATTTATCCGGCGAAAGAAACTACGGTGCGAAACCGTAAACAATTGCCTTCTAATGAGCGCAAATTCGACTTTGTTTATGATGATGAGATTGCTCTTGCCGCCAAAGAAACCGTGCAGGACACTTTCTCGATATCTAAAGATGATTTGGTAAAATCAGTGACAGAGATACTGGGTTTTTCCAGCACCAGTCAATCGATGAAGCGCAAGGTTGAAGAAGTTCTGTCTATGCAAGAAAGCTTGGGTCACTTGAATCGCCAAGGAGACACATTTAAGGCTTAAATTGTTATAACGCTGACTTTATTGAGTGTGAATCCGTTTTTTATTAAAGATTACTTAATAAAGTCAGTGTCACCTGTTTACTACCCGCCAAATCAATAAGAAACCAACCGTATATTAAGTGCTTATAAATCACCTGTATTTGTCTTATATAGCGCTTTCTAATGTCAGGAAAACAGTATTTTCCTCTAAAATCCCCATCAAATCATCACATCTAATTGACCGATTACTTACTTAAACCACAAATCAATCATTTATCCTATGAATAGAAATTGGGTGAATTGTATAAGGGTGGAGTATGAAAGGGAATGTTAAGCTATTAGTTAGGCTTTTCAGTATGTTATGCGTTTTAAGCTTTGCGAGCCAAGCTTTCGCGGTATCAGTGACTAATGTAACTGAAGGTAAAATCAACGGACAAACCAGTGTGGTGGTTAGTTTGGATGGAGCGGTGCATCGCGCTCTGGATATCCCTGTCATTAAAGACGGTAAATCCATTAAAACGTCTTGGATTTTATCCGCGGATAGAACCTATCAGTCATTCGCTATTGACGATTATGGTGTAGGTGAGTATGGCATCTCGTTAACGGGTATTGCGCGAGGCTTGTTGGATCAAGTCGAGTACATCAATATTTGTGAATCCTCACCGTCGGTGCGAGTATTAGGGCAAGGTCCTTTTATTAATGCCTCAGGCGATAGAGGCATCCCGATTGAAAGTGTTAATGCGACCGGCGCGTTAATGTCTGTCTATCGAGTTGATGACACGCCTAATCTATTTGCCGATTATTTTTATTCCCAGCAATTAAGCAATTGGTCAGCGCAGCGCCTTAGAAAAAACTTCACCCATCAAACGGATTTAAGTTTCAAATTTGCACCTTCTAAACAAAATCAATCAGTGGTTTCTAATCTCACTCTACCTGATGAGTTGGCTAATGGTTGGTATATCGTGGCCATTAAACCAACGAACTCATTTGATAGCCCAGTTATCTTCCATGTTTTGCTTTCAGATATTGGTGTGCAAGCCAAAATATTTGCCAGCAAAGTATCACTACAAGCAGTGGACCTGACTAATAATCGTCCATTAGCCTCGGCAAAAGTGAGCGTAATTGGGCAAGACGGAATACGCAAAACGATAAGTTTACGCAATGGCTTTGCTCAGTTTGACTACAACAAGCGCTCTAGTGAAGATGTGTTTGTCATAGAAAGCAAGCAGGGCATGGCGGTGTTACCGATGAAAGAAGTGCCTCTGGATTTGTCAGATTTTGACGTCGCAGGTCAAAAAGATAAACCATTGAATGGTTTTGTTTTTTCTAACCGTAATCTGTTTAAACCTTCAGAAAATGTGCCGTTAAATATTTTGATTCGTAAAGAATCTGGTGCGTTAAGTGCCATCAAATCGGTATTTATTAAAGTAGTAACCCCAGATGGTAAAGAAGCTATCTCGCGCACCATCGAACAATCAATACCGGGTTTTTTTAGCTTTGACTTCGATATTCCTGCCTCAGCCAAATTAGGTAAATGGAGCGCGACCATCTTAGCGAATAAAACGTCAACTAAAGCCATTGGTACATTCAATTTTAATGTCGCAGAATTTGTGCCAGAAAGAATGGATTTAAGCATGACTTTTCCGTCAGTAATTACGACCGATTCTCCGATTGAGGGACAGGCAAGTGGTCGTTATTTATACGGTCAGGTTGCCGATGGTAATAAGCTTACCATCAGTTCTACTTTGAGGTCTGTCGAGCATTTTTCCGGTAAATTCAGTCAATATTATGTGGGGAATGATCATTATATTTCCTCTCGTAATGCGCCAAAATCTTTGGATATAAACTTAAATAAGCAAGGTACGGCAAACTTTACACTCAGTGCTGTGGACAGCGATTCATTAGATGGACCTGCGATGCTGACCACCAATAATCAACTGTTTGAGACTGGCGGTGCGACCACCACTCGCGTAAAACGCGTGCTTGTGTCTAATGGTAAATCCATTGTGGGTTTAAGACCTGCTAGAGAAGATGTTGGCTATTTTGAGGATACTAAGTTTGGTTTATTGTTGCTTAACGATACCGGTGACAAGGCGCTTGCTGGCAATGTGACCATCAAAGTAGAGCGTAATGCAGGTGGTTATTATTGGGTCTTTAATCAAAGTTCTGGCTGGGATTTACGTCGCGATGATAGATGGCGAGTCGTTGAATCTAAAACAGTCAAAGTCAATAACAAGCAAAATACGCTTACCGTTCCTGTGGAATGGGGCGAGTACCGCGTAACCGCTACCGCACCAAGTGGGCAACACACAGTTTATTCTTTCTATGCAGGTTGGAATGATGGCGATACACAAATTCCGGTTAAGCCCGATCAACTGGCAATGAAACTGGATAAACAAGATTACCTAACGGGCGAATATATTAGCGTCAGCATTACTTCCCCTATTGATGGCTTAGTGTCATTGGAATTGGTGGGTGATAAAACTTATCAGCATAAAACAGTGATGGTGAAGGGAACAAAAAAGGTCAGAATTAAAATCCCTAATGATTTAGAACGTCATGATCTGTACTTGATTGGCACTTTAGTCAATGCCGAAAAATCGTATGTACAACGCTCGTTATCTGTCGCGCCAGTGAGGCTTTATCGTGGTCATCGCAAGCTAAATGTCAGCATTGAAGCGCCACAAAAACTAGAACCATTTACCACGCAGCATATTAAGGTCAAGGTTGATAGCAAGCAAGATCTTAGCAACGCTTATGTGGTGTTAACGGTTGCTGATAAAGGCATCATTAACATGGCTCGTTACCAAGTGCCGAATGTCTTTGATTGGTTTTATGGTCATAAACGTTTAGGTGCGGATGTCATCGATCTATATTCAAGACAGTTTGAATCTCGTCCTTCGGCGTTCATTCGTCATCGTTATGGCGGTGATGAAGATTTAAACAGCGCAAAACCTGCCGATAATTTGGTGGAAAGTAAAACATTTAATACGGTGTTGCCTGCAGTAAAACTAAACCGTAAAGGTGAAGCGGATATCTCATTGGATGTGCCTGATTACAATGGCGAAGTGCAAATGGTGGCAACGGTATTTGATGGCAATAAATTTGGTCAGAAAATTCAAGATGTGACCGTGAGTGCGCCCATTGTGGCAGAGCTGTCCGTACCTAGATTCTTTGCAACCAACAGTCAAAGTCAGGTGATGGTGGAAGCCTCTAACCAAACCCAAAAGACACAACGTATTAATTTAGTGATGGCGGCAGAAGATGGCGTTGAACTGGCTGGAAACAGCTCGAAAACGTTAACCTTAGCCCCTGGTGAGAAAGCGAGTTTTCCAGTACCGGTTATGGTCGGCAATATGACTGCGATGGCAAATTTATACTTATCAGTAGACAGTGAAAATTACAGCATTGAGCGAAGCTGGCGCGTGCCAGTACGTTCACCATCGCCTTATATTACTAAGAAATCGACTCGGGTTTTGAATTCCGGTGATGTTCTGCGCGTGACCGAAGCGCAATGGCAAGGTGTATTGCCTGTGGACCAAGGCATGAGCGCAATCTCCTTTAGCCATGTGCCAGAAATTGAGCCAACGGCGTTTGTGCAAGGCTTGTTCCGTTACCCTTATGGCTGTGTTGAGCAAACCACCAGTACCGCTTACCCGTGGTTATTAGATGACAGTTCATTGTCACCGATGAAGCAGAAAGTGTTAGATGATCGTAGCGATATTGATATGTTGCAGCGCGCGGTCATGCGCTTAACTTATTACCAAAATAACAACGGTGGCTTTGGTCTATGGGGACGAATTTCTAATGAAGAAGCGTGGTTAACCGCTTATGTAGCAAGCTTCTTGTTTGATGTGAGAGAGCTTCATCCTAACTTGGTTAATAAAGCGGTGATGGATAAGCTTATCAAGCGTTTACATGAATACCTGTACGATGATGATCAATCAGATGCAGACAAAGCTTATGTAGGTTATGTACTAAGCCGTGAAGGATTACTGAGTTTTTCAGATGCAAAAACCTATCTCAAAGAGCTGCATATTAAAAATAGCTTGAGCAATGCTTATTTAGGCGCCGCATTTTATCGTTTAGGCGATATGCGTACCAGTAAGCGTTACTTTGATCGCGTTAACAGCCGTTATTTTCGATATGGCGAAAACAACTATTATGATTCAGAGATTTCATCGAATGCCAAAATTGTTTCTATAGTCAGTGAGTTAGAGAAACTAGGGCCGATTAACGCCAAGTTAAACAAAATGCGAATTGATTCGGCAAAAGAGATATTTGAAGATCTTAATAGCCGAAGCTATTTCAGTACTCAAGAAAAGTACGCGCTGGCAAAGGCAGGCTTTGAACTTAAAGCGTTGAATCAACATCCGGTGAAAGTCAGTCAAAATGGTCACCAAATACGAGCAAGTAAAGCGTTGACCATGAAATTAGGGGATAGATTCAACAATGATACCGCTCAGCCTATTTATGTGACGGAATCAATTGATGGCTACGCCGATCCTGACAGTCTGGATAGCTCAGTCGACTTTGATTATGTCAGCCGTGCTTATTTTGATGTAAAAGGGAATAGCCTAAGTCGCGCTCAATTGCATGTTGGGGATCGCATCATTGCTCGTATCAGTGTGCATCTTGAGGAGAATATAGACAGAGCCATGCTAGTGGATTATTTACCAGCAGGAATGGTATTAGAAGATCCGCAGTTTACTGCTTCTGAAGAGCTATTAGAGTCTCTTAATTTCATATCCAGTGATGTCGAGATGCAAGAGTTCCGCAATGACCGTTATGTGGCGGCTTTAGGTATCAGTAAACATAGGGTGTACACCTTCTATTATGTTTTGCGCGCTGAAACCAAGGGTGTGTCGCAGGTACCAAATGTGTTCATCGAGGATATGTACGCGCCAGAGCGTTTTATCTATCAGCCCGGCTTTACTCGTAGTATCAGTATTAAATGATGAGGCCTATCTCGTTTAAAAACATCACTACTATGGTTCTGTCCATCATGGTCAGCGCTATAGTGGCGGTGTATGTTCTTTGGCAAGTACTGAACCTGTACTTGCCACTGCCAGAGCCGACAACAAAAAGTATGGCGGTGAATGTGCTATCTGTGGAAGGCGATACTCTGCGCCAATTTGCTGATGACAGAGGGATATTTCGAACGCCCATTGAAACAAAGGATGTATCACCGATTTATCTCAAATCGCTATTAGCTTATGAAGACCGTCATTTTTATTCTCATATAGGCGTCGACTTTAGCGCATTGTTGAGAGCGGCTTATCAGCGCGTCCGTTATGGGCACATTGTTTCTGGCGGTTCGACCTTGACCATGCAGGTGGCAAGGATTTTGTATCCTATCGATCGCTCATATAGCGGAAAATTAATCCAAGTATTTCGCGCGCTTCAATTAGAGCAGCGCTATAGTAAGCAGCAAATACTCAATCTTTATCTTACTCATGTTCCAATGGGGGGCAATATCGAAGGGGTGGAAGCGGCCAGTCAGCGTTACTTTGGTAAGTCAGCCAAAAACTTAAACATTTCAGAAGCGGCCTTGTTAACGGTCATACCGCAAAGGCCCAGTATCTATCGTCCAGATAGGCACCCAGATAAAGCGCAAGTTGCGCGCAATAAGGTCCTCAAACGCCTAATTAACGACAACATGCTCACTGAGCAAGAATACCAATTGCTTAAGCAGGAAAAGGTGCTTGCTGGTCGCTTGCCGATTAAACGCCAAGTGCCTTTATTGGCAAGAGAGTTGAAATTCCATGCTTCTGTTGATTCACATGCCACAGGGAAGCCGAACAGTGAAAAACAGCTAAAAACATTTATTATCAATGAGCTACAACACAATATTGATGGCATCGTAAAACAGCGATTTAATGAAATGTCTGAGGCACTATCGGTTGCGGTTATGGTAGTGGAAAACAAAACTGGCAAGGTGATTGCTTATAAAGGTTCGTTGGATATGGACAGTAAACGCAGTTTTGGTCATGTGGATATGACCAAAGCGGTGCGCTCACCAGGCTCAACGTTAAAGCCGTTTGTGTATGGTAGGGCGTTAGATGAGGGGCTTATCCACTCTGAAAGTTTACTGCTGGATATTCCGATGCAGTTTGATAATTACAAGCCTCAGAACTTTGATAAACACTTCCAAGGCACGGTTTCAGCCAGTGAAGCACTGCAACGCTCAAAAAATCTATCTGCGGTGTATTTATTGGATCAGTTAGGAGTGCCTAAATTTGTCAAGCAGATGCAAGTGCTCGGTTCTTCATTGCGTTTAGCTGATATGAATCTGACGGTAGTATTAGGTGGCGGCGGTTCTACGCTACGTGAATTGGTGATGTATTACACCGCATTAAGTCGCCAAGGCATTGCAGTGAAGCCTAGATTAAGTCAATCCGATGAGGTGCAACAGGCTCGTTTACTGAGCGCAGAAAGTGCATGGATAACAAGGCGAATTTTGCAAGATGTACGCGCCCCAGATAGACCTCGTGCAAAATATGGACGCAAAATAGGCTGGAAAACGGGAACCAGTTTTGGCTATCGCGATGCATGGGCAATCGGCACCAGTAATGATTATACCGTAGGAGTGTGGATAGGCAGACCTGATGGTTCACCGTATGTTGGGCAAACGGGCGCCACGATGGCAGCGCCGTTTTTATTTGATGTGTTTGATTTATTGCCACAAGATAAAAGTGAAGTCACAAAACCGCATCATGTTGTTCAACAATCGATTTGTTGGCCAAGTGGTTTAGCTTCAACCATGGTGGCAAAGGAGCACTGTATTGAGAAAAAAGAGGCGTGGACGATTGATGGTGTGACTCCAAGAACGCTACGCCGAGATAAACATTTGTCGCGAGCTAATCTTTGGCCACAAGAGCTTCTTTCATGGCGAAAAGAACATTCACAATCCAAACACTTTATCGATATTATTCAGCCACAAGATGGCAGTTATATTTATCCGTATAAAGGACAAATATTAACCCTTAAAGCATCCACTGAGGACGTGCGTTGGTATTTAGATGGCAAGATTGTAGAGAACCAGATTGAGGCAAAATCACTGTCTGGCGCGCATCAGATAAAAGCATGTAATGATTACACCTGCGCTAAGGTTCAAATTACTGTCAATTAGAGCATGGTCAACTAAAACTCGGCTATCAAAAACTAATAACGTATAAAACAAATCGGTCTTTCATTACCCTCACAGACTAGGGTGAACACTTATCGTCCTATTATGTACATCATCTCCACAAGACGCCGTGAAATCATCCTTGATGGCTTCACTGTGGCATTCATGCCACACAGACTAATGAAAGACCGCTTTAAATCTAATTTAAAGTAAGAGCTCTAACGCTTTGATCGAGTTTAAAAATCTGAGCGGTAACTTGCATGTGATGTGGGTAATCACTAAACAGTAAACGGTATTCATCGGTCATTACCGAAACTTCCTCTGCGCGCATTAACTTCCAATACAATGGGGTAGTGTGCAGCATCGACGCTAACGGTTTAAAGACCACTTTCTCGTAAGCAAGAAACAAATCTTCTAATACAGCTTCTCGCACATCTTCTGTGGTAATGCCTGCATCAATAACAGAAGTGGCTTTTATATACCGGGCATTGCCTTGCAGTGTTTGTATTGGGGTTACATTGTCACTTTCAAGATCTTTAAGCTGACGGTGCACATTGGCAAGCCAAGCTTGTTGAGTCAGATCATCAGCAGTTACGTCATCAAATTGATGACGAATCTTTTTCTCTACCGCTTTTTGAGTACTCATCAGCACTTTACGCACTTTCTGAAATGACAATTGATAAGTTTTGCACAGATCGATAATCAAGGCATGAAACCCATCACCAGGAAAATGCATACTGGTTTTAAATGTGGCAATGGCTTGCTCTTGTTGAGGAGTTAAATCACTCATTATCTATTGGTCCTGTCGCGTGATATTAATATTACAGTAGGTGTTTGGTCGATAAGCTGCTTGATCGAAAAGCTGCTTGGTCAATAAATGGCTTGAACAATATGAGTTACAGACCAAAACCAACTTTAGGCAGCATTCGCACAGAGCGTACACCCCAAGGCGTTAAATCAGGCTTTGGTTCACCAGTGTAGTTACCTAAGCAGATATAGCCTTTCGATAAGTAGCGGTAGAGGAAATCTCCGCCTTCAAGTTTTGCGCTTTTCTCATCATAGAAAGGCAGTAAAATACGCTCGACACGCAGATCAGATGCTTGCTTAAAAGCAGGGTAAACCGATGAATTGATCTGATGAGCATCAAGATTTTTTATCAGTGCTTTATCTGACATTGAAGCTTTTTTGCGAATAAACAGCATGATAAGGCGTTTTTGCTGCTCAGATGAAACAATGATCATTTCCATAATGGGTATTCCTTTGAAAGAAGCTCAGTATATAAGAATGAGCGTGCTAAAACCACGGAGTTAATAATGTGGGCTTAGTGAAATAAAAAGTGAAAGTTAAAAATAGGCAAAGTGATGATGACTTGGCCTATATTGGTAAACTGAAGTTAGTTACGCTGTTAAGTGATTAAATAAAACGTTAATCACGCAACTCTCGGCGCAATATTTTGCCTACATTTGTTTTGGGTAAATCATCTCTATATTCGATAACTTTAGGGATTTTGTAGCCCGTAAGATGTTGTCTGCAATGCTTTTTAATCTCATCGACACTGACTGCGCCATTAGTCACAACAATCAGTTTAACCCGCTCACCGGCGATATCGTCAGAGACACCGACCGCGGCGGCCTCAACGATTCTAGGGTGCAGTGTGGCCACTTCTTCAATCTCGGTCGGGAAGACATTAAAGCCTGACACTAAAATCATGTCCTTCTTCCTATCTTCAATATAAAACACGCCGTCTTCATCCATTCGACCAATATCACCAGAGCTTAGCCAACCATCATCGGTCAATACTGCGCGAGTTTCTGCTTCTTGTTTCCAATAACCTCGCATAACTTGTTCGCCACGAATTTGAATTTCGCCTATTTGGTTTACTTCCAGAGGTAAACCATCTTCGTCGACAATTCTCAGTTCAGTACTTGGTAGTGGCACTCCTACAGCTGGCACGTATTGCTGCTGAGTATGAACGCCACCGGCAACCACTGGTGAACATTCAGTTAGACCATAGCCTTCGATAATTGGCATACCTGTAATTTTTTGCCATTCATCTGCGGTGTGCTTTTGTGTTGGCATGCCGCCTGCAATAGTAAATTCGGCATGTGAGAAATCCAGTTCTCTAAATTTGGCACTATTGTTAAGGGCGGCAAACAGGGTGTTGAGACCAAAAATCATGGTAAATGGATATTTACTTAAATCATTGATAAAGGTTTTCAAATCTCTTGGATTGGTGATCAAGAGGTTTGTGGCACCCATATACATCATCAGCATCATGCTCACAGAGTTAGCAAAAATATGATAAAGGGGAAGAGGGGTGACCGCGTATTCATTTTCTTTGGCGGTACGTGGACCAAAATGAGCAAACACTTGTAGCACATTTGCGATGACATTTTTATGAGTCAGCATGGCACCTTTGGCCAAGCCTGTAGTGCCACCTGTATATTGCAGGTAGGCCAAGTCATCATGTTCAATAACGGGCGGATTAAAATCGAGACGCTTTCCTTCGGTAAGTACACGGCGTAAAGAGATAGCACCAGGTAGATGAAATTTAGGGACCATTTTTTTGACGTACTTCACCACAAAGTTAACTAAGGTACGTTTGTGCGGCGCAAGTGCATCCCCAATACTGGTTAAAATAACGTGCTTGAGACTGGTTCGGCTGATCACTTGCTGCAAGCTGTCGCCAAAATTGGTGACGGCGACAATGATGGTTGCCCCAGAATCTCGCAATTGATGCTCAAGCTCCCTTGGGGTGTATAAAGGATTAACGTTAACCACCACTAAGCCAGCTTTTAAAGCACCTAAAATAGTAATGGGGTATTGCAGAAGGTTTGGCATCATCAGAGCAATCCGATCGCCTTTTTTCGCTTTTAGTTCACATTGAAGGTAAGCGGCAAATGCGTCACTTTTTTCATTAAGTTCACGATAGGTCAACGAATGTCCCATATTAATGAAGGCGGTTTTATCTGCAAAATCATTAAAGGGCTTTTTAAACATCTCATTGATATTGTTATATTGCTGAGTGTTTATAAATTCGGGTACATCGTTCGGATAGCTTGATATCCAAGGCTTATTTTCAGTGCTCATCGGGATTCTCTGATGTGTTACATACACTGATTTTAACTGATTATTGCGCTTGATGGGCGAACTTAGTACATATCTCTATCCCTAAGCGTGCGTTTGTCGATTAAATAAACAGAGATAACGACATTCACGAGCCAGTAAAGATAAAAAAGGGTCAGATAAAAATATCTGACCCTTACTTGTATATGTATTTTTATTTAAGAGGATGAGCGGTTAGCGAACATTCTCAAAGGCTAATGCTTTACGTTCTAATCGGCGAAGCAAGATGGTTAATAATCCATTGACCGCTAGATAGAATGCTCCGGCAATACCAAATACCGTTAAGGTATCGTAGGTTTGCGCGTTAATTCGTTGTGCGTAACCCATCACATCCATGATCGTAATGGTACTGGCAAGTGATGTGCCTTTGAACACTAAAATTACTTCATTAGAATACGCAGGAATTGCCCGGCGAATCGCAAATGGCAGTAATACTCTAAGGCTTGCCCAGTTGTTCATACCCAAAGCGCGACATGCTTGCCATTGCCCTGATGGGATGGCATTGAACGCCCCTTTAAATAATTGCGTACTGTAGGCTGCGGTATTGAGCGCTAATGCAAGCATTGCGCAGAACCAAGGTTGGCTTAACCAATCCCATAAAAAGCTATTTCTAATCACTTCAAATTGACCGGGACCGTAATAGATCAAAAAGATTTGAACTAATAGGGGAGTGCCCGTAAAAAGAGTGATTAAACCACGGCTCAGCCAGTGCACAATTGGAGTACGCAGGATCAACGTGAGCGTCATGCACAGTGCAAGAAAACAACCAACAACCAGAGACACCACGGTCAGATGTAAGCTAGTCATCAAGCCGTCAAGCATTTGGTAAAAATGTTCTGATGTCATGCTTTAGTACCTGCACCCATAGAGGCTTCTTGAATCGAGAAGCGAGCTTCGATAATTTTAACCAATTTTTGGGTGATAATCGTAATCACAAGATAAATCACCGCCGCCGTTGCATACCAAGTAAACGCTTGGTGTGTCGTCGCTGAGGTCAATTGCGCTTGTTTCATTAAATCGGTCACACCAATTAACGAAACGAGAGCGGTATCTTTTAATAACACCAACCATTGGTTCATCAAGCCAGGCATGGCATGACGTACCGCTTGCGGTAATACAATCTTAATAAAGGTTCTGGTTTTGCCCAGTCCCAATGCTTTTGCCGCTTCTATATGACCACTTGGCACCGCTTTTAGTGCGCCGCGAATCGTTTGTGAAGCATAAGAGGCAAAAATAAGCCCTAGCGCGATTACGCCAGAAATAAATGGGCTGATATCAACAAAGTCCCCAGTGATTAAAAAGATCACTTGGGTGGAACCAAAGAAAATAAACAGTACAACAAGCAGTTCAGGCAGACCACGAACTATGGTAACGAAAAGAATCGTTGGCCAAGAGAGCCATTTTTGGCGAGACATCTCACCACAGGCAAACAATACTGCCAAAATTAAGCCGACGCATAAACTGACAAAAGCAAGTTGGACCGTAGTCCAACTTGCTTGTGCTAGAGAAGCGGAGTAACCCGTTAACTCCATATTACTTACCAAAGTACTTTTCAAAAATGGCTTTGTATTCGCCGTTTTCTTTTACAGTTTTTAGAGCTGCATTTAATTGGTCAACTAGCGCTTGGTTGTCTTTATTGACTGCGATACCAAAACCGTTACCAAAGTATTCTTTGTTAGTTACTTGGTCGCCAACATAGCTAAGCTTGTCGTTTTTCTTGAACCATTCAGCCACAACAGCGGTGTCACCAAATACAGAATCGATACGGCCATTTTGCATGTCAATGAATGCATCTTGGTAGCTCGCGTAAGGAACAGCCGTTGCGCCTTTCACTTGTTCAAGTAAGTATGCTTGGTGTGTAGAACCGTTTTGTACGCCAACACGTTTGCCTTTAAGCGCAGCTTGAGACTCAAGTTTGCCTTTGATTGCAACAAATGCAGCTGAGTTATCGTAGTAAGGTTGAGTGAAGCTTACTTGTTCTTGACGTGCTGCTGTGATGTCGATACCAGAGATAGCTGCATCATAACGTTTGAATTTAAGAGCAGGAATTAAGCTATCAAATGATTGATTGTGGAAGGTACATTTAGCGTCAATTTGTTGACATAGAGCGTTCGCCAAATCAACGTCAAAACCTTGAATTTCGTTGTTTGCATCAACGTATTCGAAAGGCGCGTAAGTCGCTTCCATAACAAATTTAATTTCTTGTTGAGCGGCCATTGCGTGAGCAGATGTCAGGCCAATCAGTGATGCTAGTAAAATCTTCTTCATTTGTGTTTCTCCAAAAACTGCACTGCCAACAACTGACAGCGTCTTAAGGCTTAAAATTAGTGTGTAAGGTAGTCGGAAAAATTTTGTGTCGTTGGCGAAGTAAACACTTCTTTGGTGCCATTTTCCACTACTTTTCCGTCCTCTAAATACAAAACATGACTGGCGACTTTGCGTGCAAATTCAACTTCATGCGTAACAACAACTTGAGTAATACCCGTTTCACTAAGGTTATTAATAACGTGAGCAACTTGAGAGGTGATTTCTGGATCGAGAGCCGCTGTTGGCTCATCAAACAGTAATACGTCAGGCTTCATCATTAAAGCTCGTGCAATGGCAACACGTTGTTGTTGTCCACCAGATAATTGCAGTGGCCAAGCCTGTGCTTTATCGGCAAGTTGCAACATATCTAGGATCTTTATTGCTTCTTTTTTTGCAGATGCCTTAGATATGCCTGCTACGCGCACAGGTGCTTCGATTAGATTTTCTATCACCGTCATGTGCGGCCATAGATTATATTGTTGAAAGACCATGCCCACTTTCTTTCTTAGGTGCAGACCTTCTTTTTCGGTCAAGCCCTTTGAAAAATCGAAGTCCATGTCAGCAACCGTTAGGCTGCCGCTGTTTGCGTTTTCTAACAAATTTAGTATACGCAGTAATGAGCTCTTACCTGCGCCACTTGGGCCCAGTAGAACTAAGGTGTCGCCTTTCTCACACTTGAAGCTTACGTCGTGCAGTACTTGCGTATCACCGTAGAACTTATTGATCTGATTGACTTGAATACTCATGCTAAAAAACTGTCCTAAATCTCGTACAAAGGCATAGTACCAATTCTGATTGTTTATGCAAATAAAATGTATAAAAAAACGGATAAATTGGCGTGTTCGCCTAGTTATGAATCAATGGCAAGTGAAAGTGCGCTTATATAATGGTGATATTAGGTTAATTATATGCCTAAATATCCCGCAATATACACATTGTTTACTATTGGTTTTGAATGAAGGCTGTTTTTGATTTTCGATGCAGGATATTGACCAATAATGTAATAGAGAAAGAGCATTTGTTTCGCCTTTGTATAAGTAAATGTGAGGTAACTCCTATGCGTAAATTTCGCAATGTGTTGTTATTGGTTTTTAATTATTAATGACAGGTGACAAGCATGCGTCTTATTGCAACTCGCGGTGACGATTGGAATCTCTATCGCGCAGCCGATCAATACTTTGAATCGAGTATTCAACTGACTGAGCAGCAGCAAAGCAGCAATGGTGAAGAGCTATTAACTAACTCTGGCAACTTAAAACAACTGGCGTTTAATCTTGATGCCATTAATGGTTGGTTTAATGACAACAAGACCCCTGAAGATTTTCAGCGCGTTATTGTGGCTCTAGAACCTATCATTATTGAACTGTGGAAAGAGAAAAAGCTCGGGTCTTGGATGATGGAAATCTACTAACAAACTTAATATTAAGGTCAGCATGATTAAACGTTTTAGATTATTAGCACTTTTATTGCCTCTATTACTGTCTTTTCTATCAAGCACGGCATTAGCAAGTGAACGAGCGCAGACGGCTTGGCAATGGGTAGAGCAGGGCGCAGTAGTGATTGATGTCAGAACGCCACAAGAGTTTGCCGCGGGGCATTTAGACAATGCCATTAATATTCCGGTCTCTGAATTGTCTCAAACGGACTTGTCATTTTTAAACAAAGGTGATCATGTGGTGGTGTATTGTCGAAGTGGTAATCGCTCCGCTAATGCCGAGCAATTATTGCTAACCGAAGGCTATAAACACGTGCATAATGGAGGCGGATTACAAGAAATGAGACAGGTAGAGCCTAAGTAACTTGATTAAACTCGCAATATCAAACGAGCTTGATTAATTTAGTACTAATTCCAACAGTGGCTTTTGTCTTGTATCACTATCCTTTTTAAATCACCCGTCATTTGGATACAAAGCCTTGAGCCACTTTTCAAACACCGATGTTTCAAAAAACCATGTTTCAGACACAGATGCTTCAAACAGCCATAAGCCTCAACCTTTAGAGGTTTTAAAAAACGTCTTTGGTTATGATCATTTCCGTCACCAACAACAGGCCATTGTTGATAGCATTGTTGAAGGGCAAGATGTCCTGACGTTAATGCCAACCGGTGGTGGTAAATCCATTTGTTATCAAATTCCGGCCATTGTACGCAGCGGTGTTGGGGTGGTGGTTTCGCCACTGATTGCCTTGATGAAAGATCAAGTTGATGCGTTAAGACAAGTGGGTGTAGCGTGCGCCTTTTTAAACTCCACTCAAGATCAGTATGAACAACTCGAAGTGGAAGCGTCAGTAATGCAAGGGGAAATACAACTTTTGTATGTGTCTCCTGAACGCCTATTGATGGAAAGAACGCTCAACCTATTGGAGCAAGCCAATTTATCTCTGTTTGCGATTGATGAAGCGCACTGTGTGAGTCAATGGGGACACGATTTTAGACCCGAATATCAAAAGCTGTCGATTCTGCCGCAACGTTTTCCTAACGTGCCGCGAATTGCACTTACTGCAACCGCAGATGAGCGAACAAAACAAGAGATCATCAGTCAACTGCAACTGTCTAATGCTAAGGTTTTTGTTCACAGCTTTGATCGTCCAAACATTCGTTACCACGTCAGTGAAAAAGCCAATGCCAAGCACGAAATGTGGGATTTCATTGAGCAACACCACCCTCAAGATGCGGGCATAGTATATTGCCTGTCTCGAAAGAAAGTGGAAGAAACAGCGGCTTGGTTAGCGGATAAAGGGCGATTGGCTCTGCCTTATCATGCCGGAATGCCAGTTGATCAAAAAAATCAAAATCAGCAACGCTTTTTACGTGAAGACGGCGTCATTATTGTTGCCACTATTGCCTTTGGTATGGGGATTGATAAGCCAGATGTTCGTTTTGTGGCGCATTTGAGCTTACCAAAAAGTATCGAATCCTATTACCAAGAAACAGGGCGTGCAGGGCGAGACGGAGCGCCTGCCAATGCTTGGATGGCATATGGCCTGCAAGATTTGGTTATGCAAAAGCAGATGGTGGAAAACTCTGATGGCAATCAGCAATATAAACAGATTCAAGTGGGTAAACTCAACGCACTACTTGGCTATTGCGAGTTGAGTTCTTGTCGCCGTCAAACATTGTTATCGTATTTTGGCGAAACTCTTGCTGAGCCTTGCGGTAATTGCGACAACTGTTTAAACCCGCCTAAAACATGGGATGGTACTCAAGCGGCGCAAAAAGCATTATCAACAGTGTATCGTTCCGAGCAGCGATTTGGCGTTACTTATTTGGTGAATGTTCTGCTGGGTAAATCTGATGAAAAAATCAAACGCTTTGGCCATGACACATTATCCACTTTCGGCATTGGTACAGAGCTTACCGCAGAGCAGTGGAAAGGGGTATTTCGCCAATTAATCGCCATGAATTATCTGACCGTTGAAGGGATGTACAACAATTTAAAACTGACAGAGCAATGCCGCGCCGTGTTGAGAGGCGAGCAACATATCGAGTTGAGAGAGCTAAGAAAGAGCACCAAGAAAAAGAGCAGTGCTGCGAAAAAAAGCGCCTCCTTATCTGCTCAAGACTCCGAGTTGTTTGAAAAATTACGTGAGCTAAGAGCAAGCCTTGCTAAAGAGCAAAACGTTCCCGCTTATGTTATTTGTCATGATGCTAGTTTGGCTGATATAGCGCTAAAGCGTCCAGATAGCCTAACTGCGTTATTAGAAGTATCTGGTTTTGGTGAAGCCAAAGTGGCTAAATATGGTGAGGCTATTGTTGAATTGATGAGCCAGCAACCGAAAGCTAAACCGGCACTTAGCGCAACGGAGCAAACTTCGGTTGAATTATTTTTACAATGCCAAGACGCACAGCAAATTGCCACGCAGCGTGGCATTGCCTTAAATACCGTCATGAGCCATTTGGCCTCAGCCATTGAACTGGGCGTATGCCAGTTAGCGCAAGTAGTTGATATTGAACCGGCAGAATTAGAAGAGTTTGAGCTTGCGATTAAGCAACTCAATACCCTCACAGAGTACAAACTCAAACCTTTATTTGAACATTTTGCTAGCAAATACGATTACGCCACATTGCGATGTGTTGTCAGTCATTTTGCATATCAACAGCAAGTGACGACTTTGATGGGGTAATTTTGAACTAGTAACAAGGGATTTAAAATTTGCTAGGCTAGGCTAGTCTATTAAAACGGAATATCTGTCTCAAAGGTCATCCATTGCTGGGTAATTGGGTGGCTGAAGCTTAATTGTTGGGCATGCAAGAATAGGCGCACGTCTTTGTTTCCATACAAAGTGTCGCCAATCATAGGCATGTTCAGACCATCTTTATGAGCACAGTGCACTCGCAGTTGGTGTGTACGTCCTGTTTCTGGATACAAAAATAATTTCGTTTTACCGTCGATAACTTCGATTAATTGGTAGTGGGTTAGCGATGGCTTACCTTGTTCATAGCAGACCATTTGTCTTGGTCTGTCATACGGATCGCCGCACAAAGGTAGTGCTATTTGCCCTTCGTTTTGTGTCAGCTCCCCATCAATTAATGCCACGTAGCGTTTCTTCACTTCACGAGAAATAAACTGCTTTTGCAGGTGCTTATTAGCGCGTTTGGTTAAGGCAAAGACCAATAGACCAGAGGTAGCCATATCTAAACGGTGCAATACAAAAGGCCCTTCAGCATCAGGATACATTTGGATTATACGATGAAAGGCTGAATCTTGAATATGGCGTCCCGGTACTGATAAAAATCCTTCCGGCTTATTGACCACCACAATGTGTTCATCCTCATACACGATAGGCAGTGGTTTATCTTTTGCTGGGTTTTCCAGTAGTGGATTTGGATCTACCTCTAACCCTTGCAACATATGTGACAAAATAGGGTGGCATTTGCTCATGCATGAGGGATAAAACTGTTGGTGTTTGCGTATTTCAGATTTTGGTGACGGTCCCCACCAAAACTCTGCTAGCACTATGGGGGTGTATTGATTGAGGTACGCATATTGCAGCAGTTTAGGCGCGGCGCATTCTCCTGCGCCTGCTGGTGGCACCTTATAGGCGGTATTGGCAAATATTTGATTGAGATCTTGTCGCTCAGCATTGGCGTTTAAAAAAGCATAGTGGGCGAACACCTTATGCTGCAGCTGATTAGAGCGGGTGGCTCTGCGTTGGCGCAATTCGCTGTGCGCAGTTTCAATCTCTTGAATTTGATGCTTAACAATGTCCTGCTTATCTGCCCACTCTTTTTTGAGCCATTTTAACTGGTTTTTCTGCGCCACACTTTGTTTGGCAAGGTCGGCTTCTAGGGCGCTAAAGTCAGCTGAGTAAAGGGTTTGTTGCCCATGCATTCTTTGCTGTTTACGCTCTTTTCTGCTCTCGGCAATCTCGGCTTGAAGCTGCGTTATTTGCTGTGTGGCATCACTTGAAATTTGCGCGAATTGCTGCTTTAAAACATCAATATTCGACTTTGATTCAAACGCTTTAATCTCATTGGAAATCTGAGTCACCTCATCAAGTTCACCACGGTAAAAACTGCCTTCTTCAAGCATGTCATACACTGGTGGCACAAAGCCTTGATGGTGATTGCTGTCATTGATTTTTCCAGAAAAGGCGGACAAAAACCCCAGTTCTCCTTGGGTGTTTTTAACCACCAGAACCCCAAACATTTTCCCTCTAGTAAATGAAGAAAAGTCAGGATTCGCTTGCAACGTTTGTTGCAACTGCGTTGAAGCCATCACGCTCAAAGGGTGAGGTTCATAATAAAAAGGATAGGTAAATCGCTCAGGTAAAGAGTAGTTCGACCCTTGTTTTGATAAGGCGGGTTCAAAGTGGGTGAATAGTGGGTCGATGCTCATGGGGTAACGTTGCCTCAGATACTTTAGATGCGCTTGTGCAGATAAGGCGATTGTATTGAATCACGCGCGTAACTGCCACTGTAGATATAGAAGATAATGTTATTCGAGCGACGCATATCAGGTATTAAAATAAGTGATTGGTGATAAAGCATACAATTTTCTATTGTTTCTTTGTAACGGCGATTACGACGAAGGGAGGAAATAAGCCACAAATTGGCGATATTTCATGGGCGTAGTCACTGTCAGCCTGTTCGATAATAAAGAGAGTGTGTGATGAAGAGACTATTTGGCATTATTAAGTGGATAACAAAAGCGGCTGGGGTGATCGGCGCTGTGGCCGTAACCTCATTATTTTTTTCTACCTTATCCAGTATCCATGGCAAAACCATGCCGGAGTCTGAATTTGTCGATGGTAACCCTTCCATTATAAATCTGCTTAATTCCGAAATCTTTATGGGATTAATCTTTGTGGTTACGCTCTCCATTTTTGCTTATGTCAGTTATCTATTGTGGCAATTACATGAAGTCGCTGTGCATGAAAGTGAGCATAGAAAAAGTGCTCATACCAACATTGTATTTGCCCTTTCATTATGTGGTTTGTTTATTAGCAAGACATGGTGGGTGTTGGCGATTGTGATCGCTTTTACTCGCTGGGATATGATTGGCAACTCATTAAGTCGTGTAATTCGTCGCGGTGTTGAAAAAGAGTCGGTTGTGACACAGGAGAATAAATAATGAAAGAGATTATGCTTCCTTATGTATTCATCATGTGGATCTTGGTTAAAACTGGGGTGATCAAATGGAACCTTCGCAATGCAACGCTAATGGCTTCATTTGGTGTATTTATCGCAATGTCTTTATTTACAGTGAGTCGTTTTTGGGCCCCTGTTGATTTGACGGATAGTAGTACAGTCAAAGCGCCCCACGCGGTGTTAAGCCCATTGGTTGGGCAAAAAGTAGAAAGTGTGCATGTGACTCATAACCAAATTGTTAAAAAAGGTGACTTGCTGTATACACTGGAATCTACTGATTCGGTGGAACAAATCAAAGGTTTAGAGTCACAAATTCGAGCGTTAAACCACCAAATTGATGCCACTCGCACACAAATTAAGACTGATGAAACGACAATGGCACGCCTGATAAAATTAAGAGAATATAGCAGTCAGGCAGAACGAGATGAAGTCAGAAATAGCATACAACAAGGCTACTCTCAGTTATCAGAATTAGAGGCAGAAATTGCCACTATAAAAGCACAAATATCTGAAAACGAGTGGGAAAGCGAAATGAATCAAGTTGTTGCACCGTTTGATGGGCAGATTGGGGTAGTGAATATCTCTAAAGGAACTCGTACGGGTAACATGCATATTTATGATACTGATAAGAAGTTTATGGAGATGCGAGTTAGCGACCAAACTTATCGTTATCTCAAAGTTGGTCAGTTTGCTGAGTTTTATGTTAATTCCCACCCAGGAGAGGTATTTCGCGGTAAAGTTCATAGTATTACCAGTGGTACTGGTGAGGCGATGGTTTCAGTGAAAAACGGTGCGCAAAGTGTCAATCAACATGTTGGTAGTAACGCAGGTGCTCACGGTCGTACGGTTATCATCGAATTTGAAGAGCCAAAAGGTTACACCATTCCTATTGGCGCTAAAGGTTCAGCATGGGTCTCGGCGGCTAAACCTCATCCAATGCTTGGTTTCATGGATATTATCGGTGGCGCAACGGTACGATTAAAATCTCTAAAGTCTTATCTAAGCGCGTTATAGCGGGGCAGATGCATAGTATAGAACGACCAAAAGGCGCTAATATTAGCGCCTTTTTATTATTGAAAATCGAATTTATCAATTAGCGACTTATTTAAAGTTTAAGCGGAATAATGGTTACCAATTCACCGGCTTCTACTTTTGCATATAAAGGATCAATTTCTATTAAGCAGTTTGCCTCGCTCATGGATCGCAAAATTCCTGAGCCTTGTTTTCCTGTGGATGAAACCACCAACTGACCTTGCTCATTGAGCTGATAGATACCGCGAGTAAACTCGGTTCGGCCATGACGAGAGCGCAGAGATTCACTGGCAATTGCGCGAAGCTTGGTTGGTTTCCAATGGGCTTCACCTTGCATTTTGTGAATGGCGGGCTCAACAAAATTAATGAATGAAACCATAGTCGCTACAGGATTACCGGGTAGACCAAAAAAGGGTGTATTGCCAATAGTGCCAAAGGCCAGAGGGCGACCGGGACGCATGTTAATACGCCAAAAATCGATGTTCCCTTTTTGCTCAAGCACATCTTTAATGTAATCCGCATCGCCAACAGAAACGCCGCCAGTGGTTAACACTAAGTCCGCGGTTTTTGCTGCCTCAGAAATAGCTTGTTCAATGATATGATGATCATCTTCCAAGATGCCTAAATCGATAATTTCGCAATTAAGTGGACTTAACAGCCCCATTAATGCGTAGCGATTAGAGTCAAAAATACAGTTTTCTTGTAGCGGTTGGCTTGGGTGCTGCACCTCATCACCAGTTGAAAAAATAGCGACTTTAAGTTTGCGTTTAACTAGGCAATCGTTAATCCCAAGAGAGGCGATCATGCCCATTTCAGCTGCGCCAATTTTGCTGCCTGCATTAAAGACGTTTTGTCCAATCGCGAGATCTTCTCCTGCCGCTCGTACATTTTGTCCTGCGGTAATGGCTGCGCCATTGAAAGTGACAAACTCTTTGTCGCCATCACTTAACGTAGCGGATTGCTCTCGCATTATCACCGTCGCGCCGTTGCTAGTATCAGTGTTAGGCACCGGTGCGCCAGTCATGATTTTAACCGCTTCACCGGCTTTTAGCGGATGCGGGTAACTTTGACCTGCCATCACTTCGGCAACCAGTTCAAATTTATCTAGCGCAACGTCTTCATCACGAATCGCGTAGCCATCCATTGCCGAGTTGGTATGCTGAGGCACATTAATACTCGAAACGATGTCTTTGGCCAGAATATAATGAAGGCTGTGATCCACTTGCACAGTGCTGTTACCTTCGATCTCTGTTACTGAGCTGAGAATACGCTCAATGCCTTGCTCTACTGATAGAAAAGCAGGAGAGAGGGCATCGCAACAAGCGGCTGCGCTGTCGGTTTTCTCAGTTGGTTTATGCAATGTTTCATCAATGATGAATTGGCTAATACTGTCTAAATCATTAATGTTGAATGTCGGCAGTGCGCAGGTGAAATCAATATCACTGGCAACGGCAACGATATTGTTATCTGTTGGGTGCATCCAAGGATTGTGCAGTTCTTGACGGCGCAGCTCAATTTTAGGAAATGATTGGCTTTTAAAGCCTTCGATTAAAATAAGATCAAGTTGCTGGTGGTCAAACTTCATCAGTAAATCATGAAATGTCGCTTCTTCATCTGCGGTTTCGGTGATCATGGCATTTCGGTAACGTGAACTGATGAACATTTGCGTAGCGCCGGCTTTACGCAAGCGATAGCTGTCTTTGCCCGACTGATCAATATCAAAGTTGTGGTGAGCGTGTTTTAGCACACCTAACCGTAAACCCGCATCTGTCAATTTAGGTATGAGTTTTTCAAGAAGGGTGGTTTTACCTGTACCACTAAAAGCGGCAAAACCCAAAATTGGGGTATTACAAATTGTTTTCATAGGCTACTTCTTAAACTTTTGTAATTCTTGTTGAGAGTTAAGGTTGACGAAGCTGTCTTTGATGTCACTAAAGTCAATTTGGCGTGTATTGCAGCGATCGTAAAACAAAATAATTTTTCGTTCACCGTCATCAAGAAATTGCTGTAATCGCTCAAGCACAGTGCGGCGAAAAACGGTAAATACAGGCTGAACATAATCACCATCATGAGCGACTAATATTTCATCATCATCGCTGATTTGCTGCTGCATACGTTCAATCAACTTAGGGGATATTTGCGGGCAATCGCAGGGTACAAACCCCACCCATTCGCTATCTACATGAGTAAGCCCGGCGTGAATGCCGCCCATAGGGCCAACAAACCCCTGATAGTGATCTGAAAACACAGGGGCGTATTGTTGATAGCGCTGTTGTGAACGGTTGGCATTAATGTAAATAGAATCTGTGCCTGTCTTCAACGCCTCAAGAACGTATTCGATAAGCGGCTTATCGTTAAGCTCTACCAATCCTTTATCTTGCCCTTGCATACGGGTTGCTTGGCCTCCGGCAAGGACAACCCAGCTGATTGAATTCATGTTAGTTCCCTAATTTATTATGCGTAAAAGGTTCGATATTTTTTAATTTATCATCGATCACTCTAAGGTGAGGTGTGACGGTAATGCCTTGATTTTCGATTGTCCATTGCGTGTCACATAAACCCGTTAATCCGTTTTGTTGATGACTGGTAATGATAATACTGGCCCCTCTATCTAATAGATCTTTGGCGAGTGTGATGATCCCTTGCGTGGACTCAAGATCCAGTGATGCGCTTGGCTCATCCATCAGTAATATGGAAGGATTGACTATCCACGCTCGCGCCATGGCCAGTCTTTGTTTTTCCCCTCCAGAGAGCACCGAACAGTGCTCATCGGCCAGTGATTCAAGCCCAACTAATCGCAGAGCATTGATTGCTCGCGCTCGGCTATTCAGGCCTTTTTGAGCGGAAAAAGGCAGTGCATAACGAATGTTATCTAACAAGCTTGCATCAAACATATAAGGGGATTGATGTAAGTAGACCACATCCCGAAAAAGCCTACGCTGAAACAGGCGGCGAAAGGTGGAAATTTCAAAGTCATTGATGGTGCCACCACTGGGTGTGGTGAGTCCGGCGAGTATTTTTAGCAGCGTGGTTTTGCCCACGCCGTTTTGACCTTTTAGATAGATAGCGTCATTAGGACCGATTTGCAGGTGAGGGATATGGAACAAGACCCGGTCGTCATAACGTTTTGATAAATCTCGAGCTCTTAATTGTATAGTCATTGATTCTCGTCTCTAAACTCGTAGATGACTTTGGCCACGTAAAGCGGTTAAGACAAAATTCAGTAGCAATGCTAGTAACAATAGTACGATTCCTAATGCCACGCCTTGGGAAAATGCGCCGCGTTGGCTCTCAAGTGCAATCGCCGTAGGAATGTTACGTGTATGACTCAGTATATTTCCTCCCACCATCATAGAACAGCCAACTTCTGTGACAATTCGTGAAAATGCAGTGACGATTGCGGCAATCAAGGCAAAGCGGGTTTCCCACATTAACGCTTTGAAAATTTGCGGGTAAGACTTGCCTAAAGTAATTGAGGTTTCAACATTGCGCATATCGACACTTTGAAAGCCCGCTTGCAACATGGAGATCAAAATCGGCATGGCAATTAAGATTTGCCCCAAAATCATGGCTTTTTGGGTAAATAGCCACTGCCAATCGCCTAATGGCCCTGAGCGTGACAATGTCATATACAGCAAAAGACCAATCACAACCGTGGGCACAGCTTGCAGTGTGTTAATGATGGAGGTGAGAAAATAACGCCCCGGAAAGGGCACATAAGCCAGCAGTAAGGCGCAGGCGATAGCAGGTAACAAAGACAAAACTAAGGCAAGTAATGACACGCTAAAGGAGATAGACACTATCTTCCATAGCGCGGGGTCAAAACTTAGAAGCAGCTTAACTGCTTCTATGCTGGTATCACCAATATTCATTAGTTAGACGTTTTAGCGTCAGCGGTGAATAGTTTTTGTCCTTTCACCTGAAATTGGTTAATTAGAGTTTGCGCTCGCTCACCGATGATCCATTGGCTGAGTGCTTTCGCGCCTTCAACATTTAGCCCTTCATAACGTGCTGGGTTCACGCGAATAATTTGGTAGCGATTGAAAAAAGCCGGATCGCCTTGTAACCAAATGGCAAGGTCGAGTTTTTCTTGGTAAGCAAGCCATGTTCCGCGGTCGGTTAGAGTATAACCTTGCAGTTCAGAGCTCATATTCAGCGTTGGGCCCATGCCTTGACCAATAGAGCGATAGTTTGACCAGTTATGGCTAACGTTGGCAGATTGCCACAAAGAAAGTTCTTTCTTGTGAGTACCTGAGTCGTCACCCCTAGAAATGAACGTAGACTGACTTTTGGCTATTTTAGTTAAGCCTTGAACAGCATTATCGTCGTTGCTGAGTTTTGCCGGGTTATTTTTGGGGCCAACAATAATGAAATCGTTATACATAACCGAATGTGGATCGATACCAAACTGAGCATCTAAGAAGGCTTTCTCCGCTTTTGGTGAGTGAGTCAGTACAATATCAACATCGCCCATCTCGCCCATTTTAAGTGCTTTACCGGAGCCTGTGACTAATAACTGTACTTCATAACCGGTGTCTTTTTTAAACTCAGGAAGCAGGTAATCTAATAAACCAGAGTGATAGGTACTGGTTGTGGTGGCCATTTTTAGTGTTTTAGAGTCGGCGTGCGCAGGCACCGCAACCCCTAAAGCCAAAAGGAAAGCGCAAGCCATTGTCAGTAGTGAGCTAGAACGTGCGCTGTAAGTGCGCTTTAAGAAGGCAGGAAACATGATTATTTGTCCTTTTTGTTTGTGTGATGAGTCTTATGATGAGCATCGCTCTCGGAAGGCTTACCATCGAATTCAATCTTATCCATTCCGTGATAAACCTGAAAACGAAGTCCTTTAGCACGAGCAATAATGGTTATGCCAAATTGTTGCGCCAGTTCTAAGCCCATTTGTGTCACCCCAGAGCGAGATAGCAGGGTAGGGATTCCCATCTGCGCGACTTTGATCACCATCTCAGAGGTCAATCGCCCTGTGGTATAAAAGATTTTGTCTTTGCCTGTATCTTGCTTGAGCCACATTTCGCCGGCCAGCGTATCAACCGCATTATGGCGTCCAACATCTTCGACAAAAGAAACTACTTCTCCTTCGCGACAAATAGCGCAGCCATGCACCGCGCCAGCTTTTTTGTAAGTATCGTTATAGTGGGTCAGTGCCATTAAGGTTGAATATAGGCCACTTTGTTTGATGCGGGTTTGCGGAACTTGGTAATCCTGCAAGCTCTTCATGACGTTGCCGTACATAGTGCCTTGGCCACAACCTGATGTGACGGTCTTCTTTTTTAAGGCTTTTTCAAGGAAGTCGGTATTTTCTTTGGTGACCACTGCCACACTGTTGGTCTCCCAATCTATGAACACCGAATCAAGTTGGGTAGGGTCTGTTAAGAAACTTTGGTTTTTTAAATAGCCAAGAACTAACGAGCTAGGGTGAGAGCCTAGGGTCATTAAGGTGACGATCTCTTGCCAATTGAGCAACACAGTCAATGGACATTCACAGGCGATATCTTTTTGTAGCGGTTCACCGTACTCATCAAAAACGGTCACTGTTTGAGTTTGGGAAGGCGGTTGACCAACCGTAATGATGTTGGGAGCTTGAGGCATCGAATTATCCTTTTCTATACTAAAGCAGTCTATTGCAATACATAAAAGGCAATAGACAAAAGCAATAGTAACGGGTTTCACCAAAGTTGACGTGATCTAGGTAGAACTGTCGAAATAATAATAAGTTAGATTAACGAGGTACTAATGAAAACGGAAGATAATTGGCCAATTGGATGTCAGATTATTCTACATGAAACACAAAAATCTAAATGGCAAACCTATCAGTGGTTAATTGAGCAGGTATTTTTAGACCCTTCTAATGACGATTCAAGCACCAAAGCTGAGATACAGCTGTTTAGAGATGAGCGCACCGACTACCGCTTTAACCTTAGTTCTGACAATCCCAAGTTGTTCATCGTGCTGGAAAACACCATTGAAGAATTGAGCCTAGTCAGTGCGACAGTTTCACAAAGTGTCGCGGGCAGTTTTTTAGATGGTGATTATTTGGTGTTGTCGGTCGATTTGCCTTTAGCGGTGCAAATTTGGATGGAAGCGTATTTAGCCCGACATGGCGAACTGATTGAACATAAACGTAAAAAACGCAAAGGTGCAGGGCGTGCTAGTCAGTAACTTCTCAATTAATGCGTTAATAACTAAAGGTGAGGAAGGGCAATGAGTCGCGGATTATTTGAACGCTTATTACATAAACACTCTGCACCGGTTGAACATGAAGAGACGCAACCGAGTCCGGTTGTAGACAATCCTGATGCACTTATTGAGCAAGCTTCGACCGATAGTATTGATGATAAGCAAAATCATGCTGTTGATGGTGTGATTACTGCTGAACCTGATGCTCTTGATTCTGATCTAGTCGACTCTGATGTTACGCAAATGGACGAAATTGAAGAGATCAGTGAAGAGCAGAAACAAGGTAATGCCATGTCGGCTTTGCTGGCTTCAAATAGCGCACCAGAGCTGAAAAAAAGAGCATTAAGAAGTTTGTTTTTTAGTGGGCAGTTTAGTGAAGTGGATGAGCTCAATGATTACCATCAAGATTTTAGTCAGATTAAACCCTTATCGGCTGATGTTGTGAGCAAGCTTCGCCATTGGACTCAAGATAAAGTCGAAGAGATTTCTGAGTCTGAGCTAAGTGCCGATTCACAGGCAAATATTGTCGATAATAGTGACCTGCAACAGCAATCACATAGTGCTATTTCTGATGGGGATGATAATGAGAATCGATCCCCTGAGTGTGAGGGGGAATTGCCTAGTCAATTCAACGAAGAAGGTCAAGAAGTAAGTGAGCAAAAATCATGCAGATCGGATGAGCAGTCTGATTAATATGGCTGCAAAATTTAAAATAAAAATGCCTATAAAATCACATACTTAACAATTTTATATGTTTAATGCCTCAAAAATCCTATGGGATTAACCTCGTTACGTCAAAAATCTGTAATCCTTAACAAAACGATGCACTTATTTAAGTCGTACTTATATACAAAAAGCTGAAACAGCCACCTGTATATTTTTATGCTTATACATCAAAACATAGGATTCGAATGCTAAAGGAATTTTTGGCCCAATCTTCGTCAAATAATGGCCAAGCGCGTCACTACGCTTTTAACAACACCGTAGAGTTATCAAACTTAATTCCACCAACGGTGAGTTATGAAAGCCAAGGGGCGTTGTTGGTCATTGCAGACAAGCAAAATCTCGATACGCTTAAACAGCAATTCTCTTCATTACCTTCAGTGACTTTTGTTACACCTATCGGTACTCAAACTACTGGCGATCTTAAGCCGTATTTTTTCGCTTCTGCGGAGCTCACTGGGTATCTGGGACGCTTTAGTTTAACGATTTCACAACAAGACTCGCTATTGCCAATTGACCTTGCGCAAATTGCCATTGGCCAGAGCCATTTTGATATGGTGTTGGATCTTGGCGCTGAGTCTCTGATGGATACTGAAGTGCCTGCGGTCGGTTATTTTCCTGTTGGGCGAGGGTATCCCAAGCTAGAAGATGCAACCGAAGAGATTCAATCGCTGATTGGCACCTTTGATAAACCTAAATTCTTTCGTTTAGATACCGATAAGTGCGCGCACAGCTCTCGCGGCGTAAAAGGTTGTGAACGTTGTGTCTTGTCTTGTCCTGCTGGCGCACTCTCTAGTGAAGGGCGCGATGAGACCGGCTACAAAATTGAAATTAATCCTTATCTTTGTCAGGGCGTGGGAACGTGCGCCACTTCGTGTCCTACTGGCGCTATCGAATATGCGTTGCCATACCCAAATGAAACTCAAGCCTACATTGAGCGCACCTTGCAAAACTATCATCAGCAAGGCGGTGAAAACCCAATTATTTTGTTTTGCAGTGAAGAGCATGAAACATACAACTTAATGGCGCTTCGAGTATTGCCTGACAATGTTATTCCGATTGTGGTCAATGAGCTTCCTTCGGTTGGTATTGATACTTGGTTTTCTGCATTAACCAATGGCGCATCACAGGTGTTGTTTGCCGCTAGTCGCCGAATGCCAGCCACTATCATTCGAGTATTAAACGAAGAAGTGAGCGTTGCTCAAACGCTATTACACCAACTTGGTATTAACGCAGCCAGTATCGATATTTTGTATCTCGAAGATCTTCGTAGCGCTAAACCCAACCTTATCGAACAGCCAAACTCATTAATGTTAGGTGAGCTAGAAGGGGATAAAAGAGCCCGTTTATTTCAGTCTTTAGATGCACTAGCCGAAGCTTACCCTATCATGCAACCGCAAATGGCCCTGCCGAGCAATGCGCCTTACGGCACTGTAGATTGTGATACAGACAAGTGTACGTTATGCATGGCTTGTGTGGCGGTCTGTCCGACGATGGCACTGCATAATGAAGGTCAGTTGCCAATGCTTAGCTTTATTGAGCAAGACTGCGTTCAATGTGGCTTATGTGAGGGGGCATGTCCCGAGGATGCGCTTAACTTAACCCCAAGAATGAACTGGGATCAGCAAGCACGCCAGAGTGCTTTGACCATCAATAAAGATGAACCTGCTTTATGTCTATCTTGTCAAAAACCATTCGCGCCGAAATCGATGATTAGCATGCTACAAACCAAATTAAAGGATCACAGTCATTTTAATAATGAGGTGGCGATTCGCCGAATTGCGATGTGCGAAGACTGTCGCGTTGTAGATATTTACGACGAAATGGCGAAAGATCCTACAAAACAGCTAAAATATTAAGGTTGAGCATGAATAACGACGTACAACAATCACCGCGCGCCGACATCTATTTGCTGTTAGCGACGCTGTTTAGGCAAGCGCCGAACGATACATTAATACAGTGGTTGAGCGAGCTAGACACACAAGACAAAACCAGTGCCATGAGCGCGGATTGGCAAGCACTTAGTGACGCGGCAAAGAGCGGTCAACTTGAAGTGTTAGCCGCTGAATATCAAGACCTTTTTATTGGCATAGGGCGCGGAGAAGTCGTGCCTTTTGCTTCTTGGCATAGAAGCGGTGCATTGATGGAAAAACCATTGATTGAGCTGCGCCAAGATCTTGATGCGTTAGGCTTTGAGCGCAATGAAAGTGTGAAAGAACCAGAAGACCATATTGCTGCTTTGTGTGAGGTGATGGCGATGCTGATTGAAGACGGTTCTCATCAGCAAGGAGTGTTTTTTCAGCGCCATATTGAAAGTTGGTACAAAGATTTAGTGAAACAAATTCAGCAAGCAAACAGTGCTGATTTTTATCGGGTTGTCGCTAGCCTGCTGGTTTCCTTTATGGAACTTGAGGCCGTAGCGTTGAGCGAGCAAGCGATTGCAGTTCGTTCTAGTGAGTTGGATTAGGTAAAGGATGGAGTCATGAAAAACAAAAACGAGATTGATAATCATCGTCGTAGAGCAATCAAAGCTTTAGGTGGCACTGTAGTGGCTGGCGCAGTACTGAGTACGGCATCTGCGTCTGCAAAGACGAGTCCGGTGAAGGTTGAAACCGAAAAATCAGAGGACGAAAAGGGTTATCGCGAAACCCAACACATCCGCGATTACTACGATTCACTTTAGGAACCCCATACTATGAAACTAACAAAGCGTTCTGAAAGCACCTCAAGCCCTAATAAAAAGTTTGGTATCAGTCGTCGTACATTCATGCGTAACTCATCATTAGCTGCCGGTGGCGCAGTCGTTGGAGCCGGTATGCTTGCTCCGGGCATGATGAGAAAAGCGCAAGCGAACACTGAAACAGCCAATTCTGATGTCGAAATTAAACGCACCATCTGTTCCCACTGCTCTGTGGGTTGTGGCATTTATGCTGAAGTGCAAAATGGGGTGTGGACAGGGCAAGAGCCTGCATTTGATCATCCATTTAACCTCGGTGGACACTGTGCAAAAGGCGCCGCACTGCGCGAGCACGGTCGCGGCGAGAAACGCCTTAAATACCCAATGAAGCTGGAAGGCGGTAAATGGAAGAGGCTGACTTGGGAAGAAGCAATTAATGAAATTGGCGACCAAGCGCTTAAAATTCGTCAAGAGTCAGGTCCCGATTCGGTGTACTGGCTAGGCAGTGCAAAGCACAACAACGAACAAGCTTATACCTTCAGAAAAATGGCTTCAATGTGGGGCACAAACAACGTCGATCACCAAGCGAGAATTTGTCACTCTACGACAGTTTCAGGTGTTGCTAACACCTGGGGTTACGGCGCAATGACCAACTCATTTAATGATATGCATAATTGTAAATCTATGCTGTTTATTGGTTCTAACCCAGCCGAAGCTCACCCAGTTGCGATGCAGCACATCCTCATCGCCAAAGAAAAGAACAGCTGTAAAATTGTGGTTGCCGATCCAAGACGCACCCGCACCGCGGCAAAAGCAGATCATTATGTGGCACTTCGTCCCGGAACAGATGTGGCCTTTGTTTGGGGTATTTTGTGGCATATCTTTGAAAATCAGTGGGAAGATAAAGAGTTTATCCGCCAACGTGTGTATGGCATGGATGAAATTCGCGAAGAAGTGGCTAAGTGGACACCCGATAACGTTGAACGTGTAACCGGCGCTTCTGAAGCTGAAATATTCAAGATTGCTAAAATCTTATCTGAAAATCGACCGGGTTGTATTGTTTGGTGTATGGGGGGAACTCAGCACACCACAGGTAACAACAATACGCGCGCTTACTGTGTGCTGGAACTGGCGCTAGGTAACATGGGTAAGTCAGGCGGTGGTGCAAACATTTTCCGTGGACACGATAACGTGCAGGGCGCGACTGACTTTGGCGTACTTTCGCATACCTTGCCGGGTTATTACGGCCTAGCACCGGGTGCTTGGAAGCACTGGTCAAAAGTGTGGGATGTCGATTTTAGCTGGATTGAAAGCCGTTTCGACCAAAACAAATATCGCGGCAAGCAACCGATGAACAACATGGGTATTCCGGTATCTCGTTGGGTTGATGGTGTGTTGGAAAACAAAGACAACATTGAGCAAAACGATAACATCAGAGCCATGTTCTATTGGGGGCATGCGGTTAACTCACAAACTCGTGGTACCGAAATACGCAAGGCGATGCAAAAACTGGATATGATGGTCATTGTTGATCCATACCCAACCGTTGCGGGTGTTATGAATGACCGCACTGATGGGGTATACCTCCTTCCTGCAACAACTCAGTTTGAAACTCACGGTTCAGTAACGGCATCTAACCGCTCGCTACAATGGCGTGACCAAGTTGTTGAGCCTTTGTTTGAGTCTAAGCCTGATCACGAAATCATGTACTTGCTGAGTAAAAAGCTAGGTTTTGCTGATCAGTTATTTAAGAACGTAGAAGTGAAGAATAACCAACCGGTTATTGAAGACATCACTCGCGAATACAACAAAGGTATGTGGACGATTGGTTATACCGGTCAAAGCCCTGAGCGCCTTAAAGCGCACCAACAAAACTGGCACACTTTCCATAAAACGACTTTGTCTGCGGAAGGCGGTCCGGTAAATGGTGAAACTTATGGTTTACCTTGGCCTTGTTGGGGTACGCCAGAGATGAATCACCCGGGCACTCATATTTTGTATGACACTTCTAAGCCTGTGGCTGAAGGAGGCGGTAACTTCCGCGCTCGATTCGGAGTTGAGTTTGAGGGTGAAAACCTGCTTGCCGAAGATAGCTACTCTAAAGATTGTGAACTGCAAGATGGTTTCCCCGAATTTAGCGACAAGTTACTTAAAAGTTTAGGCTGGTGGGATGATCTGACCGCAGAAGAAAAAGCCGCGGCAGAAGGTAAAAACTGGAAAACAGACCTTTCTGGTGGCATCCAGCGTGTGGCGGTTAAGCACGGTTGTATCCCTTATGGTAATGCTAAAGCGCGCGCCATTGTTTGGACTTTCCCAGATAGAGTGCCTCTGCATAGAGAGCCGCTGTATACCGCACGTCGCGATCTGGTAAAAGATTACCCAACTTGGGATGACAGCGAGTCGATTTATCGCCTGCCAACACTGTATAAGAGTATTCAAGACGTGGATAAGTCAAAAGAGTACCCAATTGTCTTAACGACAGGTCGTTTGGTGGAATACGAAGGGGGTGGTGAAGAAACCCGTTCCAGTCCTTGGCTTGCCGAGCTTCAACGTGAAATGTTTGTCGAGATTAACCCGAAAGATGCCAACGATCTTGGTATTAGAGATGGCGAAATGGTGTGGGTTGAAGGTGCTGAGAAAGGCCGAGTTCATGTTAAAGCGATGGTCACGCGCCGCGTTGGATCCGGTTTGGCATTCATGCCGTTCCACTTTGGCGGGAAATTCCAAGGTGAAGATCTCACCGAGCGTTATCCAGAAGGCACTGTGCCTTATGTGATTGGTGAAGCGGCCAATACCGCTACCACTTATGGTTATGATCCGGTGACACAGATGCAAGAAACCAAAGTCACCCTGTGTAACATCAAAAAAGCGTAAGGTAAGGAAATCTAAATTATGGCTAGAATGAAATTTCTTTGTGACACCAAGCGCTGTATCGAATGTAACGGCTGTGTCACTGCATGTAAAAACGAAAACGATGATGCCCTAGAGTGGGGCATTCAACGTCGTCGAGTTGTGACTCTTAATGATGGGGAGCCGGGTGAGAGCTCAATCTCTGTTGCGTGTATGCACTGTACCGATGCGCCGTGTAAAGCGGTCTGTCCTGCAGATTGTTTTGAGTACACTAAAGAAGGAATATTGCTGCATAACAAAGACCTATGTATTGGTTGTGGTTACTGTCTATTTGCTTGTCCGTTTGGTGCGCCACAATTTCCACACACCTCAGCCTTTGGCGAACGAGGTAAAATGGATAAATGTACCTACTGTGCTGGTGGCCTAGAAACAGAACCAGGTTCGGAAGAAGAGCGCCTAAAATACGGTTCTAACCGTATTGCTGAGGGTAAATTACCAATGTGTGCTGAGCTTTGTTCAACCAAAGCACTGCTAGCTGGTGATGCTGAAGTAGTCTCTGATATTTTCCGTCAGCGTGTTGTTGAGCGCGGCGCGAAAGGTGCAGGTTGGAGCAGTGGCGAAGACATAGCGTTTGATGCAACCAAAAGCTAACTAAAGGAGCAATCAAATGCAGTTAGCGAAACAATGGTCTTTGTTGCTGTTGATGGCGCTTGCAAGTGTACTCATGCTAGTGAGTACACCTAGCCACGCCGAACAAAAAGCAGATAAGACCGCGCAAAAAGAGATGGTTCAGTTAGCGGGTGCGGATTACTGGCGTGAAGTAAAAGCGGGAGTAGAGGGCACTACCACTTCTGCCTCACCTGAGCACGGCATTTTAATCAGTGTACCCGGTCAAACTTGGTTCATCTTGAAAGAAAAATGGATGTCTCCGGCGGCGGCAGTCGCCATCTTTGGCAGCATCATGATGGTAGTACTGATGTACTTCCTTGTGGGGCCATTGATGTTGAGCAAACCTCGAACAGGCAGACGACTTAATCGTTGGAGCCGAATGGATAGGGCGCTTCACTGGACAATGGCATTTACCTTTTTGACCTTAGCGTTCAGTGGGTTGATGTTGGTGTATGGTAAGCACTTTTTAAAGCCATATATTCCGTCCGATCTGTGGGGCTTAGTCATCTATGCTGCAAAACAATACCATAACTATATAGGCCCAATTTTCTACATTCTGTTGGTGTTTATTTTTGTGAAGTGGTGGAGAAAATCCATTTTCAACAAAACTGATGTTCAATGGTTTATGAAAATGGGTGGCATGATAGGCAAACATAAAGGTTCGCATCCATCAGCCGGTTTCTCTAATGGTGGTGAAAAAGTCATTTACTGGTTACTTATCGTGTTTGGCGTAGTGGTTGCCACCAGTGGCGTTATTTTGGACTTCCCAATCTTTGGCCAAACTCGCCGTGATATGGAAGTGGCAAACTTAGTTCATATGATTTCGGCGCTTGTCTTAATTTGTGGTTTTGTGTTCCATATTTATATCGGTTTAGTCGGTATGGAAGGCGCACTAGAAGGCATGGTGACAGGTAAAGTCGATGAAACATGGGCCAAAGAACATCATGACCAATGGTTTGCAGAAGTGAAGCATCAATTAGAAGATACACCAGTCAAAGACACTAGTAAAAAGAGTGGGGTGAGCAATGAATAATCATCATCGCGGTATTTGGATTGCTTATATCGGCAGTCTGCTTACGCCTTTTACTTGTTTACTGTCTGGTGTGGCTGCCATTGTTTATGCAGGCTATCGCTTGGATAAAGATGAAGACAGTGATGTGGTTAATTCTCACTATTACAGTTTGATCAGAAGCTTCTTTTTGTTTTTGACCTTCTTTGTAGTGTTGATTGTGACCATTGCCACATCAAATGGTGTGTTAATTGGGGTAAATGATTACTGGATGCGCAATAGCGCATTAGAAGAAATCGCACATATAATCCCGATTGCCGGTGGCATTATTTCCGCCATCGCGATTTTAATTTGGTTTGTGCGAATGACCCAAGGCATGCGCTTACTAAAAGAAAACAAACCTATCGAAGATAAAAAATCATTACACCAATTTTCCCATCGTTAATTAAATTGGCAGCTATCCAACGATAGTGATTGAAATAAAAACACCAAGCAGGGGGCTGTTTGGTGTTTTTTATTCTTTGATAGGGCTCTTTTTGAAATAAGGTTTATAGGTCATCAATGTCTACCGAAATACTTTCTTCAGATTCACGTTCATTTACTAGGGAAATTAACTCAAGGTCTTCTAATCGATCCATCATTAATTTGTATGCCTCAGCAGGAGCATAACAGAATGCGGGCTCATTTCGGTTAAGCGCAGTGACTGATTCTCCGTAGGCGCTAATAGCAATATTAGCTAAAATTCTAGAGGTCATTTAGTCGGGCTCTTTGGTCTTTAAATGATTTAAGTAAGCGGTATAACAAGTCTTACGAGGCTATAGAGTAGTGAAGTGGTGTGGTTACATGCTTTTTTAACACTACGACTGACCACCGTAAGTGATCAGTCGTAATCAAGTTTATCGCTTGGTCTTACTCTTAAACTGCTTCACGCTGCTTTTGGACTGAGTGCGGCGGTTGGCTTTTTTATCTCTTGGGGCGCGTTTGCTCTGGCCTGATGATGGCTTATCCGTTACAGGGAAGTCTGCAAGCTCTTGAAGGGGCAACTCGCGTGTTGTCAGTTGGCGAATTGCACTGAGATATTCTGTTTCACCGTGGCAGACCAATGAGATGGCTTTGCCTTGTTCGCCTGCGCGAGCGGTGCGTCCAACGCGGTGTACATACACTTCAGCACTTGAGGGTAATTCAAAGTTGATCACTATAGGCAGGTGATCAACATGGATCCCACGCGCCAGCAAATCAGTTGCGATTAATACATTGATTTTCTGCTGCTTAAATTGCTCTAAAGTGGTTTCTCTTTCTTGCTGAGTTTTGTTGCCATGCAAAGCAGCAACAGATATACCAGCTTTAGTCAGTTTCTTACACAATGCGTCAGCGTTATCTTTTGCACCAATAAAGACTAATACTTGAGGCCAATTATGTTGTTTTAATTGTGCAATCAACACATTGGTTTTACTGCCTTTATTGACTAAATACAGAGTTTCATCAATGCCTTCGACAACACTATTGGTTACCGTAGTTTGAATACGCTTAGGAGTAATTAATAGCTGATTTGCTTGGGCTTCTAGTTCGCTAGAGAACGTCGCTGAAAACATCATGGTTTGACGCTTAGCAGGAAGATGGGTCATGATTTTTTGAATATCTGGCCAAAAGCCCATATCCAATAAGCGATCCGCTTCATCAAGCACTAATGCCGATAGTCGAGAAACATCTACCGCGTTCTCTGTCAGTAAATCTAATAATCTACCCGGTGTTGCCACCAAAATTTCAGGAGTTAATAGCAACTGCTGTTTTTGCTGCTCTTTATCAACGCCGCCACATACCGACAATGCGGTTACGTCTAGCGCATTGGCAAAAGGCAGTAATGCTTGGCTCACTTGCGTGGCAAGCTCTCGGGTAGGCACCAATACAATGGCTTGAGTCGTGCACGGTTGAATGCGCACTTTCTCAAGCAAGGCTAAGCCGTAAGCCAATGTTTTACCACTGCCGGTTTGGGCAATTGCCAGTACGTCTTGCTTATCCAATATTGCAGGAATGGCAAAGGATTGAACCTCTGTCGCCTTAGTAAACTGAGAGGCGAGAAGTGTCGTAAGTTCTGGGCATAGTGAAAGATTGGTGTACGGCATAGTGGTGTCTTATTAATAGGTTTAAATTAGTCTTCTTGAGTGTCGCTTGGGCGTAGTTGCAATTGAACACCCATTAAAAAGTTGCGCAAGATCTGATCTTTACACTCACGGTAGTGCTTGTTTTCAGGTTTGCGGAAAAATGCACTTAGCTCATGCTTGCTCAAGTTAAAGTCAGCACGTTGCAGTGTTTCAAGAATGTCTTCTGCCTTCATGTTTAACGCAATGCGCAATTTCATAAAGATCATGTTATTGGTTAAACGACTCTCTGGTTTAGGCTGCTCACCTTCGCGCTTACCACGTTTGATATTGATAAATCCATTTAGGAATATGGCTAATTCTTTATCAATCATTTTACAAAACTGTTCGTCTTCTTCTTTTTTAAGCCAATTGATCACTTGACTACGAGTGACTGTTTCATCGGCTGCGGCAAAAACGTTAATCATATCAGCGTCTTTTAAGTCAAAGGTATAGCGGATGCGGCGTAAAATATCGTTATTAGTCAAAATAGTTCCTAATGGACAGGATTAAAGGGGATTTGTGTGCGTGCACTTTAACACAGACGCTACTGCAATCAGTAATGTTAGTTTGATATTCTGCCTTATGCCGTTATGGTTAGTCACATATAAGCAAAGGCTTAGCAATATTAATGCTAGCAGAGATAAAGAGAACAGAGGCATGCAGGTAAAAATTGTAGATTGGAACTCAAGAGACGACATCTTCTTTGTTCGTCATTGCGTCTTTTCATTAGAGCAGGGCATTGATACGTCATTAGACTTTGATGGACAAGATTTGGAAGCCGTTCACGCTGTTGTTTATGCACAAAACCAGCCTGTCGCGACAGGACGAATGTTGCAGGATGGGCATATAGGTCGAGTGGCCGTACTAGACAGTTACAGAGGTAAAGGACTTGGTGCAACGACGGTGAACGCTTTAGTACAACAGGCAAAGAAACAGCAATTTGCCAAGGTGTATTTAGGCGCGCAGCTGCATGCGTTAGATTTTTATTATAAATTAGGTTTTAGCCCTTTTGGCGAGCGCTATTTTGAAGCAGGAATCGAGCATCAAAGCATGCAATTAGTACTTTAAGCTTTGCTTTGAGAGACATCTCTATATAACCAACCATTTTAACTAATAACTAACGTTCGCATCACATTCAGCCACACAATATTTTGACTTGCCACTATCGCCAAGTAATCTATATCAATCCACTAGAGTAAAATTTAAACAACAATAACCCAGTGGATTAGATCAATTATCAAGGAGATAGATGTGATTAAACGTAACTTAATGTTGGCTTTAGCGTGCTTATTACCGTTGTCAGTTAGTGCTGCCAACTATTCAATTGGTACGGGTGGCCAAAGTGGTATTTATTATCCTTTTGGCGGCGCATTGGCAAAGGTGTGGTCAGAACATGTACCTGATGTAAATGCAAAGGCTGAAGTCACCGCAGCATCGGTTGAGAATACTATTAAAGTCGTGCGCGGCGATATGATTGCTGGTATCGCTATGGGGAATGTGGTGCTGGACGCTTATAAAGGTGAAGGTAAGTTCCCTAAAAAAATGCCAGTTAAAACACTGTTCGCTTTATACCCCAATCTTGTACATACCTTAACGTTAGAAAAATCGGGCATTAACTCATTAGCGGATCTGAAAGGAAAACGTGTCTCGTTAGGCGCACCTGGCAGTGGCACAGCAGTAACGTCTGCTGCGCTATTAGAGTCCGTTGGCATTGATGTTAAAAAAGACATTAAAGCGGTTTACCTTAACTACTCAGAAACCACCAATGCTCTAGCGAACGGTCAGGTTGATGCTGGCTTTATTGTTGGCGGGCAAGGTGTTGGCGCAGTGACGCAAATTGCGTTAACTCATAAGATAAAAGTGCTGTCGATTTCTGAACAAGAAAGCAAAGCATTTGTGACGTCTAACCCTGCCTATAGCGCCTATGACATCCCAGCTGGCGTTTACAATAATGTTGGTGAAGTCTCAACACTGAGTGTATGGAACGTATTGGTAGTTAATGCCAATATGACAGACGAAATGGCTTATGATCTGACTAAAGCGGCTTATGAGAATATGAGTGATATTCGCAAAGTGGTGAAGATGGCAGAAATGACCACGCCACAAAACGCTGATCGCTTGCAAGGCGTACCTCTACACGCAGGTGCTAAGAAGTATTTGGATTCTCTGTCTAAATAATTAGCCCAGATAAAAAGCAAGCATCTCGCTTGCTTTTTTGTTGTCTCTTCTACTTATCTCTCAGGCGTTGTTATGGATGTTACTAATAACGAAAAAGACCAAGATCTCACGGCTAACTTACCCTACGAAAAAGTCACAACCGTTTTTGGTTATGTGATTCTGGTATGCGCCGTTGCGTTGTCGGTATTTCAAATATGGCAAGGGATCAGCTCTACAATTTCTGCCACTTACTTTAGACCAATACATTTGTGTTGGGTTTTAGTACTGATCTTTTTACACTTTCCTCTAGTCAAAAATCGTAAAAGTCGTTTTTATCTGTTGGCTAGGATCATCGACTTAATATTGTGTGCACTGATAGTGTTTGCTGGCTATCGAATGTCCATCTTCGATTATAACGATATCAATTATCTGTTTTATGGTTTGCAAGGCGCAGACGTATTTGCCGGCATTGTTTTGATAGCTCTGTTAATGGAAGGGTGTCGCCGAACAGTTGGCTGGGTAATGGTGTTTATTGCGCTGGTGTTTCTTAGCTACAGCATGTTTGGCGATTTGCTGCCAAGTTCAATGGCTATCAAGTCCTATAGCTTGCAAGAGCTGATTCAGTTTCAGATATTTTCTGCCAATGGCGTGTTTGGTTCAGCCCTAGGTATTGCCGCTACTACCGTGTTTATCTTTGTGTTATTTGGCGCTTTTTTAGAGGTGACAGGGGCGGGGAAATTCTTTATCGACCTCGCGTTTGCGATTGCCGGTAAATATCGCGGAGGTCCGGCAAAAGCAGCAGTGCTTGCTTCAGCAGGTTTAGGCTCTATATCAGGTTCGGCGATTGCTAATACCGTAACCACGGGCTCTATTACCATTCCGATGATGAAAAAGCTCGGTTATAAGTCAGAGCAAGCGGCTGGAATAGAAGCGGCTGCCTCAACCGGTGGACAAATAATGCCGCCAATAATGGGCGCAGGTGCGTTTGTTATGGCTCAATTTACCGGAGTGCCTTATAGCGACATCATGTTTGCTTCTATCGCTCCTGCCATTTTATATTTCTTCTGTACATTGCTTTACGTGCATTTGATGGCGTGTAAGTTAAATCTAAAGGCGGTGAGTAAGACTGAGGCAGTCATCGAGGTCATGAAGCATGGCGCGCATCATCTGCTCCCTTTAGTGTTGATTACCACGCTATTGATGATGGCATATTCTCCGTTGTTGGTGGGTGTGGCAGGTTGCGCAGCTATTTTAGTTGTGTCGAGCATGCGTAAGCATAGCCGAATTGGCATTAAGCTATTTTTACTTGGAATGAAAAACGGCGCTCTATTGGCGTTGCCTATATCGGCGGCGTGTGGCGCGGCGGGCATTATTGTTGGAGTGGTGGGACAAACGGGTATTGGGCTGCAATTTACTCAATTCGTTATGGATTTCTCCGGCGGACAAATGATTATTGCTTTGGCGCTAATCAGTGTTGTGGCGCTAATATTGGGGATGGGGTTGCCAGTCACCGCGGCGTATATCGTACTAGCAGTCATGGCTGTGCCTATGCTCAGTGATTTTGGCCTACCAATTTTAACCGCGCATTTGATTGTGTTTTGGTTATCTCAAACCTCCAACGTGACGCCGCCGATTGCGCTGGCCGCGTTTGCCGGAGCAGGGGTTGCCAATGCTAATCCGATGAAGTCCTCGGTTGAAGCATTTAAGCTTGCGGGCGGTCTGTTTATCATTCCAATCATGATGGCGTATACCAACCTAGTTAACCCAAGTGCAGGCATTATTGCGTTGTTAATTTCGGTGGCGCAGACCCTTGCCATTATTGTGGCAATTGCGATTACCATCGAAGGCTACTTGTTAGACACCTTGAGTCGATTGGAAAGGTTAGCAGCATTTATCGCTATCCCGTTGCTATTGCTCAATCCGTTCAATATGGGGGTAGTCGGTGGGTTTATCATCATTGCTTTGGCTATGATTCAATGGCGATCTGCTTCAACAAAACATCCCGTTTAATACGATTGTTTTAATATCAATCTGTTACAGATATAAACCCTGATTCTTTGAGTCAGGGTTTTTTATTAACAGAACAATAAGGTTGACAACCACAACCAATTTAAATATAGTTGCTCTTATCAACTGGTTGTATGGACTATTTAAAGCCATATAGTTGCAGAACCTAAAATATAAACAGAAGGTACCTATATGAATCCGACTAAAGGCCATCAATATCGAATCACTATTGAAGAACGAGTATCCGAGCAAGTAGGTCAAACTTTGCAGCTTGAATTTCAAGACAGAGAAGATTTATTTAAAGTGGTTGAAATGATCAATAAAGGCAGTGATCTAGAAACAGAAGAGGCCACTCGATTAGCGATTGCCCTTCGTTTAATGGGGCCGGTGATGATGCAAAAGAGAAAACATCCGCTGTTTTTGGAATTTATGCCGCACTTCAAAGTGTTTATGCAAAATCTAAAAAGCAAGATGAAAGCGGCCATTTAATACTAGAGCCATCCATCACTAATGGGTCGTCATAACAATTCAGCATATCCCTGACATAAATTGCAATTATTTGGTATAAAGTATGCGCAGTTAAACCGATATTGTTTTGGAGAATAGAAGTGGCGTTAGTAACCAGATTTTGCCCAGCTTGTGCGTCGGGTACCCCCCATGAAACAACAAAGCCTATGCATTGGCTTCATTTGATTTTAACTATAGTAACAAGTGGGTTATGGGGTGTTATCTGGCTGTGGCGAGGCTTGATGAATCGTCCATGTGTTTGCACCCATTGTGGTTGTGATAACTCATAAGTGACCGAGTTTCTTCATTGAATAAAAAGCGCGCTACATTATAAAATGTAGCGCGCTTTTTTGTTGATTAGCCAAAGCATATTGGTTTGATTTCGGCTATTAATCTAGCGTTAATACCCCTTAATAAAGCAGATTAAGGCTACTAAGAATAACCAAGCCAAGGGTCGTCGTAATAACCGACAAAATGGTGGTTAGGGCAATAATATTGGCTGCCAAAGTAGAGTTGCCACCCATTGAGCGGGCCATGACATAACTTGCAGCGGCCGTCGGTGAGGCGGTCATAAAGAAGATGATACCAAGCGCTTCACCGCTAAAGCCAAGTGCATACGCCAGTAAACAGCTGACGATAGGAGCAATGACCAGTTTTAGAAAAGTTGCAATCCAAGTCGGTAAAGTCTCATGTTTTAACGATTTAAGATCCAACGATCCACCAGTACACAGTAGCGCAAGTGGCAATGTCATACTGGCAAAGTAGTGCCCGGCATCAGAAGCAATTTTTGGTACTGGCAAGCCGATAAAGGAATACACTAAGCCTGCCATGATAGAAATGATCAATGGGTTACTGGTGATACTTTTAATGATAGCTTTTACGGCACTATTACCCGCTTGCGTGCCTTTGGGCGTTAATGAAATAACGGCTAATACGTTATACAGCAGGGTAGTGGCAGCCACATAGATTGCCGCGGTTGCCAATCCTTCATTGCCATACATATTGGCGACGTAAGCCAGAGCAATAATGCCAGTGTTAGCACGAAACGCACCTTGCACAATCACGCCATTATCTTGATTGCCTTTTAAAATCACGCCAATCAGCGCAGTACAAAAGGCAAAAAATAACAAATTGCTACCAACACTAAAGCCAACTAATGATGCGCTGGTGGCAAAATCATGGTCTGCTTCCACCAGACTAAGAAATAGCATTGTTGGCAGGGTAACTTTAAATACCAAGTTGGAAGCACTTTCAATAAAACTGTCATTGATAATGGCGGTTTTTTTTAATATCACGCCCATGACCAAAATTAAACAGATAGGTCCTGTGACTGAGATAGAGAAAGCGAGTTGATCGAAAAGTCCCATATGTGCCTGCAAGTTGTAAAAAGTAAGAAGTATTTCTGTTCGCGGTCAAATTGTATTACAAATGAGCGAATCGACGTATAATGCCACGATTATCACATACTTGGCAAAGTGAAATCTGCAACATTGGTCGGCAATTTTAGCGATACCCTTGGATTGATCGCGATATTCACATCCGATTTCCGATAATCACTGTGATGGGCTTAATATCATATCTAAGGTTACTTTTTAGCGCAGATAACGTAAGATGTGCGCCTATTTTTTCTCGGGAAAAGAATGTGAAAAGAGAACAGTTTGAGTTACTAGCACCAGGTGGCGATTTAGATTCAATCAAGGCGGCCATTGCGGCAGGCGCTGATGCGATTTATTGCGGTTTGGATAGATTTAATGCGCGAAATAGAGCCACTAATCTGACTTTAGATAACCTGAATCGCGTTCTTGAACTGGCACATCAACATCAGTGTAAAATATTCGTCACCTTGAATGTGCTGATTTTAGAAAGTGAAATCCCAGCCATTGTGCGTTTACTTAGCCAGTTAAACACCACGCAAATTGATGGTGTGATTGTGCAAGATCTGGGGTTAGCTTACTTGCTCAAACAGTACTTTCCCAACCTAGATGTGCACGCATCAACTCAGCTTAATACGCATAATGAAGGTCAAATACTGTTTCTCAATCAACTGGGTTGCAGCCGAGTTAACCTTTCCCGAGAGCTCAACATTTCAGAAATTAAACATCTTGCGCAGTTTGGCTTAAAGCATGACGTATTGATGGAAGTGTTTGTGCATGGTTCTTATTGCATTGGCTTTTCTGGATTATGCTATATCAGTTCGGCGCGTAATGGCGCATCGGGAAACCGAGGACGTTGCAGTCAGCCTTGTCGTGAGCAGTATCAAACGACGCAAACCGGTAATGATTATCCGCTTAATTTAAAAGACAACTCAGCTTTTGGCGATCTTGAAGCTTTGGTGGATGCCGGAGTGTATTCCCTTAAAGTAGAAGGGCGCATTAAAAAGTCTCATTATGTGTTTACGGTTGTCGATAACTGGCGCAAACAGATCGATCGCTTATGTGATGGGGAAACCTTATCTGAGGATACGACAGAGTTATATACGGTGTTCAATCGTGATTTTTCCAATGCCTTCTTGCAAGGTAACTTTGGCAAAAATATGTACATTGATAACCCAAGAGACAACGCGGCGACTCATTTCTCTAAGATATATAAAGCGACTTCAGAAGATCAAATTAAGTCAGTAAAAACCAAGCTTTATGATGATAAAACGCAGATTATCGAGCACGTTGCTAAAGTCACCGCAGACTTTGATATTGATGATAAAGCGGTAAAAGGTTCAAGCTTAAAAGGTGGCATAGATACGCCGCAGATTGAAAAGTTGCAGCATCACAATCCAGAAGCTGAACAAGTGAATTTGTCTGTGCTGATCTCGTCTGTTGATGATATTGAGCTTGCCTGTCACTCGCAGGTTGATGTGTATTATCAACTACCGATGGCAATGAAAGGCGAGCTTGCTCACTTATTAACGCTGTTTGAAGAGAACCCGAATCTTAATCCTTACTTTCCATCCATCTTAATTGGTGATGATTATAGCGCTGCCATTGAGTTTCTTAATATTGTTAAGCCTCGCCTTACCATCACTAACAATGCAGGGGTTGCTTACCAAGCCAAGCAGTTAGGGCTTGCGTGGGTGGCAGGGCCGCACATGAATACAACCAATTCTTTTGCGATGCATTGCCAACAGTTGGAGTTTGCTGCCAGTGGCGCGTTTATTTCGAATGAGTTGAGTAAAGGGCAAATTCGTCACATCAAACGACCGCAAGGTTTTAGAACTTTCTACAGTGTGTATCATCCCAATACACTGTTGACCAGTCGCCAATGTTTATTCCAGCAAACGGAAGGCTGTAAGAAAATCAAGGTCAATAAAGGCTGTTTAAAACGTTGTGAAAAACGCACTTCTATCATTAACTTAAAAGACAATCCTTATGTGGTGCAAAAACATAAGGGCAGTCACAACAGTATTTACAGTGAACATAACATCTTAAATCTGGATATCTTAGAGGATTACCCGCAGTTGCTTAGTGATGTCATGATTGACCTTAGAGCGATTCAAACAGAGACAAGCATTAGCGTGAGCAACTCTGAACTTGTGGAGCTGTTTTTAAGCATGCTACAAACCGATTCAGACAGTAGTAAAGAGCGACAAGCTATTGAGCAAGTGATTCAGCCGACCACTAATAATCAGTATCAAAAAGGCATTTAGCAGCGTTTAATATTGAGTTTGGTGTGTGGGAAAAGGAATCAATTTATTGATTCCTTTTTTTGTGAATTGGGCTTTTTATATAGCGTTAGGGCAATCCCGCCAAGTATTAACAACATAGTGACTAAAGTAGTCATGGTTAACGACTCATCAAGAAATACTGCGCCCATTAAGAGCGCGATTGCCGGTACGGTTAGTTGGGCAAGAGAAGCATTAATCAGGCTAATTTTAGGCACAATGGCATACCACAAGACATAGCCTGCGCCAGACATGATTGCGCCAGATAAAACCCCATACAAAATACCTTGAGAGCTAATCTCTGAGGCATTAAACAGCCAAGGTAATAAGCCTAAAGAAAGAACAGAGGCGATGATAAAGCCTTTGGTTGTTGCGCCAAGTGCGCCGTCTGAGCGTTTACCGAGTAAGGTGAAGCCAGCCCAACTTAGCCCCGCAATTAACATACAGATGATAGGCCAGAAATCAAACTGGTTCGATGACGGATTCACTAAATAGATAAAGCCGATAAACGATAGCGCAATGCCGAGCATTTCAATGCCGCGAATGCGCTGACCTTGTAATAGATGCGCGCCCAATAAAGAGAACTGAACTGCGCCAAATAAAATCAATGCGCCAGTGCCGGTGGTGAGTTGGGTATAAGCAACAGAAAAAAGCAGTGCGTAACTAAACAAACAAACACCAGAGTAGATCCCTAATCGCCACTGTTTGCGAAAACCTTTTACGCCACTGGTCAATAATAATATTAGGCTCAGGGTTATTGCCCCAGACAAGATACGCACCAAGGTAAATACTTGCGCTGAAACCGCGCCATCAACTAAAGCCAGCCGAGAAAATAAAGAATTGGCAGCAAAGGCCATCATTGCCAGAGTCGTTAAAAGTAAAATTTGCACATTCATTCCCACGATAATTTGACGCACTTTGTGATATTTCGCCAAGCAGTCACAACGATAACCAGCAGCAACGCCAAGCGGTTAACCCTGACTAAGTTGTTGAGTCAGTTAAGTTAGCACAAGCTTGCTGGTGATAACACTTCTTCCATTTTATTACCTAAACTGGCTAATTCTCACAAATGACATTTATCTGTAATCCCAGTTTCATGCTTTGTTTTTATTGTATCTACAAGCAAAGCATCAAGATGGATATTCAAAATGATGCTTCCTAAGTGTTTAATAATAAAGGTTTAAAATGAATTGTTTGAATAAGTGTCTTATCGCGCTCTCAACGGTAATCTGCGCATCTTCGGTTTTGGCACAAGATATCTCTAATGTAAAACAAGGTGATGTATTTCAAGTTACCTTATCTGATCTTAAACCAACACAGCCGTCAGTAGGTTATGATCAAGTGTATTACAAACTAGGTCGTTACCAGCACGATATTGAAAAGCAATTCGATGAAATTTGCGAAGCGAATGGTCAAAAAGGCTTAGTCAGCTTTGATCAAAACTCACTGCCAGCCAATCCGACATCATTTACCTGTGAGCAAGGTATTGGTGAGAAACGCAAAGACATGAAAACCATAGTGCTTGCGCCAAATAATCAGTTTTATCTAACCGATGGTCACCATACTTTTAATACGTTCTGGCATATGTCTGGCGGTGGTAGTGATTTTAAAGTGCATGTTGTGGTGGATAAAGACTACCGAGACTTGGCGAATATGGATCAGTTTTGGACGGCGTTAGAGTCTGACAAGAACGCTTGGCTGTATGATTTAAACAATAAAAAGATCTCCCATGAGCAACTGCCACAGCAAATGGGTATTCATAATTTTGCTAACGATCCTTACCGCGCTTTGATGTATTACTCGCGTGATGTAAGTTGGGATAAGCCTAAGCAACCGGTACCATTTTTGGAATTTTACTGGGCAAAAGAGCTAAAGCCTGTATTTGATTTGAATCGTTTTGACCTAACGACAGAGAAGGGTTACATGCAAGCGGTGAAAGAGGCGGCAGATGTGATTTTAGCTTTGGATACCGACAACTTAGGTGGTTCAGGTTTAACCGCAAAGCAGATGGGACAATATGCAGGATTTGATGAAAAAGAATTCAACAAAATGACCCGTAAAACCAGCAAGCTAAACTACATGCTTGGTTATAAGCAGTCACTGTAAACTGCCTTTATAAATCGTAATCAACAATAAGGTCATTGTAGATAATCACTCTACAATGACCTTTGTCATATTGATTTGAATCGTTCAGTTATTGGTTGTGATGGGAATTAGAATAAGAATGGTACACTTGGGTTGTACCGTCATCATAAAAAGCAATCACATCAAACCCATGGTATTTTTGACCCTCTTTTGCCATACCGGGAGAGTGCATTGGCATGCCAGGTACTGCCAACCCTTTAATCCCCTGTGGACGCTCTTTTAATAGACGAGCAATGTCCTGTTCAGGAACATGTCCTTCAATTAAGTAACCATCAACAATCGCACTATGACAGGATTGCAATTGAGGTGTTAAGCCAAAGCTGCTCCTAACATTTGACCAGTCTTTTTGCGGCTGAACATCCACCTGATAACCTTTGTCTTGCATGATATTTGCCCATTGCGTGCAACAACCACAACTGGGTGACTTGTACAGTTCAATGTTGGTGTTGGCATAGCTTAAGTTGACATAGCTTAATCCGCTAAAAAACAGTGATGCGATAAGCAGTGTTTTGTTCAATGTAGTCATTATGTGCTCCTTTGCTAAGCATAGGACTTAGCAATCTAAATAGAATCTCAATAGTTAAGTAAACTTCAATTGTGTGTGGGTAGTGCTTAACTAATGGGAGGGCGGAGGACATTTTGTTTATAAGGGCCGAGGACATTGTCAGCATCAAAATGGATGCGATAGTGTGAAAAATGGACAGTTGAGTTGTTATCGGAATTGCTGAGCATCGCGGCGAGGTGACCACAAAATTGCCCACAGCATGAGTCGGTACAAGGGGATGAATAATGAGGGCAATTTGCGATGGATTCTACATTCGTACAATCAAGGTTGTTTGCCTTATGGATACGACTTGATGCTGTCATGGTGTTGGCATTATCGGATGATAAATCGTGATTAGGCGCAGATGATAGAGCCACTGAAATAAAGACAGTCAGTATCAAGGTGATGATAAATAAAGTGTTGTGCGCTGCTTGTTTCATCATCGTGCCTATAAGTGGTGTGCCTTGTTTATAACTTTAATGTTTATAACTTCCATCTTTATAACTTCAATGTTTATAGCTCAACATTTCTTTTAGGGTCAAGCCTCGAACGCTATTTAGTGACGCAAGTTAAATAACCGTAAACACGCCCATTAAATGCTTTGACCTAGGTCATGCACACACCTTTTACACTGTGATTAAGGTAATAAATAAAGGGAAAAAACGATGGGATGTTGCAATAAGCCACCAGTGGGCGGGACTCGCTCTTTAGGCATTTTATTGAAGTGGGTTGGACTGATGTTGGTCGGGATCTTGGTTATCGCGTATTTTTCATAATTCGAGCTTGACCTATGTGTTACTCCTAGGTTTTAGACTAAGGTTATATCATCTGAAAACGAATTGGGAAATGGCGATTATGATGACCTCTAAACTGGCAAAGTCGGCCAATGTATCAGCAGATACGGTTCGGTATTATACCAAGCGCGGTTTAATTACGGCCACGCGAAATCCAGACAATGGCTATAAAGAATACGATTTTAGTGCTTTGCAGCGGCTCACGTTTATTCATCAAGCAAGAGAATTAGGTTTTAGTCTCAAAGAAGTCGAGGATATTTTGGCGTCCGCTGAAGACGGGCAGTCTCCTTGCCCTAAAGTGAGACAGATGATGACGGATAAAATCACTGAAACGGAAGCCCAAATACAACGATTGCAGCATCACGTTACGATGTTAAAGCGCACATTTAATGACTGGGATGATTTACCCGACAGTGAGCCGACCGGCCATTCTATCTGTTGTTTAATTGAATCATGGACACAGGACAGCGCAAAATGAATCAGCTTTCTTTGCAACTTAAAGGTGTCACCTGCGCCGGTTGCGTTGCCAATATTGAAAAAGCATTGGGCTCCCAGCTGGGTGTCAAAACCGTCAATATTAATTTTGCCAATCGTACCGCCAGTCTCTATACCGAGTTATCGGCTGAACATATCATCAAAATCATACAAAGTGCTGGTTACGGCGCATCGATTATCCTTGATGAAACGGCAGCAGAACAACAACGACAGCAAGCTGAACAACAAGAGTATCACGACAAAATCAAACACACCGTGGTTGGCTTGGGGTTAGGTGTTCCGTTAATGGTTTATGGCCTGCTCGGTGGGTCGATGAGCGTGAGTAATCATTTGCAACAGCTGTTGTGGCTGGTGGTTGGTTTACTGACGTTGGCAGTGCTTTGGTTTAGTGGTCGTCATTATTTTATTGGCGCAAGCAAAGCGTTTAAAAATCGCAATGCCAATATGGACACTCTGATTGCGCTAGGTACAGGCTCGGCATGGTTGTATTCGATGGTGGTTGTGATTGCGCCATGGTTGTTGCCCGACACAGCTCTGCATCTGTATTTTGAAGCATCGGCAATGATCATTGGTCTGATCAATCTTGGTCAAGCGCTTGAGCTTAAAGCGCGAGGTCGCACATCACAAGCCATTAAACGACTGCTGGATTTGCGCACCAAAACGGCGGTATTACTGCAAGGTGAAGAGACTTTAACGGTAGCCATTGAACAGGTGGTGGTAGACGATCGGCTGTTAATTCGCGCAGGGGAAAGGGTTCCTGTAGATGGTGAGATCATGGATGGTGAGTCTTTAATTGATGAATCTATGCTAACTGGAGAGCCTATACCTGCCTTTAAAAAAGAAGGCGATAGCGTATCGGCAGGTACGATAAATGGCGATAGAAGCTTGGTTATCCGAGCGACAAAAGTTGGGCGCGATACTCAGTTAGCACACATTATCAACATGGTACAAAACGCACAAAACTCTAAACCTGCTATCAGCCGTTTAGCCGATAAGGTCTCAGGGGTATTTGTTCCTACGGTGATGATACTGTCCATAGTGACGGCATTAATGTGGTACAACTTTGGGCCTGCGCCGACGGTCATCAATATGTTAATCACGGCAACCTCGGTGCTCATCATTGCTTGCCCTTGTGCGTTAGGGCTTGCAACGCCAATTTCGACCATGATTGGCATTGGCAAAGCGGCTGAGTTTGGTGGTTTAATTCGCAATGGTGATGCACTACAAAAAGCCAGTGCAATTGATGTGGTGATACTGGATAAAACAGGCACGATTACCGAGGGTAAACCGAGTGTTGTGAATATTGAGCATCTGCACCATGATAGCCAAGTTTTAGAGTATTTATTGGCATTAGAGAGTGGTTCAACTCACCCTTTAGCCTCGGCGATTATGCAATATTGCCAAGTTCATCACTCTTCATCGACCAAACTTAAAGCCGTTGATTTTCAATCACTCAATGGCCTTGGCGTGAGTGCAACAGTTGCAGGCCATAGTATGTTACTGGGTAATAAACGGTTAATGCAGCAGCAAGGCATTGATGTGCAAGGGTGTAGCGAAACAGCAAACCAATGGCTACAGCAATCTCACAGCGTGATCTATTTGGCGGTAGATAAAAAAATCATCACCTTACTATCGATTGCCGATCCTATAAAAACAGAGTCTCCTGCGGCCATCGCAGCGTTAAGATCACTGGGTATTAAGGTGGTCATGTTAACGGGTGATAATGTTCAAACCGCCCAATCAGTGGCGCAACAGGTTGGAGTTGATGAATATCACGCCGAATTATTGCCAGAGGATAAATTAAACTGGGTGACGCATTTTCAAGAGCAAGGGCATGTGGTGGCAATGGTCGGTGATGGGATCAATGATGCTCCGGCGCTGGCGCAGTCACAAGTAGGTTTTGCTATCGGGCACGGCACGGATGTGGCGATTGAAAGTGCTGATATTACGTTAATGAACGGTTCACTGTTTGGTGTCTCTCAAGTGATTGAAATCAGTAAAGCGACCATACGAAACATTAAGCAAAACTTGTGGGGAGCATTTGTGTACAACTCTCTTGGCATTCCAATTGCAGCCGGCATTTTGTATCCATTTATGGGGGTATTATTAAGTCCCATTGTTGCGGGAGTCGCTATGTCTCTTTCCTCGATTACGGTTGTCAGTAATGCTAATCGATTGCGATTATTCTCTCCTAAATCTCAGCGAGGTACCGACAATGGTTAATGCGATTGGACTGATATTGATTGGATTGATTGTGTGGTGGTTTTGGATCAAGTAGCCAGTAAATGGATATTTTTATTACGATTTTAAATACAAGCAACTTCCATTTTGGCATGCGCTTTGTGTTCGAAACAATGTTACAATACAGTGTAACGTAGTCAAAATTTTAGTAAAAATATCCAGGATGGTTTGAATCAATGTTAGATCTGAAGATCACGGCAAAAAAGAGTATTGAATTGCAACAAACACTCTCCGCCGCTTCACAATCGGAAACTAAGGTAGAGTTTGTAATACCAAGCAGTATTGATCTTGGTGACACCTTTTCGGCTGGAGATTTCTTCGATAGTTCATTTACCCAAACACGACGCTTCCATAAAGGTAAAAGTATCAGTTTGATGTTGCTATACATCAAGATACTCGAAAAAGAGCAGCTTCCTTATGAGTCCTATAAGACTTCTATTAGCTTGTTCGCTTATCTATTCATCAACGAAATTCGCTCCTTTAAAACCACGCAACAAAAAGAAGAGCAAGCGGTAGAAGAGATCATAGAGAAGGCCAAAGGGCATTCTAATATCTTGTCTTCATTTCGCCGATTTTCTTTAGAAGACGACCAAAAGTTTGAACGTTTTCGTAAAGTGGATGCCATTCTCTCTTATGAATTTGAGCAATACCTTCTTCGTCAAACCGCTTATGTGCAGAACATCAAAGGCGCAACGGTTGCCCGAGATTATCTGTCACAATTATCCATGGCTGAGGACGAATACCGCATTACTCAAATGTACGAAAGCATCTATTCAGTCAAAAGCATTGAAGCGGAAGACCAAGAGAAATTAACTCGAGTATTTAACCAAACTGATCTACAAAAGAAACTGCTGGAACTTCCACTACGCATACACAGCACCAGTAAGCGAGTAGGGGAAAAAGAGCGTTATCTATCACTGGCGATTGCGACCGGTCTTATCATGCTCGGTTTTAGTGTGGTGATTTTTCAGTTCCGCTTAATGGGTTTAGATACTGATTTACTGTTTGTGATGGCGATTGCCGCGCTGTATGTGGTCAGAGATGTATTTAAAGAACGCATTAAATCTTGGGTGTTTGACAAGATCATCCGCAAAAAGCCGCGTGTGGTATCGGCCTTTAATATGCCCGATAAAAAAACCGATTTAGGCACAGGAGAAACCTGGTTTAACTCTCAGCCTAACTCTAAAGTAGCCATTGCCAATAGAGAAAGTATCTCATTGTTCTTTAAGGAAATAGTCAGTCTTAAAAACTTTGAATATAACGGTTTTAAGAAAATCAAAACCAATACCACCATTGATCTTGGGGCAATTATGCGCTGCTTCCCCAGTGAAAATCGTGATATGTACGTTTATGCCAGTTCCAATAAATCTCGTAAAGTCAGTATTTCTCGACGCGGTAGAATCGAGATAAAAATACACGAGAAAAAAAATGAGCCAAGCGGCGTAAAAGAAAGAACGGCGCGTTACCGTGTCACATTCGATAGAACCAAAATAATAAAATTGGAACTGTTAAATTAGCGCGATTAAGTACAGGTTAAGGTAAGCATAAGGGCAGCAGATGAAGGTCATATTGTAATGAGGTATCGCAATCATCATGACGTTTGAGCAATGGGCCTTTATTGCCGACCTTTACACACCATTACTGATTGTATGCAGTGTGTGGTTATTATACCTGTCTCCCGCATCCCGCCGTCAATCCAGCATGAAGGCAATGGTGATTTGCATTGCGATTGTGTATATCTCAATGGCGATGGATGAATGGCTATCAATCTGGCCTAGTTTTGGCGCAGATTACAGTACCCACAGCGCCATTGCCTTAGCACTGGTCGTTCATATAGTGATAAAAAGCCCATGGCTTGCTAAGTGGATTGCGGTAAGTTCTTTATTTGCTTACCTGCAATTGATGCATCATCAGCAGTACCATACTTATCTGGATATGATCTCAACTTTATTGTACTTATTACCCATGCTGGTGGTCACTTGGCTGCGTTTTGACCAACAGAATACCTAGAATACCTAGAACGGCTGATTCACCATAAACCACATATAGCTGCCTTCATCTGATACTGCGTAATCAAATCGCACCACCAAACCTGCCGCTAGCGCGCGAACTGCCACACCAGCGTCAAGTTTCATGTCTGTTGTTAAATCCCCCAAATCATAGCTTGGCGCGACTTGTCCAGCTTCTGCAAAAGCGACTAACTGAAACCAGTCAATATTAAGAAAGCGTAACCAAGAGACATCTTTTATTGGGTTATAACGTAAGGTGTAGCGGTATTCGGTAGTGGCGTACAAACTGGCTTTATCGTGAAAGCGATTGGAGTTGTATCCGCGCATTCGGTACGTGCCGCCCAGTGTTGCGCCCTCGTTATAAGGCGGTGCATTTTCGGCTACACTGCTGTCATTGCCTTGTGAGAGGGTCCAAGAAGGGGAGTAACCTGTCCAAAAGTTAAAAGCAAAGATGCGCTGTGACGCCCATGAGCTTTCCCCAATAGAGAGATATTTACTCATATCTAACTCAACAAAATCCCATGAGCTATCTGGCGAAATGATGGTACCTTCATAGGAATAGCCAATGTATTGTCTGCTACCCATAGAAGGGTTGGGGGCAAAGTCAGTATTGTCGTATTGAATACCAAGCTCAAAAGCGCTCATGTCGCCTGCGCGTTCATGACCAGTGGCGTCTTCATAGGATTGATAACGGTTAAACTGACGAAGTAACAAGATGGTCGAACCGGTTTCAAGTGGGTTCCAATACGTGTTACGCGGGCCATCAACCAATAGGCCGTTTCTTAGGTGGTAGTGTACGGTAGCGTCTGTTTTAGCCGACCCCATAGGCAGTACATATTCAACTTTAAAGTCTAACCAGTTTGAAAACCCATCACCTTGGATATAGTCATCAGGACTAGAGCCTGAACTTCCCCATCTTGGGCTGTCGTTTGGCAAAGAAACATTGCCATTGGTATAAGCTCTTTGTTCAGGAAAGTAAGCGTACATTCCTGCCACGGAGATAAACGCGCGCTGGGCGAACCAAGGACGATAGTTCCAAATTCCTGCCGACACGCCATAACTTTCTTCACCTGCCCAACCGGTAGCACCTATTACCAGTTGTTCTTGCCCAACACCTTGTACAACTCCGCCAACCCCCATGTTAAAGCCCATGGTTTCAGAAGAGAATACATAGGGCAGAACCATATTGTTTTTGGTGTTGTTGGCATTTTCTGCGCGGCTAATGGTGTATTTCATTCCGACGGGCGTTGCGGCATTAGCGGATAAGGTGAAACCTAACGTGCAGGCTAATGTAACCAGAAGTCGAGGCTGGAAGGGATTGTTGTTAACGTTAAGTCTATGTTTTGGCATCAGTTTCATGAGCATCCTGCTCTTAGTTCCATGGTGTCTATTTATGGATGATACAAATAAATACCGCTAAGGCAAAGATAAGAAATAAGGTGATGTGCAATTAATTAACATTTAAAGTGAAATAGTGATCAAAGTAAGCATTTTTCTAGGGAAGTGGCTTCAAACAAGAGTAGATAGTGGGAAAGTGAGCGGGGAAAAAAGTGGCTTTCATAAAGAAAGCCACTGCACAATGTCATTAGTATAAATTAACCAATAAACTTAGTTGTTGTTCATGTGTTTTAGCATCTGCGTCTTATAAACATCACTATTGCCACCAAAGATGGCTTGGACTCCAGTACCAACGCGAACCACTCCCGCAGCGCCTAGGCTTTTGAGTTGCGCATCGTTAACCAGTTGCTGATCTTTAACTTGCATTCGTAAGCGAGTAATACAGGCATCCGCGGATACGATATTTTGTTTACCGCCAAACGCTTCCACCAATGCTTTAGTAAAATCATCACCTTCAAGAACAGGTTGTGATTTTGTTTCGGCGTCTTCTCTACCCGGCGTTTTAAGATCAAAGCCTTTGATAAAGGCGGTAAATACAGCGTAATAAACGGCAGCGTAACCCAAACCAAGCGGGATGATCATCCAACCTTTAGTGGATATTCCGTAGAAGGTTAAGTAATCAATTAAACCCGCGCTAAAGCTATAGCCGTGTTTGACCCCTAAGATGATGCATAATGGATAGGCAAGGCCTGCCATAATCGCGTGCAGTACATACAGCGCAGGGGAGATAAACAAGAACGCGAACTCAATAGGTTCGGTGATCCCGGTAAGAAATGATGTCAGCGCCGCTGAGATCATAATCCCCATTACTTTAACGCGATTTTCAGGTTTAGCGGCGCGACCAATAGCGATGGCAGCTGCCGGAAGACCGAACATTTTAAATAGGTAACCGCCTGCAAGATTGCCAGAGTTAGGATCGCCGGCAAAGAAGCGCGGGATTTCACCGTGGAATACTTGTCCTGCGGCATTAGTAAAGTCACCCGCTTGCAGCTGAATGATGACATTAATAACGTGATGCAAACCAAAAGGTATGAGGGCGCGTTCAGCGGTCCCGTAAGCCCAGAAAGCCATGGCTGGATTTTGCTCTGTAGCCCAATGACCAAACGCATCAATGCCTAGGCCAATAGGTTGCCAGATGAATGCCAACGCAATACCTAATAGCAACATTGCAAATGAAGTCACAATAGGCACAAATCGTTTACCGGCAAAGAAGCCAAGATAGGCTGGCATCTTGATGGTGTAGAAGCGATTGAACATGTATGCGCCCACAGCACCAGAAATAATACCACCGAGTACCCCCATATCGATGTGATCAACGCCAAGTACGCCTGCCATTACTTTTAATGTAGCGATCAGGACATAATAACCAATACCAGCAGCGACAGCCCCCACGCCGTCGTTATCGGTAAAAGAAATGGCAACGCCTAAGGCAAAGATTAAAGGCAGGTTGCTAAATACAGCGCCCCCGGCTTCGGCCATTAGTTGTGACACGATAGGTGGAATAAAAGCAAAGTTGGCGGAACCGATACCCAATAAGATACCGGCGGCTGGCATTGATGCTATTGGTAGCATTAATGCTTTACCAACCTTAGACAGGCTAGCAAAGAAATTTTTAAACATGTGATTACCCTAATATTTTTTATTTTAGCGGGAAAAAGTAACTGCTTTTTGATGATTACTCAAAATGTAAATATGCAAAATAACTCTCTATTTTTGAAAGGAAAAAGTCTTAAAAATCATAGAGATTGAATAAAGTCATATTGAATCTAGGTTGAGCTTTGTTATGGCATCGGTATTGTCAAAATTTGAGCTATTTAACCAGCTAGAATGATCAGTTAATTACTTCGATTGGCATAAAATGGCATGTTGGGGTTTGCCAGATATAAGCCTATCTGGCAGGGCAATAAATCACATTAATATTGAGGGGTAGGGATTATCGAAGTCTTATGCTTGTCACTATTCAAAACGATTAGCATTGCGCCAATGATTGAGAGTTGTGTCACAGATATCACCATATTCAATGGCTGCTTTAAGCATGGCATCTTGAAAAAGCACACTCACTTCCATTTGTCCTAATAGAGCAAGGCTTCGAATTATTCGAGTTATACGGCGATGGTTATGATCATTTTTTGTTAACCAGCTGTGTTTCTCTTGGTTAAACCGTACTTTGGGTATGATGTCATCACCAGTGTAATGCAGTTCATAAAAATCCAGCATTATGATTAAAGATTTAAGTTGTGCTTGTCGAAGAGCCCGACAAGATATGAAGTAATCACGAGTTACTTGGCAGGCGAGTGGAAATTCAGGATGGCACTGACTGGGAGTGTCGATAGGGAACAGCCAATACATATATTCGCGTTCGTATTGCAACCAATAATCATCAAGATGCCATATTTGTTCGATGGTTCTTTGGTTATGATCATGATGTTGGCCTAACATAAATTGGCAAAGTTTATTCATTATTATTTTTAATAACCACTATATTTGATGCGACAAACTAGCCAGATTGACCCGTCACGCTTATGCTAACGATAGTCAGTAATTAAATCTATTCTATGCAGTTATTAATAATAACCATTTTCATCTTTTATGCTTATGAATCGTGCAATGTATCTGTAACTATTTGTTAATAAAGGGTTAATGTTTGTGCTGTTATATTTTTGGTGTACATAATTTATTCATAAACTTTAAACTTAACTGTCATGTATCTCGACTAACTTAACTCCCGAACTTAATCACCGTTTAGGAAACAACAATGAAGTTAGTTAAGACTGCAGTCGCGACTGCACTAATGTTCTCTGCAGCCGTTTCAGCAATGGACTCACGTTATCAAGACCGTAGTGGCAACCTAGTTGCTGACGTTCCTCAGAATCAAGCTGAATGGGCTAACCCATCAACACTTATCTTTGCTTATACTCCAGTAGAAGACCCTGCGGTATACGCTGATGTATGGAGTGAGTTTCTTGCACACCTAGAAAGCACCACAGGCAAGAATGTTCGTTTCTTCCCTGTACAAAATAATGCAGCGCAAATTGAAGCAATGCGCTCAGGCCGTTTGCATATTGCAGGTTTTAACACTGGCTCTACGCCTCTAGCGGTAAACTGTGCCGGTTTTGCACCGTTCACTATGATGGCGGGTGAAGATGGCTCTTTTGGTTATGAAATGGAGATCATTACTCACCCTAAATCAGGCATTAATTCAGTTGAAGATCTTAAAGGCAAAAACCTAGCCTTTACCTCTCAAACGTCAAATTCTGGCTTTAAAGCACCTTCGGCTATCCTTGCCGCGGAATACGGCCTGAAGCCTGAAACCCACTTTACTCCTGCTTTTTCTGGCGCACATGACAATTCAATCTTAGGTGTTGCTCATCAAGATTATGATGCAGCAGCCATTGCCAACTCTGTACTTAACCGTATGTACTCTCGTGATGTGGTAAAACCTGAGCAAATTACGTCTATCTATAAGTCTCAAACATTCCCAACTACCTCTTACGGCACAGCGCATAACCTTGCACCTGAATTACAAGAAAAAATTCAGCAAGCTTTCTTCAGTTTCGATTGGAAAGGCACAAAGCTTGAGCAGGAATTTGGTCGTAACGGTGAAGCGCAATTTATCCCAATTACTTATCAAGAGCATTGGGAAGTGATTCGCACTATCGATACTGCAAATAACGTCTCTTACACCTGTAGTTAATACGGCTTAAAGCCACTGTATCGCGGTTAGTGGCAGTGGTTGTGGTAAGAGTATTGGGGTAGGTAGGGCTCATTATTGCTCTACTTACTTCATGTTCAATTTTCTCAATCTTAATCATCTCGAAATGGAAATTATGTCTACTCTCATTCTAAAGGGCTTAACCAAGCATTATTCAGCGTCGGATAAAGCACTTACCGATGTCAGTTTTACCGTTGAACCTGGTGAAGTGGTTGGTTTGATCGGTCCGTCTGGCGCGGGTAAATCGACTTTGATTCGCTGTATTAATCGCCTGACTGAACCAACTAAAGGGCAGGTCATCTTTTCTGATAACGATCTGGTAAAACTATCCAAATTTAATTTACGCCAAGCTCGCCGTGAGATTGGCATGATCTTCCAAGAATATGCACTGATTGAACGTTTAACAGTGATGGAAAACGTATTATCTGGACGCTTAGGTTACGTGGGTTTTTGGCGCAGTTTTACTCGTCGTTATCCAGCAGAAGATGTGCAAGCCGCTTATGCGCTTTTAGACCGAGTAGGATTACTAGAGCATGCGAATAAAAGAGCGGATGCGCTTTCTGGTGGTCAGAGACAACGTGTTGGTATCGCTCGAGCACTGGCACAAAAACCAAAATTGCTGTTAATTGATGAGCCAACGGCAGCACTGGATCCTCGCACTGCGCGTCAAATCATGCGGTTGATCAGTGAAATCTGTGAAGAGCGCCAACTGCCCGCGATTATTAACATTCATGATGTCGAACTGGCTAAAAAATTCGTACAACGCATTGTCGGTCTCAAAGCGGGTGAAGTGGTGTTTGATGGCAAGCCAAGCGAACTTAATGAGCAAGCATTAACCAGTATCTATGGTCAAGAAGATTGGAATCTTCCTAGTGAACACCAAACTGACGCTGAAGCAGAGCTTGTTCAGTTTACCGAGGCGTTGGCATGAGCAAGCAGTATGCAACAACGTGGAAGAAGCCACCGCTAATTTCCAGTCAATGGCTGCGTTGGGGAATCACAGTTTCAGTGGTCTTGTATCTTTATCTTGCAACGCAATCTGTCGAAATTAACTGGACTCGTATTTATGAAGGAAGTGAGCGCGGATGGCGTTTCATTGTCGCTTTCTTTAATCCTGATTTTGCGGGTCGTTGGGACAATATTTCTAAAGGGTTAGTGGAAAGTTTAACCATGACCCTGACCTCGACGGTTGCGGGGGTATTGTTATCCATTCCTTTTGGTTTGGGCGCGGCGAAAAACCTAGCACCAAAGCCTATTTATCTGTTTTGTCGCGGCTTTATTGCTGTGGCGAGAAGCTTCCAAGAAATCATCATCGCTATTTTATGTGTGGCGCTGTTTGGTTTTGGTACGTTTGCAGGTTTTGTCACATTAACCTTTGCCACGATTGGCTTTCTGGCAAAACTGTTTGCTGATGAAATTGAAGGTATCAATCCTGCCTCTCTGACTGCCATTAAGGCAACTGGTGCGAGTTGGTTTCAGCAAGTGAACTATGCGGTACAAGCGCAAGTTATGCCTCGTTTTATCGGTTTGTCTATGTACCGTTTAGACATCAACTTTCGTGAATCTGCGGTGATTGGCATTGTGGGTGCGGGCGGAATTGGCGGAACCTTGAATACAGCTATGGATCGCTATGAATACAGCGCCGCCGCCGCCATTCTTCTGATCATTATCGCTATTGTTATGGTATGTGAGTACACCTCTACCATCATTCGTAAAAAAGTGCAGTAAGGTACAGTGTTATGAACAACTTAGATTCTTTGCCTTCTGTTTGGCGTAAATATGATGAAAAACAGACCCTTACTCACTGGGCAATGTGGTTGGCCTTTGTTGCATTGGTTGTCTTTACTTGGCAAGTAATGAATGAAGATACCATTTGGTATTTTGTGACCGATGCGCCTAATCAGATGGCTGATATTGGCTCGCGTATGTGGCCACCTCGCTGGAGTTACTTAGAACAGTTATGGCAACCATTATGGGATACGTTAAACATTGCAACATTAGGTACGCTGTTAGGCATTGTTTTAGCGTTTCCTGTGGCATTTTTAGCGGCCAATAACACTACGCCAAGTGTAGTATTTGTCAGGCCAGTGGCTTTGTTTATTATTGCAGCAAGTCGTTCTATAAATTCATTAATCTGGGCTTTGTTACTGGTTGCGGTATTAGGTCCAGGTTTACTTGCGGGCATTATTGCGATTGCGCTTCGTTCTATTGGCTTTATTTCTAAGCTCATGTACGAAGCAATTGAAGAGGTCAATAAAACTCAAGTATCGGCGATTCGCGCAACAGGCGCTTCACCTTTGCAAGTGCTTGATTATGGTGTGATGCCGCAGGTGCTACCAAGCTTCATCGGCACGAGTTTATTTCGTTGGGATATCAATATCCGTGAATCGACAGTGCTGGGATTAGTAGGCGCGGGAGGAATTGGCTTGAAGCTACAAGAGTCGATGGCAATATTGGCATGGCCACAAGTGACTGTTATTTTTTGCTCTATATTGGTGACAGTAGTGATTTCTGAGTGGATATCAGCCAAAGCAAGACATGCACTGATCTAGTCGTTTAAATATCAGTAATATGATCCAATAAAAATGCCCCAATAAAGGGGCATTTTCAATTTAAATTCAGCACTACAGTTTAGTGTGACATTCTTCTAGGGTGCCTTTACTCAAACACACTTAATGCTCTTGCTTTGCTGCATTTAACTGGGAATTGATGTTGAACTGCGCTGACCGATGAGCAGACTTTTGCTAGTGCGGTATTGTTATTCCAAATAAAAAATCCAGCAAGGACAATAACGGCTGCGATTACAATAGGTTTCTTCATGTCGTTGTATTCCATGTATTTAATCAATCTTGCTAAATAATAGACTAACCATCTGAATTCACCTGATATGCAAACAAAGGTTTAGGTTCTGATTGTATTCAGAGGGGCGCATATTTAAGTCGCATATCTAGGCCATCCACTAATTTTAGTATTAACCTAATTTAAGCGTACAGTTGTACGCTAAAACATGACATACTCAATATTACGTTCACTAAAGTAAGTAATGTTGATGTCGACAGCCCCTGAATACAGCAAGAATGAAGAGATTGCCAATTCTGTAACCCATGGTGTGGGGATGCTATTTGGTATTGTTGCGTTGGTTTTATTATTGCAAAAAGCGCTGTTAAACCAAGCAGATACTATGACGATTACCAGTATGGCTATCTATGGCAGTAGTATGATTATACTGTTTTTAGCTTCGACGCTTTATCATGCGGTGCCAAACCCTAAGACTAAACGCTTATTAAAAACCTTTGATCATAGCGCTATTTACTTACTTATCGCCGGTAGTTATACGCCGTTCCTGCTAGTTAGCCTGCGAACGCCACTTGCGATTGGACTGATGATTGTGATTTGGTCTATTGCATTGCTCGGCATCATAATGAAAGTTGCTTTTGTGTACCGTTTTAAACGCTTTTCTCTTATTAGTTATACGGTCATGGGCTGGCTGTCATTGGTTATGGTTTATCAACTCTCCATGACTTTAGATCCGGGCGGCTTAGTGCTATTAGCTGTGGGTGGGGTGGTGTATTCATTAGGTATCATTTTTTATGTTGGGAAACGTATTCCATTTAATCACGCGATTTGGCACTGCTTCGTATTAGCGGGTGCAGCCTGCCATTTCTTGGCGATTTATTACTACGTGCAGCCGATATAAACAAGCACAGAGCAAAGTTATGTGATTGAAAATTTTGTTTGTTTAAGCGATATAGATCTAAGTTATCTCATTGAATAATGTAAAGGTTTGTCCTAGTTTTGTTATAGGAGGAACCTTTATATGCACGTAAAAAATCACCGTTCAACGGTTACAAAGTACTTAGGCAGTTTTTTATCCTTAATGTTGCTCTCTGGCTGTGAATCGACGACAGAGAGTTCAGTGTCAATAGTACCTGATGCACAAACATCCATTCAAAAGTTAGTATTAGAGAAAATCTTGTCACCAGAGGGGCTAGGGGATAGTGACGCAGCTTTCACTCATGCTTATGTGGATCTTAATGGTGATACAGAGGATGAGTTGATGGTGCTCATGCAAGACCCTTATTTTTGTGACATTGATGGCTGTAGCGCTTTTTTGTTTAATTCATCCCAGCAATTAATGGCAACAACGAAAGCGGTTAAATTTCCCATCTTAATGACCCATATTAATCGCGATGGCTGGATCAATATTGTCGTTGGCAGTGGTAACTCTATGCGTCTATTGCAATTTAACGGTCAGTCCTATCCAACGGATGCCTCAGCAGAGCCGCGATTTAGTCGAAAAGGTCGTCAGAAAGTCGCCCATGATATTGTGGTTAAAAGTGATGCTTATAAAACGGATGGTTATGAATTGATTGAACGTTTAGATCTTCCTATGTTTGCGCAGGTTGAAGAGTTCAAATATCAGTTTAAACGTGAGTCAGATCCCAATAGCGTATCTATAGCGACTGTGAATACCTTAACGGGGTCTATCTTTTTGAGTACAGAATCCCTATCTACAGAATAAACGGATGGCGAACCCAGAGCATAAAGAACAATTAGATGGATTAGATAAGTTGAGTGTTGTGGCGTATCGTTTTGGTATTACATTGTTTTCACTCGCCTTATTGTTGCTATCCGTTATACATCTATTGCCATTATTTGAGATAAATGTTTCTCCAATAATAAGGAATTTTAGTTTTCATCTTGTGGCCATTGCCGCGGTACTGAGCGCGGCAAACATTCATGTCTATGATAAAAAAGCCCGCATGATGATCACCTGGCCAACTTGGTTAGGCTTGTTATTGTTTATTTTGTTTCCGAGCAGAGAATGGCTGTACATCGGTTTTTTGTTCGTCACATTTACCGGTATTGCTTTAAAAGAGTCTTATTGCTTCAAAATAAAAGCCCTGAATTTTTTACCTTTATTGCTGGTGGTCTCAGTACTAGCACTGTGGATGGAAGAGCCCACTTTATTTGGTCTTTTAGTCGCAATCAGTGGTGTGATTTTTGTGGTACTTAGCGCTGCTAAATGGCGGATGCCTTTGCACTTTGATATTGGAAATAAATCAAATTATCAAGTTTAGTGGGTGGTTGTTGCATATTGGATCGGAACATTCAGAGACGTTGTACTCAAACAATGTAATCAAACTAAGATAAATAACGCAACATAACAGCCAAGCTCTTCGATTTTTCTTACCTCTTAGCCGCACTCGTTGCTATACTCGACTCCAAATAGATTTCCTTAAAACAAAGACAGTGAACGCAAATGAGCATTAACAGAGAAGAACTACAAAACAACCCACTACACGGCTTAAAACTGGAAGATATGGTTCAAGAGTTAGTGGATCACTATGGCTGGAATATTCTCGATACTGCAATGCGCTTCAACTGCTTTAACACCAACCCATCCGTTGCTAGTAGCGTTAAGTACCTACGTAAAAGTGAATGGGCAAGAGAAAAATTAGAAGCGTTTTATCTTTCGCGCTTTAAGCGCATGCCGCGTCCAACGGAAGAAGAGAAGTTGATGCCGCCAAGAATGCGCACCTTTGCCAATGGTATTGAACCAAAAGAGCCAATGGAATTGACAGTTGATTCTATTTTAGCCTCACAAGCTAAAGCAGCATCTGCATTTAAAGAAAGAAAAGCTCAAGAGCGTCGTTCATCTCGTCCACGCCGCTAGAGTTAGATACTGCTAGATAAAACAAACTAGGCTGAGTCTAAACAACTCGGCCTCGCATTGATTTGGTTTGCCCCTTCCTTTTTTTCGCTTCTACACGTCGTCTTTGAGAACCTTTGGTTGGCTTAGTCGCGCGACGCCTTTTTTGCACCACAGTGACAGTTTTTATTAGTTCTTGTAAACGGCTTAACGCATCTTGTCTGTTCAAGTCTTGAGTACGATGCGCTTGTGCTTTAATCACTATTACCCCATCACTAGTGATGCGACTGTCCGATAACGCAAGTAAACGTTCCTTATACACAGCCGGTAGCGATGAGCGATTGATATCAAAGCGTAAATGAATTGCCGATGAGGTTTTATTAACGTTTTGTCCACCCGCACCTTGCGCGCGAATAGCGGTCATTTCAATTTCCCAATCGGCGAGGGCAACAGTATTTGAGATTTGCAGCATAGATATCTTAATCGTTTACGGTTGCTCAGAATAATGGGATTTTATGTATTTAGCCAGTCGATAATCTAAAAGCTCTTTGGCTAAGCGATGCAGCAATGCGCTATCTTGTTTTGAAATCTCAATATTGGCAACGAAACGCTCCTCTATTATCGAAAAAGCCGATGTTGGGCTGTTTTTAGTTTTATTAGTCAGCGCCTTGATCGGATTGATTTTCCAATAGCGTAACCAACTGGCTTCTGATGGTGATATATCCTGATATTTAGCAGACAGTTCGTGAGCAAATAACGTCGGATAGGTTTTTAATATGTGCCAACTTTTATGCGCAAGCTCAGCAAGAGTTGGCGGGTGGTTAAAACCATCAAGCTCAAGAAAAGCCTCAAGTAAAATGGGTTTAAAACACTTGGTCATGGACGTCATTTGAATGTGTTTAAACAAAAAAGTATCGTATTTTTCAATAACATCGGTTAATGCAGGGTCATCGGAAAAATGTGCTACTAATTTGAACCAACTGCCATGCTGTTTATTGACTTTAGTTAACTCATATCCAGCATGAAAAAACTCGCTGGCGGCTGGTCTATGGCCGAGGTGTGCTTCCAGTAATTGATATTCATCCATCGCGGTATGCTTAAAGCGTTTTTTAAGCTCTTGCCAAAATTCGATGACTTGCGGCGCAATATTGACATGACATCCTTTACCGAGTGTCACAGGCGATGAATATTGTGCCGGATTTTCTTGAACTTGCTGGTTATTAATTGGCGTTTCACTGCTAGAGTCTTGATCAAGTACGGCATTCTTTGACGCTGAATCTGGCAGTTGAAATAGGTCACTGCGTTTTAAAAAAGAGCGATGATTACCAAGAAAATCCAATACAACAACGTGAGACTTATTAGGGGAGGTTCTCAGTCCTCGCCCAAGTTGTTGTAGGAATATGATATTGGACTGGGTTGGTCTGATCATCAAAATAGTATCAATTGACGGCAGGTCGGTGCCTTCATTAAATAAGTCGACACAAAATAAGACCTGTATCGCGCCCGTATCTAAAAGGGATAACGCTTCATTACGTCTTATCTTTGATTGGCTATGCACCGCGACGGCTTTAAAGCCTTGCGCTGAAAAGTAATGGTTAAATTGTTGCGTCATATACTCTGCGTGAGCAACGGACACACAAAAGGCCAATGTTCGGCTTTGTTGATGTTTAAGCCAATGCTTAAAGATATGATGAGCACGTTTAGTGGTGGCAAACTCAGCATCGAGTGAGGTTGGGTCAAACTTTCCATTGCGCCACGGAATGGCTTGATAGTTGAGTGTATCGTCCCAAATCCCGTAGTAATGAAAGGGCACCAGTATGCCGTCATTGATGCCATGCACAAGGTTACGTTCAAAAACCAGATTGTTATTGCACAAAGAGAGAATGTTGGTCTGATCGGTACGCTCTGGCGTGGCAGTCAGCCCCAATAAGAATGTTGGCTCAAAGTAATTAAGAATGTTGAGATAAGTATTTGCGCTGGCATGATGAAACTCATCAATGACAATATAATCAAAATGTTGTCGAGCAAATTGCTGTAAATGTCGCTCTTTTCCGAGTGTTTGTACCGATGCAAATAGCAGTTCTTTATCTGCTGATTTCTCAGTACGATTAAAATAGCCGGCTGATCGATTGGGCCATAGTTTGGTATACGTATTTAGGGCCTGAGTTAAGATTTCTTCTCTGTGAGCGACAAATAAGACCCTGCGGGCGTTGATCTGCATAGCATCAAAGGCTGACAGCCAAGTTTTGCCCATGCCAGTGCCTAAAACCACTAGCCCTCGGGTATTGCCTTGGGCTCTTGATGTCAAAAGCGCCTCTAATGCCTCTATTTGAACGCAGTTAGGCGCGTAAACCTCATCCTCTTCAATGCCAACTGGAGTCACTAGATTTAAAGGTAAAGACTGCTGCCTTCTTTCAATGTATTGATCAATCCAACCATCACTAAGAGTGGTTGAGTTGTCATGATCAAAGATTTTGTGAAATTCATGTCTGATTAACTGAAATTGCTGAGCCTCAAAGGAGTGCTTTGGTTCTTTATGATCAAAGCGAAGGCACCATTCATGAGCATTGGTTAAGGCCGCACGGCTTATATTATTTGAGCCGATAAATGCACTGCCATTATAAAAGGTGTGCTCTTTATCGGTTCTGACAAATATAAACGACTTCATGTGAAAGCCAGTCTCTTTTGCCTCAAAGATCTTAACTTGCGTGTTGTTTGACGTGATCGCCATTAAAGAGCGCAGTGCAATAGGATCGGTAATGCCTAAGTAATCTGAAGTGAGCAATCTAATGCGCAAATCAGTCGCGTTATTCTTAGAACGTTCAATGGCTTCTTCTATCGCAGGAAGCAGTAATTGTAAGCCTGAGCTTTGAATAAACGAGACCGCAATATCAATTTCTGTGGAATGGTTAATGGCGTGCAGTAGTTGTTCTAATAGCGGATTATCACCACCGGTTGTGAGAACATTTTCTTTTAAAGTTAAGGTGTTATAAGGCATTTAAACACTCTTCTTTAATATAGCATTTAGCCATTTTTCGTGTTCTCTACCCGGTCTTAAATCTTCCGTTTCCCACCAGGATTGTATTTCTAATACTTGAGTTGCAGCAATGGTGTCTTGGAGCTTGCACAGGGTTAAGTCTCTAAAGAATCGGCCATTTCGTTCTCGCTCTAAATCACCGAGTTTAAACGAGCAATAAAAATGACCTGATGATTTCAAAAATTGACTTAAATGAACAAAGGTTGTTTGCAGTTCATCTTCTGCAACGTGCAGTAGTGACGCACAAGCCCAAATTCCGTCATAGTGATTTTGTTTAGCGGTGAAGTCTAAGAAGGTTGATTGTGTGACAGCAAGACCAGTCAGTTGTGAGGCTAGGGTGACTAATTCGGTGCTAGCATCAAAAGCATCAACTACAAATCCTTGCTCTAAAAAAGCTTTGCTATCGCGTCCAGAGCCGCAACCGGCATCTAAAATATGAGCCTGCTTTGGCAATAATGGAAGAAACCTTTGATACAGAGACTGCATTTCAACTTCAACAGTCGAATTGAAAAATTGCTGGGCGTTTTGGTTGTAATATCGCGTCGTGCTGTTCATTGGCATTCCTTAGTTTCCTTTAGCAATGGTAGCAAATTCAACTGTTTTAGGAACGATTTAACCGCTTATGATAGTGAAGATTATGTTTTCATTCACACAATAAAAAAGCCAAGAGGGGATTTAACGCTCTTGACTTCATTGGTATAGCAAAATTTGATTGTTAGCGCTTACGCTTCTAGCAACTCAAGGGGAACTGGGCTTTGAATATTATTTAGAAACTCTTCTAAAACAACGCGGTTATCAGCGTTGATGGTCACGCCCCATTGCGCTTCTTGATTGGCTTTATTGATGAAAATAATCTGCTCTTCGTTTGATTCCCAGAATTGAACTGATGACTCGTCGAAGTAATCGTAGATATTTTCAGATAGTGTGCTTCTTAAGTTTGTGCAAAGTCGAGAGTTATTGTCGCTTGGCATTAACGTAACTGAAAACATAATTATTATCTCTTTTAATGTTGTAGGTACACATCTGCAAAATTTGCAGACAATAGGCAACGCTTATTTGAGTTTTAGTCTATCTAAGAGTGCCTATTGATGCTTACCATTATGCGCCAGTCAGTATTAAAAGTTATTGAGCTAGATCGCAAAACCACACTATCTTCATGGTTATCTGACCTTTTCCTGACTTTATTTTGACATTAAAAATAAATTATCACCAGTTTAGTCGGTCTTAGAGGCTGCTCAACATGGATTAATTAGTCTTAGTTCTTAGTATTCGTATTGTTTTGCGCCAGTTGAACAATCACTTCTACTGCTTGTTGCATGCCATTAATGGTGATGAATTCATGAATGCCATGGAAGTTGTATCCACCGGTAAAAATATTCGGGCAAGGCAGTCCTTTAAAGGATAAGCGCGCACCATCTGTACCACCACGGATAGGCTTGATGTTCGGCTGAACATTGCAATCAAGCATGGCTTGTTTTGCCAGTTCTATGATGTGAGGGTGAGGCTCGACCATTTCTCGCATATTAAAATAACTGTCAGTTAACTCTAACTCGATGTGACCTTTGCTTAACTGAGCATTTAACGCATCCACTTGTTGCTGGATAAAGGCTTTTCGTTGTTGCAGTTGCGTGCGATCAAAGTCGCGAATGATGTAGGATAGTGTGGTGCGGGCAACAGAAGGCGTCATTGATTTAAGATGATAGAAGCCTTCATAGCCTTCAGTACATTCTGGGGTCTCTTCACTTGGCATCAAGCACTGAAATTGTGCTGCGATGTTCATTGAGTTGATCATCTTACCTTTTGCTGTGCCTGGATGAACATTCACACCGTGGCAGATAACATTGGCTGTGGTAGCGTTAAAGTTTTCGTACTCAAGCTCACCAACGGGGCCACCATCAATGGTGTAAGCCCATTGTGCGCCAAAGTTTTCTACATCAAATAGGTTTGCTCCACGGCCAATTTCTTCATCTGGAGTAAAGCCAATGCAGATATCGCCATGGGGGATAGTTGGATTAGCTTTAAGGTAGGCAATAGCCGTTAATATTTCCGCAATCCCTGCTTTGTTGTCTGCGCCAAGTAACGTCGTACCATCGGTTGTAATCAGGTTGTGGCCATGCAGAGAATTGAGATCGGGGTATTGGCTAGGAGAAAGAACTTCACTTGAAGTGCCAAGTACAATGTCACCGCCTTGATAATTTTCTATGATTTGCGGATTTACATTTTTACCCGAAGCATCTGGCGCGGTATCCATGTGTGCGATAAAACCAATAGCGGGCACATCATAGTCAATATTTGAAAGAAGCTTTGCGCTGAGGTATCCATTGTCATCTAAAATAACATCGCTCAGTTCTAGCTCAATCAGCTCTTTGTGCAGCTGTGTTGCAAGTACACGTTGTCCTTGGGTGCTAGGACAATGTTGGATATTTCCGTCTGATTGAGTATCAAAGCTGACATAGCGCAGAAAGCGTTCAACTAACTTTTCCATTTGATTTAACCTTGCTAATTTTATTGCTGTTAGTATCTAGCGATAGGCAACAAAAAAGCTTGCGATAAATCAGGTTTTGGTAAAATCCTCGTAAAGAAAACGCTTTATTTTTAATTCTACGCAAACGATTGCGCATGTTATTTTAGGGCAATCGCGTTGATCAGCTGCTTACTGATTCAAATTTGCGTTGGTAGCGAGGAAGCATAGTTTCATTGCCTAATATGCCACCTTGATGAATATACAGCACAGTAACGTCTGGATTATTGTCCATCCAAGGTAGCAGACAGTTCCACATATATGGGTCGTAAAGAAGATCAAACTCGACGTTGGTGTTTTTTTCAAGCTTTTGCCAAACGTCATACTCTTGCTGATACAGTTTGCCAAAGTGGTGTTTGTAGTCGCATGACAAAATGTTAGGTCCATCGCTCATGCCTAACTCCTGCCACTGCTCTCGTAAGTAGGTATCACCGCCGACGCAAGCGCAGGTCAATACTTCAATATTGTGCGGTTTTAGGTGCTTATGCAGGTATAACGCGGTTGTCCCAGTCCCTGAAGGTAGGGCAATAGCAAACTTCTTGGTTGGTTTATAACGAGTCCAATCGAGTATCTCGGTTGCCAGTCCTTGTACGCCTTTCTCCGCTAGAGTACTACGTCCACCTTCAGGAATAACAAGGCAATTGGCGCCAGGCTTTCTGATGTGCTGAATGTAGTGACTTGGCTCTATTGATTGCTCGTTACCTTCAGCTGCGTTTTCTTTGACAAGATTACCTTCGAGATCATTCTCTTTAAGAACATCGTACTCAGCGCTGTTACACTCGATAATGTTTGCACCAAGATCCAGTGCGCCACGATAATTGCCTCTCGGATTATCTTTTAGCCATTGCGGTATACGGTGTACATAAAATTCAAATTTCCATTTTTTGATTTTACAAAGTGCCGCAAGAGAATAGAGCGAATTGGCTTGAATTGAGCCGTAACCAATTAAGGTATCTACACCAGGATAATCTTCTTGGAGTAAGCGCATGAACTTTCGCGCTTTGTTTCCGGAAAAGTGTTGATGCAATTGTTCGTCACGTTTTAAATAAAAACTATGGTTTTTAAATATATGCTGTGTAACAGGGCTAGTATTAAGTTTCATAAGTACGGCTTTGGTTAGTAAGCGACGAGTCGAAATTGCAAAAGGGGGCTCATATTAGACGCATTTTGTGCTTATACCAAGATGATTTACTTACATTAAAATGAACTCTTATAAAGGTTTGGAATGAAAAACGGTCGTTTTGTGCGCTTTGCTAAGGTGGGTGCAGTAGGCTTTGTGGTTGATATCGTCGTCTTTTCGATTTTGGTTTACCTGATTGGGATACCGTTAATGCTCTCTAGGGTGTTGGCATTCATTGTGGCGGCAACCACCACATGGCTTGGAAATCGGATTTATACGTTTAACAGTACCGATGCTCGGTTTACGCAATGGAAACGATTTTTTGTTTCAGCGTGTATTTCTATGATCCCAAATCTAATTGTATTTAAGGGGCTGGTGCTTTATCTAGGAGAGGGCTCATTTGCTCATTATATTGCGTTTGTGCTTGGAGTAGGGGCAGGCTTGATGGGGAATTACTTATTAAGTTCTAGGTGGGTATTTAGATGATACCAATCACAGTAATTAAGTGGTCAGAAATAGCGCAGGAAAAACACTTGAGAACAAGACGCTATTTTTGATAAGTAGTTGTTCTACATTCAAAAATTGCAACGCCGTTATCAAGTGTTTTAACAAGCTAGAATGAGCAGTTAATTACTACGATTGGTATATAATAAGGGTCGCAATGCTGCGACCCTTATTATGAACGCTAATTAGTTAGCAGTGACGGTTTTGAGCTTTTGCTCGTCGTCTGAATTTGATTTACTTTCTGCGCCATGCATCCATTGAACAAGGATGTTAGACATACAAAGTAAAATCACGCCAGAAATTATGGCAGCAACGGCAATGCCACCAAAGATAGGTATTGCACCTAAATCACCAACGTGTGAACCAATAAAGCCTGCTACATAGTTAGCAATCGCATTAAAGCCAAACCAAGTACCCATCAACAAAGAAGCCAAACGAAGTGGGGCAAGTTTTGTCACCATGGATAGACCAATAGGGGAGATACATAGCTCACCTAGAGTATGGAAGAAGTACGCTCCCACCAACCAAATCATGGATGTTTTAACAGTTTCATCACCGCCTTGTTGGAAGACTGCGCCTACCATAAATAGGAAACCAACCGCTAGGAAGAACAGTGCAAATGCAAATTTAACCGGTGAGGTAGGTTCGCGTTTGCCCATTTTGACCCATATAGCAGCCAATATTGGTGCTAGCATCATGATAAATAGAGGGTTCAACGATTGGAACCAAGCAGCAGGTACTTCAAAGCTACCTAACATGCGGTCAGTATATTGTTGAGTATAGATGTTCATTAGGCCGCCGGCTTGTTCAAAGCCTGCCCAGAATACGATAACGAATAGACCAAGGAAAAGAATAACCTTCAAGCGGTCGCGCTCTTCTGTAGTCAGTGGATCTTTATTCTTCTTACCGTGTTTTTGACCAAGTCTAACAGCAGGAATCGTACCAATATTGCCCAGCCATGAGTGACTTAGGCTCAGTTGTAGAACAACACTGAGCATCATACCGATACCCGCCACAAGGAAACCTGCATTCCAGCCATAAGCGTCAGCAGCACTACCGGCAACAATACCGGCAATCAGTGCGCCTAAGTTGATGCCCATATAGAAGATGGTGAATGCGCCATCACGACGGTTATCGCCTTCTTCATAAAGATCACCAACCATAGTTGAAATATTTGGCTTAAATAGACCGTTACCCAATATCAGTAAGGTTAAACCTAGATAAAACGACGTGTAAGCATCAATGCCAAATGCACCGGCTGGAAGCGCCAGAGAAAATTGACCGATGGCCATTAATACGCCACCGATAATGACGGATTTACGTTGTCCTAAATAGTTATCTGCAATCCAACCACCAATCAGTGGTGTTACATAGACCAGTCCGGTATAGATACCGTAGAGATCCAGTGCGTCTTTTGTGCTCCATCCTAAGCCACCATTTAATGTGGTGTCTGTAAGATATAACACAAGAATTGCGCGCATCGCATAATAAGAGAAGCGCTCCCATAGTTCAGTACTAAAGAGGAGAAATAGACCACGCGGGTGGCCCAAAATGGTTTTTTGATTAGTCATAGTTGTGTCTGTATTTAATAGTTTTAGTTATAAGCATTAATAGATATACAGGGCGAGGCTAAGAACATCAATTGTTACAATTTTACTGTTTATGTGACAAGGCTTCCATAAGGCTTTGTTTTATATGGATAATATTTTGTGGTGGCGAGTGGTTTTGCTTGGTGTGAAAACTTACTTTGCATTATTGCGCGCTTAATTGGTTGCAATAGAGTTTAGCTACTAGGAGGGTGAGTGACTTGCTGAGACAGGTATTTTATCTCCTTGCTTGTTTAATAGGCATAATAAAGGCCGGTTTCCCGGCCTTATTTAAAATTAAATCTTTTAGATTTTAATTATTTGGCTTGCTCGGCTTTGCACACGGCTGCGGTAAAGACGACATCAGTTGAGCTGTTTAGAGCTGTTTCTGCTGAATCTTGAATAACACCGATAATGAAGCCTACACCAACCACTTGCATTGCGACTTCGTTTGGAATACCAAATAGGCTACATGCTAGAGGAATCAGAAGCAGTGAACCGCCTGCAACACCTGATGCGCCACATGCAGAAACCGCGGCAATTAAACTCAGTAGCAGAGCAGATAGGAAGTCAACTTGAATACCTAATGTATGCACTGCTGCAAGCGTTAATACGGTAATAGTAATTGCTGCGCCACCCATGTTGATGGTTGCACCAAGAGGAATAGACACAGAGTAAGTATCTTCATCAAGTTTTAGCTTTTTACATAATGCCATGTTCACTGGGATGTTAGCCGCACTTGAGCGAGTGAAAAATGCGGTTACGCCACTTTCACGTAGACATTGCAGTACCAACGGGTATGGATTTTGTTTTGTTTTTACCCAAACAATCACAGGGTTTACCACAAGCGCAATGATCAGCATGGCACTAAGTAGTACGAATAGTAGGTTAGCGTAGCCCATTAGTGCACTAAAGCCGGTGGTTGCAAACGTTGCCGCAACTAAACCAAAGATACCAATTGGCGCTAGACGAATAATAAAGCGTACAATTTGTGATACACCGTTACTTAGGTCTTCAAATACAGATTTTGTTGTATCAGATGCGTGGTGCAGTGCCAGACCCAAACCAATACCCCAAGCAAGAATACCAATGTAGTTGGCTTCCATTAGTGCATGAACTGGGTTATCAACGATTTTAAATAGCAGAGTGTGTAGAACTTCTGCAATGCCTTGAGGAGGCGTTGCACCCGTAACGCTATCAACAAGTGTTAGTGTTGTTGGGAATGCGAAGCTCAATAGTACAGCGGTGATCGCAGCTAAAAAGGTGCCAATTAAATAGAGAACTACGATTGGACGCATGTACGTATGTTGGTTTTTCTTTTGGTTGGCAATAGATGCCGCAACCAAGATGAACACCAGAATAGGGGCAACGGATTTTAGCGCGCCAACAAATAAGCTACCTAATAAACCAACGCTGGTTGCAGCAGAAGGTGAAAAAGTCGCAAGGAGCGCACCGGCAACGATACCGATTAAGATTTGCATGACAAGGTTTCCCTTGGCAATACGGGCGATGAATGTGTTTTGCATAATATATCCATATATAGGGAGTAAAAGCCTCTCCCTTATGTTTTATTAGTTACTTGACGTTGGCTTTAACGTTTTTAATTATGGTCTACTTAGTGATCGCATCAGTAAATAGGCCGTAATTCCTAGCATAAAACGATTAAATGAATTGTCTAGTGCATAATTGCATGTAATGGCATCTTTTTAGCGTTCTATGTTGATTTTGTGGCGCATGGTGGTGTTATTTCATATCTTTGTATAAGTGAAAAGAATAATTAGTTACGAAGTTGTGCGCTAACAAGTTGAATTTCAAGAATATTAATGATTATTATCATTAGCTTGCTTATCTATCATCTATGATGATAAGTGCTGATTTTTCAGGTTAAAATGCGCATTATCAGCGTATAAAATAGGTTTTATTTTTAATGTTGCTTACGCTTAATTAAATTAATACCTCTATTTGAGTAATTGTAAAATAAGGACGCTTCATGAATAGACCGCTTACTGGGTTTTTGGCGATAGCCACTTGCTTAACCACATCACTGCCAACTTTTGTTGCAGCATCACCTGTCCCTGCAGGCACTTTATTGGCGGCTAAACAAGAACTAGTGCGATCAAATGATGCAGAAGTGGCGACATTAAACCCGCTGAATGCGGAAGGCTTACCTGAAATGCACGTAATACGTGATTTATTTGAAGGTTTAGTGATTCAAGATGCGCAAGGCAATGTGATTCCAGGAATGGCAGAGCGTTGGGAGAATGAAAAGAATCAGGTTTTCACCTTCTATTTACGTCCTGATGCAAAATGGTCTAATGGCGACCCTGTCACCGCCAGTGATTTTGTTTATAGTTTGCGCCGAGCGGTGGACCCTTTAACGGCGTCGCCTAATGCTTGGTATTTAAAGTTGACTAATATTGCCAATGCCAAACAGATAATTGAAGGCAAGCAAGCCCCAGAACAATTGGGCGTGACGGCAATAGATGCCCATACATTACGTTTTAATTTAGACAAACCCGTACCTTACTTTTTGGCCATGCTGGTGCACACAGTAATGATGCCTGTACATCAAGCAAGCATCAAAGCGCACCCTGATACTTGGGCAAGACCGGGCAACTTGGTATCAAATGGTGCATTTGTTCTGGATAAATGGGTTGTGAATGAAAAAATCACCCTAAAGAGAAACTCAAATTATTGGAACGATAGGGAAACCACCCTTAACCAAGTCACCTATATTCCGTTTGAAAATCAGATGTCAGCATACAATCGATATCGCAGTGGTGAGGTCGATATTACCTCTGATGTTCCGGCGCAAATGGCGCAGAAATTACAAAAAGAATTACCTGATGCATACCAAATCTCGCCGTTGTTATGTACCTATTACTACGCATTTAATACTCAACGAGCACCGTTAAATGATGCCAGAGTCAGACAGGCGCTGTCTTATAGCATCATGCGCGATGTAGTAACTAATGGCATTACCGACAGCGGCCATCTACCCGCATATACCTTTGCTCATAAAGAGGTGGCTGGGTTTAAAGCCTCATTACCCGAGTATGCGAAATTAAGTCAAAAACAGCGTGATGAAAAAGCCAGAGAATTACTCAAAGAAGCCGGCATCAACAAAGACAATCCAGCTTCTTTAAATTTGCTATACAACACCTCAGAAAGTCACAAAAGTATTGCGGTGGGTATAGCGGCAATGTGGAATAAAACATTAGGGCTTAATGTGACTTTAGAGAACCAAGAATGGAAGTCGTATCTTGATTCTCGCAAAAATGGCCAGTTCGATATTTTACGAGCATCGTGGTGTGGTGATTATAATGAAGCATCGACATTTTTAAGTCTGTTTACCTCAGATAATGACCGCAACTTTGCTTTTTATGCCAACCCTGAATACGACGAAGTAATGAAGCAGGCACAAACAGAAACTGAAGTGAGCAAACGCAATAAGCTGTACGATAAAGCGGAAGGGATTTTGTCAGCCGATATGCCTATTGCACCAATCTATTTCTTTATGCAAGCTCGTTTAGTTCGTCCTAATGTGGGTGGCGTTCCAACTCACAATGCAGAAGGGCGGATATACTCGAAGAATCTCTACATTAAACGCCTTTAGATTTACAGCGTCTGAGTTTGCCAAAAGCTCAGACGCTTTACTCAATCTAGAGCAACAATAAAGAACATGAAACAATTGCTCTCTAGAGGGCTTTGTAGTGAGAAATGACGATGGAATTGTTTAGTATCTGAGCGCACAGTAACACTTTTACGCATTCTGTACTGTATAGATTGCTATGCGGAGCCCTTTGTTGAATAATTCGCCTCCCTAATTATTTTGTCGTTTTTTAGAGGCACCTAAGTGCAACGTTTTACAGATACTATTATTCACTTTCCTAAGTTCCTGCTGTTATTGATAGTCTCTGTCACTGCGGTCGCCGGTTATTACGGTGCGACTCAATTCTCTATTAACGCCAACATTGAAAACCTTGTTAAGCAGCAAGGGCCTTGGCATGACAATCTGAATACTGTCAATGCGATGTTTCCTGAAACGAGTAACGTCCAAGTTGTCGTCTCTTCAAAAGACATCGAACAAGCCAAACGAGCCACTAAAAAACTGACTCACGCCTTTGAGCAACAACCGTTATTTAGCCATGTGTTTGCTCCCTCGACCTTACCTTGGTTTGAACGTAATGCTTTGGGCTTTGTGAGTGACAGTGAGTTCCAAGGAATGAAAGACAACCTTGCATTGTTGCTCCCTAGTATTGTTGCCTCTAGAGATAAGCAAAGCCTGTCCGCTTATTTAGGGGCCTTGAATACACAGCTCTCTTCATCTGAATTCAATGAGCAACAAATACAAGTACTGATAAAGCCTTTACTTGAATCATTAAGCTATCAAGACGTCAATTGGCACTCTTTATTATTGCCTCAAGCTACGGTACCAAATGGCTACGTTATTAGCTTAAATGCGGTTCCGGATCTTAGGCAATCTGAGCCAAACAAATACATTATGATGACGGTGCGAGAGGTAATTTCTAGTGTTGGAATGTCAGCAGATGTCATGGTGCGAGTCACTGGGCAAACCGCATTAGATTTTGATGAGATTCAAGATGCGAACGACAGTATTGCGCTGGCCGGATTGATCTCTTTGGTCAGCTTAGTGGTGATATTAGCCGTTGGTATTCGCTCTTTAAGAATCATTATTGCGAGTTATCTGGCGGTAGTGGTGGGCTTAATATGGACGCTTGCGGCAGGTCTTGCTGTGGTTGGTGCATTTAATACCATTTCTATTGTATTCATGGTGATATTTATTGGCCTTGGGGTCGATTTTGCCATTCATTTAAGTTTGCATATCTATGAACAAAGGCTGAAAGGGCACAATAACCAAGACAGTCTAGTTCAATCCATCCAACACTGCATTTCGCCTCTAAGCTTGTGCGCGTTGTCATCGGCTATCGCTTTTCTCAGTTTTTATCCCACTGCATATATTGGATTGGGCGAGCTTGGGGTGATATCCGCAATTGGCATGGTATTGGGGCTACTCGCGACATTTCTTGTGATTCCGCTGTTTTTCCAGTTTTTTGGTTATCCCAAAGTAAGACGAGATCGAGCAAAGCGTTCAAAGCTGGCTTTAAAGCTGAGTGAGTATATTCAAGCTAAGCATAAGAAAATCATTCTGCTTACTTTAGGTGGGGTTATCGTGACTACCTATGCCAGTATGCAAGTTCAATTTGATTTCTCAACCTTGATTTTAAAGAATAAAAACTCAGAATCAGTGGAAACAATGCAGTGGTTACAAGACCATAAATTAGGTTCAAGCTATCAATTATTAGCCGTGGCTAAAGATGAACAGCAAGCGCAAATGTGGCAGCAGCAATTGCTAAAACAACCAGAAGTGGCTTCGGTTATTAGCGCCTCTTCATTTTTGCCTACTCATCTTTCTGAACGTGCCTTACAACTCCAGCAGTTGTTTGATGCTCAACATCAGCAGCAACACTCAAAAATAAAGCCAATGACATGGAAAGCTTTTTCTGAGAAATACGCACAACTACTGCCAGTTAGCATTGAAGCGAATAATTTGGATGAGCAAGCATTAAAGCAGCACCTAAAAACGAATATCGAGTCTTTGTTGTCACTTGCCGCTATTGGAAACAACAGTGTTGTCACTGTGGATGAACTGCCGATTAAAATTCGTGAAAATTACATTAACGAACAGGGACAATGGTTGGTTTCAGTCATGCCTGCCGGTGATATGCGAGACGTGTCTACTGTGAATGCCTTTATTGAGGCAGTACAAAGCATCGCACCGCAAGCGACAGGGCGAGCATTAGCAGAGCAGCAGGTCGGCAAAACCGTGATTAAGGCGTTTTATATTGCGATTGGTTTGTCGGTGATTAGCATTACGATTATTTTATTACTTAGCGTAAGTTATAAACGTGATGTTTTGTTTATCTTTATACCGCTATTGCTGACCACAAGTACCACCTTAGCCATTTCTCATTGGCTGGGGCAGTCTTTGAATATGGCTAATATTATTGTCATTCCATTAATTTTTGGACTTGGCGTGGATAACGGAATTCATATTGTAAAACGCTTTAGACACGAACAAACCATTACTCGGTTCTTTTCTTCATCCACCCCCAAAGCCACTCTGATAAGCTGTCTAACTTCCATTGCCACCTTCGGCTCTTTGATACTGGCAGAGCATCAGGGGATGCATTCAATTGGCGTATTATTGACTATCGCTCTCAGCGCAATACTGTGCTTTAGTCTATTGATTTTGCCAGCTTTCTTACATCGATTTGAACCAAGTAGATAATAGTTAATAAAGTTACAACCAGTAAAACAAGGCCGTTATGGCAAGGCGTTGCGCTGTGGTGGAGCTGAATACTGGAAGAGCCTATTACTGGGGCGAACGCATGAGTGAGCATTTGTCGTACAATCATGTACATCATCTCCACAAGACGCCGTAAAATCATCCTTGATGGCTTCACTGTGGCATCCATGCCACAAAGACTTGTTCCGATAATGCACATGATTTTATTCAAATAACGTTCGTGAGCTCAGCCTTGGCTTATTACAAGCTCCTTTTTATGGGACTTAGGTTCAAGTGAACAAAAGCGCCGCAATTTGATTTGAGTTTTCTCAAGCACAGAACTCTAACCATGCAGCCAAACCTTCTAATCCACTACCGTCCTTACATTCGTATATGACGTCGAGTTTCTTCTGAAAATTGGCTTGTTTAGTCGAGGGGCAGTCTCGTTTTTTTGAAAGAAGATTAAATAAATTATTGTTAATCATAGAATTAATACTGCTATTCCTAAGATAACGAGCATTGTTAAAGAATGGTAACGCGCACGCTAATTTTCACGTAAATAAAGAACGCAAAGTGTGATGTGTATTTGTTATATTTCAGTGGGTTATGGTAGTTTAAGTGAAATATAAGAAAGTAGAAAAATGAGCAGGCTTGTTATTAATAATGTTATGAGATTGAGGCAAAAATACGTAATGACACAAGTTCTCGATATAATAGATAAGGCAATCAAAAGGCTTGTAGCTCCCGCTGCAATGCTTGTTGCAGCGGAATTGATGAGCCGAGGATTAGATAAACCTGATGCAGACTCGAATTTTATCAAGTTCACTATGGCTGTGTTAGGCCTTTGGGCTCTAGGTTACATGGTATTTTCAGCTAAAGAAGCCATGCAGGCCTTTGACGAGGCAAATATCGGTAAGTACAAGAAAGCGTTATTAAGCTCTTCATTTTTATTGGTTTATTTCGTTCTAGCCATAGCAGCTATTCGACTTGGCTTCGACAAAATCACATAACAAATAAGGATAAGTGTCGCCCAGCCGACACTTTATCTGGGTGTTGAACAAGCCCAATCGTGTAGTTGTCCTCTATTAGTAAATTGCTCTTTGGTGAGACTAGCTTGAAATGAACCTCATCGACTTTCTACAAGTCGTACGAGGCTATCGAGTCGAATCCGCTACCTACAGAGCTAGAGCGTGAAGTACATCAGCACACGCTCAATGCTCCTTACTGCGAATGCTGTATGAACCGCTGCATAAATACGGCACCGAAGTCTCGGAAGATCTAAAAATCATCCCTCAAAAAGTCAGCGTTGTACGCCATGAACGTACTAAGTACGCTTGCCGTCAGTGTGAAAAGACACAAACTAGCAGCAAGATTATCACAGCGCCTCGACCAGCTAATATGATCCCGAAAAGTATGGGTAGCCCTGAAGCCTTCGCTACTGTCGTAACCGCAAAGTATGTCGATGCGCTGCCACTTTATCGCCAGGTCGACATTTTAAAGCGCTCTGGTATCGACTTAAGCCATGGGACACTCGCCAACTGGTGTGTGCAACTGGGTAACAAAGTGAATGTCATCGTTGAAGCGATGAAAGTCCATTTACTGAATGAGAAGCTAATCTGCGCCGACGAAACCACCGTTCAGGTTTTACGAGAGCAAGACCGAAGTGCTCAGAGCAAATCTTATATGTGGGTCTATCGTAGTGGCGAGTTCGTCAAACAGCCTGTGGTTATCTACGACTATCAATCAAGTCGCGCAGGACAATGCGTTAAAGACTTCTTAGGTGCTTACTCTGGCTACCTGCTAACGGATGGTTACCAAGCTTATAATGGCCTCAACAATGTCAATCAAGCTGGTTGCTTAGCGCATGTAAGAAGAAAGTTTACTGATGCACAAAAAGTCCAACCGAAGAAGAAATCAGGCCGAGTAGAAAAGGCCATGAGCTTTATCGCTAAGCTTTATGGCATTGAGCAAGAAGCCAAAGGCTTATGTGCTATCGAAAGGCAGCAGTTGCGCCAACAAAAATCAAAACCTATCTTAAACAAGTTCCACGAATGGTTGCTAGAAAGCCAAGAAAAAGTGCTGCCGAAAAGTCTGCTAGGTGGTGCTATTAATTACACGGTCAACCAATGGCCTAAGTTGCTCACCTATCTAGAAGATGGTGATATTAGTATTGATAATAATGTGACTGAGCGAGATATCCGCCCGTTTACAACGGGTCGGAAAAACTGGATGTTCTCAACCTCGGTTGAGGGTGCGACAGCGAGTGCCAACTTGTATAGCTTAGTGATGACTTGTCGGGCGAATAATATCAACCCATATTACTACTTCACGCACTTGTTCAAAGTGCTTCCGATGCGGTCGCCTCAAGATGATCTCACTGATCTTATGCCATGGAACTTGGAAATCAATGAGGCTGAATAAAGCCTCACTGCTTAATTAGACGCTTACGTTTAATCCGTATGACATAATGGTAATTCCTTGTGTTGGCTGCTAAAAGCAGCTTTCACCAAACTTTACGCTTCCCGTCAGTACCATGCTTCTAGACCTTCCAATCTCCTTTGCCATGAAGCTTTAGGCCAGTGACATAAATAGCTAGATGCTGTATCGAACCTCCACCTGCTTGGCTCGACGACTTATACAGGTGTAGTGCGGATAAACCAGCGGTACGTTGAGTTTAGAAAACCTTGTAGTGCTTTCAATAGCATAGAGAAAATGTGTATTACCATCAGTGCAGTAGTATGGCTAGGTCACTGAATCGACGGTGCCTGCCACGCTACTCTGTTTACTTTGTTGTTTCTGCTCGCTTATGGCTTCCATCAATTCAGAAAGTGAGTGAACCGCGGTTGATTAGGGCTTTGTTGTACTGTTTCCAGTTAGCCGTTTTGTAACGAAGTTTCGGCATAAGGCTAGGATGATTAACTGATGTAGCGGATCAGATCGTAACTTTCTGATTTAGTTCCATCGAATTACGAAAGAAAGTCGTAAATTACTAGTAATGGTAATTTGCTTAGTTTTCATGGCGCATAATGATAATTTAACGTTTCAGATTTCTGCTATCCTGATGAAATAGCAACAAGTAATCGAGGCGATGTGTGGCTAAGCGTAGACAAAGAAACAATTCTCTTAAGTACCATAATACAAAGATGAAAAATAAAGTAATACCATTTTATAATAATGACAACGATACCTGGTATGACACAGATCTACGTGAAAAAGCAATTAACAGTCCAGCATCAAATAATGTACAAGCTAGGAAAGATAACTCTAGCAAGTCCAAAGTTAGAAATGAGATCATAGAAAAACCTGAAAATACTCAATGTTCAACCAGAGCAATTAATAAAGTGAAAAAAATAACGCTTCTTGACAAGAAAGTAATAATCAAGAAAAAGAAAGATAATGAGTTAAAATATAGTGGTATTTTGGATTCTAGAAATATTGAAAGATTAAAATTGATTAGAGAGATTTTTAAATAGAATGAATATTTTGCTGATTGTTCCTGTGTTAATAGTTTTAATGGTTTTACTCATATTGCTTTTTTACATTAGAAATAAAAAGGAATGTAGCTTTAAATATAGAGAGTTAAAGGCTGAGCTTATTAAGCTGCAAGATGATAAAAGTAAAATTCTAGATGATATAGATAATAGCCGATCTATTCTATTGGGTTTTGATGATAATATTGAAGGTGTTAATAATGAGATATACGAAAAAAATACACTATTAGAACGTATTAAAAAAGATCTTAATCTGTCTGAAAAAGAATTATGTGTTAAAGATCGAGATATACAAGCTGCCCAAATAAAGCTAGATAAGATAAGTGTTCAAGTAAAAGACCTAAATAATAAGTCTATTGAGATATCTAAAAACATTAAAGTGTTGAGTGATAGTTTATCAAAAAAAGAAAAAGAGAAGAAAATTATCGATAGAGAAATTAATAGTATATTCGAGAAGAAAAAGAAATATAATATAGAACTCGGTTCGCTTAGTGATAAATTAAAAGAAGTGAAAAAACAAACAAGTGACCTAATTAAGATTGAAAAAGAGCGAACTAAGATCGTAAACTCTTATGAGAAGGCGAAGTCAGATCTTAGTAAAATGAGAGATACTAAAATTGAGCTGAATTCAGTAATGTCTAAGCTCGATTTGTATAGCAGAATTGATGAGTTTACTTCAGTTGGACATTTTGAAACACCTAACTATTTGTATAATACATCAGATAGATATGCGTTCGAGATTAAAGATATAAGAGAAAAGCAGAAGGCTATGATTAAAGGCGGTTCCGCTATCATAGTTCCAAGGGAATCATACTTGACTGGAGATTCGTCTATTGTGGATAGCATCTACAAAGGGCAAGTAAAATTAATGCTTTCAGCCTTCAATATAGAATGCGATTACTTAATTGGGAGTGTGACTCCAGCAAAAATTGAACGTACATTAGAACAGATAACTAATAAAGCTAGTTCAATAGAAAAAATGCCATCTACATTGGAGTGTACATTTAACTTAGAATATTTAGAGCTGAAACTTAAAGAGTGCAAGCTTCAATATGAATATGGTTTATTGAAAGAAGAAGAATCAATAGAACAGAGATTGATAAAAGAGCAAATACGAGAAGAGCAGAAAGTAGTTCGTGAGCAAGAGATGCAAATAGCTGAAGCGAAAAAAGAAGAGGCTTTATACAGGAAGCTATTAGATTCCGCTCAAAAGAAACTTAGTACCTCAAGTGATAAAGAGCGAATGGTGATGGAGCAGAAAATAAGTATTCTGGAGGATCAACTTAAAGAAGCTGAAGAAAAAGAAAAGCGTGCTTTAAGTATGGCTCAACAGACGAAAAAAGGTCATGTATATGTAATAAGTAATATTGGCTCATTTGGTGAGAAGATATACAAGATTGGATTAACTAGACGCTTGGATCCTCAAGATAGGATTAAAGAACTTGGAAATGCTAGTGTCCCGTTCCCATTTGACGTACATGCTATGATTTACTCAGATGATGCACCAGCCTTAGAAGCTGAATTGCACAGAGCATTTGCTGCATATCGAGTTAATGCAGTTAACTTGAGAAAAGAGTTCTTCAATATTGATATTAATAGGATTAAACAGAAAGTAGAGAGTATTTCTGGAATGAATGTAGAGTTTAAAATTACGTCACTAGCTACTGATTACTACGAAAGTTTACGCTTAAAAAATGGATTAAGTGCTGCTTAGAGGCTGTAACAGATTCTGTGTAACTGACATTTAGTTTATGTGCTTCTCGACACGGTCTTCGAACTCGATGATAAATCGACTCATCGCCTGACGCCAGTTTTGAATGGGCATCGTCCATTTTTTACTGGCATCTTTAATCGCTAGATAAACCATCTTAGTTGCCGCTTCATCATTTGGGAAGATTTTACGCTTCTTCAAAGCCTTACGTATCACGCTGTTGAGTGATTCAATCGCATTGGTTGTGTAAATGGCTTTTCGAATATCTTGCGGGTAGTTAAATAGCGTATTCAAGTTTTGCCAGTGATTACGCCAAGACTTGGTTATTTGAGGGTACTGGGCGTCCCAGGTTTCACCGAACCGCTCTAATTCAAGTAACGCTTCGTCTTCTGTTGCCGAACGGTATATTCGCTTCAAGTCAGCCGTGACTGCTTTATAGTCTTTCCAAGAGACGTATTTCAGAGAGTTGCGTACCATGTGAACGATACATAGCTGAATATGTGTTTCAGGGAACACTGTATTGATAGCATCAGAAAAACCTTTTAGGCCATCCACGCAAGCTATAAGTATGTCCTCAACGCCACGTTGGTTAAGCTCTGTCAAAACATTGAGCCAGAACTTTGCGCCTTCGTTTTCTGCTATCCACATACCCATCAATTCTTTTTGCCCGTCAGTATTAATTCCAAGGGCAAGGAAGATGGATTTGTTGATAATACGTTTATCTTGACGCACCTTAATCACAATGCAGTCAAGGTATACGATGGGGTAAAGGGCATCAAGCGGACGGGACTGCCACTCAATAATTTCATCGATGACGGCGTTTGTCACTCGCGAAACGAGACTCGGTGAAATCTCAGCACCGTACCATTCCTCAAAGGCATTGACGATGTCACGCGTGCTCATGCCTTGCGCGTAGAGCCACAGAATCTTATCGTCCATTGACGTAAATCGAGATTGGTGTTTTTTAACGAGCTTAGGATCGAAAGAGCCATTGCGATCACGAGGTGTATCGAGTTCGAACTCCCCTGAAGTTTATCGCGATAAATGGGTCATGTAGGCTTGGTGATCCCAACGCATGCCATGTCATGTTTGATAGTGCTTCATGAGTGAGATTTGATGAGGTTAGCAAAGAAAGCTTTTAAGTCATCCGTGCTTAAAGTATCTGGCGAGCGATTAAAATAGTGAGTAATCCGACGTACCGCACGGGAATAAGCATCAATTGTCGCAGGCCGTTTACCTTGCAGTTTAAGATTGGCAAGGTGTTGTCCATAAAGGGAATTAAAGTGTTGTTGTTCATAATGTTGTCTCCAGTATGAGCCTCTAAAATTAGAGGGTACTGAAAGTATGGATGATGAAGGTTCTTTTCTGCCGCCTAGCGGCTTTGCTCAACAAGTCATTTAAATGGAAAATTAACAGTTGGCAATCGCTTCGCGATTATACGGCAACCATTAATTTCCACTTAATAAGGCGTTGATTTTTCTTAGTATTGCTGAATATTTATACTTGCACTATAATTGGTACAAAATTAAGTACAACTAAGGTGCTATTATGACTCGACTAAGATTAGACCAAGATATTCAACCACTTTCAGAATTTAGAGCTGGCGTTGCGTCGTTTATTCGTCAAGTTAACGAAACGCGTAGACCTTTAGTTATTACTCAACGTGGTAAAGGTGTTGCTGTTGTTTTAGATGTTGCTGAATATGAAGCAATGCAAGAAAAAATAGAGTTACTGGAAGAAGTGCAGCAAGCTGAAGCACAAATCGCTAGTGGTTTAGGTTTATCTAATGATGATGCTCGTTCTAAAATCTTAGAGCACTTACGTTCATGAATGTTATTTGGTCGCCGCTTGCTTTAGACAAAATAGGGCAGACAGCGGAATACATAGCATTAGACAATCCATCAGCGGCAGAAAAATGGGTTAATGATGTATTCGATAAAGCTGAGAATTTAGGTTCATTTCCAGAGTTGGGTCGTCTTGTCCCTGAGCTGAATAAAGCCAATTATCGTGAAATCATTTTTGGTAATTACCGCATTATTTATAGCGTAATGTTAAGCGTAAATATTTTAACGGTTCGTAACTGTAGTCAATTGCTTACTATGGCTGATATATAAAATTATAACGAATAAGGGTAAGTGCCACCCAACCGACACTTAATCTGGCTGTTGAACAAGCCCAATCGTGTAGTTGTCTTCTATTAGTAAATTGCTCTTTGGTGAGTAGCTTGAAATGAACCTCATCGACTTTCTACAAGTCGTACGAGGCTATCGAGTTGAATCCGCAATGATTGACCCTGATGAACTCTAATTATCTTGTGACTTTAAGAGTGTTTACTCTCCCTTAGTGTGTTCTCGCATGATCAAACCTGAAGTTTATCGTGATAAATGGGTCATGTAGGCTTGGTGAGCCCAACGCATGCCATATCAAGTTTGACAGTACTCCATGAGTGAGATTCGATGAGGTTAGCAAAGAAAGCTTTTAAGTCATCTGTCTTAAAGTATCTGGCGAGCGATCAAAATAGTGAGTAATCCGACGTACCGCACGGGAATAAGCATCAATTGTCGCAGGCCGTTTACCTTGCAGTTTAAGATTGGTAAGGTGTTGTTCATAAAGGGAATTAAAATTGTGTTGTTCAGCGCTGTTCATCATGTTGTCTCCAGTATAAGCCTCTAAAATTAGAGGGTACTGAAAGTATGGATGATGAAGGTTCTTTTCTGCCGCCTACGGCTTAGTTCAACAAACGCTTTAAATCTGATTCGTGAATGTGCGCTATTTTCGCCTTGCTCAATTTTGGCACACGTCACTCACAGTTTAAGCGGGCGTTAGCCTCCATCAATCATAGGGACATAAATCAATTGAAGAATATATTTTTACTATTAATTTCAATCTGGAGAACTCTCAAAGGTATAAGTCACCGCATTGTGTGGCTTAAATATCACTACCTTCAGTTCTTATTATCTCTTTTTTCTGCTTATATCGTGTTCTCACTCTTTTCTATATCTGGTAACGAACTAAGAGAACAGTTGACTAGCATTCAAAATTATGGATATTTGACAGAGTCTATAGCAATACTAGTTATCATCTTTTCGCTTGTTAAAGGATGGAAACTTTTGCGCACAGACATAGTATTTGAAAAGCAAGATAATATTAATCAGTTACCAAAAGAAATTGACATATATAAAAAAATAAGCACTTTTGATGACCACTCTATTGTTTATGATGATTTGGTCAATAGAAACTTAGAGTCGGGTTCTAATCCAATAAAGCTTAATAATGAAATCTTTGAACTGCATCCTTTAGTTAATGAAATGCTTCCTTTTTTTATTCTAAATATGCCTGAAGCAAAAATTGATACAACAGACGATTTGAAAGTCAGGCTTAATAGCGATATCGATAATCAATTCATTACCTCTAATCTAGAAGTCAATCTTCAGAAAACATCCTATTTTAGAGATAGACTTTCAAATAGCCTTGCTAATTACATAGTAATGAAAGATGGACGTATTATTTTTGATTTAAGACCTCGTGAAGTATTAACCCAAGAAGGGTATTTCTATAGTTTGAGAGAGTCAAAGCTATCAAATCAACTAGGAGGTAGTGTTATTTTATTTACCTCAGACTCTTCTATTGTGTTACTTAAACAAGGAAATAGAACATCTGAGAACTCTGGAAAATTAGCACCCTCAGGTTCTGGTTCTTTTGATTATCTCACTAAAAAATCTATAGGAAAACAAACGTTCCAAGAGTTTTCAAAACAGCAAATCACCAGGGAATTAACTGAAGAATGTGGTCTTGATAGTGCAGATATACATGATATACAGATATGTGGATTTGGACGTTATCTATACAGAAATGGAAAGCCTGAAATTTTTTGTGTGGCATCCACAAAAAAAAGCTCAAGTGAAATATCAATCCCTATTAAAGAATTAGACTTCCACCAAAAAGAAATTGAAATAGTATCATTTAGGACAGGACTGAGTAAAGAAAATGTTATTTCGGTTTTAGATAAGCTCATTTCGAAAATAGAAAACAAAGAGAATGGTTTCTCAAACTGTTCTGGTGTTCTTTATTGGAATGTATTATTTGCAAAAAAATATATAGAAACCCTAGATGATGAAAGGCTACAAAAACTTTTCGCAATTTAGGCTAACAAATTAATTAACAAGGACAAGATACAGTTGGCTATTTTCGTTTCTCAAATTTTAGCCAATTATATTTGTCTGTTATTAGGGCGTTAGTTTACCAATCGAAATTATCACCCTAACTAGAAATGCCAGAGTGTGAGAATTAACGTAGGTGGTTTTGTGGTAACTGCGATTGTCCGAGAACTGCAACGACCAGAATATAATCGTCTTCCTTGGTGAAGTAAGCAGTATGTTTGCCAATCGGAAAGTAAAAACCGTTTTGATATATATCATCGCAGCTTCTTCCGATTGCGGGATGATCAGCTAGCATCTGGAATCCAGTAAGAAGTGTGTCTTTGTAGCTATTCCACTGCGTTTCTGAAAAATTTGTAATTGTATAAGTTTTGATTTTGCGTAAATGAGTCTGCGCTAATTTGCTTAGTTTAAATTTGCTCTTGTGCATATTTTACTTATAACGTGTTGAGGAAGTTTTCACCGTCAACCACATTGCCCAAAGCTAAGTCTTGTTTTGCTGATTCAAAGCAGTGTTTTATGTAATCAGCTTTCATTGCTTCAAGTTCTTCATAATCTTTAATCGACATCACGACGACAGCATCTTTGTTGTTTTTGCTAATTTTAATTGGTTCACGCTGAGCATTTAGAAGTAGCTCACCGAAATTACGTTTGGCATCATTTGCTGTTAATGTGTGCATAGTTAAGCTCCAATTTTCGGATTACAGAGAAATTATAACTTATCGTGCGTAATGTGCAATTTAATTAAATCGTGCGATTTGTGTGAAAAGCGAACTGACAAACGATCAGCATAATGATTCATCCAACGTACCGCACGGGAATAAGCATCAACTGTCGCAGGCCGTTTGCCTTGCAGTTTAAGATTGCTAAGGTGTTGTTCATAAAGGGGATTAAAGTGTTGTTGTTCAGCGCTGTTCATCATGTTGTCTCCAGTATGAGCCTCTAAAATTAGAGGGTACTGAAAGTATGGATGATGAAGGTTCTTTTCTGCCGCCTAGCGGCTTCGTTCAACAAGCCAATTAAGCGGAACTAAAAACAGTTTGCTCGGTTTCGCTTCGCTACACATTTTAGCCGTTTATTGGGGGGTAGTTTGCCCACCGATTACAATTAGTCGGTAGGAAATTTTTGCTTCTGGTGTAGAACTCGCATTACACGAATTGTTGAGCCATCAACACAGTAGGAAACGATCATTGAGATTTCTGGGATAATCAGTAATCGTCCTCGAATACCATCACGTTGAACACCCATAAGTGGTTGCTCAAGTAAATTTTCTACTTTAGCTTCAATGATTTCATCAGTTTTGTCTGCCGCATCAGGGTTGAAGTCATAAAGAAACTCAAAGATCTTTTCACGATCATTTAGCGATTCTTCTTCCCATAAAATCATTGTTGCCCTCGGCTACGAATCTTTGCTTTTCTTTCAGCCATTCGTGCTTTTGCTGAGTCATGGTCAACAAATGAAGCTTTTCCTGAGTCAAACTTCTCAAATGCTAGGTTTACTTGTTCAGTTAACCAAGCGTCGTGAGCTAATGCTTTGCGTTGTTGTTCAGCCATTTGCTCAGTAAGTTCGCGGCAAGCATCGCTAAGTGTGCGTCCTTGGCTCTCAGCCATTTGCTGAGCTAAGCGTTTAATTTCGTCATCAACACGAAATTGAATTCTAGTGTCCATGATTAACTCCTAAATTGATGTGTGTACAAATGTTAGCACTGGAGTTGGGCAAGGGCAACTAACGAATAAGGATACGTCGCCCAGCCGACACTTTATCTGGGTGTTGAACAAGCCCAATCGTGTAGTTGTCTTCTATTAGTAAATTGCTCTTTGGTGAGTAGCTTGAAATGAGCCTCTAAAATTAGAGGGTACTGAAAGTATGGATGATGAAGTTTTTTCTTCCGCCTACGGCGCACCAGATTTGGGCGTTATATATCAAAGACAAAATGCTTTTGAATATCTCATTTTTAATGTGAATTATGTGATCGATTAGATAAGATTGCTTCAATTGTATGATTGTGATTGCACATATACGATATCATCGATAAACACTTTTAAACTGGATAATGAAATGTCTAATATGGGTAAAATTACAAAAGTTTTTTATTCCTCAAATACGAAAGTAGCGTCGTTAGTAAAAGAAGCTATAAGTATTTGGCCGTATGGATATTGTGAGTTCACATCTTCGCTACCGGAAGACAATGGTCAAAATTTAGATGAGTGGTTTGTAGAACTTACAGATAGAGGAAGTGATAGTAATAACAAAACAATCATTGATGCATACTTACATTTAGGGTGTGGTTTTTCTTTCGTTGATATTTATGAACCTGAAATGGAACGGTGGCTCGCGTCTGGTGATCAGTTTGAAACGTTAACTATAACTTCGACGTTTAAAGAGTTAGGTTATGAAGTTTATCACGCAGTTGCTAGATTGAAATCAGAACTGTATGACCTTAATCGTGAAATAAAAGCGTTAATTATTACAAGTGTAGGAAAGAATATATCCTTAGTAGATCATTCTCTATTTTCGTCAATTATACAATCAAATAATATTTATGGGTTGGCTAATGGGTGCCATCTCGATAATGTAGAAAATGCTTACATAAAGCTTCATATAGCAATTGGTTCTAAATTAATACTGCCTGATTCAGATATACCTGAATTCCTGAGAAAGTAAGTGATGTGAATGTAGTAACACAGGGGAAATACGCTTGTCTAATTTCTATATGGATTTGATGATGGACGTCAAAGTGAAGTAGAAATCAATTCTGTTCATAAAGTTGAAGTGATTAGTAAATCTAGTTTTTCTACAAATTAAATCTGAAGCTTATCGCGATAAATGGGGCATGTAGGCTTGGTGATGCCTACGCATGCCATGTCAAGTTTGTCAGTACTCCATGAGTGAGATTCGATGAGGTTAGCAAAGAAAGTTTTTAAGTAATCCGAACTTAAAGTATCTGGCGAGCGATCAAAACAATGAATAATCAGACGTACCGCACGGGAATAAGCGTCAATTTTCGTAGGTCGTTTACCTTGAAGCTTAAGATTGGTAAGGTGTTGTTCATAAAGGGAATTAAAGTGTTGATCAGCGCTGTTCATAAAATTAGAGGGTGCTGAAAGTATGGACGATGAAGGTGCTTTTCTACCGCCTAGGACCTCATTCAACAAGCACTTTAAACGGAACAAAAATAGTTGGCTTTGTTTCGTTCCTCAACAAGTATGGCCAACAATTTTTGTCCGCTTAAGTGGGTGTAAGTTCTTTGGAGTCCTATGAAGGTTCGGTATATAAAACTTGGTGATTCAGGGAAGTGGGAAAAGTCATGTCTTGAAAACGATCAAGTTGTTAGGCTTGGTTATAGCAGTCCGTTTCACAAAGAATCTTTAAATGGTGAATGGGATGCAGTACGTAACTTCTGGTTAGGCGAAAGAAAAAACAATTCAGGTGCTGCAACAAGAGATATCAACCAAATCAGAGATTTCTATGAGCTTTCAGAAACTGACCTTTGGATTACTTTTTATCAAAGAAAACTGTACTGGTGCCATGCAAAAAAGGAAGTAACCGAACTTGACGATGGTAGCCGAATTAGAGAAGTTATTGGGGCTTGGAGTTCACATGATAAGCAAGACAATCCTCTGACCATAGAAAACATTGATGGTCGTGTTACAAAAGTTCAAGGTTACAGGGGGACAATCTGTAGTGTAGAGCTAGAGGATTACCTTATTCGTAAGATTAACGGAGAACCACAACCCGAAGTTGAAGCGGCTAAGAAATCTTTATTGTTACTGAAAAGTAATGTCGAAGATTTAATTAAAGGGCTTTGGTGGAGCGACTTTGAGTTATTAATAGATTTAATCTTTTCTCAATCAGGGTGGCAGCGTATATCCGTACTAGGTAAAACTGAAAAAGATATAGATTTAGATGTATTCTCTCCGGTTTCTCAAAAACGAGCATTTGTACAAGTTAAGTCAACCACAAATTCAAATCAGTTTAATGAATATTATGAGATCTATAAGGAGTATAAACAATACGATGAAATGTATTTTGTTTATCATACCTTTGATGGAACTAAAGAACTGGTCATTGATGATCCTCGCGTCACAGTATGGGATATTTCTAGAGTCGCAGATTTAGTTATAAATGCAGGTTTAATTAGTTGGCTAATTGAAAAACGAACTTAACAAATAAGGATAAGTGCCACCCAGCCGGCACTTAATCTGGGTATTGAATAAGCCCAACCGTGTAATTGTCTTCTATTAGTAAATTGCTCTTGGGTGAGCAGCTTGAAATGAGCCTCATCTACTTTCTACAAGTCGTACGAGGCTATCGAGTTGAATCCGCTATTTCTGACCATTTACTTACTGTGATTGGTATAGCAAACAGCAAGGCGCAATGCCTTGCCGTTATAGCCTTGTTTTTATTTACAAAGATAACTTATCTCTGTCTAGCCGGTTTTTTACCCGCTTTTGGTTTCGCGGCATGTGGGCGATTTTTTTGTCCGTGGCTGCTACCACCATTATTGGCAGAAGATCCGGGCTTATGTTGGCCGGGTTTACCCTGCGAGCCGTTTCTTTGAGAGGGATTACCTTGAGAACCCGTTCCCTGACCTTGCCCTTGACCTTGATTGCGCTGTCCCGGTTTTGCGCCCGGTCTAGGCTTGCCTTTTGCATTAGGCTTGTTGCCATTCGGTTTATTGGTATTTGGTTTGCGAATATCGGGTTGGCTATCGGTATGTTTTGTTGCAAAACGATGCGCACCGTGACGACCTGATTTACGGCGTTGGGCTGGGGTCTGCGTATCGAGATCTTCCTCTGGCACTAAGCAATTTGGTTTATCACCAATAAGGTGCTTTTTACCTAGGCTGATTAAAGCTTCACGGATCAAAGGCCAGTTGGCTGGATCGTGATAACGCAATAAGGCTTTATGTAGTCGACGCTGGCGTTCGCCTTTAGCAACCGGTACATCTTCACGCTTTTTGTATTTAACACGTTTTAGCGGGTTGGTTTCTGAGTAATACATCGCGGTGGCATTACACATCGGCGATGGATAGAAGTTCTGTACCTGATCACACTCATAGCTGTTGGATTTTAACCACAATGCCAAATTCACCATGTCATCATCTTCTGTGCCGGGATGGGCTGAGATGAAGTAGGGGATAAGGTACTGCTTTTTACCCGCTTCTTGACTGTATTGCTCAAACATCTGCTTAAAGCGGTCATAGGAACCCATGCCCGGCTTCATCATTTTATCCAGAGGGCCTTTTTCGGTATGTTCTGGGGCAATTTTTAAATAGCCGCCAACATGGTGCGTGACCAATTCTCTGACATATTCAGGTGATTCAATGGCTAAGTCGTAACGAACACCAGATGCAATCAATATTTTATTCACGCCCGGCACTTTACGCGCTGCGCGATAAAGATCGATAGTGTGTTTATGATCGGTGTTGAGCTTGTTACAAATACCCGGGAACACACAAGAAGGGCGACGACAAGTTGCTTCGGCTTTAGGAATACTGCAACCAAGGCGATACATGTTTGCCGTTGGTCCGCCCAAATCTGAAATTGTGCCGGTAAAGCCGGGTACTTTGTCGCGAATCTCTTCTAACTCATTGAGTATCGACTCTTGTGAACGGTTTTGAATGATGCGTCCTTCATGCTCTGTAATTGAGCAGAATGAACAGCCACCAAAACAGCCACGCATGATATTCACCGAGGTTTTGATCATGTCATAGGCAGGAATTTTTGCTTTGCCATACATAGGGTGAGGCACCCGAGCAAAAGGCAGGCCAAAGACAAAATCCATTTCTTCAGTGGTCAGAGGAATAGGGGGTCTATTGACCCAAAGTTCACGATTACCGTGACGTTGAATCAGCGCGCGCCCTGAGTGAGGGTTAGTTTCTAGATGCATTATGCGGCTAGCATGGGCATACAAAATACGATCGTTGTGCAGTTTTTCAAATGCAGGGATACGAACAACGGTGGTTTCAGCGTCGTGACGGGTTGGGCGCACTGTAATGGGTTCAGCTTTGGCTTTTTCTTGCAGTGCGTCGGTATCGGTACATTTGTCATCAACTTCATAAGGGTTGGTCGGTACAAATGCTTTGCCCGGTTTTTCGATTCGTGAAGAGTCGATCACTTTATAGTGCGCTGGTGGCTCAGCTAAATTAATCGCTGTGCCACGAATATAGTTTAATTCGCTGATATGCTCGCCATTGGCTAGGCGATGAGCCACTTCTATTAGGGCGCGTTCAGCGTTACCAAACAACAGTAAATCGGCTTTGGCATCAAACAGTACTGAACGACGCACTTTATCTGACCAGTAATCATAATGGGCGATACGGCGCAGGCTGGCTTCAATACCACCTAATATAATCGGCGTGTCTTTATAAGCTTCGCGACAGCGCTGTGAATAGACCAAGGTAGCGCGATCAGGACGTTTACCGCCTTCATTATTTGGGGTGTAAGCATCATCATGACGCAGTTTTCTGTCGGACGTATAACGGTTGATCATGGAGTCCATGTTACCGGCGGTGATCCCAAAAAATAGATTGGGTTGACCTAGCGCCATAAACTCATCTTTATTGCTCCAATTTGGCTGAGCAATAATGCCGACACGAAACCCCTGAGACTCCAAAAGACGACCAATAATGGCCATACCAAAGCTTGGATGATCCACATAGGCATCACCGGTGATGATGATAATGTCACAACTATCCCACCCTAAAGCGTCCATTTCTTTGCGACTGGTTGGCAAGAATGGCGCGGTGCCAAAGCACTCTGCCCAATATTTTTTATATTGGTGAATTGGGGTGATGTTGTTGTGCATTTTTTAACCTCTTTTGAGCAAGCGGTGCATTATAACGATTCGTGCAAATGTTAGCTAGCACAAGCCTTGTTTTTATCTATACTCATTAAATACTCCTTTAATTTCATATATATAAGAGTTATTGAATATGACGAGCTCAAGATCTTGGTTGACTCTTTTACTGGGGCTGAGCGGCTCTTTTTCTGAAGTTGCCGTTGGGGTGGGGTTTACCGACCCCCTAGATGGCAAATTTGATGCAGGGGAATACCTTGCAGAAAATGCTTATGGCTTCCTGCCGATGCCGATTATTATCACGGAACCTGCGGTCGGTTATGGCGCTGGTATCGTGGGCATGTTCTTACATGAAAGTGACGAGCAAAAAGAGCAGCGCCGAAAAGTGGCTTTGCAGTCAGTGGATGGCGGGGCGAGGTTAATTCCTCCTGCGGTGACGGTTGTCGGCGGGGCTGCAACCGAAAATGGGACTTGGTTTGCTCTGATTGGTCATAGAAGGGTGTGGAATGAAGACGCGATTCGTTATTTTGGCGGGGTCGGTTTTGGCAGTGCCATTATGCAGTTTTACCCGTTCTCGTCAGATTTACTGAAAGACAAGGGCGTTGAAATTGAAACCAAGGGTCTTGGCGGAATGCAAAAGTTGCAGTTTCGAGTGGCTGACAGCCCACTTTATATTGGGGTGCAACAGTTTTACTCTAATAGCGAAATAACCACTAATGGCATTTTTGATAATGAGAGTAGTGGCTTTACTTTAGCCAAAACAATCAGTTCCGGTTTAGGGGTAAACCTTGAATATGATGCGAAAAATAACTTCTTTTATCCCACGCAAGGTTGGGACTTTAACGCAGAATATTTATGGTATCGAAATGGGATTGGCAGTGACAACGATTATGAGACTCTGTTTGTGTCAAGCTCGGCGTATGTACCCATTGCCACGAACTGGACACTGGCCTTTGCGGTTGAATATAACTCGTTAACCACTGATGAAAGCAAGCTTCCACCATTGGCGTACCCTGATATTAACTTGCGCGGTATTCCGGTTAATCGTTATCAAGGTAACTATACCAGTGCTTATCAAAGTCAGGTTATGTGGCAATTTACGCCTCGCTGGAGCGTGTCTTTATTTGGTGGTGTTGGTGGCAATAGCGGCACGGGAAGATCAAATGAAGGCGCGGAAGCGATGTTTGATGATATGAAATGGGCGTACGGCACAGGGTTTCGATATTTAATCGCTCGTCGGTACGGGATCCACATGGGAGCGGATATTGCCTTTAGTGAACAAGATAACGCTTTTTATTTTAATGTCGGAACAGGATTGTAATCGACTAGTGTGCCGTTAAACTAACGCCTCTTTACTTTTAATATTGATGATTGACGTTATGCATTTGTACGCCCAACTTTCTGTCCAGATTTTATTACCTATGACGATAGGTGCGTTAGCGATATTAATGATCGCGCTGTTAAAGGGGGATATTTGCCCAGGACAGCGTGGTCGTCTGCATAAACAGCTGCCGATTATTACCTGTTTATTTTTTGTCTGTGCCGGTGCAATGCCCGCTTTTGTAGTGCCAGCAAGCCTGCTGATTTACTTTTCAATGCAAACAAAAAGCCAAACTAAAAAGGGTAAAACTCGCGACAGTGGGCCGGTATTACTGTTGGGACTGGCATTATTTTCGGCCACTTTGTTTTGGCTGTACGCAATGATAAGCCCGATTTTAGACAACAAGCTTGTATCAATATTCGGTTTGGTGCTTGCGTCATTGGCAACGCTTATTTTCTTAGGCGCAGCTCTAGCGCATCTATTAATGATTAGAGCAAGAACACGCCTGCAAGCTTTCCATACGCTATTACCGGTTGCCGGCATACTGTCACTGATGCTCCTAGTGTTATCGGTGCTGATTCAAGCTCACTGGGTATGGGCTGATGACAGTAGCGCGGTAATTGAGATCATAACTAAAGCATTTCCAGTGTTATTGATGGCGATTATTTTATGGAGTTGGCATCTATTTCGTTCTTCAAAGGTCAACTTAACTCAAATTAGTTTAGCCTTGCTGTTTGGGCTTGTTGGAAGCGGCTTGTTGTTACCACTATTTTGAAGGATTTTTGCTGTTGATCACTGCTAAATTAGTCATGCTCAACTAATCTTATATTAGGTGTTTTGGGGTAGCGGCTAAGCAAAGAGGTGATATATGGATCTAACTAACGTTAAACGCTGGGATAGCAATATTTTACTAGGCATCGTTAATGAGAAGCTTCGCCTAGAGTGCAGCAGTATTGAAGAACTCTCTAGTATGTATGAAATTGATATCAATGGGCTAGTCGATAAGCTCAGTGATGTTGGTTATCAATATGACCCGTTAACCAACCAATTTAAATCCTTTAAAATTTAGTCAAATTCAGATAAAAAATGGCGACCAACAAGGTCGCCATTTTTTATTAAAGGGTGCTTTTGTTAGAAAACAAAGCGGGTGGTGAGCATCAGTTGGTCACCATAGAAGTCATTAAGTTTACCTTCTAGACCAATAGAGAATAGCTCGGTTGCGTGGAAACGACCGTAAACGCTACCAATCCAATCATCATTAGAGTCGATGGTCACATAACCTACGTTGCCACCTAGCTCAAATTGTGGACCTAACCATTGACGCCAGCCAAGGTTAACTTCCATACCTAGCTTATTATCGTATTTATGGTTGTCGACAACGCGCAGTAACATTTCACCTGTAATGTCAGCCCAGTTGGTTGCAGGAGCATGAAAACCAAAACCTGTGCGCAGGTTATAGTCGCTCTCAAATTCTGAATCAATGGTCGTTACAAAGTGAGCATTTGGGTGGACAGATTTACTAAAGCCAGCACCAAAAGTGAGTGGCGCCATACCGATACGAGCATCGAAATAATCGTAGTTAAAGTTGCTCATGGTTGCTGGGCTTTGGCTGTTAGCAAACGCAGTGCCAGAAAAAGTCGCAGCTACAGCTAGTGCAGCACAGGCTAGTTTACGCATAATTATTGATAACCTACTTGGTGTAATTGTGTGTCCTTGGCTTAGGGGAGTGCTCCCTGCATCATGCCTATAATAATGATGTGCCTTTATCATCCAGTCATATTAATAGAACAATGGAACTACCTCCACTAAAACAGAGGCTTATATTGGCTAATTTTCTGTCAAACTTTGTAAAACTGGCAAATTAGTGCGTTTAATCACCAAATTCGATGCGTCTTTTTGACATCTCTTGCAATATTTTTGCTGTATTGAGATATTTAGCCCATTTCATGGGTTCAGTTGTTGACTCTAAAACATAGCGAGTGAGGTGATCGGTGACGACTTTGATGAGTTGCTCTTTATTCCATGGCTTTGCAATGTAGAAGTCTAAACTGTGATTATTAATCGCATTCACGGTGTCATTAAGGTCTGCCTGTCCCGTCAACAGCAATTTTTTACAGCTCTTGGTTTGTTTTTGTTCGTGCAGTTCAATAAGAAAATCGACGCCGGTTTCTTTGGGCATAATGTGATCGCATAAAATTAAGGCTAACGGCACTTGCTCGGATTGATAATCGGCAATGACTTGGCGAGCCTCAGCCACGGATTCCGCGGCTTCAATATCGCAAAATTCACTAAAGTCCTTTAAATCGCGAACGACGCTATCCAGTACATCTCTTTCATCATCGACACATAAAATAAGCAATTTATCCATGGATTGCCTCCTTATTGGTAGTTGTTAGAGGCAAAGGGGAGATGAACGATCATCTGTGTGCCTTTGCCTAATTCAGATTTAACGCTAATGCTTCCTTGGTGCTGGTGGACGATTTGCTTACACACCGATAAGCCAATGCCTAAACCAAAGTCACCTTTTTTTTTGGTGGTAAAGTTGAGCTCGAAAATTTGCTCTATCTGTTTAGGGTCAATGCCTTCACCGTTATCTTCAAACACCACTTCAATAAATTGACCATCTCTGATGAGTCTGGTGTGAATAATCAGTTTTCCCTCTGGGGACATGGTTCGGCCTGATGTTGTTGAACCTGATGCAGTAGAGCTTGATGCTGACGTGGACATCTTTTGCTTAGCGGCAATAGTATCAAGGGCGTTAGATAATAAGTTTGTCCAAACTTGTTGCAGAGCGATGGGGCGACACAATGCGCTGTGTGTTAACTGATAGTCTCGCACTACATCAATGTGTTTTAGTCGGTTTTCAAAGATCACTAGGGTATCTTCAATGCCTTCATGAATATCGATGCTATGGTTTGATTCTTGATCGGAGCGGGCATAACTTTTTAGGCTTTTAACCATGTCGGCAATGCGTTGTGAGCAGACATTAATTGATCTCAAGGTTGTGCCAGCGGTATGAAAATGCTCTAACTCGTGCAATAGCGTATTCATTGCCTGACTACCATTGGCATTTTTGTGTTCAAAAAGAGTCTCAATATGCTCGGTAAGCCCCATTTGCACCACAAGTTTGGCCTGCTGACGGCTTTCCAGTTTGTCTTCAATGGCTTTGGCTTGCTGTCTTAATGATGAGGTCGAGATTGGATTAGACAGTAACGCTCGTTGCAGTACTTGCGCGCCCAAACTTTTGCTTAGGGCGCTAAATTGCTCGGTATCACGGCTAATTTCGTCGATCAGCGTATCAGAGCTGCGTAAAATGGCGGCAACTGGATTGTTTAGCTCATGAGCCACACCGGCCACAAGTTGTCCAAGCACCACCATTTTTTCGTTTTCGATTAATTGCGCTTGAGCCGCTTCTAGGGATTCAAAGGTGTGTTGCAGTTGCAGCTTGGTATGAATACTGCGCTGAAGTCTGCGGTTAAAGTGACGTAACAGTAGGTTAGTAAACAGTGGCAATAGGGCGCTGTTAGAATGCATCACTTCGGTAAACGTTGTTTTACTGAGTTTAATGACACGAGTCGGGCTTAATGTAATGCCGGTAGAAAATGATTTTTCTCCGGTGACAAATGACATTCCGCCAATAATGCCGCCTTTTCCATGTTTGACCACTTCACGACGTTTGCCGTATTCATCTTGTTTATAAAGAGCCACTTCACCTTGGGTAATAAACCAAAGGTATTGATTGGAGGTACCTTCTTGAGTCAGTAGATGAGACGACGAATAGCGCCTGATTGCGCGAGTTTCGTCATTTTTGGCAAAAAAAGCTTCTAGAGCGGTACACACTTTTTCAGATAATTCATCGTCACTCATTGAGTGGTAATCTCGAATGAAATCACTGCGATAAGCGTGAATACGTCGATCAACGTGTGCTCTAATGATTTTTTGACTGTCTAAGATAGAACCATAAGGGAGCCAATCGACATGAGGCTGATTAATGATAAATTCGGTCAGTTCTTTTTTGACAACTTGGTAGGTATTGTCATGTTGTAGAGGGTGAGTAAAACAATGATCTAAGCGACCTTCATTGACCGCAGTAATAATGCTATCGAGCTGATTAACATCGCAGGTGAGTATTTTGCGACAGCTTGGATAGTGTGGTTCTAAATCAACAAGTATCTGAGAGGCACTGTTGTTAATTGATTGCGAGGCAATGATTAAGGCCAGCTGTTCACTGTTTTGACGAATACGCTGTAAAAGCGCATACGCCTCATTAATATTTTGCGCGAACAACAGCGTAAACTTACGCTCAAATGGTTTTAGGGCCTGTTTGAGCGTTGCGGTTGAGTCTGGATCATCTTCGATACAAAGAAGGCAATATTGAGTCATCATTAACCCACATTTTTATTGCACTGTAGCAAGTTTTCAGCAAATCGAATGAGATCCAGTTAAAGTTACTGTCAGTAAACTGCAAAAAACACAGAAAATGCTGATTTATCGCAATTTGTTCTGTATAAACGTAATTCAACGTCAGACATAGAAATCATAAGAATATGAGACAATTAAAGCTTGTTGCCGCTGTTGGCGGCGCCGTCGCTCTTATCGGGATTTGGCCACTTGCGGTCGGTCAAATAGGGCAAACTATCATTACTGATGGTGTGAAGAACTTCAGCAATCAAGATGTTAAAGTTGAGCTAGAAGAATATCACAGAGGATATTTTAGCTCTGAAGCGAAAGTATTGGTGACGGTAACCGATCCACAAGCCGTTGCGCAGCTAAAAACGTATGGTTGGCCAACACAGTACGAGCTTATCCATGATATTCATCATGGTGTGTTTAGCCTGACGGGCGAAACTTACTATGCTAATAATCCACAGCTGAAATTAGACACCAAAACTCAGCTTAATGGTAATACTGAGTTCTCATCTCATATTCAATCACAAAAATTTGCAGCAGCAGGACATGAGCCTGTTACCGCGCTACTCAGTTCACTAACGATTGATGGCTCTGTCACTGTACTTGGGCATTTAAACTACACCATGAGCATGCCGTCGCTTGAGCTTGATTACGCATCAGGCAGTGTGGTTCATTTTGCCGGATTAACCAGTAATGGTGATGGCAAACTTGAGCAAGATATGTGGATGGGTGAACAAACGGTTTCTCTAGACAGCTTTGTGGTGAATGACTACGAAGGCGTTAACGTACTGGAAGCAAATGGTTTTAACTATCAATTTAAAACCAGTCAAGACGAGCAAGCGCAAACCCTGCAAGGCGATTATCAGCTAGCAGTTAAAGAGTTTAAAAATCATGACGGTGAAGCTGCTAACTTAAATTTAAGCTTTACTGCCAGTGGCTTTGATAAGTCTTCTTTCTTAGAATTGACGCAAATGTATCAAGAGAGTCCGGTATGGACGCAACAAGATACAGAAAAAGCACTGCCTAAGGTTGATTCACTTTTGCAAAAAGGCTTCTCTTTATCCTTGAATAAGTTTGGTGTTGATATTGATGAAGGTCGTTTTGAGACTAACTGGAATATCGATCTACCTGAAGGCCAAGCGAACTCTTCACAAGATGTATTGCAGTTATTGAATCTACTGCAAGGTAATATGAAGGCGTTCGTATCGAGCGATCTTGTGATGGCTTATCCCTTTATTCAGCAAAACTTAGATGAGTTGTTGATTATGGATGTCGCCACTCAAGAAAAAGACGGCTATAGCATGTTACTCAAATTGCATGACGGAAAAATCAAACTGTCTAATGGTACGGAAGTACCAGTACAATCATTACTAATGCCTATGTTAATGCAGCAAACGCATTAAAACCCCATAGCGATGACAATTTAAAGCCACAGTTAGCCACTTTTTACTGACTGTGGCTTTTTTATATCCAAATCAGACTTAAATCTTGTTTTAAGCTGGGGTATAGTCATTGATAACATTGAAAGAATTACTTGGAGTACGTAAACAAAATGGATGCTATTTATAACTTTAGTGCTGGACCTGCTGGCCTACCAAAACCTGTGATGGAACTGGCTCAACAAGAGTTTGTTAACTGGAATGGTATGGGGCGCTCGGTGATGGAAATCAGCCACCGCAGTAAAGAGTTTATTGAAGTATCAACCAATGCTGAGCGTGATATACGCGAGCTGCTTCAAGTGCCTAGCAATTATAAAATTCTATTTTGTCAGGGCGGAGCACGAGCGCAATTCTCTGCTGTGCCAATGAACCTACTCGGTCAATCAAAGAAAGCTTGTTACATTAACGGTGGCTACTGGGCAAACAGTGCAGTCGAAGAAGCAAGCAAATACTGTGACGTTCAATCTGTTGCTGTTAAAACTGAAGTTGACGGCAAAGTTGCGATTAGCCCAGCCTCATCTTGGACTATCGATGCTGATGCAGCCTATGTGCATTACTGCCCAAATGAAACCATTGATGGCATCGAAATCAATGACTTGCCAGTTACCGATAAACCAATTGTGGCAGATATGTCATCTACCATCTTATCGCGTAAGATTGATGTGAGTAAGTTTGGCGTTATTTACGCCGGCGCGCAAAAGAACATCGGTCCTGCAGGCATTACACTGGTGATTGTTCGTGATGACTTGCTTGATCTAGCGAAAGACTTTCTACCAAGTACACTGAGTTACAAACTGTTAGATGAAAAAGATTCGATGTATAACACGCCGCCAACGTACGCATGGTACTTGTCTGGGCTTGTGTTCAAGTGGTTGAAGTCTATCGGTGGTGTTGCTGAAATTGAAAAGCGTAACCGCAATAAAGCCAGCGCATTATATAAAGCGATTGATGATTCACCGTTTTATAAAAACAATGTTCACCCTGATAACCGTTCATTGATGAACGTACCGTTTCAGTTGGCAAAACCTGAGCTTGATGCATTGTTCCTAGAACAAGCAGAAGCAAAAGGGCTGGTAGCGTTAAAAGGGCATAGAGCCGTTGGCGGTATGCGCGCATCAATTTATAACGCAATGCCTGAAGAAGGGGTGGCGGTATTGGTTAAGTTTATGCATGATTTTGCCGCTGAGCATTCAGATAGCTAATCACTCTTTTCGATCTTGATATAAAGACTATTGATAAAAAGGCTATTGATGAATTTCTATAGCCTTTTTTATTGCGCTAGATTTAACGATTGAATAAGTTCACCTATTGAATAGCAGATAAGCGCTGCTCAAGAAACAGTTTTAACCCTTTCACCAAACTGCTGTATTGGCTTCGGTTGGTTAATATCATATACAAAGGCGCATGCTCGCCACGCCAGTTTTGCGCTAGTGCGACTAAACGCCCTTTGCGAATATCTTCTAGCACATCAAGGCGCGATTTACAGGCAATTCCATGACCATCAATCGCCCATTGGTGCACCATTTGACCGTCACTGGTTTTGCGGTTGCCAGTGACTTTTACCGTATGTTCCTGCTCTGTTTCATTGTGAATAAAGCGCCAGCGGTTGTGTAATTTTTGATTGAGAGTAAAGCATAAGCAGTTGTGCTGTTTGAGATCGTCAGGATGCTCAATAACTGGATTATTTTCTATATATTCAGGGGAGGCGCAAAGGATTCGATAATTGTCTTTGTAAAGAGTGATGGCCACCATATTCGAATCTTCTGGCTTACCAATGCGCAGTGCGACATCCACATTTTGTTCATAGAGATCGGTATAGCTGTCAGAAAGATGAACGTGCACAATCACTTTGGGGTGCAGTGTCAAAAACTCATCAATTAGCGGCATAATAATGCCTCGCCCAGTATCGGACGGCATAGATACCGTAATATTGCCTGACAGCTCTTGGCTTTTTTCTGTCAGTTCTTCTATGCCTTGATCAAAAATCTGCATCGCTTGCTGACAACGAGGAAGAAATAACTCTCCTTGAGGAGATAGTCTAAGCTTACGTGTGGAACGAATGAACAGCAGTACACCAAGTTCTAATTCTAGTCGTTGAATGGTGCGGCTAATGGCCGCTGGTGTCTGGTCGAGGCTTCGAGCGGCTGCCGAAAGACTGCCCAGCTTGGCCGTTTCTAGAAAAACTTTAATATCGTGTAACGATTTCATTTTTAACTTTTAGTAAAAAGTGTTTTAACGAATCTTAGTTTTTCAAATGGAACGTGTCAATTAAACTGGTTGTATAGCTTATGCTTTAATATGGAGATACGAGAATGAGAGCGGTAGGATACCAAGCTAATTTACCAATAGAACAAGCCAAGTCTTTACAAGATATCACACTTGATAAACCGTCTGTGAGCGGACGCGATTTACTGGTCAATGTAAAAGCGATATCGGTTAATCCTGTGGACACTAAAATTCGTGCAAACGTTGCGCCTAAAGCTGATTTTAAAGTCATTGGCTGGGACGCCGTTGGCATAGTGGAAGAGGTGGGTGATGACGTGTCGCTGTTTAAAGTGGGCGATCGTGTGTGGTACGCCGGCGATCTCAATCGCTCTGGTAGTAACGCAGAATTTCAGCTGGTGGATGAGCGAATTGTCAGTGTTGCGCCAACGAGCGCCAGTGATGCGCAGGCAGCAGCGCTACCATTAACGGCGCTTACTGCATGGGAGTTGCTGTTTGACCGATTACAAGTCGATAAGCTCGCGCACAAAAGCATTCTCATTATTGGCGCGGCAGGAGGGGTCGGTTCAATTATGGTGCAGCTAGTGAAAAAGCTCACCAACCTTAGAGTAATTGCCACTGCTTCTCGCCCGCAATCAGTTGACTGGCTCAAACAGTTAGGCGCCGATCAGGTGATTGATCATAATCAGGTGATGAGTGAACAGCTAGGCATGAAAGATTGCATCGATTATGTGGTCAGTCTTAATAATACCGAACAGCACATGCCCGAGATCCTCAATTTGATTAAGGCGCAGGGCAAATTTGGTTTGATAGATGACCCGATGTCGTTTGATATTCGCGCTTTAAAAGCAAAAAGCATCTCTTTGCATTGGGAGTTTATGTATACCCGCTCGATGTATGAAACCAGTGATATGCAGGCGCAGCACCATATATTAGAAAGTGTTGCCAAGATGATTGATGCCGGCCAAATTAAAACAACCTTAGGCGAGCACTTTGGGGCAATTAATGCCGAGAACTTAAAGCGAGCTCATCGCTTACTTGAATCTCGTAAAGCGAGAGGAAAAATTGTTTTAGAAGGCTTTGCTGATTAAAATTTACGTTTGATGTTATTGATAGTCCTAGTGCCATTTCCTTTTATAGCGCGATGGCTATAACGATTGACATTAAAAAGGTCCCAAAAATGGGACCTTTTTTGTTTTAGCTTTTAGTATTCATTCGAACTACATGAACATTACAGCGATTGATGCAGTTGGTAATAGCGACCTTGCTGTTTGAGTAACTCATGGTGCGTACCTTGCTCTACCAGTTTGCCTTGTTCAAGGATAACCACATTATCCATTTTACTCAGTCCAACTAGGCGGTGAGTCACAAAGATGACAGTTTTATCTTGATAGTGCGTTTCTAACAAAGTCATAATTTGTGACTCAGTAGAACGGTCAAGCCCTTCAGTTGGTTCGTCCAATAATAGGATAGGGGCGTTGTGCAATAGACCGCGCGCAATACCAATGCGGCGTTTTTCACCACCAGACAATTGACGACCACCATCACCTAACCATTGATCAAGGCCTTGATCTTGGTCTAAATAATCCAATCCAACTTTAGCAAGCATAGTGGTGAGTTCATTATCATCTGCGTCAGGTTTAGCAATTAATAAGTTATCACGTAACGTACCGTTTAAAATGTCCACACGCTGGCTTACCACTGAGATAACACGTCGCAGTTCACTTTCTGAGAACGCTTTTAACGGGGTATTATCAATGGAGATTTGCCCTTGTTGTACATCCCAGTATCGAGTAAGTAGTTGAATTAGGGTTGATTTACCGCTGCCGGTTTTGCCTAAGATAGCAACCTTATGTCCTTTGCCTATGGTCAGGCTAAGATTATCAACAGCCAGTGGCGATGTCTGTTGCTCGCCATAACTAAAGGCAAGGTTATCAAAGTTGATCTCTAATCCCTTGTTCAACTCGGATACTTTGGCAGTCTGATAGCTTGCAAATTGCACTTCAGGCTCAGCGCCAATCACTTCATTAAGACGTCTTGCGGAAGCCAAGGTTTGACCTAAGTACTGGAATGCGCCAGCGATAGGCATTAGCAACTCAACACTCGCAAGGGTTGCAAAAACGACCAGTGCGATAAGAGGGCTAGGTCCGGATGCACCGATACCATCGGCAGACAACCATAAAATCAGAATTAAGGTAAAGCCGTTTGCTAATAACAGCAGTGCATTAGCTAGACCGGTAATATGAGCATTAATCGCCTGATTTTTCATCAGCGCCATTTGTGCTTGGTCTATTTTTTGCTGGTAGCGTTTTTCCGCGCCAAACAGCAATAACTCACTATGACCTTCAATCCAATCTAAGGCAAAAATGCGTAAATCAGCGCGGTTCTGAGTTAATCTTTGGCCGTTACCTTTACCTAACTTATAAAATAAGATTGGCCAAATAAGTACCAGTGCCATCAAGATTGCGCCTAGCGTCAGGCCGATATCGGTATCAAACCAAATTAAAAATCCAGATAGACAAGTGATGCCTAAAATACTGAGGATCACAGGGCTAACCAGCCTTAAATAGACGTGATCCATTGCCGAGACATCCGCAACTAAGCGGTTGAGTAGGTCGGCATCGCGAAGCGCGCCAACTCGTCCCGGAATTAACGGAGTCAGTTTTTCATAAAAGTAGACGCGCAGATCGGTGAGCAGTTTAAAGGTTGCGTTGTGAGAAACGACTCTTTCGCCCCATCTACCTGCGGTGCGTCCCATCGCTAAACCACGCACGCCACCACCAGGCAACATGTAGTTAAAAGTTTCACGGGCAATGGTCAATCCGGCTACTGCGGCCGCGGAGAGGAACCAGCCAGAAAGTGTCAATAATCCGATAGAGGCAAACAGTGTCAAAAATCCAAGGATCATGCCTAATGAAAGACCGAACCAGTGTTTTTTATACAGTTTTAGGTAAGGCAGTAACTCACGCATCGATGTCGCCTCCCAAGGTTTGTTGTTGATTTAACATCGCTTTAAATGTGCCTTGATGTTGTAGTTCTTGGTAGCTACCTTGTTGCGTTAGTGAACCACGTTCTAAGACTAGAATTTGGTCCATCTCTTGTAGGTGGTTTAATTGGTGCGTCACCATCAACGCGGTTTTACCGTTTAGCGCAGTGTGTAAGCTCTGATTAATCAGTGACTCACTACGCGCATCAAGGCTAGCTGTTGGTTCATCTAGCAACCAGAATTGACCATCTTGATGCAGCGCGCGAGCCAGTGCAATTCGCTGAGCCTGACCGACCGATAGGCCGCCAGAGCGATCGCTAATTTGGTGCTGTAAACCTAACTTGTCGATGAATTCGTCTGCATGAGCTTGTTTGATTTTCTGGTGCAGAACAACGTCACTAACATCACTTTGAGCAAGATTAAGGTTATCGGCAATAGTGCCGTGGACTAATAACGGATTTTGTCCCACCCAACTGACCATCGCGCGGTAACGATTTAAATCAGTGTCACGCAATTCAATGCCATTGATCTTTAAACTGCCTTGATAGGGTAGGAAGCCTAATAAAGCATTAATCAATGACGTTTTACCTGCGCCACTTGGGCCAACAAGCGCCGTTTTTTGCATGTCATCTAATACAAAGCTAATCGGGCCAACTAATACTTTACCTTCGGTGCTGGTCACGACCAGATTGCTTGCTTGAATAATGCACTGAGACTGCTTCTCTGTGTCCTGAGATTGTTTCTCTGTGCTTTGAGAAAGGCTATTCGCTTCTTGAGAAACGAGGCCTTGAGTATTTTGTTCTTGTTCAGACTCTTCAATATTTAAAAATTCAACAATGCTTTCGGCTGCGCCAATGGCTTGTTGTTTCGCATGATAAAAAGTCCCTAGATCACGCAACGGCTGATAAAACTCGGGTGCGAGAATTAAAATAAACAATCCAGTAAAGAGGGTGACACTGGTGCCGTAATGGCCAAAGTTGAGTTCGCCAATAAAGGTAAAGCCAAAGTAAACCGCGGTTAATGCAATCGAAATAGACGTGAAAAATTCAAGAACGGCTGACGATAAAAAGGCGATTTTTAGTACGCTCATGGTGCGCTCACGAAATACTTCGGATGCTGCGTGCAATTGCTCTTTTTCGTCTTTAGCTCGGTCAAATAAACGAATGGTCGTCATTGCTTGAAGGCGGTCATAAAAGTGACCGGATAAGCGTTGTAATGCTTTAAAGTTTTTGCGGTTAGCATCGGCGGCGCGTTTGCCCACCAAAGCCATAAAAAACGGAATTAGAGGTGCGGTGAGTAGGAAGATAAGTCCTGCTAGCCAATTTAAAGGGAACACAACAATAAGAATCATCAAAGGCACTAGAGTAGCAAGGGCCATTTGAGGAAGGTATTTAGAGAAGAAATCTTGCATCTCTTCGACTTGCTCAATCAGCATTGTACCCCAAGCACCAGCTGTTTTGCCTTTTATATGAGCCGGACCTAAGCGTCTCATTTTATCGACAATCAAACCTCGAATATAAATTCGTATTTGTTCACCACCACGGTAACCGGCAATTTCTCTACCCCAAGATAGAACACTGCGTAATACAACGGTGACACCTAACCCAATAAAATAGGGAATCAGTTCTGATTTGTCGGTATGGGTAATGATTAAGCTATGTAGAATTTGCGCAATTAATGACGCTTGAATAATCAGTACAACGGCGGATGCAATACCTGCGGCAATAGCAACCGTTAACCATCGCTTCGCCAGTTTACTTTGCAGCTTTAGCCATCGGCTCAAATCAGCTTGGGTTTTCTTATCCATGAATAGGTTCTAAATGAGAATAATTTCAATTTTGGAGTATATCGAAAAACGTCCACAGATGTACTCTGTGGACGATAAGATTTCAATACGAGAGGTATTTATTTGAATTAGGCATCAATTTCATCAAGATAGCGCTCTGCATCTAGCGCTGCCATACAACCTGTGCCAGCTGAGGTAATGGCTTGACGGTAGTGATTATCCATCACATCACCTGCGGCAAATACACCCGCAATACTGGTTTGGGTTGCGTTTCCGGCAAGCCCTGAGTTGATGACGATGTAGTCATGGTTCATTGCTAACTGGTCTTTAAATATGCCAGTGTTTGGCTGATGACCAATGGCAATAAATGCGCCCATTACATCAATTTGTTCGGTTGCATCAGAGTTTGTGTCTTTGATGCGCACGCCAGTTACGCCCATATCATCACCAAGCACTTCATCAAGGGTGCGATCGGTATGAAGAACGATATTGCCAGATTCGACTTTATCCATCAGACGCTTAATTAAAATCTTTTCAGCGCGGAACGAATCACGGCGGTGAATAAGATGCACTTTAGCGGCAATGTTGGAGAGATAAAGCGCTTCTTCGACTGCGGTGTTACCGCCGCCAACAACAGCAACTTCTTGATTGCGATAGAAGAAACCATCACAGGTCGCACAAGCAGAAACGCCACGTCCTTTAAAGGCTTCTTCAGATTCCAAACCAAGGTATTTAGCCGACGCACCTGTCGCGATAATTAGTGCGTCACAGGTAAACTCTTGGCTATCACCAAACAAACGATAAGGCTTTTGGCTTAAATCCACTTTATTGATGTGATCAAAGATGATTTCAGTTTCAAATTTTTCGGCGTGCGCTTGCATGCGTTCCATCAGCGCAGGACCAGTTAAGTCACTTGCATCTCCAGGCCAGTTTTCAACTTCTGTGGTAGTCGTTAATTGTCCACCTTGCTGCATGCCGGTGACAATGACTGGGTTGAGGTTGGCACGAGCGGCGTAAATTGCCGCTGTGTATCCTGCTGGGCCTGAGCCTAAGATAAGGAGTTTGCAGTGCTTAACATTAGTCATAAGTATTTGATCCTTTGTAATTCTGCCTCGATTATCGGTAATTTAGGCGACGAATAGAAGATGACGATTATAGGTATATTGGTTCGAATTCATAAAACTCAAGGATGGTTTCGCATTTGTTAAGGCTGTTACTCATAAAGTAATCAATAAGGCGAGCAGGATCACGCCTGATTAAGGTTACTAGAGGTACTAGTAATTACTCATTAGCCGTTTTGTCGGATTTATTATTTGGAATAAATCTTGGCATTATCGGAGCGTAATCATAACGCGGCAGCATGTTTAAAATAGGCTCTTGTGGGCCTAAAAACTTAGGCTGAGTATTGATAATGTATAAATCTAACATAGCCTTAGTACGGGCAAACACTTCACGAAATCGAACATTGAACCAAGAAGTTGGAATGGGTGAAGGCACACCTAAACAGATGGCGTCCACATCGTAGTAATTGGCAATAAACAGCGCTCTATCACAGTGAAAGGTTTGCGTCACAATAACAAAATCGTCGAGATTAAAAATTTGCTTGGCGCGAACGATAGAGTCTAATGTGCGAAAACCTGCATAATCTAGAAAAATTAATTCTTCAGGTATGCCGGCTTTAAGTAGGTCTCGTTTCATTGTCCATGGTTCGTTATATGAGCGATGAGCATTATCGCCACTTAACAAGAAACCACGTACTTTGTTTTGTTTATAAAGCTCTATTGCCGCATTGATTCTATAGCTGTAATAAGGATTTAAGGTTCGTCCAATATACTTACTGGTGCCAAGAATCACCGCAATATCTCGCGGTGGTGTGGATTTAACTTCTTTATGCATCAGCCCTTCAGCGGAATAACTCATCCAGAAATCCACCGAGCTTAGAACTAAAATAATGCTTAAAAACAGTGCGCCAGCAAGCAGCGTAGCGCCTTTTGCAATGCGATAAATAAGACGCCAAACCGAAGTTTGACGCCATTGATGCTTAATCTTAGCCCAGCTTAACGCTCTCACTAGAATGCGGTGCGCTTATAACGACGATAGGTAGGCTGCCAAAAATGATTGTCGATTGACTCTTTAATCGCCTGATCGGTAATTTCTAAAGCGACCCCTTGCTTAATAGCTTGTTTAGCCACAGCAAAAGCAATTTTCTTGGATACTGAGTGAATTTCTTCAAGAGGAGGAAGCAGAGCGCCTTGACCATTAATCGCCAGTGGCGAGCATAAAGCCAATGCACGGCTTGATTCCATCAACATTTCATCGGTAATTCGAGAAGCCGACACAGCTAAAACACCCAGCCCAATGCCAGGGAATATGTAGCTGTTATTACACTGAGCAATTTTGAATTTCTGCCCCTTGTACATGACAGGTTCAAATGGACTGCCGGTGGCCACTAAAGCCTGTCCTTGTGTCCATTCTAGAATGTCTTTTGGCACACCTTCAACGCGACTGGTTGGGTTAGAAAGAGGGAATACGATTGGACGAGCGCAATGACTGTGCATCGTCTCGATGACTTGCTGACTAAAGATGCCGGGCGCGCCAGAAACACCAATCAAAACGGTTGGTTTGGCATTTTCGACCACATCCAGTAATGAGTAGTCTTGGTTTTCTGTCTGCCAATCGGCTAATTGCTGCGCTTTTTGCGCAAGAGGCTTTTGGAAATCCAATAAGTTATGCATGCCATCTTGTAATAGGCCCCAACGGTCGACCATATAAATGCGAGCGCGAGCTTCTTGCTGTGTCAGTCCTTCGGCTTGCATTTGCGCAACAATGGCTTCTGCAATGCCACAACCTGCCGAGCCTGCACCAACAAAAGTTACGCGCTGTTCAGACAATTTACTCCCTGCGGCGTGACATGCCGCCATTAAAGAACCGACTGTTACCGCGGCAGTGCCTTGAATATCATCATTAAAGCAACAAATACGATCTTTATAACGTTGCAGTAACGGCATGGCATTTTTTTGTGCAAAGTCTTCAAACTGAACAAGAGCATCAGGCCAGCGGCGCTGAACCGCTTGAATAAACTCTTCCACAAATTCGTTATATTCTGCGCCTGTTACACGCGGATGACGCCAGCCCATATACATAGGGTCAGCTAAACGTTGCGGGTTATTAGTGCCTACATCTAGCACGATAGGAAGGGTATAAGCTGGGCTAATACCGCCACAGGCCGTGTACAAAGAAAGCTTTCCAATCGGAATGCCCATGCCGCCAATGCCTTGGTCGCCAAGACCAAGAATACGCTCGCCATCGGTGACGACAATCACTTTTACATTGTGAGTTGAAGCGTTGTTTAATAGGTCGTCTATACGATCTCTATTTGAGTATGAAATGAATAGACCACGACCACGGCGATAAATATTGGAGAATTTTTCACAAGCTGCGCCAACCGTTGGGGTGTAGATGATCGGCATCATTTCGCTGATATGATTTTGCAACAAACGATAAAATAGAGTTTCGTTAGTATCTTGAATATTACGCAGGTAGATATGACGGTCCATATCATTATCAAACTGTTGGTATTGCTGATAAGCGCGCTCAACTTGCTCGGAAATGGTTTCGGTATTTTCTGGTAATAAGCCATCTAGGTTAAAATACGATCGCTCAGAGGCGCTAAATGCACTGCCTTTGTTCAATAGTGGTGTACTTAATAATGCAGGTCCTGCATGCGAAATATAGAGCGGTCGTTTATCGTTGTTCATTATTAACCTAGCGTAGAGAGGGCCGTTTGTGAGCAACATTGTAAAGTATCCCTTTTACAAATTGAACGGTGCAGTGTCCATTTTTTGTAAATTGTTTGCTGAATGATTCAGCGTTTGTGAGCAGGCTTTGAGATTCGTTAGGCTGTATATCTATCAATATGAATTTTAAGGTGAAAGCCGTTAATGTTACTATGAAACTTTGCTACTCATTAGGTCTTCGAAAAGATGCAAACCACTACGGTTACATTTAACTATCGTCATTTTTTAAAGCTAAAATCAAAAGGTCGCCGTTGGCAAGTGGTTGATGTCTTAAGCAGCATAGCGCCTATCTTCTCGACTCTGTGGCATCACCAGCTCGATCAATTTAAAGATGCAGAGCAAATGTTGTGGGAAAGGGCTTTAAGTGAGTTGCCAAGACTGCGTAATGATGTGGATAATCTTGTAAACATTGTTGAACTTGCTCGTGAGTATAAAATTGAGCAGATTGAAATGATTTTGCCTGATGCATTAAAAAATGAGCAAATTGAACGCATTAGCCAACTTAGTCAGGTAAAGATTGAGATCATGGGTGATGAGTTGTTGATGGTAAAACTGTAAAAAAGCCATGCCGCCACGATACTGTGGTTACGATAGCATGGCTCTATCAATCAAGATTAAGTCGTCAGCTCTAATTAACCCAATCTTTAAGTTTAAAGGTTAGGGTATGTTCAGGCCCTTTTAAAACTAACTGCGATTGAGTTAATGTAACTTGGTTCCACTGCGCTAACGCCTGTGAATAGAGCATTTCCGTTTTCATTATGGCGTCTGGACACATTTTCATGGTCATTCCCATTTGTTGAATACGAAATTTACCATTGTTTAACTCTCCCTGACCAAAGAAGTTATTACAACCTGCTAGGCCATTGGCTGTCATATTTTCACCAATTTCTAATGTTGGCGCTTTAAAGTGTGGGTCGCTAGCAATGGGTTCACCATCAATGTCACTTAATATCCAGTGATGATGTTGCAGTGCTTTATCATTAACCGTTAAAGATTCACTACTCACGACTTTGCTTACAGCCGTGGCGGAACTATCAGTTTGATTTGACGGTGTTTGCTGCGTAGTTGAGCACGCCGATAACAATAATACTAACGAAATGATGCCTGATTTTTTATACATTAAATGGCCTTACCCTGACTGCGAAGTTAAATGACATTAATCGCAGTTAGTCCGTGTTTTAACCTGTTAGGCTGTTCCGTGACTTGCTACGATTGATATTAAGTGTATAACAAATAACAATAAACATGTCAGTGATAAGTCAGTAGTTTCAGTGATACTATTTGAACAATAACTCAATCTGATAAATACTATTAATAACGAATAGCATTGGCCAATAGGGGGATAAGTGGAGCAGTTAGACTTTTTTGATGTCCCAAGTCCATGTGTTGGCGTTTGCCGTTGCGATGAAAAAGGCTATTGCAAAGGCTGTATGCGCAATAGAGATGAACGATTTAGCTGGCAAACGTTTACCGCCACGCAAAAGATGCGAGTGATTAAACTATGTCGTCAGCGATATCGTCGAAAAGTATTAAAAAATGCTGCAACAGTCACTCAACCTAATGATGATGAGAATACTCAGCAGAGCTTATTTTAATGGCAGTCTTTAGCTAACAATCGTTAATTATGCCAAGGATGATGTTGATTTGAAGAAGGTCGGCAACAAAGATACTGATTAGTCTATTGCTGTAGATTGTGACTAGCTTTTAAAGCTCAAAAACGGCGAAAGCCCGATTGTTGGTAGCAATCGGGCTTTCTAATTTTTAAGAAGCTGAGTTGGTAAGACTAAGTTCTTTATTTATGCAAAAAGTTGGATTTATCCAATCTTATTCCTTGGTAGGGAATTAGATACGGATGAAGTCCATGTGCTCAACTTTTGGCTTAAACGCGTGACGTTGAACATCTTGTGGCTTAACCTTAACTTCTGCGCCGTCAATCACAAGAGTGATTTCTTCGTAGAATTCTGGTTTGTCCATTTGGTTGATCACGTCAGAGTGAACTAGCGCGATAGATACTGGCGCTGCTTCACCACCGTAAATGATTGCTGGGAATTGGCCAGCGTGACGTAGGCGGCGGCTCGCACCCTTACCTAGTTCAGTACGTACTACTGCTTCAAATTTCATAGTATTTACTCTCAAATTAGTAAAATAAAAAGATTTTCATCAACTACTTAGCGACCTGTTTGTCGATGACGTTCGTTTAATAACGAGAAATCGTTAAAACGAGCGCGGATACTACCATCCAACACTGATATGAGCAACAGTAATGTGTGCCATTATGGGCGATTAATAGTGAATAACTACACCATGAACTCATTATCGAAGATTACATCGCGCAGTTTCCAAAATCTTCCGTCTTTTCTTGCGATTACAAACTTGGGTAATCGAAAACGATGTTGCTGGCGAACGACTTTTGTCGGAGATAATCCTTCAAAGACTTGATGTTTATCGGCTAGGTGCAACTTAACAAAGCGGGCATGAAAGCTTTTCTTTTGCGCGGTGGTGTTGAGATAAAATTGAATCGACACTTTGTTGCCACTGGCGCCTAAATAAGACACTTTGAGGTAGTTCTTGCCTTTGCTGTCTTTGGCGACATCAAATTCGATGTCGGTACATTCAAAAACAAGCGCATCTTTTAAGCTTAATGCTTCCTTTAGCTTTTTATCCGGATCGACTAATACCGCGTCACATTCATGACAGATTCGAGCGGCAATATCATTATCTGCGCCACATTCTCGGCAGTATTTGGCTTTAAATCGATAATCGCAGTGTTCTCGCTCGCCGTCTTCATCTTCAAAATAGCCCTTACATTTTCGGCCATAATGTTCAATAACAAAGCCATTGTCCGCAGTCTTTCCCCAAAAGTTATTATTAAACCCGCAAGCAGGACAGGGGATAGTGACGATTTCACTGTCGGGAACAGGCTTTGGTGTGCCGACTTCTGGCTGATAAAGATCGTAGCAGTTACCCGCATATTCAAGCACTAAACACTCGCTTTTTCCTTCGTAAAGACGAAGGCCTCGGCCAATGATTTGTTGATAAAGGCTAATGGATTCAGTCGGGCGCAAAATAGCAATCAAATCCACATGCGGCGCATCAAAGCCTGTAGTAAGAACGGAGACATTGACCAAGTATTTGATTTTTTGCTGTTTAAACTCATTAATGATGCGGTCGCGCTCATTGGTGTGTGTATCACCAATCACTATGGCCGCTTGCCCCTTAGGCAGTAGGGCATACACTTCTTCAGCGTGTTTGACGGTTGCCGCAAAAATCATAATACCTTTGCGATTTTTACTTAAGGTCACAATCTGATTGAGTATTTGTGGGGTTGCACGTTTGGACTTTTCAATCACCAAGTCCATATCTGATTCGCGGTAACGTCCCATATGAGTGGGGGATATTTCAGAAAAGTCATAGCTAAATAAAGGCGCATCAATAATCTTAGCGTGAGTGAGAAACTCTTGATCCAGTAAATAGCGAATGGGCAACTCAAAGACGCAATCTCTAAAGAAACGAGGCTCTTGAGAGCGTACTTGTCCACGAGTGTGGTATTGATAAATCCAGCCAAGCCCAAGGCGATAAGGCGTTGCGGTTAAACCCAGTATTTTTAGGTTGGGGTTAAGGATCATTAAATGGCTGATGACTTTTTGATAACTGCTGTTTTTATCTTCAGGTACGCGATGACATTCATCGATGACTAATAGAGAAAAGGGTTCATTAAAGGCATCAAGGTTGCGAGCAACAGACTGAACCGAGGCAAACACTACTTGTTGTTCTGTTTCTTTGCGTCCTAATCCTGCGGCAAATATCGCTCCGGTGAGATCGTAACTTTCATATTTAGCATGGTTTTGTTCAACTAATTCTTTTACATGCGCCATGACTAAAACTTTACCGCGCGCCAATCTTGCCAACTCAGCAATGACTAAGCTTTTGCCTGCTCCCGTTGGAAGCACAATCACGGCAGGTTCACTGCGTTTTCTAAAATAGTGAATAACCGCTTTAACAGAATCGGCTTGGTAGGGCCTTAGTTTGTACATTGCGTGGACAATTTCCTAAAAAAGATAAATTTTGATGAGCCAAAACGGGTATACTATCGAACTTCCTTATAAAGGAATATCCCCATTAAGCACCACTTTCTCTCTTATTGCGCGTTTAAAGCAAGCGCTATTGAATGGTCATTTAATGATGGGGGTATTTCAATCTACTAAAAACTCCTAGGTAAAGATGCGTTTAGATAAGTATTTGTGTGATGGTTTGGGCATTAGCCGCCGAGAAGCAACCAAGCTCCTTAAAAGCGGTGATGTAACTCTTGATGATGCAGCCGTTAAATCAGGCTCAGTGAAAGTAAAAGAAGGACAAACAGTAGAGTGGCAAGACCGCGCTATTGTACTTCGAGGTCCTCGTTACCTAATGATGAATAAACCCGAAGGTGTGGTGTGTTCTCACGAAGATGGGTTTAATCAGACCGTATTTGTTCTTATCGATGAAGTTCGCCTAGAAGATTTACACTTTGCCGGTCGCCTTGATGTTGATACAACCGGTTTATTATTGATTACCGATGATGGTCAATGGTCGCACCGTATTACTTCACCAAAACATAAGTGCGCTAAGACCTATCGTGTTTGGCTCGCCGATCCTGTGCAAGATAATTATCAAAGTGAAATCGAAACAGGCATTTTACTGCGTAATGAACGTGAGCCTACGCTACCTGCTCAACTTGAAATTGTTGCAGAGAAAGAAGTATTGCTGACTATACATGAAGGTAAATACCATCAAGTTAAGCGTATGTTTGCCGCATTAGGCAACAAAGTTGTCGGCCTTAACCGAGAACGTGTTGGCATAATAGAGCTAGATGCCGATCTTGAACCGGGTGAATACCGAGATCTTACTGAGCAAGAAATTAATTCAATTTATAATAAATAAGCAGCAAGCACTTCTTGTGCGCACGCACAATTAAGCCCGTGGCTAATGTGTAACGGTTTATTTAACCGTTCATAGAGTATAGTTCATTAAGTGGCTGTTTAATAACAATTACTTAATGAACGTTACTTGTTGGCAATCTGATAGATTCGCGCGACTAGAAATAAGCACATTGAAAATATTATCGTTATAAATATCATCAACGTCCAAATAATCACTAGGATACACACACTATGATGAAACCTTCAGCGACTCAGCTGAGTTTCAGTATGTTTTTGCTATTGGGGGCAATATCAGCCTTAACCCCATTAGCCATTGACATGTATTTGCCTGCAATGCCTGCGATAGCCGATGATTTTGGCGTTAGTCCAGGGGATGTTCAGGTCACTTTGACCATCTACACCCTTGGCTTTGCCATAGGGCAACTCTTTTATGGGCCATTAGCCGATAGCATTGGGCGTAGGCCGGTATTGTTGGGTGGCGTAGCACTGTTTTTATTGGGCGCTATTGGTTGTACCTTTACTCATTCAGTCGAAATGCTGGTATGGGTGCGACTGCTACAAGGTTTTGCAGGAGCTGCGGCTGCGGTTGTGATTCAGGCTGTGGTTCGAGACATGTTCGAAGCAGAAGACTTTGCGCGCACTATGTCATTTATCACTCTGGTAATGACAGTTGCACCATTACTGGCCCCTATGATTGGCGGGCATGTTTCTGTCTACGCAGGTTGGCGCGCTGTGTTCGCGATTTTGGCTGTATTTTCAGTGATAATGCTAGTAGCAATCTACTACAAAATCCCCGAAACGCTGGCCAAAGAGAATCGGCAACCGTTTCATCTTGGTACATCACTGAGAAATTACGCGAGGTTGTTAAGAAACCGTCAAGCAATGGGCTTGATTATGTGTGGTGCATTTTCGTTTTCCGGTATGTTCGTATTTTTGACCGCAGGTTCCTTTGTTTATATCGATCTGTATGGCGTGCCGGTTCAAGATTTTGGCTATTTATTTGGTTTGAACGTACTGACGTTAGTGGCGTTTACCATTTTAAATGGACGAGTGGTTAAAAAGTACGGCTCACGAAATATGATTATGTTCGGTTTAAGCATTCAGCTTATTGCCGGTATTGGGCTGTTTATTTGCTGGCTGGCAAATCTTGGTCTGATATTCATTGTACCGTGTGTCATGCTTTATATCGGGACAGTCTCGACCATAGGCAGTAATGGAATGGCGTTATTACTCAATAACTACCCGAACATGGCAGGGACAACCTCATCAATTGCCGGCACAATTCGCTTTGGCCTTGGCTCACTCATGGGCTTTTTTGTGGCGACATTGCCCGGTGATCAAAGTTGGCCGATGCTGACGATGATGGGTTTATGTGCGGTATTATCTATCACGATTTATAAAGTATTTGGAGAGTCAAAATAGTGACCAATGAGATCAAAAAAATGGATTCAGAAAAAGGTAAAGCCGAAGTTATCGTGACAGCAAGCTATGCAGAGCAAATGCTCGAGCTTGTTGATTTGGCCTTACTGGACATCGAGCAGCAACATAAGTTAGGCAAGCTTGCTGATACACCGGTCAGTAATACCAACTTCTTAGTCCGTTGGATCACCAAAAGCATCAAAGAAAAACGTTTCTCTACTTTGATGGCAAAAGATTTGATTGCGTGGCAAAAATTAGGCCGTAGTAAAGGCAGTAAAACAGGGCTTTCTTTGCGTTTTCAAACGCTATCTAAGTTTTACAGTGCTTTCTTTGCCAAGGGACAGCCTATTAAGCCCGTTTTAGATAGCCAGATAGAAAAGTTAATGGATGATATGGAGGCACTTGGTTGGAGTGTTTCTAATGAATTTGATTTAACTGGCACTGGAAAAAGCCAAGTCTTTACCGATGGCGAAAGCTCATTTGTATTGTGCGAAAAACAGTGTGAGTCTTGCTTTGATGGTGACTGTGATGGCGGTGCAGGGGAGGCGTTAGTTCGCCCAATGAGTTTTTATGTGCGTGGTAACCACAATCAATTTATTGAACAAGCATTGCAATGTGGCTTAATGCTACATAAACAAACCGACTACAAATCTAAAGTTAAATATCATGGCGAATATATAATCTACCCGAAAAATCAGGGGCCAATTTTGGCTGAAATACCTGTTGGGTTTGCATAGCTGTTGGGTTTACGTAGATGTTGGGTTTGCGTAGCCGATGCATAGGCTAATCTAGCATTTATACTTTCCCCGCTTTCTTGCATATCGCTTTAACCATGCCTTTGAATATGAAAAGGTGAGCGGGGAACATTGCATACCAATACAGTAGTCCAAAAAAGCCTTTTGGATGCCACCATGCTCTCACATCAAGCTCTCGATGCGTGCCGTGATCGATGATTGTGCACTCAAGGCGACCAAGGCCTGGCCCTTTCATACCAAATAATAGAGACAGAAACTGATTGTCTTTAATTCGAATGACTTTCCAAGAGTCTATCTGATCTCCTAGTTGTAATTTATCGCCTTCTGGTGACTGCCTTTTGGGTCTGCCACCCCCGACGAATAAATCTAACCATTCACGAGTTCGCCATAGAAAGTTCGCAAAAAAGTAGCCTTCTTTTGCACTTCCAAGTTGAGTGACAATAGCCCATAACTGTTGTGATGTTCTGTCTGTGGTAATCGTTGCGCCTGCTTGCTTAGGGTAATAACCGTAACCGGGTTGCCAGCGTTTTAGCGCGGCAGGATCAAAGCCCCAAACCTTTCCTCTGGCAAAGGCGTCTTCGTGAACTATCGTGTCTTCAATCATTTCTTGATATGACAATAATCGTTGAGGAAATCGAACACGTATTGCTTGTGAATTAGCAACGAAGTCATGGCTTAATCCCGCCATTAATGCGCGGCCTATATTGCTTGGTACAGAGGTGATAAGTCCTAGCCATAATGAGGCCACCGACGGTGTCAGTAGAGAAGTCGCGAGTAAACGATAGCGATTGTTGGTTAATTGACACAATATTTTAAATTGAGCTCGATAACTTAAAACATCAGGGCCACCAACTTCATAAAATTGGTTGTGGGTGGTGTTTTCTTCGGCAAGACACAGTAAATAATGATTTAAATTGCTTAATGCGATGGGATTGGCTTTTGAATCAACGGATTTTGGCGTGAGCAGTATTGGCAGGTTATAAACAAAATCACGCATAATTTCAAAAGCGGCAGAACCCGGACCAATAATGACACCCGCACGTAATTCAACGACTGGCACATCAGTTTGACGTAAAATATTGCCCGTTTCGAGGCGCGCTTGTAAATGCTCAGAATAACCAGTTTGCGGCTGAAGCGAGCTTAAGTAGATCACTTGACCAATTTGGTTTTGATTTAATGCGTGCGCAAAGTTATGCGCAAGGGAGAGTTCGTATTCTAGGAAGTCATGACCATGGTTCATGCCATGCACTAGAAAATAGACGATATCAAAATCACTAACTACCTCTAATGTTTGTTGTTTATTGGCTAAATTGAGTTCAACAAAGGTGAGATTTTGGTGACGATTTATTCGACTACTTAATAGTGTTGAATTTCTCGCACTGGCGGTGACGTTATATCCTTTATTTAACAATAAAGGTACAAGTTGCGATCCTACATAGCCAGAGGCTCCCACGACTAATACCTTTTTTACGTTCATTCTCATTCCTACTTGGTTCTATCCTACAGTTAAGAGTATACTATTTACCGAAAACCCTCACTTTTTCATGATCTTGTTGAAAAAGTCGGCATATTTTTTCTAAGGTAGTCCAAATTTTAATAATGACTAAATTTAGCAAGCACAAGATGGTTAAAAGGTAATCATAAATGTTGAAGCTGGTAAATGTTAGCAAGGGATTTGTTGACGGTGGTGAATTTAATCCTGTGTTACAGAGTGCTAATTTAACAATTAGACGTGGTGAACAGATTGCCCTAATGGGTGAGTCGGGCGCAGGTAAAAGCACATTACTTAACTTAATTGCAGGTTTAGACAGAGTGGACTCCGGTGAGATCTGGTTTGATGATTACGATATGCACCACTTTAAAGAGAACGATCGTACCTCTTTTCGTCGTAATAACATTGGGCATGTCTTTCAGCAGTACAACCTTTTAACTACCCTTAATGTGGCAGACAATATTCGCTTTTGCCGACAGTTAAAAAGGCTTCCTGAAAGCAGTCAGTTGTGGCGTCAGATTTTAGCAACTTTGGATCTTATGCCATTGCTTGGAAGATACCCTGAAGAATTATCAGGTGGACAACAACAACGCGCCGCAATTGCACGCGCTTTGTATATGGAGCCATCGATATTATTAGCCGATGAGCCTACAGGTAGTCTTGATGAAAAAAATGCCGATGCGGTAATGCGTCTATTATCTTCATTAACCAAAGAATTTAATTGTACCTTGCTGGTGGTGACTCACAGTGAGAAGGTCGCAAACTATATGGATAAAACAGTTCGCCTTCAAGGAGGACAACTGCATGTTATGGCCAATAGCTAAAGCGCTACTCGGTCATTATAAGAGACACCCTTTACAGATGATTCTAGTTTGGCTAGGACTCTCTTTAGGTATCTCTGTGTTGGTTGGCGTTTTAGCCATCAACCAACATGCCAAGCTTTCTTATACTCACGGAGAACGCCTGTTTTCTTCGCCTTTGCCGTATCGCATTCAATCAAAAAATAATTCTAATACCATTCCTCAAGGCTTTTACGTTCAGATTCGACGTGAAGGCTTTAGCCAATGCATTCCATTTGATCTTTATCGCACCCAGACTAAAAAAGGTGCGGATATTCAGTTATTAGGTATCGACAGCTTAGCAACGGCTGAGGTGTTCTTTAGAACCAATATTTTAGAAAACCCAATCTTAAATCTCATGGAGCAACCTCACCCTGTATTGATCAATGAGACCTTTATGAAGTATATGGGTTGGCATGAAGGACAACAGCTAACGCTAAACAATGGAAAGATGCTTGGGCCACTGGTTATCGACCAACAAAATCTAGTTAAAGGTTCCAATCTTGTTGTTGATATGGCGGTCACACGTAAACTAAGACAGGGGACGGGGTTCTCCTTAATTGGTTGCGGAAATATGAGCCAAGAGAAGCTCGATAATATTCGAGATATGTTGCCTGATGGCGTGATCTTAAGAAAGAATACCCGCAGCGAGTTAGTCTCGTTGACCGAAGCTTTTCACCTTAATCTGACTGCGATGGGGATGTTGTCGTTTCTCATTGGCTTGTTTATTTTCTATCAGGCAATGTCATTGTCTTTTGTACAAAGACAAACTGTGGTTGGCGTATTGAGGCAAATTGGCGTGTCAGGGTGGCAACTTGTCGCCGCACTCATGTTAGAGCTGTTTATATTAGTCACCATTAGTTGGATTTCAGGTAATGTGCTGGGTCTGATGTTAGCCAATCAGCTCCTGCCTGCTGTTTCTATGAGTATTGGTGCAATTTACAACGCTAGCATAGATTTAGTGATTCATTGGCGCTGGGCTTGGAGTGCAAAAAGCTTACTTCTGTCTTTAGTTGGTGTAGCACTTTCTTGTACTTGGCCTTTACTACGATTAATTCGTACCCAGCCTATTCGCTTAACGGCTCGCCTTTCACTAGTGCGCTTTGCCGGTAGGGAATTTTTCTGGCAAGCGGTATTAGCGGCTATTTGTTTATTTTTAGCGGTGTTTATTTTGCAGTTTGGCGAAGGGGTGTACGCAGGGTTTAGTGTGCTTGCCTTTATGCTGATCGGCGTTGCTTTGATGGTGCCGTATATTATATTTGAGCTGTTTACCTATCTTTCTTATCGATTACGCTGGGTTAAAGCGCGTTGGTTTTTTGCTGATGCAGCTGCATCAATGAGCTATCGCGGCGTGGCTTTAATGGCGTTCATGTTAGCGATTACTGCCAACGTTGGTGTAGAAACCATGGTGGGAAGTTTTAGAAACACCACCGATCAGTGGTTATCACAGCGTCTTGCTGCTGATATCTATGTTCATCCTTCAGCAAAATCTGCGTCTAAAATGGTGTCATGGTTGGATAACCAACCTGAAGTGAAAGAAGTGTGGCAACGTAGAGAAACTGAACTTACGACGTTAGAAGGCAATATTAACCTAGTCAGTATCGGTAATAGTTTAGGTGAAAAGAAATCATTAACCGCCAAGGTTTCAACCACTAACTATTGGCATCATTTGCATCATTCACGTAGCGTGATGATCAGTGAGTCGATGTCGTTAAAACGTAATATTCGTGTAGGAGATTACATTTCATTGCCAGCACCAGTTGGTCAGCAATGGCGGGTGGTTGGTGTGTATTACGATTATGGTAACCCTTACGATCAGGTCTTACTCTCTGAAAACAGTTGGAATCGATTGTTACCCGGGCAAGGCAGTGTTGGCTTAGGTGTTGTGCTCAACGATAAAGCTCAGGCGGATGTTCTAACGTCTAAACTTGTAGGTATTTATCGAATTCCTGCCGATAGGGTGGTCAACAATACGACCATTCATCAGCAAGCTTTAAAGATCTTTGATAGAACGTTTGGTATCACCGATACTTTGGGGAATCTAACTCTCATCGTCGCATTATTTGGTATCTTCTTTGCTACCTTGGCCGGAGAGGCATCACGACTGCACAATGTGGCATTGCTTCGCTGTTTAGGTGTTTCTGGTAAGGAGTTAGTATTTGTCGGGGGAGCGCAACTTTTTGCTTTTGGTATCGTGTCGTCATGTGTCGCAATCCCACTAGGAATGGTGCTGGCGAGTAATGTTGTTGAGCTTATTTTGAAAAAGACATTTGGTTGGAGCATGCAATTGCATGTTGTCCCTTGGGATTATCTAGGGACACTCGCTCTAACTGTTAGTGCTTTAATGTTAGCGGGTGCGATACCTGTGCTACAAGTGATACGTCGTACACCGATGAAATCTCTTCGTGATGCTTTATAGAGTAATAAATGCCAAAGATTTTAAAAAAATACTTGATAGTTCTGGTCGCCTTTATTGTCACTTTGATTGGTGTTGGGCTAGTTGTTCAACACTATTTGGAAGTACAACGAGATAAAGCTTATTTAGTTACGCAACAAAAGTTGGCGGCAGAGTCGACTTTTGAGCCTGTTTTACCTGATAGAAAGGTATCATTTCCTGCCGATTTTACGGTGCACCCAAAATATCAGCACGAAGTATGGCGTTTTATTGCCACACTTAAAGATGACAAAGGTGAAGAGTATCTAGTGCAGTGGTTTCTATTTAGAATCGCTATGTCAGAAGTGCAAGGCGTGAGTTGGGAATCACCTCAAATATATACTTCACAGGCGATTGTAACCACACCGGAGCAGGTGTTTCTTGAGCAGCGTTTTGCTCGAGGCGGTATTGGTATAGTCGGGATTCGCCAACGTCCTTATCAATTATCTATAGATAATTGGGCTATTCGTTCATTTTCAAACTCCCCAATTCCGGGCAGAGTTTCGATTTCAACAGAACAATTTAAAGTTCAATTAACCACTGAACTTACTCAGCCATATATCCCCTTAGGTGATAGAGGTTATCAGATCACTCATGATTTAGTCTCTAGAGCATTTTATGGATATTCTGCTCCTTATGTTGATACTTCTGGAACAATTACCATCGGTAATCAGATGGTAGGTGTGTCAGGGAAAGCCTCATTTAGCCAAGTATGGGGAACGGACATTATTGGCACCGGTCAGTCAGGTTATGCCCATATAATGTTGAGACTTGAAGATGGCCGAGTGTTATCTGTCGTTAAAACTCAGTACAAAGATCATGTTCAGCCGTATGTGTTCGGTAATTTATTCACCCCTGATGGTGGGCATGTGGCATTAAATAGCGATCAAATTGATATGCATTTTTTAAGTCAGTCAACGTTAGCGAATGGAAAGATCTTACCGTTGAAGTGGGCCATTAACGTACCAGACTTTGATATATTCTTGACGGCAAGGACGGCTCGCTATAATCAATGGGCCAACCTTTCAATCCCATCTTGGTCGGGTAGGATGAAGACCACGGGAAACATAAAAGCTAATGGATACATGCAGTTAATAGGTTACTAGTTAACCTATAACGATACTAAATGCCTCTACACTGGATGTGCTAAACTTATCGTATTATTTTAATGGTTGGCTGCAATCATTGATATGGTGAATTTAAGTGCATAATTTGCTTTTATTCGGAAATACCGAAGCTTTAGGTCTGAACAAGCGAATTTTTTTAATGTTTCAATTTGGTAAAATATGCGCCACTTAGTTGTGTGATTCTAATCACAAATGTAAAGGTTATAATATGAATCAAATGCTGAAAGATTTCTTCAAGATGGAATCAGCTGGTGGAATAATTTTAGTGATTGCTGCTGCACTGGCAATGCTGGTCGCTAACTCTTCTCTTAATGATGCTTATCAAGCTGGGCTTCAATCTTATATTTTAGGTATGTCTGTTTCCCATTGGGTGAACGATGGCCTAATGGCACTGTTCTTCTTACTTATCGGTTTGGAAGTAAAACGAGAACTTCTTGAAGGTGCTCTAAAATCTCGCGAAACCGCTATCTTTCCAGCCATCGCTGCTGTCGGTGGTATGGTTGCACCTGCTTTAGTTTATGTACTGTTTAATATGGGCAACCCAGATGCACTTGCAGGTTGGGCTATCCCTGCTGCAACAGACATCGCATTTGCTCTTGGTATCATGGCACTGTTGGGTAACCGAGTTCCTGTTAGCCTTAAGGTTTTCCTACTTGCCCTTGCTATTATCGATGATCTTGGTGTTGTAGTGATTATTGCGCTGTTCTACAGTAGTGATCTTTCTACTATGGCATTAGCGATTGGCTTTGCAATGACCGGTTTACTCTTCTACATGAACCATAAAAAAGTGACGGCACTTAGATGGTATATCATTGTTGGTGCGATTCTTTGGTTTGCGGTTCTGCAGTCAGGTGTTCACGCAACACTGGCTGGCGTAGTGATTGGTTTCTCTATTCCGTTGCAAGGTAAAAAGGGCGAACGTTCTCCTCTGAAACATTTAGAGCACGGCTTACACCCTTGGTCATCATTCTTGATTCTACCTGTGTTTGCTTTTGCCAATGCTGGTGTATCGCTAGAAGGTATTTCACTGTCGACACTAGGCTCTACATTGCCAATGGGTATCGCTATGGGTCTGCTTCTTGGTAAGCCTCTAGGTATCTTCAGCTTCAGTTGGCTTGCGGTTAAGTCTGGCGTTGCCAAACTACCTGAAGGAATTGATTTCCGACATATCTTCGCGGTCTCTGTGCTGTGTGGTATTGGCTTTACCATGTCAATGTTTATTGCATCACTTGCGTTTACTGGTGCAACCGCAGACTTTAATACACACGCTCGCTTAGGTATCTTGATGGGCTCAACACTTGCCGCTGTTATTGGTTACGTTTTGTTGAGTGTATCACTGCCAAAAAAGTCCGTAGTGAACGTTAAAACAGCAGAAGCTAAATAATAACGAATTTTATTTAAGATTGTTATCAGGAAGGGAGAACCGAAAGGTTCTCCCTTTTTTTGATCGAATTTATCGAGAATGCAGCACACAAAAAAAAAGCCCAATCAAAAGAATTGGGCTTATACAAAACATAGGAGTTAAATGAAAAAAACAGTGGTTGTAACCAACATAAAAATACTCGAATTTGATGGAAAAAAATTCATAAAACATTGTTGCTTACGTTAAGTAAGACTGGCCGTTTACAAAAGAGTTCAATATTAATTCAATTAAATTTAACGAAATGTACTCACATAAGCTAACTAATTGTTTTCATTGAAAACAATCCCTTCCTTTATTTTCTATTTATCGTTATTAGGTGATCTGGTCGTACCTCTTGCGATTTTATTGTTGATTTCATGTTAATCTATTGTTAAATTCAAACGAGTGTTTAATACAGGTGATTGATTATGGGTGCAGGACTGGAAACAAAACAAAAGATCATTGAGGTCGCAGAGTCTTTGTTTGCAGAAAATGGATTCAAGGAAACATCACTTCGTCGTATTACTGGTGGCGCTAACGTCAATTTAGCCTCAGTAAATTATCACTTTGGTGATAAGAAAACGCTGATTCGCGCAGTACTGGATCGTTATCTTGAAGAGTTTATGCCTCAGTTAGAGCGAGAGCTTGATCAAGTTGAACTTCAATCAGAGATAACAATGCAAGATGTGTTTTACACGCTTAAATCTCCTTTATTTCATCTAAATAACCAATCTGATAAAGGGGCTGGTCGTTTTTTATTGCTTATTGGGCGTGGCTATAGCGATGTTCAAGGGCATTTAAGGTGGTTTATAACTACTCGCTATGGACATGTACTGGATAAGTTCAGCCAAGCAGTATGCAGAGCCAATCCAAATTTAGATAAACAAACGCTATTTTGGCGATTGCATTTCACCCTAGGAGCTTGCGTATTCACTATGGCTTCTAGTGAAGCATTACTCGATATCGCTAATAGTGAATTTGAGACAGACATTGATGTAGAAGAAATAGTTGAACAGATTGTTCCATTTTTGGCCTCAGGAATGTGCGCCAACTAATTCGAATTAATAAGGGAAGGGGAAGGATATGACTTCTTATAGAAGAAAGTGGATAAGTGATCCGGCGTTTAAGATGTTTAAAAAGGTATTACCGCCTTTATCAAGCACTGAGCGTGAAGCAATGGAAGCGGGCAGTGTTTGGTGGGAGGGTGAGTTATTCTCAGGCTCTCCTGATTGGACTAAATTACATGCTTATCCAAAACCGACCCTAACCGCTGAAGAGCAAAGCTTTGTTGATAATCAGGTAGAAGAACTGCTGGATATGATTGACGATTATCAGATCGTCAAAAAAGACCGAGATCTGCCGCCTCACGTCTGGGAATATCTTAAAAAAGAACGCTTCTTTTCACTTATGATAGCGAAAGAATTTGGCGGGCGTGAGTTCACTTCTCTGGCAAACTCAACCATAGTCACCAAAATTGCATCACGCAGCTTAAGTGCCGCGGTGACGGTAATGGTGCCTAACTCATTAGGGCCTGGCGAGTTATTATCCCATTACGGAACCGATAAACAAAAAGAGTACTGGTTACCTCGACTTGCCGATGGTACTGACATTCCTTGTTTTGCATTAACCGGGCCAGAAGCTGGCTCTGATGCAGGCGCAATCCCTGATATGGGTGAGGTGTGTTATGGCCAATACAATGGTGAGAAAGTACTCGGCATTAATCTCAGTTGGAATAAGCGTTATATCACTTTAGCGCCCGTTGCTACGGTACTGGGTTTGGCGTTTAAACTTAATGATCCTGAGAATCTACTAGGAAAAGGTACTGAGCTTGGGATTACATGTGCCTTAATTCCTACCTCTCATCCGGGTGTTGAAACCGGAGAGCGTCATGATCCTATTGGTCTGGCATTTATGAATGGCCCAACTCGTGGGCAAAATGTGTTTATTCCGATGGATTGGCTAATTGGTGGTGCAGATTTTGCGGGTAAAGGCTGGCGCATGTTAGTTGAGTGTTTGTCGGCAGGTCGCGGCATTTCACTGCCAGCATTAGGCGCCTCCGTTGGCCATTTAACCTCAAAAACAACCGGCGCCTATTCGCTAGTGCGTAAACAATTTGGCTTATCAATTGGTCGATTCGAAGGGGTTGCAGAAAGTTTAGGTCGAATAGGGGGTTTGACTTATCTATTAGAAGCGAGCCGAACATTGACCACCACGGCGCTTGATAGTGGTGAAAAACCGGGCATTGTTACCGCTATTGCTAAGTATCATATGACAGAGATTGCTCGTGATATTCTCAATGACTCCATGGATATACATTCGGGAAGAGCGATACAGCAAGGTCCGATGAATTATCTTTCTCACCCTTATTACGGAATTCCGGTCGCGATTACGGTAGAAGGGGCCAATATCTTAACTCGTAATCTAATGATTTTTGGTCAGGGTGCCACCCGATGCCACCCGTATGTATTAGATGAAATGGAGCTTGCTTCTGAAGCTGATACTGAAAAGGCAGGAGCGAAGTTTGATAGCTTGCTGTTCAAACATATCGGTCATGCGACAAAAAATAGTGTTGGTGCATTAACCGCAGCATTAACGGGTTCGTTATTTGTTTCAAGCCCAGTCAAAGGTAAAACTAAATCCTACTACAAAGACATGACTCGTTTAAGTCGTGCACTGGCAGTAAGTTCTGATTTTGCCATGCTGACCTTAGGCGGCGACCTAAAACGTAAAGAGTTGATCTCTGCAAGATTGGGCGATCTACTAAGCTATTTGTATCTTGCATCAGCGGCATTGAAAAAGTATCAAGATGAAGGTGAGCAAGAAAAAGATTTGGCTTTTGTTCAATATGCGGTCGAGTATTGTTTGAATAAAGGGGCGAACTCTTTACAGCAAGCTTATAACAACTTCCCGGTAGGTTGGGCGAAATATGCAATGAAAGCGTTAGTCTTTCCATTGGGTAATCACTTCCAACCGCCAAATGATGAGCTTACCTTACAAGTATCCAAACTTCTTATGGAACAAGGCGAGCATCGTGAGCGTTTAACCAAACTGTGTTATGTCAGTGATAAAGAAGATGACGCTATTGGGATCATGGAAAGAGCGTTTGATGCGATGTTGTCTGTCGCGCCTATTGAGAAGAAAGTCACTCAGGCGATTAAAGATGGGCACATAAACAAGAAGCAGTCGCTTCAAGATAAGCTTAATACAACTAAACAGCTTGGCATTTTGTCCCAGCAAGAAGTGAATCAGGTATTGGAAGCCGACAAACTGCGTTATCGCGCTATTCAGGTTGATCATTTTAGTCATGATTTTGCAGAAGTGAGAACGGACAATCCTAAAGGGGTACGTTCGGTAGACAATGATTCGCTAGATAGTGACTCAGTAGATAATGATGCCGCTTAACCGCAGTTGAGTTTGGCTAAGCACAAAAAATCGCGCTAATGCGCGATTTTTTGTGCTTTAACTTTTACATTTTAATTAAGCATTAAAATCTCAAGTGAAGCTGCATACCGAAGAACTGTTTATCGTAAGGTGCGCCAGCATCCAGTGCAAAAACCGCGGCATCGTGATAACCAAACCAAGGGTTAGTGACAAAGGTTGCTTGCGCTTCACCGCCCCAAGAGTCAGTAATCCAATAATGAATTTGGCCTACTGGGTTAAGGAAAAACAAAGAGATATCACCCATGGTCTCTGAGCCTAATACGCGACCTCCATCGGCAAGAATGTTCTGCTCACCTTGCAGCATCAATTCACCGACTACTGCACCAAATACAGGAGTGATGAACAAATCCTGCCAAGACGGTACTTCGGCAAAGGCCTCTACGCCATACTCCCAGAAGAAGGTAGACATGGTAAATGAGTAGGCAAAGGATTCAAATTCATTAAAGCCTGCATGTCTTGCTGCTGTGTAATAAACGCCGCCAAAGTAGGGGTGCATGATGTAATTAAGAAAATGCTCATCTCTATCCCAGGTTGGGCCAGATGTCACATTATCAACCCATTTGTCACCGAGTTTCCCAAGATCTCTATCGTCATCTTCCCATTTAGTAATGCTTTCTGGGAGTAAGGTCATAAGGCCCACAGTGGCAATACTCAGTCCTAATATGGTATAGGTTTGCTCTGCTAGGTAGTCCCAGTCTTTACCATCAGATATGGTATAGTGCATAGGGTAGGGGCTGGCTTGAATGTCCAGTTGTTGTTCACTATCATCGAGTGAAAGGGAGCGGTAATCATTAGGTTGATTCATGCAATATTGATAGGAGTTATTGCAAGTTGACTCATAAGATAGCTCTATATGCTGACTTCTATCGTAATCAGCAATAGCTGCGCTACTTATCAATCCTAATAATGATGTGGTAAGTTTTTTTAAATGCACGCAATATCCCTATGCCATTTAATCTGATCCATTTCACAATTATCTCTTATTTTTAGACTAAATAAAACAATAACTTAACATTTGTTACCTTTTGTTTTACCAGCAAAGTGACTCTTACTCTGTTGCTTAACAAAGCGTCAACCTATGTTGTTTGCTAATGAGTAAGTGCGTTAAAGGCCGTATTATGAACAAAGCTGAACAAAAAAAACCCGAATATTTGCAACAAATAGAAACGCCACGTATCGCAATGCTAAGTACCGGTGAAGAAGTACTGTTTGGTGATATTGTGGATACCAATGCGAGTTGGTTATCTGCCTTTTTATTCGAAAATGGCTTCCAGATGACGACACGTTTAACTGTTGCTGATTCATTAGACGCTATCTCAAATGGTTTAACCCAACTGGCAAAAAATCATGATGTGGTGATTGTAAATGGCGGACTTGGGCCAACCAGTGATGATATGACCGCGCAGGCAGCAGCGTTAGCCACAAACACTGAGTTGGTACTCTATGATGAGTGGGTGGTCAGAATGAAGCAAATGTTTGCAAAATGGCAGCGTCCAATGCCTGACTCCAACATCAAGCAAGCAATGCTTCCTGCAGGCAGCAGGCTTATTGATAATCCACGAGGCACAGCTTGTGGCTTTAGCACTCAAGTGGGGCAAGCGACTTGTTATTTCACGCCAGGGGTGCCTCATGAATTTAAGGCGATGTCGCAATTCATCTTATCTGACATCAAGCTGCAATATTGCAAAGTGCCAGATAAACAGATTCATAGAATTTACACGTTTGGATTATCAGAGTCTGGTATTGCCAATCAAATCGAGGCTTTAACCAAACCTGATGATGTGACGCTAGGTTATCGCTCGGCATTGCCTTTTATTGAAGTGAAAGTTTTTTATACTAAGTTAACACCAGCAGTAGAAGCTTTTTTGCTTGATGTTGAACAAGAGCTGACAGCGAACACGGTTTCGATTAATCAAGATATTCGAGACAACACGATGGCATTACTGAAACAACACGCTAAAAGTTTGGCGTTGTTTGATTATTCGACTCAAGGGTATTTGCACCATTGGATTTCCAATAGTGCTGAAAATCATCAGGTGGCGATTAATTCGGTGAATCTGCCGAGTCAACCTTGTAAAGTGGTATTGGATACTGAAATTGAGCAGATTGAATCACTGTATAGTCAATTTTCTCTAGAAAAATCAGGTAGTAATGGATTTCTCATTAAAGATACCCAGCAAGGTGGCGTACAACTATCTTTACTTGATCAGGATAAAATATCGTCTCAATGCGTTGAATTTAAAAGAGAATACAGTTTCCAAGCCAGAAAAGTAGTGATTTCCGCTATCGCAGTCGATATGTTACGTCGAAGCTTAGATAATAAACCAGTCTTTGCGGACTATGGGAGTGTCACTCGAGTAGCTTCAAACGTAAAAAAACTGTGACTTTGCTCATGTTTTATTGGCACTGTCACTTCTTTATGTCACTTGAGTTAAAAGTAATATAACGTTTTGTTCTAAAGGCTAATTGTTTGATTTTAAAGTGAAAATTGGATGTTTTTAAGATTAGAATAATTCACTATTCTTCGGTTGTGCAACAAGGCTTATAATGTTCTTTCACTTTTAATAAGTGTTGTCTCACTTATGGCTAGGGAGGGATATTATGCATAATCAGTCAAGGATTGAAGTCTGGTATAACGTAGGTACGGAGCAGATATTGCTTGGAGAGGTTGAACATTCAGACCAGATTAATTTATTAGCCTTATGGCGAAGTATCTCAATATTTAATCCTGGTGTTTTGTCTCAGCAAGAAGTGACTCATCCTATCGAAAGCGCAAGCTATCAACTTAAACTGTTTGGTGATGATGGTAACTTGATGGGCAACAAACAAGTTTGTGAATTGGATGCAGAAAGTGTATTAGGTCACCATCATTGGATGGTATGTCAAAGTAGAAATCAATTTTCTGATGCAGACTCTTTATATACTTGGGTGCCAGTACTGGCAGGTTAACATCAATCGTAGTAAGTCTCTGATCTCTTTTCAGAGAATAAAAACAGTAAAACGCCCTTAACATCAGTAATGCTAAGGGCGTTTTTATTTGCACAGAACTTTTATTTATATAGTGTTTTCATTTACACAGTACAAAGTGTCGATAGCCGATTAAAGCAAGGCACAACTCACACGCTTAAGAAGCGGTCAGTATTTTATTATGCACATTAACACCTTCAAGAGTTACGTCGGATTTTGCCCTGCAGATGCAAGGTAGGATTTCATCAGCTTTTAAATAAGCCATCGCAAATCCTACATATTCGACTTCCCCTGAACTTAACTTACAACGACAAGCTCCGCAGTGCCCGTCTCTGCAATTAAACTCAGGTTTCAATCCAGATGTTTCCATTGACTCTAATAGGGTAGTGCTTCTAGAGTTTACTAACTTAGTCACTTTATTAATCGTAACTCTGTACATGATGAATTAAGCCTATATCAAAGATTAAAGTTCGAAGTTTTCAAAGTCATCAGAAGAGACTTCGTTATCGATCTGACCTACAAGATATGAGCTGATTTCTGCTTCTTGAGGCGCAACTTGAACGTTATCTGATGATAACCAAGCGTTAATCCAAGGAATTGGATTATTAGTTGCTTCAGGATAAGCAGTACCCAAGCCAACCGCGTTCATGCGGATGTTGGTGATGTATTCAACGTATTGGCAAAGAATGTCTTTATTAAGACCGATCATTGAACCGTCTTTGAATAGGTACTCAGCCCATTCTTTTTCTTGTTCAGCCGCATCTTTGAATAAGTCGAAACACTCTTGTTTACATTCTTCGGCAATTTGCATAAAGCTAAAGTCATCTTGACCGTTGCGCAGAATGTTAATCATATGCTGAGTGCCTGATAAATGTAGCGCTTCATCTCTTGCAATCAGTTTGATGATTTTAGCATTACCTTCCATCAATTCACGCTCTGCAAAAGCAAATGAACAAGCAAAACTCACATAGAAACGAATCGCTTCTAGTGCATTAACTGACATTAAGCATAGGTAGAGTTTTTTCTTTAGGGTATGCAGATCAACAGTAACGGTTTCGCCGTTAATTTGATGCTTACCTTCGCCATAACGATGATAATCATTGGTTGTTTCAATAAGGTCATCATAGAAATGCGCAATGTCTTTAGCACGTTTAAGAATGTGCTCATTTTCAACGATATCATCAAACACTGTTGATGGATCATTGACGATATTACGAATGATATGCGTATATGAACGAGAATGTATCGTTTCAGAGAATGACCAAGTTTCAATCCAAGTTTCTACTTCTGGTAGAGAAACAAGAGGCAGCAATGCAACGTTAGGGCTACGGCCTTGAATTGAATCCAGCAGAGTTTGGTATTTTAGGTTACTGATGAAAATGTGTTTTTCATGATCAGGTAACTTGTTGTAATCAATACGATCACTAGAAACATCAACTTCTTCTGGACGCCAGAAAAACGACAATTGTTTTTCAATTAGCTTTTCAAAAATTTCAAATTTTTGCTGATCGTAACGAGCAACGTTAACTGGCTGACCTAAAAACATAGGTTCTTTAAGTTGGTCATTTTTGGTTTGAGTAAAAGTACTATAAGCCATATTAATCTCGATTATTCTGTAAGTTAAACAGCAAAGCAGGGGCGTTTGCACACCCCTAAGCTAATGATTATATTTTACAACCGCCGCCTACGCAGTCATCTTCTTCTGCCACAACATCGTTTTGGTCATCTTTAGCACCGTCACGAGTGTTGTGATAATACAGGGTTTTTACGCCCATTTTGTATGCATTTAATAGATCACGAAGCAGTAATTTCATTGGTACTTTGCCGCTGTCGTAATTATTTGGATCATAGTTTGTGTTTGCAGAGATAGCTTGGTCTACAAATTTTTGCATGATGCCGACAAGGTTTAGGTAACCATCGTTACTTGGAATATCCCACAATAGCTCGTAGTTATCTTTGTATTTCGCAAATTCTGGAACAACCTGTTTAAGGATGCCATCTTTTGATGCTTTCACTGATACATAACCACGCGGTGGCTCAATGCCATTGGTCGCATTTGAAATTTGTGATGATGTTTCAGATGGCATCAATGCGGTTAGGGTTGAGTTACGCAGACCGTGCTGCATGATCTCTTGACGCAATGCATCCCAATCGTAGTGTAATGGTTCGCCACAGACTTTATCTAGTGAGTCTTTGTAGGTATCAATTGGCAGGATACCTTTAGAGTAGTTAGTCTCATTAAATAAAGGACATGCACCTTGCTCTTTAGCCAGTGTAACTGACGCTTTTAGTAGGTGGTATTGAATTGCTTCAAAGGTACGGTGAGTTAACGCGTTACCAGAACCATCAGAGTATTTAGCACCATTTTTTGCAAGGTAGTACGCATAGTTAATCACACCAACACCGAGTGTACGGCGATTCATGGTTGACTTGCGTGCCGCAGGTAGTGGGTAATCTTGGTAATCAAGTAGGGCATCAAGTGCACGAACAACCAACTCAGAAAGCTCTGCGAGATCGTCAAGCTCGTTAATAGCACCTAAGTTAAACGCTGATAGCGTACAAAGGGCAATTTCACCTTCTTCGTCTTCAACGTTTTTAAGTGGTTTAGTTGGCAGTGCAATCTCAAGACACAAGTTTGATTGACGTACTGGCGCAACTTTTGAATCAAATGGGCTGTGAGTATTACAGTGATCAACGTTTTGAATGTAAATACGACCGGTTGAAGCACGTTCTTGCATCAAAATGCTAAACAGTTCAATGGCCTTAACTTGCTCTTTTCTAATATTAGGATCGGCTTCGTATAGCGCGTAAAGACGCTCAAACTCATCTTGATCTTCAAAGAAGGCATCGTATAGCCCTGGAACATCAGATGGAGAGAACAAGGTAATGTGGCCACCTGAGATAAGGCGAGAGTACATCAGTCTGTTTAGCTGTACGCCGTAATCCATATGACGAACGCGGTTTTCTTCAACGCCACGGTTATTTTTCAATACCAATAAGTTTTGCACTTCGCCGTGCCACAATGGATAGAAGACCGTTGCCGCTCCACCACGTACGCCGCCTTGTGAGCAACATTTAACCGCAGTTTGGAAGTATTTATAAAAAGGAATACAACCAGTGTGGAATGCTTCACCGTTACGGATTTCAGAACCCTGCGCGCGAATACGACCTGCATTGATACCGATACCGGCACGTTGAGAAACGTAACGAACAATGGAGCTAGCCGTTGCGTTGATTGAATCTAGGCTGTCGCCACATTCAATTAATACACAAGAGCTAAACTGGCGAGTAGGGGTACGAACACCCGCCATAATAGGTGTTGGCAGTGAAATTTTAAATAGAGAAACCGCATCATAAAAACGACGGATGTAGTCTAAACGTGTCTCTTTAGGGTATTTAGAGAACAAACACGCGGAGACTAGAATGTACAAGAACTGTGCACTTTCATAAATTTCTTTAGTGACACGGTTTTGTACAAAGTACTTACCTTCAAGCTGCTTAACCGCCGCGTAAGAAAAGTTAAGATCGCGTCTGTGGTCAATAAATGAATCCAGAGTTTCAATCTCTTCGCGAGTATAGTCTTCGATAATGTGCTTATCGTATTTACCCGCTTCAACCAATTTTGAAACATGATCAAATAGTGTTGGCGGCTCGTATTGACCGTAAGCTTTCTTACGTAGATGGAATACTGATAAGCGAGCAGCAAGGTATTGATAGTCTGGCGTATCTTCAGAGATAAGATCGGCAGCCGCTTTAATCATTGTTTCATGGATATCAGAAGTAGTGATTCCGTCATAGAACTGAATTTGAGACTTTAGCTCAACTTGGGAGACCGATACATTGTCTAGGCCTTCAGCAGCCCAAGTAATCACACGATGGATCTTTTCCAAGTCGATCGTTTCTTTGCGTCCATGACGCTTGGTGACGGTAAGTTTTTGATTCATTCGGTTTGATATCCATAACATCAATGGTGATAGGCACGCGATTTAATAATGAGTTGATAGTTCGCGATGACTTTATGATCCATGTATTCATCTGCTTTTGATGAAAACACTACATATAGGGGTGTAACCCTTAGCGAGTTACAAGATAGTGCGGTTAGTGGCACTTTTCAAGTTTGACGGAAAAATAGTTCTGTGGATAAACGGTGGATGAAAATTTATGGGTTAGCGATCACTTACCGATGAGAATACACAGCAAAAGACTTGCGCTTTTATGACGCTTTCTGATGACTCAAAAACGAGCGATACAAAAATAATTAACTTGATCTTTATCAAAGAAAAGGATCGTTTCTAGAAGGAACTGAAGTCGAAAAACTGCAATAAAAAATGCGATAAAGCGTGAAAAATGAAATGAGATTTGCTAGGAGACTCTCTGATTAAACAACGTTCAGATTCAGAGAGTCGTTAACTGTTAATAATCGAACTTATTGCTCTTTTTGAGTGGCAACAATGTAGTTCACATCCACGTTTCGACCTAGAGAGTAAGAATCAAACAGTGGGTTGTAGCTTAATCCGGTAATACCAATTTCTTGTAGTGGGGTATGGTCAACCATTTTGATTAACTCGCCAGGGGTAAGAAACTTATTAAAATCATGTGTACCGTGAGGAAGCAGTTTCAGAATCTTTTCCGCCCCAACAATGGCAAACAAATACGATTTTAAATTACGGTTAAGCGTCGAGAACAAAACATAGCCGCCAGGTTTGACTAATTTTGCACATGAAGAAATCACCGATTGTGGGTCAGGGACGTGTTCTATCATTTCCATACAGGTGACAACATCGTATTGCTCGGCGCAGTTTGCGGCATGCTCTTCTACAGTCGTGCGAATGTAATCTAGCTTAGCGCCACTCTCCAGTGCGTGAAGACGAGCCACTTCTAATGGTTCGCGTCCCATATCCAAACCAGTCACCTTCGCACCCTCAAGAGCCATGCTCTCGGCTAATATGCCGCCGCCACAGCCGACGTCGAGTACTTTCTTGCCAAATACGCCGCCTACAGTGTCTTGAACATACTGTAAACGTAGAGGGTTAATTTGATGTAAGGGCTTAAATTCCCCTTCTTTATCCCACCAACGACTCGCCATATCAGCAAATTTTTTAATTTCAGCAGGATCGACGTTTTTTCCTTGTTCCATATTCATCACGCTTTGCAGAGTTTGGCTTATTATAACCTGAACTAAACCATGAATGCATTTGCTGTGAACGTGATGAGATGTCTATGCCTATAGGGGAGTTAAACCGCCTGTTTTTTAAACACTAATTTGTGAATAGTGTAAATAATGGTCATCTAAGAGGGAACGCACATCACATAAGCTTAACTGCTAATGAAAGTAATGCCGAAACTAGGAAAATTGTGTTATATTTTTTTAATCTTATAGGAATCGAAAAGACGATCTAATAATAGAGGGACAATGGCTCTATGAGCGATCTAGCGAAAGAGATCACACCGGTAAATATTGAAGACGAGCTTAGAGGCTCGTACCTTGACTATGCAATGTCCGTCATTGTAGGCCGAGCACTACCTGATGTTCGTGATGGTTTGAAACCCGTACACCGACGCGTTTTATTTGCAATGAACGTATTGGGCAATGATTGGAATAAGCCTTATAAAAAATCAGCGCGTGTCGTTGGTGATGTAATCGGTAAATATCACCCGCATGGTGACAGTGCTGTATACGATACTATCGTTCGTATGGCGCAACCTTTTGCATTGCGTTATATGCTGGCAGATGGACAAGGCAACTTTGGTTCTATCGATGGAGACTCTGCGGCGGCAATGCGTTACACCGAAGTGCGCATGTCGAAAATTGCTCATGAGTTGCTTGCTGACCTTGAGAAAGAAACCGTTGATTTCGTACCTAACTATGATGGTACTGAACAAATTCCTGCTGTATTACCAACGCGTGTACCGAACCTACTAATCAATGGTTCATCAGGTATTGCTGTTGGTATGGCAACCAATATCCCACCGCATAACCTAACAGAGGTTATCGATGGCTGTTTGGCATTCATCAAAGATGAAGAGATCACTATTGATCAGCTAATGGAATACATTCCAGGACCTGATTTCCCGACAGCTGCGCTAATTAGCGGCCGTAAGGGCATTATTGACGCGTACAACACCGGTCGCGGTAAAGTTTACATGCGTGCTAAGGCGAACATCGAAGCCGATAGCAAGGGTAAAGAAACGATCATCGTGACTGAAATCCCATATCAGGTGAACAAAGCTCGCTTGATTGAAAAAATCGCAGAACTGGTAAAAGACAAGAAAGTAGAAGGCATCAGTGCACTTCGTGATGAGTCTGATAAAGACGGCATGCGCATTGTTATTGAATGTAAGCGCGACGCAGTAGGTGAAGTTGTTCTGAACAACCTATACGCACATACTCAGCTGCAAACTACTTTCGGTATCAACATTGTTGCTCTTGATAAAGGACAACCTAAACACTTTAACCTTAAAGAAATGTTAAAGGCGTTTGTTGATCACCGTCGTGAAGTTGTTACTCGTCGTACTATTTTTGAACTTCGTAAAGCGCGTGACCGTGCTCATATCCTTGAAGGTCTTGCATTAGCATTGGCCAACATTGATGAAATTATCGAACTGATTCGTAAAGCAACCACACCAGCAGAAGCAAAAGCTGGCCTAGTGGCTCGCGGTTGGGACCTTGGTCTTGTTGCGAAAATGCTTGAACGCGCAGGTACAGATGCAGCGCGTCCAGAGTGGCTAGAAGAGCAGTTTGGTATTCGCGATGGTCAATACTTCTTAACTGAGCAACAAGCTCAAGCAATTCTAGACCTACGTTTGCAAAAACTAACAGGCCTAGAACACGAGAAAATCTTAGACGAATACAAAGTGCTACTCGATGAAATCGAAGAGCTAATGTTCATTCTTGCAAGCACAGAACGCTTAATGGAAGTGATCGTTGAAGAACTAGAAGCTATCCGTGAAGGCTATGGCGATGAGCGTCGTACCGAAATTACAGCTGCTATCCATGATATCGATATGGAAGAGCTGATTGCTCAAGAAGATGTGGTTGTTACACTTTCTCACGAAGGTTACGTTAAATATCAAATCTTGAGTGACTACGAAGCACAACGTCGTGGTGGTCGAGGTAAGAGTGCAACTAAGATGAAAGACACCGATTATATCGATCGTCTTCTGGTTGCTAATACTCACGATAACATTCTATGTTTCTCAACTCGTGGTAAAACCTACCGTCTGAAAGTGTATCAATTGCCATTAGCAAGTCGTAATGCTCGTGGTAAGCCTATTGTGAACATCCTTCCTTTAGAAGAAGGTGAGCGTATCACGGCGATTCTACCAGTATCTGAGTTTAGTGAAGATAAATATATCTTTATGGCAACGGCTGACGGTACGGTTAAAAAATCAGCACTTTCTGCGTTCTCTAATGTTCGTTCAAATGGACTAATTGCCGTTAACTTACGTGATGATGATTCCCTGATTGGCGTTGATATCACTGACGGTAACAGTGAGATCATGCTGTTCTCTGAGTTTGGTAAAGTTGTTCGTTTCAAAGAAGCTGAAGAAATTCCTGCGGTAGACGCTGAAGGAAACCCAGTTCTTGATGAAAATGGCGTTCAAGAAATCAAGTTTAGAGGTGTACGTCCAATGGGCCGTACTGCAGCTGGTGTTCGCGGTATTAAACTGGCAAACGGTGACAAAGTTGTTTCTTTGATTGTCCCTTCAAATGAAGGTGATGTATTGACAGTGACACGTAATGGTTACGGTAAACGTACTAAGTTAGAAGAATATCCTTCTAAGAGCCGTGCAACGCAAGGTGTAGTATCGATTAAAGTATCCGAGCGTAACGGCAGTGTTGTTGGTGCAGTTCAAACGGAAGAAGGTGATGAGTTCATGATGATCACCGACGGCGGTACGCTTGTTCGTACTCGTGTTTCTGAAGTGAGCCAAGTGGGCCGTAATACTCAAGGTGTTACCTTGATTCGTACTGTTGAAGGCGAGAACGTTGTTGCACTACAGCGTATTGATGAGATTGAAGAAAGTGAAGTTATCGGTGATGAAGAGGGTGAACAAACATCTTCTGAAGCACCAGAGGCAGCACAAACTCAAGTTCAAGATCAAGAGCAAGATCAAGCCTCTCAAGATGAGTCTGATAACGAAGAGTAAACCTTTTTGTTAAATATTAAGAACCGAGCCTAAGTGCTCGGTTTTTTTATGTCTTAATAACTAAGCGAAGATAATTAATAAAATCAGATAGATAAAACAAAGTTTACTATTGATAATATGGTCAAATATCAGTTTATGACCTAAGATATGTTGTAATGTATCAATTTGTAGTTGAGTGAACCAATTTCTAAATTTGATCTAGATCAAAACCTTGAAACAGTTTTATTTAACCCCCATATTAAACTTGTAATTGTAGAACCAGTATTTGGCTACAAAAAATAATTAAGAAAGAGATGGTTATGGCAGAAGTAAGAGCCCGCGTAGAATTAAAAGTTGGAGTAAACAGTGATATTGAAACTGAACTTCTTTCTTTTCATGACTTAAAAACTGAAAAAGAGCATGTTGCTCTAATTTTTAAATCAGCGGATAAAAACCAACAAGCGCCTTTAGTTCGAATGCACTCAGAATGTCTGACGGGAGATGTTTTTCATTCGTCACGTTGTGATTGTGGTGAGCAATTGGATGAAACCATCAATAAAATGGCAGAGCAGGGCGGTATTTTGTTGTATCTTCGCCAAGAAGGTCGCGGCATTGGTCTTTATAACAAAATCGACGCGTACAAATTACAAAGCGAAGGTTTAAACACCTATGAAGCCAATAACCAATTAGGCTTTGCCGATGACTTGCGTGACTTTGAAGAAGCCGCGCAAATGCTTAAAGCGCTAAATGTACAAACGATTCGTCTGGTGACTAATAATCCGAAGAAAATTCGCGAACTTAAAGAGCATGGCATCACTATTGAAGAAGTGGTACATACTCACGCGCATGTGAAGCACGGTAATGAAAATTACCTAAAAGCTAAAGTTTCGCATGGTAAGCACAATCTCGATATGTAATACCGACTAAAGAACAAATCCTGAGTATTTGTTCGAGAAAAGCAAATTTGTTCGAGAAAACCAGAGTTGTTTGCCATACTTTAAAGTATGTTCTCTTTGAGTAACAACTATGGCCTTGATACAAAAGAGGGCGTGGTGGTTGATAATTGTCACCATTTGCGCCCTTTCTAGTCCTACCTATTCGCAAAGTATGCTGCACTCACTTGGCTGGGTAGATTCTTCAACGCCTATAGAACAAACCTTTCGTTACCCTCAAACCACAGAATCAGTGTACGCCTTCAATCATCATCAATTGATTTGGTTGCAACCGCATGATCGCCAGTTACTTGAAGATCTCATCGAGATGGCAACCCTTGCCGATATAAGCCCTTTTTTTGAAAAACGTTTAAACATCTTAGCGAGCTTGCGAGAGTTACAGCAGTATTATCAATATGACGTAGTGGCAACGGATACCTTATTGGCCTTAGTCAGCTATCAAGTTTTGCTCAATGAAAATAAATACACTTGGCTTTATGGACAGGGTTTACCCAAGATGTGGGCATCACCTCCTATAGCCGCAGTCGATGCTTTAAAATCGGCGATTTCCAATCAGAAATTAACCCCATACTTAATGACGCTAGGGGCAGATTCTGCCGTTTATCGAGAATACCAATCGGCAATAGATGATTTAAAGGGGGCAATGTTAGACGCGCCTCCACTATATAATGTCAGTAGCGTTGTGCGTGTAGGGGAAACCTTACCGGATAAAGAGGTACTGTTTACTCGATTAGATCTTGCAGGGCTAGTGGTTGCAGAATCGGTAAAAGAAATAGATTGGTACGGGCAGGCGTTAAAAAAAGTGGTGGTTGATTTTCAGCGTCAACATGGGTTGAGTGCTGACGGCATTATTGGGCCTAAGACAGTAGAATGGCTTAATTATCCTATAGAAGAGCGGATTCGCCGTTTAGCACTAAATGCTGAAAGAAGTCGCTTATGGCCAACACAAAGACAAGCATTGGTGTTGGTTAACTTACCTAGCTTTGATCTCAATTATTACTATAAAGGCAGAGTGGCTTTCTCATCTAAAGTGATTGTTGGAAAACAGAGCCGGAAAACGCCATTATTAGAGATAAAAATGGACTCGATGTTCTTAAACCCGACTTGGAATGTACCGCCTAAAATTATGCGCGAGGATATCATCCCTAAGCTGCGTTATAATCCTGGATATTTGAGTCAGAAAGGTATCCAAGTCATCAAAGGCTGGGGGAATCCGGTGGTGGTTGATCACGCTGTCATACAATGGCGTCAAGTGAACCCTAAAACTTTTCCTTTCCGTATGCGCCAATTATCTGGTAAGCATAATGCGCTAGGTGTGTATAAGTTTAATACTCCGAATCGACGAGCTATATATCTGCATGATACCCCGTCTAAACATTTGTTTGATAAGCCTTCTCGCGCTTTTAGTTCAGGCTGTATTCGCGTGCAACATGCGGATAAATTTGCTCATTCCTTATCTAAAACTCAAGGATTTCGTAAGAGCAATATTTCTCCTGTAGGACAAAAAGCCAATGCACGAATACCGCTTAAACGACGTTTACCTGTCCACTTAATCTATAAAACCTCATGGGTAGAATCAGGTCGTATTTTTATTCGACATGATATTTATGGTTATGATGGCGTTGCGACAAAGTCGCAATTAGTTAATGCAGAATTAGCCAATCGCGAGCATTTCATTCATTAATCATTAACTCAGTCGCATATCAATAGTACTCAAATCCAAAATAGACCACTTATTTGATTAAATATTAAACAACAGGTAAAGTGTGCGCTTTGTGTACAGTTGTAGGGTTTGTTGTGGTTGAGTTGGATGTAAAACGTCGTCATTTTTTAAAGGTTTCATTAGGAGCTGCTGCTTTAATATCAATACCAAAAATTGCTTTAGCATCACCTAGCTCCGCTAGAATCATCAAATTTAATAACCTACATACCGGTGAGCGTTTACAAAGTTGCTATTTTGATGGACAAACTTTTGTCAAAAGTGAACTGAGTAAAATTGATCATATCTGTCGTGACTTTCGACGAAATGAAATCCATCCGATGGATAAACGCCTGTTGACTCAATTAAGCCAAATACAACGAGTATTAAATACCGATGCTGAGATCCAAATTATCTCAGGGTATCGTTCACCTGCCACGAATGAATCCTTGCGAGCTCATGGGCACAAGGGCGTAGCTCGAAAAAGCTTACATATGCAGGGCAGAGCGATAGATATAAGAATCGCGGGAGTCGATATTGCCAAGGTGCATGATGCGGCATTAAGCATCAAGGCTGGTGGTGTGGGCTATTATCCGGGTAGTCAATTTGTGCATATTGATACTGGCGCGGTACGCTCATGGCACGGCTAGACTTGAGTTTATAAAGATAAACTGTCATATTCCTGCTTAGATTTTCTCGACAAATATAAAGGTTTCTCATGGCTTTACAGTATCAAATTGTTCCCGTAACTCCGTTTCAACAAAACTGTTCTATTGTTTGGTGTGATGAAACAATGAAAGGCGTTGTGATTGATCCTGGCGGTGATGTAAAACAATTATTGATGATGATAGAACAATTAAATGTCGATGTTGAAAAGTTGCTGTTAACCCATGGTCATCTCGATCATGTGGGTGGCAGTGAAGAACTGGCTCAAGCATTAAATAAGCCGATTATTGGTCCACACAAAGACGATAATTTTTGGCTGCAAGGCTTAGAAGCGCAAGCCGATAAATTTGGTCTTCCAGTAATTGAAGCATTTGAACCAAGTCATTGGCTTGATGAAGGTGATGTGATTACCTTTGGTCATCAATCATTAAATGTGGTGCATACTCCAGGACACACACCTGGCCACGTAGTGCTATTTAATGAAGAAGCAAAAATGGCATTTGTAGGCGATGTTCTGTTTAAAGGTGGAATAGGGCGCACGGATTTTCCTAGAGGTGACTTCAATACTTTAATTGCCTCAATTAAAACTAAACTGTGGGCATTGGGTAATGAAACCCGATTTGTTCCCGGCCACGGTCCAGAATCAACCATTGGTGCAGAGCGAGCAAGTAACCCATTTGTTGCCGATGAAATGCCTTTATATTAATTAAGCTAGGGGATGAATGTCCCCTAAGTTTACGCCTTGGTAACATATTTTCCATTTAAGACATATCGTCAATAGCTGTTTTGAGCTTGTGTTATATATTTTACAGCCTAAAATATATAACTGTAACAAATTAATTCAACCCGCAATGGTAGATAAATATGCAAAAGAAACGTGGCTTTACACTAATTGAACTTGTTGTCGTTATCGTGATTCTCGGCATTTTGGCTGTAGTCGCAGCCCCTCGCTTTTTAAACCTACAAAAAGACGCTCGTATTTCAGCGCTTGAAGGTATGAAAGATGCGATGGTTAGTGCCAGTTCAATTGATTATAGTGAAGCTGCGATTGAGGGTATTGAAACCAGTAATGACGAGTCGTTTGTATATGGTGGAAAAACGATTGAAATTGCATATGGCTACCCTAAAGCAACATCAGCAGGTATTGTTGCTGCGGTTCAGGGGCTAGATGATGATACTGAGTGGAAAACGAAGTCCGTTATTGGAGTACCTCCTGTACCTAAAGCTCCTACACCTCAAGTTCCAACGCCTATTGGTTCTTCTTCTGGTGGCTCTACAAATACCCTAAGCTCTACAGGGAAAAACCAACCGAAACAGCAAGGTGGCAATCAAGCATATGTTAGAGCAGCAGAAACTAAAGATGCATTAAATGATGGGCAAGATGCTTGTTATGTACAATATAGTGAAGCGAGTGCAAAAGGCCAAGCTCCTATAGTCAGTATAGATTCAACTGGTTGTTAATCTCGTCTCTCAACAATAGCAAAACTATATAGGTTTAAATATGCAAAAAAAACGTGGCTTTACACTAATTGAACTTGTTGTTGTTATTGTTATTCTCGGTATTTTAGCGGTAACTGCAGCGCCTCGTTTTTTGAATTTGCAATCTGATGCAAGAGAATCTTCTTTGCAAGGTTTGAAAGGTGCGATGCTCGGTGCCGGTTCTATTGTCTATAGCCGATCTGCCATTGAAGGTGTTGAGACACTTCCTAGTCATTCAGTTGATAATATTGATGTTGTGTATGGATACCCAGCTGCAACATCGACAGGTATTGGTGCTGCCGTAGATGGACTTCAGGATGATTGGGTTCAAATTATTCGACCACAAAGTACAGCTCTTGCAACAAATAAACATATCGCATATACATTTAAGGACTTTGATTCAACAGTTTTTAATGATAGTGATGGTTGTTTCGTGCTTTATAATGAAGCAACTAGTGTTGCGGTCAGTTCTGTAGTAATCAAAGATAATAAGTGCTAGAAAGCGATTATTAGTTTTATAAACCTCGTTATAAAGAATTAGCACCAATTTTGATAAGGCTTAGTTTTGAGACTTTCTTGAAACTAAGCCTTTTTAGTTTGAAAACTATACCGCAAGGTGAGATCACGAACGTTATTTGAACAAAATCATGTGCATTATCGGAACAAGTCTTTGTGGCATGGATGCCACAATGAAGCCATCAAGGATGATTTCACGGCGTCTTGTGGAGATGATGTACATGATTGGTCGATAAGTGTTGAGGCTGTAACAGATTCTGTGTAACTGACATTTAGTTTATGTGCTTCTCGACACGGTCTTCGAACTCGATGATAAATCGACTCATCGCCTGACGCCAGTTTTGAATGGGCATAGTCCATTTTTTACTGGCATCTTTAATCGCTAGATAAACCATCTTAGTTGCCGCTTCATCATTTGGGAAGATTTTACGCTTCTTCAAAGCCTTACGTATCACGCTGTTGAGTGATTCAATCGCATTGGTTGTGTAAATTGCTTTTCGAATATCTTGCGGGTAGTTAAATAGCGTATTCAAGTTTTG
>NZ_LZFW01000002.1 GCF_001676025.1 Vibrio sp. UCD-FRSSP16_30
AAGAGCATGCGGGTCACTTACTAGAAGTGCTTGAAGATCGTTATCAAAACAGCAGCACAATCGTCATCAGCCAATTACCCGTAAAGGAGTGGTACAACATGATCGGTAACGCTACCGTTGCAGACGCGCTAATGGATCGGCTCGTACACAATAGTCATCGAATAGAACTGGGAGGTGAATCAATGAGAAAACTGGCGCAATCCGATCACTTAGAGTAAAAATAAGAAGAGAGAAAAACGGCAGGATCTGGTGATCGGAATAAACCGAAACAGCTGATCGCAATCACCGGAATACGCACATGGATCAATTCATCAAAATATCTACCGTACCTACTCGTCTAGCCATCTCAAAACAGACACTTTACCGCTGGATAAAACAAGGACAATTCATGTCCCCCATTCCATTTGGATCGATGTAGTTCTCTATTGTTCTTTCATTACATAAAGTAAGTCACATTAGACTTTTAATAAGATCGCCAAGCTTATAAACATAAAAGCTCACTATTGTAGACTTTTACGTGATAACTCAATGCACTCGCCATAAAGGTTAACTTTAATAGACTTTTATTTAAAATCCGCGTATAAATAATTTAAAAGTCTACCAAAGCATACTTTATTGTATCATGCTATATGGAGGTTCCATGGCTAAGAAAGTAAAAGCAACTGAGTCACCAGATCTAAGCCAGGTATTCACACCATCACTACTTGGTGAGGCGATCAAAGCAAAAAGAACTCAAAGTAAAATCACCCAGCAAGATGCAGCATTGCTTTCTGGTGTTTCAAAACAAACCTACATAAAAATTGAACAAGGCAGCTCCGATATTAAGCTAACCTCTTTAATGAAAGTTGTGTCTGCTCTAGGGATAAAGATATCGATACAACCATGGCAAGACTTAGATGCTTCAGTCCCATCACAGGAGAAAGGTAATGACGTCTGGGTCTAATCAATACATCCTCGATATAGTCTACAGCCAGCAAGTCATAGGCAAGCTATCACTGAGTAAAGAAAGTGATGCTCTATCTGTATTCTACAAGCAAGATTGGATTGATAATGGATTTCCCATATCGCCACACCTCCCATTTAACTCAGATATACCATCAGTCAATATCAGGAGATTCTTACATAATTTACTCCCTGAAAATAAAGGTTTAGATTATTTGATCGACTTTCTTGGCGTATCACGCTCAAACGTATTTGCACAAGTTGGTGGGATTGGAACAGATACATCAGGTGCAATGATGTTCTTATCCGAAGGTGTTTCTCCAGTTCAAACTGAAACCTCCTTCAACCCAATCAATGATAGTGAATTAATTAAGAAACTATCTGACCCTGAACTTTGGTATTTAGAAGTATGGGAAGGAAAACCAAGACTATCAGTAGCGGGGGTTCAATCTAAGCTAAACGTTTTATCTATCGATGGAAACTTAGGGTTTGGAGAGGGTGAACTATGCTCAACTCATATTGTGAAGTTCGAAAAAAATGACCAACAACACCTTGTCATAAATGAATTTGTGACGATGAAATTAGCGAAGCTAGTTGGACTAGATGTTGCTGACGTTGAGTTGCGGTATTTTGACCAATTTCCAGCCTTAATTGTAGAGAGGTTTGATCGAAAGCTATTTAGTTCAACAAGTGTGAAACGAAGGCATATGATCGATGCCTGTCAAGCTTGTAACCTAGGTGTCGATAGAAAGTATGAACGAAACTTAGGCAAACAAAGAGATGTCAGTCATATTCGTGATGGTGTCAGCTTCGCCCGACTTTTTTCGGTAACAGAGCAATGTGAAAACCCATTAGCGGCAAAACTAGCGATCCTAAAGTGGGCAATGTTCAATCTCTGTATTTATAACGCAGATGCACATGGCAAAAACTTCAGTTTCTTTGTCCAAAAATCGGGCTTAACACCAACGCCACTTTACGATCTAGTCAATGTCAGAATGTACCCTGAATTTGAGCAGGATCTTGCGATGGCAATTGGGGATGAATTTGACTCAGATTCGATTAATGCCTACCAACTTGTAGAGTTTGCTGACGATTGTGGTATTTCACCAAAATTGCTTCAACAGAGCCTAGTAAAGATCGCAAATGACATTATAAACAACATTGATGATGCTATATCTCTCGTCACTCCTACTTCTGATTCACAATTACCTTATTTCAACCGATACCGTGAAATCGTTGTGGCTAGATGTAAGCACTTCCTTAAGCAATCACCACTCATCACTGAAATTGAGCTTTAGCTTATAGATAAGCTATCTAATCAGAATATAGAAAGCACAAAGCCTTATACAGCAAAGGATAGAGCCAAGGGTTTGGGTTTGTTTTTCCAATTGCTCCGCCAAACGTTTGGAAACGATTTTATATCGATAGCTTATGTTATTGTGTTGCACCGTTTTTGTATGTACCAATCTCACACTTTTTCGTCAATACTTGTCCAATATATCAACAGCGCCCCATAGCTTTAGTACATATACACATTTTATCATGCGAATCGAAAATCGACACTTAGGCTCCCCCAGTGCAGTCGCAATGCATCTTTATGTTCTTCTAGCATAGGTAGTTCAGGCCAGCGGCTTTTTGCTATCGCTAAAACATCTAGCAAATGAGGCTTGATCGCCACCCACGGCGCATCCGCTTTTTCCGACCAAATTTTGAAGTGCTCCATCGTAATATTGAACCACTGCTTAGTTCCTGCCATATTAAGAGCAAGGCTATCATGTTCAATGTATGGCGTGGTAAACACCACATCATACAGAGGGGACAAGCGAGGAGATTGTGCATCACTATAGATAAGCGTCCAGTTTTTTAGATGGGCGTCACCATTGCCAAGCAAGATATTGATAAGCAGCCTTCTAGCCATTTGTTGTATATCTTTCAAACGCTCTGAGCTCGATTGATAAAGCACTTTTCCAAGTTGATCATAATTAACCTGTTGGTATTTATCCGAAGGATATAGACCGAATACTTGAGCAAAGTCTTCTGTATGGATACGCCCATTGTCACTTCGGTCAAAGCGCTTGATGCCATATACATACTGTTCATCTGGTAACCTAATACTAGGCAAGCCTTCAAGCTCATCAAGATCGATTAAGCGAACTTCAGGAGTTTCAACTCCTGCTGTTTCAGCCAGTTTCATGCAGGTATATTCATTAACGGGTACACCGTTATGGACTGTAGACGGAGTTTTAATAATCCATATATCTTTCGATATTTCTTGGTCAATATGGTAACGACCATCAAGATGAGACGAAGAAAACTTCATCTGTACACCAGCAAGTGAAAATTTAGTATCTGCATGCTTTACATTAATCTGTTGAGGCTCTGTTGATAAACGCTGCTCAAGTGCCCAACTAGGCAAATTACCTGCCTCTATCGGCCCAGCAATTAATGCCCCCGGCAGGTTTGATCCCAAGTACGCAAGAATAGAGAATTCATTGTTAGTGTGACATTGTAGTGCCTTGGCGGTCAGTTCTCTTAACGCTCCTTCTGGTAACAGGTTGGATAATACTGGTGGTATTTTATCTGTCCTAATTTGCGCTTTGTTCAAATATCCCGAATCTAGTAGCTGCCTCAAAGTAATAACTGGACGATTTTCTGTTGGCATAGAAGTAAACTTTGGATTGAACGTCAGTATATTTTTTCCACCAGCATAATGTGTAATATCCAGTTACATCGATGCCATGTAACTGGATATTAAGACCTTCGACCTTTTCTACCTGCTTAGTCATGATTTGTCCTCTGCGTCGAACCAAAATCCGAGATCATCAGTATCATCTTGTACTCCTTCTAAGCTTTGAGTGCTATCGCATTGACGTTTTGCTGCTTTAACTGACGAGGACAGAATAGTTTTGGGCTCTTTAGGCACAATAGAGAGCTCTAAGTCCAATCCTTCTAATACCCTGAGTAAAGTTGATAGCTTTACATCACTACCTGCTTCAATTCTCTGATATTGCTGCTGCTTCATGCCAATTCTCATGTACATGTCTTTCTGCTCAATATCGAGCTTCTTGCGTTGGTCAATAAGCAGTACTGCTATTTCATCTATATTCTTCATCACTAACCCCCGAACAGCTTTTAAGTTGTACATAGCACCACAAACAACATATTAGTTGTAAATTGAGATACTAACAACTTATACGTTGTACAGTGAGGGATAAACAACAAAGGAGTTGTTTTCTCATGAGACCAAATCGGTTTAGGAATAAGGATAATTATAAATATTTTAAGAAAAAGAATAGGGACACCTGGAAAAAACCAATCGATAAATGCAACTAAATATCAAATAGATAGATCTTACGCCAGCCCACTAAAATAAGGTTTGGAATTGATTATCAGGTATCAATTCAACTCCCTAAATGGGACCTGAACCTAGCTAACATTTTAAGGTAATCTAAGTTTCAGTAAAACAAGCGCATATAGGCGAGCAAGCAAACAGTAGTGATCAATAGATCGATCAAAATGATATTTTCATTGTATGCCGAGCAAATATTGTATTTAAATTCAACAAGTTAAATAGGTGATTTCTGTTTAATTAACGGTTCCATAATCCACATTCAAAAATAAACTCCTCCTATCAAAACCTCTGCAAGTGCTACGTGATCAATATCAAATAATTACAATTGTTTACAATCTAATTGAAAGTAATTATCATTCCCAAATTGGCACTATGGGACTGCGTGAATCTATATGAAAAACTCCACTGTTGTACGCTTACTGTTTACTGGTTTAGTACTCCTAATCTCTTCTCCTTCAGTTTTTGCTGACGCATTCCCCGTTACCGTTACGGATGTTGCGGGGCGCACTATCACCATTGAGAAAGAGCCACAAAATATTGCGATTTCTACAGGCCGGGTTTTTCCATTATTGGAAATGATTTACCAGCAAGATGCAGCCAGTCACCTAGTTGCTTGGCGTGATGATATGCGTACTTCTGCGCCAAGTATGTATGCCAGTTATGTGAAGGATTTCCCTCAGCTAAAAGAGGTGCTGAATTTAGGCAAAATCAAATCTGGAGAGTTTGATACTGAGCGTTTTATTCAGATGAAGAATAAACCTGACTTATTTGTTGTTGATATCGTTAATGTGAAGCTAGCCGAAGAAGAAGGACTATTTAACAAGCTTAATAAGGCTGGCATTAAAGTTCTTGTTGTTGATTTTCGCGAAAACCCAATTAAAAATACTGTGCAATCAGTGACTAGCCTTGCTACTGCTGTTGGACGTAAAGAGCAAGGTCAAAAATTTGCTCGCTACTACCAAGCGCATCTAGAGACTTTACTTGCGGGTATTGCGACAGTGCCTAAAGAGCAATTAAATCGTAAAGTTTTTGTGGAACGCTCTGCTGGTAAACGTGATTCGTGTTGCGAGACATTCTCTGCTGGCAACATGGGCGAATATATCCCGTTTTTAAAGGCTACCAATATTGCAGATAAGCCACTCAAAGGGGCTTTCTCCGGCAAGATGTCAGCAGAAAGCTTAATCGTTGCTCAGCCGGATATTTATATCATGCAGACTACGGGGTGGATTGATAAAAATGGTACCCCTAAAGCGGGGATTCCTCTGGGTTACAATGCCAATCTTACTGCCATAAAGTCTGCTACTAATGCCCTACTGCATCGTTCTTGGATGGTACCAACACCTGCTTATCAAAATAAAAATGTCTATTCTATTTATATGCCGTTTTATAACTCTCCTTATAATTTGGTTGCATTGGAATATTTTGCAAAATGGATTTACCCCGAACAATTTAAAAACTTAAATCCAGAGCTCACTTTTGAAGAGATGAATAAAACACTCGCCAATCGCACAGTTAACGGCGTCTTTGGGCAAGATAACTTTAAGGTTATTCAAAAATGAACCAACAAGATAAAGCTGAGATCCCAAGCTTAGGAAGCCAAGCTGAAAGTGCATTGGCACTCCACCGCACTCGTGAACGTAAGAAAAAAGTCATGCTCGGTGTGTTTTTTGTGCTCAGTATTGTGTTCCTAATTGCTGATATTTTAATTGGTTCGCAGGGCTTAACTTTATCTCAAGTTCTTAACGGCATTTTTTACCCGCAAAATAGTGATTTAGCTACTCAGATCATTATCTGGGATATTCGTATGCCGATGTCATTGATGGCACCTTTTGTGGGCGGCGCATTGGCTTTAGCTGGCGCGCAAATGCAAACAACGCTAAATAACCCACTCGCTGATCCTTACACATTTGGCGTGTCTGCCGCCGCAGGATTTGGCGCAGCGCTTGTGATAATGAACATTGTGGCGATTCCATTTATTCCGATGGAATACCAGATAGCGGCAATGGCCTTTATTATGTGTTTATTGACCACACTTTTAATTGCAGGCATTTCATCCATGAAACGCATCTCAATTGAAGGTGTCATGCTGTTTGGTGTCGCGATCATGTTTGCTTACGATGGCTTGCTAACCATGATGCAATACAGCGCTTCAGAGACTCAATTACAAACACTGGTGTTTTGGCAAATGGGATCATTGGATAGAGGAAGCTGGGGCAAGATCATTGTACTGGCTATCTTAATACCAACCATTCTTGTGATTATGATGAAAGATTCTTGGAAGCTATCATCTCTAAAAATTGGTCAAGAACGTGCTGAATCTATGGGAATCAATGTCGATCGTCTGCGCAATAAAACCTTGTTAATGGTGTCTTTGATCACCTCAATTTCCGTCGCTTTTGTTGGCGCTGTTGGCTTTGTGGGCTTGGTTGCCCCGCATATTGCGCGAATGATATTAGGTGAAGATCAACGCTTCTTCTTACCTGCCTCTGTATTGCTTGGTGCTGTATTACTTGAAGTTGCTTCAATCGCCAGCAAATCCATTATGCCAGGGCTTATCCTGCCCTTAACTGTCATGATGTCGATAATCGGTGTTCCATTTTTCATTTACTTAATCATTAAAAAGGGTGGCAGATTTTAATGGGACTTAAAATTAGCAATATCTCGGTGGCTTTTTCCGGTAACACTATTTTAAATGACCTAACGATTCCAGAAATCCAATCAGGAGAAATGGTGTCACTGATTGGTAAAAATGGCGCAGGGAAATCAACGCTACTAAAGCAAATGACTAAGTTAATTCGCTTAAACCCAAACTCTGTAACCCTAGATGATCAGCCTCTATCCCTTGATGACATTGGTTACTTGCCACAAGATCATCGAATATCAGCCAGTATCACGGTAGTAGAATTACTCATCACCACTATGCATGTTGGTGTTAGCTCACTTTTTACTAGAGCAAACAGTGCTGAGAGAGCATTAGCACTACTTGAACAAGTTGGGATTATTCATCTTGCTAATAAATTATGTACTGAACTATCGGGTGGTGAGAGCCAAATGGTAGGACTGGCGCAGGCAGTGATTAACCAACCGAAAGTACTCATTCTGGATGAACCAACCTCAGCGCTAGACATGAGTAATCAGTTAAAGCTGCTTGAGTATGTTAAAAATTACACCACTGATAATAACGCCTATGTTTTGATGGTGGTGCATGATTTAAATTTAGCCATCCAATATTCACACAAAGTTGCGGCGTTACATGATGGTCAATTATTTGTTTACGGTGAGCCGAAAAAAATCATAGATGAGCAGCTCATTCGAGACTTATTTAATGTTAATTCTCATGTAATTCAGCTAGAAGAACATCCGGTTGTTGTTGTCCGTTCATAGAGATCATTCACCCGATAAAAGCACCTATTTTGAATCACATAGTTCAATGTCCAATCAAAATAGAACCTAGCTTATTACGGAACATTATCTACAATTTTTTTGGTTAAATTCGGTTGATTGCAACGCTTTATTCTCGCCAATCCTAGCTTCCATCCTTTCATCGTCCCATATTTTTCAATCGATTGTTTTGTATACTCAGAACAAGTTGGCTCAAAATTACATTCAGTATTAAAGTAACGTTTAGAGCCTCCGCCTGCTTGGTAACGATCAATAAGAACTAATGATATGATTTTTAACAAGCTGCTATCGGCCTAAAGTAATAATGGCTGCTTCTCGATGCCAAAATAATAAAAAACGTTTTTGTTCAATCACCTGAAAAACGAGTTGCCACCCTTCCGCTGCATACATATTAAGTTCATCTTCTATTTTCTGTAACGGCAAACCGCTAGAGCCGAGTAAAATAGTGCCGCAACCACCTTCTACTATATGAACAACCTTGTATTCACTATATCTTTGCAATTTTCTTCTCCATTACAATTAACCTACATATTTGAAAAGTAACCTTTCGTAAACTATATTCTGCATGACAATGAACTATACTCATCACAAATAAATCACATTGGGGTTACAATGAACATAAAACCTATAAAGATCGGGGTACTACTGAGCCTGCTAACTATTTTATTTGGCTATAGCTTAGGTTGTATATTTGGTGCTGCAAATAGCACTATGAAAGCATTTTTCCATGAGCAAGTTTATGTCGTGCATGCTGATAACTTTACAACTGAAAAAGCTAAAGATGAAGCATTTTCTAAAGCTAAAGACTACGTTAAACGTGCCCACTTACACTCTGCTGCAATGGGAACAGCTTCTTTAGCTACCATTTTTGCATTAGGTTTTTGTAGCATTTCTGATAGAAAGAAAAAAGTAGTCAGTACTATTACTGGCTTAGGCGCTGCAGGTTACGGTGTTTTTGTTTGGACATTGATGGCCTTTGTCACTCCTATGATAGGCAAATCAGCCGCGCATGAAGCCATTGCGGCTCTGGCGATACCCACCGGACTCGCACTGGTGTTTGGTACGATGGCCACAATATACTTTGTATTTAAAGAAAAATAGCTTGATGTGATTTATTAAATAAATAAATAAAAGCAGTGATTATCTTAAATCAAGAGCCACTGCTTTTTTATTATCTTCAAATCATATTATAAATATTTTCAACTACTGCACTTATCCTATCTATAAATCACTATCCATTAATTTAAGTTATAATAAACGACTCTAAATAATGGTCTGTATTCATGAAAAATAATCCCAACGGCATCAAGAAAGCAACTCGACAAGAAAGTGTTATGAACTCCGCTATGTGGCACTTAACTCAAAGAGATATGACCGAAAGTGAACTATTAATAAAACTGAACGCCAAAACGGATAATCAAGATTGGATTAACCAAACACTTGAATCTCTACGTAGCTATGGGTATTTAAAATCAGATATGGACTTTGCTCAGCAATTTACCGAGCAATCTTTCAATAATGAATATGGTTCAAAATATATTTTAGGCAAACTCAAACATAAAGGCGTTGATGAGTCGACTAGCCTTATTGCGATTGAGCAGGTAAAACAGCAATACAATATTGATGAGCAAGCCATTGTTATACAAAGGATAAATAGCCAGTATAATGAGTTTACTATCAGTCGAGAGAAACTGGTTAATGCTCTGCTAAAACGAGGGTTTACCTTTCAACAAATACAAATCGCGATTGAACAGCACCCAGCCTCAAATAGCTTACGATCTTCATTAGAGATTAAGGCCGACAAAGTTGATCTAGAAAAAGAAGTTCTAAAATATGCTAGAAAAGGAAAAGGACTGACTGTTATACGCCAAGAGCTAAAACAGCGAAAAGTCGATATTACTGACCTTGAAGATATCGTCAATAACGCCATTAATAAGGGTGATATTGATTTTTACTCTTCATGTTTAGAGCAGTTACAAAAAAAGAAATATGACCTGAAAGACTTTAAACAACGCACCAAAGCCTATGCAATGCTATCTCGAAAAGGCTTTGCATCCGATGAAATCAAGTTTGCCTTAGAAGAAGAAGCTTAATGCTTTTTACTCTCTCTTCCCTAGGGCGACTCTCCTCCCCTTTCTAGAGCTCCATTAAAACAAAAAAACGGAAGGCATATACCTTCCGTTTATCATTTAAATCTATCGCATCTTTAGCCATTCATTTAGAAAAAGCTATAAACCAAGTATTGACCACCACACAAGGCCGACAGACATAAAGATAATGTAACCAACAAAGGCAATCACTAACCCATTAAGCATCCACTTACCGGCAGTGTGATAGCCATAGCCCATAGCAAGCGGGTTACGCGCATGAGAGTAAGTCGTTAAGTTACAACCAATGTTCATAATACCGGCTACCGAAAGTACCGCGATAATCGGTGTCACGCCTAAAGAGACCATAGCGCCGATAACCACCCCACCTAATGCAACTACTTTTGCGGTGCCTGAAGCAAAGGCATAGGCGGTAACGAGGAAGAACGCCATCATCACCAGTAAAAAGAGTGTTGGTGATGCGCCGGTCATATTTGATGATAAGAAGTCTGAAACTAAGTTACCTAACCATGTCACAGCGCCCAATGTTTTAAGGTGGCTAGCCATTCCCATTAATACAGAGAACCAAATCAACGTATCCCAAGCACCTTTCTCAGATTTTATGTCGTCCCAGCTTAATACACCTAGTAGCAGCATGGCTGATAAACCGATAAATGCAGCGCCAGTAGAGTGCAAGTTAAGTTGCTTACCAAATACCCAAAGCACAACTAAGCCTAAGAACACAAAAGTCAGCTTCCACTCTTGTAGAGACATTCTGCCTATCTTAGTCAGTTTCTCTTTAGCAAAAATAGGCGCTTGAGGTGTTGCTTTTGTTTGCGGGGAAATAAAGTAATACAGCACCAAGGGGACGATAGCGAGTAACGCTAAAGACGGAACGAGCAGGTAGGTCGCCCAATCAGCAAAAGTAAGATTAATACCTAGTAAACTAGAAGCGATACCAAGCAGTGCTAGGTTTCCCGCAAATGCAGTACTAAAACCAACGGCAGAAGCATCATTCATTGCTGAACTATTTGAGATTAGGAATTCACCTAACTTTTTATCTTCTGGGTTAATGGCTTTAGCTAATGAATTAGCAATAGGGGAAGTTATTGCAAAACGCGCGGTATTACTTGGCGTAGCAGGCGCAATAATATAATCCGCAATACCTAAGCAATAAGCTACACGTAAAGAGGACTGACCAAAACGACTCAACAGCATAAGCGCAATACGCTCACCTAGACCCGTTTTAATAAATGCTCTTGCCATCATAAATGCAATCACAATAAGCCAAATAAGCGCGTTATTAAATGAGCTCAATTCAGCAGTAATCGCTAGCTTGCCGCTAGATTCTACCGGTAAGATGACACAATATGCCGCAACCGAAATAACGGCTATAGCACCGGTGGCCATTACATTACATACGATAGCTGCAATGGTTGCGATGAACAGTAAAGCAAGATGATAGGCTTGAACCTGCAAGCCTGATGGTGGGTCTAGCTGATACAACAAAGCGGTAATAACAACAATTACCAAAAGCGGTATAGCTTTAAAAGAAAGCTTTTGCATAACATTCTCCAAATGAATATATCTGGAGTATGGGCATGTTCATGCGTTTATCCAATTGATCTTCCTCTAAAAATCAGAAGATTTAACACTGTTTTATATTTGAAAATATCACTTGATAAGCCAATAAAGATGCAAGTAAATGTAACCTCATGTAATTATTATCTTTTCCGAATAATATAAAATAAGGCAAAAAAGTAACAATATCTGGTTTCTACAGTACAAAAAACAATCCAGAACAAATTCATGGTACGTACTGGCACTAAAATAGTGCGATATTGTTTTATGCTACCTAGAGCAACTTAGGCGTAATTAAATATCACCTCAACACTTAACAAGCAGATACTTGCGTTACTTATGTAGCTAATCACCCATATAATCCACAATAAAATCATATGATAATGAAAGATCCTCTCAGCTCATTTGTCCATTTAATTTATGATTTAAAAACCGTACAGTCATCACATAAAACCGAGGGTAATCAAGGTTATTGTCGATGAACATCAAAGTCTCAGATTTAAAATGTGATCAAACAGGCATATCAGATTTTCTCTACTTTTCATCCATGTTTCAGCATCTATCATGTATGACAATAATACATACATGGAGTAACATCATGAAACAAACTCTCGTTCTTGCTGGTTCACTTTTACTTGCCCTACCGGCTTTAGCAGATGTTGCAGGCAACGGCGTTTCCTACCCTGTTCCAGCTGACAAATTTGATATGACCAACTGGAAAATCACAATCCCATCAGACATCAACAAAGATGGTAAGGTTGATGAGATTGAAGGCGTAGCAATGATGAGCTACTCACATTCAGATTTTTTCCATCTAGATAAAGATGGCAATCTTGTATTTGAAGTTCAAAATAAAGCAATCACCACCAAGAACTCTAAGAACGCACGTTCTGAGCTTCGTCAAATGCCTCGTGGTGCTAATTTCGATAACATTCTTACTGATTCTAAATTGAATCAATGGGCTCTTTCTAGCCACCCAGAAGCGGATCAATACAGCGCTGTTGGCGGAACTCTAGAAGGTACGCTTAAAGTTAACCACGTATCTATGCATGCTAAATTCCCAGAGAAAGGCCCTGCATACTCTGTAGTGGTTGGCCAAATTCACGCTAAGAAACATAAGTCTCTAATTAAAGCGAAAACGGGTTACGGTCATGGTAACGAGCCACTGAAGATTTTTTACAAAAAATTCCCTGACCAAGAATACGGTTCTGTATTCTGGAACTACGAACGCAACCTAGAGAAAAAAGATCCAAACCGCATGGATATCTCTTACCCTGTATGGGGTAACACTTGGGAAAATCCTGCAGATCCTGGTAAAGCAGGTATCGCTCTAGGTGAAGAATTTAGCTATAAAGTAGAAGTTAAGGGCACTATCATGCACCTAACTTTCGAAACAGCAAGACACGATAAAGTAACTTACGATATTGACCTAAGCAAAGGACAAGACGCTAAAGATCATCCAACAGGTTATGCTGAAGATGATTTCTACTACAAAGCTGGTGCTTACGGCCAATGTAGCACAAGCGAATCTCACCCTGTTTGGGGTACAGGTTGTGCCGGTACTGGTGACTTTACTGCTGATAAAAAGACTGGTGACTACAACAGTGTGACCTTCTCTGCCTTGAAGCTAAATGGTAAATAATTAAGTCCTTCTTTTTTAAGTTTGATGTAGCTCCGCACTTGGCCTTTCAGATATCTACTATGAAAGGCCTTTTTTGTGCCTGCTAATCCAGCTTTAGAAATGGCCTAACCTAGGTGAATTTCTAGATAAAACTGGATTATTAAACAATGTCTGCGGCGGATTTGTCTCAATTAAAATGCTCTTCTCAATCAATACAACTTAGCTTGATACATTCCTAGCAAACTTCATTTCATGGGTCACCACAAGCAAGCTACAGCCTTCCTTTGATAGCTTTTGCATCACACTAAGCATTTCATCCACCAGCTCAGGTTATACCAATCACAGTAATTAAATATTCAGAAATAGCGCAGGGAAAACACTTGAGAGCGAGGCTAATATTTTTGATCAGTTGTTAATCTATAGACAAAAAAAGAGCTTGCCGAAGCAAGCTCTAAATAACCGTAAAATGTTTGTAATCAACCTACAATAAAGTCCATTTAAATCGCTTTAACTACAAACTATTACAGTTTATCAAGGTGTTAGCCCCCACTAGCCACCCTGATATAACCTTGGCATAAATGCTATGCCTTCAACCAATATTATTGGTCTAGGTTCAATTTGTAGAAGCTAACTTTTGCGTAGTCACCAGCTTCAATACCGTTGTTCGAACATTTAGTTGAACCAGTATTACATTGGTTGTAGTTACCCGCTTTGAAGTATAGGTAGTCGTTAGCATAACCTTGGTCGTATTGATCACCATCTACGTGACCTTTCGCAAGATCGATATCGAATTTTCTAACTTCTTTATTTGCTGTACCTGGGTTTTTAACAAATGTTAGGTGCATGATGTCACCTTCAACATTAACGTCGTAAGAGAAGATCTCACCAAGTTTAATGCCGTCTACAGGATCAGTTGATCCTTTACGCAGACCATTTTGGCCAAACACATCAGTGCTAATGTCGTGACGATGTTTATAATCATCACCTTTAGCATTTGTTTCGTAGTTCCAGTAAACAGAACCATATTCATGACCAGGTAGTTTACGGTAAACAATTTTTAGAGGTTCGTTGTGAGAAGCGTGAATCTGACCGATTACAGTCGCGAATGCGCCGCCTTTCTTGTAGTCACCACTTGTACTAACCCAATCTACAGCTAGTGTAGCGCTCATGTGACCGCCAATAGCACCGTATTTTTCAGCATCTTTCGTTGAAGCGATGGTGAAGTTGTTTTTTGGTGTTGCGTAGTCATCTGCAAGCATAGCGCGAAGTTCACTACGTGCATTTTTAGAGTTAGGTGTAGTCATCGCTTTGTTTGGAGCGGCGAACACCATAGCGCCAGTAACAGAATCAGTGTAGAACCAATCAGCTTGAGAGAAAGGTTGCTCTTTACTGTTTAGCATTGGCTTGTAAATTTCCATTACTTTGCCAGCGCGCTCTGCTTTGTCATCATCCATAGGAAGATTCAATTTGAACTTAGATAAGTCAAAGTTCTGTGCAGGAACTTTATTCACATCTAAGTTGTATTTAGCAGCAAGCTGTGAATCTTGGCTTGTTGATTTAGCAGATGCAGTATCGTGTGAAGTAGCAGTTGAACAACCCGCTAGGCCAGCAACTAGTGCTGAAACAACAACAGCAGCAATCTTATTCTTTGTATGCATATTAACCTCTAAAACTTAATTTCTTACATTGCCTATCACTTATTATATATCCTGATAAGCAACGAATACCCCAAAACCATACCTTAATATAGTATGACAAAATAGATTTAAGATCACACCTCGTAACATTTCCGGCCAAAGTTCCTACAAACTTATTTTTCGATAATTAAAAAAGCCATGAAGAATAACTTCATGGCTTAGATAGAATAGACTACAAATTAGACGTTTTTTGCTAATTATCTACCGTCATCTGTTTTTTCTTTTTCATCTTCATGGTGGAATATACCGAGAAGATGGCCAGTAATATGAAGGCTAGCGCAATCGGTCTTTCATACAAAAATGACCACGAGTTATCGTACATCAACAGTGCTTTACGTAGATTTGTCTCAGCCATAGGTCCTAAAATGATAGCCAGTAATATTGGCGACGATGGAATATCCAACTTGCCTAATACAAAGCCTAAAATACCAAAGGCAATCGCAATACCTACATCAAACATTGAGTTATTGATGGCATAAGCACCGACAACTGATAAGAAAATAATGATCGGAATCATTAGAAGCTTAGGCACTTCAATAATGCGACAGAAGAAGCGAATACCCACCAAACCAACAATAAGCATCACGATGTTCGCCACCAGCATTGAGCTAAATACGCCATAAACAACTTCAGGATTTTGCGCAAATAACAAAGGCCCAGGTGTTAAGCCTTGTACAATTAGTGCGCCCAACAGCACAGCCGCTACCGCATCTCCGGGAACACCTAAAGTAAGCAAAGGAACAAGCGATCCTCCGGTTACTCCGTTGTTACCAGCTTCTGCTGCTGCCAAGCCACGCACCGACCCTTTACCAAACTCATCTGGGTTCTTAGATGAGCGTTTTGCTTCGTTGTAACAAACAAAGGCTGAGATATCAGCGCCAGCTCCCGGCACTGAACCAATCGATGTCCCCATAATTCCGCTTTTTATCGCAGTAGGCATCATCTCTTTTAAATCTTTTTTACTGAGTAACTTATGATCAAATTTAGGAACCTTAACCTGTTTCTCTTTTAGGATTCTTTCAATTTGATTAATGGCTTCTGAAAGTGCAAACAAACCAATCAATACAGGTATGACGTTAATTCCGCTGTACAAGTCCATAATGCCAAAAGTAAAGCGAGGCACACTGCTGATTGGGTCTAAACCCACAGTCGAGACGAGCAAACCAATACTACCGGCTAATAAACCTTTTAGAATGTTTTGCGCAGAGACACTGGCGATAATGGTTAAGCCAAATAAGGCCAATGCAAAATATTCAGGAGCGTTAAAACGCAGGGCAAAATTGGCTAATAGCGGAGCAATAGCAATCAATACAATGGTACTGATAAGTCCGCCAACAAATGAAGCTATCGCCGAGATACTCAGTGCTCTAGCGGCTTGCCCTTTTGCGGCTAAGGTATGCCCATCGAGCACCGTTGCCGCTGAAGCGGGCGTTCCCGGAGTTTTAAGTAAAATCGCGGCAATTGATCCGCCATAAATTCCGCCGATATACACGCCAATAAGCATCACAAGTGCGGCTGTCGGTTCCATACCAAAAGTAAATGGTAGAAGGATTGCCACACCCATTGTTGCGGTTAACCCCGGTAAAGCACCTAAGACAATACCGCCAACCACACCAAAAATAAGAACAGGTAATACCGCGGGGCTGAATGCGGTTAACAAACCATTGAGTAAATGTTCAATCATACCGCCTCCTTAATAAAATAGACCTTCAGGAAGTGCGATATAGAACACTTCACCAAATAGGTAATAAACACCACACACAAATGTCCAAGCAACAATGTAATAAACAGGCTTCTTCACTTTGAACAAGATCAGATAGACGGTAAACGCGACCAGACTTGCAAATAAATAACCGATGACATTAATCAACAAGGCATATCCAATTAAGAAAGCTACGCCAAATACTGCCATTTTCGAAAAAATAGCTGGCTGATCTTCTTCTTTGATGGATTTAAGTTTGTGCTGGATGAGTAAGGCGATACAAATCAGAATCTGAGCAATTGCAATTGCAGTTGGGAAAAACTTGGCATCAACACTTGCATCTTGAAAGCGAGGCTCTGAGAATTGTCCGATAAGAACCAAAATAACTGCGCTTAGGGCAATGATTAAGGATGGGAAAACAACATTTCTATTAATCATAATACGACCCTTTAAAGCTGAACTTCAAAGAAAGTGGGAGCTTGCTTGGCAAGCTCCCGGATGGAAATGATTAGTTGATCAATGCACCAAGGTTTTTAGTGTCTTGCTCAACAAATTTAGTGAACTCTTCAGCATTCATGTTGTGAATGGTCATTGCGCCTTTTTGCATGAACTCTTTGAATTCAGGCGATGCCATTGCTTCATCAAATGCTTTACCTAGCGTTTCGATAACGGCATCTGGCGTATTTTTCGGAGCGCCAATACCACGCCATGTACCCGTTACAACATCAACACCTTGCTCTTTTAGAGTCGCAACTTCTGGTAGGAACGCAATACGCTCTTCAGACATAACACCTAGAGCTTTAAGCTGACCTGAACGTAGCTGCGCGATGGCTTCACCTGGAGTAACCATTGTCACGTCAGTGTGCTTGCCAAGTACTGCCGGAATAGCTTCAGATGCGCCGTTGTAAGGAATAGCATTAAGTTTGATGCCTTGATTTTTCTCAAGCGCCATTAGGTAGAAGTTTGGAGCCGCAGTCGATGCGAATTTAACAACGCCATCGCCTTTCTTCGCTTCTGCAATAAGATCATTAATCGTGTTGTACGGGCTATCTGCTGATACCAGCACAACTGCAGGATCAAGGTTAACCATACGAATCAGTTTAAAGTCACTGACATCGTGCTGCATCAACCCCATTTGAGGTAGAGAAGCAATTTCACGAGTAACTACAGTCAATGTGTAACCATCTGCACGTTGCTGAGCGCCAAAGCTCATACCTACAGCGCCAGCACCACCGGTGCGGTTCATTACAGAAATATTTTGACCCAGAATGTCTTTTGCAGAATTTGCTAAGGTACGGCCAACAGCATCAGTACCGCCACCAGCACCAAATGGCACTACTAGACGAATGTTTTTACTTGGGTAATCGGCTGCAATCGAAGTTGCAGATACCATGATGCCTGCGGCAACAAGAAGAGTTTTTAAAAGTTTGCTCATGATAATTCCTTTTCGATTTATATTATTTTCTAGTCGTTTGCGTAGGGTTACTTACTTTATTGCTTTGGTATTCAGCCATACACAATTGCTCGATTGCCACGGCAATCCAACCACTGATTAGCATGTCATACCATTGCTCAACACCACTGCAACCCACCACTACATCCCCATATACAAAGGAGCCATAGAACAGCAGATCATCATCACCAAGTGAGGCTGTGTGTACGGTTTGATTATTAATATTGGCTTGTGAATTGCGCCACGCTTGTTTCGCTTTTTTTCGCGCAAATTCATCGAAAGGAATGGTCCATTGATCTGGGTTACCTAAAGAGCTTTCAACTAAGATAGCGTCTTCAAATGATGACTCCCACGGCTTAACTCGAGGGTCCATCACTACGATATGTAACTCTTTGCGATTTGTTCTTTCAAATAGCTTTTCAATAGATGGTTTAACTAGTTCAATAGCATCTTTTGCTATTTCTGCATGAGTTTTCATCGTCTAACCTCTTTTATAGACATAAACCTAACTGACGCATTAACTATATTGTATGACTTGAAGTACTGACATCGACGACAAGGTCAAATGATACCTAGATCACCCACCACACTCGTAAAGGGCGGAAGGGATCGGGTTTTTAAGCAGTTATGTGGATTTTTATATGACATTAGTCACATTGAATTTAATCGGAAAAGTGTGATGAACAAGGCATTAAGTAGGTCTATTTCTACAAAGGAAACGTTATGTTTTCAGCGTTCGTTTAAAAATAATCGATATTATGCAAGGCATTGAAAGAATGAAGTAATAAGCCAGTGAATAACTAGCTTATTACTTGACTGATTATGCAGTTTTAACTTTATACTTCTGCTTCATTTTAAGCGCGACATTGACCAACAGAATTAAAATAGGCACTTCAATCAATGGCCCTATCACGCCGGCAAATGCTTGATCTGAGTGGATCCCAAATACAGCAATTGACACAGCAATGGCCAACTCAAAATTATTACCGGTTGCGGTATAGGCAATTGATGCGTTTTTGTCATAGGAAATACCTAACCATTTACCCACAAAAAAGCTGGCAAAAAACATGCTGACAAAATAGAGGGTTAATGGAATCGCAATACGCACAACATCCATTGGTAAATCCAGAATCATCTCTCCTTTTAAGCTAAACATCAGTACGATAGTGGCAAGTAAAGCAATTAAAGTGATAGGGGAAATTCGAGGGATGTACTGTTCGTTATACCACTGCTCCCCTTTAGCTGAGATCAGTATTTTTCGACCGAAAAATCCCGCTAAGAACGGAATACCCAGATATATAAAGACGCTTTGAGCAATCTCGGCCATTGAAATATCGATGTTCATTCCCGTATAACCAAATACAGGAGGAAGCACAGTGATGAATAACCAAGCCATAAAGCTGTATGTGACAATCTGAAATACACTATTTAGAGCAACGAGCGCTGCGCCATACTCTTTATTGCCACCACCAATATCATTCCACACCAGCACCATGGCGATACAACGAGCAAGGCCGATTAAAATAATGCCGACCATGTAACCGGGATGATCACCAAGAAAAATTAATGCCAATGCGAACATTAATACCGGACCGACTAACCAATTCATAATTAATGACAGTTTGATGGCTTGCTTATCTTTAGTTACTTCCCTTAACAAACTGTAATCCACTTTAGCTAAAGGTGGATACATCATTAGAATCAAGCCAATCGCTAACAGTATGTTAGTGCTGCCTACTGACATTGCTTCATTCAGCTCCACAACCTCAGGAAACAACGCGCCAATGGCAACACCTGTCGCCATAGCGATGAATATCCACAATGTTAAAAATCTATCTAAAAAGCTTAATTTGGGGGATTTACCCATCATTTCTTCTGTCATCATTTTTCTCTATTTTTATTACTATTATTTTGACACTCTTTATCACTCTACATCACTGCTACTCGATACTTGCTATTCGTTATTCGTCGAAAGACGATTAACAAGAGTGTCATTGATACTGCGTATTGAATTTTTACTAACGACCCATGTTATTAAAACAGATCCTTAAATAACTGCTGTAATCTATCCATGCCTTGCATCTCTATTCTATAACAGACTTTAGGTGGCATTGGTTCGCTTCGAATCAGCCCAGCCTCACGTAATATCCGTAAATGCTCAGAAACCGTCGATTGAGCTAAGCCTAATTGACCGACCAAATCACCATTTAAACAACCGCCTTTAGCTTCTAGCTCAAATAACACTTTAAGAATTCTAACTCGAGCAGGATGAGCGATCGCTTTCGCCATTGCGGCTAATTCTTGTTCAAACCTTGTCTCTTTAGCAGAGATAATCGGTGCTTCGCATTGCTTACTTTGACAATCTGTCATAACTATAGCCACTCAATCGTTTAATGACGATTAATATATCGATGATAGTGACATATGACAACCGATTACATTAAATGACAGTTAAACAATGGGTTCTTATTTAGCCTTAGCATATGAGACCATTATCATTTACTCACAGTTTACGGTGAATAATTATTGAACTGTCTTACCGAATAGAGCAAACTCTAAGTATCAGTAAAATTGATACTTAGTTTTCAATAATAGGGGTTGCATGTTTAAATTCTCATTGAAGCAAATCGCAGTATTTGATGCTGTTGCCAGTCACGAAAGTGTCAGTACTGCAGCTAAAAAGCTCTCTATGACCCAGTCTGCTGTCAGTATGTCTCTCTCCCAATTAGAGACCGTACTTGATCGCCCTCTTTTCAACCGTCAAGGCAACCGATTAGTACTAAGTCATTGGGGACACTGGTTAAGACCGAGAGCTAAACGCCTATTACAAGAAGCACAACAAATTGAACTTGGGCTTCATGAGCAACACCTTATCAGTGGCACATTTACTTTATGTTCCAGCCAGACAGCGGCTAAACATTTAGTACCTTCACTTATCAGTAAAATTGATAATGATTTCCCCGAAATGAGAATTAATTTAACCATAGAAAACACTGAAAACGTCATGGAAGCCCTGCTGAACTACGATTGTGACTTGGGCATCATTGAAGGTCGTAATACCGATAGCCGTTTACAGCAAGAACATTGGTTAGATGATGATTTGGTAGTGATCTCCTCCCCTAATCACCCTTTTGCTCAATATAAGCAAGTCACACTGGCTCAACTTGAACAAGCTAAATGGGTATTGCGTGAACCCGGTGCGGGAACTCGCCGTATCTTTGACGGTGCAATTCACGGATTGATTGACAATATTAAGGTATGGAAAGAGTACGAAAGTATTCGAGTGATTAAATCACTGGTTGCCAATGGTAGCTATCTAGGATGTGTGCCTTACCTTGATGTATTACCTGAGCTGGAAAGTAATCGTTTGGTTGTACTACCAACACCGCAGTTAAATATGCAGCGAGAAATCTCATTTATTTGGCGTAACGATAGTGGGGACTCACCACTAAGGGAGTGTTTCTTATCAGAGGCAAGAAGATTGACTAAGGGACGATCTTTCAAGCCACGCAAAGATGGAATCCCTGCGTGACCTAAAAACTTAGTTGTGTTTTTTAGATAGGGCGTCACCTGCCCTAATGACTATCGCTTGTGATTAAGCGACAGACAGATCTTTCTTTTTTTGCATTTGTGGCTGATTGAAATTTGCCACCCAAAGTGCAATTGCATCGCGATTTAACAGCCCCACATATTGACCGTTAAATACGACCGGATAAGCACTTGGCATCTTACTTGCCGCTTTAGCTAAACGCTCGCTAAATGACAGTGCTGGTCCACCCATATAAAAACCACCTTGGTTTACTGGGTATAATGTATCTTGGTCAACAATCATCGGCTCAAGAGCAGATAAAATGCTTTGCTCTGGAGATAGAGTACAAACCGGTGTTTGCATGTAGTCTTTTACTTGAACCGCTGCATTCATATCAAAGTCTTGACCCCACAATGCTCGTAGAAGATCTTGTTGTGAGATAAAACCTTTAACTTGATGATCTTGACCTAATACAGCCGCTCCAGCTTGATTGTTATCAATCAGTAACTTAAGTGCTGAATGACAATTTAGTTCCTCAGAAAATGTCACTTGCTCGTCTGATGCTAAATCTGCAACTCGTAAATTTTTCATTTTTTCTAACATGGCGTGCTCCAATGAATTTAAAGATGAATAATGGATATCTGAATTTTTAATCGGGTAAATAGATGATGTTGCGTTTTGTTTTGGCTCAATACTCCAGTATGCAAGCCCAACGAGTACTGCTCCGCCAAAGATATTGCCTAGAGTCACTGGAATTAAATTCGCAGTGATAAACTGTTTTATAGTAAGGAGTTCTAGATGAATACCGGCATCAGATGCAGCGCTTAGTATCATAGGGTCACCCGCAGCCTTAATCGCCATCCCTAGTGGCACCATAAACATATTCGCGACACTGTGTTCAAAGCCTGAGCTGATAAACATCGCCACAGGTAACAGAACAAAAAATGCCTTACTCGCACTCTCCTTACTGCTAAAGCTCATCCAAATACCCAAGCAAACCAATAGGTTACACATAACACCTAGTGAAAATGCCTGCCACCAAGAGTGCTCAAGCTTATGGGTAGAAATACTTAAAGCGTTAAGCCCCCAATTACCGTGATCAAGCAGGTGCATTTTTGCCATCATAATGAAAGCAAGAGTCAGTATTGCGCCAGCAAAGTTCCCCAAATACACACGCGCCCAACACCCTAATAACTGCTTAGTGGTGACCCTCTTTTGCGCCCAAGCGATTGAACTCAAAACAGTGCTAGTAAAAAGCTCTCCACCACAGACCACGACTAACATCAGTCCAAGGCTAAAGGCGAGCCCTCCAATAAAGCGTGTCATTCCCCAACCACTTTCAGCAGAGCCTGTGGTGACAGTGATATAAAAGACAAACGCTAGAGCAATAAATGCGCCGGCGAACATCGACAACCCAAATGACTGTTTAAATGGCTTTAGTACTTTTTTGTGCCCATAGTCTGCAGCTTGCATGGTTAAGCTTGGCATCGCTTTTGACGAACCTAGATCAACCAATTCTGGACTTGGACGTTTTATTGGCATGCTTTCCTCCTTCTCTAAGATGAACTCAGTCATCACAGTAATGAAACGCTTTCCTGTGAAAGCCCATTCATAGTAAGAGAGGTACGAAGGAAAAAATATCTAGTTATATTGAAGCTGAGTTTGAGGAAAGTTGATAATGAGAAACTGGGTGCTTATGAGCGCATCCTCAGCTATACATAACAATTGGTATAACAATCGATATAACAAAAGGTTGTACTCAATTAAAGGATAATCAAAGTGGAGGAAAGTGAGGTGAGTTCTTTAATTCTCGCTATCAGATAACGTACAGAACCCAGAATAGATACGAGTTGCGGTAGTAAACCAACACATCGCGCCAAACACATATGCTAGTTGGGAAAAGTAATGCGGGAATAAACACATCAACACAAAACAGGCGATAGTCTCAGTGCCTTCAGTTAAGCCGCTCATATAGTAAAGAGACTTATGCTGATAAACCGGATTCTCTATTCCTTTCTTGCCTGCCATAACCGCAAACGCCAAAAAGCTACTGCCCGTTCCGATAAACGAGAAAATAAGAAAAGCACCCGCAATGGCATTTAGATCAGGGTTAGCCAATACAAAGCCAAAAGGCACCATAGAGTAAAATAGAAAATCCAAACTGATATCAAGAAATCCGCCCGCATCAGTAATGCCTTGCCGGCGAGCGAGTGCGCCATCTAAACCATCACAAATACGATTAAGAGCAATCAGTACTAGAGCGGCTGTATATTGCTCCAAGCACAACAGAGGAAACGCAAAGCATCCCACGACAAAGCCAAATACAGTGGTTTGGTTTGCAGTAATGCCTAACCTATCAAGTAATGCGGCCCCTTGGGCCAGAGGCCAACGAATCACTTTAATGCTAATACTATCAAGCATGGCTACTCTCCCAAGGCCAAGTTAATACACGGCTGTATTGTGGAATATCTTGTTCGTCGTGGGTGACCATTAATGTCGGAATATTCGCCACTCTTAATTGCTCAAATACCCAATCTCGAAACTGACCACGAAGATCTTTATCTAACTTACTAAAAGGTTCATCAAGCAAAGCTACCTGTGGCTTTGCCAGTAACATACGCGTCAAACTAATGCGTGCTCGTTGCCCACCCGATATTTGATCTGGATAAGAATAAGCTATTTTATCTAATGTTATTTGCTGTAGCGCTTCAATTGCCATCTCTTTACGTAATTTGCCTTTGACACTATTGGGTAAAGCAAAGGCTAAATTTTGCCAAATACAAAGATGAGGAAACAGCAGATCGTCTTGAAATAAAATACCAACTCGGCGTTGATGTGCTTCAACTAAGTCCAAGCTGCGTTGGTTGAGTTCTATCTGTCCCTGATAAGTAAACTCTGATGACAAATGCCCTGCTATTACATCAAGTAAAGTCGATTTACCACAGCCACTTGGGCCCATTAAGGAAACCACTTCACCAGAATCAATAGTCATATTCAACTTATTGAATAGTGTATTTCCATCTAACTTAGCAATAGTAAGATTTTTTAAGTGCAGAGCCATCTAACAGCTACCCCCTAACATGAATACGGTAATATCGGGCTTGAAGGCGACTTCCCAATATAGCGATAAAGAAAAAAGCTAACGGCAATAAGGCTTGCCACAAGGCATAAATCGCGGTGACTCGGCGATCAAAACCGCTCGATAGTGCTACCGCTTCCGTGGTTAATGTGGTGATGCGACCTGCCCCTAACACTAATGTCGGTAGATATTGGGATAGACTAACGCTGATACCAACGGCCCAAGCAAATAAAATAGCCGGAAACACTTGCGGCAGTTTTACCGTTAAAAAGACATGCAAAGGGGATTTACCCAGACTAAGAGCCACTCGAGTCATCCCTTCATTATAACTGCGCCACGGCCCATCCATGGATAGATAAACAAATGGAAAGGCAAAGAACATATGCGCCCAACACACCCATAACCAATGGCTACCACCAATAAACAGTGTGCTTATTTGTAGGCCAAACAAGATGGATAATTGAGGGATCAGCATAGGAATAGCAATAATATAGCCCGGTACTTGCCAGCGATATCGAATGCGATACTCATGGGCAATTAATGCTAACACTAACGCTACAGTGCCCGACACTAACGCTAAACTTAGACTTTGTTGCAAAGAGCTTAAAATACCTGACCATTCGTACTGCCAAAACCTAACAGAATAGCGACTTGGCGTAAGATCAGGAAAGCGCCAACGCTGCGCGATACTCCATAAAACCATCAACGGCAACATAGTTGCGGTAAGTAATAGCATACCGCTAAATAGGCTTTTCCCTGGTAACAATGCGCCGCGTCGCCCAGAGATTTGCCACAAAGTTAATTTCTTAGTCAGTAGCCACTCGAGTAACCGAGCAATGGCAATAACAATCACAGCCAGTAAAAACAGTACAATTGCGCCTGCCGATGCACGAGGCAGTAACGATAAATCAGGGTCGTTAAACCATTGCCAAACCAAAACGGCAAAAGTGGGTGGATTAGTTGGCCCGACAATAAGCGCCACATCAACAACCGACAAGCTATAGGCTAAAACCGCCAGCATAGGAAAACGCAGTTTCACTAACCATTGTGCAAAAATGGCTTTCCACCAAGTCTGTGCTCGGCTGTATCCCATTGCCGCAGTCACCTTCTCCGTCTTCTCAATATTCAACTGCTTTAAAATTGGGATACTCATCAACAGTAAAAAAGGCACTTCTTTAATCGCTAATAAAACGATTAACCCTAGCGCATTAGGATCGTGTATTAATAACGCCAGTTCATGAGCTGAAGTTTGGTTTGGGTCATAACCCAATAGTGTGTGAATGAAACGAATGCCTAATCCTGTTGGATCAAATAAGAAGGCAAAACCAATGGCAAACGCTACGTGAGGAATCGAAAGTAATGGCGAAAGTGACCATTCTATTTTTTTCCACCATGAGCGATTCCAACAGCTCTGCAAAATAGCAAACGTAATTAGGCAAGCTAAGTAGCTACTAATAAGTGCAGAAGATAGGCTTAAACTGATTGAACGCCAAACACCATTCCAAGCAAATACTTGCTCAAAACCGTGGATAGAAAAAGAGGTCATGCCTAATGGAGGAATAAAGCTGAGCGAAGATGACACCACGCCCAGCACTCCAGGAATGGTGGGCACGACACATAGCGCAACCACCAGCCCATAAAAAAATCGTAACATTACTTAGTCATATTGTTTATTAATTATTAATTAGTCACTGCCCATAACGCTTAAGCCATTCTTTCTCTAATTCAACCTGCCAGCTTGGGTGAGGCTCATTAATCGACTTAAATTGTTGAGATGACTTAGCGCTACCTTGTAAGTATTTAGCTTCCAGTACTGAAGGATCGCCCCAGACATTCAAATCTCCTTTACGAGATTGAGCTTCTGGGCTGAGCAAAAAGTTAATCGCCACTAAGGCACCCTCTCTTGCATTGGCATTCCAAGGAATCGCTAAAAAGTGAATATTAGACAGCGCACCGGCTTTCATTGCGTATGGCTTGGTTGTCGGCTCAAGATTTCCTGCCGCTTGCGCCGAATAAACAGCGTTAGGATTAAACGTCACCGCTAAGTCTAATTGACCATCATCAAGCAGACGGATCATTTCGGCTGTGCCGGCTGGAAATTGCTTACCACTGCGCCAAGCGACGCGATGAAAGTCATCTAAATACTGCCATAATTTAGGGGTTAAACGAGCGAATGCCTCTTTAGTCACTGGTTTTTCTAGCGCAGGATCAGACTCTGATAGTTCAATTAATAGTGCCTTAAGAAAACTACTACCGTGAAACTCAGGAGGCTTAGGATAGCTTAAACGATGAGGGTGTGACTTGGCATAACTGAGCATGTCAGCAAATGATGTTGGCGGATTACTTAACTGCTGCTGATCATAAATAAACACTAACTGCCCCACGCCCCACGGCGCTTCAAGTCCTTGAGTCGGTTCTGAAAAATCGACCGTGACCGGTAGAGATTTATCAACATACTGCCAATTAGGTAAAGAATCAGTAAAAGGTCCAAACAGTAATTGATTCTGTTTCATGGACTTAAAGTTCTCACCATTAATCCATACTAAATCAATACTGCCACCGTCAGTTTTACCCGCGGCTTTTTCGGCAATCAGTCTTGGTGTACTTTCTGCAATGTCTGAGACTTTGACGTGCTTTAAGGTTACGCCATATTGCTGTTGCAGTTGCTTATTTGCCCATTGCAAATAGCGATTGATCTCTTGGCTACCACCCCAAGCATGAAAATAGACAGTTTGTCCTTGCGCCTTTTTCTCGACACTCTTCCAATCAATCGTGTCTGCACTTACGGTAAACGCCGTGCCCATTCCAAGCACTGCACACAAGGTAATGAGTGCTGTAAATAATTTTTTCATAGTGATTTCCGTTACTTTCCTTGGCATTGCCTTTAACGATAAACAGATTACGCAAACTTATAGCGATATTGATGCGTCAATATAGACCTGACTGCGGCATGATATCTTTCAATAAAAAAGGGCAACATATCTGTCGCCCTAAATACATCAGGTGTTAGTGGCTAATTACCACATCAGATCATCTGGTACGACAAAGTCTTTGTACGGATCATCTTCATCAGGTGTTTCATCTTCGGTCTTGATTGTTTCTACGATAGCTTCCGGCACACGAGTCGCAATCTTGTCAGCAACGATAGTCGGAATCACTGCGTATCCTTCGCCAAAGCGCGCAATACTCAAAATACCTTTGATCAGTTGCGTACGGTTTAGCTCTTCGACATACAATGACTTAACTAAAGTTCCGTCAGTAAAGTTATACTTAACTTCACCTTTACTAGTATCAATGCGGTTCATTTCAATTAACTGTTTTACTTGAGCTTTTAGCTCTTTCGCCAGACGTTGCTGTTCACGCTCTTGGTTAATTTGCTTGTCGCGCTCTTGTTGAGCAACTCGGTTTTCTTCTGCTGCTGCTTTTGCTTCACGAGCTTGTACGCGAGACTTCTTCGCGCCTTTTTTGGCTTTCTTTAATTTCTTCTCGTTGACCAAGCCAGCTTTTAGCATTTGTTCTTGAAGGGTCAGTTTTGCCATTTCTAATACTTCTATTGTTCAATTAATCTCATTAAGGCTATTTTCGCACGCTTAACGCTGTTTTTCCTAATTTTTGAGTCACATAAAAAAACCCGCGAGCAACACTCACGGGTTTATTGTCATTAGTTTAAGCGAGTTAAACTTATTCCCACTCGATTGTCGCAGGTGGTTTACCTGAGATATCGTAAACAACGCGAGAAATGCCACCTACTTCATTGATGATACGGTTAGAAACCTTACCTAAGAAGTCGTATGGAAGGTGTGCCCAATGAGCGGTCATGAAGTCGATTGTTTCTACTGCGCGTAGTGATACAACCCAATCATATTTACGACCATCACCCATTACGCCAACTGAACGTACTGGCAAGAACACAGTAAACGCTTGAGAGACTTTATGGTAAAGGTCTGCACTGTGCAGTTCTTCAATAAAGATAGCATCGGCGCGACGTAGCAAGTCACAATACTCTTTCTTAATTTCACCAAGAACACGAACACCTAGACCAGGTCCAGGGAACGGGTGGCGATAAAGCATGTTGTATGGCAGACCAAGCTCTAGGCCAATCTTACGAACTTCGTCTTTAAACAGTTCACGTAACGGCTCAACTAGGCCCATTTCCATATCGTCTGGCAAGCCGCCAACGTTATGGTGAGACTTAATCACATGCGCCTTACCTGTTTTAGAAGCAGCTGATTCGATCACATCCGGGTAAATAGTCCCTTGTGCCAACCATTTAGCGTTTTCAAGCTTCTTAGATTCTTCGTCAAATACGTCAATAAATACGTGACCAATCGTCTTACGTTTTTGCTCTGGATCAGATTGACCTTCAAGTGCGTTAAGGAAGCGCTCTTCAGCTTCAATCTTGATGATGTTAAGACCGAAGTGATCACCAAACATATCCATCACTTGTTCGCCTTCGTTTAGACGAAGAAGACCATTATCAACAAATACACACGTTAATTTGTCGCCGATTGCACGGTGTACTAGCATCGCAACAACAGAAGAATCAACACCGCCAGAAAGGCCAAGAATCACTTCATCATCACCCACTTGCTCTTTAATACGAGCAATTGCATCATCGATGATAGATTGAGAAGTCCATAGCTTTTCACAGCCACATACATTCATCACGAAGTTCTCAAGCATACGCGCGCCTTGGCGAGTATGAGTCACTTCTGGGTGGAATTGAACGCCGTAGTATTTCTTCTCTTCATTTGCCATAGCAGCAAACGGACAAGTATCTGTTTCAGCAATTTTAGTAAAGTCAGATGGGATTTCTACAACTTTGTCGCCGTGACTCATCCAAACATCTAGTAATGCATTGCCGTCTTCAGCAATCGCATCTTCAATGCCGTTAAATAGAGCTGACTCTTTAACGACTTTAACTTGAGCATAACCAAATTCACGCTCATCAGAACCTGCAACTTTACCGCCAAGTTGTTCGGCCATAGTTTGCATGCCGTAACAAACACCCAGCACTGGAACACCAGAGTCAAATACATATTGCGGTGCACGAGGAGAGTTATGTTCTGTGACGCTTTCTGGACCACCAGAAAGAATGATGCCGTCTGGGTTAAATTCACGGATATCCGATTCTTCTACATCCCAGCTCCAAAGCTCACAGTAAACACCAATTTCACGTACGCGACGTGCAACAAGTTGAGTGTACTGAGAACCAAAATCAAGGATCAAAATACGTTGGTCGTGGATATTCTTAGTCATTTAGAAATCTCAATAGTATTAGATGGATGGAGGCTGAAACCTCCACAACTTTAAATAAATTTTATTCCAACCTAGATGGATATATCTAGATTAGATTTGGCTAAGCAAATTGCTGATTATAAAAGAGAAGGCGCATCGTTTACCTAATACTAATCGTAAAAAGTAAATGAGCACCTTCGCTATAACCTTCGTTATAAAGATAACGCAGGTAATCAACCGCAATAAATTAACCTAAACGGTAGTTTGGCGCTTCTTTAGTGATCTGAACGTCATGAACATGAGATTCGTTAAGACCCGCACCAGAAATACGAACAAATTCAGCTTTAGTACGCATGTCTTCGATTGTTGCAGAGCCAGTTAGACCCATGCTAGAACGTAGACCGCCCATTTGCTGATGAACGATTTCTTTTAGGCGACCTTTATAAGGTGTGCGACCTTCGATGCCTTCAGGTACAAGTTTGTCTGCTGCGTTATCCGTTTGGAAGTAACGGTCAGATGAACCTTGAGACATAGCTGCAAGTGAACCCATGCCGCGGTAAGACTTGTAAGAACGACCTTGATAAAGAATAACTTCACCCGGTGCTTCTTCAGTACCCGCAAACATAGAACCAACCATCACACATGATGCGCCAGCAACGATTGCTTTACAGATATCACCTGAGAAGCGGATGCCGCCATCAGCAATAACTGGAATATCAAATTCTGCAGCAACTTCTGCAGCATCAGCAACTGCTGTTACTTGAGGAACACCAACACCTGTTACGATACGAGTAGTACAGATTGAGCCAGGGCCGATGCCCACTTTAACAGCACTCACACCAGCGTCGATAAGTGCACGAGCACCTGCGCCAGTTGCAACGTTACCACCAATGATCTCTAGATCTGGGTAAGCTGCGCGAGTTTCGCGAATTCGGTTTAGTACACCTTCAGAGTGACCGTGTGATGAGTCGATAAGTAGAACATCAACGCCAGCTTCTACAAGAGCGGCAACACGTTCTTCATTACCAGCACCAGCACCAACTGCAGCGCCAACACGTAGGCGACCACGTTCGTCTTTACATGCGTTAGGCTTGCGCTCTGCTTTATGGAAATCTTTTGCAGTGATCATGCCGCGTAGTTTGAACTCATCGTTTACAACAAGTACTTTTTCAACGCGTGCTTCGTGCATTTTCTCTTGAACTTCTTCAGGAGATGCACCTTCTTTAACTGCAGCAAGACGTTCTTTGATTGTCATTACTTCAGCCACTGTTTTGCTCATATCCGTAACGAAACGAATATCGCGACCGGTGATGATACCGACTAGCTCTTGGCTATCAGTTACAACAGGGAAACCAGCAAAACCGTGCTTTTCAGTCAGTTTAAGAACTTGATCAATGGTTTGGTCAGGGCGAACAGTAACAGGATCAGAAACGATACCTGCTTCAAAGATTTTCACCTGGCGAACCATTTCTGCTTGCAAAGAAATAGGCATGTTCTTATGGATGAAACCGATGCCGCCTTCTTGAGCTAAAGCAATAGCTAAGCGAGCCTCAGTAACTGTATCCATAGATGCAGAAATCATTGGGATGTTTAAGTTGATATTCTTCGTCAAGCGGGTACGGAGATCCGCTGTATTTGGGAGAACGGTGGAGTGAGCTGGAACCAGTAGGACGTCGTCGAAGGTCAGCGCTTCTTTGGCAATACGTAACATTTGCAATATCTCACAACATAGATGTTAAAAGTAAGGAAACCAACTGTTTAGACGCTTATGCGCAGAGTTGGAATTGATATTGCGGAGGGATTATACGCTGAGCGCAATCGTTTGGCTACACATTTATAATAATAAAATTTGCGCTTTATAGAGTGCTGTGTATTATACTGGCGCTATCCTCCATACTCACCTCTGACGAGTGTATTTTGCCTGCCCCGCAATCTAGTAATATCTTTACGGTTTCACGTCTTAACGCCGAAGTTCGCTTACTCCTTGAAAATGAAATGGGAGTGGTTTGGCTCATTGGTGAGATCTCAAATTTCTCAGCGCCTGTTTCTGGCCATTGGTACCTAACTCTTAAAGACTCACGTGCCCAAGTGAAATGTGCGATGTTTCGTGGTAACAATCGTCGAGTAACGTTTAGACCTGAGAATGGCAAACAAGTGTTAGTTAAAGCGCGCTTATCACTGTATGAACCTCGGGGTGATTATCAGTTGATCATTGACTCTATGCAGCCAGAAGGCGACGGACGACTGCAACAGCAATTTGATCAACTAAAAATGCAATTAGCCGCCGAAGGTCTATTTGCTCAATCCAATAAATTGCCTATTCCTGAGCACCCTAAGCAAATCGGGGTAATCACCTCTGCTACGGGCGCGGCGCTACATGATGTTCTGCAAGTGTTAAAACGACGTGACCCTAGCCTTCCGGTCATCATCTACCCTACGATGGTGCAAGGAGAATCCGCATCTATCAGTATTGCTCAAGCCATTGGTCTGGCCAATGAGCGTAATGAGTGTGATGTGTTAATTGTTGGTCGAGGCGGCGGTTCTTTAGAAGATCTGTGGTGCTTTAATAATGAAATAGTGGCAAGAACCATTGCTTCAAGCCAGATTCCAATTATCAGCGCTGTTGGGCATGAAGTTGATGTGACTATCGCCGACTTTGTAGCGGACTTACGCGCCGCTACCCCATCGGCAGCCGCAGAGCTTGTGAGTCGCGATCAGAGCTTTAAACTGCAAGGTATTGTGGCAAAACAAAGACAACTGACCAATGCAATGAACCGCTACATGAGTCAGCAACAACAGCAAGTACTAATTCAGCAACACAAATTAGAAAAGCTTCATCCTAAACATCAATTGCAAAAGCAAAGTCAGCAACTTGATGAAAAAGAAGCGCAATTAAAACAATGTATGCTTGGGCAATTAAATGCGCTTAAACAGCGATTTGCTCGTATACAGATGCAACTAGAAATGCACGCTCCAGCAAACAAAATTGCCAAACAGCAGCAAAATTTAATTCATCTAGAGCAGCAACTAAAACAAGCAATGCAAATTCAATTGCGTCGCCAAAGACATCAATTTGAATTACTCACCGAAAAGTTGGATGCGGTAAGCCCGCTTGCCACTATGCGCCGTGGTTACTCTATCTCAACCAAGCAAGGCAAAGTGGTGACTCAGTCGCAACACCTAGCACACGGAGATACATTAGTGACTCGCTTCGCTGATGGTGAAGTGACCTCTACCGTTAAAGCCGTTAAATCAACAAACGGTTAGCTTTATTCTTCTATCTTATTAAATTCAAAACGAGCTCGAGATTTTGACTTGAGCTCGTTACAACTGTCATTACAAAAATAACTCTCAGCTCCACACGCTTGCAGCTTTTCTAGCTTAGCCTCACAGTCTGGGCAAAATGCCGTCTTACGATAGTGAGACTGACAGCCCTCACAATAGTACTGCCCATCCCAACTCAATGGCTTTTGACACTTAGGGCAAATATTCTGTGACATCTCAACACTCCAATATAAAAGTATTCTCTGTTGCTAATCTAGCATGTTGTCGCTAATTTGTTCTATATAAGGTCAGTTAGTCAAAAGTGTGCTGTAACAGCATTAATGTGATCTTTGTTCGATCTTCTACTTTATTGGTAATGATCAGCGATCTACCATTAAAAGAACATTTATATAACCACACACCGAAAGCATAAGTTACATATCCTGCGTATGGATTTAATTCAGCACATTAACCTTCTTAATGTATCCAAGCAAAGAGGAAGCAGATAATAATAAAAAGATCTTTAATATGTGTAAATTGGATTTTGGCTAAATTACAGGCGAAAAAAAACCGCTTCGATAGCGAAGCGGTTTTACAATAATAATGACCGTTACTTCTTACTACGACCTTTTAGCATCTGAGATAAACGCTTCTTCTTGCGCTCTTGAGAAACCGTCATTTTGCTTACTTTACCTTCAAACGGGTTCTCGCTACTTTGGAACTGAATGCGAATAGGTGTACCCATAATATCCAAAGAACGGCGGTAGTAGTTCATTAGGAAACGCTTGTAAGATGCAGGTAACTCATTAACTTGGTTACCGTGTATCACAACGATTGGTGGGTTATAACCACCTGCGTGCGCGTATTTTAGCTTAACACGACGTCCACGAACCAATGGTGGTTGGTGATCATCTGTTGCCATTTTCATAATACGAGTCAGAACAGAAGTACCAACACGAGTTGTCGCTGATTTATACGCTTCTTGTACTGATTCAAATAGGTTACCTACACCAGTACCGTGCAATGCTGAGATAAAGTGAATACGAGCAAAATCAACAAAACCTAAACGGCGATCCAGTTCTTTCTTAACGCGTTCTTTAACCTCGTAGTCCAAGCCATCCCACTTATTCACTGCAAGCACAATTGAGCGACCAGCGTTCAAAGCAAAGCCTAGTAGGCTCAAGTCTTGATCAGAGATATTTTCGCGAGCATCGATAACGAGCAATACAACGTTAGCATCTTCAACCGCTTTCAGAGTTTTAACCACTGAGAATTTTTCTACGGTTTCATTAATACGTCTGCGGCGACGAACACCGGCAGTATCAATCAATACATATTCACGCTCATCACGTTGCATTGGAATATAAATAGAATCTCGAGTCGTACCCGGCATATCATAAACAACAACACGCTCTTCACCTAAGATACGGTTAGTTAGCGTTGATTTACCTACGTTTGGACGACCTATGATAGCCAGTTTGATTGGCTGATCTTGCAGGCGCTTGAACTCTTCTTCTGCTTCTTCTTCGGTGTACTCTAGTTGTTCATCTTCCTGATCGGCAAAACCAGTAAGATCTTCTAGTTCACCTTGCTCTTTTAACAAAGCTTCAGCAAATGGATTTAGAGCACGTTCAATCAATATATTCACACCACGACCATGAGCGGCCGCAATTTGATACATATCATCAACACCTAGTTGCCAAAATTCAGAACTCGCAGAGTCTGCATCAACACCATCTACTTTGTTGACTACTAACATCGCAGGCTTTTCGATACGGCGAAGGTGTTGTGCAATTGCTTCATCAGATACAGTAAGACCTGCACGGCCATCTACCATAAATAAAACAACATCAGCTTCATCGATCGCAGCAAGCGACTGTTCAGCCATCTTGGTTTCCACACCCTCTTCTGTACCATCAATACCACCGGTATCGATAACGATAAATTCGTGCTCGCCAAGTTTAGCTCGTCCGTATTTTCTATCGCGTGTTAGACCGGGAAAGTCTGCTACCAGTGCATCTCTCGTACGAGTTAAGCGGTTGAATAGTGTGGATTTTCCTACGTTAGGACGCCCAACAAGCGCAACAACTGGAACCATAGTGACCTCAAAATAAAAAGCATTGTGTAGCTATAGGTAAGCCCAATGGACTTACCTATAACCACACTAAAATTAATAAATAAAACGGCTCTTAACTGTTTCCAGTCAAGAGCCAATTGTGAATTATATCACGTTAATAGAATGTCTGACGATCTAATTGATCTTCATCATCTTAACGCTACCGTCGCGGGTCGTAATAATGAAGCCATCTTCAACCTCTAAAGGAGCAACAGCAAAGCCACTGTCGTCTTCCATTTGCTGAGAGATGAACTCGCCAGTATTACGATCTAGCCAGTACAGATAACCTTCGCTATCACCTAAGACTACTTTACGATCAATCACAGCAGGGGCTGTAAGTAAACGATATTCAAGCTGACGGTTTTGCCACAGTTCAGTACCACTACGTGCATCGACGGCAACGATGTAGTCCTTATCTGTCACTAAATAAATATTACGACCATCGGTTGCCATATCTCTTGCAGAAGAGTAATTACGCTTCCATGCAGGAGAACCAGAGCGAAGATCAATCGCCACTAGCTGACCATTAATACCAATAGTATATAGCATGCCACCGACAATCAGGGGCTGAGCATCAGAATCAACTAAACGGTCAATTTCTGTTGCGCCTTTTGGTGTTCCAACTGGTTGCTGCCAAATCATTTGGCCACGTTCAACAATTGCCGCCGCTAGACGACCGTTTGCTGTACCCCAAAAAACACCACCAGAAACGGCAACAGGAGAACTGGTTCCGCGCAATGTTAGGTTAGGTACCTCTGTACTTACTGTCCATTTTTCGTTACCTGTTTCTTCTTCCAATGCCACTAAAGCACCACGAGTAGTATGAACAAGAACTAAGTTGGCATCAGTTTCGGGAACAGACAGCACTTCACCATCAACATCGGAGCGCCATTTTTCTTCACCGCTTTCAGCGTCTAAAGAAATAAGCTCACCATTTTCTGTACCGATGAATAGCTGACCATAAGAAGCCTTAATCCCACCTGATAGGCGAGCCGGAACTTCTTTTTCAAGATTAACTGACCAAACTTCATCACCAGTTGTTGCATCAAATGCCACAACATCACCATCACGGCTAGCAACAAAAACCTTGCCATACGCATAAGCTGGCGTCAGTTTAGAAAAGTACTGTCCAACGCCATCACCTACAGAATGAGACCAAGTCACTGAAGGCGTAAACTGACTCTCAACTACCGGCACTGGTGCCATAATAATGGTGTCTTCTTCACTAGCACAACCTACTATCGCAACAGTAAATGTAGTGAGAAGTATACGACGAAGCCACTTGTTCGTTAGCATGCTACGCTGTCCTATTTAGCCAAATCATCAAGTTTAAATTGGATAGATTGACTCGCATCAGATGCTTGTTGAGCCTCAGTGTATGCTGTGTAAGCATTAGCACTGTCACCTTTACGAAGGAACAAATCACCTTTTAACTCAGCAACACGACCTTCCCAACCTACTGCTTTCAATGTATCTAGCTCAGCAATCGCGCCATCAAGGTCGCCTAGCTCTGCTTTTACACGTACGGCACGTAGTGCGATCACAGGAGCAATAGCTTCATCTTTAGTGTTGGCTTTAGCCCACTCTAGTTGATCAACTGCTTCTTGGTATTTACCTTCAGCAACCTGAGCCTGAGCTAATTGCAATGCTGCAAGTACTGCGTACTCGCGGTCCGCGTGTGCACTGATAAAGGCTTGTACATCTTGTGAAGCGTCTAGGCCTTTAGTATTAAGAGCTTGAACAGTTTCAGCGTAAGCATCTGCTGCACTCTCTTGACCTTGTACTGCTGAATCTTGGTAGTAACGCCAGCCAAATAAACCGCCTAAACCAATTACTGCACCTAGGACAACGGCTTTACCATTTTCTTTCCACCAATCTTTAATGGCTTCAACTTGTTGCTCTTCGCTATCGTACAATTCCACGACGGATCCTCTTAAATTAATTCTTTTAGTTTGTTGGTAAGATCTGCTTGCGCGATAGTGATTTGCTCGCCGCCGATTAGATCCTTAATCACGATGTTATTTTCCGCTACTTCATTCTCACCAAGCACTAAAGCCACGGCTGCGCCTACTTTATCCGCTCGCTTGAATTGTTTTTTGAAATTGCCACCACCAAAGTGGTTCATTACTCGTAGTCCAGGTAATTGCTCACGTAACTCTTCTGCAAGCTTCATTCCGGCCATTAATGTACCTTCACCTGCCGTCACAACATAAGCGTCAACTGAACGACGAACGTCGTTTAATTCTAGAGTCTCTAGCATAAGAACTAAACGCTCTAAACCCATAGCAAAGCCTACAGATTTAGTTGGTTTGCCGCCTAATTGCTCAACAAGACCATCATAGCGACCACCGCCACACACAGTACCTTGTGAACCTAGACTTTCCGTAATCCACTCAAATACAGTGCGGTTGTAGTAATCCAAGCCACGAACTAAACGTTCATTAACTTGATATTCGATTCCCGCAGCATCAAGAAGTTCACATAGACCTGCAAAGTGCGCTTTTGACTCAGGGTCTAAGTAGTTTGAAAGACGAGGTGCATCACCAAGAATCGCTTGCACATCTGGGTTCTTACTATCAAGAACACGCAATGGATTAGTGTGCATACGGCGCTTACAATCTTCATCTAATACATCAATGTGCTGTTCTAGATAAGCAATCAGTGCTGTTCGATAGTCAGCACGAGCTTCTGGAGAACCAATAGAGTTCAGCTCTAAACGAACGTGCTTATCAATCCCTAACTCACGCCATAAGCGCGCAGTCATCATGATCAGTTCAGCATCAACATCTGGGCCATCAATACCAAAGACTTCAACACCACATTGGTGGAATTGACGGTAACGACCTTTTTGCGGACGTTCATGGCGGAACATTGGTCCCATGTACCATAGACGCTGTTCTTGATTGTACAGAAGACCGTTTTCAATTCCGGCGCGTACACAACCTGCAGTACCTTCAGGTCGCAGTGTTAAGCTATCGCCATTGCGGTCTTCAAAAGTGTACATTTCCTTTTCGACAACATCAGTCACTTCGCCTATAGCACGGCTAAAAAGGTTGGTCACTTCAACGATCGGCATACGGACTTCGTTATAGCCGTATGCACTAACAACTTGCTTAACTGTTGACTCTAATTTTTGCCACAAAGGCGATTGAGTCGGTAGGCAGTCATTCATGCCTCGAATTGCTTGGATTGCTTTTGCCAAAATTAAATACCATCTATTGTCAGGGCGTGCGCCCTGAACCTTTATTTTAAAATATCGTTTACATCGATGCGGTTAGCAGGATCAAGCTGACTTGCTTTTGCTCGGATCTTAGCCTCAAGCTGATCGATAATATTGTTATTATCAAATCGCTCTTTCTGACGTTTGCCATCAAGATAGAAAGCACTCTTTCGATTTCCGCCAGCAATACCCATATGAGAGACTTCCGCCTCACCAGGGCCATTCACTACGCAGCCAATAATAGAAACGTCCATAGGTGTAACGATATCTTCAAGGCGTTGCTCTAAAGTGTTCACTGTATTGATCACATCAAACTCTTGACGAGAACACGTCGGGCAAGCAATGAAGTTAATACCACGTGAGCGAATACGCAGAGATTTAAGAATATCAAACCCTACTTTTACTTCTTCAACAGGGTCTGCCGCTAATGAAACGCGTAAAGTATCGCCGATACCTTCAGATAAGAGCATGCCTAAACCGACAGCTGACTTAACAGAACCGGCTCTTGCACCACCTGCTTCAGTAATACCTAAATGCAATGGTTGATCAATTTGAGTAGCAAGTAAGCGATAAGACTCTACTGCAAGAAATACGTCTGATGCTTTTACACTAACTTTAAATTGATCAAAGTTAAGACGATCGAGAATATCAACATGACGCATCGCCGACTCGACTAATGCCGCAGCTGTCGGCTCACGATATTTCTCTTGGATTTCTTTCTCAAGAGAACCACCGTTAACACCAATACGAATAGGGATATTCATGTCTCTAGCACAATCAACCACTGAACGAATTCGGCTTTCATTACCGATATTGCCAGGGTTAATGCGTAAACAATCCACCCCATACTCAGCCACTTTAAGGGCGATTCGATAATCAAAATGGATGTCTGCGATAAGAGGAAGATTGACTTGTTGCTTGATCGCTTTAAACGCTTCTGCCGCATCCATAGTAGGTACGGAGACTCGCACTAAGTCCGCACCGACTTTTTCTAAGGCGCGAATTTGTGCCACCGTAGCGTCAACATCGGTGGTGCGGGTGTTCGTCATCGACTGAACAGCGATGGGTGCCCCATCGCCAATGGCGACATCGCCGACATAAACTCGAGTCGATGGACGGCGCTTTATTGGAGATTCTTGATGCATAATTACTCTGCAGTGAAACGTGCTACTTTGCCAGCAGTATACCTAGAAAGATCGATTGATTCACCCGAAATTGAAAGTGATACCGCCTCTGGTGCACCGAGAACAAACTTGAACGGACCTTGGCCTTCTAGTTCAAGTTGTTGCCCTTTGGTTTTTACCCCTGTCCATAATGTATTGCCTTGCACATCTTGGACTTGAATCCAACAGTCAGCCTTGAACGTCATCGCAATGGTCGGTGATTTCTCAACAGTGCTAGATATTGGCTTATCATCTGATTTTACGAGTTTAGTTTGCACCTGTTGCTCAACTGCTGGCTGCGCTGTTTCTTCCGTTACCGTCGGTTGAGCCTCATTAACGTTAACGGATGCTTGTTGTTCTACTGAATCTTGTGATGCTGGTAGTTGCTGAATATCAACAGGTGATTCTGCCCCTTGCTCATCAATAGTTTGAGTCACTTCTGACGAGTCACTTACAATACTGTCGGCCTTTTGCTCACTCTGCCACCACCAAACAACGGAGATACCTAAAACTACAGTAAAGATCCCCCAAGTCAGTTTCATGATATTTTTATCATGTTTCTGTTTTGTTGTTTGCTGTGAAAAACTTTGCATGCTCTGTTCTGGAACCTGAGTAGCCTCAGATTTATCAAACAACTCTAGAATCGTTTTATCATCTATGCCTACAGCGCGAGCATAAGAGCGAATATAACCACGAGTGAAGGTATGCACTTGCCCCACTTGAAAGTCATTGCTTTCTATACCCTGCACAATAGCGACTCTTAGGCGTAAGCGATCTGCAATATCCTTTTGACTAATGCCCAAGGACTCACGCTTATCACGTAAAATATCCCCAACTAAAGGGAGATTAGCTTGACTATCGTTTGAGTCAGAATGTGCTGTTTCTGCGCTACTAGGTTCTTTATTCATTATGTTTATTACTTCATTCTTAAAAGGAAGCTCGGTTAGGAGGTCACAATCATTGAGTTAATGATGCCTTGCGATCAAGTTCATCTTGTAACTCTTGTGTCTCTACTCTAGGTCCAAACCTCAAGTGAATATCTTTTAGTTGCAGTCGAGCATCGCTAAAGGCGCCGAAGTGAACCGATAATTTAACCAATTCAATACTGCTTCGGAAGCGTGATGGCTCGTACTCTAAAGACTTACGAAAATAAGCCTCAGCTTGCTGAAAATCACCCTGCATGATGGCACACAGACCTGCATTTTCATAACTTGCAGAGACATACCCATAACTGTTTTGTCGAATCGCACGTTCAAATTGTTGTTGAGCTAAAACATACGCTTGTTTACGACATAGAAACACGCCGTAATCATTTAATACCTCACCATTATTCGGTGATTCATTAAGTGCTTTTCTATACCAAATATCAGCAAAATCTGGTTCAGAGACTTGCTGATAATAATAGGCTATTGCGGAGGAAGCGCGTACATAATTAGGTGCATAACGGTGTGCCAGATCAAGATTTTGCTTTGCTCTGACATTGTACCCTAGTGCAAGGTAGTTTATACCGAGCGCTATACGGGCATCCGCAGCTTTGAGAGGGTTAAATTTCGCGGTTCCAGTCTCGCTATCAACTGTAACACAACCAAAAGTAAGACTGAGTAAAAAAAATGTGACCAATCCTTTAAACATAAGGTTCCCCGATACAAATATCAGGGAACCTCAGCCTAAATAATCAACAAGTTTTATATTTGCTACAACGATTTGATAGGAATGAGTTCCCCAGAGTTTCTCTGGGTACGTTTAGTTCGGTCAATAACATCACCAACTAATTGCCCACAAGCAGCATCAATATCATCACCGCGGGTCTTACGTACCGTTACCGTATAATCAAGTGCGGTGAGCGTTTTCATGAAACGGTCGATTCGCGAATTACTTGGCTTCTTATAAGGTGAACCAGGATATGGATTAAAGGGAATTAAATTAATCTTAGCCGGTGTATCTTTAAGTAATTCTGCGAGTTGTCTCGCATGTTCCATATCATCATTTACATGATCAAGAAGAACATACTCAACGGTAACCTTGCCGCGGTTTGCATTCGAAGAAGCAATATAACGTCTTACCGATGCTAAGAACTCTTCGATATTCCAACGATCATTAATTGGCATGATTTTACTACGCAATTCATCAGTCGGTGCGTGCAATGAAATCGCAAGTGCAACATCGATATTACCCGTCATTTGATCAAGGCCTGATACCACACCAGAAGTAGATACAGTGACGCGGCGCTTAGACAAACCAAAGCCATAATCATCTAACATGATGTTCAATGACGGCATTAGGTTTTTCATATTAAGAAGTGGTTCGCCCATTCCCATCATTACTACGTTAGTAATTGGGCGGCGACCGGTTTCTTTTTCAAGGCCAATCTCTCTAGATGCACGCCAAATTTGGCCTACAATCTCGGATACTCGTAAGTTACGGTTAAAACCTTGCTGACCCGTTGAACAGAATGTACAAGCTAAAGCACAGCCAACTTGAGATGATACGCACAACGTCGCTCTATCTCCGTCAGGGATATATACCGTTTCAACATCCTGATCACCGACTCGTAATGCCCACTTGATGGTGCCATCACTAGAGTACTGTGCATCCGCTACATGAGGTGAACGGATTTCGGTTAAACGCTGCAGTTTCTCGCGCAACTTTTTATTTAGGTTGGTCATTTTATCGAAGTCATCACAACCAAAATGGTATATCCACTTCATAATCTGATCTGCGCGGAACGCTTTCTCACCTAACTCATCAGCAAAGTACTGACGTAAGCTTTGGCGATCAAAATCAAGCAGATTTACTTTTGCTTTAGTCATGGAGCCTCTCACAATGAACATCAAATCTTGGGGCGCAGATTGTACAGTACTTAGTCAACCCCAACAAGAAATATGTGATTTAGATCATTAAATATAATAAAAAAGACCTAAGCAAATACTTAGGTCTGGATGAGTGTTTAGGGTGCTAACTTCACTCTAGCTTCGAGGATGAATCTCTGAGGCTGGGAAGAAGAACTCTATTTCACGAGCAGCTGACGTAGGGCTGTCAGAGCCGTGTACAGAGTTGTAACGCATACTTAACGCATGATCGGCTCTAATCGTGCCACAAGCGGCTTGTTCAGGGTTGGTTTTCCCCATAAGTTCACGATAGCGGCTAATTGCATCTTCGCCTTCAAGTACTTGAACCATGATAGGACCAGAAGTCATAAACTCTTTGAGCTCACCAAAAAACTCTTTGCCTTCATGCTCAGCATAAAAGCCACCCGCTTGTTCATCAGTAAGATGGACCATTTTAGCAGCAACAATGCGCAAGCCCGCTTGTTCAATTCGCTGATAAATAGTACCAATAATATTGCGCTTTACTGCATCCGGTTTCACGATAGAAAATGTTCTTTCAATGGCCATTTATTATCCTTATAGCTCTCTTGTACCGCCTAGCGGTTATTTGTCTTCCTATAAAAAGAGGCCCCAAAAGGACCTCATTCTAATTATTGATTGTTTAGTAGGTTTGCTAGAGTGCGAATACCCATACCGGTACCGCCAGCAGCCCACTTATCTGAGCCAGACTTACGATAAGCACCAGCGCAATCAAAGTGTAACCAGCCTGTCTTGTAGTCTTCAACAAAGTAAGACAAGAAAGCCGCAGCTGTAGAAGCGCCAGGGCTGTAATCGCCACTGCTGATATTAGACAAATCAGCAAAGTTTGACGGTAGCATTCCACGGTGGAAATCAGCCAGAGGTAAAGGCCATAGACCTTCTTTCTCTTCAGCGGCACACGCTAAAGCTTGTTCTGATAATGCGTGATCAAAGCTCAGTAGTGCATGGAAATCATTACCTAGAGCATTTTTAGCCGCTCCAGTAAGCGTCGCGCAGTCAATGATCACTTCCGGGTTTTGCTCACTCGCATAGATAAGACCATCTGCAAGCACTAAACGCCCTTCAGCATCAGTGTTCATCACTTCAACTGTTTTACCATTTTTATAGGTAATCACATCGCCAAGTTTAATCGCGCGTCCAGAGATCATGTTCTCAGCACAGCAAAGAATCAATTTAACACGCTTATTTAGACCACGTAGAATAGCCAGTGCCAATCCGCCAGTAATGGTAGCAGCGCCGCCCATATCAGACTTCATTGCAGTCATAAACTGAGAAGGTTTGATGCTGTAACCGCCAGAATCAAATGTGATTCCTTTACCCACTAGACAAGCCATAACTGGCGCATCTGGGTCACCGGTTGGGTTAAAGTCTAGTTGTAGCATTGCTGAAGTACGAGCAGAGCCACGTCCTACCGCATATATACCTTCCCAGCCTTCAGTTAATAGATCTTTATCTTTAACGATGCGATAAGTCACTTGTCCTGGAGCTGTTGATTTTATCAGCTCTCCCGCCATTGTTGCTAGTTGGCGTGGTGCCACTTCTTCTGCGCTTTTGTTGATGATGTCACGAGCCCAGTTAGCAACTCGAATACGGTCTTGAAGCTCTTTTTCATCCGCTTCTGCCAGTGGTTGCCACTCGACTGCGTTGTTACGTTTTGGGTTACGGAAGCCTTGAACAAAAGACCAGATACCTTCTAGATCCCATTCACTGCCAATCAAGTTAACGTTTTTGATTCCTTGAGTGTCAAGTTTACGACCAGCTCTTTGAATCGCGCCGTAATCATGACCTTGACCAATGTGTACAGAACAACCTTGCTCTGTATGAGAAAGAATGGCATTTTCGCCCCACTGAGGTGCAGCTTTATCTGTTGATAATGAGACTTGCATTGCTGTTGACATGACCTCTCCTTGCCCTTTATGTATGTGTTTGTTGCTTTTATGTATTTTAAGATACAGGAATCCAAGCCCCTCTGACAGAGGAAACGCGGCTATAAATGAAAAGTAAGATCCCCTCAAGTTAACAAGTGATTCCCGTTAACTGATCCGATGAAGCTATTATGCCTAGGCTGTATGTCAAAAACATAAAAATCGGGCACAAAGGCCCGATTTTTATTAAAGAAATGTTAACTAGCTTATTAATCCGCTTCGTCTAACCAACAAAGAAGGATGGCTTCTAATATTTTTTCATTAGAATGATTTGGATTGTCATCAAAATCTTTAAGCTCCATCACCCATTGGTGCAAATCAGTAAAACGCACAGTTTGTGGCTCTACTTCTGGAAACTTATCTGCTAACTCTATCGCAATATCTCGGCTATCTACCCATTTCATGCTGACCTCCTTGTAAGCTTAATGATTAGTGATCTTCAGATGCGTGATTAATAGTGTAACGAGGGATCTCTACAACAAGATCTTCTGTCGCAACAACAGCTTGGCAACCTAAGCGAGACTCTGGCTCTAAGCCCCATGCTTTATCAAGCATATCATCTTCAAGTTCTTCGCTTTCTTCTAGAGAATCAAACCCTTCGCGCACAATGATATGACAAGTAGTACAAGCACAAGACTTCTCACAAGCATGCTCGATACCAATACCATTTTTTAACGCAACATCTAATACCGAATCACCAGCATTGGCCTCTAAAACAGCACCTTCTGGGCAAAGGTCCTCATGGGGTAACACAACAATTTTAGGCATAATAGCTTATCTCTATATATCGTTTACAGATTGGCCAGACAACGCCTGACGAATTGATTTATCCATACGACGGGAAGCAAATTCTTGGCTTTCCTTGTCCGTCAGTTTAATTCCATCTTCGATCGCATCAGCATCATCACCGTTACGTAAAGCAATCAATTTTTCAATTACCTGAAGCAATGTAGCACGCTCTTGCTCTGTTAAGAGTTCGTCGCCGTCAGCTTGTAGCGCAGCAATAAGCCCTTCAATGACTCGGTCAGCTTCAACACGCTGTTCTGCTAGAGCTCTTGCTTGCATATCTTCTTTAGCAAACGTCATGGAGTCTTTTAGCATGTTTGTCACTTCATTATCGCTCAAGCCATAAGAAGGTTTTACTTGTATTTCAGCCTGTGCACCAGTGCTCTTTTCCATTGCTGTAACAGAAAGAAGCCCATCAGCATCCACTTGATACGTCACGCGTATATGAGCGGCACCTGCGGCCATCGGCGGTATGCCTTTTAAAGCAAACTTAGCCAGAGAACGGCAATCATCAACCATCTCACGTTCGCCTTGCACTGTATGTACCGTCATTGCAGTTTGACCATCTTTAAAAGTGGTAAACTCTTGCGCTCTTGCTACCGGAATTGTGGTATTGCGAGGAATGATTTTTTCAACCAATCCACCCATGGTTTCAATACCAAGAGAAAGTGGAATGACATCCAATAGCAGCATATCCGACTCTGGCTTGTTACCCGCTAGAATATCAGCCTGAATAGAAGCGCCAATGGCAACAACTTCATCTGGGTTAATGCTAGTTAGTGGCTGTTGTTCAAAAAACTCACCGACCATAGAGCGCACAAGTGGAGTACGAGTTGAACCACCAACCATCGCAACTTCTAGAACATCGTCACGAGTAACACCTGCGTCTTTTAAGGCTCGGCGACACGACATTAGGGTCTTTTTCACCAATGAACGAATGAGATCATCAAATAATTCTCTCGATACAACGCCTTGCCAACCCAGTGCCGATACTTCGATTTGTTCATTATCAGATAATGCAATTTTCGTTCTAGCAGCAACGTTCAGTAAAGTACGAGTTTGCTCAGCGGTTAGAGTCTCAAGTCCGGCTTGTTTTTGAATGTGCTCAGCAAGAAGATGATCAAAATCATCACCGCCTAACGCAGAGTCACCGCCAGTTGACAGTACTTCAAACACACCTTTTGATAGACGTAGAATGGAAATATCAAACGTACCACCACCTAAATCATAAACGGCAATGACGCCTTCTTTACCAGAATCTAATCCGTAGGCTATAGCAGCGGCCGTTGGCTCATTGAGCAAACGAAGCACATTTAAACCGGCAAGCTTGGCGGCATCTTTGGTGCCAGCACGTTGTGCATCATCAAAATAGGCAGGAACAGTAATCACAACCCCTGTGAGATCGCCACCTAAAGCGGCTTCAGCGCGTTGCCCTAGAGATCGTAAAATATCAGCAGAGATTTCAATGGGGTTTTTATTGCCATTGCTGGTTTGCAGAATAGGCAAACCGTTATCACTACTGATAAATGAATAAGGTAAATTAGGGTAACGTTGCTGTATATCAGACACTGAACGACCGAGAAGTCGCTTAACTGAAATAATGGTGTTTTGAGGATCTTTTTCTGCCGCACTTAATGCAGAGTAGCCGACATTCAAGCTATCTGTTTGATAGTGAACGGCTGAGGGTAAAATAGCGCGACCATCAGAATCTAACAGTGGGCTTGCCTCACCACTACGCACAGTAGCAATAAGGGAGTTAGTCGTACCAAGATCAATGCCTGCAGCAAGCTTATGTTGGTGAGGTGCAGAACTTTGGCCTGGTTCTGCTATCTGAAGTAAAGCCATGATATTCCTATTCTAATATCCGACTAATCGAGTAGTCGTTCTTCTAATCGTTCAATTTCAACTAATAATTTAGCGATAAATTTGAGTTTTCTTACGCTATCTGCAGCTTCAGTCCAATGCTGGTCGTTTAACTGCTGCTCAACTAATTGTAATTGTTGCTGATGCATTTTCGATACGTTTGATTCGAAATCAAATAATAATTCATCGGCATTATCGCTATCACCAATCTCTTCAAGCTCTTCTCTCAGTTCCATTTGCTGCATAAGAAAGATAGGGTCTTGCAGTGTTTGCTGTTCGGAACGAATATCATGCTGATTTTCAGCTAATATATATTCCGCGCGAGAGGCAGGATTCTTAATCGTTTGATAAGCATCGTTGATCATGGTTGCTTTTTGAACAGCCATTAATTGTTCTTGGGCAGATGCGGTCGCAAATTTATCAGGATGAAAGCGGCGTTGTAATTCTCTGAATTGAGAAGACAGGAGGTTACCGTCCACTTTAAATTGTGTTGGTAGTCCGAATAATTCGAAGTGATTCATAATGAAAGTCTCATAACAAAAGAGAGAGGGTCCACCTTTATGGTGAACCCAAGCCTTAATTCGCTAATTATACGTTGAAGCTTTCGCCACAACCACACTCACTCTTAGCATTTGGATTGTTAAACTCAAATCCTTCGTTAAGACCTTCTTTAACGTAATCTAGCTCTGTACCATCAAGATAAGCAAGACTTTTGGCGTCGATAATAACCTTCACTCCGCCATGCTCAAAGATGCTGTCTTCTTCATTAACTTCATCTACGAACTCAAGTACATATGCCATACCTGAACAGCCCGTTGTTTTCACACCTAAACGAAGGCCGACACCTTTGCCTCGACTGTCAAGAAATGCTCTAACGCGGTCTACCGCTGTGTCCGTCATTGTGATGGCCATACTACAACCTTTATTGCCAAATGAGGGGAGTGATCCCCTCTAGTTATTACTCTTGATGTTTTTTCTTATAATCTGATACTGCAGCTTTAATAGCATCTTCCGCTAGGATAGAACAGTGCACCTTAACCGGTGGTAGCTCTAGCTCTTCTGCAATTTCAGAGTTTTTGATTGCCGCAGCTTCATCAACACTTTTGCCTTTTACCCACTCAGTAACCAGTGAGCTTGAAGCAATAGCACTACCACAACCATAAGTTTTAAATTTTGCATCTTCAATGATGCCTTCTGGCGTCACCTTAATCTGCAGTTTCATTACGTCACCACATGCTGGTGCACCTACCATACCGCTACCAACACTTGGGTCTTCTTTATCAAAAGAACCAACGTTGCGTGGGTTTTCGTAGTGATCAATTACTTTTTCGCTGTAAGCCATAATATAGTCCTCTAATCCTCTACTTCCTTGGAATTAGTGATGTGCCCACTCAACGGTGTCCAGATCAATACCTTCCTTGTACATATCCCAAAGTGGAGACATGTCGCGTAATTTCGTTACTGCTGAGCGAAGTTGCTCAATAGCGTGATCAATGTCTTCTTCTGTGGTGTAACGACCAAAAGAGAAGCGCACTGAGCTATGTGCTAGCTCGTCATTCAAACCTAAAGCACGTAGAACATACGATGGTTCAAGACTTGCTGATGTACATGCAGAGCCAGAAGATACTGCTAAGTCTTTTAGTGACATAAGCAGTGATTCACCTTCTACAAAGGCAAAGCTCACATTTAAGTTATGCGGAACACGTTGATCAAAGTCGCCATTAACACTAACAGCTTCAAGATCTTTTACGCCATTCATCAAGCGGTTACGTAAGCTCAATGCATGTTGATAATCTTTTTCCATCTCAAGCTTAGCGATACGGAATGCTTCACCCATACCGACAATTTGATGAGTGGCTAATGTGCCAGAGCGGAAACCACGCTCATGACCGCCACCGTGCATTTGCGCTTCTAGACGAATACGAGGTTTACGACGAACGTAAAGTGCGCCAATACCCTTAGGGCCATAAACTTTATGAGCAGATAGAGAAATAAGATCAACTTTCATTTCTTGAACATCAATCGGTATTTTACCTGCTGATTGCGCTGCATCTACATGGAAGATGATTTTACGTTCACGACACATTTCGCCAATTGAAGTAATATCTTGAATCACACCAATCTCGTTATTTACATGCATGATAGAAATCAAAACAGTATCTTCACGAATTGCATCTTGAAGCTTATTAAGATCGATAATACCGTTAGCTTCAGGCTGAAGGTAAGTCACTTCGAAGCCTTCACGCTCTAGTTGGCGGCATGGATCAAGAACAGCTTTATGTTCTGTTTTACAAGTAATAACGTGCTTGCCTTTCTTACCGTAGAAATGCGCAGCACCTTTAATTGCAAGGTTGTCTGATTCTGTCGCGCCAGATGTGAATACAATTTCACGAGGATCGGCGTTAAGTAGATCGGCAATGTTTCCACGAGCAGTGTCTACTGCTTCTTCCGCTTGCCAACCGTAACGATGAGAGCGAGAGGCAGGGTTACCAAAGGTACCGTCCATAGTCATAAACTGGACCATTTTTTCAGCAACTCGTTCGTCTACCGGGCATGTTGCTGAATAGTCTAAATAAATTGGCAGTTTCATTATTTACTCCAAGTAAAACTGTATGCTCTATGAGCGGACATTGATGCCGATAGCTTCAGCTAAAGATTTAGAGCTAAATCCATGATTTGACGCGAGATCCATATCTTGGCGTCCAGAGATCTCTAATACATCACTGTCCATCATCAACTCACCTAAGGTGATGTTGTTTAAAAAATCACTAATTCGAGAGCTTAGCTCTCGCCACAGGGTGTGAGTAAGACAACGAGCCCCACCCTGACAACTTTCTTTGCCATTACAGCGAGTCGCTTCAACTGATTCATCAACGGCCGAAATGATAGTACCAATAGCAATAAAATGAGCATCTTTACCCAAGTTATAACCACCACCGGGACCACGAACACTTGCAACTAAACCCGCTTTTCGTAACTTTGAAAATAACTGCTCTAAATAAGAAAGAGATATTCCCTGACGCTCTGAAATATCCGCAAGCGGTACAGGGCCAGTCTTAGAATGCAATGCTACATCAAGCATGGCAGTTACGGCGTATCTTCCTTTCGATGTAAGCTTCATATCACACTCTTATCAATTATTTTATTAACAAAAGTGTCCCATACCCGAGTAAAACGGTCAAGTATTTATTTGACCATTTTACTCAGGTATTTAACCCTATGAGATATGAGGCTATTTCTTGTTCGATGTGTCTCTTTGGATAGCCGTGAGAACGCCACGTAAAATGTTGATTTCTTGCGCTTCTGGGCGAGCTCGGCTGAATAGTCGTCGCAGCTTATTCATTACCTGATTCGGCTTATCCTGTTCTATGAACTGGGTATCAATCAGCACATTTTCAAGGTGTTGATAAAACATTTCTAGTTCATTATGTCTTGAATACTCGACTGCATCCTCTTGTGGATACTGAGCTTTGTCACTTTCAAGGAATGCCATTCGTATTTCATAACAAAGAGTTTGCACAGCCATCGCCAGATTGAGAGAGCTATATTCAGGATTAGCCGGTATTGCCACATGATATTGGCAAAGTTGTAGCTCTTCGTTGGTTAAGCCTGTTCTTTCGCGACCAAATACAAGAGCAACCGAAGAATGGGTTCCTTCTTGTACAAACTTGACACCACACTCACGAGGTTCAAGCATCGGCCAATTTAACGTACGTGAACGTGCGCTCGATCCAACCACCAATGCACAATCAGCAACCGCTTCTTGCATTGTAGAGAATACTTTGGCTTGATTAACAACATCATCAGCACCAGCGGCTAGTGCCATGGTTTGATCGTCTATTTCACATTGAGGATCAACTAAGACTAATTGCTTTAGTCCCATTACTTTCATAGCTCTTGCTGCTGACCCAATATTTCCTGGGTGAGATGTTCCCACCAAAACCACTTTGACGTTTTCTAACATCAAGCTTACCTCTGTTTGTTATAACCGACGCATATTAGCACATACCCTTTGTAGAATAAAAAAAACACGCGAGCAAAAAATAACCACTTCCCTTTTACTCAGAAGTTGCTTATACTCCGCCCCGCTTTCGTTCTTTAACATCCGTTGGGTAAATCTATGCATCCTATGCTAAATATCGCTATTCGCGCTGCGCGAAAAGCAGGCAATCATATTGCAAAATCTCTAGAAACTGCAGACAAAATTGAAGCTACACTAAAAGGCACAAATGATTATGTGACTAACGTAGATCAAGAAGCAGAATATTTGATTATCGATACTATTAAATCTTCATATCCTGACCACAGCATCATTGCTGAAGAGTCTGGTTTAACTGTCGGTAAAGATGACGCAGTTCAATGGATCATTGACCCACTGGATGGTACTAATAACTTCGTTAAAGGTATCCCTCACTTCGCTGTTTCTATTGCTGTTCGTATCAATGGCAGAACTGAAGTCGCTTGTGTATACGACCCAATGCTTAACGAACTGTTCACAGCACAACGTGGTTCTGGCGCTCAGCTAAACAATTCACGTATCCGTGTTAAGCAACTTAAAGATCTTCAAGGTACTATTCTTGCTACTGGTTTCCCATACAAGCAAAAACAACACTCTGAATCTTACTTCAAAATCATGAGCTCTCTATTTACAGAAGTCGCTGACTTCCGTCGCACTGGTTCTGCAGCTCTTGATCTTTGTTACCTAGCATCTAACCGTGTTGACGGTTACTTTGAACTAGGCCTAAAACCTTGGGATATGGCAGCAGGTGAGCTTATTGCTCGTGAAGCTGGTGCAATCCTAACTGACTTTGCTGGCGGCACAGACTACATCAAGTCTGGTAACGTTGTTGGTTCAAGCGCTCGCGGTGTTAAGAATATTCTTCGTCACATCCGTGAACACGCTAATGAAGGTATGCTTAAATAAGCTCCTCTCATCTAATATAAAAAAACGGCCATCATCTGATGGCCGTTTTTTTTATACCAATCACAGTAATTAAATACTTAATCTATTCATGCTCACCGTAACTAACAGTAAATAGAAAGTAGCGACTTAGCAGTTCTCACGAACAGTATCAGCAATACGGTTAGCAAGCTTCAATACTAACTCACCGTCTTCACCTTCAACCATAACTCGGATTAAAGGCTCTGTTCCTGATTTACGCAGTAACACACGACCTTTATCACCAAGTTCTTGCTCAGCTTCAGCCACTGAATTTTGTACAATATCCAACTGCATTGGATCGCTGCCACCGCTAAAGCGAACATTGATTAATTCTTGTGGGTACAAAGTCATGCCTTGTGACAAGTCATATAAGTTCATACCGCTATCAACGATAGACGCTAACACTTGCAGCGCGGCAACAATCGCATCACCTGTCGTCACTTTATCTAATAGAATGACGTGACCTGAGTTTTCAGCGCCAATGCTCCAGCCTTTTTGTTTAAGCTGTTCCATAACATAGCGATCGCCAACAGAAGCGCGAGAAAACGGAATACCTAATTGTTTAAGGCCGTTTTCCATACCTAGGTTGGTCATTAATGTACCAACAACACCGCCTTTAAGCTCACCGCGACGCAATGCATCACGAGCAATAATGTAGGCAATTTGGTCACCATCTACTTTATTACCTTTGTGATCAACCATAATAATACGGTCGCCATCACCATCAAAGGCTAGGCCAAGATCGGCTTTCTCTTCAAGGACTTTAGCTTGAAGTGCACGTACGTCTGTCGCACCAACTTGTTCATTGATATTTAAGCCGTTTGGCTCACAACCGATCAGTACAAGCTCTGCACCTAGCTCTTTAAATACATTCGGAGCGATGTGATAAGTTGCGCCGTGCGCACAATCAATCACAATTTTTAAAGTTGATAGGTTTGCTGAGTGCGGGAAAGTACTTTTACAAAACTCAATGTAACGACCTGCCGCATCATTCATGCGAGATGCTTTACCAAGGAAGGCAGACTCAACACATTCAATCTCTTTATCAAGCTCAGCTTCAATCGCAAGCTCAACTTCATCAGCAAGTTTTGAACCTTCAGATGAGAAAAACTTAATGCCATTATCGTAATATGGGTTATGCGATGCAGAGATCACTATGCCCGCTTCTGCGCGAAACGTTTGAGTCAGATACGCGACAGCAGGTGTTGGCATTGGCCCTGTAAATGAAGCTTTTAAACCTGCAGCGGCAAGTCCTGCTTCTAAAGCGGATTCCAACATGTAGCCAGATATACGGGTATCTTTACCGATAATGACTTTTTTAGTGCCTTGTTTCGCTAAAACACGACCCGCAGCCCAACCTAGCTTTAAAGCAAAATCGGGAGTAATTGGATATTGGCCGACTTTGCCACGGATACCATCAGTACCAAAATAACGTCTTTTAGACATTGCTCTTTTCCTAATTATTATTTTAATGAATCTATGAATTTCACGACGCGAACGGCATCAACCGTTTCTTCCACATCATGAACTCGGATAATCTGTGCGCCTTTTTGTGCTGCAATTATAGCGCATGCAACACTGGCTGATACACACTCAGCCGGTTTTTTATCAAGCAGTTTAAACACCATCGACTTTCTCGACATGCCAACCAAAATAGGCATTTCAAAACGATGAAACTCCTCAAGATGATGCAGTAGAGAATAGTTATGTTGCAGTGTTTTACCAAACCCAAAGCCTGGATCAAGTATTAATTTATCGCGGCTTATTCCAACCGACTGACATGCTTTAATCCGCTCATCTAAAAACGCTGCAACATCGCTAAGTAGATCTTTATACTCAGGATTTGTTTGCATAGTTCTAGGCTGACCTTGCATATGCATAAGGCAAATAGGCAACCCTGATTTAGCCGCAACCTCTAATGCACCGGGCTCTTGTAGTGCTCTCACATCATTAATGATATCAGCGCCAGCTAACGCAGCTTGTCGCATCACTTCAGCTTTACTGGTATCAATTGATATCCAAACATCAGACTCAGCTCTAAGCGCTTTAATGACAGGGATAACTCGTTCAATCTCTTGTTCAAGTAATACTTCAGGAGCCCCGGGGCGCGTTGACTCTCCACCAATATCAATAATGGTTGCGCCACAAGCGATCATTTTACGAGCTTGAATTAAAGCATCTTCTATTTGATGGTATTTACCACCATCAGAGAAAGAGTCAGGAGTGACATTGAGTATCCCCATAACTTGAGGGGAGCTAAGGTCGAGTTGTTTTTTTGCGTGGGTTAAAATCATAGCATTAACGAATTTAGAAATTAATAAATTTTCGCACTGGATAAAAACAGAAAAACCCCGAGAGAGCTCCCGGGGTTTATTTGCTTAGCGCTTATTCTGAGTCTTTATCAGTAGGCTCAGCTTTAGATTCTTCAGCCTTTTCTGGTTCAGCTTTCGCTGTAGGCTTACTTTCTTGGGCTGGCTTATCATCAACAGATTTCGTTGGTTGATTACCCCATCCTGCTGGCTCTCGAATATCAGACTTGCGTTCCATTAGGTCTTCAATTTGACCTGCATCGATAGTTTCATACTTCATCAACGCATCTTTCATGGTGTGCATAATGTCTATATTCTCTTCAAGAATTTGACGAGCACGCGCATAGTTTCGGTCGATAATTTGACGAATCTCATCATCAATCAATTTAGCTGTATCGTCAGACATATGTTTTGTCTGAGTTACGCTACGACCTAAGAATACTTCACCTTCTTCTTCAGCATAAAGAAGAGGACCTAGTTTCTCAGAGAAACCCCACTGCGTTACCATCTTACGAGCGATATCAGTTGCTCGTTCAATGTCGTTTGATGCACCCGTTGATACTCTTTCTTTACCGTAGATAAGTTCTTCAGCAAGACGACCACCATATAGGCTAGAAATCATAGACTCTAGGTGACGACGGTTCATGCTTACGCGATCTTGTTCTGGCAAGTACATTGTCACACCTAGCGCACGGCCACGAGGGATAATAGATACTTTGTAAACAGGATCATGTTCTGGAACCAAGCGACCAATGATTGCGTGACCTGCTTCGTGATAAGCCGTTGACTCTTTAATGTCATCGGTCATTACCATTGAGCGGCGCTCCGCACCCATCATGATCTTATCTTTTGCTTGTTCAAACTCAACCATTGAAACATTGCGCTTGTTACCACGAGCGGCAAACAAAGCCGCTTCGTTGACAAGGTTAGCAAGATCAGCACCAGAGAAACCTGGAGTACCACGAGCAATCAATGAAGGCTCAACATCTTCAGATAGCGGCACTTTACGCATATGAACTTTAAGAATCTGCTCACGACCACGTACATCTGGAAGACCAACAACTACTTGACGGTCAAAACGACCTGGACGTAGTAATGCAGGGTCTAAAACGTCAGGACGGTTAGTTGCGGCAATAACGATAATACCTTCATTACCTTCAAAACCATCCATTTCAACCAGCATCTGGTTCAATGTTTGCTCACGTTCATCATGACCACCACCAACACCTGCACCACGTTGGCGACCTACAGCATCGATTTCATCAATAAAGATGATACAAGGAGCGGCTTTCTTAGCTTGTTCGAACATGTCACGCACACGAGATGCACCAACACCAACAAACATTTCAACAAAGTCAGAACCAGAAATCGTAAAGAACGGTACTTTAGCTTCACCGGCAATTGCCTTGGCAAGCAAAGTTTTACCTGTACCAGGAGGACCGACTAGCAGAACACCTGTTGGTATTTTACCACCCAGCTTTTGGAATCGGCTTGGATCACGTAGGTAATCAACCAGTTCTTTCACATCTTCTTTTGCTTCGTCACAACCTGCAACGTCTGAAAAGAGTGTTTTGATCTGTTCTTCGCTCATCATGCGAGCTTTTGATTTGCCAAAAGACATAGCGCCTTTACCGCCGCCACCGCCTTGCATTTGACGCATGAAGAAAATCCACACACCAATCAGCAGAATCATCGGGAACCATGAAATAAAGATAGTACCTAGAAGACTTTGCTCTTCTGGTGGAGTACCACTTACTTTCACGTTTTTATTGATCAAATCATCAAGAAGCTTAGTGTCATACACTGGCATATAAGTCACGTTACGTGAATTATCGCTACGGTAGAAAACAATTTCTTTGTCATTGATTTTTGCTTCACGAATTTGACCTTGGCCAACTTCCTGTACAAAAGTGGTATAGTCCACTGATTTTCCGTTACTGTCTCCAGGGCCAAAGCTCTGGAAAACGGACATAAGTACTACAGCTATCACAAGCCACAGAATTAGATTTTTTGCCATGTCACTCAAGGTGTAAGCCTCTCGATAACTAATTGTAATTAAAAGTAGATTACTACAGTTTGTAACCTGTAGCCAGAATGTAAAGCTTTATCATGCTTGAAGTTCGATTAGCCTTTGTAACCGGTTGCTACAACGAACACTTCACGAGAGCGGGCTCGAGAAGAATCAGGTTTTCGGACTTTCACAGTTTTGAACAGTTCACGTACATCTTTGACATACTGATCAAAACCTTCGCCCTGAAACACTTTAACAACAAAACTACCATTTGTAGCTAGAACTTGTCGACACATATCAAGGGCTAGTTCGACTAAATACATAGCCCTTGGTTGGTCAACAGAGTTATTACCTGCAATATTGGGAGCCATGTCAGACATTACCACATCCACCATACTCGGCTGAATGCGTTCAAGCAGTGCTTCGAGAACACTCTCTTCTCGAAAATCCCCTTGTAGGAAGCTTACACCAGCAATGGGGTCCATTGGCAACAAGTCACAGGCAATTATCTGCCCGCTGTCACCAACTATTTTTGCTGCGTATTGCGACCAACCACCAGGAGCTGCCCCCAAATCCACAACGGTCATACCTGCAGAGAACAGTTTGTCTTTAGTGTGAATTTCTTCCATTTTGAAATAAGCACGAGAACGGTAGCCTTTTTTACGAGCTTCATTCGCGTATTTATCATCAAAGTGTTCTTTTAACCATCGGCCCGAACTGGCCGAATGCTTTTGTTTACTCATTCAATTTCCAAAGTGTTTAGGTTAGGCATCTAGCCTAATATTCCCGTTTAATGGATAAAGTATAGTCTTGAGACCTATATGACGTTAAAATAGGATTTTTCAACCCTTACATATAAAGAAATTGGCCGCGATATGAACTTAAGCACCAAACAAAAGCAGCATCTTAAAGGCTTAGCACACAACCTGAAACCCGTTGTGTTGATGGGCGCAAATGGACTTACTGAGGCTGTTCTAGCGGAAATTGACCTTGCACTGAATCACCATGAGCTAATCAAGGTTAAAGTTGCATCAGAAGATCGCGACACAAAAAACCTAATCATTGATGCTATCATCCGTGAAACTGGCGCAGAAAAAGTACAAACTATTGGTAAAACGCTAGTAATGTACCGCCAATCAGAGCAACGTAAAATTGAGATACCTCGTAAATAGGTTACCTTAGATTTACCGCACTAAAAAAGGCTGCTAATGCAGCCTTTTTGCTATTGATATTTTATATCAACAACCAATAGAAATTTATAAGTATTCTACTTGGTCAATTTCATAATCTTTTACGCCGCCAGGAGTAGTGATCGTCACTTCATCCCCTTCCATTTTACCAATTAGCCCACGAGCAATCGGTGAACTAACAGAAATGCGACCGAGTTTAATCTCTGCTTCATCTTCGCCAACGATTTGATACTTAAACTCTTCTTCAGTATCAACATCAATCAAAGTAACCGTTGTACCAAAAATAACCTTGCCGGTATTTTCCATATTGGTCACATCAATTACTTGAGCAACAGATAGCTTGTATTCAATATCACGGATCTGTGCTTCACAGATACCTTGCTCTTCACGAGCGGCGTGGTATTCGGCATTTTCTTTAAGATCGCCTAATTCACGCGCTTCTGCAATAGCAGCTGAAATTAATGGACGCAATTTTAGTAAGCGTTCTAGTTCTGTTTTGAGTTGCTGTTCGCCACGAACAGTCATTGGCACTTTTTCCATATAAACCTCTTTGTCCACAATATTTGGGACAATAAACTCTATTAAGTCATGCTTAATAGGTAATTAACTGATAATGATAGGTCAATTGTACCGAAAAACAGGAATTCTTTCATCTAAATTCGATTTCCTAACCACTCACAGTAATGTGATATGCATCACATTGATTAATGCAAAAAATACATCAAATCAAGAACCTAAATCTAAAGTTTCATAAAATAAAAACAAAGGCACTCAGTTGCACTGCAACCATAAGTGACTGTTTTTATTAAAATCCCCCTAAAATGACAACGCCAATATGCAATAAGTTCCATTGATTTATATCATTTTACTATCACTCAAATCCTCTTCTAAGTCAGACTAATTATCGATGACAAATCTTGTTAGACGAAAAAATACTGCAAAATAACAATAACTTAGTGCAGCGATTAATCGAGATTTTGTTTTAGGGAACCAGAGTTGTTACCAACTCTTTTTATCGGATAAATTCATTCTAGGACTTAAAAATGAACAAAAAGATTATTGCTCTAGCGGTTGCAGCAGCAGCGTTTGGAACTCAAGCTACAGCGGTTGAACTATACAACCAAGATGGTTCAACTTTCTCTCTTGGCGGTCACGTATCGGTAAGTGCGCTAGGTAACTCAAACTCTGATGTTGGTGGTACAGATATCATTGCTAACTCTCCACGTATCAACTTTGAAGCGACTCAAGACTTAGGCAATGGCTTTACTGCTGATGCTAAAGGTGAGTGGGCGCTTAACTACCTTGACGGCGGTGCAAATGCATTCACGACTCGTCTAGGTTACATCGGTGTTTCTCATGATGTTTTTGGTCGCGCAGTAGCAGGTACACAATGGTCTCCATACTATGATGTAGCTGGTATCACAGATATGCCTATCGCATTTGCCAATGACTTCCTATACGACAGCCATGGTGCTCTAGGTACTGGCCGTGCGGAAAACATGGTTTCTTACCGTAATGACATTGAGCTAGGTGATAACCTTTCTGTATTTGGTGGCCTAGGCTGGCAAGATAATGCAACAACAGGCTTTGATTCTCGTAGCCAAGTTACTGTTGGTGCTAACTTCTCAGAGTTCATGGTTGGTTATGCATACAGTGCAGGTAAACGCAATGTTGCTGTTATCGGTACACAAAAAGAAGACGCAACTTCGCACGCACTTTCTGCAAAGTACGGTTCATACGGTAACGGTTTATACGTTGCGGGTGTTTACACTATGAACGAATACATGAACAGCACAGCAAACTACAATACTGGCGCTACTACTAATGACATCCTAGATGAGTCAAACGGTATAGAGTTCATTGCTGCATACGCATTTGCTAACAGCCTAAACCTATCTATCAACTACGAAGCAGTTGAAAGCAGCGATAAAACGGTTGTAGACGGTACGGTATACAGCCAAATGGCTTTCCAAGCTGAGTATAACTTTACTCCAACATTCGTAGGTTTTGCGGGTTACCAAGTTGATCTTGGTTCTGATATCGATTCTTACAAAGAAAACGACATGTGGAACATCGGTGTTCGTTACTACTTGTAACGTTATAAACACTTAGTTTGACAATAAAACACCTGCCTATTGGCGGGTGTTTTTGTTTATACTGTGATGAATCGCTTCTTGCCTTCATTAGGAACTTCATGCGCGTTCTCACTCTTTTACTGACCGGAGCTACCTTTGCTGCTTCTGCTTCTATCTCCACCCCTTATGACATTTTACCTACCGGCCAACTGTCGAGCGTCATTGTGGAAAAAGATACCACAATAGTCTCATCAACCAATGCAGATCAGCTTCTTCCTCCGGCAAGTACACTGAAACTGGTGACAGCTCTAGCGGCAAAACTTCATTGGCCACAAGGGTATCAGTTTTCTACTGAACTCATGCAGCAAGGACAAGATTACACTCTTCGTTTCTCTGGTGATCCTAGCTTCAGTCGCAAAGATCTTGAGTCTCTACTTAGCCATTTTAAAGGCAAAACCATTGCGGGTGATTTGTACCTCGATGGTTCAATTTTTACGGGTTATGATCGTGGCGTAGGCTGGCCTTGGGATGTACTTGGCGTATGTTACGCAGCGCCCGCTTCAGCACTAAGCTTAGAAGGCAATTGTGTTCAAGCATCGTTAAAAACACTCGGCAATGGCAAAACTTCGATCTTTGTGCCCCAGCACCAGCCGATAAATGTTACCACTAGAGTTAAAGCGGTAACCAAAGAAGAGAAGAAAACCAGCTATTGCGATCTCAATCTCACCACCGCGCCCAACAACAGCTATACCCTAAGTGGCTGTTTAACTAATCGCGAAAAACCATTACCCCTTAAGTTTGCGGTGCAATCTCCTAGTTTGTATTTAAAGAAAACCATAGCGACTATTTTTGAGCAGCAAAACACCACCTTACGAGGAAGTATTAAGTTAGGTAAAGCTGACTCTGACGCGGTATTAATCGCGCAACACCAGTCAGCAGCGTTAGACGATATGCTTGAGCTTATGCTGCATAAATCAAACAACCTTTATGCTGATAACATTACCAAGCAGCTTGGGGCTGATTATTATTCTGAGCAAGGTAGCTTTAATAGTGGTACATCGGCGGTTAGAGAAATCTTGAAGCAGCAAGCCAATATCGATCTTGGCAACGCTATTATTGAAGATGGCTCAGGCTTGTCTCGCAACAATCGAATCTCCCCTAAGGTGATGATGGAGGTCATGCAATACATCAAACAACATGATCAGCAATTGCACCTTATCAGCCTGCTTCCAACATCGGGAATGGATGGGACATTAAAATACAGACCAAGTATGCAAAGGTTACCAATTAAAGGCCGCATCAAGGGTAAAAGTGGGTCGCTATTTGGCAGTCACAATATGGTGGGTTACACCTATAACAAACACGGCAAGATTAAATATACGTTCGTACAGTTTGTGAGTAACTATCACCCAGAGCCAGCTAGAAAGAAAATTGAGCCGGCTATTACTCGCTTTGAAAAATCACTCTACCATTCACTGGTGACTCAGTAGGTGAATATTCAATAACTGTATAATTGAATAGCTGAATAGCATTTATGACATCAAGGGCTCTATCAATAGAGCCCTTTATCATTACGCTAAACCTAAGAAGTAATTTACGATACTAAAATAGATCCACATCCCCGATATATCGACAATCGAAGCGAGTACCGGGCTCACTAATACCGCAGGATCAAGTTTAAAGGCACGGGCAATAATGGGTAAAATTCCCCCTAAGGTTGTCGAGATTGAAATCTGAATAAACAAGGCGATAGCAATTGCCAGTGCAATAATATTCAGATCATGCCCACCCGTTGAAACGCCATCGCTAAACAGTAATATTCTACCGACAATCACAATCGCAATCACAAAGCCAATGCACAGCGCAACTCGGCTCTCTTTCCAAAGAACTGACAGCCATTGTCTTTTCTTTAACTCGCCGGTGGCCAATGCTCGTATGACCAAAGTCGCGGCTTGAGTACCTGTATTGCCTCCCGCAGCGGCAATCACTGGCATATAAATCGCTAATAAAACCAATTGGCTCAAAGTATCTTCATAGCTTGCAATGATCAGCCCTGAAACTATCCCCATTAATGCCAGGCCAATAATCCAACCAATACGCTGGCGTACATGCGCCATAACGCTAGTCGAAAGGTAGCCTTTATGAGGCTCCGCCTCTGAGCGAATAAAACCAAGTTGATGAGCAAAATGGCGAGCCAATACATCCTCTCCAATCAGCTCTAACTCAGAGATAATGTATTGAACAAAAGAGACAGAGCATTGATTCAAAATGCCTACCGCCTCTTCCATCGGCATCACTTGTAGCAGGCTAACCTGTTGTTTTTGATCGTATTTCAAAAATGCACTGGTGGCAGCGCAAATTTCCTCACGAGAATAAGAATCAATGTCGTGAGCAAGAGTTGTGTTCATTACCGTCATGGCGAATCTCCCGATTAGCTGTGTCGACATCAGCTCGATATAAGCTGATATAAATGGGGTAACGACCATCGAATAACACACGAGCTTCACCGCAGAAAATCGAGGCGATTTCTGTGTTATTAACGGCTAGGAAGTTAGGAGAAAAACAGGAGAATATTTAAAGGAAAGGATAAACGCTCTCTATCACTACAGATAGGAACGAACAACGAGCGTACCGACAGTGAGTTATTTTTCTCCCTTCATACTAGGAGGATGGTCGGTAGTGTTCATAATTTTCTCCAAAAAACTGGGCTACCCCAGCGACAGGTAATATAGCAAAAGCATGCGCGACTTCACAAGTTAAGCGCATAAAAAAAGGCGCCTAAAAGACGCCTATTAATCAATACTTACAAGATACCTTATTTAAAGGTAATACGAGCAAATTTACGCTTACCAACCTGGAATACAAAGGTTCCAGCTTGCGGTACAAATTTACTGTCAGTGATTTTTTCACCATCAATTTTGGCCGCGCCTTGCTTAACCATACGCATCGCTTCTGAAGAAGAAGAACATAAGCCAGCTTCTTTCATGATGTTGCTTACTGGGCGGCCTACTTCGAATTCAAATTCAGGCATTTCATCAGGAATTGCTCCTTTTTGGAAACGATTGATAAACTCTTGCTCGGCAGCTTCTGCATCCGCTTCTGAGTGGAAACGTGCGATGATTTCCTTAGCTAGCAGGATTTTCACATCACGAGGGTTTTTACCACCTTCAACATCCGCTTTAAATTGCTCAATTTCAGCCAAAGGACGGAAAGACAGCAACTCATAGTAGCTCCACATCAATACATCAGAGATAGACATGATTTTACCAAACATCTCTGTTGGGATATCACTCACACCAATGTAGTTATGTGCAGACTTTGACATTTTCTTCTCACCATCAAGGCCGACAAGAAGTGGCATAGTAAGAACAGCTTGAGGTTTTTGACCGTGTGCTTTTTGCAGCTCACGCCCCATAAGAAGGTTAAACTTCTGATCGGTACCACCTAGCTCAACGTCAGTTTCCATCGCAACGGAATCATAACCTTGTAACAGTGGGTACATGAACTCATGGATAGCAATTGGTTGGCCACCAGCATAACGCTTTTTAAAGTCATCACGCTCTAACATGCGAGCAACGGTTTGGTTTGATGCTAAACGCAACATACCTTCAGCACCTAGCTCACCTAACCACTCAGAGTTAAATGCAATCTTGGTTTTAGCTGGATCAAGGATTTTAAATACTTGCTCTTTATATGTCTCAGCGTTACGTAATACGTCTTCACGAGTCAAAGGTGGACGAGTCGTATTTTTACCCGTAGGGTCACCGACCATACCGGTAAAGTCACCAATCAAAAAGGTCACATCATGACCAAGATCTTGGAATGTACGCAGTTTATTAAGAATAACTGTGTGACCAAGATGGATATCTGGTGCTGTTGGATCGGCACCTAACTTGATACGTAAAGGACGACCTTCTTTTAGCTTCGCGATTAGTTCAGCTTCTGGTATTAATTCTTCAACACCACGTTTGATTTCAGCTAAAGCAGCTTCAAAACTTGCCATATTGGTTTGCTCCCACAAAATCAGGAAAAAATAGTTTTCGACAGTGTACTTGAATAGCGATTAGTTTTGAAAGCAGTTAGACTAATCAAAGACATTTTTTTCACTGATTAATGAATGAATCGGGATATGCTGACTATTTTTCAACGTTTACCCCTCTTACATAAAGCGTTAATCTGCTGTTTTAGTGCCCTCATCGTGGTTGCACTATTTTTACTCCCCACCCCAAGCAGTTTGCACCAACAAGAAAACAATTATCAAGTCGGTCGCCAATACCCATTGGAGATCAACACTCAGGCTCTATCACCAACCGATCAACTGCGCCCAATGGTGATCATGCGTTGGGAAACTCATAAAGTGCGCTCTGGCGAAAGTGCTTCCGTGCTATTTAAACGCTTAGGCTTATCGCCGCGCCTTTTGCATAATATGGTGAGCAGTGACAAAGCCATTAACAAGCAATTGTCTCGCTTGCGCCCAAATGATGAGCTGGTGTTTGGCTATGATGAACAAAACAACCTAATTCAACTGCAGCGCCAAATCAGCCCTTATGAAACCTTTAAAGCAGTAAAAGAAGGTGACAAGTTCAAGGCAGTTACCGATACAAAAGAAGTCAATACTCAACTTAACTACGCTCAAGCTAACATTACCTCTAGCTTTTGGAATGCTGCAATTGGCGCACAACTAACGCCAAATCAAATTATGAGTGTGGCCGGGATTTTTGGCTGGGATATCGATTTTGCATTAGATATTCGCCCTAATGATAGTTTTAAGCTGTTATTTGAAGAAAACATCGTCGAAGGGGAATTTGTAGGACGAGGACGTATTTTAGCCGCGCAGTTCACCAACCAAGGGCAAACGTTCAAAGCCATTTTTGATGAAGACAGCGGCAACTATTACGATGATAAAGGACGTGCGATGAAAAAAGCCTTCCTGCGCTCTCCTGTTGATTTTCGCCGTGTTACCTCAAACTTTAACCCTAATCGACGCCACCCAGTAACAGGGAAAGTCCGCGCTCATCGAGGTACTGATTACGCCGCACCTGTCGGTACTCCTATTTATTCTGCTGGTGATGGTGTTGTTTTAAAATCTGGGTATAACCAATTTAATGGCAACTACGTGTTTATCAAACACAGCAATATTTATATTACGAAGTACTTACACCTGCAAAAACGCACAGTGAAAGGTGGGCAAAGAGTAAAACAAGGGCAAACCATAGGCACCCTTGGCGGCACCGGTCGTGTAACCGGCCCTCACCTACACTACGAATTTTTAGTTAACGGCATACACAAAAACCCGCGTACGGTGAAACTGCCAGAAGCTAAGTCCTTAAGTGGTAATAAGAAGAAAGCCTTTATGAAAATTGCCAGCCAGCGCTTAGGTGAGTTGCAACGTTATCAATACTTACTCACGGCGGCAAAAGATTAGCTCACCCTGCTAACAATCCCAATAAAGTACAAAGTAGAGCCTAGAGATTAACTCCTAGGCTCTACTTTGCTTCGCCCAAACATCAATAGACATGGCGTTAATACCAAGGTCAGTACCGTAGCAAACGCTAACCCTCCAGCAATAGCGGTAGCAAGCTGAGTCCACCATTGAGTACTTGGTGCGCCTATCTCTATCTTCTGATTAATCAGATCGACATTGGTTTGTAGCACCATAGGCATGAGTCCAAGAATCGTCGTCACAGTAGTTAACATCACTGGACGTAAGCGCTGAACTCCGGTGCGCAGTATCGCCTCTTCTTTAGATAATCCTCTGCGACGCAATTGATTAAACGTATCAATCAATACTATGTTGTTATTGACCACAATCCCCGCCAACGCGATAACACCAATACCTGACATGACAATGCCAAACGGGCGTTGGAATAATAATAAACCGGCAAAAACACCTACGGTCGAAAACAGCACTGCGCTCAAGATTAATAATGCCTGATAGAAGCTATTAAACTGGGTGATCAAAATCAGCGCCATCACGGCTAAGGCGGCTAAAAATGCAGATTGTAGGAAGTTAGATGAGTTTTGTTGCTCTTCATTCTGCCCTTTGATGCTGACATTAATCCCATCAGGTAAATCAAGCGCTTGTAACGCTTTTTCAATTTTTGGTAGCTCTATTGCAAGGTTATAACCCTCACTCATATCTGCGACAATATTAACAATCCGCGTACCATCTAAGCGGTTAATCGTATCTTGCTTGGGTTCGGCCTTTACTCTGGCAAAATGAGTAATTGGCACTAAGCCAAGGGCAGTTTTGACTCGTAACTCATCAAAGCGGCCAATATCTCGCTTATCTTCTGGGTAACGCACCAAGATATCCACTTCATCATCGGTATCATCAGGCAGGTAATCCCCAACTCTCAAGCCATTTGTCACAAATTGCACTGTGTTGCCAACCAGTGATGCATCCGCGCCAAAGCGAGCCGCATCTGCGCGATCAACATCTATGGTCCAATCTATTCCTTCTTTACTCGAGTTATCACTGACATTGGTTAATGCTGGATTGCTATCAGCCCACAGGCGTATTTTCTTTGCTGATGCATCAATTAAATGAGCGTCACGCGCAGTCACTTCAATCACCAGATCATTCTCAACCGGAGGTCCAGCATCAGGAAACTTATATTCAATTTCAACGCCAGCAAATTGATCGGTTTGGCTACGCAACTCTTCAATAATGTCTTTTATTGGTCGGCGATCTTGCCAATCAACAGGAGTCACTTGTATCGTGCCGATTTCATCTTGACCACCTGTTCGGGTATAAACACTTTCCAGCTCAGGATGACCAATGAGCACTTGCTCTAGTTCACGCATAATATGATCTTTTTCAACAATAGAAAGATCGCCGTAAGAGCGTGCTTTAATATTGAAATAAGGCGGATCAACTTCAGGGAAAAACTCTGCGCCTAACCCCGCTTTGCTATAAGAAAAACCCACTGCAATTGCCAGTAAAATGGCACTCAGTAGCACTTTTAATGGGTGTCTAATCGCCACAGCAAGAGTGTGATAATAAAGTTTAGTGAACCCAGTAGCTTGGGTGAAATCACCATCATGTAGCTGTTTGATTCGGCTCTGATTTACCGGATTCATATACTGCGGCTTACCGATTAAGCTGCCTAAAACAGGAACAAAAACTAAAGCCATAACCAAGGATGCGCTCAGTGTCGCAATCAAGGTCAGAGGCAAATACTTCATAAACTCGCCAGTGGTATCTGGCCAGAATAGTAATGGGGCAAACGCGGCTAATGTGGTTGCCGTTGAAGCGGTTATAGGCCAAGCCATACGCTTAGCAGCATCGCGATACGCTTCTTTTTTAGCGACCCCTTCCTGCATTTTTCGGTCGGCAAATTCCGTCACCACTATGGCACCATCCACCAGCATACCTACCGCCATAATCAGCGAAAATAGCACCACTATATTGACCGTCAGTCCAAAAATAGACAGGACTAGTAACCCAGTCAAAAATGAACCAGGAATGGATATTCCGACCAGTAACGCGGTGCGCACACCTAAAATAGCGATGATGACAATCACCACCAAAATAATCGCCGATAACACATTATTCTGTAGATCAGTCAACATGGTATCGACATTCTTTGAATCATCATAAGTGTATTTGACCAGTAAATTACTCGGCCATTCAGGCATTTTTTGAGCTTCGGCTAGTACCGCTTTGACAATATTAACTGATTCGATGATGTTCTCACCGGCGCGCTTTTTAACATCGAGTACCACAGCGCTTTCGCCGTTTAATCGAGCAAAGCTTTCAGGGTCTCGAAAAGAGCGGCGCACAGACGCGACATCGCCAAAGGTGATCACTTGTTTGCCATCCACTTTTACTGGCAACTCTAAAACATCTTTTAATGATGAAAATACAGAAGGGACTTTTACAGAGAATCGTCCATAGCCAGTATCGACAAAACCGGCGGCAACCACTCGGTTACTGGCGGCAATTAGATTATAAATATCACCTTGATCTAAACCGTAGCTTTCCATAAGCAAAGGATCGACCACAACCTCAACGATATCTTCGCGATCTCCGGCAATATCGACTTCTAAGATTTGCTTATAGCTTTCTAATTTATCTTGGATCTGACGCCCAATTTGTACAATGGTTCGCTCTGGCACAGTGCCATATAACGCCACCGACAATACCGGTTGTTCACTGGCTAAAGTGACTTCGTTAACAGTAGGATCATCACTGCCATCAGGTAGCTTGGATTTGACTAAATCAACCGCTTCTCGAACATCGGTCATTGCCTTATCTAAATTACTTCCGGCAACAAATTCCAATGTGACCGAGCCATGTCCTTCCGATGCAATAGAGGTCATTTTTTTAACCCCTTCAATGGATCGCAGCTCTTGCTCTATTGGACGCACTAACATGCGCTCAGCATCTAAAGGGGAAATGCCTTGATGGCCAACAGAAACATAGATAATAGGAATGGTGATGTCAGGGCTGGATTCTTTGGGGATGGTGATATAGGTATAAACCCCAGCAATAATGAGCATGACTAGCAGAGTTAGAACGGTTCTAGAGCGAGACAGCGCCGCTTCAATAATTGCGTACATAATCTGCTCCCTATTGCCTTACTGCGATAACAGGATCGCCATCACGAACAAAGCCTTGGCCTTTAGTCACAATGTCCACGCGCTCACCTAAACCGCTTAGCCACACCCCTTCCTTTTCAGCTTTCACAATTTGAATGCCAACAAAGTGAATATGGTCATCCTGTAAGGTTTTCACCCCTAAATTACCGCTTTCATCCAACGCTAACATGGCTGGCGTCACCATGACCGCCATTTGTGTATCTAGCTCCAACTCAACTTCTGCGCTGACGCCAGAAGGAAGCCTTTGATCTTTATTGGCAATTTCAATTTCTATTGGGAAAGTATTAGTGGTTAAAGACGAGTTTCGAGAAATATAACGCAATGTTCCTTGAATTTGTTCACCGCCCAATAAAGTAATATTGGCAGTCTGCCCTTTTTGCACGCCCTGAATATGACGCTCACTAAGATCGGCTTCAATCACTAAGGTATTAAGATCAATCAGGTGAGCAACCTTGTCACCGCGAGCGACATAATCGCCGAGCTCTACATATAGGCGATCAATCACTCCCGAAAAAGGGGCGCGGATGACGCTATATCGCAGGCCTAATTTAACATTTGCTACCGTTGCTTTGGCATTCACCAGTTCCGCTTCGGCTTTAGTAAACTCGACTTCGTTTTGTAAACCGCGCTTTCTAAGAGAAGTGGCTGCATTAAATTCTTTTTGCTTTACTCGCAATAAGGCATTGGCGCGATCCAGTAAAATATCAAGATCGCCTTTATCGATAGTGGCAATCACTTGCCCACGCTTAACGACATCGCCTTTACGAACTTTGATCCCATTAATAGAGCCGTCCAATTCAGCGCTTAATTCAATATCTCGATTAGGTGCAGTTCGTCCATAGAGATCGATTTTTCGGGCTACAGGTTGAGCTTCAAATTGGGTAACGACGACTTTGGCTAATGGAACATGGCGCTCAGTAGCGGTGACTTGTTTATCAGATGAGTCGGTAGAAGAATCAGAAGAGGATTGAAATGGAAAGATGCCGGCAAAAAGCCAAACACAAATAATAACGATCAGAATCAGTGAGATAATCCAAGGACGCTGGGCAAAGAGTTGCCCCGTCTTTCTTAACGGCATAATTAAATCCTTTTAATTAGCAACTGGCGACCTTGCTTAGTTGCTTACGGCACACTCTTATATAACAAGTGTACCGTTAATTGCCGCTTCTTTCTGAGGTTAGGATCACACGCTAAATGAAGCCCCGCAACCACAAGTACTTGAAGCATTCGGATTATCAATAAAGAAGCGTGCGCCTTCCAGACCTTCAGTATAATCCACAGTGCCACCAATTAGGTATTGCAGAGACATAGGGTCAACCACCAAAGTGACTTCATCTTTTACGATAATAGAATCACCATCGTTTACCTTTTCATCAAAGGTAAAACCATACTGAAAACCACTGCAACCGCCGCCAGTAATATATACACGTAGTTTAAGCTCTGGGTTTTCTTCCTCTGTAATTAATACCTTTACGCGCGCAGCTGCCGCGTCAGAAAAATTCAAAGGGACATTTAATTCGCTCACCGAGACCTCTCTATTATTCGATGTTGCTACTAGTCAGTAGACATTTTGATCTGGTGATTATGTAATACCTGAGCAAAGTGTTCAAGTATTGTCATCTTTTGACGTAAAGTGAATCGTTACACTTAGAGCAATAGTGCGACACAAGCGTTAGACATGTGCGCAATATTTATTACAATGCTGTCATTTCCAAAAATGCGATTCAATTAGCAAGGATTCTCTAATGAGCAAATCAGAAGCACTCTATCAGCAAGCCCAAGATATTATCCCTGGCGGCGTAAACTCTCCAGTACGTGCCTTTAATGGTGTTGGTGGTTCTCCACTTTTTATCGAGCGCGCTGATGGTTCTCGAATCTATGACGCTGATGATAAAGCGTATATTGATTACGTCGGTTCATGGGGACCAATGATCCTTGGTCATAACAACCCTGCAATTCGTGATGCAGTTGTGGAAGCGGCGCAACGCGGTCTTAGCTTTGGTGCGCCAACTGAACTTGAAATAAACATGGCTAAGCTAGTCTCTTCTCTTGTGCCGTCTATGGAACAATTGCGCATGGTGAGCTCAGGTACTGAAGCGACCATGAGTGCAATTCGTCTAGCGCGTGGTTACACAGGTCGTGACAAAATTTTAAAATTTGAAGGTTGTTACCATGGTCACGCTGACAGCTTGCTAGTAAAAGCAGGGTCTGGCGCTCTAACATTAGGTCAGCCAAGCTCTCCGGGTGTACCTGAAGACTTTGCTAAACACACCCTGACAGCGACTTTCAATAACCTAGAATCTGTACAAGCTCTATTTGATGCCAACCCACAACAGATTGCTTGTATTATCGTTGAACCCGTTGCTGGCAACATGAACTGCATTCCACCGGTTGCTGGTTTTCACCAAGGCCTAAGAGAAATTTGCGATCAAAACGGCGCATTGCTTATTTTTGATGAGGTGATGACAGGTTTTCGTGTGGCACTAAACTGCGCGCAAGGTCATTACAACGTAAAACCAGACCTAACAACATTAGGTAAAGTGATTGGTGGCGGCATGCCTGTTGGCGCATTTGGTGGCCGTAAAGAAGTCATGCAATACATCGCACCAACCGGTCCTGTTTATCAAGCGGGGACGCTTTCTGGTAACCCTATCGCTATGGCTGCAGGCTACGCTTGCCTTACCCAGCTTGCACAAGATGGTAATGAACAGCGCCTAAATGAGATTACCGCCAAGCTTGCTCAAGGCTTTAAAGCATGCGCTGACAAGCACGGTATTCCACTGTTTGTTAGCCAAGTTGGTGGCATGTTTGGCTTCTTCTTTACCGATCAAAGCGAAATTACTTGCTACGAAGATGTGGCTAAATGCGATGTAGAACGCTTCAAGCGCTTCTTCCACTTGATGTTAGATGAAGGCGTATACCTTGCACCATCAGCATTTGAAGCCAGCTTCACTTCACTGTCTCATAGCAATGAAGACATTGAGCTGACACTAGCTGCAGCCGATCGCTGTTTTGCCGCTCTTGCGCAGTAATTTTAATCGCATTATCTGAAAGATATGTGAAAGGGAGCCGTTGGCTCCTTTTTTATTTGTAGCGATTCCAGTTGCATAACGTTATGATTTATCATCACAAACGCTATTAATGGTCCGCCTAAAGTGCCTAAAAAAATTCAGCTTACCTCTAGCCAGTGGCTATTAATCATTGCATTGTTGCTTGCCGGTTATGCCTGCTTCACATTAATTCGGCCGTATGTGAATTCCATTGTTATGGCATTTATCATCTCTTTACTGATATTCCCTATTCATGAATATCTTGAAAAGAAACTGCCCACCATGAAGAATCTAACCGCGCTGCTGTCATGTTTGATTCTCACGGTTATCATTGTCATTCCTTTACTACTGGTGTTTACGGCAATCATTCAGCAAGGTTCATCCTTCTCACAGAGTGTTTATCATTGGGTCACCGATGGCGGCGTACAAGCTCTATTCTCACAGCCTTATGTGGTAAAAGCACTGGCCTTTGCCAATACTTATCTTCCTTTTGATTCGTTAGATCCAACGGAAGTTGCACAAAAAGTCGCGCAATGGGCAAGCACCTTTGGCTCTAATCTGGTTGGCATTAGCGCCTCAGTGGTAGGCAGCGCAACCACCTTCTTGATGAATTTTGGCTTGATGTTGTTTGTGTTATTTTTCTTATTGCGCGATCACGACCGAATCATCAGTTCAATGCGTCATATCCTTCCTCTATCGCGCTCACAAGAAGACCGCTTGCTCAATGAGATTGAGCAAGTTTCTAAGTCTGCGGTGATGGGCTCATTTTTGACTGCGATTGCGCAAGGCTTAGCCGGAGGCTTTGCGATGTGGTTGGTAGGATTCCCGGGGCTATTTTGGGGAACCATGATGGGCTTTGCCTCATTTATCCCCGTGATAGGGACCGCGCTAATTTGGATTCCAGCTTGTTTGTATTTACTGTTAACCGGTGATACGGGTTGGGCAATCTTCTTGCTGATCTGGTCTGTAGCGGTTGTAGGATCGATTGATAATATTCTGCGTCCTCTGCTTATGCAGGGAAGCGCGGGCATGAATACCCTAATGATCTTCTTTTCTTTGCTTGGCGGTTTGCATGTCTTTGGCTTAATTGGTTTAATCTACGGCCCGCTTATCTTTGCCATCACCATGGTATTGTTTAACATGTATGAAGAGGAGTTTAACGACTTCCTTGATAAGCAAGATAATAACTAGTAAGAGTAAAATATGAGTGTCTACACTGCCCCAAGTCAAATAGCCGAACGTCAACTTGCTTCCTTTGCCGGAAAGAAAGTAGTCATCGCAGGTGAAGCTGAAGATCAGTTTCCTAAACAGCTACAGCAACATGCGCAATCGGTAACGGTATTTACCTCTCACTACGGTTACTACCAACAAATGCAGCGCAGTGGCGTTGATTGCCAATTTGGGGTGGAATTTAACAACAATGTAGAAGCTGACCTGCTACTTCTTTACTGGCCTAAAGCCAAAAGTGAAGCCCAGTACCTACTGGATATGATGCTCAGTAAACTGGCACCAGAAACCGAAGTAGTCGTGGTGGGAGAAAATCGCTCTGGTGTGAAAAGCATCGAGAAAATGTTCAAGGACTTTGGCCCTATCAATAAATATGACTCAGCTAGACGCTGTTCATTTTATATGGGTATCAGCCAAACCCCTCCAGCTCAGTTTGATTTAAATCGCTACTTCAAGTCTTACCAAGTTGAACTGGAAGGTACCTCTCTAGAAGTACAAAGCCTACCGGGCGTATTTAGCCATGGTGAGTTTGATTTAGGCACTAAACTGCTGCTTGCTAACTTGCCTAAACTGCGTGGTAAGGTCTTAGACTTTGGTTGTGGCGCAGGCATTATTGGTGCGGCCATGGCACTGCGCTACCCTGAAATTGAACTAGAGATGTGTGATGTCAGCGCGTTCGCTGTTGAATCAACTAAACGCACTCTGCAAGCCAATGGCATTAAAGGGCATGTATTTGCGACTGATGTTTATTCACAAGCAAGTAGTGACTACCAATTTATTATCAGTAATCCGCCGTTCCATTCTGGTTTAGATACCAGCTACAGCGCGACAGAAACATTACTTCAACAAGCACCGGCACATCTTTCTCGCAAAGGCGAATTAGTCATTGTGGCAAATAGCTTCTTGAAATACCCACCAATTATTGAAAAAGCCTTTGGTCAGTGCGTCACTGTAGATAAAACCAATAAGTTTACAATCTACAGCGCAAACAAATAAAACTGTGTGAGGCAACACGCTTTTTTAAGGCTTTGCTTGCCTCGCTCTATTTGACTAGTACATTTCAAGATTGATGATTTTTTTATCAGGCTTTGAATTCGTACTCTATGTCAAAATGTCATTCACACCCAAAGTTTAAGCGCCTTAAAAGCACCTTAATGGGGGCTTTTTTATTCGTTAGCCTTGTGCCAATGCTACTTATCGCATTCTTTTTCCTTCAATCTCACATTGAAGATCTTGAAGAGCAAAGTACGACTTATCTCACCTCAATGAGAGATGGTACGACAAATAAGGTCACCGCTTATATAAAAAGCCTCGATTCTGAAGTGATTGGCTTTGTCCATTCTGAGCTTGCCTACGCCAGTGGTGGACGTTTTTACGGGTTGATTGATTCTTTTAGGCGGCTAGGGCCAAGTCTGGAACAGTCGCGACATATTGGTCAGCAAAAATACGTTTTAGGCTCTGGTGATCAAGTCAATACACAAACGAAAAAAGGCACCCTGACCCACCAAAGTGTCAATCGCTATCGCCTATTACATACTCGCTACCATTCCACTTATAAAAGCCTTTTAGAACGCTCAGATTTTGATGATATTGCTCTAGTGGATCTTGAGGGTAATGTCGCTTATTCAGTACAAAAAAACAGATACTACTCCACCAATTTAGAAACCGGTCCTTATCGCGACAGTGAACTCGGGCTTTTATTTAAACGACTGAAACAGCACGTTAAATCCCAAAAAGACACCTTAGATGAATACAACGAAATTGTGCTAATGAGTGGTTTTTCAAAAGGGTTAGATCGCTCTGACGATAAAGAGTTTGCTTGGTTTGCAGCTCCCATCATTCAACAAGAGTACTTGCACAGTTACGCTTTCTTTCGCTTGCCTTTGTCGGCACTAACCAACCTTATCGATGTTGATAGTGACTATCACCCAAGCATCTCTCTAATTGATCAATCCAATAAATTACTAGTGCAGACTCTAGATAAAGAAGTAGATAAAAGCCTCTCCGTTGCCTCTAAAGCTCTGCAAGGTATAGAACAAGTAGAAACCTATACCAATGCCGCCAATCAAAATATGATTGCGGCATACGCCCCCATCAAGGTGCACAATTTAAAGTGGGCCGTGATCGTTGAAACACCAGAAAAAGTTGCTTTTGATCGCGTAAACAAACTGTATTCTTTGTTTTTAATCATTATATGCAGCGCGGTGATCGTTATCGTTATTGGCTCGCACTACTTAGCCAATTTTATAACCCGCCCCTTATTAAAGCTGACTTGGGCTGCAGAGCGAATATCAGCCGGAGATCTAATTGAAACCGTCGAAGGGACTGGGCGTAAAGATGAAATAGGTCGACTGGCGGTGAGCTTTGAGCGAATGCAACGCTCTATTCGAGAGAAAATTGAGTTAATCAATCAGCAAAATACTGAACTGGCTTACAACCTAAATACCATTGCGACACAAAATAAAGAGTTGCAGCAAGCCGATAAACTCAAAGATGAGTTTCTTGCTACTACCTCACATGAACTTCGAACACCTCTGCACGGCATGATAGGTGTGGCTCAGGCAATCATTGGTGAGGCGCACGGTAGCATCCCTTCATCGCAGCGTTATCAGCTAGAAATTATTATCAATAGTGGCCATAGGCTGTCTAATTTAGTCGATGATCTTTTGGATTATCACAAGATGCAATACGGCCAACTTAAACTGCAAGCAGTGGCGGTGTCACTATCTTCGGCATCACGTTTAGTCATCGAGTTATCTAAGCACCTTATTGATAAAAAGCCCGTGCGCATTATTAATCAAATTGATGATAGCTTACCTATGATCAGCGCCGATTCTCAAAGGCTTGAGCAGGTTCTCTACAACCTAGTGGGGAATGCGATGAAATTTACCCCAGAAGGTAAAATCATCCTTACCGCTGAGCAAGATGGTGAGCAACTGAAGATCCAAATCATTGATACTGGCTCAGGCATTCCAGAGGACGATCTTGAGCATATTTTCGAGCCACTGATTCAAGGTAACTCATCAAATTATCAGCAGGGAACTGGGCTTGGTTTATCCATCAGCAAGCAATTAATCTCAATTATGCAGGGGGAACTCAGTGTCACTAGCCAGCCGATGCTAGGGACTACCTTTACCCTTCGCTTACCTCTGGCAAGCGCTCAGCAATTACAAGAATTTAATAGCGAATCAGATACTACGCATTACACTCGACAAACTCTCTCTTTTGCAGAAGACACTCCTATTCAGCCACATAATCCTGATGGCAAACTGGTCATGATTGCCGATGATGAACCGGTAAACCTTAACATTCTAGAAAGCTTTTTACGTGTTGCTGGGTATCGCGTTATCAGCGCCAATAATGGTCGTCAGGTTATTGATCTTATTGCTCAGGACAAACCCGACATTTTATTATTAGATATCATGATGCCAGAACTCAGTGGCTTTGAGGTGTGTAAGCACTTACGTGAGTTATATACTCATAACGAACTGCCTATCATCATGCTGACGGCCCTTAGTCAAAGTGAAGACAAAATCAAAGGCTTTGAGTGCGGTGCAAATGACTACTTAGTTAAGCCATTTAATAAACAAGAGCTATCTGCGCGTATTCAAGTACATCTCAATGCCAGCCTATCGGAACAACGTAAACTGGAGAATGACTACCTTAATACGCAGTTGAGCCAACGAGAAAAAGTGGAATCTTTGCTACTAGATACTCAATCTAAGTTGCTTGAACAGCTAGAAAGCACTCCAGAGGCCATCATCTGCATTAATGAAGCCCATAAGATTACCTTTGCTAACAAAAGCGCTATGGAGCTATTTAAACGCTCTAATGAGCAAATGAAACGTTCGCAGATAGAAGAGTTTATCGCGCCCAAATACCTACAGTTCGATCAGCCCCACCGTAGTATTGATATTGATTTATTTGTTGCTGAAACAAAGCAAGTCATCGCCAGTGATATTTTTACTCTGCCACTAGAAACGGGGCTTAAAGGCATGATTATCTTTAATCCTGATCTTGATGACGCCACTCAGCGCGTCAACAATCTTGAAGTGGCGCTGGATGCTCTGGCAAGTTATGCCTTTGCCGGAGATAAATCCCAACTACAGCAACTGAAAGGCTTAGGTGAAGAGTTTGCCGGTCTTGTCGAGATGATCGACAGTGACAAAGAAAACAAACAACAAAATATGCGTCAGCTATTGGTTGATTGTATGTCAGAAGCTCTTGAGTATTGGGAGAGTCATCAGGGCAATACTAAGTTTGGTTTTGCCGAACAAAGCGGCTTATGGCGCGTCTATTTAGATCGAAGCACCCTGCAAACTCGAACCCTAGATAAGTATCTAAGAGTTGAAACACTACCAAAGACACCTCGCTGGCGCACCGTGCTTAATTCTTTAGATTACATCCTTACTCATAGTAATAATGATAATGCGCAGAGAGCGCAATTATTAGAGCTAAGAGAGCAACTGCAAACCATTGTCTCTTAAAAATAGTTTCTTAAGGATGGTCTCTTAAAGAGAGTTTCTTAAGAGAATCTCTTCATCACCAAATATGCATCTTGCAGCGTTAACTGTAGGTACGCTCTTATTTTACAATGTTAAAAAAGAGCGCACTTATAGTCAATTCGTCATCTTATCCCGCTAAAACTGAGCCTATTAACCAGTGTATATGTAAATATGCGAGCAAAATCACAACAAACACAGCGCTGTATTTTTAACCTGAAAATAAAGTTAGCAACTGCCTATCACATCAAGTCACACTTATCTACAAACCAGCAAATTGCTTTAAATTAAAAGCCATCAAAGAATAGTAAGCACTAACATGCAGACAGTACCCACAAATAAAACAGGTCATTGAACGCGTTTTTATCATTCAAAAAATCTAAATGATTTAACGTTTTTAACGTCGTCCCACTTGGATTTGACGTTTTTAACGGGAATGTAAATTGACGATATACATTAGAAGACTGATTCTACAACTACTCAAGGGTTCTTAGGTCATATCTATACCCCACAATAAAAGATTAGAACCGTTGGGTGACACTGTATAAGCAGTAAACTTTAGTAATCAAAATTTGGTTACTGACTAATAAAAGCAAACAGAGACAAAGGACATACCATGCTTGCTAATATAAAAAAAACAGCTCTTGCTACAGTAATCGTCGCAACTGCGGCTACCGCAATATCTGCTCCTGCAATAGCAAGATCGGAACTGACTATCGTACCTGATTTCTACCCAACGATGGTTCGCAACTTTAACCCTTACCTTGCGACAAACCTTCGTACGACGACAGACTTCATCTACGAGCCACTTGTTATCTTCAACGAAATGCACGGCAATGAGCCAGTGATGCGTTTGGCTGAAGGCTTTAAGATGGCTGATGATCTAAAAAGTGTCACTTTTGATATACGCAAAGGTGTTAAGTGGTCTGATGGTGAAGCATTCTCAGCAGATGACGTTGTTTACTCTTTCGCTCTACTTGAATCTAATACTGCACTAGACCAAACAGGCATTAACAAATGGGTCAGCAAAGTAGAGAAAGTGAACGATCATCAAGTTCGTTTCACTCTTACTGAAGGCAACTCAAACGTACCATACGAAATTTCAAAAGTGCCTGTTGTGCCAGAGCACATCTGGTCAAAAGTGAAAGAGCCTACTTCTTTCACTAATGAAAACCCTGTCGGTACTGGTCCATTCACTGAAATTGATACCTTTACTCCTCAACTTTACATTCAGTGTGCAAACCCTAACTACTGGGATGCCGATAACCTAGACGTTGATTGTCTGCGTGTTCCGCAAATTGCAAACAATGACCAACTGCTAAGCAAAATCGTTAACTCTGAGCTAGATTGGACGTCGGCATTTATTCCTGACATTGATCGCACTTATAAAGCGGCCAACCCGAACCACGGTTACTGGTATCCGCCAGCAGGCACTCAGTCTCTAGTTGTGAACTTTAAAAACCCAGATCCAGCTAAAAATGAAGCTTTAACTGATGTGAACTTCCGTCGTGCTATGGGTATGGCAATCGACCGTCAAACTATCATTGATATCGCGTTTTACGGCGCAGGTACAGTGAATGACTTCGCATCGGGTCTTGGCTATGCATTTGAAGCTTGGTCTGACGAAAAAGTTCATACTGAGTACAAAAAATTCAATACATACAATCCTGAAGGCGCGAAGAAGTTACTAAAAGAAGCTGGATTTAAAGACACTAACGGTGATGGATTTGTTGAAACTCCATCTGGTAAGTCTTTTGAATTACTCATTCAATCGCCAAATGGCTGGACGGACTTTAACAACACCGTTCAACTATCAGTTGAGCAATTGAACGAAGTAGGCATCAAGTCTCGCGCTCGTACACCTGAGTTTGCGGTATACAACCAAGCTATGCTTGATGCAACCTATGACGTTGCTTATACCAACTACTTCCACGGTGCGGATCCACACCTATACTGGAACAGTGCTTATAACTCAGCACTGCAAGACGGTAGCGGTATGCCTCGCTTTGCAATGCACTTCTACAAAAATGCAGAGCTAGATAACTTGCTAAACAGCTTCTACAAAACAGCTGACAAAGCAAAACAAATGGAAATTGCTCACGGTATTCAGAAGATCATCGCTGAAGATCAAGTGACTATTCCTGTGCTATCTGGTGCAAGCAACTATCAATACAACACCACTCGTTTCACGGGTTGGTGGACAGAAGAGAACTCTAAAGGCCGTCCAAATATTTGGGCTGGTATTCCAGAGCGCTTACTTCACGTACTTGATTTAAAACCTGTCGAGTAATTCGACTTCTTAATGGCGCACAGCAGTGCGCCATTATCACCCCTCTAAAATTCACAATAATGATGGCGTTCATACGTCAGGGATTTTTTCGCTCAAAGAGTGGATTTTATTCGATATACGGACAATAAATCGGATAATTAAGGTGTAGGTATGGGATATTTTCTAAGACGTCTGTCGTTCTACTTTATAGCGCTATTAGTAGCCGCTACTATCAATTTTATTATTCCCCGAGCAATGCCAGGTGACCCAGTTACCATGATGTTTGCTCACGCAACAGCCCAAGTAACACCAGAACGTATCGAGGCGATGAGACAGCTTCTTGGTTTTGTCGATGGCCCTCTCTGGCTTCAATACATCACTTATCTAAAAAGTATTCTTAGCTGGGAGCTGGGTACTTCTATTAAATTTTACCCTCTAAGTGTTAACGAACTACTTAGCGGAGCATTTGGCTGGTCTTTATTTCTAGCCGGTACTGCGGTTATTTTATCGTTTTCCATTGGCTCACTGCTTGGCATTTTTGCTGCTTGGAAACGAGGCAGCAAATACGACACTTTCGTTACGCCAGGAATGCTCATCATTCAGGCTGTACCGCAAGTGGTTATCGCTATGTTAGCCATGTTTATCTTTGCTATCGGACTTAAATGGTTCCCAACAGGATACGCATATACAGCCGGTATTACCCCGGACTGGACGAGCTGGGAATTTATTAAAAATGTTGCCTACCACGCTGTTTTACCTCTATTTTGTGCCTCATTAGTACAAATTGGTGGCTTCTTGGTCAACATGCGTAACAACATGATTAATCTATTGGCCGAAGACTACATCACCATGGCCAAAGGCAAGGGTCTTAGCGAAAACCGCGTAGTATTTAACTATGCTGCTCGTAATGCACTGCTGCCAAGTGTCACTGCTCTTTCTATGTCACTGGGTATGGCAATCGGTGGTCAGTTGATCATTGAAATCATTTTTAACTACCCTGGCTTAGGTACGGTTCTATTTAATGCGATTACCGCTAGGGACTACCAAGTTCTACAAGGTCAGCTGCTTATCATGACCTTATTCATGCTGTTCTTTAACCTACTTGCTGACATGTTGTATGTCCTACTAGACCCTCGTCTACGTAAGGGAGGCAAATAAAATGAAAGACATATTCAAGCTTATTCGTGGTAATACGATTGCGATGATTGGTGTAGCAATTTTAAGTACCTTTCTCTTTATTGCACTGGCCGCGCCACTGATCACTCAGCATGCGCCAGATAAACGCACTGGTAATCCTCATGAATACCCTGCAGCTTTAGTAAAAGCGGCTCAGTCAAATCCTGATGGTTGGGTGGCGACAAATCTGGCAACAGATAACCGAACGCTGAGAATGTCGAAAGATGGCGAGCATGTTCTAGGTACTAGCCGTATGGGTCGTGATGTGTGGGCTCAAGTTGCATACGGAGCTCGCGTATCCCTTGCTGTTGGTTTTGGCGCAGGTTTAACCGTGTGTTTTCTTGCCACTATTATTGGTGTTTCCGCCGGTTACTTTGGCGGCAAGGTGGATGAGTTTTTAACCGCTGCCATGAACATCATGTTGGTCATACCTCAGTATCCATTACTGTTTGTTGTGGCGGCATTTATTGGCGAGGCAGGTCCATTCACCATAGCACTGATTATTGGTCTCACCTCCTGGGCTTGGGGAGCGCGTGTTGTGCGTGCGCAAACTCTAGCCATACGAGAAAAAGAATTTGTTAAAGCCGCCGAAGTACTGGGTGAATCTCCAGCGAGAATCATCTTTGTGGAAATTCTGCCAAACCTTATCTCCATTGTTGGCGCAAGTTTCATCGGTTCAGTGATGTACGCCATCATGATGGAAGCGACTATCTCCTTCTTAGGAATGGGCGATCCTAACACCATCAGTTGGGGCATCATGTTGTACAACGTACAAACGTCATCTTCTATGCTGATTGGCGCTTGGTGGGAATTATTAGCACCATGTATGGCACTAACTCTACTGGTCACAGGACTGGCACTGCTTAACTTTGCCGTTGATGAAATTGCTAACCCGCAACTTCGCTCTCACAAAGGTATGCGCCGCTGGAAAAAACTGGCACAAGAAGATAAGAAAGAGCGTAAACCTGTAGCAGATAACGCACCTAATCAACTATCAACACAAGGAGAGCAATCATGAGCAATCCATTAATTTCTGTGCGTAACCTTTGTGTGGATTACATTACCGATTCTGGCGATGTTAGAGCCTGTAATAACGTCAGCTTTGACATTGCCCCAGGTGAAGTATTTGGCCTAGCCGGTGAATCAGGTTGTGGTAAATCAACCGTCGCCTTTTCATTGATGCGTTTGCACAAGCCGCCCGCATTTATTACCGGTGGCGAAGTGATCTTTAATGGTGAAGATATCTTGCAGTACAGCGATCAACAAATGCAGGCATTTCGTTGGAGCCAGATGTCAATGGTGTTCCAAAGTGCCATGAATGCACTAAATCCTGTACTGCCAATGGAAGAACAGTTTTGTGATGTATTAATGCATCACACCAACATGACTCGTAAGCAAGCAATCACAAGAGCTGAAGGCTTATTGGAGATTGTTGATATACATCCAAGCCGTTTAAGTGACTATCCACACCAATTTTCTGGTGGTATGCGTCAACGATTAGTCATCGCAATTGCGCTAGCTCTTAACCCAAAAATGATCATCATGGACGAGCCAACAACAGCACTTGATGTTGTGGTTCAGCGCGAAATTTTACAAAAGATTTATGCGTTAAAAGAAGAGTTTGGTTTCTCTATATTATTCATTACCCATGATATATCTCTAATGGTTGAGTTCTCAGACCGCATCGGAATCATGTATTCCGGCGAACTCATCGAAGTGGCACCAGCAAAACAGATATTGGAAAATCCGTATCACCCTTACACACAAGGGCTAGGCAGTTCTTTCCCGCCTCTTACTGGGCCAAAAACAAAGCTAACGGGTATTCCCGGAAGTCCGTTAAACCTGCTAGAGATCCCACAAGGATGTCGTTTTCAGGCGCGCTGCTCTCAAGTAACTGATATATGTAAAAAAGTACCTACTCAGCTACGAGAAATTGAGAATCAGCGTTTATCAAACTGTCATCTTTTTGGTGAACCTATTGCACAGCAAAAAGTCAGTTAAGGCCAACAGGACGTATTCGGAGAAGTAATATGAGCAAACCAACAGGCGAATTACTCATTGAAGGCAAGAACTTAATTAAAGACTTCCCTGTCAGTAGTAATGCACTAAAAAACCCAATGATGCGCGCCATTAACGACGTGTCATTTAAAATGTACAAAAGTCGCGGGTTAGCTGTCGTCGGTGAGTCTGGATCAGGCAAGTCCACCACCGCTAAAATGATAGCTAAAATGTACGCACCTACTAATGGAAAAATTGAATATCGCGGACGTGATATTCAAACTATCAGCAAGAAAAAAGATCTAATGCACTACCGCGAAGGTGTGCAAATGGTTTGGCAGGACCCATTTGGATCTTTAAACCCAACCCACAATATCTTTCATCATATTGCGCGACCACTGCTTATTCATAAGAAAGTAACTCGTGGCAATAAGAAAGAATTGCAAGAGCGAGTATATGATTTGCTCGATCAAGTTGGACTGATTCCACCCAAAGAAACTGCTGAAAAGTTCCCCCACCAACTATCAGGTGGACAACGTCAGCGTGTGAATTTGGCGAGAAATATCGCAGTGGGTGCAGAGGTAGTCCTTGCCGATGAGCCAACGTCAATGCTGGATGTGTCCATTCGTGCTGGTGTATTGAACCTAATGGAAGAGATGAAGTTTGAAAAACAAATGTCTCTTTTGTACATCACTCACGATATTGCGACCGCTCGCTATATTGCCGAAGACATTGCGGTGATGTATGTCGGACACATGGTGGAATGGGGGGATACTGATGAGATCATCGCTAATCCTCAACATCCTTATACGCAGTTATTGGTTTCTGCAGTGCCCGATCCGGCAAAATCTATTCATGAGAAACTAAAGGGAAATAAAGGCGAAATACCTTTGTGGACACCTGAGTCTTTTGGATGCCCATTTGCCGGTCGATGCCTGCACGTTACAGACAAGTGTAAAGAGAAGCTCCCTGAGGTTACTCAATTATCAGAAAACCATTTTGTGCGTTGTTATTTGCACGAAGGTTAAGTGTAACCTTTCTTTTTAGCCTCCTGCATAGGAGGCTACTTTTATCCAAACATAATAATGACTTTATACGGTTGTTAATTATTCAGCTTAACAACTCACCTATCAAATAAAGCAAATGAATTACTAGGAGACTCATAATGAGCCTATTTCGTCTTAACCTAAAAGTGGTTAACGAAACCGATCAGCGCACTCGTTTTTCTTTATCTATCATCAACCTGTCGGCTGTGGATCTCAACGATTGGAAACTGCACTTCTCTATTACACGTTTTTTAGATAGCCAAAGCTGCACTGTAGGATCTCTTTCTCAAGTAGGCAGTTTTTGTACTCTCAGCGATCTTCCAGACCTTAAACAATGTGGCATGTTGACCACTGAGTTTGAAATGCCAACCCCACCACTGCAACTGCAATGCGATGGCATACTAGAGGCATTTGTAGTAAGTGCGCAAGGTGATTACAGCGTTGAAGTGATGCCTTTGCTATTGATGAATCCACAAGCAGATCCACCAGCAATCGAATTAGTCACGCCGGCAACTATCGCAATTATTCCTAAACCAAATCAGCTTGAACTCAAAGTTGGCAGCTTTGAGTTTACTCGAGGGGAAAGTCTTTATATAGAAACCGAGTTGGCAAATGAAGCCGCTCTATGGCTGTATGAAGCAAAAGAAGAGTTATATTTTAGTCTTGGTCAAAGCCAGACTCGAATCAGTTTTAAATATGCCAGCAAGCTTGAAGATCAAGCTTATCAATTAGATGTTTCAGACAATAAGATCTGTATTTACGCTAATAGCGAACAAGGGTTTAGCTATGGCGTCGCTTCACTACTGCAACTCATTAATGATGATAATAGCGTGCCCTGCGTGCAGATCAATGATAGCCCAGCTTATGGCTATCGAGGCATGATGCTTGATTGCTCTAGGCATTTTCACGAAATAGAGCAAGTGAAGTTAATCATCGATCAGCTAGCAAGGTACAAATATAACCATTTCCACTGGCACCTTACCGATGATGAAGGATGGCGAATCGAGATTAATGCCTTTCCTGAGCTCACCGACATTGGTGCATGGCGAGCAAAAGATCTCCCTTTAACCTCTCAATTTAGACATATTCAATCTAAATACGGCGGATTTTATACACAAAAGCAAATTAAAGAAGTAGTGATATACGCTCAGCGTCGTGGTATTACCGTTATTCCTGAAATTGATATTCCTGGTCACTGCCGCGCAGCAATAAAATCACTGCCACACCTTCTTTTAGACAGTGATGACCGCTCTGTTTATCGCAGTGTTCAGCACTACAATGACAACGTATTATCTCCGGCACTTGAAGGCACTTATCAATTTTTAGATAAGGTCATTGAAGAAGTAGCGGAATTATTCCCTGCTCCTTATGTTCATATTGGCGCCGATGAAGTACCAGAAGGTGTTTGGACACAAAGCCCACGCTGCCAAGCTTTGATGAAAGAGCAAGGTTATCGCGACGAAAAAGATCTACAAGGTCACCTACTTCGTTATGTTGAGAATAAACTAAGTAGTCTAGGTAAGCGTATGCTTGGCTGGGAAGAGGCGCAACATGGTGGCAAGGTAAGCCAACAAACAGTGATTTACTCATGGCAAAGTGAACAAGCGGCCATTGACTGTGCGCGTAAAGGTTTTGATGTGGTATTACAGCCGGGTCAATATACCTATTTAGATATGGCGCAAGAGTTTGATCATACGGAATCAGGGTTTTATTGGGCGAACATTACGCCGTTAAAACACGCTTATCACTATCAACCTTTACAAGAAATTGAAGCTAGCGATCCTATTCATAAAAAGGTGTGGGGGATTCAAGCGGGACTGTGGTGTGAGTTAATTGATAATGAACAGAAGCTGCAATATATGGTGCACCCACGACTGCAAGCCATTGCCGAAGTTTGTTGGACACAAGCTGATAATAAGCAGTGGACTGACTTTTTATCTCGCTTAAAAGTCGACTTAAAACGATTGGATAGTCGCGGTATTCACTACCGCAACCCTTGGCACTGATATAACACAATAAGCCTAAAACGCTAACAGCTGAGTTGGTATCAAGATGACATCAACTCGGCTACCTACCTCTAATTGCTCCAGAGAACTAGACAGCAACTTGTGCCCTTCCACATCAATAACATAGCGAAAGTGATCTCCCATAAACTGCTGTTCTAACACCCGGGTTGCCCCGTCAGGATTAGCACTCAACTGTAAATGTTGTGGCCTAAATAAAATAGACGCAGCTGAGCTTATCTCTGTTTGTTTAGATACCGCACTCACCATACCCAGCGCCGTTCGATAAAGATCCGACTCCATCTTTTGCCCTGGAAGATAACTGCCGCCACCTAAAAAGTCAGCGACAAATCGACTGGAAGGGTTATGGTAAAGCTCACTGGCTGTGCCAAATTGCTCTATTACACCTTTGTTCATCACCGCCATTTTATCGGCAAAAGCAAACGCTTCTTCACGGCTATGAGTCACAAAAATTGCGGTCACTCCCGCTTGCTTAAAAATACTTCTTATCTGGGCAATTAACTTATGACGAACTTGCGTATCAATATTAGAAAAAGGTTCATCTAATAATAATAGATCTGGCTTATAAGCCAGCGATCTTGCTATCGCAACACGTTGCTGCTGACCACCTGATAATTGGTGAGGATAACGATCACCTAATTTTTGTAGATGAACCATTTCCAGCATTTCGTCAACACGCTGTTTTTGTACCTCACTCGATAAATCTTGAATGCCAAAACAGATATTCTGCGCAACAGTGAGATGTGGAAATAACGCATAGTCTTGAAAGATCATGCCGATATTGCGCTGCTCTGGCGGTGTCCAGTTTTCGCCATCATCTATCACGTTACCATTAAGCTCTACATAGCCTTTAGTTAAAGGCAATAGACCTGAAATCGCTTTAAGTAAGGTGGTTTTACCACAACCACTCGCACCAAGAAGACACACTATTTCTCCTTGTTTTACTGTTAATGACAAAGACTCAAGAACAGTCTGCTCTTCGTACTTACAAGTAAGGTCTTTAATGGCTAAAGTGCGGCTCATTAGTGAGTTTGCTCCAAAGAACGATTAACGATAATTAACGGGATAAGCCCAACAAACACCAGTAATACCGCGGGCATCGCGGCAATTTCTAGCTGCTCATCGGAGGCAAAGTTATATACATAGGTGGCAAGGGTTTCAAAGTTAAATGGCCTCAGCAGTAATGCGGCATTTAACTCTTTCATCGATTCGATAAACACTAATAAAAAGGCAATTAATGCACCGCGCTTCATTAGTGGGATATGCACACGTCGTAGCATTTGCGTGCTATTACAACCCATGGTTCGCGCCGCCATATCCAACGAAGGAGAAACCTTATTCATACTACTTTCTACTGTGCCAATTGCCACCGCAGAAAAACGCACCACAAATGCAAAAACAATGGCAAACATAGAGCCTGAGAAAATAAGCCCCGGCCTGCCCCAATCCATCATTTTAGCAATATCATTGATAAAGTGATCCGCGGTTAATACCGGAACCATTACCCCTATCGCTAACACGGTTCCCGGTACGGCGTAGCCCAGAGATGCGATACGAACCAGTATGCTACTCCCCGTAGTGGCGGATAAACGCTGATTAAAATTAAGAATAATGGCAATAAACAATGCAATTAAGGCTGCTAATACAGAGACTTGCAAGCTATTGATTGCGTATTGATAAAACTCACTGGTCCAGCTTTGCTCAAAATAGCTATAAGCGTAATAACACAGTTGCAGTAATGGGAAAATAAACGCTACGCCAACAATTGACCAACACCAAATTACCGCAGCCCACTTTTTCCAACCTTGTAGTTCATAGCGAAAGCTTTCATGACTATTAAATTGATTTTGAAAGAGTTTTTGTTTACGGCGGCTATAACGCTCAGCACTGATGAGTAAAATAATCACCAATAACATCATCGCTGAAATCTTAGCTGCTGCGCCTAAATTAGAATAACCAAGCCAAGTATCAAACACTGCGGTGGTTAAAGTATTTACCGCAAAATAGCTGACAGTACCGAAATCGCCAATTGCTTCCATTGCCACTAAAGATAAGCTCACCGCAATGGACGGGCGAATAATAGGCAGAGAAATTCGCCAAAAGCTTTGCCAAGGCGAGCACTTTAATAAGCGAGCTGATTGTAAAATACTGACGCTTTGCTCCATAAATGCTGCGCGACATAGCAAATATACATACGGATAAAGGACTAATGACAATACCCAAATAGCGCCGCCTAAAGTGCGCATATCTGGAAACCAGTACTCCCCCGGTCCCCAGCCCGTTAAGTCACGTAAAAATATTTGTAATGGTCCGGCAAAATCAAACCAATCGGTAAAGACATAGCCCACAATATAGCCGGGCATCGCCAGCGGCAGCACCATTGCCCATTGCAGAATTTTTTCAGAAGGAAGACGACACATCGCCATAAGCCAAGCACTAGGGATACCAATCAATAAAGACAGCAGCATCACCCCAAACACTAGCCAAAAGGTGTTAGAGATATAGGTAGGTAGCACAGTGCCAATAAGATGCACGAACAGGTCGTTATCACCATCGATACTGGTGTAAAAAATGGCTAAAATTGGCAAAACCAGCAGTACGGCTAATAGCGCACTGCTGGTTCTAAATATTGAGTAGTTTTCTTTCATTAATTAACTTAAAAAGGCGCCTTAAAGACGCCTTAATTCTATATAAAAATCCATATGCATTTGTGCATCTAGTGTATTACAGGTCAAACTTAGTTTCATCCAGCAACTTCACAGCAATGGCATGATTTTCAGCAATTTTCTCTAAAGAAAGAGTATCTGCTTTAAATTCACCCCATGAAGCAACAAGTTCAGAACGCTTAACGCCTTCTTTTACTGGGTATTCATAGTTAATTTCTGCGTACATTTGCTGAGCTTTGTCACCGGTTAGGAATTCCATAAGCTTCACAGCATTGTCATGGTTTGGAGCATGTTTAGCCATTGCCATGCCACTCACGTTTACGTGAGTACCATTAGCTTCTTGACCTGGGAAGTTAATGTAAACAGATTCAGCCCAGCTTACTTGTTTAGGATCATTAACCATTTTTCCAAGGTAGTAGCTGTTGCCTAGCGCTAGATCACATAGACCTTCTTTAACCGCTTTAACTTGTGCGCGATCGTTACCTTGAGGTTTACGAGCTAAGTTAGATTTTACGCCTTCTAGCCATGTTTTCGCTTCAGCTTCACCGTAATGAGCCACCATAGAAGCAACTAAAGAAACGTTGTATGGGTGCTTACCACTTCGAGTACAGATCTTGCCTTTATATTCAGGCTTAACGAGATCTTTGTAGTCAAAATCAGAACCTAGCTTACCAATGCGATCGCGTGAAGAGTAAACATTACGAGTACGTAGTGTTAGAGAGAACCACTCGTTATCACTATCACGATACTGCGCAGGTACGTTAGCTTCGATAACTTTGCTATCTAATGCTTGAACTACTTTTTTATTACTAAGCTCAACTAGGCGACTAATATCTGTTGTTAAGACAACATCAGCAGGGCTGTATTCACCCTCTTGAAGAAGCTTCTCTGCAATGCCTGATTTTGAGAACTTAACGTTAACAACAATACCTGTTTGCTTAGTAAATTCGTCAAACATTGGCTCAACCAAGAATGGTTGGCGATAAGAGTAAACATTGACCTCTTCAGTAGCCGATGCGATTGGCGCAAATACACCACTAATAGCAGCAGTCAACATAAGTAGCTTTTTCATTACAGTCCCTTTAATTGAAATTGAGAATAGTTATCAGTGCGTTTATTATATTCAAGAACCGATTTCAAACAACCGACTAAATCAACTTTTATGCCATTTACTTAACTTGTTTGTAACCAAATGTAACTGTCATTGTTGTTTTCTACACCCACAAAAAAGGCCTGCTCACAAAGCAGGCCTTTAACATTAAGAATGAATCAGTATGACTATTTAACGGTCATGAACTCCGGGTATGCACCGATACCACAATCATGAACATCCATACCTTCCATCTCTTCGTCTTCAGTTACTCGAATACCCATAGTTGCTTTCAGTACAGCCCACACAACCATGCTTGCACCAAATACCCAACCAAAGATTACAGCAGCACCTAGAAGCTGAGCACCAAATGTTGCATCTGCATTGCTTAGAGGAACAACCATCAAGCCAAAGAAACCACACACACCGTGTACCGAGATAGCGCCGACTGGATCATCAATCTTGATTTTATCAAAGCCAACAATACTAAAGACAACAATGATACCCGCAACTGCACCAACGCTGACTGCAGCAAGTGGTGACGGTGATAGAGGGTCAGCTGTGATAGCAACAAGACCGGCTAACGCGCCGTTAAGAATCATAGTTAAGTCTGCTTTACCCCAAGTTAGCTTACATACAATCAGTGCCGCAATTGCGCCTGCTGCTGCTGCTGCGTTAGTGTTTAGGAAGATTTGACCTACTGCCGTTGCGTTTTCAAAGTCTGAAACCATCAACTGAGAACCGCCGTTAAAACCAAACCAACCAAACCAAAGAATAAAGGTACCTAGCGTTGCTAGAGGCATGTTTGAACCAGGGATTGGGTGTACAGAACCGTTTTTACCGTATTTACCTTTACGTGCACCTAGTAAGATAACACCAGATAAAGCTGCGGCTGCGCCTGCCATGTGAACGATACCAGAACCTGCAAAGTCACTAAAACCTGCTTCTGATAGGAAACCACCGCCCCATGTCCAGTAACCTTCCATTGGGTAAATGAAACCTGTTAGAACAACGGTAAATGCAAGGAAAGCCCAAAGCTTCATACGCTCAGCTACAGCACCAGAAACAACTGACATTGCTGTTGCAACAAACACGACTTGGAAGAAGAAGTCCGACTCTAGTGAGTGGTCTGCACCTTCAGCTTGAGTACCAATTAGGTTACCAAACGAAGGCATCCATCCGCCCGCGCTATTGTCTACGTACATGATGTTGTAACCCACCAACAAGAACATAGTACAAGCAATCGCGTATAGGACGATGTTTTTAGTTAAGATTTCAGTGGTGTTCTTAGAGCGAACTAAGCCTGCTTCTAGCATGGCAAAGCCTGCTGCCATCCACATAACCAGTGCACCTGAAATTAGAAAGAAAAAAGTGTCTAGTGCGTAACGTAGTTCCGTTACTGTAGCGATAAGTTCCATAATAAATTCTCTTGTCCGTTATTCTTAAAGGGCTTCTGTATCCATTTCGCCTGTACGAATACGTACAGCATGAGAAAGGTCATAAACAAAAATTTTGCCATCACCGATTTTGCCAGTGTGTGCAGCTTTAGTTACAGCTTCGACTACACGGTCAACATTCTCAGCTTGTGTTGCGATTTCTAATTTAACTTTTGGTAAGAAATCCACTTGATACTCTGCGCCACGATATAATTCTGTGTGGCCTTTCTGACGGCCAAATCCTTTAACCTCGGAAACTGTCATACCTTCAATACCCACATCAGATAGGGCTTCACGGACATCGTCCAGTTTGAAGGGTTTTATAATTGCATTGATTAGTTTCATCGCTTTCCCTCAGCATAAATAATAGTTTCATCAACAGTTTTATATATACAAAGGGCGTGCCAAGTTTTTAAGTTATTGATTTTTAAGGGGAAGGCAAAAGAAAGGAAAAGAGGCTAACAACCAACGCACCGTAATGGTGCGCAGTGTTCACCAAAAGTGCACAAAATGTTAATAAATGTCACAGCATTGTGCAATTAAGGGGCAAAGGAGATTGTGTTGGCCAGAGACTAACGGCCAGTAGTAAGGAAGCGCTGCCATTGATGAATTAATGTTGAGAAATCTTCTAAACCACATATTGCTGAACTTTCACTATTATAAAAACTCATATCTGGTTCAAATTCCTGCTCGCTGTCTTGGGACAATACGTTTTCTTGTACTGTCACTTCTGATGCTTCGATGCTCAAGCTAATTTCAGTACCACGAAGAGAAAGTACCTGACTCTTATTAGTCTCAGCTTCGCTGATTAATTCAAATACCTGTTGTAGCTTTTCTTGATCTCGGCCGATTTCTTCTTGTAGCCAGCGTCCGACGATTTCATGCCCCATACTGCATTGAATGGAATACACACCAAATACACGCTTAAATTCAAATTCCATTATCGGCCTCTTGAGATACAAAACCCTATTAGGGCATTAGATTTGTCGTGATTCTACCGCATAACTCACCATGCAACAAAAGCCAAAATGCAGGCATAAAAAAACCGCTGATAAACAGCGGTTTAAATATGTTCAGAGGGCTTTATAAAGCTCTATAAACAGCAAGCTCTAAAAACTAAGCTGGCTCTTGGAAAATAACCGTATCGGCTTTATCCGTATATTGTTCCATGCGATGGAAGTTCAGGTAACGGTAAGTATCCGCCGCTGTCGCATCAATTTGAGAAGAATACTCTAAGTACTCTTCGTTAGTTGGAATACGCCCTAAAATCGCACCTACTGCCGCAAGCTCCGCCGAAGCCAGATACACATTCGCCCCATTACCAAGACGGTTAGGGAAGTTACGTGTAGAAGTCGACATCACCGTTGCTTTATCAGCAACGCGCGCTTGGTTACCCATACATAGAGAACAACCCGGAGTTTCAATACGAACGCCAGCTTTACCAAAGATGCCGTAGTAACCTTCTTCTGTTAATTGGTCACGATCCATTTTTGTTGGTGGAGCAACCCAAAGGCGTGTATCAAGCTGGCCGTTGAATTTCTCAAGCAATTTACCCGCAGCGCGGAAATGCCCAATATTGGTCATACATGAACCGATGAATACTTCGTCAATATCAGTGCCTTGCACATCAGATAGTGTGCGTGCATCATCTGGATCATTTGGTGCGCACAAAATTGGTTCATTGATCTCAGCCAGATCAATCTCAATAACATGCTCATATTCAGCGTCTTTATCCGCTTGCATAAGCTCAGGGTTATCAAGCCACTCTTGCATTGCAGTAATGCGGCGCTCAATAGTACGACGATCGCCATAGCCTTCAGCAATCATCCATTTAAGCATGGTGACATTTGAATTTAAGTACTCTTCGATAGACTCGCGAGATAACTTAACCGTACAGCCTGCCGCGCTTCGCTCAGCAGATGCATCAGAAAGCTCAAACGCTTGCTCAACAGATAAATGCTCAACACCTTCAATCTCAAGCACGCGGCCTGAGAATTCATTAATCTTACCCGCTTTCTCTACAGTAAGTAGGCCCTGCTTGATTCCGTAGTAAGGAATTGCATGCACTAAATCACGTAAAGTAATGCCAGGTTTCATCTCACCTTTAAAACGCACCAAAATGGACTCTGGCATATCTAAAGGCATAACGCCTGTCGCAGCCGCAAACGCCACCAAACCAGAACCGGCAGGGAAAGAAATCCCTAGAGGGAAACGAGTATGTGAGTCACCACCTGTACCGACAGTATCAGGTAGCAGCATACGGTTAAGCCATGAGTGAATCACACCGTCACCTGGGCGAAGTGATACACCGCCACGATTCATAATAAAATCAGGAAGCGTATGGTGAGTGTTGACATCAATTGGTTTTGGATACGCAGATGTATGACAGAAAGACTGCATAACCAAGTCAGCAGAGAAACCCAAACAAGCGAGATCTTTAAGTTCATCACGAGTCATAGGACCGGTCGTATCTTGAGAGCCTACAGTTGCCATTTTAGGTTCGCAGTATTGACCTGCACGTACACCTTCTACGCCACATGCCTTGCCAACCATTTTCTGAGCCAGTGTGTAGCCTTTAGTTGATGCTAATGGATCAATAGGCTTAGCAAATAGATCGGTTTCTTCTAGACCTAGAGATTCACGAGCTCGGCTTGTTAAACCACGACCGATAATCAGTGGAATACGGCCACCAGCGCGAACTTCATCCAGCAATACTTTGCCTAGTTCAAAGCTAGAGATTTGTTCGTTGTTCTTGCGTACAACACCTTCATACGGATAGATGTCAATCACATCACCCATATTCATGTTTTGCACATCTAGTTCAATTGGTAGTGCGCCAGAATCTTCCATCGTGTTGTAGAAGATTGGTGCAATTTTACCACCTAAACAGATACCGCCAGTGCGCTTGTTTGGTACAAATGGAATGTCTTCACCCATAAACCAAAGCACAGAGTTAGTCGCAGATTTACGTGAAGAACCCGTACCAACAACATCACCGACATACGCAAGTGGAATGCCGTCTTTTTGTAGTTCTTCAATTTGTTTAATAGGGCCAATACTACCCGCTTCATCTGGGTTGATTCCCTCACGTTCCATCTTAAGCATCGCTTTTGCATGCACAGGAATATCAGGACGTGACCATGCATCAGGTGCTGGAGACAAGTCATCAGTATTGGTTTCGCCAGTCACTTTAAAGACTTTAACTGTGATTTTTTCAGCCACTTTTTCTTTAGAAGTGAACCACTCAGCATCAGCCCAAGATTGGATCACTTTCTTAGCATGTTCATTGCCTGCTTTCGCTTTCTCTTCTACATCATAGAAAGCATCAAACATCAGTAATGTATGAGAAAGTGCGGTAGTTGCAATAGGTGCAAGCTCTGCACAATCTAATAAAGCAACCAATGATTCGATGTTATAACCGCCTTGCATCGTGCCTAAAAGCTCAGCTGCTTTTTGCTTTGATACTAGTGGAGACTCTATCTCACCTTTAGTGACAGCAGTTAAGAAACCTGCTTTGACGTATGCCGCTTCATCAACACCCGGTGGGATACGATTTTCTAAGAGATCTAAGATGAAGGTTTCTTCACCTTGAGGTGGATTCTTCAGTAATTCAACAAGTCCGGCGACTTGCTCTGCATTTAGGGGCTTTGCAACTACTCCCTGTTCAGCACGCTCAGCTACGTGTTTGCGATAAGCTTCAAGCACAACTTCATTCCTCTGGTTGTGGTCTGTAGACAAAAGCCTCAGACATCCTTTGATTAGATACCTCATCCTTAGTCACTATATCGCTTCACAGCATGTGTAAGCAGTGATAAGGGTCAAAATGGTGTGTCGAGAATAGCAAATTTAACTTTAAATTAAAATCTCACCATATTGACCAACATAGCAACTTGAGATGAAAGTGCGGATAAAGATTAGAAAAATAGGTAAACCGAGTAAATAACTACCCTCGATTTACCCAATTATATTTAGGGTTATTTAAATTGAGTACCGATAGATAAGTATGCCGCGCCCATACCATTTTCTGTCTGACCATACCCCACTAGCACAGGGCCTAAAGGTGAGTCTATTCCTATATAGGCTGAACCTGCAACAAAAAGAGGTACGTTATCAAAACTGCGATCGGAGCCCGACCATACGCCACCATATTCTGCCGACATCCCGACATAAATAGGCGACTTAAACATGCCAAAGTCATTTTCAAACCATCGGTAGCGATACACCAACATAGCAAAGGCTTTATTTTGACCAATTAAGCTATTACGAGGAATACCCGAAAGATGTTGAAAACCACCGAGATCGTAAGGATCGATAGGAACAATATTGTTTTCCGAGTTAAAAATCCCCACCTCAGCATTTCCCACTAAGGTATGTTTTTGTAAAAAGGTGACAGCCGATACCCAGCGAACTTTATATTCATCCACTCGCTCTTCTTCATAACTGGAAGTTGCATCATTTACATCATCAAAAGAGGTTAAATACTCCATCAATAAATAATGTCCTTCGGTTGGCAAACTGGCGCTGTCTAAAGTATCTGCCACATATCGCAGGTAAATACCCTTACGATCGTAGGAGACGTATCCCCCAGATGATATCGTCGATAACCCTGCTCGACCTGATGTATAACGTAAACCGACGGAAAGCTGATTCCATAACGCAGGTTGCAGACCAATGCTCATGTCCACTTTAAATTCAGAGTAGGTCACGGGTAAGTAATTACTTACATCCGATAGGTCGGTAATTTCTTCACCTTTGATACTGGATAACGCAACGTTGCGCGTCTCATCGCTATACTGCAACAACAAGGTATTGAACAAAACTTGATTGGAGAAAAATGGAGTGTATAGATCGGCTGCTACGAGTTTGTCCGTACCAAGCTCGACACTGGTTCTCGCCTCACCGCCATCCCAGCCAAGATCGGTAAAGTTTGCTGATCCACCAATGGCATACTGACTGGTCGTAGTGAAATCATCTTCGAGGAAAAAACGAAAGTTTAGGTAGTTCGGCCCCCAATCTTTCTCATCAACATCAATAACAAGGGTATTTTCAAGATCGCGCTGATCATATTTATAAGTGATTTTTTCAAATCGATCTAACGCGTACAATCGTGATACGCCGTTTTCAATGTCTTCTGCGGTTGGGTTATCTTCCGCTTCAAGGCCAAGGCGAGTATTAAGCACTTCCGGGTTAAAGTGCGATTGGTTGATCATTTCAATTTTATCGACCAGCAAATCATCACCAAACACAATTTTCTGCGCTTTTTCTGCTTTCTGATTTTGATATTCGGCGTAGTCTTCCTCAGACAAAGCAAACTTTGCAAGCTCCTGCTTATGCTTCATTGCTTCTTCGTAGCCACGCTGATAAGCATCCGGCATAGCACTAAAGTCCGTCGTACCTATTTGACCTACATCAGGGCTAAGTAATACGTCTTGTTCATGCAGGAGTTTACCCTGCTCTACTGTTCCGCGTTGCACGAGGTAATTAGAAAGTTGTCCACCCACATCTAAGAAACTGGCCAGCTCTTCCTTGGTTTTATAGTCCGATGATATATCAACAGCAATGATGTAATCAGCGCCCATTTGCTGAGTGAGATCCACCGGCATGTTATTGACCACACCGCCATCAACCAATAGTTGGCCATTTAATTCATAGGGAGGTAAAGCGCCCGGCACGGACATAGAAGCCATCATAGCGTCGACTAGATAGCCTTTATCAATAACAACTTCTTTAAGGTTTACAATATCGGTAGCAACCGCGCGGTAGCGAATCGCAAAGTCATCGAAGCTGTCTACATCTAATGGAGAGTGTGAGGTTTCGCGCAAAATTCGTAGCATTCCCTGCCCTTGCACAACACCTTTTGGAGTTTTGATGGTTCCCCAACCAACACCTAAATCGGCATTGATTTGGTATCTGTCTTCGTAAGCTTTATCACGAATACGGCGATCAGCACGAACGACCTGATCGCGGTAGCCTAAATTCCAGTCAATATCAGTAAGGTAGCTCTCGATTTGATCGGCACTTTGCCCGGTCGCATATAGACCACCAACGTACGAACCCATACTGGTACCAGTAATAATATCAACTGGTATACGCATCTCTTCTAGCGCTTTAAGCACGCCAATATGTGCCGCACCTTTAGCGCCACCACCGGCTAACACTACTCCCATAGTTGGACGTGTTTTAGAGTGCTGAGCATAAGACTCTGTGGCAAAAGCTGCGGAGGTACTCACGGCTAATGTAAAGAGTCCAATGATGCCTATAACAAATGCATTACGAAGCAATTGAAAATCCTATAAATCCGTTTACTAGAATAACCATAAATCTAACACACTTTATGGCGATTCATCCTTTTTACCAAGGTAATATTTTTTTAAACCAAGGCTTTGCGTTTGATTGGCAGTCAGTTAATGCCTGTCCACTTTCATCCCAAACAGGCAATTTAAATTGACTGTTGCAGTCTACCGCTAAGCTTCCGTCTGCTTGTTTTCGATAACCAAGAGTACGAATGCCCTGCGGCCAAGGTAAACTTAGTACTTCAGGTTCACGATGTTTCAAATAGTCAGCGTAGACTCTTACCGCCCCTGATGAACCAGTCAAATGCGCCGATTGGTTATCATCACGTCCAACCCAAAGTGTCACCACTTCTCGACCATCAACACCGACAAACCAACTGTCGCGTCCATCATTACTGGTTCCGGTTTTGCCCGCTAATGAATAACGAGAAAAATGTGCTGATAAATATCGCCCAGATCCTTCACTCACAACCTTCTTCATTGCATAAGTTGCAAGCCAAGCTGCCTGCTCAGGAACCACTTGTTGAGCGCGAGGGAAAGATTGATAAATAATCTCATCATCTTGGTTTTTCACCACTCGTAGCGCACTTAATGGCACTTTTCGACCTGAATTCGTGAGAGATTGATACATTTGCGCTACTTGATATGGCGTTAGGGTAAACGCACCTAAGAACATAGAAGGCAATGGTCTCACTTCGTCTTCATCAACCCCTAAGCTTTCAATGGTGTTCTGCACATTTTTCATGCCAAGAGTCATACCCAAACGCACCGTAGGGACATTAAGAGAATGGGCTAACGAGCGATACAGCGGCACATTCCCTCTAAACTTACGGTCAAAGTTTCTTGGCGTCCAAGTACTGCCTTTATTGCCTTTTAATGAAATCGGCTCATCAACCAAAGTTGAAGCTAATTGGTATTTATCTGGCTGCATCAACGCTGTTAAATACACCGCAGGCTTCACTAGAGAACCTATTTGACGTGAGGCATTCAGAGCGCGATTAAAACCATCGTAACCTGTGCGTCGCCCGCCAACCATAGCTCGAATCTCACCCGTTCTTCTGTCTACTGCAATAGCGGCTGACTCTAATTTATCCGGTTTGCCTTTTTCTAATCTAGGCAGTGTTTCAGTCACCGCTTTTTCCAACATAGACTGTGAGACAGGATCCAATGTGGTAAACAAACGCAATCCTGAATGCTGTTCAAAATCCCCCCCAACATATTGGTTAAGCTCATTTTTAAGTTGTTGGAAATACGCAGGCTGACGACTGGCAATACGCGGCGTTTTTTGCAGATCCAAATCTCGGCTTATGGCTTGTTGATATTGCCCAGAATCAAGCACGCCTTTTTCAAGCAACAGTTTGAGAATAAGATCTCGACGATTTTTCGAGCGCTGTGGGTGACGAATTGGATTGTAATACGAAGGACCTTTTACCAACCCCACCAGCATCGCCAGTTGATCAATACGCAGTTCCTGAATCGGTTGCCCAAAGTAAAAACGTGCCGCTAAACCAAAACCATGGATAGCTTGTCCTGCACTTTGCCCAAGGTAGACTTCGTTCAGATACGCTTCAAGAATTCGATCTTTATCGTAGCGATGATCAATAATAATGGCGATCAAAGCTTCTCGAACTTTACGCCATAAGGTTTTCTCTTGAGTCAGGAATAAATTTTTGCTGAGCTGCTGAGTTAAGGTACTTCCCCCCTGCACCGCTCTACCGGCTTTTATATTCACAATAAACGCACGCGCTATTGCGGTAGGAGAAACGCCATCATGATGATAAAAGTCTCGATCTTCGGTGGTTAATAACGCATCAACCAAAAATTCTGGGTAATCACGTCTTTTAACAAACAATCGCTGCTCTGTAACGTCTTTCTCAAGCATGCCAAGCATCTTAGGTTCTAGACGTAAAAAACCGAGTTCACCTTTTTTCTCTAAAGACTGTATTTTAGTCACGCTATTGCTATCAAACGAAAGCATGACATGGCGCTCAGGCTCTGCCCCATCTTGAAAATCAAACGGGCGGCGAATCAGCTCTATTTTGCTGTTCGACGCTGAGTATTCTCCAGGGAACTTCGGTGATTGAACTTTACGATAATGAAGAACATCCAGCTCTTTCAACATCTGAGAGTGAGTAATTTCAGTACCTGGAGCTAAATTTAATATACGCGCATAGACTATGGTAGGAAGATCAAACAGTTGACCATCAAAGCGGCGCTCTACCACCGTATTTAAATACACCATCACGAAAGCCAGTACCGCAATACCGGTCAGCCCAACTTTCCAGCCAATACTCCAAATTTTTTTAACCCAAGAAGTCGATGGCTTTTTGTTGATCTTATTTTTTTTAGGACGCGCTTTTTTAGCCGGCGTTTTTTTAGCTTGAGGCTTTTTGGTTTGACGAGTCTTTGGTGGAGTCCGTTTTTCTGGCACGCTAGTATTCCATTTTGATTTTAGATAACGACTTATTTTAAATGACGTTTAGTTTTACTGGTGGCTTGGTGTGATGCAGGATCGTCAGGCCAAGGATGTTTAGGGTAACGCCCCTTCATTTCCTTTTGCACCTCTTTATAAGCATCATTCCAAAAACCGGCTAGATCTTGGGTCACCTGCAAAGGTCTTTGCGCTGGGGAAAGCAATTCAAGAGTAACCTTCACTCTGCCTTCTGCAACGGTGGGAGATTGCGGTTCACCGAACATTTCTTGTAATTTAACTGATAACTTTGGCGGTTGATCATCAGCGTAATGAAGCACTTTCATTGAGCCCGATGGCACTTTAATCGCTTTAGGTAACAATGTGTCTATTTTCTGATTCAGCGGCCAACCTAATGAACTGTTGAGAATATCCATCATTTTAAGGCTTTTTAAGCCCTTAACCGAGCGAATCCCCTCTAAATAGGGCAATAACCATTGATCAACGCTATTAAGTAGCCCTGTCTCTGTCCAGTCAGGCCAGTTCATTTCTGGTAGCCATTGTGCTGCGCAGTTAACGCGGTGACGTAAAGCGATGCACTCTTTACTCCATGGCAATACCTGCAAGCCTTTTTTAATCACAAAATCCAACATCCCTTTTGCCAATAGATCCGCGGAAAGATCCGCTGACGATATCGGTTTGCGCTGTATGACTAATTTGCCAAGGCATGTTTGATGTTCTGCTAATAGAGATTGTTTTTCCTCACTCCATTGCAAAATATCTTTTTTCTCAAACTGATGGTGAAGCTCTAAATCAGCCAGACTTACCGCCGCACCAGCCAAGATTCGACTTGATGATTGACGACCTTTTTGTAGCTTAGCGGCGACAACATATTCATCCGTTGATAAGCGGCTAACATCATCCACCATAGCCCCATGACCTGAAGTAAGTTGGTATTGAGTGCCACTAATACTGCGCCTTTGAGCAATTCTATCGGGATAGGCAAAGCTCAAACACAAACCAATTTTGCTGGTATTTACCGCAGACAATGAAAAGCTCTGATTAAGACGCTTTGCTAACTGATTCGCTCGCGTTTGCAGTAGGCCTTGCTTTGGGTGTCGCTTATCAACAAAAAGCCCCACTTGGAACGAGATATCATCGCTATTTCTCATCAGCTCTTCTAGTACTACCGCGCTTGCCAGTGCCGTTGTAAATAACGCCGCTGGTGCACATAACAACATTGAGCCAAGGCGAGGCTCTAGCCCTAATTGTAGTGTTCGCTTGCCTTGATGAGTCAGCGCTAAGTCAGAACTGAGTAAGGTTAATTTTTGTAAAAGATCGCAAGCTGCATTAACCGCTGATTTGGGTGGCTGATCAACAAACTGCATTGTTTTAAGATCGCCACTTCCCCACAGCACCGCTTCTAGCATTAATGAACAAAGATCACTGCGCAGTATCTCTGGCTGGGTATGTTGTGGATTTTGTTTAAACTGAGACTCGGAATAAATACGCACACATAAGCCCGCTTCGGTTCGGCCTGCGCGGCCTGCTCGTTGCACTGCTGAAGATTGAGAAATCCATTTCTGCTCAAGGCGAGTTACGCCGCTGACTAAATCAAAGCTTGCTCGATTTTCCAAGCCGCTATCAATAACAATTCTAACCCCCTCAATAGTGAGGGAGGTTTCCGCAATATTGGTGGTCAATACCACTTTACGATGCCCATTTGCACACGGATGAATCGCTTGTTGCTGAGCTGAAAAGTCCAGCCCCCCATGCAAAGGCAGTACGCTAATGCCGTTATTTGACGCCAATTGTGCCTCTAACGTATCAAAACACGCATTAATCAAACCCACACTGGGTAAAAACACCAAGATAGACCCTTGCTGCTCATTAATGGCTTTCATTGTCTGTTGGCAAATTAATGCAATTAAATTTTGATTGGGTTTGGCTGGCGCATAGTGCTGTTCAATGGGATAACCTCGACCTTCAGAGGTATGCACAATGGCGTCAGGTAAAATAGACTGCAACCCAAACTGATCAAGAGTTGCCGACATCACCACAATTTTTAATTGTTCATTGAAAACCTGCTGTACTTCCAAGGCCAAAGCCAAACCAAGATCGGCATGCAGACTTCTTTCATGAAATTCATCAAACAAGATCATATCAACATTACTTAACTCTGGATCCGATTGGATCATTCGAGTGAGTACCCCTTCGGTTACGATCTCTAAGCGAGTTGATGAGGTGGTTTTACTCTCTCCTCGAATACGATAACCAACGCGTTGCCCGACAGGCTCACCTAACTGTTTGGCAATGAATGTCGCAATGCTTTTTGCCGCTAACCGTCTCGGCTCTAACATAATAATTTTGCCGCTCCACTGGGAGCTAAGCAATAGTTGCAATGGTAAGTAAGTTGACTTACCCGCCCCTGGCGGCGCTTGAATGATTAACTGCGAATTCTGCCCAAGGGAGTGCATTATGTCATCTGAAATCGCGCTAATCGGTAGCTTGGATAGTGCTTGAGTCAAGAGATAGGCCTATGCCATGATGTGTCCTTCCCTCAATTCTACCCAAATGATTTAGAAATGGAATTTTCTCCTCCCTTACAAAGCGGAACTTTAATCAAACGCTACAAACGTTTTCTTGCCGATATCTCTCTACAAGATGGTTCAGAAATCACTATTCACTGTGCCAATACAGGGGCTATGACAGGCTGCGCCGAGCCTGGTAGCACGGTGTGGTTTTCCACCTCTGATAACCTAAAACGAAAATACCCAAATAGCTGGGAATTAACGCAAACACCTGCCGGCCATCACATATGCGTGAATACCATCCGAGCGAACGCATTAGCTATTGAAGGCATACAAAACAACACGATTTCTGAACTTTCAGGATATGATGAATTAAAGACCGAGCAGAAATATGGCTCTGAAAATAGTCGTATCGATATCCTCCTGCAGGACTCAAATAAAGCCGATTGTTATGTAGAAGTGAAAAGTGTTACTTTGCTCGCAAAAGAAAGCGAAGGATTGGGACAATTTCCTGATACAGTGACAATTCGAGGTCAAAAGCACTTAAGAGAACTGATAGAAGTAAAAAAATCGGGTAAAAGAGCAGTACTTTTATTCATTGTTTTACATTCAGGGATTGAAAAAGTATCTCCGGCACTCCATATAGATGGGCACTATTCGATTTTACTTAAACAAGCCCAAGAGGCCGGTGTTGAAGTAATTTGTTACAAAGCTGATTTATCTGTGAACAGCGTCAAAATTGCACATTATCTGCCATTTATTGGTGCTTAAAGTGCCGAATTGTTCACAAAAACACAGTTGGTTAAAGATGTAACTTATAGACTTTGTTGCTTAGGCAGGGACTTTTTGCTATAGATACCCGCCTTAAAATTAGACCAGCAGTGGTTTAATAAGGCTATTTAGGAGATGCGGTATGCCAGAATTAAAGAAGAAAGCGCTAGGCATTCTAGCCATTGCAGGTGTTGAGCCGTACAAAGAGACAGCTGGTGAAGAATATATGTCACCAGAGCAAATGGCTCACTTTACAAAAATTTTAGGGGCTTGGCGTAGCCAGTTGCGTGAAGATGTAGAACGTACTGTTGTACACATGCAAGATGAAGCAGCCAACTTCCCAGATCCTGTTGATCGTGCATCACAGGAAGAAGAGTTTAGCTTAGAGTTGCGTAACCGTGACCGTGAGCGTCGCTTGATTAAAAAAATTGAAAAAACAATGAATAAGATAGTAGAAGATGAGTTCGGCTTCTGTGATTCTTGTGGTGTTGAAATTGGCATTCGTCGCCTTGAAGCTCGCCCAACAGCGGATCTTTGCATTGATTGCAAAACCCTAGCAGAGCTAAAAGAAAAACAAATGCAAGGCTAACGCCAATCAAAATGTTTAAACTAAAGGGAGCCTAGGCTCCCTTTTTTCAGTAATAAGTATTGATATGAAATACGTAGGACGATTTGCACCCTCCCCTTCAGGACCTCTTCATTTTGGGTCACTAGTAGCAGCCCTTGGCAGCTATTTTCAAGCTAAATCCCAACAAGGGACTTGGCTGGTACGCATGGAAGACCTTGATCCTCCAAGAGAGATGCCCGGCGCTGCAAAACTGATTTTAGAAACCCTTGAAGCTTACCATTTGTATTGGGATAACAATGTTGTCTATCAAAGTCAAAGGCACCCCCTTTATCAACAACAAATAGATCAGTGGTTACTTGATAAGCAAGCCTACTATTGCCAATGCACACGCAAACAAATTAAAGCCGCTGGCAGTTATTATTTAGGGCATTGTCGAGAGCAAGATCTTGACGGTCAAGACTGCTCCATTCGGATAAAAATTGATGCTCCTGTAACAGAGTTTATCGATTTAAAGCAAGGTGCAATTGCTATTCCAAAACAAATCGCCCAAGAAGACTTTATTATTAAACGCCGTGATGGACTGTTTGCCTATAACCTTGCCGTTGTAATTGATGATATAGACCAAGGCATCACAGAAGTCGTGCGAGGCGCCGATCTCATCGAACCGACAGGTCGTCAAATCAGTCTCTATCAATTACTCGGCGCTAAACCGGTGAGCTACCTGCATCTTCCTCTTGCGGTTACCGCAAATGGTGCCAAACTTTCCAAACAAAATCACGCGCAAGGGATTTGCTTAGAAAAGCCAATCCCCACCTTAATTCAAGCAATGCACTTTCTAGGTTTTGACCTACCAGAGCACATAAATACGGCTAATATAGACGAAATTATTGCTTGGGGAGTCAAACATTGGCACCTTAAGCAATTGCCAAAAGAGACTCAAGTCACAACCTTGTTCTCAAATCGCATCAGCTAGGCTATTATATGCGCGGATTTAGAACTCATTCAGATCCAACCTTTATGGAGTGCAGTACTTTTTATTGCCTTCTTGTTCCTACTAAAAAAGAAACCGACAAATTCGATGACATCTGATTTCGATACAAATAACTCAGTTGGGAAAATTGACCTAAACGTCTACCCAAGAGACCAACACAATATCTCTCGAGAAAATATCAGTGAGAATGCGCTCAAGGTATTGTATCGATTGCAAAAAGCTGGATACGATGCGTTTTTAGTAGGAGGCGGAGTTCGTGACCTTCTTCTTGGCAAATCACCTAAAGATTTTGATATTGCGACTAACGCCACTCCAGAACAGATCAAGCTTTTATTTCGTAACTGCCGCTTAATTGGTCGACGCTTTAGACTTGCCCATATTATCTTTGGACGTGACATCATTGAGGTCGCCACCTTTAGAGGCCACCATCAGCAACCAGAGAAGCAAACATCGGTTCAGTCTGACGAAGGTATGCTACTGCGCGATAACGTCTATGGCAGCATCGATGAAGATGCAGAGCGCCGTGACTTCACCATTAATGCTATGTACTACAACATTGCTGACTTTTCGATTCATGATTATGCCAATGGCATGCGTGATCTCAATGAAGGTATGGTGCGCTTAATTGGTGACGCGGAAGTTCGCTACCGAGAAGATCCAGTACGCATGCTGCGTGCTATTCGCTTTGCATCAAAACTGGATATGGATATTAGCTTTGAAACAGCCGATCCTATCAATCACCTTGCTTCGCTATTGCAAGGCATTCCATCGGCTCGATTGTATGAAGAGTCTCTGAAACTGCTGCAATCAGGTCATGGTCTCGATACCTATGACTTACTGCGCGAATTTGGCTTATTTGAACACTTATTCCCACCCGTCGCTCAACTGTTTACTGAAGATGAAAACTCTAAAACAGAGCAGATGATTGAACTGGTTTTAGAATCTACCGACCTGCGCATTCAAGAAGGTAAGCGAGTTAACCCTGCTTTCATTTTTGCGGCAATGCTTTGGTACCCAGTAGAAGCTTATGCTGAACGCTTGATTGAAGAGCAGAGCATGAGTCACTACGATGCGATGATGACTGCGGCTAATCATATTCTTGATGAGCAAGTTCGTAGCACTGCTATTCCTCGTCGCCATACTGCGACGATTCGTGAAATCTGGCAATTACAATCACGCTTAGAAAGACGTTCAGGTAAGAGAGCTTTCCGTCTACTTGAATTAAATAAATTCAGAGCGGGCTTTGATTTCCTTGAGATGCGCGGTCAGGCTGAATTGGGTGAGACTCAAAAACTTGCTCACTGGTGGCATACGTTCCAACATTCTGGTCGTAATATGCGCCAAGCTATGGTTACCGATCTTGGCAACTCAGCAAATAAAAGCGGCAGTACACGTCGCCGCCGTCCTGCCAAGAAAAAGCCGAAGAAAACAAATTCATGATTACCGCGTACATAGCTGTAGGTAGCAACCTAGGCGACCCTGTTGCACAGGCAAAACTGGCAATTAGAAGTTTACAAGAGCTACCTAACAGTCGCGTTATTCAAGCATCATCACTGTATAGCAGTACCCCTATGGGACCCCAAAATCAGCCAGACTACATAAATGCTGTAGTTAAGATTGAAACGACACTGCAACCTCTTGAACTGTTGGATAATACCCAAAAGATAGAGAACGAGCAGGGTCGCGTGCGCAAAGAGGAGCGCTGGGGACCTAGAACTCTCGATCTCGATTTAATTCTTTATGGAAACGAAATCATCAATTTACCACGCTTAGTCGTACCGCATTACGGCATGAAGGTAAGAGAGTTCGTCCTTTATCCTCTTCTAGAAATTGAACCTAATTTAATACTTCCAGACGGGACTACACTGCAAGACCTAATCACATCTGTCGATCAAAACGGCTTGCAAGTGTGGGGCTAAAGCCCAACTTCCAGTAAAAGGCATAGAAATGAAAAAAGTAACCATCAATACGCTAATGAAGCTTAAAGAAGAAGGCCGAAAGTTTGCATCTTCTACTGCTTACGACGCAAGCTTTGCTCAATTATTTGAACAACAAGAGATGCCAGTACTACTGGTTGGCGACTCTTTAGGTATGGTGCTTCAAGGTAAACCAGACACACTTCCTGTGACCATTGAAGACATCGCCTATCATACGCGCTGCGTACGTGCCGGCAGTCCAAATACTTTGCTTATGTCTGATATGCCATTTATGAGTTATGCAACGCCAGAGCAAGCTTGTTTAGAAGCAGGTAAGCTTATGCAGGCTGGCGCTAACATGGTGAAGCTAGAAGGCGGATCTTGGCTTGCGCCAACAGTACGTATGTTGACTGAACGTGCGGTACCGGTTTGTGCACACCTAGGTTTAACACCACAGTCCGTTAATATTTTTGGTGGTTTTAAAGTTCAAGGCCGCGATCAGCAACAAGCCGACCAAATGGTTAAAGATGCACTTGAATTACAAGCTGCTGGCGCACAAATCATTTTATTAGAATGTGTTCCTGCCGCTCTTGCTGAACGCATTACCCAAGCATTACATGTCCCTGTTATCGGTATCGGTACAGGTAATGTCACTGATGGTCAAATTCTTGTTATGCACGATATGTTTGGTATTGCTGCAAACTATATGCCTAAGTTTTCTAAAAACTTCCTAGCAGAAACAGGTGATATGCGTTTGGCTGTAGCCAAATATATTGCCGATGTTGAAAGTGGCGCCTTCCCTGGCCCTGACCATACGATTGCCTAGGACAGAACATGCTAACTATTGAAAAGACCACCGAGCTTCGTGCACAGATTCGCGCTTATAAAAAAGCCGGTAAAACCATTGGTTTTGTACCAACAATGGGTAATTTGCATCAAGGGCATCTCACTCTGGTGCGCAAGGCAAAAGAGCTAGCTGATATTGTTGTGGTGAGCATTTTTGTTAACCCACTGCAATTTGGCAATCATGATGATTTACACAATTATCCAAGAACTTTAGAGCAAGATCTTTCTCTACTTAGCGAATTAGGTACCGAGCTGGTCTTTACTCCAACACCAGAAATCATCTACCCAAATGGACTTGCTCAGCATACGTTTGTTGAAGTACCTCACCTATCTAGCATGCTAGAAGGTGCTTCTCGTCCAGGTCACTTTAGAGGTGTTGCAACCGTCGTTACTAAGCTATTTAATTTAGTTCAACCTGATGTTGCCTGCTTTGGTGAGAAAGACTTCCAGCAAGTGGCTGTTATCCGTCAGATGGTAGAAGACTTGGCTATGGACATTAATATTGTCCCTGTCTCTATTGTTCGAGAACAAAGCGGACTCGCTCTAAGCTCACGCAACAATCGTCTAACCGAGCAAGAGCGAGCAATCGCACCAAACCTTGCCAAGGTGATGTCAAAAATGGCTGATAATTTGCTTAAAACTCCCCTCGATAGTGATGCTGTCATCCGTCAAGGAGAGGAGGCGATTATTGAAGCTGGCATGAAACCTGATGAATTGTTTATTTGTGATGCCTACTCTCTGGGTAACGTCACTAGTGAGACAAAAGAAGCGGTGATTTTAATGGCTGCATTTTTAGGACAAGTTCGACTTATCGATAATATCATTGTAAAAATCGCTTAGCACTGCATCATAATAAAATTAAAAAAGCCCCAATAATTCGTGAATTATTGGGGCTTTTTTATAAGCGATATTTACAATCGCAGTCAGTATCAGATCAGTCTATCTGATTACAGAATAAGAGCTGCAATCCAAGCAAACAGCACCATACCTAAGTTTGCATGAGTAAAGGTAGGGATAACTGAATCTCGAATATGATCGTGCTGACCATCTGCATTTAAACCAGAGGTAACCCCAAGAGAAATCGTCGAAGCTGGAGAGCCCGCATCCCCGAGTGCTGCGGAAGCGCCAAGTAAAGCGATGGTGGCAGCAGGAGAAAAGCCTAATGAAAGCGCCAGTGGTACATAGATAGGTGCAAGAATCGGCACACTAGCAAAAGAGTCACCAAAGCCAATAGTGATAAACAAACCAACCAATAGCATTAATAACGCGCCAATTGCTTTGTTATCGCCAATCAATGATTTAGTTGCCTCAACTAGAGAAGGTATCTCACCTGTTGCACTCAATACTCCGGCAAAGCCTGCCGCGATAGTAATAATCACCGCAATTTGCACCATCATGCGCATACCTTCAGTAAACACATCATCTTGTTGTTGCCAGGTGAAAATCCCAGAGAAGCTCAACAAAATAAAGCCAATCATGGCTCCAACAAGTAAAGAATCAAACTCAATTTGGCAAACAAGAGCAACCGCAATAGCCGCGATAACAAACACTAATTGCTTGAGATTTAGGTTTGGTGCTTCAGAGTGAAAAACCATTTTATTAGTCAGTTCATCATCATATTCACGAGGTTTTCGATAGGTAATGAATACCGCGACTAACATACCCGCAATAATCCCCATTACCGGTAAAAACATAGCTGCTGGTACTTGGCTTGCTTCTACAGCTAACCCATAGTCAGCCCCTGCTGAGTTTAAATTAGGCAAAAGGATTTCAAATAAGTAGATAGCGCCAAAACCGGTAGGAAGAAGTAAATAGCTGACACTAATAGAACAAGCAATAATACAAGCTACAGCTCGACGGTCTATTTTAAGGTGATTAAAGATAGTCAGAAGAGGCGGAATCATCACCGGAATAAATGCAATATGCACGGGCACGACATTCTGAGACATCACTGATGCAAGGATAAAGATTGAAAATAACCCCCACTTCAATAAGCTTGAGTTAACTCCTTTGGCAACCGCACCGCTCATTTTATTGGCTAGCATATCTAATAAGCCACTTCGAGCTAACGCAACTGCAAAAGCACCAATCATCACATAAGTAATACCAACCTGTGCACCTTCAGCCAGATTGTCATTAATAGCGCCAATCGTATCATGGATATCTAAGCCACTATTTAAACCACCCACTAGTGCGCCTGATATCAACGCAACTGGCACCGGTAAACGAAGTAAGCACATTGCAATCATTAAGCTAATAGCAAGCAATACTGAGTTCACCGGCAGAAAGCCTGGGGATAAGATTGCAATTAAACTAATAACAACAACAGCTGCGATAGCAATATTTTGGAATTTAGTATTTTTAGGAGGCTGAATAGTCTCACTTCCAGAAGTTGAATTGTCCATGTTCTCTGTTTCTAAGTGTGGATATATATGCATTAAATCAGTAAATTTAGGCTTTAGTAAATCACTTTTTAAAAAAGTACTAAAATAAAAACACTCATGCTTTACAAGCAATTATTAATCAATCACTTACGACATGGTAACGCCGTTTAATTTTATATCTCATCTAACCTATATCAGCTTTACCACTCACACGCATCCCATTGCATATAGATTCATAATGAATTGCTTTACCCCAAAATGACGAAAGCGACAGTAGGTCACCCTATTGCCGCTTTTCATCTGAAAATGAGTATTTTAGCGTAAAGCTATATTACCATTCGTAACCCACACCAGCACCGATAGATACGTTTTCAGAACCGGTATCATATGCAACATTTGAACGAGCAGTGAAGTTCTCAGTAAAACGAACACCAACACCACCTGCAATCGCATTTGCATCACCTGAGTGACCTAGCGCAACCGTAGTACTAATTTTACCAACATTGTATGGCATAACTAATGAACTAGTCGCAATACCTTGCGCCATCGCACCATCCATAATTTTAGCTTGCTGCTCTAAATCAGCACGTAGACCTTTAATATCTTGGCTGTTTTGTTCAATACTTTGCGTATTTCTATCAATGGCGAATGCATTGCTATCTATACGTGATGTATTGCTAGTAATGTGGTGCGTGTTACTAGTAATAGTTTGTGTATTAGCTGTAATGTGTTGTGCATTCGTTGTTGAACGAGCGTCTACCGCTTGAGCTAATTGAGTATTTGAATGAACCACTTTTTGTGTCGCATCAATAGTCTGTGTATTGGCAGTGATATGTTGTGTATTCGTTGTTGAGCGAGCATCTAGTGTTTTCGCTAATTGAGTGTTTGAATCAATTGCTTTGGTATTGGTTTCAATACTTTGAGTATTTGATGAAATAGCCTGTGAGTTACTTACAATATCTTGAGCGTTAGTTGTTGAACGAACGTCTACCGCATGAGCTAATTGAGTATTTTCATCAATTGCTTGAGTGTTTGCTTCAGCTTGAAGTTCCGCATGAGTTGCTACGCCAGTATTTTGCACCATGGTTTGATGGTCATTAATAACTGTAGTAGCCACTTGTTGAATCTCTTTACCGTTATTTTCTGAATTAGTCTCTGCTTCACTAGCTATCTGCGTGTTAACTGCAACAATCTGTTCTACTTCATTGATATTTTGCGTATTCGTTTCACCTCGAGTTTTTGGTACCGCCAATGTTTGAGCTTCTTGTGGTACAGGTTGTTTTATTTTATATGCCTCTGATGGTGCAATTACTGGCATTGGTTGGGGGACTGGGTTAACTGCAATAGGTTCGGCAACAGGAGCTGTAGGAACTTTATGATAAGCACTTGACGGCTCAGTTACTAACATAGGTTGTGGGATTGGGTTAACTGCAATAGGTTCGGCAATAGGAGCTGTAGGAACTTTATGATAAGCACTTGACGGTGCAGGTACTAATATAGGTTGTGGGACTGGGTTAACTGCAATAGGTTCGGCAATAGGAGCTGTAGGAACTTTATGATAAGCACTTGACGGCTCAGTTACTAACATAGGTTGTGGGACCGGGTTAACTGCAATAGGTTCGGCAACAGGGGCTGTAGGAGCTGTAGGAACTTTATGATAAGCACTTGACGGCTCAGTTACTAACATAGGTTGTGGAACCGGGTTAACTGCAATAGGTTCGGCAACAGGGGCCGTAGGAACGTTAGCTTTAGGGGGGACAGGATATGCCTGAGTTGATGCAGGAGTCGTTACATCAACTCCTTCGCCAATTATAGGTGCATTACTTGCCAATACACCTGTAGAAATAATTGCAGATACGGCTGCAGCTACCAAAGTTAATTTTCTCATAATCTTCTACCTTTCTGAATATTCAATTCAGACAAACCAAACTATCGACACGTTCAACGCACTAACTTCATCGAACGAATCACCTTGTCGCCCAATATATTCCGATTATTAAATTTTTCACTGTCAATAAATGTAAACACACATTTCAAATATGACAAAAAAGACATTATAGATAAAAAACAAATACTTAGTGTACATTTACCATAAATAGACACTAATTTAACGATATATTAAGATCTTGGAAGTATGTTAGAGATCACATTACATTAATATTCAGAGGTGTAGCATTGGAGCCGTTATGACACATACAATGCAATATTGCTTGTAGGGAAACATATGCAATCGAAACAATCTGTTTTAGCAAAAAACATAAAAAAAAGAATGAATGATTTGAACATTCAGTCAAATTTAGCTTTAGCAAAAGATTCAGGGGTTAGTCGCGCAGTAATTACAAATATCATGCAGCATCCAGAAAAATCCATAATGGCAGATAGTGCTTTTTTATTGGGTAGGACTCTTCAATGTACAATGGAATGGCTTCTGACGGGTAAAGGGCCAATTACTCCGACGGGTCATTTAGATAGAGATAAGCGTTATGGAGCGCCGTTATTTTCTATTAATGACATATCTGATAAAGGCATAGATTTATTATTTTCTGAGGCTTCAAAAAATGAGGCCATCACTCGGTTTATGTGCCCAACAGGAAATAAACCCAGTATTTTTACCGTTTGGCAAAGTCGCCCTGTGGGTCGCTTAAACCATGCTGGACATATCTATTTTGATAAAGATAAAAAACCAGTATCTGGACAACTAGTTATTGTCCGAACTCACCCTGGCGCACCTTTAGAATATATGGAGTTTTATTCTGCCTATGACAAAAACTTTGTTCGTTATATAGAGGAGCATATTCCTGAGGATTTACGAATGATAGAGCTTCAAGATCATATGCAGATTATTGCGACATTTGAATGCTTTGTTGTTACATAATAAGCAGTTAATACTATTGTAATTAAATCACACGCAATAAAAATGGCAGTTAAAACTGCCATTTTTATTTAGTTTAGACCATTGATATTCATTAACTTCTTAGCCCAATACCTTTATCTACCAATTTATATGCCACAGCAAAAAGCACTGCGACAAAAATGGTTAATACGGTAAACGAACTGACAATATCAACGTCAGACACTCCTAAAAATCCATAACGGAATGCATTAACCATATATACGATTGGGTTGATTTTAGACACTGACTGCCAAAACTCAGGAAGCAGGTTTATTGAATAAAATACTCCGCCTAAATAAGTAAGCGGCGTTAAGATAAAGGTCGGAATAATAGAGATATCATCAAAAGTTCCGGCAAAGACGGCGTTAATTAAGCCACCTAATGAGAATACGACTGAGGTTAAAAAGACCGTCGCAATAATAATTCCCCAGTGATGTACTTGCAGATCAACAAAGAATAATGAGACGAACGTTACGATACTTCCGACTAAGATTCCTCGCACTACCCCACCCATAACAAAACCAGCAATAATGACGTAAGTCGGCACTGGCGCAACCAACAACTCTTCAATATTCTTTTGGAATTTTGCACTAAAGAATGAAGATGCCACATTAGAGTAAGAGTTCGTGATCACGCTCATCATGATAAGACCTGGCACTATATATTCCATATAGCTAAAGCCGTTCATTTGTCCGATACGCGAACCGATCAAATTACCAAATATGATAAAGTAAAGGGTCATGGTGATTGCAGGCGGTACTAACGTCTGTACCCAAATTCGAGTAAAACGATTAATTTCTTTTCGTAATAGGCTTTTAAAAGCGGTCCAATAAACGGCATACATTATTGTTGTTCCTTTTCTTCTCGCACTATTGTGACAAATAATTCTTCAAGGCGGTTGGCTTTATTGCGCATCGAAAGCACTTTAATACCAGCATCGCTAAGCTGAGCAAATACATGGTTAAGCCCTTGATCTTTCTTTAATTCAATTTCAAGAGAGCCATTAATAAAGTTCTGGCTTACCACATCGTCAAGTAGCTCAGGTTTAGCGCCTTCTTCTAAGTCTAAAATAAAGGTTTCGACCTTAAGCTTACCTAGTAGGCTTTTCATGCTGGTGTCTTCAATTAAGTCACCATGATTGATAATGCCAATATTGCGACAAAGCATTTCTGCTTCTTCAAGATAATGAGTGGTTAGGATAATAGTGATCCCTTCTTCATTAATCTTTTGCAAAAAGCCCCACATTGAGCGGCGCAGTTCAATATCAACCCCGGCTGTAGGCTCATCTAGAATGAGTAACTTAGGCTCATGCATCAACGCTCGAACGATCATCAAACGACGCTTCATGCCGCCAGACAGGCTTCGTGCTCGTTCATTACGTTTGTCCCATAAGTCTAATTGGGTGAGGTATTTCTTAGCTCTCTCTTTCGCATCAGCACGAGATACACCGTAGTAACCTGCTTGCTGTAGTACGATTTGTTCAACTGTCTCGAACATGTTGAAATTAAATTCTTGAGGAACCAAGCCTAAATATTGCTTCGCAAGCTCCAAATCTTGACTAAGATTATGACCAAAAACCGATACATTACCCGAGGTCTTATTCACTAGAGATGAAATAATACCAATGGTTGTCGACTTACCTGCGCCGTTAGGCCCAAGTAAGGCGTAAAAATCCCCTTTTTTAACACGAAGGGAGATACCTTTTAACGCTTCAAAGCCACCTTTGTACGTTTTTCGTAGATTCTCTATTTCTAATGCATACATATGAAGTTGATTTCTCTATGATTATTTGTCACAAATCCGATTTGATTTGATGATTTTTTAGGTATAGTAGCCTAAGATTTAAAAAAGGACTTACCATGCCAGAAATTAAACTTTTATTTGAGAACAATTCCAAATGGTCTCATTCCCTCAAAGCTGATGAACCTGAGTACTTTACGACATTAGCACAGGGACAGAACCCTGACTTCCTGTGGATTGGTTGCTCAGATAGCCGAGTTCCTGCAGAACGATTAACCGGTCTCTTTTCTGGAGAGTTGTTTGTTCACCGTAATGTTGCTAACCAAGTCATTCACACCGATTTAAACTGTTTATCTGTAGTGCAATACGCTGTCGATGTACTAAAAGTGAAACACGTTATTATCTGTGGTCACTATGGCTGTGGCGGTGTTAATGCCTCTATTGAGAACCCTAAATTAGGCTTAATCAATAACTGGCTACTGCATATTCGTGACTTATACCTAAAACATCGCGACATGCTAGATAAACTGTCACCCGAAGAAAGAACCGACAAACTGTGTGAAATTAACGTTGCTGGCCAAGTCTACAACTTAGCTAACTCGACTATCATGCAGTCTGCATGGGAGCGAGGACAAGAAGTCGAAATTCACGGCGTTGTCTACGGTATCGGGGACGGCAAGCTTGAAGACCTTGGTGTTCGTTGTTCTAGCCATGAAACCTTAGAGCAAAACTTCCCAGAAGCTATGGCTAAAATCTTAAAACAAGATTAATTTCAGTCACTAATAAAGCCAATACCCATTTAACATGAGTATTGGCTTTTTGCTTTCTATAATGGGATCACTTTACCAATGTAAGGAAGGTTGCGATATTTCTGTGCGTAATCAATACCGACACCCACGACAAATTCGTCTGGGATTTCAAAACCAATCCACTTAACATCCACATGCACTTCGCGACGAGAAGGCTTATCAAGCAAAGTAGCAATCTGAATAGATTTTGGTTCGCGAATAGATAAGATCTCACACACTTTGCTCAAGGTATTACCGGTATCGATAATATCTTCAACTAGCAGTACATCTTTACCTTTAATATCATCATCCAGATCTTTAAGGATACGTACATCACGAGAGCTCTCCATGCTATTGCCATAGCTAGATGCAGTCATAAAATCAACACTGTGGTCAACGGTTATAGCGCGAGATAAATCGGCCATAAATACAAATGATCCACGTAGAAGACCTACAACGACAAGCTCTTGGCTGTCTTTATAGTGTTCATTAATTAATGCACCAAGCTGCTGCACTCTTTCCTGAACCTTTTGTTCAGAAATCATCACTTCTACGGTATGTTTCATACTGTTCTCTCGTATACTGGGCTCGCATCAACTATAGCTATAGACTGGAAAATTTGAGCAAAAGATTATTTTTTTGCTGTTCTATAACTGTAAAAAGCCAGTTGATGTTAAATGGGCATGCATTGTAACAAACTAATTTTCAAACCGAAAAAAAAACCCAGCCAAAGAGCTGGGTTTATAATAAATCTTAATTTTCAGTTGTTAAGAAATTACTTCTTTTTAACTGCTTTTTTATTTGGAAGATCAGTAATAGAACCTTCAAATACTTCAGCCGCTAGACCGACAGATTCGTGTAGCGTTGGGTGAGCATGGATAGTCAATGCGATATCTTCCGCATCACAACCCATCTCGATAGCTAGACCAATCTCACCAAGAAGTTCACCACCGTTAGTACCTACAACAGCACCACCGATTACACGATGAGTATCTTTATCAAAGATCATCTTAGTCATACCGTCAGCACAATCTGATGCGATTGCACGACCAGAAGCAGCCCAAGGGAAAGTAGAAACTTCGTAGTTAATGCCTTCAGCTTTTGCTTCTTTCTCAGTCTTACCAACCCATGCAACTTCTGGCTCAGTGTACGCGATTGATGGAATCACTTTAGGATCGAAGTAGTGTTTCTTACCAGAAATAACTTCAGCCGCTACGTGACCTTCATGCACACCTTTGTGCGCAAGCATTGGTTGACCAACAACGTCACCGATAGCATGGATATGAGGTACGTTAGTACGCATTTGCTTATCAACGTTAATGAAACCACGCTCATCAACTTCGATACCTGCTTTTTCAGCATCGATAAGTGCACCGTTAGGAACACGACCGATAGCCACTAGAACTGCATCGTAGCGCTCAGCTTCAGCTGGTGCTTTTTTGCCTTCCATTGAAACGTAGATACCGTCTTCTTTTGCTTCTACCGCTGTTACTTTAGTTTCAAGCATTAGCTTGAACTTGTCTTTAATGCGCTTAGTGAAGACTTTAACGATGTCTTTATCCGCAGCTGGGATAACTTGATCAAACATCTCAACAACGTCAACTTTAGAACCTAGAGAGTGGTAAACCGTACCCATCTCAAGACCGATGATACCACCACCCATGATAAGCAGTTTCTCTGGTACTTCTTTCAGCTCAAGTGCATCCGTAGAATCCCAAATACGTGGGTCTTCATGTGGAATGAACGGAAGTTTGATTGGGCGTGAACCCGCTGCAATAATTGCGTTATCAAAAGTCACTGTTGTTGACGCTTCGCCTTCAACTTGAATTGTATTCGGGCCAGTAAATTTACCGAAACCGTTAACAACCGTCACTTTACGCATCTTAGCCATGCCGTTTAGGCCGCCAGTAAGTTGATCAACAACTTTTTCTTTCCAGATGCGGATCTTGCCGATGTCAGTCGTTGGTTCACCAAATACAACACCGTGCTCAGCCATCGCTTTTGCTTCTTCGATAACTTTAGATACGTGTAAAAGTGCTTTTGATGGAATACAACCCACGTTTAGACATACACCACCTAGAGTGCTGTAACGTTCAACAAGTACCGTTTCAAGACCTAAATCTGCACAACGGAAAGCGGCAGAGTATCCAGCAGGACCAGAACCAAGTACTACAACTTGGGCTTTAATTTCTTTGCTCATTTTGACCTCTTTTAGTCATTATCCCTAACAGGCTAATTGGGTAATTGCGTCACCCTAGTTTACAAACTTGTAAACTAAGAGAAAACTAATTCCATTTAGGCTGTGAGCTATACAACAATTCGACGTATCTTTTCTTAGATTCCGTCCAATTTTGTTAATGAATTGCGAAAAAATCACTCGTACTACATTTGACTTTAGCCAACACCGCGAGTGAGAAAAGCAGCTCTTGCGAGCTGCTCTGCTTTATTACATTACTAGACGACGAATATCGCTCAAGCACTGGTTCAAGAAGTTAATGAAACGAGCTCCTTCTGCACCATCAATCACTCGGTGATCGTATGATAGAGACAGTGGAAGCATTAGACGAGGAACAAACTCGCTGCCATTCCAAACTGGCTTCATTTCAGACTTAGAAACACCAAGAATAGCGACTTCTGGAGCATTCACGATTGGAGTAAACGCAGTACCACCAATGCCACCTAGGCTAGAGATAGTGAAACAACCGCCCTGCATGTCAGATGCAGTTAATTTACCGCCACGTGCTTTCTTAGAAATTGCTGCAAGTTCTGCAGAAAGCTCGTAAATGCCTTTCTTGTTCACGTCTTTAAATACAGGAACAACTAGACCATTTGGCGTATCTACTGCGATACCAACATTCACGTATTTCTTAAGAATGATGCTTTCGCCATCTTCAGAAAGAGATGAGTTCATTGCTGGGAACTCTTCAAGCGCTTTCGCTACTGCTTTCAAGATAAACACAAGTGGTGTGATCTTGATACCAGAGTCTTTCTTAGCTTCGAATGCGTTCTGCTCTTTACGGAACTTCTCAACTTCAGTGATATCAGCATTATCCCACTGTGTAACGTGCGGGATCATTACCCAGTTACGGTGCAGGTTAGCGCCAGAAATTTTCTTAATTTTAGAAAGTTTCTTAACTTCAGTTTCACCAAACTTGCTGAAGTCCACTTTTGGCCATGGTAGTAGGCCAAGTGCACTGCCGTCGCCTTTACCTGATGCAGCTGCACCAGACTCTAGACGTTTAAGCGCATCTTTAACAAACGTTTGAACGTCTTCTTTAAGAATGCGGTTCTTACGGCCAGTACCTTTAACTTTAGAAAGGTTAACACCGAACTCACGAGCTAGACGACGAACAACCGGAGAAGCATGAGTATACTCGTGGTTCTCTTGGAAATCGTTAGCCGCTGGCGCAGCTGCAGGAGCAGATGCTACTGGCGCTGCAGGTGCCGCTGTTGGAGCAGGCGCTGCTGCTTGTGCAACAGGAGCTACTGGCGCTGAACCACCCGCAGTTTCAAATACCATGATTAAAGAACCCGTTGTTACTGAATCGCCTTCAGCAATCTTGATTTCTTTAACTGTACCTGCAAATGGTGCTGGAACTTCCATTGAAGCTTTGTCGCCTTCAACAGTAATTAGAGATTGCTCTTCTTCTACTGTATCGCCAACTTTAACCATGATTTCAGTTACTTCAACTTCATCACCGCCGATATCTGGTACGTTCACTTCTTGAACTGCAGAAGCTGTTGCAACAGGTGCTGGTGCAGCCGCAGCTGGTGCCGCTGCCACTGGAGCGCTAGCGCCAATTTCAAATACCATGATTAGAGAGCCAGTAGTAACTGAGTCGCCAGAAGCTACTTTAATTTCTTTAACAGTACCTGCAAACGGTGCTGGAACTTCCATTGAAGCTTTGTCGCCTTCTACAGTTAGAAGAGATTGCTCTTCTTCTACTGTGTCGCCAACTGCAACCATGATTTCAGTGACTTCAACTTCATCACCACCAATGTCTGGTACGTGTACTTCTTTCAATTCAGTTGCACCTGCAGGAGCAGCTACTGGAGCCGCTTCAACTGCTGGGGCTACTGGTGCTTGCGCAGCACCAGCTTCTTCGAAAATCATGATTAAAGAACCAGTTGTTACTGAATCGCCTTCAGCAATTTTGATGTCTTTAACAATACCCGCTTGAGATGCAGGAACTTCCATTGAAGCCTTGTCGCCTTCAACAGTGATCAGTGACTGTTCTTCTTCAACCTTGTCGCCAACGTTTACAAGAATCTCAGTTACTTCAACCTCATCAGCACCAATGTCAGGTACATTAATTTCGATTGCCATTGTTTATTACCCTTACTTAATGGAAGTCTTACGCAAATTGCGGGTTAGTTTTTTCTGTGTCGATATTGAATTTAGCGATTGCGTCAACCACTACAGACTTATCAACATCACCACGCTTAACAAGCTCAGTCAGTGCAGCAACAACAACGTAGCCAGCATTAACTTCAAAGTGACGACGTAGGTTGTCACGGCTATCAGAACGACCGAAGCCATCTGTACCAAGCACTTTATAAGACTCAGCAGGAACGTAAGCACGAACTTGCTCTGCGTAGTTTTTCATGTAATCCGTTGCTGCAATTGCAGGCGCATCACCTAGAACAGTTGTAATGTAAGGTACTTTCGCTTCAGCTTCAGGGTGTAGCATGTTGTCACGCTCTACGTTTTGACCATCGCGAGTCAATTCGTTGAAAGAGGTTACTGAGAACACATCTGATGCTACGCCGTACTCTGCACTTAGGATTTCAGCTGCTTTACGAACTTCGTTCATAATAGTACCTGAGCTCAATAGTTGAACTTTACCTTTCGCGCCTTCGTGAGACTCTAGCTTGTAAATACCTTTACGAATGCCTTCTTCAGCGCCTTCTGGCATTGCTGGCATTGCGTAGTTTTCGTTCATTACTGTTAGGTAGTAGTAAACATTTTCTTGCTCAGGACCGTACATGCGACGAATACCGTCTTGCATGATAACTGCTAGCTCATAAGCAAATGTTGGGTCGTAAGAAACACAGTTAGGGATGATGTTCGCTTGGATATGCGAGTGACCATCTTCGTGCTGTAGACCTTCACCATTTAGTGTAGTACGACCGGCTGTAGCACCTAATAGGAAGCCACGAGCTTGTTGATCGCCTGCTAGCCATGCCATGTCACCAACACGTTGGAAACCGAACATAGAATAGTAGATGTAGAATGGGATCATTGGTAGGTTGTTAGTGCTGTATGAAGTTGCAGCTGCAACCCAAGACGCCATAGAACCTAGTTCGTTGATACCTTCTTGAAGAACTTGACCAGAAGTTGCTTCTTTGTAGTAAGAAACGATACCTTTATCTTCAGGTGTGTATTCTTGACCTTGCGGGTTGTAAATACCAATCTGACGGAATAGACCTTCCATACCAAATGTACGAGCTTCGTCACAGATGATTGGAACAATGTTCTTACCGATATTTTTGTTTTTCAACAAAATGTTCAGAGTACGAACATACGCCATAGTAGTAGAGATTTCACGCTTTTGAGCACCAAGTAGAGGAGCGAACTCTTCTAGTTCAGGTACTTTAAATTCTTGAGTGAATTTAGGCAGACGCGCTGGTGTGTAACCGTGTAGAGCGTTACGACGAGCGTGCATGTATTCATACTCAGGCGTGCCTTCTTCTAGTTTCAAGTAAGGCAGTGTGCTTACTTTCTCATCAGAAAGAATATCTTGCAGGCCTAGACGGTCACGAAGATGTTGAACATGAGTCATGTCCATTTTCTTCACGCCGTGTGCAATGTTTTTACCTTCAGCTGCATCACCCATGCCGTAACCTTTAACAGTTTTAGCTAGGATTACAGTTGGCTTGCCACCGGTTTCTTTTGCATTGTTGAATGCTGCAAACAGTTTAGATGAATCATGACCACCACGCTTAAGAGCGAAGATTTCGTCATCAGTCATATCGGCAACAAGTGCTGCTGTTTCAGGGTATTTACCAAAGAAGTGCTCACGTACGTACGCGCCATCTTTAGATTTGAATGTTTGGTAGTCGCCATCGATAGTTTCGTTCATTAGTTGAAGAAGCTTACCAGTGGTGTCTTTCGCTAGTAGTGAATCCCAGTTGCTACCCCAGATAACTTTAACAACGTTCCAACCTGCGCCTTTAAATAGGCCTTCAAGTTCTTGAATGATGCTACCGTTACCCATTACAGGGCCATCTAGACGCTGTAGGTTACAGTTGATTAGGAAACATAGGTTGTCCAGTTTTTCACGAGCAGCAAAAGAAATTGCACCGCGTGATTCTGGCTCATCCATCTCACCATCACCTAGGAAAGCATAAACGCGTTGCGCTGAAGTTTCTTTCAGACCACGGCCTTCAAGGTACTTAAGGAAGCGTGCTTGGTAGATAGCAGAGATAGGACCTAGGCCCATAGATACAGTTGGGAACTGCCAGAATTCAGGCATCAACTTAGGGTGTGGGTAAGAAGGGATACCTTTACCATCAACTTCTTGACGGAAGTTATCTAGTTGCTCTTCAGTTAGACGACCCTCAACGAATGCGCGAGAGTAGATTCCTGGAGAAATGTGACCTTGATAATAAACTAAGTCACCACCGTCCGTCTCATTTGGAGCGCGGAAGAAGTGGTTGAAACATACTTCATAGAATGCAGCAGCAGACTGGTAAGAAGCCATGTGACCACCAAGGTCTAGGTCTTTCTTAGAAGCACGCAATACGATCATGATTGCGTTCCAACGAATGATTGAGCGAATACGACGCTCAAGTGTTACATCACCAGGGTAAGCAGGCTCTTGAGCTGCTGGAATGGTATTGATGTAATTTGTGTTAATGCCAGTTGGCATATCAACACCGTCTAAACGCGCCTTATCTAGAACTTGTTCTAGTAAGAATTGTGCACGTTCTACACCTTCTTCACGTACTACTGACTCAAGGGCTTCTAACCAATCTTGAGTTTCCAGAGCATCAACGTCATTCTTCTTATCAGACATTGCGAACTATCCTTTTTTATTAAGTTAGGTCAACTACTAGGGCCACATACCCTAAGCAAAAGCTTACTATTTATTCTGTTGAATTCGACGTAATGAACGAGCTCTTCTGCCCTGCTCTTGCGTCAAATCCGACAATGTTTCATCGATAAAGGCTAAATGACTTTCACATAGTTCACGGGCGCGCTGTGGCTCCCTTGAAGTAATTGCGGTAACAATGCCTTCTCTATGATCACTTAACCTTTGTAATGCATCAGCATGACCATGCAATAGTTGCAAGTTCTGTAATACATTATCTTGTAATAATGGAGACAAGCTACGAACAATATGCAGTAAAACCACATTGTGCGAGGCTTCTGCAATCGCAATCAAAAACTCCATGATTGCTTTTGCTTCACTCTCAATATCATCACTATTTTCTGGAACACTGAGCATTTCTTGGCACTGAGTAATGCGTTGAAAATCTTCAACTGTTCCTCTTAACGCGGCAAAATAAGCTGCAATACCTTCCAGTGCATGACGTGTCTCTAGTAAATCTCTTTGCGCCTCACTGTGGCTAGCAAGAAGATTTAAAAGCGGATCCGTTAAGTTAGAAGACAAGCATTCACAAACAAAAGTTCCACCACCTTGACGACGAGTTAGCAACCCTTTGGCTTCTAGCCTTTGAATTGCCTCACGTACCGATGGTCTAGATACATCAAATTGCCTAGCAAGTTCTCTCTCCGGCGGTAATTGCTGCCCTGGAGATAAGATCCCATCCAAAATTAATGTTTCTAACTCACGCTCTATCACATCCGATAGCTTAGGTTGGCGAATACTTTGAAAGGAAACTTTTTTCATCTCAGTCTCTACACCCTGCGTAATGTTAAGTAGCGTTGTTAATTGGTATTACCAATTTTAACTTGACGCGAAACTTAACATATCAATTTTAGATTTGTCTAGGAAAACTTGATTTAAATCATAAAACACAGAATCTCATAACATTATCCCACTAAATAAACGGCATATAGTTAAGCAAATGTTAATGAGAGTCGTATTACCGAAGCAAGTATGCGCCCACCTCTATTTGTATGACAAATTTATCAAACATTCATTATTTTGCAATCATCTTCGAAAACCTAGACCAATGAAATGACAATCCGGGATCGGTTTTTCGTTGCGGAGCAATGTATTGATGGCCGGTTATTCTGGAGGGGACAATTTGAGGGTATCGCTCTAATAGGTAGTGGGTAAGCGCGGTTAAGGCATTATATTGGGCATCGGTATAAGCGATATAATCCGTCCCTTCTAATTCGATGCCTATTGAAAAATCGTTACACTTTTCTCTGCCAGCAAAAGATGAAACTCCTGCATGCCAAGCGCGCTTATCAAAAGGGACAAACTGCACTACCTCACCATCACGTTTAATTAGGCAATGAGCCGAGACTCTCATGTCACGAATTCTTTCAAAAAAAGGATGTACGCTAGCATCGAGTTTGCCTAAGAAGAAAGCCTCTATATTATTTTGCGTAAACTCTGCTGGCGGCAACGAGATGTTATGAATGACCAGTAGCGAGATATCATCAGGATCGGGTCTATTATCACAATGAGGAGAAGGGACAATTTTCGCAGATGAATACCATGAGTGAGTGGACATTTTTCTTCCCTGTGAGCAATTATTGCTGAATTATAATTCAAGCCAGAGTATCATTCAGCACAAATCAGTTTTAGACAACATAGTGATAGTTTTGGATATGAAAAATACCCACGACAGTGACGCTCGTTTGGCGTACCTAAAGCAACAATTACCACATGAAGTTTCTCGCACTGTAGAGGACACTCTTAAAGAAGATCTCGGCGGCACATTAGATGCGTCCGTAGATATCACCGCCAATTTAATTGCCGAAGACACACAAGGCACAGCAACCATTATTACTCGTGAATATGGTGTGTTTTGTGGACAAATGTGGGCTGATGAAGTTTTTAAACAGTTAGGCGGACAAGTCACTATTACTTGGCATGTTCAAGATGGTGATAAAGTCGAACCTAACCAGACACTATGTACTCTTAGCGGCCCTGCTCGTACTTTGCTTACTGGCGAGCGTAATGCAATGAACTTTATTCAAACCTTATCCGGGTGTGCCACGGTTGTGGATGAATATGCCAGTAAAATAGAAGGTACAGGTTGTAAATTGCTTGATACTCGCAAAACCATACCTTGTCTGCGTAATGCATTAAAATACGCAGTGGCTTGTGGTGGTGGTTTTAATCATCGTATTGGAGTATTTGACGCCTACCTGATTAAAGAAAACCACATCATTGCTTGTGGCGGTATTAAGCAAGCTATCTCGACTGCTAAAGAGTTATCTCCGGGTAAACCGGTTGAAGTAGAAACAGAAAGCATTGATGAACTACGCAAAGCCATTGATGCTGGCGCAGATATCATCATGCTAGATAACTTTACTCTAGATATGATGAGAGAAGCTGTAGAAATCAATAACGGACGCGCAGTACTTGAAAACTCAGGTAATGTCACTTTGGAAACCATTCGCCCAATGGCGGAAACAGGTGTTGATTTCATTTCTGTAGGTGCGTTAACTAAGCACTTAAAGGCGATGGATTTATCTATGCGTTTTCAATAGATGCGCTTCCAATAGATGCGTTTTTAATAGAAGCGTTCCAATAGCAGCGCTTGTAATAACACGCATTCAAGCACACGATAAAGATTCAACCAAAGGTCAGCATTGCTGGCCTTTTTTATTATTAATGATAAACAGTATGAGATAGCGTTATCTAAATCTCACTTACTACTTATTAACTGCACATCCTCTTTCCTTGTCGCTGCGAGGCAGTTGCCAAACTGCGCGTGAACTTCTGTTATTTTCCCCTCTAGTATCTAGTTTTACAGCCACCAGCAAACCGCTATCGAGGCTAGATACCATCATGATACAAAAACAAAAAGGCTTTACCCTCATCGAACTGATGATCGTTGTGGCTATTATTGGCGTTCTTTCCGCCATTGGTGTTCCTATATATAAAGACTATATAAAGAAATCCGAATTGGCATCGGCGACATCCACATTAAGAGGACTACTGACAAAAACAGAGCTGTTCTATTTAGATAGTGGGGCTTTCCCTACCGACCTAGATGACATTAATGCAGTATCGAGTGCTGCAGGAAGTTTAGGTGCAATAGGTATAAACGGAGATAGCCTAGAATTTACCTTTGATAGTAGCGATAGTTCATTGGCAGGTGCATCAGTTGCATTTACTCGTGATGCTGACAATGGCTGGAGCTGTACAGTCAGTGGCGCAGGTGACGTGGACGCGCCTAAAGGCTGTCAATGATTCACCCATTAATTGCTTCGCTCACTCCTGAATTACTTTCTCAGCAGGCAGCGGAGCAATTATCAAATATAGACAACCTATCAACTGAACAATTGTTGTCGCAAATCGCCCAGCTAACGCAATACTCATTACCCGAGTTAGCCAGAGAGATCGCTCTCAAAGAGCAACTGAGTTACCAACAAAATCCCAGTTTACAATTTAATTTAGCCAATACGATCAGCATGATCGATACATTAAATCTAGAGCCTATGGTGCTGGCATACCCAATGCTGCCTTTATCTGTCAATAATGAACAATTACAACTACTCAGCTACGACCCCAGTATTAAGTCCCTCGCACTGGAGTTGCAGTTTCATCATCGTTTAACTACCCGAGTTATCATTACCGATATCAAGCAATTTCAGAGTTTACATAATCTAGTACTGAGCCAGTTAAGAAATCATAAACAGCCAAATGCTTCATTCAAACTTCTTCCTGAAATAATGCAGCAAAGCCTGCAACACGAAGCCTCGGATATTCATATCGAGCCGCAAAGAGATGAAGCTCGAATACGCATACGCTGTGATGGTCTGCTGATGACTTTAATGACGATCTCCACAGGCGATATTAAAGCGCTAATTAGCCAAATAAAGATTAATGCCGATCTTGATATTGCCGAGCAACGTCTACCTCAAGATGGGCGGATGAAGTATTCACTCAGCAAAGAGCAACAAATAGAACTTCGAGTATCTACCCTACCGACGCTTTGGGGAGAAAAGCTAGTAATGAGGTTAGCTAAAGAGACTCTAGCATTACCTAAACTGGATGAATTGGGTTTGAACAAAGCTCAGCTTCTTTCATTGCAGACACAACTGCATCAACCTCAAGGGCTCATCCTAGTGACCGGTCCAACGGGCAGTGGCAAAACCATTACCCTCTATTCCTGCTTAAAAGCTATCGCCAATGACAACATCAATATTTGCACCATTGAAGATCCGGTTGAAATTTACTTACCCGGCTTTAATCAAGTGCAAGTGAACGCTCAGATTCACTTTAGTTTTGCCAAAAGTTTACGGTCCCTATTACGCCAAGATCCTGACGTTATTATGTTAGGAGAAATACGAGATAAAGAGACGGCTGAAATGGCAATTCAAGCTGCGCAGACCGGACATTTAGTGCTATCGACACTGCATACTAACTCAGCATTTGATGCCCTAGAAAGACTCTATCAACTAGGCATTGAACAAGCCGATCTGCAAGGCAGTTTACGTCTTGTTATTGCTCAGAGGTTATTAAGAAAAGTCTGTTCCTACTGCGCTCATCAACCAAGCCACCAGCCTTGCTATCAATGCAATAATGGTTATAAAGGCAGAGTCGGCATTTTTGAACTTCTGCCAATTGATCGTCATATTCTTCTACAAGCTAAACAGCAACAACTCACCGAACGACAAATAAAAAACCATCTGCTTGCCAATCAAGATCTAAGGCATTCTGCGCAACACTTGCTACAAACAAAAATCACAACCAAAGAAGAACTGCATCGAGTGCTTGGTTATGAGTCACAATAGACAGATCAATCAGCTGCATCTCTATTATTGGCTGGGAGTGAATCACTGCGGGCGCAACATAACAGGGAGCATGCTCGCTTACTCACAACAGCAAGTACGACGAGAGATGGCCACTCAAGATATTCGCATTTTAAAGACCATAGCTAAATCCATACCCATGTTGGTCACGATAAAACATCAGGTTAAGCCTATTCATATTACCGCCTTTACTCATCAACTGGCGCTGATGCTAGATGCAGGGCTTTCTATTGGTATGGCAATGGCAGAGCTCAAACAGTCAAATCAACGGCAGGGATTAACGGCACTGATTGAGGAGATAAGCTTTCAAGTTCAGCAAGGACAAGCGCTATCCAATGTATTACAGACTTTTGCCTATTTTGACTCTCTGTATCTACAGTTCGTACGAATAGGTGAAGCCAATGGCGATCTGGCTAAAGCACTCAACTATTGCGTGCAACATCGAGAAAAAAACCTCAAACTCCTCAAACAAATAAGATCAGCACTTTTCTACCCTATCTCAGTCATTATCGTTGCCTGCATTATTATGGCGATTATGTTGGTGTTTGTGATCCCTCAGTTTTCAAGCCTATTTCATAGCTTTGGCGCAGAACTGCCCGCACTAACACAATTAACCCTCGATGTTTCGTTATGGTTTCAATTCAATATCGGTAAACTGGTAATTGGCTGTGTTGCATTGGTGTGTACTACTCGGCTTCTCATAGCAAAGAGCTCAGCTGTTCGTTATCAATTAGCAAAAGGCATTATTAAAACTCCAGCATTAGGCCACTGCGTATTAGCCGGTGAGCTTGCACGCTTTAACCTGCTATTGTGCAATGGCATTCAAGCAGGTCTACCTTTAGTGCTCTGCATAGACAATGCCACTGGCGCGGTGCATAACGCGTATTTAAAACAACAATTAAGTCATATCAATCACGATATTCGCCAAGGGACTACCTTGCACGTATCCCTAAGTTCCATCTCTTGTCTTCCACCTTTAATGTTAAAAATGCTGACTATCGGAGAACTAAGCGGAAGACTCGGTTCAATAACCGATAATCTAGCCACGATCTTTGAACAGCAAGTAGATGAAACCACCGACAAATTAGGTAAGCTGATTGAACCTATGATTATCGTTTTTCTTGGGGTTATTGTCGGCGGACTGGTTTTATCTATGTATTTGCCTATTTTTAGCCTTATGAGTGCGGTTGGTTAGGCTTATCCCTATCCTAGTAAATATTATATCTAGGATTAAGATAAACAAGCGCTTCAAGTTGCGATAACATACCTACAGAATTCTTTAAAGTTGGCCCATCATGCTCGATTTTTATTTTACATACTATCCAATGCTCTTTCCGATACTGGTTACTATATTGGGATTAATCATTGGTAGCTTTCTCAATGTTGTCATTCATCGACTGCCCATCATGATGGAAAGAGAGTGGCAAAAAGAATTTGCCGAGGCCTACCCAGAGCTAAAATTAGATGTCCCTACAGAAGTCTTTAATATTAGCGTTCCGCGCTCTCGCTGCCCTAAATGCAAAACTCAAATAAAAGCCATCGATAACATCCCCGTACTCGGTTGGCTTAACTTAAAGGGACGTTGCCGTTCTTGTAGCACCAAAATTAGCCCTAGATACCCACTCATTGAACTGCTCTCTGGCGCTCTATGTTTAACGATTGCCCTTTACTTCCAACCCGGTATCTATGCCATCGCATTACTTGGGTTTACTTGGGTGTTGCTATGCGCAACCTTCATTGATCTCGATACCATGCTTTTACCTGATAGCTTAACTCTGCCGCTGATGTGGGCAGGTTTAGCCTTATCTGTATTTGGCATTAGTCCTATATCCCTGCACGATGCCGTGATTGGCGCAATTGCAGGCTACCTTTCTTTATGGAGTGTTTACTGGCTGTTCAAATTACTCACTGGTAAAGAAGGTATGGGCTATGGCGACTTTAAATTATTAGCCGCACTGGGCGCTTGGCTAGGTTGGCAATCATTGCCTTTGATTATTCTTCTATCGTCTTTAGTTGGGCTTATTTTTGGCATTATTCAACTGCGCCTTAAAAAGCAAGGTATCGAAAAAGCTTTTCCTTTTGGTCCTTATTTAGCCATCGCAGGTTGGGTATATTTGATTGTCGGTAATGACATTGTGGCTTGGTATCTAGGCCGATACATCGGAGGTTACTAATGGCAACCATCATCGGTCTCACGGGCGGTATCGGTAGCGGAAAAACTACCGTAGCCAATCATTTCCATGACAATTACGACATCGATATCGTTGATGCTGACATCATTGCAAGAGAAGTTGTCGAACCCGGTAGTGACGGCATTAAAGCTATTGCTCACTACTTTGGTAATGATGTTATCAGTAATGATGGGACACTCAATCGAGTCAAACTGCGTGAATTAGTATTTGCCGATCCTAAAAATAAACAATGGATTGATAACCTACTGCATCCAATGATACGTCAACGGATGCAACAACAACTACAGCAAGTTCGATCGCCTTATGCCTTACTTGTTATCCCCTTGATGGTAGAGAATGGATTGCAGTCTATGGCCGATAGAGTCTTAGTTGTCGATGTATCTCCTAACACTCAAATAGAGCGGACATTACATAGAGACGGCGGGACGAAGCAGCAAATTCGCGCCATACTTAATGCCCAAGCAAGCCGAGAGCAAAGGCTTAATATTGCACACGATATTATTAACAATGATGATTGCAGCCAGTCGTTAGATGAAAAAATTGCGCACTTACATCTTAAATATCTGGCTTTATGCAACTGATTTCTGGGAGAATAGCAAATATGTCTAGAGCCGGATGTACCACATGACAATCCAAAGATATGAACACCCTTTAAATGAAAAAACCAGAACTTATCTGCGCATTGAAAGCCTTATTCGTCAGGCCCAGCATTGTGCGACCTTTTCAGATACACAACACTATCAAGTTCTGTTCCGCTCATTGTTCGATCTTTTAGATATCTTTGACCAGATTCAGCTCAAGCCTGAACTATTAAAAGATCTCGACAAGCTAAAACTGACTTATCGTCATTGGCTAAATGTACCCGGAGTGGATCAAAAACGACTGCAAGGGCTACTAGGTGAGATTGATCTCGTTCATTCCGAAGTACTCAAAGCACAACGATTTGGTACAGCCCTTAAAGAAGACAGTTTCTTATCTTCTATTAGGCAACGTTTTAACCTTCCCGGTGGCGCTTGTTGTTTTGATTTGCCTGCTTTGCATTTTTGGTTACACCAACCATTAGATAAGCGCATGGCCGATGCACAGCTTTGGCTAACCTCTCTAGCACCACTGAATCATGCGTTGCAACAGTGGCTCAATTTGACGCGAAACTCAGCGCAATTTTCTGCAAAAATTGCCCGTAAAGGTTTTTTCCAAAGTGATGCCGATGAAGCGAATATACTGAGACTGCATTTTGACCATGATTATGGGGTATATCCGATGGTTTCAGGACATAAGAATCGTTTTGCGATAAAATTCATTCACTTTGATAGCGGCCAAGCCAGCACTCAAGACATAGAATTTGAACTGGCTATTTGCAGCTAGTTTTATCATCAAGAGATAGAAACATGACCAAGATTACGATAGTACCCTGTCCCACTTGTGGCGCTGATGTTGAATGGGGAGAGCAAAGCCCTAACCGACCATTTTGTAGCAAGAAATGCCAAATGATTGATTTTGGCGACTGGGCCGATGAAGAAAACTCAATTGCCGGCGCACCTGATATGTCAGACTCTGATGGTTGGTCGGAAGATCAGTATTAGTTGAGGGAAGAAGGTTCTGGGTTCTCTGGGTTCTGCGTATGCGGTACTTCAAGCAAGTCATAATCTAAGCTCCAAGTATTCCTCGCAGCAGAATCCTATCTAGCCAGCAATACATGCTCTTTATTTGGGGACTTTTTGCACGGGAAACTTGTAGGAGACGCGTAATGTGTACGCGCACAAGAGCATCGACGACGACACGAAAGTGTAAATCAACCCGCTACAAGCCCAAAATAAAACGGGAGCCATATAATGGCTCCCGTTACTTTATGAGAAATGCAGGTTGTGCATTACTTCTTAGTAAGTTTCTCTTTAATACGAGCTGACTTACCAGAACGCTCACGTAGGTAGTACAACTTGGCACGACGTACTGCACCACGGCGTTTAACTTCGATGCTATCAACCATTGGAGAGTGAGTTTGGAATGCACGCTCAACGCCTTCACCGTTCGAGATTTTACGAACTGTGAATGCAGAGTGTAGACCACGGTTACGAATAGCGATTACAACGCCTTCGAATGCCTGTAGACGCTCACGGTCGCCTTCTTTAACTTTAACTTGAACTACTACAGTGTCACCAGGTGCGAATGTAGGTAGGTCTTGTTTCATTTGCTCTTGCTCAAGAGCGTTGATGATATTACTCATGTTTCTATACCCTAGAATAAACTGAATCTAAATTTAATAGGTTACTTACTGTCTTTGTTCGTGCACTTTTGCTCATTCACGAACTCGGCAAGTAATTTTTCCTGTTCGTCAGTCAGAGCTAGGTTTTCCAGCATCTCTGGCCTTCTTAGCCAAGTACGGCCTAGCGATTGTTTTAATCGCCAGCGACGAATGTCCTTGTGGTTTCCAGATTTTAGTACCGAAGGTACCTCTTCTCCATCCAACACTTCAGGACGCGTATAGTGAGGGCAATCCAGTAATCCATTGGCAAAGGAATCTTCCTCTGCTGACGCAAAATCGCCTAGTACACCCGGAATAAACCGCGAGACTGAGTCAATTAAGGTCATGGCTGGTAGCTCACCACCTGTCATCACAAAATCACCAATTGACCATTCTTCGTCAACTTCAGATTTTATAATGCGCTCATCTACCCCTTCATAGCGACCACAAATAAGAAGCAAGTTCTCAGTTGTTGCCAACTCTTCTACGCCTTGTTGGTCGAGTTTACGACCTTGAGGGCTAAGATAGATAACCTTCGTCTTTCCAGGAGCTGCTTGTTTGGCAGTTTGAATAGCATCGCGCAAAGGCTGTACCATCATCAACATACCAGGGCCGCCCCCGTAGGGTCTATCATCGACAGTGCGATGTTTATCATGTGTAAAATCGCGGGGATTCCACGTTTCTACTGATAAAAGACCTTTTTTAACCGCTTGACCTGTTACACCAAAATCAGTGACAGAGCGGAACATTTCTGGAAACAGGCTTATTACGCCAACCCACATAGTTCACTCTCTAATTTTGATTTAAAAGGCAGGATCCCAGTCAACTTCGATCCGTTGAGCTTCGCGATCAACTTTTATGATCACTTGCTCTTCAAGAAACGGAATTAATCGTTCCTTTTGGCCAAAAGCATCTTTCAGATTAGCTTTCACTACCAAAACATCATTTGAACCCGTCTCTAACATGTCAGTGACTTCGCCAAGATCGTAACCTTTAGTGGTTACAACCTTCATTCCAAATAATTCACGCCAGTAGAATTCTTCTTCTGACAGTTCAGGTAATGAAGATGGGGCTACAGAGATTTCAAAGTTAGTCAACAGATGTGCATCTTCACGTACATCAAGACCTTCCAGCTTACACACATAACCTTTGTTATGACGCTTCCAGCTTTCTACTTTGTGCTCAACCCATGTCCCCTTTTGGTTCAAGAACCAAGGGCTATAATTGAAAATGTTTTCGGCATCGTCTGTAAAGGAATGAACTTTAAGCCAACCACGAATGCCATAAGTAGCGCCTAGCTTTCCTACAACAATGTTTTCGTTTTGTTCACTCATTCATTCTTTTCCTTACATCAAGAATTTGCTAATTAAGCCGCTTTTTGAGCGTCTTTAACTAACTTAGCTACGCGGTCAGAAACTGTAGCACCTAGTGAAACCCAATGAGTTACACGGTCTAGGTCAATACGTAGACCTTCTTCTTGACCTTGAGCTGTAGGGTTGAAGAAACCTACTTTCTCAATGAAACGACCTGTAGCTGCGCGACGGCTGTCTGCTACTACGATTTGATAAAATGGACGCTTTTTAGCGCCGTGACGTGCCAAACGAATGGTAACCATGTCGTCCTCTTTGCTTTCTCAATAAAAAAATTAACCCCAAACGACTCTTTTAAGGGAGTTATGCGGGGTCTCGTGCCAAAATAAAGCTCGGGAATTTTACTCTTATTCCCATTCTTTGCAAGGGGTTTAGCTACTTTTTAGCCAACTAATTAGCTGTGAGCCAGTTAACAGCTTGAAAATATAACGACAAATAAAAAAGCTTCACCAAATAGCGAAGCTTTTGTTACAAATCAGCAATATTACTAACTTAGTCAATATTTAACGGTAAAACGTGCTTATCGACCGAATGGTCCACCCATACCGCCCATACCACCGCCACCGCCCATGCCGCCCATCATGCCTTGCATGTTGCGCATCATGCCGCGCATGCCGCCTTTTTGCATTTTCTTCATCATTTTTTGCATCTGAGTAAACTGCTTGAGCAAACGGTTTACATCTTGTACTTGTGTGCCAGAACCCGCAGCGATACGCTTTTTACGAGAACCTTTAATAAGTTCAGGACGTAGACGCTCTTTCATTGTCATAGAGCTAATGATGGCTTCCATCTGCTTAAACATTTTGTCATCGACTTTATCTTTAACATTATCAGGAAGATTACCCATACCCGGTAATTTACCCATCATGCCAGCCATGCCGCCCATGTTTTGCATTTGACCAAGCTGTTCACGGAAGTCTTCAAGGTCAAAACCTTTCTTCTCTTTGAACTTTTTCGCCATTTTCTGTGCTTTATCGGTATCTACATTACGTTGTAGATCTTCGATAAGAGACAGAACATCACCCATACCGAGTATGCGTGAAGCAACACGATCTGGGTGGAAAGGTTCTAGTGCATCCGTTTTTTCGCCAACACCCAAGAACTTGATTGGCTTGCCAGTAATGTGCTTAACCGATAGCGCCGCACCACCACGAGCATCACCATCCACTTTGGTTAGAATCACACCCGTTAATGGTAGCGTGTCACCAAATGCTTTTGCCGTGTTTGCCGCATCTTGACCTGTCATGGCATCAACCACGAACAAGGTTTCAACTGGCTTAATTGCACTATGAAGCTGCTGAATCTCAGCCATCATCTCTTCATCAACTGCCAAACGACCCGCGGTATCGACAATTAATACGTCATAGAATTTTTTCTTTGCGTGATCGATTGCAGCATTAGCAATCGCTAACGGCTTTTGATCGGCGCTGGATGGGAAGAAGTCGACACCAACATCTTCGGCTAGCGTTTGTAGCTGCTTGATTGCCGCCGGACGATACACGTCGGCAGAAACAACCAATACCTTTTTCTTGTCACGCTCAGATAGAAGCTTTGAAAGCTTGGCCACACTGGTGGTTTTACCCGCACCTTGTAGACCTGCCATCAATACTACAGCCGGTGGCTGCGCAGCTAGGTTAAGCCCTTCATTGGACTCCCCCATAACCGCTTCTAATTCAGATTGAACAATCTTTATAAATTCTTGGCCCGGCGTGAGAGATTTAGATACCTCTACACCAACGGCTCCCTCTTTAACGCGCTTAATAAAATCGCGTACGACTGGGAGGGCGACATCAGCCTCAAGAAGCGCCATACGCACTTCACGTAATGTCTCTTTTATGTTGTCTTCGGTCAGTCGACCTTTACCGCTGATATTCTTCAGCGTTTTGGATAATCGTTCAGTTAAGTTATCAAACATCGTGCTCTCTTCGCGTTCAATTGCGATTCATTACTTAAAGTATACCTCACAGGCACTATTTACAAAACCATGCAAAAGAAGTACATAGCCAGTAATGTGGAATTAGGTGTATAATTTGCCCTTAACTCTAAATACTAGTACCGAGATATATGGACTTTGCAGTTATTATTCTAGCCGTGCTTTTGTACCTATCGGCCATCTTTCTTATCCTTCCTGGGCTATTGCGTCAGTCTGAGATAAATAGAAAGACGGTATTGAGCATAACGTTTATTGCTTTGATCCTGCACTTTTCTACTCTATTTGAGAGCATCTTTATCTCATATGGGCAAAATATGAGTATTCTCAACGTTGCCTCACTAGTTAGTTTCATTATTTCTTTAGTACTCAGCATTGCAATGTTCAAAGCGCGCTTATGGTTTTTACTGCCTATCGCATTTGGTTTTTCATGCTTGAGCCTGATCGCCGCTGAATTTATTCCCGGCAATTTCATTACCCATTTTGAACACTCTCCAGGTTTAGTCATTCACATTACGGTGGCTTTATTTGCCTATGCGACATTAATGATTGCCGCCTTGTATGCGCTGCAACTCGCTTGGCTAGATTACAAACTCAAACAGAAAAACAGTCAGGTATTAAACCCAAACCTCCCTCCACTATTAAAAGTAGAGCGCCAACTGTTTAATATTATTTTGATCGGTAACGGCCTGCTCACTTTCACTCTGATTAGTGGTCCTCTATTTGTTGTCGACTTTTTTAGCAGTGGCAAAACACACAAGGCTCTATTGTCTTTCGTTGCTTGGCTTGTCTTTAACGTATTACTTTGGGGACACTATAAGTTGGGCTGGAGAGGAAAAAAGGTGACTTGGTTTTCAATTATCGGCGCTTGTATACTGACACTAGCTTATTTTGGTAGCCGATTTGTACGTGAAATCATTTTAACCTAACCATTCTCTTTATGATTTATTGACAGCAGTGAATAAATCCACCATTAATTGATTAAATATAATAAAAGGATTCATTGAATTTGGACGACATCTCAACCGGGGCACTCTTTACCCTCCTTGCATGTCTTATCGTTATATCAGGCTACTTTTCAGGTTCAGAAACTGGAATGATGTCGCTGAATCGCTATCGATTAAAGCACCTGTCAAATCAAGGGCATAAAGGCGCACGTCGTGTAGAAAAGCTTCTTACTCGTCCAGACCGTCTCATTGGTCTTATCCTTATCGGAAACAACTTAGTTAATATATTGGCATCCGCCATTGCCACCATACTGGGTATGCGATTGTACGGCGATCTAGGGGTTGCGATTGCGACAGGTATCTTGACCTTAGTGGTGCTGGTATTTGCAGAAGTAACACCTAAAACCCTAGCCGCTATTTATCCAGAGCGCGTCTCGTATACCAGCAGTATCCTGTTAAGAATACTGATGAAAGTGCTCGCGCCACTAGTAATTTTGGTTAACTTCATTACCAATGGTTTTTTGCGCCTGCTCGGCATTAAAGGCATGAATAATAAAGCGGATCACTTAAGCTCTGATGAACTAAGAACAATAGTTAACGAAGCGGGAGGCTTAATCCCAACTCGCCACCAAGATATGCTGGTGTCGATTCTGGATCTTGAGCATGTAACCGTTAACGACATTATGGTTCCGCGAAATGAAATTACCGGTATTGATGTTAATGACGATTGGAAATCTATTGTTCGCCAATTAACTCACTCCCCTCATGGACGAGTAGTTCTTTACCGAGATCAAATTGATGAAGTTGTCGGTATGGTTCGTTTGCGTGAAGCTTATCGTCTAATGCTGGAAAAAAATGAAGTTAATAAGCAGACACTATTAAAATCTGCGGATGAAATTTATTTCATCCCAGAAGCTACTCCGCTTAATCTACAGTTGATTAAGTTTCAGCGTAATAAAGAGCGTATTGGTCTAGTCGTTGATGAGTATGGGGATATTATTGGTTTAGTCACGCTTGAAGACATTCTAGAAGAGATTGTCGGAGAGTTTACAACGTCTATGGCGCCTAGCTTAGCTGAGGAAATAACACCGCAGGATGATGGCTGTTACCTCATTGAGGGCGGTGCTAACATTAGAGACATCAATAAAGGGTTGCAGTGGAGTCTACCGACAAATGGTCCAAGAACACTCAATGGACTCATTTTAGAGCACCTGCAAGATCTGCCTGAAACCAATATCAGCATTATGATTGCCGATCATAATATGGAAGTGATGGACTTTTCTGAAAACAAAATCAAAATGGTAAAAGTTCACCCAATACAATAATTTAGTGCTGTTTATCATAGTAAAAGACAGAATCTAAAAAAGGCTCCTAGGAGCCTTTTTTAGATCTAGATAAAAGCGTATTAAATTATACTTTTAACGTTTGTAGCATCTCTTCAGGAAGCGCTAGTTCGTCATTTTTATTGACTGATACACCAGCCTCTAAAATTGCTTTTGCGATTGCTTTAGCTTCTTCAAGAGAGTGCATTTGCGCTGTACCACACTGGTACTCATTCAGTTCAGGAATTTTATTCTGATCTTCAACTTTTAGTACGTCTTCCATTGATGCAACCCATGCTGTTGCAACATCAGTTTCAGATGGTGTACCAATTAAGCTCATGTAAAAACCTGTACGACAACCCATAGGTGAGATATCGATAATCTCTACTGCACTACCATTTAAGTGGTTACGCATAAAACCAGCATAAAGGTGCTCTAGAGTGTGAATGCCTCTTTCCGAAAGAATGTCTTTATTCGGTTGAGTGAAGCGTAGGTCAAATACTGTGATCGTATCACCGCTGGGTGTCTGCATCGTTTTTGCTACACGAACAGCAGGTGCATTCATTTTAGTATGGTCAACGGTAAAGCTATCTAATAGGGGCATAATCGGCTCTCTAAGTTATTTCAGATACGCAAAGTATTCTTTTAAGTATTGGTCAAAATCTACCGTATCGGCAGCTTCAATTTGTTGTTGTTTATCTAATGAATCAGACACTTCTTTGTCCATGATCTCTTCAGAATAAACACTGTAGTTATATTGGTGATACTGCTGTTGATAGGCTTTTGCTAAATGGATACCAAAGCGTCCGTTTCCACCGTGTTCTTTTACTTTTTCAAGCATTTTACCCGACAGGGTTAATTCTGGCTCGTCAATCCAATCACGCAGTTCATCACAAACATCTTGATATTTACTGCTGTTATTGGCTTCGTCCATCACTTTAGCTATTTGTTCAAATTGATCAAAAATGCTGTGTACCCATTGTTGCAAGGTCAGTTTCTCACCATCACAACCAATGGTTAGAGATACACCTTTACGGCGTCCTTCTGTAATTACTGAGTTCCAATTGTGTTTCCAGCAATTTAACTCACAGTCATCCATTGGCTCAGACTCACTCAGTACACACCAAGTTAGGAAGATATCTAAGAAATGAATTTGACGTTCGCTAATACCAACAGCACTAAATGGATTCACATCAAGAGCACGAACTTCAATATACTCAACACCGCCACGTTCTAGTGCTTCTGAAGGCTTCTCGCCACTTCGAGCAACACGTTTAGGGCGTATTGGCGCATACAATTCGTTTTCAATTTGTAATACGTTGCTATTAAGTTGTTTAGGTCGACCATATTCATCGTTCTCTATTTTAGAGAAGTTAGCTGAAGGCGTGCGAATCGCGCGATTCAAACCTTGTAAGTATTCTTCAACACTATTAAAGCTAATTTTAAGATCGCTCTGCTCGTTGTTGGTGTATCCAAGATCGCTTAAGCGCAAAGACGTTGCATACTGTAGGTAACGCGTATCATTGATATTTTCAAATGGTAGCGATGTTTCTCGCCCTTGCAAAAAGCTTTTACAGATTGCCGGTGACGCACCAAAGAAATACGGAATTAGCCAGCCAAAACGATAGTAATTACGAATCAGCCCAAAATAAGCATCCGACTTAGAAGCTTGGCGCTGTTGTTCATCTTGCTCGCCAAACAAGCTATCCCAGAATGTATCAGGAAAAGAGAAGTTAAAATGCAGACCTGAAATTACCTGCATTAAGCTACCATATCGATGCTTTAGACCCTGACGATAAAGAGTCTTCATTCTGCCTGAATTAGAACTACCATATTGTGCTAATGCAATATCATCTTCATTGCTGACTGCGCACGGCATAGATAGTGGCCACAGCTGCTCTTGGTCAAGCTTGCTATTGGCATAATGATGAATATCCTGCAATTGAGATAGCAACGTAGGAATATCATGAGAAACAGGCGTAATGAATTCCATCAGAGACTCAGAGAAGTCAGTTGTAATCCATTGATGAGTTAAGGGTGACCCCAAACTTTCCGGATGTGGCGTTGTGGCTATCTGGCCATCGGCTTTATAGCGAAGCGTTTCACGCTCCACTCCACGTCCATATTGAGTAAATACCTGCTTATTAGCAGCTATCTGATTGAGGCGCTGAGAAAAAATAGTCAAAACAAGGTCACTTATAAATTTAGAGAGTATTCTCTCAATAGACAGTCCTACGCTTATTATCAGCGTAGGACATACAACTACCTATAGATGGGTCAATTAAGGCTCAATTTCAAGTGCCTGAATAGGTAAATTTAAGGTCTTCAGTTGAGGCATTAACTGTTTTGCATCCCCAACAACGATAATTTGATAGTCAGCAGGGTTAAACCACTTACTGGCCATCTCATTGAGTGTCTGTTTAGAGACATCTGCAACAATACTGTTGCGCGTTGCTAAGTAGTCATGATCCAAGTTGTAAGTCAGTATCGAGCTTAATAGATAAGCTTTTTGCGCTGGTGTTTCATATTTTAGCGCATCCTGCTGCCCTACCGCCAAACGCATGAACTTAATTTCCTTATCAGTAAAGCCCTCTTTTGAGGCCTTGTCCATCTCTTTGATAAGCTCTGCAATTGCCGGCGCTGTGGAGTCAGCCCTTACTTGAGCTGTTGCAACAATGGCACCCACTTCACGATTACTCGCAATATAACTACTCGCACCATAAGTGTAGCCTTTGTCTTCACGTAGGTTTTGGTTGATACGACTATTAAAGTTGCCCCCTAAGTTAAAGTTGGCAAGCTGAGTTAAATAAGTTTCACCCGTTGCATCAAAAGGAAGCGAACGTCGCACTAGCCTTACCGATGCTTGTGGAGCACCCGGTTTATTAACCAAGAACAACGTCTGCTGAGCCATTTTTGGTAATTTACGATGACGTAATATCGGTGGCGCTTCGCCTTGCCAGTTCAGTAAGCTGGATAGATCTTTACGAACTTGTCTTTCAGATAGATCGCCAACCACTAAGATTTGAGTTCCTTTAGGGGTGTAAAACGTCTGATAAAAGTCCTTCACATCCTGCAAAGTAAGATCTTTTACTGAAGCCATAGTGCCTGATGAAGAGCGACCATAAATGGTATCACCATAAAGAATCTGTCTGGTTGCTTGAGAGGCCAACCAACTTGGCTTTTGGTGTTCATAGACAATGCCTTCAAGCATCTGACGTTTTACTCGAGAAAAATCATCTTTACTAAACAGTGGATGGAAGAGAGATTTTTCGACCAGTGCCATTGTTGCTGTGAAGTTTTTACTCAGGCTCGATAATGTCAGCGTTGTACTGTATTGCCCCGCAGACAAAGACACACTACTGCCTAATTTATCCAACTCGGCTTGGAATTCTTCACTGCTTAGTAAGCCACTTCCCTCAGAAACCATAGAAGAGGTTAATGTCGCTAAGCCTTCTTTTCCTCTTGGCGCATAGCGGTTACCAGCAGGCATTTTTATTTGCATCATCACCGTTGGTGTTTCTGAGCTTTTGGTGCCTAATACTTCAATGTCATTGTTTAAATGGAACGTGTATAAGCTCGGCATAGTCCCCGTAACAGCAGACTGAACTTGTGGCATTACAGAACGATCAAACGTATCCGTTACAAAGCGATATTTAAGCTCGCTATCTTTAATCGATTGATGTTTAGGGAGTGTTCTTGGTGGTGTGACAAAGGTTGCATCTCTCACCGCTAACTGCTTTTTATGCTTAGGCACTATAGACAGTGTGACTTTATGTTTATTCTGCACAAACTGGCTATAAACATCATATACAGACTGTTGTGTCACTTGATGTAAGCGATCTAAGTCAGTTTGCAGACGATCAGGTTGTTTGTAGTAAGTTTCGTTGGATGCCAATTGAGAAACCTTACCCTGCACACTTTGCACCGCAAAAATTGAACTAGCTTCAGCGCTACCGATCACTTGCTGTAATACATCAGGATCGATATCAGACAGTTTAAGATTTTCAATGATATTGGTTACTTCAGCATACAGAGGGGTTAAGTCTGGTCGTTTATGTGAGTCAGCCATGACGTACACATAAAAATTACAGGCTAACTCTGAACATCGATGAAATGCACCTGCATCTAAGGCTTTTTCGGTTTTAACCAATTTTTGGTAAAGAATACTATTTCGGCCACTACCCAATACTTGAGCTAGCACATCAAGATCGGCATTGTGTTTTTCGCCTAAATAAGTGGTTGGCCAGCCAATCACCAGCATAGGTTGCTGAATACGGTCTTCTTCTGTGACATAACGATCTTCGGTTAATGTTGCCGGTTGTTTTGGCGCAGCTTTAACTTCAGGACCTTTTGGCATTGGCGCAAAATACTTCTCTACCCATTTAAGCACTTGCTCGGTATCAAAGTCTCCACCTATAGTCAGAACGGCATTATTAGGACCGTACCAACGTAAAAAGAATGCCTTAAGATCATTCACATCAACTTTATCTAGATCTTCAACGTAACCGATGGTTTGCCACGAGTATGGGTGCCCTTCTGGGTACATGGCTTCGCCCATTTTCTCCCACATCAACCCATAAGGTCTATTTTCAAAGTTTTGGGCACGTTCATTTTTTACTGTTGAACGTTGTATTTCAAATTTACGTTGCGATACAGCCTCTAGCAAGAAGCCCATACGATCCGACTCTAACCACAGCATTTTTTCAAGTTGGTTAGAAGGCACGGTTTCAAAGTAGTTAGTGCGATCATCATTGGTTGTTCCGTTTAAAGAACCACCGGCTTGAGTAATGATCTTAAAGTGTTCCTGATCAGCAACATGCTTTGATCCTTGGAACATCATGTGTTCAAAGAAATGAGCAAAACCTGATTTACCCACCTCTTCTCTGGCTGAGCCAACATGATAAGTCACATCAACATGCACTAGAGGATCTGAGTGATCGGGGGCTAAAATTAAGGTTAAGCCATTTTCTAGCTTATATTTGGAATAGGCAATTGAGGCTTTACCGGGAATGGCACTGACTTGTTCAATTAATTGAATGCTAGAATTACTGTGCGTTGATTCTGAGGGTTTATCCTGAGTGGAACAAGCCGAAAGCAGAACTCCAACTGTCAGTGCTCCCACAAGCTTACACTTAGGCAATGACAAGTTGAAATGAGATAAAATCATCGTTATTCCTTATAAATTACTCAGACCAGTGAATAGTCCAACGAGAACTAAGTAACGGAGCAGTTTTCCTATTGCGATTAATATGAGGCAAGGAAAAAAGCGCATACGAAGCCAACCTGCGGCTAAACACAACGGATCGCCGATTATCGGAGCCCAACTAAACAGTAAACTCCAGTAGCCATACTTTTGCAGCCAAGCTATGGCTTTGTGACCATGTTTTTCTTGTTGAGTTCGATTGGATATTAATAAACCCAGCCAGTAGTTGGTTAAACCGCCTAGTGTATTGCCCAATGTCGCCACAAGCACAATACTTGAAATTGAATATTGATTGAGGTTTAACGTCGCAAGCAGAGCCGCTTCAGAGCCACCGGGTAAAAGAGTGGCGCTCAAAAAACCCGTGACAAATAATAATGTTAAAGCCGAATCTGCAAACCAAACGCCTAATTGCGAAAATACAGCATCCACTACATGACTTCCTTAACGAAAAACCATCCTATTACACATTCACTTGAGCGGTGTAATAGAGGGAAAACTTCGTATTTATTTTTCGATAAGCATGACAACATACTACAGATAATTAGGGGTAATATCATTGTTTGCCACTAAAGATAGATGAAAAAAAAGGATGCAAAAAAGCATCCTTTTTATCGGTGATATCTATCTAGCCAACCAAAGCTAGCAAGATACCGGCAGCAACAGCCGAACCTAATACACCCGCAACATTGGGGCCCATTGCATGCATCAACAAGAAGTTTTGAGGGTTAGCATCTAAACCCACCTTATTCACCACTCGCGCCGCCATAGGAACCGCAGAAACACCCGCCGCACCAATCAATGGGTTAATGTCTTCTTTGGATACTTTATTCAAAAGCTTAGCCATTAACACGCCGCCAGCAGTACCAATACTAAAGGCTACCGCTCCCAGACCTAAAATGCCCAACGTCTCAACGTTTAGGAACTCTTCAGCTTGTAGCTTAGAGCCAACACCTAAACCTAAGAAGATTGTCACGATATTGATCAACTCATTTTGAGCTGTCTTACTTAATCTATCCACAACACCGGCTTCACGCATCAAGTTACCAAGACAGAACATCCCTACAAGTGGTGTCGCTGACGGTAAGAATAAGATCGTCATCAGCAGCACGCCAAGCGGGAAGAAGATCTTCTCAGCCTTACCAACATGACGCAATTGACCCATTTTGATCTTACGTTCTTCAGGTGTGGTTAACGCTTTCATAATTGGCGGCTGAATGATCGGCACCAATGCCATGTAGCTGTATGCTGAAACCGCAATCGCACCGAGTAATTCAGGTGATAATCGACTGGCTAAGAAGATAGCCGTTGGACCATCAGCGCCACCAATAATCGCAATTGATGAGGCATCCGCTAAGCTAAACTCCATTCCCGGTACATAGTTAAGTAAAATAGCGCCAAATAAAGTCGCAAAAATACCAAACTGAGCCGCTGCCCCTAACCATAGAGTTTTAGGGTTGGCAATCAAGGCACCAAAATCGGTCATCGCCCCTACACCCATAAAAATAAGCAACGGGAAAATTCCAGTTGAAATTCCTACTTCATAGACGTAATAAAGTAAGCCACCCGGATCGGTGAAGCCTGCATTAGGAATGTTGGCAAGTACAGCACCAAAGCCAATCGGCAATAAAAGCAAAGGCTCAAAACCTTTACGAATTGCAAGAAATAACAGTCCACAGCCAACAAAGATCATACAGAGTTGGCCAAATTCAAAGTTAGCTATACCTGTTTCTTGCCAGAGAATTCTTAAACCTTCCATGATTCTCCCTTTATGCCAAGCTAAGCAATGGTGAGCCTACAGACACAGAATCACCTTCTTTGACATGTAAGCCTTGTACAACACCGCCGCGTGACGCACGTACTTCGGTTTCCATTTTCATGGCTTCTAAAATAAGTAGTACATCGCCTTCTACAACCGTTTCGCCACTGGCAACATTCACTTTAAAAATATTACCCGCTAATGGCGCAGGCACATCTTCAGCATCGCTTTGTACAGCAGGAGCGGCGACAGGTGCAGAAGCTGTTGTATTAGCACTCACCACAGAGGTAAGCTCACCTTGAGGGCCAACTTCGACATCATAAACTTGCCCATCGACCTTCACGCTGTATGACTCAATCGCCGTATTTGCGTTGGCTTTAGGCGTGACTGTTTCTTGATCAGCTTCAGAACCTGGAACGGGTTCAAACATTGCTGGGTTATGGCGATTTTTAAGGAACTTAAGACCCACTTGTGGGAAAAGCGCATAAGTCAGTACATCATCTTCAATGTCTGCAGCCAGAGAGATACTCTCCGCTTTGGCTTTCTTTTGCAGCTCAAGTGTTAACTCGGCAAATTCATCAGCAATAAGGTCTGCTGGACGGCAAGTAATTGGCTCAGCACCATCCAGTACTTTTTGCTGTAATTCACTATTAAGCTCAGCTGGCGCCTTACCGTATTCACCTTTTAGAATACCTGCCGTTTCTTTGGTAATGCTCTTATAACGCTCACCCGTAAGAACATTGATCACCGCTTGGGTTCCAACAATTTGCGAGGTTGGCGTCACCAAAGGAATAAAGCCAAGATCTTCACGTACGCGAGGGATCTCTTCCAGAACCTCGTCTAAGCGATCAGCTGCGCCCTGCTCTTTAAGTTGCCCTTCCATATTCGTCAGCATTCCGCCAGGAACCTGTGCAATTAGGATACGAGAATCAACACCTTTAAGTTGACCTTCAAATTTGGCGTACTTCTTACGCACTTCACGGAAATAAGCAGCGATAGGCTCAATCTGATCTAATTTAAGATTGGTATCACGCTCAGTCCCTTCTAGCATCGCAACTACCGTTTCTGTTGGCGTGTGACCATAGGTGCAGCTCATAGAAGAGATAGCCGTATCCAGAATATCAACACCAGCTTCGACAGCTTTTACTGCGGTTGCGGTGCTTAAACCGGTTGTGGCGTGACAATGCAGTGCCAGAGGTACATCACAAGCCGCTTTAATGCGAGTAATCAGCTCTTCTGCTTCATAAGGCTTAAGAAGACCTGACATATCTTTGATACAAATTGAGTGGCAACCTAAATCTTCAAGGCGTTTAGCCAAATCAACCCAAGTATCAGAATTGTGTACCGGGCTCGTTGTGTAAGACAAGGTACCTTGCGCATGCGCGCCAACATCAACAACAGACTTAACTGCTTTTTCAAAGTTGCGTACATCGTTCATCGCATCAAAGACACGGAATACGTCCATACCATTGGCATGTGCACGCTCAACAAACTTTTCTACAACATCATCTGCATAGTGACGGTAACCTAGTAGGTTTTGACCGCGCAGTAGCATCTGCATTGGTGTATTTGGCATTGCTTTTTTAAGCTCACGTAAACGTTCCCACGGATCTTCTCCAAGAAAACGAATGCATGAATCAAATGTTGCACCGCCCCAGGTCTCTAAAGACCAATAGCCAACCTTATCCAGCTCCGCTGCAATCGGCAACATATCCTCTAAACGCATACGTGTTGCGAATAAAGACTGATGTGCATCTCGCAATACAACGTCTGTAATTGAAAGTGGTTTAGACATATTGATTAACTCCTTTTAATTTTTGTTGTCTATTGGGCTACAGCTGAACGATGTCGATGGACAGCGGCCGAAATGGCGGCCACAATTTTAGGATCGTTCTGAACGCTTGATTTAGCCTGGGCGACTTGCTTTGTATTTTTTGGACTTACAGGTACTAAAGGTTGTTCGGTTGGAAGTAGCTTTGACATCAAGCGAACAACAAATACCAATAATGTAAGAAAAAGAAAAACCATGGCCATACCAATAGCCATAATTGAGGCCGCTTCAGATAGAAGGCCTGAGATGTTATCCATAATAATTATTCCCTTAGTTGTCATCCTGACAATTTGATGCTTTTTGCATCAAGCACATGATTATCTAGATTGATAAGAGTTTGTCAATTTTCTTTATTCATATGAGCGCAGATAAAACAATTGCATAGAAAATATGTGAAAGGAATAACAAATGCATCGATTTGCTTAAAAAATGTCAAAAGTGTCGAAAAAGCAACATGAAATGTTATCAGGCTGTTAATGGTGTGAAATTATAGGCATAAAAAAACCCCGCCGAAGCGAGGTTTTTATGTGTGGCGCGTCCTGGAGGATTCGAACCTCCGACCGCCTGGTTCGTAGCCAGGTACTCTATCCAGCTGAGCTAAGGACGCGCAGTGCTTCTTTACAGAAGGCTTTATAGAATGACCGATATTAGTAATATCAGTCTTTCGTTGTAGTGGCGCGTCCTGGAGGATTCGAACCTCCGACCGCCTGGTTCGTAGCCAGGTACTCTATCCAGCTGAGCTAAGGACGCGCAATGCTTCTTTACAGAAGACTTTATAGAATGACTGATATTAATAATATCAACCTTTCGTTGTAGTGGCGCGTCCTGGAGGATTCGAACCTCCGACCGCCTGGTTCGTAGCCAGGTACTCTATCCAGCTGAGCTAAGGACGCGCAATGCTTCTTTGCAGAAGACTTTATAGAATGACCGATATTAGTAATATCAATCTTTCGTTGTAGTGGCGCGTCCTGGAGGATTCGAACCTCCGACCGCCTGGTTCGTAGCCAGGTACTCTATCCAGCTGAGCTAAGGACGCGCAATGCTTCTTTACAGAAGACTTTTATATAGAACCGTTAATAATATTAACCATTCATTGTAAAGTGGCGCGTCCTGGAGGATTCGAACCTCCGACCGCCTGGTTCGTAGCCAGGTACTCTATCCAGCTGAGCTAAGGACGCACAATGTTATTACTTTATGTTTCTCTTTGAGTTCACTCTCTGAGAAGGGTGCGAAGTCTATCACACTTTTCAGATTTTGAATCAAAAAAATTGACCATAAGGTCAATAAATGGCGGTGAGGGAGGGATTCGAACCCTCGATGCGGCTACAAACCACATACTCCCTTAGCAGGGGAGCGCCTTCGGCCACTCGGCCACCTCACCGCATTATCACTAACAAGTTAGCATTTTATATCGTAAAACGATATGGCGCGTCCTGGAGGATTCGAACCTCCGACCGCCTGGTTCGTAGCCAGGTACTCTATCCAGCTGAGCTAAGGACGCACATTTGTTCTAGAAGATAATTCTAAAAGAACGTTCGCAAGAATGGCGGTGAGGGAGGGATTCGAACCCTCGATGCGGCTACAAACCACATACTCCCTTAGCAGGGGAGCGCCTTCGGCCACTCGGCCACCTCACCGTCTTGCGGAGGCACATATTACGATTTACCAAAAATATGTCAAACATTTTATTGGTAAAATGATAGAAAAACGAATCAACAGCGCAACTTTCAACCAAACCTTAAACAATTAATGAGCATTGATGTTTATTTGGTCAAAAAAGAAAGGCTAACCTTATGGTTAGCCTTTTCTAGAAAACTTTAGTAGTTGCCTGTTGCAACGTTACCATTCCCTTTTTCTGCTTGGATACGCATGTAAATTTCTTCACGGTGTACCGAAACTTCTTTGGGTGCATTTACACCGATGCGTACTTGATTGCCTTTAACACCCAGTACAGTAACTGTCACTTCATCCCCAATCATTAGGGTTTCGCCAACGCGGCGAGTCAAAATTAGCATTTGATAGCTCCTTGCTGTCACTCAAAATCACTTTGAGATCTATTATTCAATAAAAATAACAATTTGGTAAAGAACTTATTACAAAATAAGTGCTTTTTTGTCTTTATTAGCACAATGAGACTGCTCAATATAATGAGCATGTATAAAATTAGCAGCCAAATCCAGATGTTCCGGTAATAGTAGCAATTTCACTACCCTATCACACCTAAAACTATCAAGAACTTTGATATCTTCCGCTAACAATTGTGCTTGAACCGTTGAAAATAACTCATCTAGCTCAGCCCCTACCACTGTTAAAGCACTTATAGGGTGTATTGAACTGATTTCGTCATTGAGTGCTTGTAGCAACTTACAACGGTCATTGTCGTTAACGACGATAGAAGATGGTTCCTGCCAGTAAACATCAATGCCCAATAACTGGCTCTGCGCAATGACGAGTTCAGCTTTTGCAGCGATGAAGTTAATACAGTGAAGAGATCTCTGTAATGCAAGCCCGCACACAGCCCTCTTATTAGAGGATTGGTTGACCAATGTGCCTTGTTGAAAAGTGCCCTGTTGAAATGAATCTGGCTCAGGTAAAAATGATGATAACACGCGGATGTCTAAATTATGCTTGGCCGCAAATTCTACACAAGGCAGATGTAATACCTTTGCACCATTACTGGCCATTGCCCGCATATCATCAAAGCCTATCTGATCGAGTTTAATGGCACTGTCCACTACTCTAGGATCACAACTATAGATACCATCAACATCAGTGAAAATTTGACATTCATCAGCAGCTAATAGACCAGCTAAGGTCACGGCGCTAGTATCAGAACCGCCTCGCCCCAGAGTTGTCACATCACCATGTTGATTGATTCCCTGAAAGCCAGCCACAATGACTATCTGATCATCGGCAAGTAAAGCGTTAAGCTTGCTATTGTCGACACTCTGGATTGTCGCTTGGTTATGTCTATCATCAGTCATTATACCCGCTTGCCAACCCGCCAATGAGGTCGCTTTATGGCCTAGCTTATGCAGGGTCATTGCCAGTAATGATGCACTGACCTGCTCTCCAGCAGACAAGAGAACATCCAATTCCCGAGCATTCGGGACACAATCAACTTCGTTAGCCAGACTTTGCAAACGGTTAGTTTCACCCGACATAGCAGAAACCACGACCACAATTTGGTTTCCCCGCTCCTTGGTCGCTATTATTTTTTCGGCAACCGCTTGAATTCGTTCAACTGAACCAACAGATGTCCCCCCAAACTTTTGCACGATTAATCGGTTTTCCACTAACTTATCACCTTTCAAAACAGTTACTTTATTTTTGCTATCAACAGTCTAAAACAATAAAACCAAGCATCTTTAATGATAAAAATGCTTGGTTCTTTATGATGCACTTTAAGCTTAAGTTACAGCTTGCGTGTCAATAGACCGTTATTTTAAACGCTCTTCAAGCCAACTTGGGACAGACTGCAGTGCTTCAGGAAGTGCTTCAACATCAGTACCACCAGCTTGAGCCATATCTGGACGACCGCCGCCTTTACCACCAATTTGCAATGCAACCATCTTAACAAGATCACCCGCTTTCACGTTGCTTGTTAAATCTTTAGTCACACCCGCAATTAAGCTCACCTTGCCGTCTGAAATATTGGCCATAAGAATAATACCACTGCCAATACGATTTTTAACATCATCGACCATGTGACGTAAATTCTTATTGTCTGCGCCTTCCAAAGCAGCAATCAAGACTTTAGTTCCTGCTATATCTTGAACTTTACCCATGATATTGGCACTTTCAGCCACTGCAATTTTCTCTTGCAGCTGTTGAATTTTCTTATCTTGTTGCTTTGCTTTGTCTGCCATATCAAAGATTTTCAGATCATACTTAGCATGCTCTGCTTCAATAGCATCTAATGCTGCTTCGCCCGTTACCGCTTCGATACGACGAATGCCCGCTGCGATACCACCTTCTGAGGTAATACGGAACAAGCCAATATCGCCCGTACGAGATGCGTGAATACCACCACAAAGCTCGACAGAGAAATCACCCATAGAAAGTACACGAACTTCGTCATCGTACTTCTCACCAAACAGCGCCATAGCACCTTTTTGTTTAGCCGATTCAATATCAGTCACTTCAGTTACAACATCTTCATTCAATCGAACATGTTGGTTAACTAAGCGCTCAACAGTACGTAATTCTGTGGCTGTCATGGCTTCTAAATGTGAGAAGTCAAAACGTAAACCTTCAGGCTTAACAAGTGAACCTTTCTGAGTTACGTGCGTACCTAGTACTTGACGAAGCGCGGCATGTAATAAGTGTGTCGCGGTATGGTTTAATGATGTCGCGACTCGGCGCTCAGCATCAACAATCGCTTCTACACTATCACCTGTACTTAATACGCCTTGCGTAAGCACACCGTGGTGAGCAATTGCATGAGCTAATTTTTGTGTATCTTGTACTTGGAATACACCAAGCTCAGTTTTCAATACACCAACATCACCACATTGACCGCCAGACTCAGCATAGAATGGAGTCTCGTCTAGGATAATAATCGCTTTATCACCGGCAGAGAGTGACTCGCTCACTACGCCATCAACAAAGATTTCAGTAACCTTACTCTTGCCTTGTGTGCTGTCATAGCCACAAAAATCAGACTCAGATTCTGTTTTAATCGTTGCGTTATAATCCGTACCAAAATGACCAGCTTCACGAGCACGTTTACGTTGTGCTTCCATCGCTTTTTCAAAACCATCTTCATCGATATTGAAATCACGTTCACGAGCGACATCATTGGTTAAATCAGCTGGGAATCCATAAGTATCGTAAAGTTTAAATACGGTCTCACCATCAAGAATAGATTTACCTTCAGATTTCAGTGAATCTAGTGCTTCGTTAAGAATGTTCATGCCACGCTCTAACGTGCGGCTAAAGTTTTCTTCTTCTATACGAAGGATCTTCTCAACAAGCGCTTGCTGCGCTTTAAGTTCAGTACCCGCATCACCCATAACATCAGCCAATACGCCAACCAATTTATGGAAGAATACGCCCTGTGCGCCAAGCTTGTTACCGTGACGAACCGCACGACGAATGATACGACGTAAAACATAGCCACGACCTTCGTTTGAAGGCATAACACCATCAACAATAAGGAAAGAACATGAACGTATATGATCGGCAATAACGCGCAATGATTGATTTGATAGATCTTGATAACCAACTACATCTGCTGATGCTTTGATTAACGTTTGGAATACATCAATCTCGTAGTTCGAATGTACACCCTGCATGATTGCAGAAATACGCTCGATACCCATACCAGTATCAACAGCTGGCTTAGGTAGTGGCTCCATAGTGCCGTCAGACTGACGATTGAACTGCATGAATACGTTGTTCCATATTTCAATGAAACGATCGCCATCTTCTTCTGGTGTACCAGGACGTCCGCCCCAGATATGTTCACCGTGATCGTAAAAGATTTCAGTACAAGGGCCACAAGGACCTGTATCACCCATTGTCCAGAAATTATCAGACTCGAATGCTTTACCACCTTTCTTATCGCCTATACGCACGATACGATCAGCAGGAATACCTATTTTTTTATTCCAAAGGTCAAACGCTTCATCATCAGTTTCATACACAGTAACCAATAACTTATCTTTTGGCAGCGCAAGAACTTCGGTCAAGAATTCCCAAGCAAAAAGAATGGCATCTTCTTTAAAGTAATCACCGAAACTGAAGTTTCCAAGCATTTCAAAAAAGGTATGGTGACGAGCAGTAAAGCCAACATTTTCTAAATCATTATGTTTACCACCAGCACGAACACAGCGCTGCGCTGTTGTTGCACGAGTGTAACTGCGCTTTTCAGCTCCCAAGAAGCAATCTTTAAACTGGTTCATCCCTGCGTTAGTAAATAGCAGAGTAGGATCGTTATGAGGAACAAGAGAAGAACTCTCTACAATCTGGTGCCCTTTGCTCTCATAGAACTTTAAAAAGGCACTACGAATCTCGGCGGTGCTCATGTACATGTGGCAATTCCTAAAATGTTCAAGTTAGAATTTTGCCACATTGTAAAACAAGCAAGACAGAACGACTAGTTTTCTATCTAATTTGGTGTGAAATGCTGACTGTTTACACAAAAAACCGAAAACTAAAAGGCGATTAACAAGATAATCGGACGATCATTTCAATGATGTGTTTTGCTTATCCAGGATTTAACGCATATTCAATTTGATCAAAACTAAACCCACGAAACTGCAAATACCTTACCTGCTTAGTATATCCATCTTCACCAAGCACAACAGACTCATCAAAATTTTGCTCTAGTGAGTACCTTGCGAGTTTAAACCAATCTTGAGGTTGCTCGCGTAATACTTGTTCAATGACCTCATTTGATACTCGCTTAGCCTGTAACTCTTGTCGAATACGACCTTCACCATGACCATTGTTTATCTGTCGCTTCATTTGAGTTTTGGCATAGCGCAAATCATCTAAATAATGATGATTTCGGCAAAAGATCATAGCTTCATCAATATCAATCAGTTCAAAACCGTTATTCAGTAATTTTTGCTGAAGCTCATAATGACCATGGTCTCGATGACTTAAAAATTGTAATGCGGCTTTTTTAGCCATGCTCTGACGGGATCGGCAATACATACACACCTCGATAAATTCAGTGCGAGAAAAGTAAGGGAAATAAAAGGGGGAAAATAACTGAGCCTTAAAGATAAGACTCAGTAAATAGGAGCATAGTAAAGTAAGGGTTACTCTACTTCAGTCTCTTGAGCTTCTTCAGCTTGAACTGTTGTTAATAGCATTTCACGAAGTTTGCTATCGATAGCTTGTGCAGCTTCTGGATTTTCACGAAGGTATTTACCCGCGTTCGCTTTACCTTGGCCAATTTTATCGCCGTTGTAGCTATACCAAGCACCCGCTTTTTCAATCAGCTTGTTTTTAACGCCTAGGTCAATTAACTCACCTTCACGGTTAAAGCCTTGGCCATACATGATTTGAGTTTCTGCTTGTTTAAATGGTGCTGCTATTTTGTTTTTAACGACTTTAATACGTGTTTCGTTACCAACAATCTCGTCACCATCTTTAATTGCGCCAGTACGACGAATATCAAGACGAACTGATGCGTAAAATTTAAGTGCGTTACCGCCAGTAGTCGTTTCTGGGTTACCAAACATGACACCAATCTTCATACGAATTTGGTTAATGAAGATACACATACAGTTAGACTGCTTTAGGTTACCAGTAAGCTTACGCATTGCTTGAGAAAGCATACGTGCTTGCAGACCCATGTGGCTATCACCCATTTCGCCTTCAATCTCAGCTTTAGGAGTAAGAGCGGCCACGGAATCGATAACAAGTACATCGATCGCACCAGAGCGAGCTAGCGCATCACAAATCTCAAGAGCTTGCTCACCAGTATCTGGTTGAGAAACTAATAGAGAGTCGATATTCACACCAAGCTTTTGAGCATAAATAGGGTCTAACGCGTGCTCTGCATCAATAAAGGCACATGTTTTGCCTTCACGTTGAGCTGCCGCAATAAGCTCTAAAGTCAGTGTTGTTTTGCCTGAAGATTCAGGGCCGTATACTTCAACAATACGTCCCATAGGTAAACCACCAGCACCTAGAGCGATATCTAGAGCAAGAGAGCCTGTAGAAATAGTTTCCACGTCCATAGTGCGGTTATCACCAAGGCGCATAATTGAGCCTTTACCGAATTGCTTTTCTATTTGGCCAAGTGCAGCCGCGAGAGCTTTTTGCTTGTTGTCGTCCATTTTATGCTCCATGGAATTGGGTACTTCTAGTTGATAAACCAATTATTACTGTAAATTCATACAGTGTCTAGACGAAAAGTAATTTTTTTTGAATTTAAAGACTTAATTCGCATTATTGATATGATTTTCAATAAGTTGCAAAGCATGATAAACAGACTGATTTCGTACTTGTGTTCGATCACCTGCAAACAAACAGCGTTGTACCTGTACAAATCCATCCTCAACCGCCAAACCAAAACACACAGTCCCAACCGGTTTATCGTCGCTTCCGCCACTAGGACCTGCAATTCCAGTAATCGATACTGCAATTTGCGCACGAGAATGCTTTACCGCGCCCAATGCCATCTCTTTAGCAACTTGCTCACTGACCGCGCCATGTTGCTGTAGTGATTGAGCTTGAACAGCTAGCATTTCCATTTTGGCTTCATTACTGTAAGTAATAAAGGCTCGATCAAACCAAGCTGAGCTTCCCGCAATTTCAGTAATCGCTTGCGCCACCCCGCCACCAGTACAAGATTCTGCCGTTGCCATCAGATAACCGTGCTTTTTTAGCAGTTTTCCTACTTGATGACTTAAATAATCCAACGAAGTTTCAGACATTTGCTTAATTCACTTTACCGCCCATTTAAGATTCATTTATCCTAAGCTCCATTAGAGCCAATGAAAAGCAACAGAATCTATTATGTCGGTAAAATCCAAGCCAAAACACACACCAATGATGCAGCAATATCACAAACTCAAAGCTGAGAATCCTGAAATCTTGCTTTTTTACCGTATGGGTGACTTCTATGAGTTGTTTTACGATGACGCAAAAAAAGCATCTCAGCTATTAGATATCTCTTTAACTAAACGAGGAGCTTCTGCGGGTGAACCTATCCCTATGGCAGGCGTTCCCTTTCATGCTGTTGAAGGGTACTTAGCCAAATTGGTTCAATTAGGCGAGTCTGTGGCTATCTGTGAGCAAATTGGCGATCCTGCTACCTCTAAAGGACCGGTTGAGCGCAAAGTTGTGCGTATCATTACTCCTGGTACAGTCACCGATGAAGCATTATTAACTGAGCGCGTTGATAACCTAATTGCTGCTATTTATCAGCATCAAGATAAATTTGGCTATGCCACACTGGACATTACTTCAGGTCGCTTTTTAATTAGTGAACCAAATACTGAAGAAGCCATGCTGGCGGAGTTGCAACGTACCAGCCCAAAAGAGCTGCTATTTCCTGAAGATTTTGTAGCAGTACAATTGATGGATGGCCGCCACGGCAATCGCCGTCGACCTGTTTGGGAGTTCGAACTGCAAACGGCAAAACAGCAGCTCAATATTCAATTTGGCACTAAAGATCTGATTGGTTTCGGTGTTGAAAAAGCGCAACTCGGCTTATGTGCTGCAGGCTGCTTAATACAGTATGTCAAAGATACCCAGCGTACAGCCTTACCACACATTCGTTCCATCACGATGGAAAGACAAGATAACTCGGTTATTCTTGATGCTGCTACGCGCCGTAATCTAGAGATCACCACTAACCTATCTGGTGGTATTGAAAATACCTTGGCAGAAGTGTTGGACCATACTGCGACCGCTATGGGCAGTCGTATGCTCAAGCGTTGGTTACATCAACCAACACGCGAGGTCTCTGTTTTAAATAATCGCCTTGATGCGATTACAGAACTCAAGCACCAAGGGTTGTATCCAGATCTCAATCAAACTCTAAAACACATTGGGGACATTGAACGTATCATCGCCAGACTGGCATTACGCTCGGCTCGCCCAAGAGATCTCGCTCGTCTTCGCTCTGCTCTTCAGCAATTGCCTGAATTAGAATCAACGCTAGACGCTTTAGAGCATTCTCACTTAAAAAATCTAGCCATAGACTCTAAACCTATAGAAAGTCTATGCGAGCTACTAGAAAGAGCCATTAAAGAGAATCCGCCAGTAGTCATACGTGATGGTGGTGTTTTGGCTGAAGGGTACAACGCAGAATTAGATGAATGGCGAGCCCTTGCTAATGGCGCTAAGGAGTACCTAGAAAAGCTTGAATCTGATGAGCGAGATAAGCACGGCATTGATACCCTTAAAGTTGGTTACAATGCCGTTCATGGATTTTTCATTCAGGTGAGCCGCGGACAAAGCCATCTAGTTCCTCCTTACTATGTGCGTCGTCAAACGCTCAAAAATGCAGAGCGTTATATTATTCCCGAGCTAAAAGAGCATGAAGATAAAGTTCTCAACTCAAAATCTAAAGCATTAGCGGCCGAAAAGGCTCTGTGGGAAGAGTTATTTGATCTTATATTGCCACACCTTAATACCTTGCAGCAGTTAGCCGCAGCGGTATCAGAAATTGATGTACTGCAAAACTTAGCAGAGAGAGCTGACACTCTTGACTATTGCCGCCCTGTAATCAATAAAGACATTGGCATATCAGTGAGCAACGGACGACACCCTGTTGTTGAGCAGGTGCTCGATGACCCTTTCATCGCTAACCCAGTAGAGTTACACCCAGAGCGTAAAATGTTGATTATTACCGGACCGAATATGGGCGGTAAATCCACTTATATGCGTCAAACCGCGTTGATCGCTTTACTTGCCCATATTGGTTCTTATGTACCCGCTCAATCGGCTAAAATTGGTTTACTTGACCGTATCTTTACCCGTATTGGAGCATCCGACGATTTAGCATCAGGCCGTTCAACCTTCATGGTAGAAATGACCGAAACCGCCAATATTTTACATAATGCCACCAACCGAAGCTTAGTATTAATGGATGAAATTGGCCGCGGAACCAGTACTTACGATGGTCTGTCTTTAGCTTGGGCTAGCGCCGAATGGCTAGCCAATCAAATAAGTGCCCTAACACTGTTTGCCACGCACTACTTTGAGCTTACAGAGTTGCCCGCTCAGTTAAAGGGGCTTGCCAATGTCCATTTAGACGCGGTAGAGCATGGCGACGATATTGCCTTTATGCATGCAGTGCAAGAAGGTGCGGCGAGTAAATCTTATGGATTAGCAGTGGCAGGACTTGCCGGTGTACCTAAGCCTGTAATTAAACAAGCACGACAAAAACTAAGCTTGCTTGAGCAACTTAGCCAGCAGCCGCAACAAAATGCGCCATCAACAGTAGAAATTGCCAATCAACTCAGCTTAATCCCGGAGCCAAGTGAAGTAGAAACAGCATTGACCGCCATTGATCCTGACGATCTTAGCCCAAGGCAAGCACTTGAAGAGCTCTATCGATTAAAGAGAATGTTATAAAATTTCGTAATATTCACAGCTAAGTAGACCCACAAAACAAAAAGGTCAGCATTTAAAAATGCTGACCTTTTCTAATTTAGTTAATAGCCTATTTAGCTATGATTCAAGCTTAATTAGTCATTTTCGAAGTTAAACAACGACTCCATGTTCAGGCCTTGTTTTAGCAAGATCTCTCTAAGGCGACGTAAGCCTTCAACTTGGATCTGGCGGACACGCTCTCGAGTCAGGCTAATCTCACGACCGACCTCTTCTAATGTTGACGGCTCATAGCCCAATAAACCAAAACGACGTGCAAGCACTTCTTTTTGTTTCGGGTTTAGCTCATCAAGCCAATCGATCAACGAAAGCTTAATGTCATCATCTTGAGTCGATACTTCTGGATCAGAATTGTTAATATCGGGAATAATATCGAGCAGTGCTTTGTCACCATCACCACCAATTGGAGTATCAACAGAGCTAACACGCTCGTTCAAACGAAGCATTTTGCTTACATCATCAACTGGCTTATCAAGTTGTTGAGCGATTTCTTCTGCTGTTGGTTCATGATCCAATTTTTGAGATAGCTCACGAGCAGTACGAAGATAGATATTGAGTTCTTTTACAACATGGATTGGCAAACGAATAGTACGAGTTTGATTCATCAAAGCACGTTCAATGGTTTGGCGAATCCACCAAGTTGCGTAGGTAGAGAAACGAAAGCCGCGCTCAGGATCAAATTTTTCAACCGCTCTGATCAGACCAAGGTTACCTTCTTCAATAAGATCAAGTAATGCCAAGCCACGGTTACTGTAACGACGGGAAATTTTAACAACGAGGCGTAGATTACTTTCAATCATACGTTTACGAGCCGCTTCATCGCCACGCAATGCACGTCGTGCATACAGGACTTCTTCTTCGGCGGTTAGTAGAGGAGAGAAACCTATCTCACCAAGATAAAGCTGAGTCGCATCTAGATTCTTTACCGAAGCATCAAAATCTTCTTTTGCTGATTTTTTTTCTACGGGTTCAACAATGCCTCTTCTAGCTCGTGCATTGGTTTTTTCTTCAACTAGATCTTCTACTTTTGCTGCAGTGCTATCCATGCTCATAATGCCTCCAATGGCTCAACAGAGTGGCATTAATATTTGCTTTAATGCCATCAGCTAGGGTAAATATCTTTCCGGGTTAACGGATTTTCCTTGATATCTAATTTCAAAGTGCAACTTAACGCCGTTAGTGCCAGTGCTGCCCATTGTGGCAATTTTTTGCCCCGCAGTTACGCTCTGTCCTTCATGGACTAACAACTTATCGTTATGGGCGTAGGCACTTAAGTAATTATCATTATGTTTAATAATAATCAGCTTACCGTAACCACGTAATGCACTGCCAGAATAAACCACGCTACCTTTAGCGGTTGAAATGACAGTTTGCCCACGTTGACCAGCAATATCGATCCCTTTATTGCCTTGTTCTGCAGAAGAGAACTTACTGATCACCCTTCCTTTCGTTGGCCATTTCCAAGAGGAGATGGTTGGATTAGAAGAACTTGCTGTTGTTACATTACTGTTAACACCTTGTTTAGCACCAACATACTCCTTTGTTGATGGCTTATCAACCTTTGCAGTGGTACTTTTTTTAGCCGAATGAGAAGAAGAGTGAGTCGCGGTTTTTGCTACAGTCCGGCTATGAGATGTTGTTGGAGTTATATCCTGATATTCAGGATACCAAAGCCTAATTCTCTGCCCTACACGCAAAGTATAGGGAGCTTTAAGATTATTAAAACGAATCAGGCCATTAACATTACGATCCGTTACATAGGCAATATAATAAAGGGTATCCCCTTTTGCTACCGTATAAAAGCTGCCACGATAGCTACCACGGTCGACCTGTTTATAGTCGTGGCTTCTATTTGATGGCGCGCAGCCCACCAGCATAACGATGAGCACTGCACTCATTATAGAACGTAATAATTTACCCATAACCCTAAGCTAGCTCTCCCTGAACTAAAGGTACAAACCTAACATCTTCAATCACTTCCGACTCAATACCGCTGGCATGCTTAACAATTTTAAGTAGTTTCTGATCGCTATCACCGACAGGAATAATCAAACAGCCCCCAATGGATAACTGAGATACAAGAGCCGATGGAAGTTCAGTTGCGGCAGCGGTCACGATGATTGCATCAAATGGAGCATGTGCACTCCATCCCTTCCAACCATCACCATATTTTGACTGTACATTATAAATATCAAGTTGGGACAAACGGCGTTTCGCTCCCCACTGCAAAGCTTTAATCCGTTCAACGGAATACACTTTTTCCACCAACTGCGCTAAAACGGCAGTTTGATAGCCAGATCCCGTGCCTACTTCTAAGACTTTAGAGGTTGGAGTTAGTTCAAGAAGCTCTGTCATTCTCGCAACAATATAGGGTTGCGAAATAGTCTGTCCGTCACCAATAGGTAGCGCATTATTATCATAAGCTTGATGTCTCATCGCTTCAGATAAAAAATGCTCCCTTGGTAAATTAGCAATGGCTTTAAGGACCGTTAAATCACGGATACCCAATTGCTGAAGACGTTCTGACAAACGCTGAGCTTGATAATGTCCCATCCCTATCCTTTTAGCCACTTACCCATAGCAGGTAATGATTCATGCGCAGTAAGATCCACTTGCAGTGGTGTTATCGATACTTTTTTATGTTCAGTCGCATAAAAATCAGTACCTATGCCGGCATCTTGCTCCTTGCCGGGAGGACCAAGCCAATAGAGTTGCTTACCTCTAGGATCAAGTTGCTTAATCATATTTTCAGCATGATGCCTTGCGCCTAATCGAGTGATCTCTATGTCATCTAGATCAAGATCTTGCCATGCAACATCAGGAATGTTCACATTCAGTAGGCGGTTAGTCGGAATAGGATGTGCTTGATGCTGCTCTATCAAGTAACGAGCCACCTTGGCTGCGGTTTTGAAGTGAGTTTTTCCCACTAATGACAACGCAATAGACTGCACTCCAAGAAAGTGCCCTTCCATTGCCGCTGCAACCGTACCAGAATAAAGCACATCATCACCCAAATTAGCGCCGTGATTAATACCACTTAACACAAGATCAGGATAGTCATCTTTCATCAGCTCATTTAATGCAAAGTGTACACAATCTGTTGGTGTACCTTGCACTGAATGCACATTGGGTGCGATCTCATTCACTCTTAACGGGTTCTCAAGAGTTAATGAATTTGATGCACCACTACGATTTCTGTCTGGGGCAACAATCACAATATCAGCGATGTCTTTTAGCTCATTAGCAAGTTCTTGAAGTCCTTGTGCATGAACGCCATCGTCGTTACTTAATAGAATTTTCATTAAGCTCGCAGCCTTTAAGTAAACGAACGTTCAAATGGAATCTCTTCCACAACTTCACGCATAATTGAAGTTGCAAAACAACCAGAGTCTAACCAGAACTTAACTACAACGGCATTTTCTAAGCATTCCCAGCTCAGTGTTTCAGGAAGCAGTTTAATTACTCGACGATCATGGCGCATGCGATTGCCACGAATTAGCGCCATCAAATCAGGCTCCGCATCAACTGCAACTTGCTCTATCTCAAGTGCTGCGTCTGTTGTTGGCAGTGCGTTATCTCCAGCAAGTGCAGCAGTAATAGCGCCGCTATAAGCCTCACTTTCCAACATCGCAGAATCAAGCAGTACATCAGCGCTGCCTTGGTTAGATAATACGTCCCCTAAAATAGGCGTATCAAAACAACCTTGCTGCAAACGAACTGACACTATGTGATTAAAAATCCATGAGCGAGCAGTGGAAAGATATAGGCTTCGCTTATTTTGACTACGAGTGCGCACGTTATCTCGACCCCAGCGACGCGCTTCGTCAAGGTTATTACCGTTATTACCAAAGCGTTGCTCACCAAAGTAATTTGGTACACCTTCTGTTGCGATGACTTGCAGACGCTCGTCTACCGCAGCAACGTCTGTGACTTCGCTCAGAGTGAGCTCAAAGAAATTACCTTTTAGATCGCCAGGACGCAATTTTTTGTTATGTCTTGTTTGCTCGACAATTTCAATGCTTGGGTGCATTTTAGTAAACAGGTCAAAGTTAAGATCGTCACTTTTTGGCAAGTGAATACTTAGCCATTGCTCGGTGATCGCGTGGCGATCTTTTAATCCTGCCCAGCTGACATCTTTTGATTTTACACCGCAAAATTTAGCCAGTTCATTGGCCACAAAACTGGTGTTTTCACCGGTTTTACGTATGCGCAGCATCAAGTGCTCACCACTTCCAGACAGTTCAAAGCCCAGATCTTCTTTAACCACAAAATGCTCAGCTTGTGCTTTTAATTTTGCTTTTGCCGTTGGCTTGCCGTGTAGATAAGCCAAGTTTGATAATATGTCACTCATAATATGGAGTGTGCCTCTAGTTAGAGTGTTGAATCAGAACCACGGCTTCAACCGCGATTCCTTCTTTGCGTCCTGTAAAACCTAAGCGCTCAGTGGTAGTCGCTTTTACATTTACATTGCCAATATCTGTTTGTAAATCTTGCGCTATAGCTTGTCGCATATTTTGAATATGAGGCGCCATTTTCGGAGCTTGAGCCATAATAGTGACGTCTAAATTACCCAGAACATAACCCTTTTCTTGTACCAGACGATAAACTTCTTTTAGGAGTTCACGGCTATCCGCGCCCTTCCATTTATCATCAGTATCTGGGAAATGGTAGCCAATATCACCAGCAGTAATTGAGCCAAGAAGTGCATCACTGACGGCGTGCAATACAACGTCACCATCGGAGTGAGCTAAAAGTCCTTGTTCATAAGGAACGGCAATACCACCGATAATGATAGGGCCTTCGCCACCAAATTTATGTACGTCAAAACCGTGTCCAATTCGGATCATATTTGCTCCTGAATGTTTTTTGTTTTTAAGTAAAACTCAGCCAATGCCAAATCTTCTGGTTGCGTAATTTTAAGGTTGTCAGCTTTGCCTTCAACCAATAAAGGCGAATGACCACACAATTCCATACAAGAGGCTTCATCTGTGACCTGACAATCATTATTTAACGCAGACTGCAAAGCATGTTGGAGCTGTTTAGCTAAGAATAATTGAGGAGTTAACGCATGCCACAAGTTGACTCGATCGACCGTCGTTTCAATTTCATTATTGTGTGCTGAGCGCTTCATCGTATCTCGAACTCGCGCCGCTAAAATAGCGCCAACTGGGTGTTGAGTTCCCAGTTTAATTAACGATGTAATATCTTGATGGCAGACATTCGGCCTTGCCGCATCATGGACTAGAACCCAATCTTGATAATGTTGCTCAGTAAGATAATCGAGTGCATTTAATACCGAATCACAACGCTCCTGACCACCAGCAACACGAGTCACTAAAGGATGGCAAGCAAGAGAGGTATCAGCGAAGTATTCATCCGTATCACTAATGGCAATAATCACCTTTGAAATCGCAGGATGTGACAGGAGTTTCTCTACGGTATGCTCGAGAATTGTTTTGCCATGTAGCATAAGGTATTGCTTAGGTTTGTCGGCCTGCATTCGACTGCCGACTCCGGCTGCAGGGACAATAGCTATATATTTATTCACATTAAAACCGGTTATCGAGTTAGTCGTTATCAATTATACGGTAGAAGGTCTCTCCTTCTTTTACCATACCAAGTTCGTGACGCGCTCTCTCTTCAATAGCATCAAGACCTTGCTTAAGATCGTCTATCTCAACAAACATTTCATCGTTACGCTTACGAAGTTCGGAGTTAACAGAGCTTTGTATTGCTACTTCATCTTTTACATGACGATAATCATTAACGCCATTCTTGCCGAACCACAACGTCGCTTGCATCAGCAATAATAAACTAAACAACAATATGGAAAAAAAACGCACGAACAAATCCTTCTTTAATCACCAAGGTATAGGTCTGTAGACCTTGAAACACAATTATCCTTGGATAATTCATCTTTATAACATATTCAGCTAATCGACGACACGCATCTAATGCCAATCGTAGTTAATGACAGAAAAAATCCAAAAAAAAACACCTCGTATAAACGAGGTGTTTTAAAGCTTAGAGCTAATAATTAACAGTAGTTGCTATTGTTGCAAGCAAATACGGAGAATTATTGACCTTTAACTTCTTTAAGACCGTTGAAAGGAGCACGTTCGCCTAGTGCTTCTTCGATACGGATAAGTTGGTTGTACTTAGCAACACGGTCAGAACGGCTCATAGAACCAGTTTTGATTTGGCCTGCAGCAGTACCTACCGCTAGATCAGCGATAGTTGCATCTTCAGTTTCGCCAGAACGGTGAGAGATAACTGCTGTGAAACCAGCATCTTTAGCCATCTTGATTGCAGCTAGAGTCTCTGTAAGTGAACCGATTTGGTTGAACTTGATTAGGATTGAGTTAGTGATACCTTCTTTGATACCGCGCTCAAGGATCTTAGTGTTTGTAACGAATAGATCGTCACCTACTAGTTGAAGCTTGTCGCCTAGTAGTTCAGTTTGGTGCTTGAAGCCAGCCCAATCAGACTCGTCAAGACCATCTTCGATAGAAACGATTGGGTATTGGTTAGCAAGGTCTTGTAGGTAGAAGTTAAATTCTTCAGAAGTGAAGATTTTGCCTTCGCCTTTCATGTTGTACTTGCCAGTTTCTTTGTCGAAGAACTCAGAAGCAGCACAGTCCATAGCAAGAGTAACGTCTTTACCTAGCTCGTAACCAGCAAGCTCTACAGCTTCTTTGATTGCAGCTAGTGCAGCAGCGTTAGACTCAAGGTTAGGAGCGAAACCACCTTCATCACCAACTGCAGTGCTCATGCCTTTAGACTTAAGAACTTTAGCTAGGTTGTGGAATACTTCAGCGCCGATGCGTAGAGCTTCTTTGATGTTTTTCGCGCCAACAGGTTGAATCATGAATTCTTGGATATCAACGTTGTTATCAGCGTGCTCGCCACCGTTGATGATGTTCATCATTGGTAGAGGCATAGAGAATACACCTGGAGTGCCGTTTAGTTCAGCGATGTGCTCGAACAAAGGCATGCCTTTAGCAGCAGCAGCAGCTTTAGCATTTGCTAGAGATACAGCAAGGATAGCGTTAGCGCCAAACTTAGACTTGTTCTCAGTACCATCTAGGTCGATCATAACTTGGTCGATTGCAGCTTGGTCTTTTGCATCTTTACCAATAAGAGCAGCAGCGATGTCGCCGTTTACAGCAGCAAGAGCTTTAAGTACGCCTTTACCTAGGAAACGAGACTTGTCGCCGTCACGTAGCTCAAGAGCTTCGCGAGAACCAGTAGATGCGCCAGAAGGAGCAGCAGCCATACCTACGAAACCACCTTCTAGGTGTACTTCAGCTTCAACAGTTGGGTTACCACGTGAGTCGATAATTTCACGACCTAGAACTTTAACGATCTTAGACATTAAATGTTTCCTCTTAATAATCAAAAAAATGTCAATTTAAGGGGCGTAATAAATATCCGCTCAACACCCCTTGTATTCTTTTACTTTTGAAATTCACCGCGTTGGTATTGACCAGCCGCTTTAACGAAACCTTCAAATAATGGGTGTCCATCACGAGGTGTCGATGTGAATTCAGGGTGGAACTGAGCCGCTACGAACCAAGGGTGCATAGGGTTTTCAATAACTTCCACCAGTTTCTTATCTGCTGATAGACCTGATACTTTAAGACCAGCTTTCTCAATCAACGGACGTAAGTTGTTGTTCACTTCATAACGGTGACGGTGACGCTCATGAATCTGCGCATTACCGTAAAGCTCGTAAGCTTTAGTGCCTTTCTCTAAGTGACATAGTTGAGAACCAAGACGCATTGTGCCGCCAAGGTTTGAAGCTTCAGTACGTTCTTCGACTTTACCTTCGCTATCAACCCACTCAGTAATCAAGCCTACCACAGGATTTGTGGTGTCTTTATTAAATTCTGTTGAATTCGCATCCGCTAGGTTAGCAACGTTTCGAGCAAACTCGATTAACGCAACTTGCATACCTAAACAAATACCAAGGTATGGAATGTTGTTTTCACGAGCGTATTGCGCTGCGCGAATCTTACCTTCAACACCACGATCACCAAAACCACCAGGAACTAGAATTGCGTCTAAACCAGCAAGGGCTTCTTCGCCTTTCGTTTCAACATGCTCTGAGTCTACATATTGTATGTGGACGTTAAGACGGTTTTTCAACCCTGCATGCTTCAATGCTTCGTTAACTGATTTGTAAGCATCTGGTAATTCGATGTATTTACCAACCATACCAATCGTAACTTCGCCGATTGGATTAGACTCTGCATAAATAACCTGTTCCCACTCAGAAAGGTCAGCTTCAGGGGCTGTAATACCAAAACGAGTACAAACAAGATCATCAAGACCTTGAGATTTAATTAGCTGAGGAATCTTGTAGATAGAATCTACATCTTTCATCGAGATAACCGCTTTCTCTTGTACGTTACAGAACAAAGCAATTTTCTTACGCTCGTTTGCTGGAACCATACGGTCACTACGGCAAACAAGAATATCTGGTTGGATACCAATCGATAGCAACTCTTTAACTGAGTGCTGAGTTGGTTTTGTTTTCACTTCACCTGCGGCTGCTAGGTAAGGAACTAGTGTTAGGTGCATAAACATTGCACGCTCACGGCCTAGCTCAACAGCAAGCTGACGAATCGCTTCCATAAATGGTAGAGATTCAATATCACCGACTGTGCCACCTACTTCAACGATCGCAACGTCATGGCCTTTAGAGCCAACGATTACGCGGTCTTTGATCGCATTAGTGATGTGAGGAATAACCTGAATCGTAGCGCCTAAGTAGTCACCACGGCGTTCTGCTGCTAGAACGTCTGAATAAACACGACCCGCAGTAAAGTTGTTACGCTTAGTCATCTTGGTACGAATGAATCTTTCGTAGTGACCAAGGTCAAGGTCCGTTTCAGCGCCATCTTCCGTGACAAACACTTCACCATGCTGAGTTGGGCTCATTGTGCCCGGATCAACGTTGATGTAAGGGTCAAGCTTCATCATGGTCACTTTAAGACCACGAGCTTCTAAAATAGCCGCAAGTGATGCAGCTGCAATACCTTTACCGAGAGAGGATACAACCCCGCCAGTAACAAAAATGTAATTCGTCGTCATGTATAACCTGAAATTGGTTGAATGAGGGAAATGGGTCTTCTGGACGGGATGTAAATATACCAGAAGCCCTTTATCGCCACAACGTGAAACTTATCACAGGCCTTTTTTAAATTTTTTGCGTCAAATCAATCTGGCCTGTTTCTGCTATTTTACTTTCGTTCCTCAAGCTTAACTAAATCCCAAAGAGAATCTAAATACTCAAGGTTACAATCGTCTAATTTTTTGCCTTGAGCCAACACTTTTTGTTCCACTGAACGAAAGCGGCGCTCAAATTTATTATTGGCTTTACCTAGCGCAACCTCGGGGTTGCACTTTAAATGTCGAACAAGATTAACGGTCGCAAATAGCAGATCGCCAAGTTCATCTTCGACTTTACTTTGCTCGACGGTCACTTGCAGCGCCTCGTCTAGCACCTCTTGCACTTCTTCATGAACCTTATCCACAACAGGCCCAATCGTATCCCAATCAAAGCCATGTTTAGCACAACGTTTTTGTATCTTATTGGCACGACTAAGCGCAGGCAGTGCTTTAGGTACAGAGTCTAGAATACTTTTTTCAACATTGCCTAATTGGGCTTTTTCTTTCGCTTTTTCGGCTTCCCAGTTATCGTTAATTTCTTGCTCATTAGCAAATTGAGCATCAGAAAAAACATGAGGATGGCGACGCTGTAATTTTTCATTCAGCACCTCTACCACATCATTAAAATCAAATAATTGCTGCTCTTTTGCCATTTGAGAGTAAAAAACCACTTGAAAAAGTAAGTCCCCTAATTCTTCTTTTAGGTTATCCCAATCTTTATTGTGAATAGCATCCACCACCTCATAAGTCTCTTCAATCGTATGAGGCACGATGCTATCAAAGCTTTGTTTTATGTCCCAAGGGCAACCTTTTTTAGGGTCACGTAACGTGCTCATGATAGACAGCAATTGCTCAATAGAATTAACAGATGACATAGAATTTCCAGTATTTGAAAAATAACAAAGCCCCTTCCGCGTTATTAAATAACGAAAATAGGGGCCTATTTGATATGAGTTTAACCTAGACGCTTAACCGAAATAACATCTTTTATTTGCTCAATACGCGATTGTACTCGTGAGCTTATTTCCACATTAGTAACCTGAATATCCAAATCCATAATGGCAAGCTGACGCTTATAATCCGTACGAGAACGCATACTCGCAACTTTGAGTTTTTCGTTAGTGATTAATGTCGTGATGTCTTTTAATAAACCGGTACGCTCTAGAGATTCCACACGTAACGTAAGAATAAACGACCCAACAAAACCACTCCCCCAGACCGTATCAATGATACGTTCAGAGGCATGCAGCCTTAGCTCATTTAACTGCTCACAATCGCTGCGATGAACTGAAATACCTCGACCTTGCGTAATATAACCACTAATTTGATCGCCTGGTATCGGTTGGCAACAGCGTGCTAAGTGAGTCATAAGGTTATCCACTCCCTCAACCACCACTGCATCTTTATGTGGCTTACTCGCCACAGGCGTCACGGAGTCCACACTTTTTAGTTTCGCAAGTGCCTGTTTATCTTCTTCTTCCGCTGTCGGCTTATTGACCAGCGCATTAATGTGATTAACCACTTGGTTAATTCGCAGATCACCGCTACCAATACCCGCATAAAGCTCATCAGGCGAGTTAACATTAAAACGTTTTAATGCGTAAGAATCAGCATCTTTTAGAGTTGCGCCAATCTTAGATAATTCAGACTCTAAGATTTCTTTACCCGCAATAACGTTCTTTTCTCGGCCTAGTTTTCTAAACCATGCCGTAATTTTTGCTCGTGCGCGACCTGAATGAATAAAGCCAAGAGAAGGGTTAAGCCAATCCCTTGAAGGGTTAGGTTCTTTTTGGGTGATAATCTCAACCTGATCACCCATTTCTAACTTATGGGTAAACGGGACAATTCGGCCCCCTACTTTGGTGCCGATGCAGCGATGCCCCACTTCAGAGTGAATATGGTAGGCAAAATCCAGAGGGGTTGCGCCCATAGGAAGATCCACCACATCACCACGCGGGGTAAAGGCATACACGCGATCATCAAACACTTGAGAGCGTAACTCATCGAGCATTTCGCCCGAGTCTGACATTTCTTCTTGCCAATCAAGCAGTTTACGAAGCCAAGTGATTTTCTCATCGTAGCCACTGCGCCCGCCCGTAGCACCTTCTTTATATTTCCAGTGCGCGGCAACACCAAGCTCTGATTCTTCATGCATCTGCTTGGTACGAATTTGTATTTCTATGGTTTTCCCTTCAGGGCCCAATACCACCGTATGGATTGACTGATAGCCATTAGGTTTAGGGTTTGCGACATAGTCATCAAACTCACTTGGAAGGTGTTTATATTTGGTGTGTACTATGCCTAGAGAGCCATAGCAGTCTTGAATTTGATCGGCAATGATACGCACCGCGCGCACATCAAAAAGCTCATCAAAAGCGAGCTTCTTCTTTTGCATTTTACGCCAGATACTAAAGATATGCTTGGGACGCCCGCTCACTTCAGCCTTGATATTAGTGTGCTGCATTTCTGATTCAAGATCAGAAACAAACTCATCAATATAGTGTTCGCGGTCAATGCGTCGCTCGCCTAATTGCTTAGCTATGGCTTTATAGGTGTTCGGATTTTGGTAGCGAAATGCGTAATCTTCAATTTCCCACTTTAACTGACCGATACCGAGGCGATTTGCTAAAGGGGCATAAATGTTAGCGCACTCTTTTGCTACAGATTGACGAACTTCATCTGGGGCATCTTTCACTTCACGAAGATTACAGATACGCTCCGCAAGCTTGATGACCACACAACGAAAATCATCCACCATAGCAAGCAGCATACGTCTGACGTTATCCACTTGCAGTGAAGCGCTGCTATTTTCAAGAGAGGCATTGAGTTGGCCGATTGCCGCCATTTCCTCAACGCCTTCGATCAATTTTATGATCTCTTGGCCATAGCGTACTTTTAACTCTTCACTATCAAATAAGCCACTCGACACCACTGGAAACAATTGAGCCGCCAACAAGGTCGCTCTATCCATTGAGAGAGTGATTAAAATTTCAATCATCTCTCTACCACGCCACAACAACAATTCCTTCTGCTCATGGCTTGCTAGCATCTCTTCGCAGTCAATGTATAACTTGCGAAGTTTATTCTCTGTTTTTTGTCCTTGCTGCAGGCTTTCTATCCAACCATCTAAGTTGAATTCTTCATCCTTTTTTATGTGCGCACTGCGTATCGCAACCATATATCGTCCCTAACTCACTATGATTTTACTCTTATATAATTCTTGGCATAGTATACCCTTTGGGGGATTCAGCTGTTTAACAAAATGTTGTAATTTGTGTCATTTCTCAAATAACACCATTGATTCTAGATGACCAGTATGAGGGAACATATCCAGTACCTTCATTTTTACCACTTTATATCCCTGCTCAAGCAAAGATTCGCTATCACGAGCAAGTGTGGCTGGGTTACAAGAAACATAAACAATGCGTTTTGCTGCAAAAGATGACAGTTGTTCAATTACGCCTGCTGCGCCCGCTCTTGCAGGATCAAGCAAGATTTTATCAAACTGCTCCTGCGCCCAAGCTTCTTTCCCTGTTAACTCTGCAAGGTTTGCCTGATAAAAATTCGCCTGCTCGATATTAAGTGAATGAGCATTCTCGTTAGCGCGAGCAACCATTTCTTCAATACCTTCAATGCCAATCACCTGCGACGCCTTTTCACTCAGTGGAAAGGTAAAGTTTCCAATACCACTAAATAGGTCTAACACTCGCTCGTTGTCTTGAACATCTAGCCACTCAACAGCCTGAGCAACCATCTGCTGATTCACTTCACGGTTGACCTGAATAAAGTCGGTAGGTAAAAAATCTAAGGCAAAACCAGATTCATTACATATCGGCGACTCTCCACATAGTTTTTCTGGGGATTGTTGCCCTTGATGCAAATACAAGGTCAGATTGCGTTCTTGGGCGAAAGCCAGTACCGCTTTATTATCTTTTGCTCTCAATTCGGCAGTGGTGCGCAATAACATGACTTGCGTATTATCCGCTTCTACTAACTCTAAATGACCTAGAATTTTAGGCTGAGACAAACGCTCTAATAGCGATTTTATCGCAGGCATTAAGTTAGCCAATGGCTCAGCCATTACCGGACAGCTATCTAGCGTCACGATGTTTTTGCTTTGCCCTTCTCTAAACCCAAACTGTAGGCAGTTTTTCTTGGTATCCCACAGCAAACTAATACGCGCTCTGCGTCGATAGCCAGTACTGCTCGCCACAATAGGAGCTTCTAGGCTTTGCTGCGGCGCAACCTTGGACATCACCTTAGAAAAGGCCTGCTGTTTAACCTCTAATTGCTGTTCGTATGGCATATGTTGTAGCGAACAGCCTCCGCAGCGTTCAAAATGCGGACAGAACGGTTCGACTCGCTCATCACTCGCTTTTAAGATTTTGACTAACTTAGCTCGAATAAATTTTGATTTATTTTCTACAGGCTGACACACCACCTGTTCTCCAACCATACTACCGGGAATAAAGACTGGCTTTCCCTGGCTGTAAGCCATACCCGCGCCCTGATAGTCATATTTTTCAATGATTAGACTTAAATGTTTTTGAGTACGGTTAGTGTTTTTTTTTGGTTTATAAAAGTTAGCCATAGAGGGGTGCCTAGTAATTTTTAACGGTCATACATCAAGCTTTTTCATTGCGTTTGAAGCCAGACTTGGTTCTAAGGAAGCAATTTCAATTTCAATGATTTAGACTTAGGTTTAAGTTTACAAAATTCGAATGCCTTAACAGGCTTATTTTTTCACATCTGATGTATTAATAAAACATGACAAGATACGGACTTAGCGCTCGTGTAATAACACTGACTCTTGCCCCAACACTTATTGTTGGGATGTTGTTGAGCGTGTTTTTTACTTCCAACAGATACAATGACTTAGAAGCTCAGCTAATTACTGCGGGTACCAACATTGTTGAACCCTTGGCTATCGCCAGTGAGTTCGCCATGTTGCAGCATAATCGCGAAGCCGTTAGGCAATTAATTAGCTACAGTCATAGGAAGCGCTCCGATGTTGTGCGTAGTATCGCAGTATTCGATGCGCATCACGAACTATTTGTCACATCCAATTTTCATCCTAATTTTCAAAGCTTAATGTTTCCCAAGTCAGAACCGATACCGCTACACAGCACAGTTGAACTTGTTGATACCAAGCTTATCATCAGAACCCCCATTATAGCCGAAGCTCAATTTGTTGCGCCGCAAGCGGATGCTCAAGAAGGAGACCAGACTTTAGGCTACATAGCCATAGAACTGGATCTTTCTAGCTTGAGGCTCCAGCAATATCAAGAAATCGTAGTCGCACTGGTGGTGATGTTTTTAGGGGTTGGGTTATCCGCCTTTTTTGCATACCGTTTGATGCAAGATATTACCGCGCCAATTACCCATCTTAAAAATAGTGTTGACCGAATTCGCCGTGGTCAACTTGATGTAAGAATCGAAGGCAAAATGCATGGTGAATTGGATTCACTAAAAAATGGTATCAATTCCATGGCGATGTCCTTGTCTGAATACCATATAGAAATGCAGCACAGTATCGATCAAGCCACCTCCGATCTTCGTGAGACGTTAGAACAATTGGAAATTCAAAACGTTGAATTAGATATTGCGAAAAAACGCGCTCAAGAGGCGGCGAGAGTCAAATCTGAATTCCTAGCCAATATGTCCCATGAACTTAGAACACCATTAAACGGTGTAATTGGTTTTACCCGACAAATGCTAAAAACAAACCTTTCTCACAGCCAAACGGATTACCTGCAAACCATTGAACGCTCAGCCAATAACTTGCTTAGTATCATCAATGACATCTTAGACTTCTCCAAACTTGAAGCCGGTAAACTCCTTCTCGAAAACATCCCATTCGGCTTCCAAGAAACATTGGAAGAAGTGGTGAACTTACAAGCGCCAAGCGCGCACGAGAAAGGGCTAGAGTTAACCCTTAAAGTTGATCCTAAGATCCCTGCCGGCGTGGTGGGTGATTCGCTTCGTATACAGCAAGTACTGACTAACTTAGTCGGTAATGCGATTAAGTTTACCGAACGAGGCAACATCGACGTTAGCATTGAATTACGTACTCAAAAAGAAGAGCAAGTTGAAATCCAATTCATGGTTAAAGATACCGGTATTGGTATTTCTGAGCGCCAACAAGCTCAATTGTTCCAAGCCTTCAGCCAAGCTGATGCAAGTATTTCAAGACGCTATGGTGGTACTGGTCTAGGTCTGGTTATTACCCAAAAATTAGTTCGCCAAATGGGCGGGGAAATCAGTCTAACCAGTCGTTTACACCAAGGTTCAACCTTCTGGTTTACGATTAGGCTTAATACTACCGATCTCCCTATGGAGCAGATGGACCTTACTTCAATTCGCGGTAAAGAAGTGTTGCTGATTGAGCAAAACTTACAAGCGGCCAATGTATTACAGCAACTACTGACACAAGAAAGCATCATCACTCAATACCGCTCGGCATTGCCAGAGACCATTACGCCACATGATTACATTATTTATAACTCGCCAATTAATGAAAGCATTAGTGAAGACGAGTTGGTCGAGTTTATTTACCAAGCAAAAGCGGTCTGCCCTAGCGTAATTATTGGCCTGCCAAGTAATCAATTGGCACTCTCTGAAGCGTTAATGGAGCAGCACTCAGTCTCTTGTATTATTAAGCCGCTTACTCGCACTAAGATCATGCAGACGATGTTGCGAGATCAAGAAACTAACCTCCCAATCTATGAAAAACCAGAGATAGTACTACTTGATAAACTGCCACTCAAAGTCATGGCCGTTGATGATAACCCTGCTAATTTAAAATTAATTAGCGCATTACTTCACGAGCATGTGGAATCTGTTATCACCTGTTCAAACGGACAAAGCGCCGTTGATGAAGCCAATCGTGAAGAGTTTGATTTAATTCTGATGGACATACAAATGCCAGGCATTGATGGCGTAGCTGCCTGTCAGGCCATTAAGAATACTCAAATAAATAGCGAGACACCGGTGATTGCCGTAACCGCGCACGCCATGAGTGGCGAACGTGAGCGCCTACTAAAAGCTGGGATGGATGACTACCTAACCAAACCAATAGAAGAAGGCGTATTGCTCAAAATCCTCAATCATTGGGGCGAGCAATCTATGGGCAAACTAGAGCCAATGCCAACCTCAAATATCACCTCAAGTGTGAATTTAAATAATGATGTCATCATTGATTGGCGAGCCGCTCTTGCGCAGTCTGCAGGGAAGGAAGATTTAGCAAAGGAGATGCTACAGATGCTTATCGACTATATGCCAGAGGTGAATCAAATTGTCGAAAAAGCACTTGATGAACAAATATCAAAAGATGACCTCACCCATCATATTCACAAACTGCACGGCAGTTGTGGCTATTGTGGAGTGCCTAAATTGAAAAAATCTTGTGCAACTTTAGAGCAGATGCTTCGCTCTGGAGAGACCATTGATAACATTGAGCCTGAATTGCTCGAGTTACAAGATGAAATGGAAAAGGTACAAACGACAGCTCGTTTGTACCTTTAATATGACGATTTTTAAGAGGCATACTAGCGGTAAATCAACGCTCTAAGATGACGGTTGCAACAGCGTAATGCCGTTCATCTGAAATAGACAGATGAACGCTAGTGACTCCTAATGATTGGGCTATTTGCAATGCTTTACCAGATAAGGCTAAACATGGCTTGCCTTGCTCATCGTTGCTAATAGTAAAGTCTTGAAAAGACACACCCTTCGCAATGCCAGTACCCAATGCTTTAGAAGCTGCTTCTTTGGCGGCAAAACGTTTAGCAAGAAACTTCCCTTTTAGGGTCAATGACTCAAACTTAGCCATTTCTGTTTCAGTTAAGATACGCTTTGCAAAGGAAACACCACTACGATTGAGCGCTTTTTCTACGCGCTCAATTTCAGCAATATCCGTACCTAAGCCAACAAGAGGCATTATTTACGAGCCTGTTCCACAATTGCCTTCATATCAGCAACGGCTTTATCAAGGCCTTCAAATACCGCACGACCCATAATAGAGTGGCCAATATTAAGCTCATAGATTTCAGGTAAAGCCGCTACGGCAGCTACGTTATGATACGTCAGACCATGGCCTGCATTAACGATAATACCTTGCTGTGATGCATAGGTTGCAGCCTTAGCAATAACCGCTAACTCTTTTTGTTGCTGTTCTTCGTTTTCTGCATCAGCGTAATGGCCAGTGTGCAATTCGATGAATGGCGCACCCGCTTCTTTTGATGCATTAATTTGATCTTGGTTTGGATCAATAAACAAAGAGACTTTAATGCCTGCATCGGTCAGTTTCTTGGTTGCCGCTTTAATCTTTTCAAACTGACCAACGACATCTAAGCCGCCCTCAGTAGTCAGTTCTTCACGTTTTTCAGGAACAAGACAAACAAATTCAGGATTGGTTTTTAGGGCAATATCAACCATTTCATCAGTCACTGCCATCTCTAAATTCATGCGTGTTTGTATTGTTTCAGCCAAAATACGTACGTCACGATCTTTGATATGACGACGATCTTCTCGCAAATGAATAGTAATACCATCCGCACCAGCACGCTCTGCAATATCAGCAGCGTGAACAGGATCTGGGTACTTTGTTCCACGAGCATTTCGTAGGGTGGCGATGTGGTCAATGTTGACCCCAAGTAAGATTGGATTCATTTTTTGATACTCCGTGTTCGGGGCATAAATAACTCCCGACTTTTTATTGGTTTTCCGCCAAGATAAGGCTTTAAGGCTATACGTGTAAAGCGCTTTGCCGCACTCAATTGTAATTTTGAGGTAAAGCGCCTTTCACTAAGCGCAATAAGCTCTTCACCCTTAAAAGTGAAGTGATCTTTGCGCACCGAGGCGATAAATCCTTGCTGCTCTCGATACCGATAAGTCATCTGTGGCTCAACTGGATCGCCAGTGCCGGTGCAATGCAGAAAATCAACGCCATAACCAAGAGCGCTCAACAAAGCCAATTCAAACCGGCGCAGCGCAGGCTCAGGATTATCCGCTTGTGCAAGCTCAGTTAAAGCATGAAGATAATCGATAAATAGTTCAGGGTAAGGGATTTCTTGTCCAATGACGCGAGCAAGAATCTCATTCACATACATTGCAGAGTAAAGGTTTACTCCAGATAAAGGGATGCCTAAACTGATCGGCTCTGCTTGTCTCAATGTTTTCATTGAGCCTGAACCTGACCATTTTAGTAATAGCGGAGTGAAAGCCTGCAGAGCCCCTTTTAAAGGGGAACGCTTACTTCTTCCTCCCTTACTCAGTATGGTCACTCGACCAAACTCTTCAGAGAAGACATCTAAGATTAAGCTAGATTCTGTATAGGGACGACGGTGCAAAACAAAGCAGCGCTGAAACCCTTCAATTACTGACATAGATTCAATGCTATAAAAAACTCCACTATAAAGTGGAGTTTTAATGATTAGTGCTTACAAGTCATCCATGTAGCCTAATGAACGAAGAGCCCGTTCATCATCAGCCCAACCAGATTTAACTTTAACCCAAGTTTCAAGATAGACCTTGCGACCAAATAACTCTTCCATATCAAGACGAGCTTCTCGGCCGATGGTTTTGATCTTCTCACCCGCTTTACCAATAACCATTTTCTTTTGACCGATGCGCTCAACTAAGATTAACGCATTGATATGAAAACCATCATTATCAGGGTTATAGTCAAAGCGCTCGATCTCTACAGTCACTGAATACGGCAGTTCATCACCGGTGAAACGCATTAGCTTTTCACGAACGATCTCTGATGCCATAAAGCGCTGAGAGCGATCCGTTACGTATTCTTCAGGGAAGTGATGCGTCGCTTTAGGTAAGAAATTACGGACATGCTTACGTAAAACGTCAATGTTTTTACCGAGTTTAGCCGAGATTGGCACTACATCGACAAAATCCATTTTCTCCGTCATTTCTTGCATGTGACTCATCACAAGATTGCGATCTTGAACTTTATCAACTTTGTTGACACACAAAACAACAGGGAAATTAGCGGCTCTTAATTTATTAAGCACCATGTCATCATCGGCAGTCCAATGAGTTCCATCGACTAGGAAAAACACTAGGTTAACATCACTCAAGCTACTGTTAGCAGCACGGTTCATTAAGCGGTTAATCGCACGTTTTTCTTCAATATGTAGTCCCGGAGTATCAACAAAAATAGCCTGATAATCACCCTCAGTATCTACGCCCATTATACGGTGACGCGTAGTTTGTGGCTTACGAGATGTAATTGAAATCTTCTGCCCAAGGATATGGTTCAAAAGAGTTGATTTACCTACGTTAGGTCGACCTACAATCGCGATAAAACCACAATGCTGATTGTCTACCGAAGTAGATTTCTCTTGGTTATTAGTCGCAAAATAAGCATCAAGATCGATACCTTGATCTTCTTCTGGCTGATCATTATTTGACATTAGTTAGTTTCTCCAACGCAAGTTCTGCTGCAGATTGTTCTGCTTTACGGCGGCTTGTACCTTTACCAGTGAATGGTCTTTCGACACCCGAGACAATACAATCAACAGTAAACTCTTGGTTATGAGCTTCACCTTTAATTCTAGTGACTTCATAATCTGGAAGAGGTTTACGACGCCCTTGTAAAAACTCCTGCAAGCGTGTCTTAGGATCTTTTTGTGATACTCCAGGTTCAATAGCTTCAAGGCGGCTCATATACCAGCCTAAAACTATTGCACGCACAGATTCTGTACCACTATCTAAGTACACAGCGCCAATGATTGCTTCTACAGCATCAGCAAGAATAGAATCACGGCGGAAACCACCACTTTTCAACTCACCTGGACCTAATTTTAAGTAGTCTCCGAGTTCAAATTCTCGCGCAAGCTCAGCCAGAGTTTTACCTCTAACCAAAGTTGCTCGCATTCGACTCATATCACCCTCGTTCACCTTAGGAAAACGATGGTACAAATCATCAGTGATGACAAAACTTAAAATTGAATCGCCCAGAAACTCTAGTCGCTCATTATGTTTGCCATTGGCGCTACGGTGTGTCAGCGCCAAATGTAGGTTATCTATGTCATTAAACTTATAACCAATGCATCTTTCTAATCTACTTAATTGAGAATTCATACTCTCTGATTACTCTATACCGCCAACGCGGTTCAAACGAATACCGGTTGGAATCCAAGATGGTAAGAAGCTAGCGCTATCGCGATCAAACTCAAAACTCACCCAAATACCAACTGCTTTGCCAACTAAGTTAGCTTCAGGAACAAACCCCCAATAACGGCTATCAGCACTGTTATCTCGGTTGTCACCCATCATGAAGTAATGCCCTTCAGGCACAACCCATTCACGAACACCACCTCGAGGTTGATAAGCTGCTACGTTATCTTGACGCAGAGGGTTTATCAAAACTTGATGATGATGCTCACCCATTGTTTCATCTAAACGAATCAACGGGACATTATTTTGTACAAATTCACTTTCTGTGTAATTCGTTAAAGGAACAGGGCTACATTGCAGCTCTCCCTTAGGTTTAATACACAACTTCTTATCTTGATTATAGCGAATAGTATCGCCAGGCAAACCAATGACTCGCTTAATGTAGTCAATACTTGGTTGTGGTGGAAATTTAAATACCGCAACATCACCACGCTCAGGCTTACCTGTTTCCACTAATTGAGAGCGCCATACCGGGTCTTTTAAACCATAAGAGAACTTTTCAACCACGATAAAATCACCAATCAATAACGTTGGCATCATCGAACCTGATGGGATCTGGAATGGTTCATAAATAAAAGAACGCAGGATCAAAACGAACGCAATCACAGGGAAGATAGAAACACTATTTTCAATCCACCAAGGTTGATTTGCTATTTTTTCCTTTGTTTTCTCATCTAAGCCGGTTGTTTGAGCTTCAACATCTGCCACTTTAGCAGCACGTTTTTTTGCCCATACAAACTTTTCCAAAGCATAGACAATACCAGTAACCAAAGTCACTACGACTAGGATTAGCGAAAACGTATTAGCCATTAAAATCCCTTAAAATTTATCTGTTTCTAAAACAACGAAAGTGAAAGGGTCAATAACCCTTTCACTTTATAATTCTTATTCAACCATGATTAATGGTTAATCTTTACCAACATGAAGAATCGCAAGGAAGGCTTCTTGTGGAAGCTCAACGTTACCGATTTGCTTCATACGTTTCTTACCCTCTTTCTGTTTCTTCAACAGTTTCTTCTTACGACTCACATCACCACCGTAACATTTAGCGATTACGTTTTTACGCAGTTGCTTAACGGTAGAGCGAGCAATAATGTGGTTACCAATTGCCGCCTGTATTGCAATATCAAACATCTGGCGAGGAATGAATTCTTTCATTTTCTCAACCAATAAACGACCACGACTTTGAGAGTTATCTTTGTGCGTGATAATCGCCAGTGCATCTACTGTATCACCATTAAGTAATACGTCTACACGAACCATGCTTGATACTTCATAGCGATGGAAGTTGTAATCCAGTGATGCATAGCCACGAGAAGTTGATTTTAAACGGTCAAAGAAGTCTAGTACCACTTCTGCCATTGGAAGATCGTAAGTTAGAGCGACTTGGTTTCCGTGATAAACCATATCCACCTGAAGACCACGCTTCTCTACACAAAGTGTAATAACGTTACCTAGGTACTCTGAAGGTACTAAGATGTTACAACGAGCAATTGGCTCACGAATTTCTTCTAAGTCATTAACTGCTGGTAGCTTGGCAGGGCTATCAACATAAAGCACTTCACCATTGGTTTTTACTACTTCATAAACAACCGTAGGTGCGGTAGTGATTAGGTCTAGGTCATATTCACGCTCTAGACGCTCTTGAATAACTTCCATGTGAAGCATACCAAGGAAACCACAACGGAAACCAAAACCAAGTGCTGCCGAGCTTTCTGGCTCGTAAAATAGTGATGCATCATTTAGGCTTAATTTACCCAGAGCATCACGGAAGTTTTCATAATCATCAGATGATACAGGGAATAAACCCGCGTATACCTGTGGTTTTACTTTTTGGAAACCAGGAAGTGCCGTTTCACAGCTCACTTTAGCATGAGTTAAAGTATCACCGACTGGTGCACCTAGAATGTCTTTGATACCACAAACAACCCAGCCAACTTCGCCGGTATTAAGTTCAGTTGTATCGATTTGCTTAGGTGTAAAGATACCTAAACGATCCACACCCCAAACTTGGCCTGTGGTCATTACTTTGATCTTGTCGTTCTTCTTGATGCTACCGTTTTTAATACGAACGAGAGAAACAACGCCAAGATAGTTATCAAACCATGAATCGATGATTAGCGCTTGCAGTGGAGCATCCGGATCACCTTCAGGTGCAGGAATTTCTTTTACAATCTCTTCAAGTACGGCATCAACGCCTAAACCTGTTTTAGCAGAACAACGAACCGCTTCCATTGCATCAATGCCAACGATCTCTTCAATTTCTTCAGAAACACGTTCAGGATCGGCGGCTGGAAGGTCAATCTTATTTAAGATTGGCACAACCTCTAAATCCATTTCGATTGCAGTGTAACAGTTAGCTAGAGTCTGAGCTTCAACACCCTGACCTGCATCAACAACGAGTAACGCACCTTCACACGCAGCGAGAGAGCGAGAGACTTCATAAGAGAAATCAACGTGTCCAGGGGTATCGATAAAGTTAAGTTGATAAACTTCCCCGTCATTTGCTTTGTAGTCTAGGGTCACACTTTGAGATTTAATCGTAATACCACGCTCTCTTTCAAGATCCATAGAATCAAGAACTTGCGCTTCCATTTCGCGATCACTCAGGCCTCCACAAACTTGTATCAAACGATCTGATAAGGTGGATTTACCATGGTCAATGTGGGCAATAATCGAAAAGTTACGAATGTTCTTCATAGTAAGGTGTGGTTAGACTCATACAAAATTGAAAGGGGAAATGATGTTTTTGGTCATCATTTTGCTTAGATTGGCAGATTCTACCGAATTTCAGCGCTTGCCGCTATCTTCATTTTACTTCAAGTGGTTGGCCTAAGGTGCGGATCAAGGTTACTTGCTGCTCAGCCTGATGCTGATTACCGTTTAATTTGGCTTTAATTACCACGCCACTGATGAACGCTAATCCAGCGCCAAATACGATACTCACCCACTCCTGACCACTCAAGAAAGCGTTAGAAACTTCAGTTCCAATTAAAGCGCCAATAAGAAGAAAGAGTAAAGGAACCAGATAAACTAACGCTGCGGCAGACAATAGTGCTTTTTCGGGTAAACCTATCTCTACGATATCACCCGCGACAACAGGGGTTGAGGTGGTTAGCGACCAAGCATGCTCTTTGTTGCCAATAGCCTTGGTCACTTGGCCGGTAGCGCAACTGGATTTAGATGCGCAGCCACTACAACTGGTCTGTTGCTCACAAGTGATATCAACCTTAAACAGCTTTTCACTTGCTTTAGCCGGTGACAGCTCTGTTACTTTTGTCACCATAGCGAGTGCGTTCATCATATTTATATACTACCTAATGAAAAGTCACTGATTGTAGAATACGTTGCGCTGTAGTGGGAGGAATATCTCCGACAACTATAACTTCATGTTTGTGAACTACCGCACTTTGCAAAGTACGTCTGCCCTGCCTCACTAGTTGGCGTTTTAACGATAAATCGTCTTCAGGAGCCACATAGATTGAGAACTGAAACAATCCGTCCGAATAAATTTGGCTCTCAACAACACGGTCGGAACCCAACAACGGATGGCTTTGCATTTTTTTACTCACAAAACCTTTTGGCATCCAACCTGCATTCCAAGAGATCTCATCAACACTACTATCAGGTAATGTCACAACATCAGGCAATGTTGCTTGTTCAAGCCCCTTCATTATAGGGACTAGATGATCGGTGACAGAATAAGACACAGTTCGGTACTGCTCTAATATCTCACCATCTCTATCAATCAGGTCAGCACGTAACGGCAATGACGAAGCTTCATCAATCCACACAATGTAGGAGTAACGCTGTCCATCTTTAGGAACAACACGAACCACATCACTTGGTGCACCTGCTTCTCGAGCCCGTCCAACCTTCACAAAATCATAATTTGCAGTCAGTCTGTCTGGGTTAACCTCAAGCATTGGCATTAAAGGCGCAACCATTTTATCCGATACAATAGTAAAAGGATCAATGCCCGGCTCAATGTAACTGACTTGATTGCCGCGTCGTATAACTTCTCTCACTGGGCCACTCAAATACATCAGTTGAGCAAACAAAGTATTATTGTCATTAGCTTGACGATACACCAGAGGTTCAATACTGCTCTTACGAATCAGCACATATGAAATCTCATAATTAAGCGTATCACTTGCTTGGCTCATCTTATGAATAAGAGCCTCAGCAGAATTTTCATCAACTAATGCTGAATCATCGGCTAAGGCTAAAGGAGAAGTGGCTAAGCTGAGCAACGCACAAGCGCTGGCCAGAAATTTCTTCATTTTATATCCGTTTCTACGTCAGAATTACTTTCGCTATGGTTTAAACGAAGTTGTAATTCATAATCTTGCAACACAGTATTAATACGTCGACGTTGCTCTGCCATTTTCTCATCTTGTGGTGTTAGTGATTCAGATTTCGCACGAACAGAGTCACGAGTTAAGCTAACAGGCTCTGCACTACCCGACATAGGAATCGTCTGTAATACAGGAAGCGTTTCAGCAACAGGAGAACCATCAACACTACCACCGTACTGTTGAACCCCTAAAATGACCGCAAAAGAAACGCAAGCAGCAACCGCTACTTGACCAAATTGGGTGAGCCATTGAGGGAGACCTTTTTTAGCCGTAGCAGGTGAAGGCTGAGTTTCTAGCATCGGCTGAACATTACTGCTCTGAGTACTGCTTTCTTGAGTATGGCCTGAATGAACGGGTTCATCTTCAAGGGCAAGAGCAACTCGACTTGCGATATCCCAGTCAGCCCCTTGCGGTGCATCACCTCGCATGACATCACCAATCAAATGATAATTTTGCCAAGTTTGCTGAGCATCTGTCTCAGTTTCTATCTCAGATATCAGGCTTAAGTCTACTGACTCTCCATCCATCAACGCTGAGATTTTCTCTTTGTTAGACATTACTTTCACCATTGTGATTATTTTCTAACGCTGAAGAAGTGGTTGAATTTTTTTCTCTACCGCTTCTCGAGCTCTAAATATTCGCGAACGAACTGTGCCTACAGGGCACTCCATAACAGCTGCAATATCTTCATAACTTAACCCATCAAGCTCTCGCAGAGTCATCGCTGTTTTTAAATCTTCTGGTAGTGCTTCAATTGCATTGAAAACTACCTCTTTCAATTCATTGGACAACGCTAAGTTTTCTGGGTTCGATATTTCTTTTAATGCGCTGCCAGTTTCTATGTATTCAGCATCCTCAGCATCCACATCGGTGGCCGGTGGCCTACGCCCAAGTGCCACTAGGTGATTTTTTGCGGTATTAACAGCAATGCGATAAAGCCAAGTATAAAACGCACTTTCCCCTCTAAAATTTGGGATAGCACGATACGCCTTGATAAAAGTCTCTTGTGCAACATCCGCAACATCGCTGTGGTTGTTTACATATCGAGAGATCAAGTTACACACCTTATTTTGGTATTTTACGACCAAAAGATTAAAGGCTTGTTTATCGCCATTTTGAATCCGCTCAATCAATACTTGATCGGTCAACTGCTCGTTCATTCGAGCTTTTACTCCTATATTTAGCTCTCATCTTCTCAGATATGAGTTTAATCAATGCATAATCTATTATTGACACCATCAATTACTAGAGCACTATTGTGACTAAGAAGAGATAGAAAAGTTCATTTTGTTTATAGTTTTTTTCAAACTTAGTCAAAAATATGATGTACTAGTCAAATGATGGTTAATTAGATACAAACTTCGCCTAAAGTTATAACTTGGGTAGAACGCACTGTTTAGCGCCATAACGGATAGTCGAATAGTAACTGTAGCTAGTATTCGAATAGTAGCACCCTAGTCCTCGTCTGGGTTAAGAACCGGTCAAAAACTATAAAATAAAACACGTGTTCAACGAGTGGATAATGATTGGCTTGCAAGCCTAATGGATAAATAGGATAGAACAGTTTAATGAATTCAATACCTCAACATCAATGTGATGTACTCGTTGTTGGCAGCGGTGCAGCAGGACTCTCTTTAGCCCTTCGTATTGCCGAAAAATCCAAAGTCATTGTATTGAGCAAAAGCTTGAGCCGAGAAGGAGCAACCTTTTATGCTCAGGGCGGCATTGCAGCCGTATTCGATGAGTCAGATACCGTCGAATCACATGTCGAAGATACCTTAATCGCCGGCGCTGGCTTGTGTGAAAAAGACAAAGTTCAGTTCATCGCAGAGAACGCAAAAAAATGCGTACAATGGTTAATTGATGGCGGTGTCCCTTTTGATCAAGAAGAGTCTGGTAGCAATAGTGAAAAGCCACGTTATCACCTGACCCGAGAAGGCGGTCACAGCCACCGACGTATTTTGCATGCTGCTGATGCAACCGGTATGGCGATGCAAACTTCTTTACAAGAAAATGTATTAAACCACCCCAATATTACCGTTCTAGAACGACATAACGCAGTCGACCTTATCACTGAAGACAAAATAAATGGCAGTGCACAAAAAGTTGTGGGTGCTTATGTTTGGAATCGTGACTCAGAGTTAGTTGAGACTATTGCCGCAAAATTTGTCGTACTGGCCACTGGCGGCGCCTCTAAGGTGTATCAATATACCAGTAACCCTGATGTATCATCCGGTGATGGCATTGCAATGGCATGGCGCGCAGGTTGTCGAGTAGCCAACCTTGAGTTCAATCAGTTCCATCCAACCTGTCTGTTCCACCCAGAGGCGAGAAACTTCCTTCTTACTGAAGCATTACGCGGCGAAGGGGCTTACTTGCTAAGACCTGATGGCACACGCTTTATGCCCGACTTTGATGAGCGTGAAGAATTAGCACCGCGTGATATTGTGGCTCGCGCAATAGATTATGAAATGAAACGTCTTGGTGCTGATTGCATGTATTTAGACATCAGTCATAAATCTGCAGAGTTCATTACCAAGCACTTCCCGACCATTCATATGCGTCTGCAAGATCTTGGTCTAGACATGACTAAAGAGCCAATCCCTATTGTTCCTGCTGCCCACTACACCTGTGGTGGAGTAATGGTGAATCCTGAAGGTCAAACGGATGTACAACAACTGTATGCTATTGGTGAAGTAAGTTATACCGGTCTGCATGGCGCAAACCGCATGGCATCCAACTCATTACTAGAGTGCGTGGTGTACGCTTGGTCAGCTGCAGAAAACATTCTCAAACAACTTGATAGCGCTGAAATGCCAGTCAATCTTCCTGGCTGGGATGAAAGTCAGGTAGGCAACTCAGATGAAGAAGTCGTGTTGCAGCATAACTGGCATGAGCTACGACTATTTATGTGGGATTACATGGGAATAGTGCGTACCGATAAGCGACTTGAACGTGCATTGCATCGCATCCAACTACTGCAAAAAGAAGTGAATGATTACTACAGTAACTTCCGCGTATCCAACAACCTTTTAGAATTACGTAACTTACTGCAAGTGGCCGATCTTATGGTTCGCTGTGCGATGGAGCGTAAAGAGAGCCGTGGCTTACATTACACTCTTGATTACCCAGAGATGCTCGAAGAGGCTAAACCCACAATTTTAGTGCCTAATCATCTAGGTAAGAGCTACCCTAATTAATCTAATGTTTTGATTAATTAACAGCTAACAAAAAGGCGCCCCGTTAAATCGAGGCGCCTTTCTTTATTTGGTTTTATATCAATTTTTAAGAGCGAACTTTACTTAAATTATGCGCTACGATTTTATCAATCATAGAAGCCAACGCCAAATTCTCACTACGCCCATGTCCCATAATCCAGGTAAACAAGTCTGGATCATCACTCTCTAGCAAAGCAACAAAGTCTTTTTTCTCTTGCTCAGTCAGCTGGTCAAAACATTCATCAAAAAACGGCATAATCACAACATCTAACTCTAACATGCCTCGACGACACGCCCATTTTATACGCGCTTTCTGTTCTGGTGTGTACATGCGTTACCTCAAATAATCTCATTCCCTTTCCCCGAGTGTAACAGTCCTACTCGGCAGTAACTATTAGCTTAATCACAGCTTATTGCTTAATCCTGCTTAAAATCACACATGAATTAAAATTCCGCCCTTAGACATAAGCACAATTTGTGATTACCATAGATAAAACGATCTAGTTTAAGGAACCACTATGAGTGCGACACTTTCCGTACCTTTAAATACCCCGGCACTTGCATGGACATTACTACCCGATTGGCAAGCAATTACAGCCGTAGGAGAACAGAGTAAGTCTTACCTCCAAGGGCAAGTAACTTGCGATGTGGTTAAGCTAGATGCATCGCAATCAACTCTAGGCGCACACTGTGACGCTAAGGGAAAAATGTGGAGCCTGTTTCATCTATTTCATCACAATCAAGGCTATGCCCTATGGCAACATAAATCAGGCATTGAAAACGCTTTACAAGAAATCAAAAAATACGCTGTTTTTTCTAAAGTAGACCTTATTGTGAGTCAGCAAGTTAGTATTGGTGTATTTGGTGATAAAGCAGAAGCGTTCATTGATTCTATTAGCGACACTAAAGACAACGTACGCCACCTACCTTTTGGTACTGCCGTTAAAATACAAGATCTACGCTGGTTGCTTTTAGTCGATGAAAGTGAACTAGAAAGCTTAGAAAATAAATTAACCGATGCACAAAAAGTGACGCCAGATTACTGGGACTATTTCGACATTATTAATGGCATCCCTCGCGTCACTCAAGCACAGCAAAACATACATATACCACAAATGTTAAATTTGCAGGCCGTATCGGGTATCAGCTTTGAAAAAGGCTGTTACACAGGGCAAGAAACGGTAGCACGAGCAAAATACCGCGGAACAAATAAGAAAGTTATGCGTCTAGTGCAAGGCACTGCAACGAGTGATGATTCTTTCAGTTTTGAGCGTGAAGTCGGTGAAAATTGGCGTGGCGCTGGTGATGCGATCGCGCAATATCGTAATGAGCAAGGTGAGGCTCTGGCCTTAATCGTACTCAACAAGGACATCGAATTTGATACTCGCTTTAGAGTTGCAGGCAATCCCGACAATATTTGGACTTTAGTCGATTTACCTTATGACTTAGAGCAATAACTGTCATTTACTGATAGCGGTTATTTTTATCACGCTGATTTATTACAACAAAATGGGGAGAGTCTATTCTCTCCATTACACTCCTTTAACATCGCTGAAGATTTCATTCTAAAATATTGAATCCATCTATTTTGAATCTATCCGATTAAACTTGCCTATCTAAAACTATCTGTCGCAAGCTATCAGTCTGAACTTATCCAGTCGTACCCATCCCTTACTTTCATAAGCTAAACTTATTAACAGAACGGCATACCGCCCCTTATTCACATCTTGTTGCATATTCACGGCAATTTTGTCGAACTTTTGCACTGTGAGCTGTCTATATGAATATGGACTCATTGATAACGATGAACTTTAGTGCTTAAAACTGGCTTTGAATAAAAAACCACCATTATTGACTATGCTAAAGAACAAAGTTAGACAAAAACGTCAGTGCATATGGATATTCTTGTTTATAAATCTAGTTTCATCACAATATTGTAAACAAAAAACCTTATAATGCGCCCTGCCATGGAGGCAAATAATAATAAATGAAAAAATTAAAGGTATCAGAAATGAGACTGTTTAAGCGTTATGTTCCGAGCATGATTGCAAAACACGTAAGTAGATTATTCAAAGGACGAATAGATATTTACGGTGTAGGTAAGTTTGAGTTTGATAATGGGAAGTTAATCCTCCCTCATCACGCTGAAGAACGTCACTTCAAAGCGGTAAACGAAGTGAACATCGAAGTGAAAAGACTTCGAGCTTGCTACATTTAAGTTGGCTAAAACAAAGGAGGCGTAAGCCTCCTTTTTTAGTGAGCAATTTTTAATTATTTGGCCAATTTAGGAAGATCGCCTTTTAAACCTAAAGCATGGCGCATCACTTCATTTTTTACGCCTGGCAGTGTTCCAGCCAAACTCATTCCTACACCACGAATTAGCTTCTTCAAAGGATCATCCCCTTCAAACAATTCTTTAAATCCTTGCATGCTAGAGATCATTTTAATTGCTTCTGCTTTTCTCCAGCGCTCAAAATGACGAAGATTGGCGTATTCACCAATATCTTTACCTAGATTCCAGTGTTTTTCGACTTCTTGCGCTAATGTCACCGCATCTAAAAGACCTAAATTAACACCTTGTCCAGCAAGAGGATGAATGGTGTGCGCGGCATCCCCAATTAAGGCAACTCTCTCTTTAGCAAAATCACGGGCGTAGCGCATTCTTAAAGGAATAGCGGTTCTATTACCTAAGTTCTGAACGTTCCCCAAACGCATATCGAAATCGACCGTCAGTTGCTTAATGAAGGACTCATTCGGCGCACTCATTAATTGCTGCGCTCTATCTGTGTCTTGTGACCAAACTATTGAACAAAGGTTTGGCTCGTGCAGAGGCAAAAAGGCTAACGGACCTGAATGGGTAAATACTTGTCTTGCAACACCTTGGTGAGGCTCTTCCATCGTCACATTGGCAACGATTGCACTATGGTCATAATCCCATTCCGTAACAGGAAAACCTTGCTGTTGGCGTACCCAAGAGTTTGCACCATCTGCCGCAACCACCAGCTTAGCCGTAATATTTTGACCATTGTCTAAAGTTAGCCAAGCTTCTCTTTCTCCAATCGCTAAATTACTGCACTTGTTGGGCTGAAATAGAGTCACATTTTCAAGCTTAGCCACTTGTTCAAGTAGAGCGGATTGAATAATTTGGTTTTCGACAATATGGCCCAGATTATCCTCATGCAGATCACTGGCTGAAAAGTCTATTTTGGCAAAGGTGTCTTTCTCCCACACTTGCATCTTGGTGTATGGCGTATGACGCTGCTTGGCAATTCCAAGCCAAGCACCAAGGTTACATAAAATAGCTTCACTTGCTCGGCTTAGCGCTGAAACTCTTGAAGCCGGCTCGTCACTCACCTCAATAGGTTCAGCACTTTCGATAATCGCAATACGAATATCGGTATCCTTTAACGCTAAGGCTAAAGTCAGTCCAACCATACCACCGCCAACAATGGCTAAATCTACGTTTTTAATCATTTTTATGTTCTATACCTGTCCTAGGCTACGATTTTTAACTGGCCCTTGAATAAAAGGAACCATGTCAAAAATAGCTAATCCAAGGTTTCGAGCCGCCACCATAGGCAACCAATCGTTGGAAAATATTCTGACTAAGCCCGATGTCATCGCGCAAGTTGCTTCTCTGTCTGCTGTTCGATTATCTCGGTAGCTCGCAAGGCAAGTATATTCGCCACAGTCAGTATGTTTTGCCACAACTTCAACTAACGTTGCAACATCTCTCACGCCCAAGTTAAACCCTTGACCGGCAATCGGATGTAACGTTTGAGCCGCATTACCAACAAAAGCGATCCTGTGATGAATTAATCGGTCTCGCTTATGTAATTGCAGTGGATAGCTCGCTAATTCACCCACTTTATTAAAGCGACCTAAACGCCAGCCAAACTGCTGCTGTAACTCAGCTAAAAATTGCTCCTTGTTCCACTGCAAAGTCTTTTCTAGCGTGGCTTCAGACATACACCATACCAACGACATACGATTATGTGTCATTGGTAGTAATGCGACAGGGCCATGGGCAGTAAAACGCTCATACGCGCGATTATCATGAGGCTTATCTAATTCGATATTGGCAATCACTGCGTGCTGTTTGAAATCATCTAACGATTTAGGATTGTGAATAAGTTCTGCAACTTTAGAGTTTGCACCATCGGCGGCAACCATCAGCAAGCCAGAAAGTCGAATACCGGATTCCAGTTCAGCTTCAATGTAGTCTTGATGCTGAACTATTCCACTGATGGAATCTGGACAAAAGAAATCAATATTAGGATCTTTTTGCAGCTGCTCACGAAACATAACCCCAGCATCAGCAAGTTCGACGACTGAACCTAACAGCTCTTTTCCTAACTGCTGTGCATTGAACCCAGTTTGAGCAAAATGACCTTTATCAGAAACTTCTATCGAATTAATGGATGTCGCATTTCCTGATAAGTCATCCCAAAGTCCGTAATCACGTAACAGTTGCACACTCCCCAAAGATAGAGCTATGGCTCTTGAGTCAAAACCGGGGTGTTGCGCTGATTCTGCAAAGGCCTCTACAACGGCAACTTTTTTATTGGCGATTCGACTCAATGCAAGAGCAAGCGTTGCTCCGCTCATCGCGCCACCAATAACAATCACATCGTACTGCAATAGAAACTACCTTATTGTGAGTAAAAATGGTTCAGTCAGATTAATGAACTGTTTTAGATTCTGGCTCAGCTGGTTTATTAGCCAACTCGGAATAAACGGTTAATACGCACACTTTAACATGCTCTAAAACATGCTCTAGTAGTGCCGATTGCTCTTCTAGATCATCTTCAGGATCAACATCTACTTTGGATATTTCTAATAGATCTTGAATGGCTTCTTTTGTCTGCTCGCTGGCTTTATTGACTTGCGCATCAATCAAACCTAAGCCTGAAACAAAATGACTAACCCATTCGCTCATCGCTTGTGTATACGTTGAAATGTCAGCATCTGTCGGCAATAAAATACTTAGCTCAAAGTTATCATCTGTTAACTCTTCGCCAGCTAGCTTGAGGCATTGTTGCGCCATCGCTAGACACGTCATAGGCCAGCCTGTTCCATCATTGGTATAGTCATATAACAAAGACTGCCATGCATCACTGCTATGACTTAATCCACCACTTAACATACCAATGAGAAGACCGTGCATTTCTGCGGGCGTTACGGCAATTTGTGCCGTTGATAATTCATCAGTCACTGACTGGTAATTAGGTAAAGATGTCTGGCTCATGAGGTAATAGTCCTAATAAGAGAGTTATATCGTTATCTTATCACCAGCTTGAAGCAGGTGACAGACTCAAATCAGCACCAAGTACTAGCAATTTACTCCCAATAAGCGCTATGCTTCTACACTTAAATGTAGAGTAATTAAACAAATTGCCTTGTTTCTGACTAATTGAACAGCGTATGGTCATACTCATGTTCGGAAAAGCTTGAATCTTGGTGACTGTTTTCCTATAGTTTCTTGCCTAAATGTGCACGGGACGCACAAGCTTTCGGAGCAATAACGAGTTGTCTAGCATGAACAGTCAAGCAGTTGAAATTGAAATTTTAGGTAAAATTACTCGAGTAAATTGTCCTGTCGGTCAAGAAGACGCTCTGCGACAGGCTGCACTTAACCTCAATCAACGTATTGAGGATATGGCACAAAAGACAAAAGTCGCAAATACCGAAAAGCTTATTACTATAGCAGCTCTCAATATCTGCTATGAGTTACTCGAAAAAGAAGCAACAAGCGAAATCCAACAAGATATCGAACAGCGCCTTGAGTTTCTAGATGACAAGCTAGACAAAGCGCTGACTAAAGAGTAAAAAGAGCCAACTGGACGGCAGAATTAAAATTACCCTGGGGTGTGCGTCAGCTGGATTTATGTCCCTGAGCCGATAAGCAACCCTTAAGGGTTAGTACTTGATGGCTATTGAGCAGGCTCGACTCGTATCGAGAAGCCTACGGTCCTCATTGCTGATCCGCCTTGAACCAGCTGGTTCAAGGGCCAAAATCCGCAACGGCACTCTGGGGTCCCTCATGCAATCATTATTAACACGTAATGAAATACGCAAACACGTTCGAACGCTTCGAACCAATCTCTCGACTTCTCAACAGCAAAACGCTTCATCACAGCTAGTTAAACAGTTTAGTCAGCTTCCTGAGCTTAAATACGCAAAAAATGTCGCGTTATACCTGACCAATGATGGTGAGCTCGATCCTGCTTTGGCAATAAACTGGTGTTGGCAAAACCAAATAAACACCTATATCCCTGTTCTTCATCCTTTCTCTAAAGGGCAATTACTGTTTATACAGCTAAGCAAAAATAGCCAGTTAACCGCCAATAAATATGGCATTTTAGAGCCTAAGCTTTCCGTTAAAGATATTATCCCAGCCGCTCAGCTTGATGTTATTTTCACGCCATTAGTCGCCTTTGACTCTTGCGGACAAAGACTTGGAATGGGCGGTGGCTATTACGACAGAACTTTAGCTCCGTTTATTAATAGCCCTACACCAAAGCCTATTGGCATCGCTCATGACTGTCAGCAATTTAGCCAACTCCCTACTCAAGAGTGGGATATTCCATTAGATAAGATTATTACACCAAGTAAAACATGGGATTGGTCGTCAGCGACTTAACAGCCTAAGCCTTTATTCAAATATTTCACCGATGAGTATATACTCTCATCGACCCCCTTTACTCTCGATCTGGAGAACTAGAATGACCCAAGATGAAATGAAAAAAGAAGCTGGTTGGGCAGCACTTAAATATGTTGAAGCTGGCGCAATTGTTGGTGTTGGCACAGGCTCAACCGTAAACCATTTTATTGATGCTTTGGGTACAATGAGCGACAAGATAAAAGGGGCAGTCTCTAGCTCTGTGGCATCAACTGCAAAACTAGAGCAGCTTGGTATTACGGTATTTGACTGTAACGAAGTGGCTTCTTTAGATGTTTATGTTGATGGCGCTGATGAAATCAATGCCGATAAAGACATGATTAAAGGTGGTGGCGCAGCATTAACAAGAGAAAAAATCGTTGCTGCTATCTCTGAAAAATTTGTCTGTATCGTTGATGGCACTAAAGCAGTCGATGTACTAGGTAACTTCCCTCTTCCTGTTGAAGTGATTCCTATGGCGCGTTCATACGTTGCTCGTGAATTAGTTAAACTTGGTGGTGATCCTGTCTATCGTGAAGGTGTAACCACTGACAACGGCAACGTTATCCTAGATGTACATAGCCTAAAAATCACTCAGCCTAAACAACTTGAAGACCAAATTAATGCACTTGCTGGTGTCGTTACTGTCGGTCTTTTTGCGCACCGAGGTGCAGATGTTGTTATAACAGGTACGCCAGACGGCGCTAAGATCGAAGAGTAATAAAATATAGACAAAAGCTTTTAGCAGTAAATATAAGCTACTGATTTAGCTAAAAAACATAAAGAGCAGTCACTCATTTAAGTGACTGCTCTTTTTTTATTGTAATTTTCTTACCCAAGCTGTTCTTTTTTTGATAATTTAGAGTCAGTCCAATTTGGAAAACGTTTATTTTTCGAAATTAATTTACTGATACGTTAAGGAATAACCGCAATGACTAAAGTCTCACTTGATAAAGATAAAATTAAAATACTACTTCTTGAAGGACTGCATCCTTCTTCAGTTGAAGTACTAGAGGCTGCGGGTTACTCCAACATTGAATATCACAAAGGCTCAATTTCGGAAGAAGAATTAATTGAAGCGGTTAAAGACGTTCACTTTATCGGTATTCGTTCGCGCACTAACCTAAATGAAACAGTATTAGCAGCAGCAAACAAGCTAGTTGCTATTGGCTGTTTCTGTATTGGTACTAACCAAGTTGACCTAAAAGCGGCGGCGGTTAAAGGCGTACCTGTATTTAACGCACCATTTTCTAACACTCGTAGTGTTGCCGAGTTGGTGCTTGGTCAGATCCTATTGTTGATGCGCGGCATTCCAGAGAAAAACGCACTTGCACACCGTGGTATTTGGAAAAAAAGTGCCGACCATTCTTATGAGGCTCGTGGTAAGCGTTTAGGTATTATTGGTTACGGCCATATCGGTACTCAGCTGAGTATCATTGCTGAAAACTTAGGGATGCGTGTTTACTTCTACGACATTGAAAATAAACTGTCTTTGGGTAATGCAACTCAAGTTCGAAGCATGACTGAGCTACTGAGCAAATGTGATGTGATTAGCTTACACGTACCAGAAACGGCTGAAACAAAGAACATGATGGGCGCTGAAGAGTTTGCTCTAATGAAGCCTGGCTCAATCTTTATCAATGCCGCTCGCGGAACAGTTGTCGATATTCCTGCACTATGTAACTCACTAGAATCTGGTCATATTTCTGGTGCGGCTGTGGATGTATTCCCAGTAGAACCAAAAACAAATGCTGACTCTTTTGAGTCACCTCTAACCAAGTTTGATAACGTTATTTTGACCCCTCACGTAGGTGGTTCAACACAAGAAGCGCAAGAAAACATTGGTGTAGAAGTTGCGGGCAAGCTGGCTAAATACTCAGATAACGGCTCAACACTATCAAGTGTTAACTTCCCTCAAGTATCACTGCCACAACACAAAGGCACTTCTCGTTTGCTACACATTCACGAGAACCGCCCGGGCATCCTAACGCAAATTAACACCATATTTGCTAGTGCAGACATCAACATCATTGGTCAGTACTTACAAACTAACAGCAGTATCGGTTATGTTGTTATAGATGTTGAAGCAAACCGCTCTCAAGAAGCCCTAGATAAGCTAAAAGAGATCGATGGCACGATTAGAGCTCGCCTACTTCACTAAGAGTTAATTGGCGCACTAAAAAGCCTAGCTAGCCAGGGTGAGATAACAAACGTTATTTGAACAAAATCATGTGCATTATAGGAACAACTCTTTGTGATATGGGTTTATGGCATGGATGCCATAATGAAGCCATCAAGGATGATTTCACGGCGTCTTGTGGAGATGATGTACATGATTATTCGATAAATGTTCACTCATACGTTCGCCCTAGCTAGCTATTCGACAAAGCTATAGACCATAACTAAAAAGCCCTTACTGTTCGTTTTATTTAAACGAAAACAGTAAGGGCTTTTTAGATTTACTACGTTTAATGGAATTACTTCAGCTTATAAATGACATTAATACGATCTTTTATCACAATTCTTGAATCTTGGTAGCTACTTGTACGCTCAGGTGAATCCATCTGCACACTTCGAGAGAGCATAGGCCTAACTTGCGGGGATTGATAACTGATTTGCCACACACCATCTAATTGTTTATCAAAACCTTCAGCAATCGACTTTGCTTTAAACTGTGCATCTTTAATCGCTTCACTACGTGCAATACCTTGATACTTAGCTGAATCCTTAACGCCTAGTTGAACCCTATCAATACGATTAATACCCGATTTAAGTGCAACATCAAGTAGCTTAGGTAAAGCTGCGAGATCTTCTACTGTGACCTTAATTGTTCGCGATGCTCGATAACCTTTTTGTTCTGGCTTGGCATTTTTGGGGTAATGCATTTGCGGTATTAACTGAATATTACCGCTTTGAATATATTCTCTTGCTAAGCCTGATGCTTGTAGCTTTGCTAAAAAGTCATCGACAACTTTATCCGCCTCAGTCTTAGCGTCTTCTGCGCTATTTTTAATCACCACAACTTGAACGCTAAACTCTGCCATATCAGGCTCGGCAAAAACCTCCCCGTAACCTGTCGTGGTTAAGTGGGGGAAATTTAATACTTGTGCCTGAGATCCAAAACTACATAGAAAGATAAGCACCGTAAAAATTAATCTAAACATTGTCATCATATTCTCCAGTTAATCTTACTTTTTTGACTGCCTATTAATGAGAAGGTTTCATACCAATCACAGCAAGTAAGTGATCACTTTAACTGGCTACGATTGCTATCATTTATCCCAAACGAAAAAACGCGCCAAAAGGCGCGTTTAGAAAGTATAAAGTCGGATTACGATTCCACTTTATTTACATGTACATCCATTTGTGGGAATGGAATTTCAATACCATTCTCATCAAGAGCAATTTTAATCGCTTGTAGCGTATCAAAATATACATCCCAATAATCAGCCGTACGACACCAAGGGCGAACCACAAAGTTCACCGATGAATCAGCTAGTGCCAATACGCCAATTTGAATGCCTTTATCTTTAAGAAGACGATCATCGGCCTCTAGTGCTTGTCTGATCACTTGCTCAGTTTTCTTCAAGTCAGCACCGTAAGACACACCAATCACATGATCAACACGGCGTGTATCATGTCGTGAGTAGTTAACAATAGGACTGCCTATAACACTACCATTTGGCACGATAACCATTTTATTGTCTGGAGATGTCAGAACCGTTTGGAAAATTTGAATTGAATCAACCGAACCTGCGACACCGCCAATTTCTACGTAGTCACCAGATTTAAACGGACGGAACGCAACAATAAGAACACCAGCAGCAAAGTTAGATAGAGAGCCTTGTAGAGCAAGACCAACGGCTAAACCCGCAGCACCGATGATAGCGACAACAGAAGCTGTTTGAACACCAAGGCGTCCAAGAGCTGCAATCAATACGATAACAAATAGCAGATAGCGAACCATCGCATGAACAAAGTGAATGACAGCCTTATCTAAATCACGCTTTTCAAGCATTTTTGAAACACTGTTCGCAATCATTTTAGTGATAATATTACCAATAAAAAGAATCAGAACAGCAGTAATGATATTTACTGCATAGCTCACTAATAGATCCGAATTGTTCAGGAACCAATGGTGAGCACCTTGCATGCCTTCATGAAGGGCATCTACGCTTGGGATTTCAGGGGTTTCTTGTGACATTGTAAATTTCTCTTCCGTAATAAAGTGTTACAACTATGCTGTGATCAGCATCATACTTCCATATGTACGTTATAAGTCAAGCTTCTGTAAAAAACACAGCATGCTGAAGACTTTAAAGACTGCACCTAAAAACTATAGTACAGAAGACAAAAAAAACCCGCTATAAAAGCGGGTTTTTCTAATTTAATTAGTGAGTTGCGAGACGATTAAAGCACGTCAATTGCGTTAAGGTCAGCAAATGCTTTCTCAAGACGCGTAACCATAGAAGATTGACCAGCACGTAGCCATACGCGAGGATCGTAGTACTTCTTGTTAGGCGCAGCTTCACCCGTTGGGTTACCAATTTGGCCTTGTAGGAAGTCATGGTTTTCAGCTTCGTAAGTACGGATGCCGTCCCAAGTCGCCCACTGTGTATCAGTATCGATGTTCATTTTAATAACACCGTAGCCGATAGACTCTTTGATTTCTGCTTCAGAAGAACCAGAACCACCGTGGAATACAAAGTTTAGCGCATTATGAGCTAGACCAAACTTCTCAGCACAGTATGCTTGAGAGTCACGTAGGATAGTTGGAGTAAGAACTACGTTACCTGCTTGGTACACACCGTGTACGTTACCAAATGATGCAGCAATAGTGAAACGTGGGCTAATAGCACTTAGTTTCTCGTATGCGTAAGCAACATCTTCAGGAGAAGTGTAAAGCTCAGATGCATCCATATCAGAGTTATCTACGCCGTCTTCTTCACCACCAGTACAACCTAGTTCGATTTCTAGAGTCATGCCCATTTTAGCCATGCGCTCTAGGTATTTAGAACAGATTTCGATGTTCTCTTCTAGAGACTCTTCAGAAAGGTCGATCATATGAGAAGAGAATAAAGGCTTACCAGTTTGAGCGAAGAACTCTTCACCAGCGTCTAGTAGACCGTCAATCCAAGGAAGAAGTTTCTTAGCTGCGTGGTCAGTATGAAGAATAACTGGAACACCGTAAGTTTCCGCAACAGCGTGAACGTATTTAGCGCCAGCAACACCACCAAGGATTTGCGCACCTTGACCTTCTAATTTAACGCCTTTACCAGCAAAAAAGCCTGCACCGCCGTTAGAAAACTGAACTACTACAGGAGCTTTAACTTTAGCTGCTGCTTCTAGTACACCATTTACAGAATCAGTATTAACAACATTAACTGCAGGAAGAGCAAAGTTATTTTCTTTTGCTACTTCAAACACTTTTTGTACGTCATCACCAGAGATAACACCAGGTTTTACAAAATCGAAGATCTTAGACATGGAATAAGTCCTATTTTCTGTCGTTTAGTATTAAATTGCACTTTTGCAAACATAAAAATTACTGACAAAACAAGGTTTTGTAGCAAAATTAATAAAAAGGGCGAGAACAAGGTTCTCGCCTAAAAAAATTACGCTTTTGCGCGTTCTTCTAGCATAGCAACTGCTGGAAGTACTTTACCTTCTACAAACTCAAGGAAAGCGCCGCCGCCAGTTGAGATGTAAGAAACGTCAGCTTTGATACCGAACTTGTCGATAGCTGCTAGCGTGTCACCACCACCGGCTACAGAGAAACCTGCAGACTCAGCGATTGCTTTAGAAATACCTGCTGTACCCGCTTCAAAGTTTTTGAATTCGAATACGCCAACAGGGCCATTCCAAAGAATAGTTTTTGCATTAGCAATGATGTCAGCAAGAACCGCTGTTGAATCAGGGCCAAGGTCGAAAATCATGTCATCGTCTTGAACGTCAGCAACGTTTTTGATTTCCGCTTCAGCGTTCTCATCAAATGCTTTTGCACAAGCAACATCAGTCGCAACTGGAATTGCACACTCTTTCATTAGTTTCTTAGCTGTTTCAACTAGGTCTGCTTCATATAGAGACTTACCTACGTTGTGGCCTTCTGCAGCGATAAATGTATTAGCAATACCACCACCCACAACAAGTTGATCAGCAACTTTAGATAGAGACTCAAGAACAGTCAGTTTAGTAGAAACTTTAGAACCACCAACGATAGCCACTAGTGGGCGCTCTGGGTTATCCATTGCTTTAGCCAGTGCTTCTAGCTCTGCTGCAAGAAGAGGGCCAGCACAAGCTACAGGAGCGTTAGTACCTACACCGTGAGTTGACGCTTGAGCACGGTGAGCTGTACCAAATGCATCCATAACAAAGATGTCACAAAGAGCAGCGTACTTCTTAGATAGCTCTTCTTCGTTTTTCTTCTCGCCTTTGTTGAAACGAACGTTTTCAAGAACAACGAGTTCGCCAGCATTTAGCTCAAGACCATTTAGGTAGTCTTTAGCTAGCTTAACTTCACAATCAAGCGCATCGTTTAAGTAGTTAACTACAGGTTGTAGTGAGAACTCTTCAGCGTATTCGCCTTCAGTTGGACGACCTAGGTGAGAAGTAACCATTACTTTAGCACCCGCTTCCAAGCAAAGCTTGATAGTAGGGATAGATGCAAGAATACGAGCATCAGAAGTTACTTTACCGTCTTTTACTGGAACGTTTAGGTCAGCACGGATAAATACGCGTTTACCTGCTAGATCCAGGTCAGTCATCTTAATTACAGACATTGTTAGTCCTCTAGGTTTAAATTTAAAAACTGTGCACCCTATCCTAGCAAAATTGCTAAAAAGAGTGTTCAAAATCTCTCTAATATAAAGCTACATTGGGCCATTTATTTTATAGTTCAAGAGTTGGAACTAAAAAGCCATGTATTTATTTCACGCAATGTAATTAATGTGAGCTATGCATCGCCAAAGCCGTATCTAGCATCCGATTTGCAAATCCCCACTCATTATCACACCACACTAACATCTTGACTAATTGGCCATCACTGACTCGGGTTTGAGACCCATCGACAATCGCACTATGCGAGTCATGATTAAAGTCAATTGATACCAATGGAGCTTCAGTGTAATCAACTATTGATTGTAATGTACATTGAGACGCTTGCAAAATAGTTTGATTTACGTCATGAACAGTGACGTTCGTGTCCAAAGTTACACTTAAATCCATTGCCGTTACATTAACAGTTGGAACCCTGACTGAAATAGCCTCAAACTTATTCTCAAACTTTGGAAAGATCCTTTCGATACCTTTATGCAATTTTGTATCAACAGGAATGATTGACTGACTGGCACTGCGAGTACGTCGCAAATCGGGATGATAGGCATCAATAACTTGCTGATCGTTCATTGATGAGTGAATAGTAGTAATCGTGCCTCGTTGGATACCATAGGCTTCATCAAGCACTTTTATGATAGGAACAATACAGTTTGTGGTGCAAGAACCGTTTGAAACAACTTTATGTTCTGGTTTTAAGCTTTGATGGTTGATGCCATAGATAATGGTGTTATCAAGATCATTAGAGCCCGGGTGTGAGTACAGCACTTTACCAGCACCAGCAGCAATGTGTTGTTGCCCTTCTTCCTGAGAGCCAAAAACACCAGTACAGTCCAGAACAATATCTACATCTAAATCACGCCAAGGAAGTAAATCTAGCTCTGCAAGATGCAGAATACGTATTTCATCTTTACTGCCATCTAAATGATGAATATTTAGATACTCTTGAGTATGAGAGACCTTAAGATTGAAACGTCCATGGCTAGTGTCATATTGAAGTAGATGAGCCATAGCATCAGGCTGAGCTAATTCATTAACAGCAACAACTTGAATCTGCCCAGACTTACCACTTTCATAAACAGCTCTAAGTACATTGCGTCCAATACGACCAAACCCATTAATAGCTACTCTTAACATACCTTTACTCCGAATAAGGCTTATTATAATTATTGAGTAGAAGTTTATCATTCTGTAATAGCAAATAGAAAAAGGATTACTCTAAATGCTAAAAGGAACGAATTAAAGACAAAAAAGCCAGCAGTAAACTGCTGGCTTTATATTTTGTGAAGTGGCAATAAATTAAGCTAAAAGCTCTTTAGCTGTATTTACTACGTTGTCAGTTGTGAAACCAAACATTTTGAATAGCTCGCCTGCTGGTGCAGATTCGCCGAATGATCTCATGCCGATGATCTTGCCACCGAAGCCAACGTACTTGTACCAGAAGTCAGCGATACCGGCTTCTACAGCGATACGTTTAGTCACTGATGAAGGTAGGACTGATTCACGGTAAGCTTCGTCTTGCTTGTCGAATGCATCTGTTGATGGCATTGAAACAACACGTACTGCTTTGCCTGTGGCTGTTAGTTCAGCTTGCGCTGCAACGGCAAGTTCAACTTCAGAACCTGTCGCAATGATGATTAGCTCAGGTGTACCTGCGCAATCTTTCAATACGTAAGCACCTTTAGCGATATCAGCAACTTGAGTTGCGTTACGCTCTTGCTGTGCAAGGTTTTGGCGAGAGAAGATAAGCGCTGTAGGCGCATCTTTACGTTCGATAGCCAATTTCCAAGCAACTGCTGACTCAACTTGGTCACATGGACGCCATGTGCTCATGTTTGGAGTCAAACGTAGAGAAGCGATTTGCTCAACCGGTTGGTGAGTTGGACCATCTTCACCCAGACCGATAGAGTCATGAGTATAAACTTGGATATTCTGAATTTTCATCAGAGCAGCCATACGCATTGCGTTACGCGCGTATTCCATGAACATTAGGAAAGTTGCGCCGTATGGTACGAAACCACCGTGCAGAGCAATACCATTCATGATTGCAGTCATACCAAATTCACGTACACCGTAATGGATGTAGTTACCTGAGAAGTCATTTGCTTCAAGAGACTTAGAACCAGACCACATAGTCAAGTTAGAAGGCGCAAGGTCAGCAGAACCACCCATGAATTCAGGAAGCATTTTACCAAACGCTTCTAATGCATTTTGCGATGCTTTACGTGATGCAATGTTTGCAGGGTTAGCTTGAAGGTCAGCAATAATTTGGTTAGTTGCTTCTTCCCACTGTGCAGGAAGTTCGCCATTTACACGACGTTTTAGTTCAGCAGCTTCTGCTGGGTATGCTGCCGCGTAAGCGTCAAACTTAGCATTCCAAGCTGCTTCTTTTTCAGAGCCTGATGCTTTTGCATCCCACTGTGAGTAGATGTCAGCAGGAACTTCGAAAGGACCGTGTTCCCAGCCAAGAGCGGCTTTAGTTGCAACGATTTCGTCAGCGCCTAGTGGAGCACCGTGACAATCGTGCGTGCCAGCTTTGTTTGGAGAACCAAAACCAATCACTGTCTTAGTACAGATAAGTGTTGGGCGAGGGTCTGCTTTAGCCGCAACGATAGCTGCGTTAATTTCTTCTGCATTGTGACCGTCTACAGCCGGAATTACGTGCCAGCCGTAAGCTTCAAAACGCTTAGGCGTATCATCAGAGAACCAACCTTCAACTTCACCATCAATTGAGATGCCGTTGTCATCCCAGAAAGCAACAAGCTTGCCAAGACCAAGAGTACCCGCAAGAGAACAAGCCTCGTGTGAAATACCTTCCATCAAACAACCATCACCCATGAATACATAAGTGAAGTGATCAACGATGTCGTGACCTTCTTTGTTAAACTGAGCAGCAAGTGCTTTCTCAGCCATAGCCATACCAACTGCGTTAGTAATACCTTGGCCTAAAGGACCTGTTGTCGTTTCGATACCAGGTGCGTAACCATATTCTGGGTGACCTGGTGTCTTAGAGTGCAACTGACGGAAGTTTTTAAGGTCATCAATAGATAACTCATAACCGGTCAAATGAAGCAGAGAGTAGATCAGCATTGAGCCGTGGCCGTTTGATAAAATAAAACGGTCGCGGTCAGCCCACTCTGGGTTTTGTGGGTTGTGGTTTAGATGACCACGCCAAAGTACTTCAGCGATGTCAGCCATACCCATAGGTGCGCCTGGGTGACCAGAGTTAGCTTGTTGAACACCATCCATGCTAAGAGCACGAATTGCATTGGCTAGATCTTTACGAGAAGACATGTCTGCTCCTGAATGCATAAGCAATTTATTAAAAAATAAGTCCTGAACTCAACAGAGGGTGTTGAGAACGGTTATTGTCGCAAAGCCCCTCTATTACTGCAAACGGTTTCCCGTGCATAATTCACACTAAGATGCATTAATTTGCTTAATATCTCACTGCATGGAGAAAACCTGATTTACCTCAATGCAAATCTTTTCCCACTTAAATCGTAAAAAAGCTTGTATTTCGCACATTCAAAATTAGAATAGACGTCTAGAAGTAGAAACACCTACTTAACAAGTACAACTTAAAAGACGCCATGATGCGTCTTTTCTTAACTAAGAAATAAGGGAGCCCATCATGGCTAAGCACCTGTTTACTTCTGAATCTGTATCAGAAGGCCATCCAGATAAAATTGCAGACCAAATCTCTGATGCGGTTCTAGATGCAATCATTGAGCAAGATCCTAAAGCTCGTGTTGCATGTGAAACTTACGTAAAAACTGGCATGGTTATGGTAGGCGGCGAAGTCACTACCTCTGCTTGGGTTGATATCGAAGAGCTGACACGTGAAACGGTTCGTGAAATTGGTTACGTTAACTCAGAAATGGGTTTTGATGCAGACTCTTGTGCTGTATTAAACACTATCGGTAAGCAATCTCCAGACATCAACCAAGGCGTTGATAAGTCAGACCCTAAAGATCAAGGGGCTGGAGACCAAGGTATTATGTTTGGTTACGCAACTAACGAAACTGAAGTATTAATGCCTGCGCCAATTACTTACTCTCACCGTCTTGTAGAAAAACAAGCTGAAGTTCGTAAAAACGGCACACTGCCATGGTTGCGCCCAGATGCAAAATCTCAGGTAACGTTCCAATACGACCAAGGTAAGATTGTTGGTATCGACGCTGTTGTTCTATCTACTCAGCATAGCGAAAGCATCTCAACGGATGACCTTCGTGAAGCAGTAATGGAAACAATCATTAAACCAGTACTTCCTGCGCAATGGTTAAATAAAGAAACTAAATTCTTTATTAACCCAACTGGTCGTTTTGTTATCGGTGGCCCAATGGGTGACTGTGGCCTAACTGGTCGTAAAATCATCGTTGATACCTACGGCGGCGCAGCTCGTCACGGTGGCGGTGCATTCTCTGGTAAAGATCCATCAAAAGTTGACCGTAGTGCAGCATACGCAGCACGTTATGTAGCGAAGAACATCGTGGCAGCTGGTATGGCTGACCGTTGTGAAATCCAACTGTCTTACGCTATCGGTGTTGCTGATCCAACATCTATCATGATCGAAACTTTTGGTACTGAAAAAGTAGCTCAAGAAATCATCATTGAAGCTGTTCGTCAAAACTTCGACTTACGCCCATACGGTCTACAAGAAATGTTGAACTTGCTTCAACCTATCTACAAGAAAACAGCAGCTTATGGTCACTTTGGTCGTGAAGAATTCCCTTGGGAAGCGACTGACAAAGCGGCGATTCTTAAAGATTTTGCTGGTATCAAATAAGCTAATTTAGCGGTAAACATTCTGAAACCTCAGCCTTTGTGCTGAGGTTTTTTTTATCCTGCCAACTACTCCTTTCTGATTAATTTTCCCACAAAATTTGTATTTCATGCCATCCATGACGATAGTTATCAAAGTTAATGAAATGTTAACCAGATCAAGTTTTACAAAATAAATAATGTGGCTCAGTCTAAAGTGGATTCTAGTTTAGTCCGTTAGACTTAATCTGGAGGATTACCATGCCTCGTACATATAACGAAGATGGCTTGCACAATACATCGAAAGTTAAAGATAGCGAATACGCAAAAACACTACCATGCAACAGCATCACCATTAGCGACCCTTTTCAGTGGCTCGCGTTAGGTTTAAATGATTTTATTCGCTCCCCTATTATTAGCCTTTTTTATGGCGCTTGTTTTGCTGTAGCCGCTGCCGGCATTGTTGGTTTGATATACCTACAGGGCAACCACTCCCATTTAGTTATTCTTCCCGCACTTATTATCTACATGCTAATAGGCCCCTTTCTGGCCCTTGGTTTGTACGATACAAGTTGGGCAATAGAACGAGGAAAACAACCCAGTCTACTGCATTCGATGAAAGCCATTGGGCGTAATTCAACATCACAATGGAGCTTTGCGGTACTACTTGTAGTGGCCATGATATTTTGGATGAGAATCGCCTCTTTACTGCATGCGTTATACCCCTCAGTAGAAGGTGCCAGCATTATTGAATTTGCTCCTTTCCTTATTACAGGCTCTATCGCCGGATTCATTTTGGCAACCGTGGTCTTTAGTATTTCCGTTTTCTCGATGCCTCTTATGCTAGAAAGACGCGTTGATATTATGACCGCAATATTTTCCAGTTTTCACGCAGTAAAAAGTAACCCTGGGCCTCTACTGGTATGGGCTGGAATTATTTGTGGCGGAGTACTGATTGGCTTTGCAACTTACGGCATTGGCATGATAATGACGATGCCCATTTTAGGTTATGGCACATGGCATGCCTATCACGCGACAATTCAAAAGAAACATTAATTTCATAGATAACACATTGAATTTATTAATCATAAAAAGGAGAACTTAAGTTCTCCTTTTTTACCTGCATTGACCTGAATTCCAAGATTAAGTTAAAGTAACGCTAGTTCATCTCAATCAACTATTTCTCGCATGGATCCGCTTCAATATCAGCTCACAAAAAAAACGGCCTCACTGATTCAGGTGGCTAACACACATTTCAAGCGTACCTTTGCTATGCCAAAGATAGAAATTGATATGCGTGGCAAAGCCGCAGGAAAAGCCTTTTTGCAGCTTAATGTGATTAAATTAAATAAAGTACTGTTAGCTGAAAATCAGCAAGACTTTATTGATGAAGTTTTACCTCATGAGTTGGCACATTTAATTACCCACCAAGTTTTTGGTCGAGTAAGACCACATGGTAAAGAATGGCAATATGTCATGTCCAAAGTGTTTTCAATCAAGCCTGAGCGGACTCACTCTATGGATGTCAGTTCCGTTCAAGGTAAAACCTTCGAGTACCAATGCGGTTGTCGAACCTACCCTCTTACTATTCGTCGTCACAATAAAGTGATGAGAAGCGAAAGTAGTTATACCTGTCGCAGTTGTGGCAATACTTTGAGCTTTACGGGAAAACAGCTCAGTTAATATCAAGCAATCTCATCTAATGCTTCACTGAACAAAATCTGGTCAAATAAGCCGATTAACGGTAATCTCTACGCTGTTTTTCATCAACATCCATAGAATATCCTTGAAACGTTCAATTTTCCTGATTATTGGCCTAGTACTTATCTCTCTAACTGCACACGCCAAACCGCATTCCTTTTATAAATCAAAACAGCTCGCGATAGGCATTTATCAGCAGCATCCACAAACCTTCTATTGTGGCTGTCACATTGACTGGCATGGTAAAAAAGGGACACCGCAATTATCTGACTGCGGTTATCAAGTGCGAAAACAACAGCGCCGAGCCAATCGTATCGAATGGGAACATATCGTCCCTGCGGCGCAATTAGGCAAACAAAGACAATGTTGGCAAGAAGGTGGACGCTCTAATTGCACCAAGAGTGATCCTATCTATAAAGAGATGGAAGCGGATCTACATAATTTGGTGCCAGCAATCGGTGAGGTTAATGGCGACCGTTCTAACTATGATTTCTCGCAATGGAACGGCGTACATGGTGTCAGTTATGGCCAATGTAAAATGCAGGTAAGCTTTAAAGATGACAAAGTTATGCCGCCAACCTATGCTCGTGGAGCTATCGCTCGCACCTATTTATACATGAAACAGCAATACCCTATTACACTCTCATCTTCGCAAATAAAGCTGATGCAAGCTTGGAATAAAACCTACGCGGTAACAGATTGGGAATGCAAAAGAGACCAGTTAATCACTAAAATTCAAGGTAACTCTAACCCGTTCGTTGAGCAAAAGTGTCAACACTAAAAAAATCGTACCAAGCAGACTGAGCGACCCCTCTTGTTATTTGTTACCATAGCAACCATATTTAGTTAGTTCAGTCAGTTACAGGTACGATTTAAATGCGCATCCCTAGGATATATCATCCGGAATCTTTATCTTCAGCCACACAAGTTCAGCTTTGCGACGATGCTGCTGGACATATTGGGCGTGTATTAAGAATGCAGGTAGGCCAAGCCGTCTCTCTCTTTGACGGTAGCAACGTTGAATATTCCGCAGTCATCACTGAGGTTTCCAAGAAAAACGTTGCAGTAGAAATACAAGACTCTACACAACATAATGTTGAATCCCCGCTAGACATTCATTTAGGCCAGGTTGTTTCTCGTGGCGATAAGATGGAGTTCACCATTCAAAAATCAGTAGAGCTTGGCGTGAATACCATCACCCCTCTTATCTCTGAGCGCTGTGGCGTAAAACTCGATCCTAAACGTTTTGAAAAAAAGCTGCAGCAATGGCAAAAAATTGCAATTGCTGCCTGTGAACAAAGTGGTCGCAATCGAGTCCCTGTCATCAGACCTATCATGCAATTAGAGCAGTGGTGTAGCGAAGAGTACCAAGGGTTAAAACTCAATCTTCACCCTCGAGCACCCTACTCTATCAATACACTTCCGCAGCCTATGACCCAAGTGAAACTATTGATAGGCCCAGAAGGTGGACTTTCTGATTCAGAAATTGCCATGACCACAGAATATAACTTCGAACAAACTTTGTTAGGCCCGCGCGTGCTACGAACAGAAACCGCAGCTCTAACAGCAATTACCGCACTGCAAGTTCGCTTTGGCGATCTTGGCTAGGAGAGAAACGAATGATTAAGATCGGCATAGTGATGGACCCAATCTCATCCATCAACATTAAAAAAGATTCAAGCTTTGCAATGCTCCTTGAAGCGCAAAGCCGTGGTTATGAAATCCACTATATGGAAATGAATGATCTTCACTTAGATCAAGGTGTGGCTGTTGCCGATACTAAGACTCTAAAAATAGAAAAGAACCCTGAATCTTGGTTTGAGTTCCTGTCAGAGCAAACCATCAAATTGTCCGATCTTGACGCGGTATTAATGCGTAAAGATCCACCATTTGATACTGAATACATCTACGCAACTTACATTCTTGAGCGCGCGGAAGTGGAAGGGACTCTCATCGTCAACAAGCCACAAAGCCTGCGTGATTGTAACGAGAAGCTTTATACCGCATGGTTTGCTGCTCTAACGCCAACCACTATCGTGACTCGCAAAGCTGAAAAAATCAAAGCGTTCCATGAAGAGCATCGCGATGTCATTCTTAAACCTCTTGATGGAATGGGCGGCGCGTCTATTTTCCGAGTTAAAGAAGGCGATCCTAACGTATCGGTTATTATCGAAACCCTAACTAACCATGGTCAAAACTACGCAATGGCACAAGCGTTCGTTCCCGATATTAGCAATGGTGATAAACGTATTTTGATCGTTGATGGCGAGCCAATGCCATATTGCCTAGCGCGTATCCCAGCCAAAGGTGAAACTCGCGGCAACTTAGCAGCAGGTGGTCGCGGTGAAGCAAGACCTCTAAGCGAGACAGATTTTGCCATAGCTAATGCAATCGGTCCTACACTTAAAGAGAAAGGACTCATTTTTGTCGGCTTAGATGTTATTGGCGACAAAGTAACTGAAATTAATGTCACTAGCCCTACTTGTATTGTTGAGATCGAAACTGAATTTGGCATCTCAATTACCGGTAAATTGATGGATGCTATTGAGCGTCGCATCAATAAGTAATACCTCTCTTGCAAAAGAAATAACTGCTAAAACTCGTAGCCAGCAAGCTTGTGAATAACCGATATTGCATCAACACTCGCTTGCTGTCTTATTTTAAGAGGGAATTTTCAGAGGTAGCCTATGAATCTTACTAATCATTTTTTAGTCGCCATGCCATCGATAGAAGACCCTTATTTTAAGCGTTCCGTTATCTATATTTGTGAGCATAATGAAAATGGCGCGATGGGGATTATGATTAACGCTCCTATCGATATCACTGTCGGCGGCATGTTAAAGCAGGTCGAGCTTAAATCAGCCAATATCCAAGCTGGCGATAGTCTCAAGCAGCCAGTACACAATGGCGGCCCGGTATCAGAAGATCGCGGCTTTATTTTGCATCAACCAAAAGATAAATATCAATCGAGTATGGTGATGACAGACAGCCTGACCGTCACGACCTCTAAAGACATATTGGCAGTGCTCGGTACTCAAGAAGAGCCAACACAGTACCTAGTGGCACTGGGATATTCAGGTTGGGAAGCCGGTCAACTGGAAAGCGAACTCGCCGAAAACTCTTGGTTAACGATCGAAGCTGATCCCAATATTATCTTTACAACACCAGTACAAGATCGCTGGTCTAGCGCCGTGCAATCTTTAGGTATAGATGCCTCCCAATTATCAACACAAGCAGGACATGCATGAGCAAAACCATCATGGCATTTGATTATGGCACCAAAAGCATTGGTAGTGCCATAGGCCAAGACATCACAGGTACAGCCACCCCTCTAAAAGCTTTTAAGGCCAAAGACGGCATCCCAAATTGGGACGATATTGGTAATTTACTGACTGAGTGGAAACCCGATTTAGTGGTTGTAGGCTTACCAACAGACTTACACGGTAAAGACTTGCAAACCATCACCCCTAGGGCGAAAAAGTTTGCTCAGCGCATACATGGTCGATTTGGCGTGCCGGTTGAGCTTCATGATGAAAGACTTTCAACAACAGAAGCTCGCTCAGATCTTTTTGCTATGGGTGGTTACAAAGCATTAAGTAAAGGTAACGTGGATTGCCAATCCGCCGTGGTGATTTTAGAAAGTTGGTTTGAAAGCCAGTGGGGAGAGTAGCCCCCTCATCCCATATCAATCTTAATGTCATCTAAAGGACCATCAGTACTTACCCCTTGATGATTCTTTAACATCAGGCGCAGATCATTGGCAGAATCTGCGCTGCGTAACGCCTCTTCCTCTGTGATCTTATCTTGCTTAAGCAGTTCAAGTAGAGATTGATCAAAAGTACAAATCCCAACTTGTTGAGTTTTTGCCATATAGCTTTTGATCTCTGTGATCTCCCCTTGACGAATGAGATCCGATGCCCTTGGCGTCACTTGCAGTATCTCTAAAGCAACATGGCGTCCCGTACCATTTTTGGCTTTAAGCAATTGCTGACCGACAATTCCCTTTAGATTAAGAGAAAGATCCAACAGGAAATGCTCTCTTTGTTCTTTGGACACCAAATGTAAAATCCGATCTAATGCCTGATTGGCATTATTGGCGTGCAAGGTTGCCACACACAAATGCCCCGTTTCAGCAAAGGTCATTGCATAACGCATGGTTTCTGGGGTGCGTATCTCACCAATGACAATCATATCCGGAGCTTGTCGTAATGAGTTCTTTAACGCAATTTCATAACTTTCTGTATCGAGCCCAACCTCACGCTGAGTGACGATGCTCTTGTGATGCTGATGCACAAATTCAATGGGATCTTCTACCGTCAATATATGACCGTGTTGAGTTTGATTTCTATGGCCGACCATAGCGGCAAGAGTACTGGATTTACCAGAACCTGTCGCACCAACTACCAAGACTAAACCACGCTTTGTCATCGCCAGATCTTTTAATGTATCAGGCAAGCCAAGATCGGCAAAAGAAGGAATATTTGTTTCAATATGACGAATCACCGCACCGGGTAAGTCACGCTGAAAAAAAGCACTGACTCTAAAGCGACCAGATTCACTCTCAATGGCAAAATTAGCCTCTCGAGTAGCGCGAAACTCCTTACGCCTATCATTATCCATGATGCTATCAAGAAGGGCTGTCACTCCAGATTGATGCAGTTTGTCAGCAAAAGGCTGCAACTCCCCGTCGATGCGAAACATGCAAGGAGAGTCTACCGTAATGTACAAATCTGACGCCTTTTGTTGCGTCATCGCATCGAGCAATTCTTTAAGTTCCATCTTCTTTCCTTGCTGTTATTTTATGCTTAAAAACCAGAACCAAGCATAGGTTGAATCTCAATCTTAGCCTCAGCCTCTTCTCGGCTCACTAAGTCTTGTTGCATCAGTTGATTAACCGATTGCTCCATCGTTGTCATGCCAAGAGCTGCGCCCGTTTGGATAATGGAGTACATCTGCGCGACTTTATCTTCTCTGATAAGGTTTCTAATTGCTGGGTTTGCCAGCATAATTTCATGACATGCCACTCGCCCGCCACCATTGCGTTTTAATAACTTTTGCGCAATCACTGCACGTAACGATTCCGATAGCATAGAGCGCACCATGTTTTTATCGCCTGCTGGAAACACATCAATAATTCTATCAATACTCTTTGCAGCAGAACTAGTGTGCAAAGTACCAAAGACTAAGTGACCGGTTTCTGCGGCAGTAAGAGCAAGGCTGATCGTTTCTTGATCGCGCAGCTCACCCACCAAAATTACATCAGGATCCTCACGCAAAGCCGAACGTAATGCCGCCTTAAAGCTATGTGTATCACGGTGAACTTCACGCTGATTCACCAAACATTTAGAACTTTGATGAACAAATTCGATAGGGTCTTCAATGGTTAAAATATGCTTATTGTGGTTACGATTAATATAATCAACCATCGCCGCTAGAGTGGTTGATTTACCCGAGCCTGTAGGCCCTGTTACCAAGACTAAGCCTTTCTCATAGTTGACTATTTTTTCAAATATAGGCGGGCAATTAAGCTGTTCTAAAGTAGGAATGACGGTTGGGATGGTTCGAAATACTGCCGAAGAACCACGGCTTTGATTGAAGGCATTAACCCTAAAACGCCCCACACCACTAAGTTCTATCGAAAAATCGAGCTCTAAATTTGACTCGAACTCACTTCGCTGAGCATCATCCATAATATCAAAAATAAGAGCATGAACTTCAGCCTCACTAAATTCAGGCATCTCTAGACGTCGAACGTCACCATCAATTCTAACCATTGGTGGCAAACCTGACGAAAGATGTAGATCTGAGGCATTATGCTTTACACTAAAGCGAAGTAATTCGGTGATATCCATAACATTCCTTATTAAGTCAAAACTATGCAGACAATCCAATCAAATTTAGAAAATATTCATCAGCAGATTCAAGATTCTGAACGTAAGTTTGGGCGTCCAATTCATTCAGTGCAACTTCTTGCGGTAAGTAAAACTAAACCGATTCAAGCCGTAGTGAATGCTTGTGAAGCTGGTCAACGTCAATTTGGCGAGAACTACGTTCAAGAAGGCGTTGAAAAAATTCAATATTTTCAAGAACATCATAACGACTTAGACATAAAATGGCACTTTATTGGTCCAATACAATCTAATAAAACGCGTCCCATCAGTGAGAACTTTGATTGGGTGCACTCTATTGACCGCGCCAAGGTTGCTCAACGCCTAAGCGATCAAAGACCAGATAATAAAAAACCGATACAAGTGCTTATTCAAGTGAATACCAGCGGCGAAGCCAGTAAATCAGGTATTTCCACACAACAAGCTCTCGAACTGGCGACGGTTATCGAAGGTCTACCTAATCTAACTTTGCGTGGACTAATGTCCATCCCAGCGAATGTTTCGAGTTATGATGAGCAGCTGCATGCCTTTAATCAGCTTAAAGACTTGTTTGAACAAATAAAATCCCAATATCCACAAGTAGATACTTTGTCTATGGGCATGAGTGGCGATATGCAAGCGGCAATCGAAGCTGGCAGTACCATGGTTCGCATCGGTACCGCTATTTTTGGTGCACGTGACTATTCAAATGCTAAATAGAGCAAACCATAAGTTAGTAAACCATAAATAAAACAAACAGTAAGGGATCACTTTTTGGCTAATTCAGTACGTAACATTGCCTTTATTGGCTCTGGGAACATGGCAAGCTCTATCATTGCAGGACTGCTTGATAGTGGCTATCCAGCGCAAGCCATCACGGCAACTGCGCCTTCACAGCAAAGTCGCGATAGCATCGCTGAGCGTTTTTCGGTTGCCACAACGCCGGACAATCACTTAGCCGTCTCGCAAGCTGATGTGATTGTTCTCTCAGTAAAACCGCAGATGATGTCCGATGTATTAGCTGAACTTTCTGATATTGATTTTGAGAACAAACTACTCATCTCAATTGCGGCAGGTATTACCGTGCCACGTTTACAATCAATGCTCGGTAAAAATGCCGACTTTGTACGAGTCATGCCAAATACTCCCTCTTTACTGGGACTGGGCATGAGTGGCTTATATGCTCCACAGAATATTAGCCAACAACACAAAGCCTTTGCTGGGCAATTAATGCAAGCAGTAGGCGAGATTTGCTGGGTTGAAAGTGAAGCTCAAATTAACTCGATTATTGCCGCAGCTGGAAGCTCACCTGCTTATTTCTTCTTATTTATGGAAGCAATGCAAAAAGAAGCCATAGCTCAAGGTTTTGACGAACAAACCGCGCGCTTACTGGTTCAACAATCTGCCGCAGGCGCTGCACAAATGGTGGTCGAAAATCCAGATTTAGAGCTTGCGACTTTGCGTAATCAGGTGACCTCAAAAGGTGGTACGACAGCAGAAGCTATCGCCACATTTAACCAACATCAACTCTCCGATACCGTCGCTAAAGCCATGCAGGCTGCAGTAAAACGTGCCGAAGAGATGGAATCCCTTTTTTAACTTCATCAAGGTTTTGTAATGAATTCAATGCAATTTTTAGTGACTACCGTTTTTGACCTATACATCATGGTCGTCATTCTTAGAATTTGGTTGCAGGCGGCACGAGCTGACTTCTACAACCCGTTTTCACAGTTTATTGTGAAAGCAACACAACCGGTTTTAAAACCACTGCGCCGTATTATTCCATCAATTGGTAATATCGATCTTGCTACGATTAGCTTTGCCTACGTGCTATGTGTATTAAAGTTTGTACTGCTGATGTTTATTGCGTCCAATGGCGCGGTAGGCTTTAGTCCTGATCTATTAATTATTGGTCTGCTTGCTCTAGTTAAAGCGGCCGGTAAATTACTATTTTGGGTGCTACTACTACGTGCAATTCTTAGCTGGGTAAGCCAAGGTCGCAGCCCTATGGAATATGTATTCCATCAATTAACTGAACCTATGCTTGCACCAATTCGCCGTATTCTTCCAGCAATGGGTGGATTAGATCTTAGTGTTTTGGTTCTGTTTCTTGTCCTTCAATTTGCCAACTTCCTAATGGGTGACTTAACTAGCAGCCTATTTGGACCGATTTGGTACGGACTGTAATTTTTATTTAGGGGCCCCGTTACACGATGAGTTACATAATGAAAAAGCAACTTATAAAAGCACTGTGCGCTCTGCTAATTGCAGGATTTGCAATGCCAAGTTTAGCGGGACAATTTGTTCGAATGAAAGATATTGAACTGCATTATTCTGCGTTTAATTCGACATTTTTAGCCCCTAAAGTTGCTAGAGATTTAAAGCTAAAAAGAAACCCTTATATCGCGCTGATCAATATCAGCGCTTTAGATCTCTACAGCGTAGGTAAAAAACCTACCCCAGTCGTACTGACAGGTACGGCAAAAAATTTGGTCGGAAATACCAAAAAATTAACCTTTAGAGAAATCACTCAAGGTGAAGCTATCTACTATTTAGCGGAACTGCCTATTACCGAGAATGAAACTTTCCGCTTTGAAATCAAAGCAGACTCTGGCACTAAAGGCAGTGGTATTCTTCGATTTAATCAAACCTTCCATATTCAGGAGTAATTTCCCCTTTGTCTGTCAACGAATCTGTAAATAAGCCAGCAAATAAATTAGTACTTGCTACTGGCAACCAAGGTAAAGTGCGCGAAATGGCAAGCCTATTGTCTGATTTTGGTTTTGAGGTACAAGCGCAAAGTGAATACAACGTCTCCGATGTTGCAGAAACTGGCACTACTTTTATCGAAAACGCCATTATTAAAGCCCGTCATGCCGCTCAAGAAACCGGTCTACCCGCGATTGCTGATGACTCTGGCTTAGAAGTTGATTACCTAAAAGGCGCGCCCGGTATTTATTCGGCACGTTTTGCCGGAGAAGATGCTACAGACAAGCAAAACCTCGACAAGTTACTGCACGATCTTGAAGGCGTTGCTAAAGATCAACGCAGCGCTCGCTTTCATTGCGTTTTGGTCTACATGCGTCATCACCTAGACCCGACTCCTATTGTTTGTCATGGCGTATGGGAAGGTCAGATCTTAGAGCAATCTGAGGGTGAAAACGGCTTTGGTTATGATCCTATTTTTTATGTGCCAGAAGATCAGTGCGCATCAGCACAGCTGACACCTGAACGAAAAAAACAGCTTTCCCATCGCGGTAAAGCACTAAGCCAACTGTTTGATAAGTTAAAACAAGCACTATGAGCAAACTAATTCCACCATCACTAGGGCTGTATATTCACATTCCATGGTGTGTACAAAAATGCCCTTATTGCGACTTTAATTCACACGCCTTAAAAGGTGATATTCCTGAAGAGTTGTACATTAATGCCCTGCTTGAAGATTTAGAGACGGATCTTGCCAAGTACGCGGATTCAATAGAAGAGAGGAAGCTCACTTCTATTTTCATTGGTGGTGGAACCCCAAGCCTAATTTCCTCTGATCAAATCGCTCGTCTATTAAAGGGAGTCCAACAACGAATCCCATTTATCGACAACATTGAGATTACGATGGAGGCAAATCCTGGCACGATTGAAGCTAAGCGTTTTGCTCAATACGTTGATGCAGGCATTAGCCGAATGTCTATTGGCGTGCAAAGCTTTGAGCAAGAAAAACTGGAACGTTTAGGGCGTATTCACGGTAAAGATGAAGCGGTAAATGCGGCAAAACTTGCGCATAATATCGGTCTAAATAGCTTCAACCTAGATTTGATGCATGGCTTACCAAATCAAAGCATCAAACAGGCACTCACTGATTTAGAAAAAGCCATTGAGCTCGCTCCGCCGCATTTATCTTGGTATCAGTTAACGATTGAGCCGAATACGCTGTTTTATTATAAAAAACCGACTTTGCCAGATGACGATGACCTATGGGATATCTTTGAACAAGGACATCAAAAGCTGACCGCGGCTGGCTACGTACAATATGAGATTTCTGGCTATAGCAAGCCGGGCTATCAATGTCAGCACAACCTCAATTATTGGCGCTTTGGTGACTACCTTGGCATTGGTTGTGGTTCACATGGCAAATTGAGCTTTGCCGATGGACGCATTGTACGTACCACTAAGATCAAGCACCCTCGCGGGTATTTAGGCGCATACCAAAACCTAGTGAAACCCTATACCAATAGTGAGCAGTTAGTCGCAGATGGAGACCGTTCATTTGAGTTCTTCATGAACCGCTTTCGACTCATTGAAGCTTGCCCAAAACAAGACTTCATTGATACCACAGGGCTTCCTTTAAGCTCAATTAAGCCGACAATGGACTGGGCGTTAGATATGGCTTATCTGACAGAAAGTGATACTCATTGGCAGATCACGGAGAAAGGAAAGCTATTCCTTAACGATCTGCTCGAAGCTTTTATGCCAGAAGAAAGCGAATAGATAAAATAAAGAAACTAATGGCTCCATAATTATGAGCCATTAGTTATTGAGGCATTTAGTTAATGAGCACTCTTTAAAAGATAGAACGACCAATACGTTCCGATAACAACTCCAACGCCCGCGTGCCTGCTAGCGAGTTACCAGAAGCATCGAGCTCTGGAGACCATACTGCAATCGTCATTTCACCCGGAACAATCGCTATAATACCGCCGCCGACACCAGACTTACCCGGCATACCAACCCGATAAGCAAACTCACCAGCTCCATCATACAAACCACAAGTGGCCAATAATGCGTTCAATTGTTTGCTCTGAGTGACTGACACTATGCGCTTGCCCGATTGCACTAAACTGCCTTTATTTGCAAGATAGCTAAAGGTTTTGGCTAAATCTACGCAGCTCATTTTTAGTGCGCAAGCATAGAAATAGTTTTCTAGAACCGGATGTACTTCACTATGAAAATTAGCAAAGGAGCGCATTAGATAGGCAATTGCCGCGTTGCGGTCACCGTGCATCATTTCTGAATTGGCTACTACCTTGTCATAGACCAAACGCGGGTCACCCGATAACTGTCTAACAAACTCCAATAAAGAATGTCGAGGGGCTGATAATCGACAATTTAATAAATCTGCGACGACAATTGCACCAGCATTGATGAAGGGATTACGCGGGATCCCCTGCTCCATCTCTAACTGAATCAATGAATTAAATGCCTGACCGGAAGGCTCTTTGCCTACTCGTTGCCAAATTTCACTCTGATCATAAAGACGCATAGCAAGGGTTAAACTCAGCGCTTTAGAGATAGATTGAATTGAAAATGCTTCCTCAGAATCTCCGGCTTTAAACACTTCGCCTGCATTGGTGTACACCGCAATGCCAAGCTTAGTATTTGCTACCTGCGCTAACGCAGGGATATAGTCAGCGACTTTTCCCTGACCAATTAATGGCGTCACTTCAGCCAATATGTCTTGTAAAATTTGCGCGGTAGGTTTCATTTTTCACCTTCGGTCATTTAAAGACAAAAAAGCCAACACTAGGTTGGCTTTTTCTCTAAATCTTGTGCAAACAAGCTCGGGAAATAAAGCTTACGGCTTCACCGCAATAAAGATATTTCGGTTGATCGACTGATCAACTCTGTGTAAATAACCAATATACGGTGACTCATCTTGTACTTCAAAACCTTGCTCTGCAAACAGCTTAGCAAGCTCACTCCACTTCAATGTAAACTCATTAAAGGAAAGTACAATCGCACCTTTTGGCTTTAGCACACTCTTCCAAGCAGGCAGAGCCTCCTCAATCAACTCTAGAGGGCTACGAGCCATCTTGGTATCGCTAGCATTTTTACTGCCATGCTGAACACCATAGGGAAGATCGGACACCATCACATCACAGCTATTCTTCTTGATGATTTGATTGATAATGCGCGTATCAGAGGCATACAGTTTCATTGACTGGCTGTTATTATTAACAAAATCGTCTTTGTTTACTGCCGCAGTCATCGCAAAACCATCAGCAATCTTTTTGCCACCAGCACCGGTGCGCTTCTCTTTGATCACTTTGTGCTTATAGCGGCCGTTTTTCATGTACTTAACAATGAAAGTTTGGATCTCTTGAACCCACTTCGCATTGATCTCTACACCCATCACATCTAAGCCTTGGATCAAACCTTCATATAGCGTGGTGCCTTTACCACACATAGGATCCATCAAACATTTACGTTCGCTATTAGTTTGCGAGGCACTAAGTCCAAGATTGACCATTAAGCGAGTAAATTGCTCATTGGTTTTCCCCGGATAACGTAATATCTGACTCATACTCTCAGGGAAAGTATTAAAAGCTTGTGGCTGTAGTGGTTTCAATAAACCAGAATCCATTACTTGAAAAATCGCGTAATAGATTGAAGATGATGACAGTCTTTTTAGCTGCGCAGCATCCAATTCTTGTTCTGTTTCAAAGACTAAAGCAGCTGGCAAACCAATGTCTTTTTCTGACACTTCATCGACAGTGATATCCATAGAAGTAAGAATTGCTTTAAGTTCAGAACAAGCAATTTTTACCGCGGTATCGAAATAAATGCGATTGTGGCCGGGGTTTGCCAAGATAGCGTATTGAAACATCGAAAAACCTTAATTTGATGGGTATAAATATTTGATAGGTATAAACAAAAGGAGCTACTGCGTAGCCCCTATAATTAGGGCTAACGCATGAGTGAACATTTATCGACCAATCATGTACATCATCTCCACAAAACGCCGTGAAATCATCCTTGATGGCTTCATTGTGGCATCCATGCCACAAATCCATACAACAAAGGCTCGTTCCGATAATGCACATGATTTTGTTCAAATAACGTTCGTAACCTGCCCCTATAATAACTCGATTAGAATTAAGCAGTGCGTTTGTATTTAATATCCCAAACACCGTGACCTAAGCGATGGCCACGAGCTTCAAACTTAGTTAATGGTCGCTCATCAGGGCGAGGAATGTAATCGCCATCGGTTGCGATGTTGGCAAAGCCTGGCGCTTGATTCATGATCTCAACCATGTGCTCGGCATAGTTTTCCCAGTCTGTCGCCATATGGAAAATACCGGTTTCTAGCTGCAGTTTCTCACGTACCATTTCAGCAAACTCAAGTTGAACGATACGACGCTTATGGTGACGTTTTTTATGCCAAGGGTCTGGGAAGAATAATTGTAGGGTATGCAAACTAGCGTTAGGAATCATGTTAGCAAACACTTCTACCGCATCGTGGCACATCACACGTAGGTTAGTCACACCTTCATCGCGAGCTTGGCTCAAACAAGCGCCAACACCGGGGCGATGAACTTCAATACCGATAAAGTTTTTCTCAGGAGAAGCTTTTGCCATCTCAACCAAAGAAGTACCCATACCAAAGCCAATTTCTAGTACGACAGGATTGTCGTTACCAAACACTTGTGTCCAGTCTAGTAATTCATTTTGGTAATCGATGCCCATTGCAGACCAGCAATCATTCAAAGCGGTTTCTTGACCCTTAGTCAATCGACCTTCTCGACGAACAAAACTGCGGATTTTTCTCACCAGTTTGCCGTCTTCGGTATATTCGTTAGTCGTTACTTCGCTCATTCTGTTGCCTGTTCATCGATTAATCAAAGCGGGAATTATCCAAAGAAATCTTCATTACGCAAGTGCATAAACCGTTTCTAGGCTAATTTATTCCAATTTCTCAGCATAATAGCCAAAAGTTAGGCTTATTCAGTACAACTCAATTTTACATCTCCCTTCTATTATGGTGCAATTTCTAATCTTTGATGACTAATTTTCTGGGCTATAAGTGACGCCATTCGCAAATAAAATACTTAACTGGTATCAACAATACGGTCGAAAACACCTTCCTTGGCAGCAGGGAAAAACCGCCTACAGGGTATGGCTGTCTGAGATAATGTTGCAGCAAACTCAGGTCGCAACCGTTATCCCCTACTTCGAGCGCTTTACCACTCAATTTCCAGATGTTGAATCCCTTGCCAATGCTCATATTGATGAAGTGTTACACCTTTGGACAGGGCTTGGTTATTACGCCCGAGCACGCAATTTACATAAAGCGGCGCAGATTGTCGCAACCCAATATCACGGTGAATTTCCGTTAGATATTGAACAGCTTAATGCTCTGCCCGGAATTGGACGCTCCACCGCTGCGGCCATTTTATCTTCGGTGTTTAAACAGCCGCACGCCATTCTTGATGGCAATGTAAAACGAGTTCTGGCACGTACCAATGCCATTGAAGGTTGGCCGGGCAAGAAAAGCGTTGAAAACGCACTATGGGCAGTAGCAACGGAGCATACCCCGCAACAGCAGGTAGATGACTATAATCAGGCGATGATGGATATGGGCGCAATGGTCTGTACACGTAGTAAGCCTAAATGCTCTTTATGCCCAGTATCAGAACACTGTATCGCCTTTAAACAGCACTCTCAGGCCGATTATCCCGGTAAAAAGCCCAAAAAAGACAAACCAACTAAGCAAACTTGGTTTGTCATCCTACACTACCAAGATGAAGTGTGGCTGGATCTAAGACCGCCATCAGGTATATGGGGAGGACTGCACTGTTTTCCTGAGCAACCTAGCGCGGATTTGGATTATTTTTTACAGCAGTTTGGCTGTACACAAGCTGAAATAAATACGACTAAAACATTGATTGCATTCAAACATACTTTTAGCCATTACCATTTAGACATCACACCTGTTTTAATAAACCTAACTCAGCGACCTAGCCTTGTAATGGAACAAAGCCAAGGTCTTTGGTATAACTTGTCACAACCACAAAAACTTGGGCTGGCTACACCGGTTAAGAACCTATTAGCAAACCTTAAGTACGATCTAACATAAGGAACAACTCATGAGCCGCACAGTATTTTGCGAACATCTAAAAAAAGATGCAGATGGTCTGGATTTTCAACTTTATCCTGGTGAACTTGGTAAGCGCATATTTGATGGCATTTCAAAAGAGGCGTGGGCAATGTGGCAAAGCAAGCAAACCATGCTTATTAACGAAAAGAAATTGAATATGATGGACCCTGAACATCGTAAATTGCTTGAAACAGAAATGGTTAATTTCTTGTTTGAAGGTAAAGAAGTTGTCATTGATGGTTATACACCACCAAGTAAGTAATATCTATTGAGTGGCTTTAGCCACTCTTTTTTTGTTTTTGGATGCCAATGAAAAAGCTGCTTTCTTTACTCCTTCCCTGTTTGCTCGTTCCAGCAATGCTTACCGGTTGCAGTCGTGAATTTGTAGAAAAAATTTATGACGTTAACTACGAACCTACCAGTCGATTTGCCGCGCATAACCTTGCTCCAAGTCCCGGACAGTTTGAAAAAGATACCGATGCATTAGATTCGTTGATCAACAGTTTTACTGGTGATATCGAAAAGAAATGGGGTAAAGATCAGGTTAAAGTTGCCGGTAAGAGTAACTATGTCAAATACATAGATAACTATGACAGCCGTGCTGAAGTGAACTTTTCTACGGGTAAGATCACCATTGAAACCGTCGCCACTAGCGATCCTAAAGCGCATCTAAAAACCGCCATAATTACCACTTTATTGACACCTGACGATCCTGCTCACGTAGATCTATTTTCATCTGCAAATATAAAACTAGAGGGTGAACCCTTTTTATATCAACAAGTTGTCGATCAAGATGGTAAAGCTATCCAATGGAATTGGCGTGCTAACCGTTTTGCTGACTATTTGATCGCACACAAGATGAAAACCAAAAAAGTGGACTATAAAATAGCCCACTATGTCGAAATTCCAATGGTTTCGACCCACTCTGATGTGCGCTCTTATAAGTATGCCAATATCGTAAGAAAAGCCTCACAGCGTTACGATATTCCCGAAGATCTTATTTATGCGATCATCAAAACTGAAAGTAGTTTTAACCCCTACGCGGTCAGCTGGGCTAATGCTTACGGGTTAATGCAAGTCGTACCTAAAACAGCCGGTGCCGATGTATTTAAGCTAGTGAAGAAAAAATCCGGTATGCCATCACCCGAATATCTGTTTAATCCAGAGAATAATATTGATGTAGGAACTGCGTACTTTTACATCCTTAAAAATCGTTACCTTAAAGATATCCATAATTTCTTATCTTTAGAGTACGCTATGATCTCCGCTTATAACGGTGGCACTGGCGGTGTGTTAAATACTTTTGACCGAAACAGTCGAAATAATGCACTAAAACACATCAATGCCTTGCAGCCAAATCAAGTTTATTGGGCATTAACCAATAAACATCGAAATATGGAGTCGCGTAAGTATTTGCAAAAAGTGACTAAATTTAAGCGGGAATTTAATCAAGGTAAGGGATAATTTAACCAATATGGTCAAATAGAAGGCAAAGAACACGTTTTTTTGAAAAAAACTCAAAAAGCAGTTGACGGATTTACGAAAAATGCGTTTAATACGCTCCGTTGCCCGGATAGCTCAGTCGGTAGAGCAGAGGATTGAAAATCCTCGTGTCGGTGGTTCGATTCCGCCTCCGGGCACCACAATTTGTTGTTGGTGTTCATAGAACGTCAGTGAAGCAAAAAGAATATAGTGTGCCGACTTAGCTCAGTAGGTAGAGCAACTGACTTGTAATCAGTAGGTCACCAGTTCGACTCCGGTAGTCGGCACCATTCTTTTGCCTCGATAGCTCAGTCGGTAGAGCAGAGGATTGAAAATCCTCGTGTCGGTGGTTCGATTCCGCCTCGAGGCACCATTATTTGGTGCGTAACACGCTAAGTGTTGCTCAAATAATTCCCCTTTAGTTCAGTTGGTAGAACGGCGGACTGTTAATCCGTATGTCGCAAGTTCAAGTCTTGCAAGGGGAGCCACATTATAAGCCCTAGTCTTCGGACTGGGGCTTTTTTGTATCTGCATTTTAAGCATTCACAAGATTGCGCTACTCATAATTAATCACTCATAATTAATAACTCATAGTAAGCACCGCTATTAAGTGTTTTAACCCGCAGCGCTTCCCAGTGACTGGCGACGATTGGTATCATTGTATTAATACTCTTATTTCTGCCATACATTCTGTCTCGATTTACTCCCAGCTGCACTTATCTAAATTCTGAGTTAAGCTTTATCTGCATGCTGCAATTCGCTCCCCTTTCTAATGAGTAATAAAACAGCACAGTAAAAGTTATCTAGTCTGAATGTTTCACAATCACCGGAATTGGCACTCGATAAGTTATTACTCACTGTAATCTCATGATCCTTGCACTTAAGTCGCAAAATTATTTGCTTTGCCCTTTACCTGTAGCACGTAATACAGCAAAAACCGGATGCGCAACTTGTTTGGAATTGGCTAAAAAAGCACTCTTTTATACAGAAAATATACACTTCGGACTAGATTTTCGCCAAGTGGAATCTTTTTTGCATTTTTTTGTTGACGTGAATAGGGAAAAACCGTTTAATACCCCCCGTCGCCCGGATAGCTCAGTCGGTAGAGCAGAGGATTGAAAATCCTCGTGTCGGTGGTTCGATTCCGCCTCCGGGCACCACAATTTAATTGTTGGTGTCTTAGACATCAGTAAAGAATATAGTGTGCCGACTTAGCTCAGTAGGTAGAGCAACTGACTTGTAATCAGTAGGTCACCAGTTCGACTCCGGTAGTCGGCACCATTTATTTACTTTAAAAGTAATTCCCCTTTAGTTCAGTTGGTAGAACGGCGGACTGTTAATCCGTATGTCGCAAGTTCAAGTCTTGCAAGGGGAGCCACATTTAAACTAGAATCTAATACTATTAACTAAATAGTGATAGAGTTTAGTTAGGCGAAAGCCAACAAAATATAGTGTGCCGACTTAGCTCAGTAGGTAGAGCAACTGACTTGTAATCAGTAGGTCACCAGTTCGACTCCGGTAGTCGGCACCATTTATTTACTTAAAAGTAATTCCCCTTTAGTTCAGTTGGTAGAACGGCGGACTGTTAATCCGTATGTCGCAAGTTCAAGTCTTGCAAGGGGAGCCACATTATAAGCCCTAGTCTTCGGACTGGGGCTTTTTTGTATCTGCTGATTATGCCTATCGTAAAAAGCAGCGAGTCATCCTTGCTGATTTTAATAGTTCCACAAATAATACCAATCGACTTCTACTTCTAGCTTAAATACCCAAAGCGCCCTAATTACCAGCAAGTAAGCTTATTTATCCCGGCTCTACCTACCCTGCTGCAAATTTTCACTGACACCTTGTCTGTTATTTTAGTCACGCGCACCAAATCATGTAATTAAATTACGAGATCTAGATTGAATTTAGCTTTTGTTTATTTCATAACCCGAAATAAATCAACAATTAACCACTCATTCATAATTCTAATTATTTAAAGCAATAAATGGGATTTAGATCACGTTCTATTTTTTATCACCCATAATAATAACGTGACTTAAGTCACCTTTAGTTGATAGCGATTATCACTTGGTGTCTTGTGTAATTTTTCAACAGCGGTTATTTGTGACTTAGATCACTATGATTTGATGCGCACGGTAAATATAAAGTGACACGCATCACATTTTATTGCCGGATAATGCATTTTCAAAATTATGTGTTAGATTTTTCCCAACGTTAAACAAAACAACAGTGCCATCTGGCTCAAATAATAAATGAGGTCACCTATGCTATCTCCCGAAGCGAAGATAAAAGTCCAAAACTTTGGTCGTTTCCTCTCCAACATGGTTATGCCTAATATAGGTGCATTCATTGCTTGGGGTTTCATTACCGCACTATTTATACCAACAGGCTGGATACCTAACGAAACACTATCCGCCATGGTTGGCCCAATGATTACTTACCTATTGCCTCTATTGATTGGTTATACCGGTGGTAAAATGGTTGGTGGTGAACGTGGCGCGGTTGTTGGTGCTATCACGACAATGGGTGTTATCGTTGGTACTGATATCCCAATGTTTATGGGTGCAATGATTGTTGGTCCTCTTGGTGGCCTTGCAATTAAGAAATTTGATGCAGCTGTTCACGGTAAAGTGAAGAGTGGCTTTGAAATGCTAGTGAACAACTTCTCTGCCGGCATTATCGGTATGATTTGTGCAATCCTTGCATTCTTAGTCATAGGCCCTGCAGTTAAGCTACTATCGACTGGCCTAGCGGCTGGCGTAGATGTAATGGTTAATGCTGGTTTACTTCCTTTAGCTTCTATTTTCGTAGAACCTGCAAAAATCCTATTCCTTAACAACGCTATCAACCACGGTATCTTTACACCACTAGGTGTTCAGCAATCAGAAGAACTTGGTCGCTCAATCTTCTTCCTAATCGAAGCAAACCCAGGCCCAGGTCTTGGTCTACTCCTTGCTTACATGGTATTTGGTAAAGGTAACGCTAAGCAATCAGCTGCTGGTGCTTCTATTATCCACTTCTTTGGTGGTATCCATGAAATCTACTTCCCATATGTATTAATGAACCCTCGCCTAGTTCTTGCGGTAATCGCAGGTGGTATGACAGGCGTATTCACTAACGTTATCTTTAGTTCAGGTCTCATTTCACCAGCATCACCGGGCTCTATCTTTGCTGTCCTTATCATGACACCTAAAGATTCATTCATCGGCGTAATCCTTTCGGTTATTGCAGCAGCAGCGGTTTCTTTCCTTGTTGCAGCACTGCTAATGAAGACTCAAGCTCAATCAGATGATGAAGACGATTCACTAGAAAAAGCTGCAAGCCAAATGAAAGACATGAAAGCGTCTTCTAAAGGTGCTGGTAACGTAAGCATGGCAGCAGTTAGAAACATTATCGTAGCCTGTGATGCGGGTATGGGGTCAAGTGCGATGGGTGCTGGTCTACTACGCAAAAAGGTAGAAGCAGCTGGTCTAAATATTTCAGTGACTAACCTTGCTATCAACAACCTTCCACAAGATGTCGATATCGTTGTTACTCACAAAGATCTTACCGACCGTGCTCGTTCTGTTGTCAGTGATGCTCATCATATCTCACTCTCTAACTTCCTAGATGGTGGCGTATACGACAAGCTTGTCGCGCAATTGCTAGACGCTCAAGGTGCTGAAAAAAAAACTGATGCGCCAGTAGCAGTAGACACTAAGCCACAAGGTACGCTGCAACTATCTGACGACAATATCTTCTTAGGTTTAAATCTAAAAACCAAAGAGCAAGCGATTAAGTTTGCAGGTGAACAACTTGTAAGACTAAACAACGTTAGCCCTGAATATATTGACGGAATGTTAGCTCGTGAAGAACTAGTGTCTACTTACCTAGGTGAGTCTATCGCAGTACCACACGGTACTATCGAAGCTAAAAAATACGTTAAAAGCACTGGCATTGTCTTCTGCCAATTCCCTGAAGGTATTCAGTGGGGTGAAGAAGAAGATGACATTGCTAAGATGGTGATTGGTATTGCCGCACAAGGTGACGAGCATATCCAAGTAATCACCGCTATCACAAATTCACTTGATGACGAAGAAGCAGTTGAGTTATTGAAAAATACATCAAATCCTCAGGATGTACTCAATATTCTCAACGGTAAGTAATGCTTAAGTCATGCTCCTAAGTAAGTGACGAGGCCAGCTCCCCTAACATTCCGCTGGCCTCCTTTTTATTCTTATTAATCTTTATTAGGTACCGTTATGAAAGCTCTACATTTTGGCGCAGGTAACATTGGGCGTGGCTTTATTGGTAAATTGTTATCAGATGCTGGCATCTCAGTCACGTTTGCAGATGTAAATGAAACTGTGGTAAATGCTCTTATCGAGCGCAATGAATACCCCGTTAAAGTGGTTGGCGCAGACTGTGTGGTAGAAACCGTATCCAATGTCACAGCCGTAAACTCGACCAGTTCAGAGGTCATCAACTGTATCGCTGAGTCAGATTTAGTGACAACAGCCGTTGGTCCAACTGTTCTAAACATTATTTCAAAAACCATTGCCCAAGGAATCGAACTTCGCTTCTTCCAAGGCAATGAAACGCCGTTAAACATCATTGCCTGTGAAAACATGGTTCGTGGTACAAGTCAGCTTAAAGAAGCGGTGTACGGGCATTTAAGTGATGACGTAAAAGCAAAAGCTGATCAACAAGTTGGTTTTGTCGATTCAGCAGTGGATCGCATCGTGCCACCAGCAGAAGCAGGTGAAACTGACCCGCTAGCAGTCACGGTTGAAACCTTTAGTGAGTGGATTGTTGACCGCACACAATTTAAAGGCAATGTGCCTAACATCCCAGGAATGGAATGTACTGATAACCTAATGGCGTTTGTTGAGCGTAAACTGTTTACCTTAAACACTGGTCACTTGATTACTGCTTACTTAGGCGTACTCGCCGGTCACGAGACAATTAAAGACTCAATTGAAGACGATGCTATCCGCGCAGAAGTCACCGCAGCCATGGAAGAAAGTGGCGAGGTTCTTATTCGTCGCTACGGTTTTGAAGCCAAAGCTCATGCAGCCTATATCCAAAAGATTTTAGGTCGATTTGCGAATCCATACCTTCGCGATGAAGTTGATCGTGTGGGCCGTCAGCCAATTCGTAAACTAAGTCCGCAAGATCGTCTAGTCAAACCTTTAAATGGTACGTTAGAATACAGCCTGCCAAATGATCATTTAGTTAAAGGGATTGCTGCTGCATTCCATTATAAAAATGACGATGATCCGCAAGCTGTAGAACTTCAAGCAATGTTTGCCGAAAAAGGCTTTGCTGAAACCTTAGCTCACTACTCAGAGCTGAGTGTTGACTCAGAAGTCGTTAAGCGCGCAGAAGCAGCTTATTTAGCAATCTAATGAAACCTCGTTTAGGTGCTTCTCATGAAGCACCTTTCACACCCCGTTTGCACAGTATTAAGAGTTGTATGCCAATAACGCCTGAGCACGAAACAGAACTCCTAGAAGCCCTTTCTGAAGCAGAGAGTGCCCATGAATGCCTGTTGATTGCTTATGATGTATTAGACGATACTGTTGATGCATTACTAAAAAGCATCTTATTTAAAGATGACTACGCAGTGAAGTTTGTTGTCGACCCCTTATTGACCAATGATGGACCGCTAGGAGAGATCTTAGTAAGAACAAAACTGTTATTGGGTTTAGGCAGCATCTCTAAAGAAGTTTATGATGATATTGATATTTTTGTCACTTTAAGAGAATGGGCAAAATTTCAAGGCGATAAAGTTAGCTTTACCGAAGTCGATGTTTTATTTGAATTAAACAAAATCAATGCCGTAAAAACACTGATTCCCCTAGAGTTTAATGCTTCTCTTACCGAAGGCATGAGCGGTGCAACTTTAGATATGTTTTTAAGCAGACACTTCCAACGTGTACGATCAACATTAGTACTGGCTGTAACCGATATAGTGGCTCAGCTATGTCGCGAGAACGACCTTACCTCATAAAACCACTCAAACAAAACCACCTTACAGCAAGCAATAATCAGTCCTTAGCGGTGCGATCGCATCTGTTACCATTACAGAGATGACATTTATACCAATCACAGTAATTAAATGTTCAGAAATAGCGCAAAAAAAATTCGACGCTACTAATACCAATGGCACTAAGTAGCGTCGAACATTAATTTTTATTCAGCGTGATTAAAGATTATAAACCTTTAATGTTTTCAGCTTCTAGCTCGTTAAAGTACTTAACAGTTTTAACTTTAAGTTCTTGTTGTGCTGGCTCATCCGCAACAATAACAGCTTTATTGTGCATTTGTAGCGCAGTAACAGTCCACATGTGGTTAATGCAGCCTTCTACAGCCATTTGCAGAGCTTGAGCTTTGTTGTGACCTAGAGAAAGAATCATTACTTCTTCTGCATCAAGCAAAGTAGCAACACCAATAGTAAGTGCGTACTTAGGTACTTGTGAGATGTCACCATCAAAGAAACGAGAGTTCGCAATACGAGTATCTTCAGTTAGTGTCTTGATACGAGTGCGAGATGATAGAGATGAACCTGGCTCATTAAATGCAATGTGGCCATCAATGCCAACGCCACCCATGAACAAGTTAATCTTGCCGTAAGATTTCATTTTAGCTTCGTATGCAGCGCAATGAGCGTCGATATCGTCAGCTAGACCGTCAAGCAAGTTAATGTTTTCTTCTTGAACATCAACGTGGTTAAAGAAGTTGTCGTACATGAAAGAGCGGTAAGACTCAGGGTGTTTAGGATCAATACCGACATATTCATCCATGTTGAACGTAACAACGTTCTTAAAGCTTACTTCACCCGCTTTGTACAAATCGATAAGTGCTTTGTACGTAGTTAGTGGTGTGCCACCTGTTGGTAGACCTAATACAAATGGGCGTTCAGCCGTTGGTTGAAATTTATTGATGCTCTCAACAATATGACGAGCAGCCCACTTACCTACTTTTTCAGCATTGCTTAACGGAATAAGTCTCATAACTCTACCTTTTTGAATTTAGGGTTTGATGTTTTTTTGTAGTGTAAAATAAGTCAGCATATTATCCAATAGGTAATCATAAGATTTTGATCTTGATCGGTAAAAAAGTCCTCTAATCACCACCATTTCGCTCATATAGTCATCAACAATAGGCTTTCACAACGAAAGCAATGGCATATAAAATCATGCATATTTCACAAAGAAAATTATCCTCTTCACTTCGTAAGTTAGCCTGCAATTCTTTGATCTAACTCAACCCACAAGCTAAATAAACTTTCAGTTTGTAGACATCTAAGTTTCGATGTGAAAGAATAAAACAATCAAAACGAAACTAAATCAGTTATGACTAAAAGAAATACTCAAATTCGACGCAGTGCAATTGCTTCTTTAATAGAAGAGCAAGGTGAAGCCACCGTTGAAGAATTAGCAAAACGTTATGACACATCTGAAGTCACTATCAGAAAAGATCTGGCATCTTTAGAGCAAAGCGGTCAATTGTTGCGTCGTTATGGCGGCGCAGTCTCTTTACCTAGAGAAACCGTTGCCGAAGAAATTGATCTTCTTATCTCAGAAGAAAAGCTTTCACTCGCCTCTACAGCAGCCTCTTTAGTTCGTGACCATAACCGTATCGTTATTGATAGCGGCAGCACAACGGCGGCGCTCATATCTCAACTAAGCACTAAAAAAGGCTTAGTTGTGATGACCAATTCATTAACCGCGGCAAACGCTCTTAACGAATTAGAAAGTGAACCTACCCTATTGATGACTGGCGGCACTTGGGATGCACATTCAGATTCATTCCAAGGACAAGTGGCAGAAGCGGCGCTACGTTCTTATGACTTTGACCAGTTGTTTGTTGGTGCAGACGGTATTGACCTTGCAAGAGGCACCACCACCTTCAATGAGCTGATTGGTTTAAGCCGCGTGATGGCTGAAGTCTCTCGCGAAGTTATCGTGATGATTGAATCAGACAAAATTGGCCGTCGCATTCCAAACTTAGAACTGGCGTGGGATAGCATTGATGTAGTGGTCACCGATCAGAGCTTATCTGACGAAGCTAAAAACATTATCGAATCTAAATCTGTGCGTGTAATACGAGCAGAAAAGTAATTAATATTTATCGTCTTCTTCTCAGCATGAAGACAAACCGGAGAATCAAACATGTGTGGAATTGTTGGTGCAGTAGCACAACGTGATGTAGCAGAAATCCTAGTCGAAGGCTTACGCCGTCTTGAATACCGCGGTTATGACTCAGCAGGTGTTGCTGTTGTTGATAGCGAGTCAAACCTTACTCGTGTACGTCGTTTAGGTAAAGTTCAAGAACTGGCTGATGCTGTTGATGCACAACACGTTATCGGCGGTACTGGTATTGCACACACACGTTGGGCAACGCACGGTGAACCAAGCGAAGCAAACGCTCACCCACACGTTTCTGGCGATATTGCAGTAGTACATAACGGCATTATTGAAAACCACGAAGAGTTGCGCGAGCTGCTTATTGAACGCGGTTATGTTTTCACTTCTCAAACGGATACTGAAGTTATTGCTCACCTAGTCGAGTGGGAACTAAGAACATCAGCATCATTGATTGAAGCGCTACAAAAAACAGCCAAACAACTAGAAGGTGCTTACGGTACTGTAGCCGTTGATCGTAAAGATCCTAGCCGCATTGTTGTTGCTCGCTCTGGTAGCCCTATCGTAATTGGCCGTGGCGTAGGTGAAAACTTCCTAGCTTCTGACCAACTAGCACTACTTAACGTCACTCGTCGCTTCATCTACCTAGAAGAAGGCGACATTGCAGAAATTACTCGTCGTGATGTTTCTATCTTCGATAAAGAAGGTAACTCTGTTGAGCGTGAAGAACACGAATCTAACGCTGAACACGATGCTGGCGATAAAGGTAAATACCGCCACTTCATGCAAAAAGAAATCTTTGAGCAACCTACTGCACTTATCAGCACAATGGAAGGTCGTCTCTCAGCAGACTCTGTGATCACTAACGCTATCGGTGTACACGCCGAAGAGATCCTAAGCAAAGTTGAGCACGTTCAAATCATCGCTTGTGGTACTTCATACAACTCAGGTATGGCCGCTCGCTACTGGTTCGAATCTATTGCTGGCGTAAGCTGTGACGTAGAAATCGCTTCTGAATTCCGTTACCGCAAATTTGTTACTCGTCCAAACAGCTTGCTTGTGACTCTTTCTCAATCAGGTGAAACAGCCGATACTCTTGCTGCATTACGCCTAGCAAAAGAAAAAGGCTACATGGCAGCAATGACTATCTGTAACGTGGCAGGCTCATCACTGGTTCGTGAATCAGACTTTGCCTTCATGACCCGCGCAGGAACAGAGATTGGCGTAGCATCAACCAAAGCATTCACCACTCAGCTTGCAGCAATGCTAATGATGGTTGTCTCTATTGGTCGCTTGCAAGGTCGCGTAGATGAAGCTCGCGAAACTGAGATTGTTCACGCTTTGCATGAACTTCCACAAGCCATTGAAAAAGCATTAGCTTTTGATAAAGAAATCGAAGCATTAGCCCCAGATTTTGCCGATAAGCATCATACCTTGTTCCTTGGTCGTGGTGAGTTCTACCCTATCGCAATGGAAGCTTCATTGAAGCTTAAAGAAATCTCTTACATTCACGCAGAAGCATACGCAGCAGGCGAGCTTAAACACGGCCCACTAGCCTTGATTGATGCTGACATGCCAGTTGTTGTGGTTGCACCAAATAACGACCTGCTAGAGAAACTTAAATCAAACGTTGAAGAAGTACGTGCTCGTGGCGGTCAACTATACGTATTTGCAGACGAAGAAACGGGCTTTGAAGGCGATGAAAACATGAAGATCATCAAGATGCCTCATGTAAACGAAATCACCGCACCAATCTTCTACACAGTGCCAATGCAATTGCTGTCTTACCACGTTGCCATCATCAAAGGTACTGATGTTGACCAACCTCGTAACCTAGCAAAAGCGGTAACGGTTGAATAACGTTTTTATTCTAGTGTCGATTCTCAAGACACCTAAGATTAGAACTCAACAATAAAGCAAAGACTTTCAAAGCCCGGTTAAGATAATGAATTAACCGGGCTTTTTTATGGAAAAATCACATTAAACTGAGAAGCAAATCGTCAAGCAAACGAGTGAAGGCTAAGAGGAGGCTTTCAAGCTATAAACGTGGTTACAGGTTAATTTGGACGCTTAGCGATAAACTCAAAACTGTATTGATTGAGCTTGAAGTAATTAACGCTGTACTCAAAAATCGTTCCATCATCAAACTCACCCACAGAGAGCACCTTCAATAATGGTGAGTCATCTTTTATACCCAATAGGCTATTTACTTTTTTCTCTGCAATTTCAGGCATTACGGTTTGTTTGCTTTGCGCAATTTTCATGCCTTTCGCTTCAATGTACTCATACTTTGAACCTCGCATAGCATCGACAGTTAAGTCAGAAAATAGCGATAAAGGTAAATAAGTGCGCTCCAGCATTTCAGGCTCACCATCAATGAGTCGCAATCGTTCAATATGGTAAACCTTATCGTGTTCATCAATTTCTAACTTGGAGACCACCAAAGCATCTGGCTCCAGCACCTCAAAAGTTATTATTTCAGTTGTTGGCTTTTTACCCTGAGCTTTCACTTCTGCATAAAAACCATTGAGATAAAAGGCATCATGAACAGCGGATTTGTTTTTTTTAACGAACGTACCCCGTCCTTTTACTCGATAAAGCAAATCTTGATCTACCAGTAACCCAAGCGCTTTTCTTACCGTCATTCGGCTTACACCGTACACCTCAAGCAACAAGTTCTCCGGCGGAATCATGTCCCCTTCTTTGTAAACTCCTGTTTCAATTTGCTCAACAAGATCATCAACAATTTTTAAATATACCGGTTTCATAACGTCTCAAGCTTAGTGTCTTACAGGAAGTATACATTAAATAGACATTAACTGCTTATCATATGTTGACATGTATACGATATGTATACATTATATGTACATAGCCAATACATACAACAAGACGAGGCCCTACAGTGAAACGACAAAACCTAACCATTATCGGCGGCGGCTCTACTTATACTTTAGGTATGATGATGAGCTTAATCGCGGAAAAAGAAAATCTACCGCTTAAAACCATTCGTTTTTATGACATTGATGGCGAACGCCAAAAACTTAATTCGGAAGCAACGAAGATCCTTCTAAAGGAAAAATATCCGGAAGTAGAAGAGTTTGTTTACACGACTAACCGAGAAGAAGCCTTCAAAGATACTGACGTCTTTTTTATCCAAATTCGTACCGGTGGCCTTGCCATGCGTGAACGCGATGAACAAATTTCTTTATCTCACGGTTGCGTTGGGCAGGAAACTTGTGGTGCAGGTGGCATGGCTTATGGTCTTCGTTCTATTGGCGATATGATTGACTTGGTAAAAGATATTCGTAAGTTCAGCCCTGATGCGTGGGTGCTTAACTACACCAACCCTGCGGCTATCGTTGCAGAGGCACTCAACCGCGTCTATCCGGACAATAAAAAGATTCTCAATATCTGTGATATGCCGTGTGTGATCATGGAAAGTTACGCAAAAATGCTAGGCTGTGAGCTTTGGGATTTAGTGCCAGAATACTACGGCCTTAATCACTACGGTTGGTTTACAAAAGTTCGTAACCGTCAGGGTGAAGACCTTACACAAAAGATCAAAGACATCATCCTAGAAAAAGGGTTAGAAGCAAGTGCGGTTGATATTGCCCACGATCAATCATGGCAAGCAACATTTAAAAACATGCAGATGATGCTGGCGGATAATCCGGAGTATCTACCAAGCACCTATCTACAGTACTACCTATACCCAGAGAAGATGGTAGCAAAAGAAGACATTAATAATACTCGTGCTCGTCAAGTGATTAATGGCCGAGAGAAAACGGTCTTTAGTATGTGTCGCCGTATTATTGAAAACAACACGACCGAATGTGAGAACATGCACGCAGACGTTCATGGTATCTACATGGTCCGTGTCGCTGCATCAGTGCTATTTAATCAGGGTGAGAAATACCTTGTCATTGTTCCTAACAACGGCATTATCAGCAATCTGCAAGATGATGCTATGGTCGAAGTACCAGCAGCATTGATGAATCATGGAGTAGAACCCTATTCCATTGGTAAAATTCCAACGTTCCAGAAAGCGATGATTGAAACTCAACTCGGCTTTGAAAAGCTAGTCGTTGATGCGTGGTTCACCGGTTCGCGCCAGAAGCTTATCAATGCTCTTACACTTAACCGTACAGTTATAAGCGTACCAAAAGCTAAGAAACTTGCTGAAGACATTTTAGAGGAAAATAAAGCTTACCTTCCTCAGTTCTTTGAACAAGAAGCTTAATCTAACCGATGATAACAAGGGCTATTTCTTACTCATGCTTTTTCCGAAAGCCAGTTTGAAATAGTACTAGATACATATGCAAGACGGCCTATGCGATCTTATTACCCTTCGACATCAAGGATGATTTCACAGCGTCTTGTGGCGATGATGTGCATGATTGATCGATAAGTGTTCACTCATGCGTTCGCCCTAAATACCTAAGAGCAAAAGTCGCCAATAAATGTTATTGGCGACTTTTTTGTTTTAACGGAACCTTTAATATCAAGACTGATTTGATTTCGGTAATAATAATGCTACCTTTTAGTATTGCGAATTATAAACACAATGATTTTATCAATATAAACAGCGTGTTACGCCTACCAAAAGTTTATTAAACCTCACAATAACAAGGATGTATTGTGGTCAAAAAATCCAAAGGATTTACCTTAATAGAGCTCATTTGCGTTATTGTTTTTATGGTCATACTGGCCGTAGTTGCCATACCCAAATTCATACGGTTATCGACTGATGCTCGCATAAACACCATGACGATGGTTGCCTCAGCCATGCGTGCAAGTGCAGACCAAGTGTTATTTAAAGCGCAGATTCAAGGGGTAACCAATGGCACCGTTAACCTGCCAAGCATTGGCAAAACAGTGACCGTATACAATGGACACGTAGCAGGACACTGGCGAGATGCATGGCAACACATACTCGACATAGGAAAAGTCATTGAATGGACCGACGTTAGAGCCACTTGCGTAAAACATGATCTGTGTGGTGTGGGTAATCAATGGGGCAACAATGTACCTGGATTTCCAATACCAGATAACTACAGCGGCCAAAGGGGGTTAGTGACGGTATGGCCTATTGGATATGAACTGGCCGATCTTTGTTACTCCTACTATTACAACCCACAAGATGGCGGAACACCGACCATAGGAACCGTGCTCGATGGATGTTAATAGGCAGGCTAGCGAAAGATAATAGCCACCTTAAATCGCATAACAAGCAGTACACTCTTCCACAGAAAACCGCTCTCTACCTTGTAGATTGAGCACATGGTTTTGCCCAGCTTCTAACCCCATTTGATAACCAATATCGAGTAATTGCCTTTTACGTGTCAAACGCTTCACAGGGAAGTTCTCTGGCGGCGCAATCACGCGGATGGTTGCATCAGTAGGAGGAAAGCGAATAAACTCCAGTACCTGATTGTATCGTATGGCTCGGGTTGTTAATGTTTCTGCCACCTTTGGCGTCTCTCTCAATAAACGCTTCATCAACCAATGGCTCTTAGATTCTGGCATGTTGTAAGACAAAGGGTGAGACAGAATCACCGTAATATCACGGGCGCCGCGTCGATACGCTTCTTTTACCGGGATTGAATCCGCTACCGCACCATCGGTAAAACAGCTACCAGAGAAACACGCACTGCCTTTATAAGCGATAGGCAAGGCGGTTGTTGCCTCTATCACCCCAGACATATTTTGCCGAGAAACCTGAAAGTATCGAGCCACTCCAGATTCGATATCCGTGGTAGCCGCGTAAAAAGGAATGGAGTTAAATAACGCATCCAGATCAATGGGATACTTATCCATAGAGGCATCACTTAACCATTTCACATCCGTTAAGTTACCACCTCTAGCAAAACGAGACAGACTATAAAAATCTTTTGAGGTCGCAAGCTCGGTAATGATTTTGTAATTTCTATGCTTACTTTGTGCAAGAAACCCTAATAGATTAGACGCCCCAGCGGACACGCCAATTGCAAAATCAAAAGGCAAATGCTCATAATCTAAATAAGCATCCAGCACACCCGCAGCAAAAATACCACGCATTGCCCCACCTTCTACCACCAACGCTTTTTTATTCACAATAATGTATCTCTAAACCCAACTGCGCATAGAATAGTTCACAATTTAGAAGGAGAATAATCGCTAGTAATTATTGGTTTGATAGGTGGAAGTTATCGCAAGTGCACCACTAGACTCAATGAACCTTATTGCATTAAGTTCTACTTATCGATTTTTCTTAATAGATCTTTTATTTCACTAAGCTCATTTTTTAAAAACGATATTTCGCCCATCAACTGATCGTTATTATCACTAGCCATTTCGTCAACGAAAATTGCATTAGCTAACGATAGAGCGATAAACCCTCCTAACACTAGAACCATAATGACAAATGCATTTACAGAGTAATATACATACGGTTGATTAAGAGCCTTTGCTGCTTCTGGAACTGCCCCCCAATTTTCTACCGTAAATATGCCAAAAATAGTATTCATAGATCGCAACGGATCACCAAAATATTCAGGAATAATATTGGAAAATAAAGTAAAGCCTAATAAAGAAAAAAATGTTAATTGTATACCTAATAAAATCAACACTGCTTTTGAAGCTTTAATACCACGAATAAGACCATTTACAATATGCTCGGTATCAGGCATTAATCTTATTACTTTTATGAGAGATATCATCCTAAATATCCGAAGGTATACGACACTCCCAATAGCTTCTGTTGGAGAGAACAAGAAAGCTAAGCTTATAAGGACTATGGACAAATCAAATTTATTACCTAACGAAGATATATATACATGCCAAGTGTTTTTCTTTATCTTAAAAAACACTTCAAAAATAAAGTAAACTATTACAAGCCAATTAAGTATATGTATTATAATTGAATTACTATAACTACTAAGGAATGCGAGGATTACAGATAATATAATGACAATTGAGCTGTATCTTGGTTCAGTGAAATATTTCATATTAAAAAGGGAGCGTGACCTCCCTTACTCATAATTATTCGTATTTAGATGCTTGTTTAAGCAAAACATCAGACAGGTTATATATATCATCTAATGTTTCTATTGGATGACGAACTTCTTTTTTATCTTCGCCTATAACACCAAGATATTTTTGCTTGGCATTAAAATGCAATCTACACAAAGGCTTACGGTTGTTGTCATCGAGTAGGATACCAAAGTAGCTTTGAGTATCTCTTGCAGTGATACGTGAAACATCTAGTTTTGCACGTAGAATAGCCTTAACTATATTAAAACCATCTGTTTCTTCATCTGTTGTCACTACTTTTGATTTACTATCTTCTAATGCTTCTGTTGTTATTTCAGTATCTAATTCAGGAGTTTTTACTGTAACCGCAATATCATCATTAGTACCAATAGCTGATTTTAACCTATCATTGATACTATCATTTAAAAACTGTTTTAATGCTTTAGATGTAATTTCTAAGAATTGAGCTTTAACCTTTGCAGTTTGAACACCCTCATAAACCTTTGAAGTGAAAAACTTAACAAAATCTTCTTCAGGGTTTTTAAACTGTTCTTGAAGTGCTTTTTTAATTTGATTGAGGTATTTAAGCTCACCAGCAGCATCAACAACGGAATCAACGTCAAAAGATGACTTAGTTAGCTTCTTAACTTCAGGAACAATATGCTCATCAATATCTGACATGTTAAGAATTAAGAAAGGTTTTTCATCCATTTTATTTGGGGCATCTAAATCAGTATAAAACTCGTATACTTCACCATTTGTCAGAATCGCAATTCGAGCATTAGTTACAGAGAAGTAGCGGAATAATTGACTTGCATGTTTAGTAGATAATTTTTCACCAAATTTTTTACATTCGATTAGAATTTGTACTTCACCATCTTTAAGGAGTGCATAATCAACCTTTTCTCCCTTTTTAGTACCAGTATCAGCATTAAACTCAGGAACCACCTCTGTTGGGTCAAAAACATCATAGCCAAGAACTGAATGTAAGAATGGCATTATCAAAGCATTCTTTGTCGCCTCTTCTGTTTCTAGTCTTGAACCAGTTTGTGCTATTTTTTTAGATAGCCCCTGTAATCGTTCAATAAAATCCATAGCCTTACCTTTTTAATTTAGACAGCAATTGGCACATAATACCAAATGAATAATAATCGTCTAGGAACCAGCTTTGAAAATTTAACAAATTCCGATTGTAAACTTTGATTTATCATCAATAAAAGGCGTGTGAACTAAAACCAACCTTAACCCACTACAACTTAGTAGTACTAACTTTACTTATGTAAGTTTATGATTTTTATCGTTTGTAGCGGTATTGCTACTTTCTTGAGTTCTGAATCGATATAAAATGAAGTTTGAGAAACGTCAGAATTAATTAAACCTATTCAATAGAGGAAGCGTTCATCACAAACAGAGAGGCAGATGTCATGCTTTGGTTTCCCCAGATACAACAAAGCCCCGACAGAAGTCGAGGCTTTATCATTAAATAATGGTACCGGTAGGCGGACTTGAACCGCCACGCCCGAAGGCAACGGATTTTGAATCCGTCGTGTATACCAATTTCACCATACCGGCACGGTGTACCTTTGAGGTACGTTTTGCATTATACGGAACAGGCGATGCCGTGCAAGGGTAAATATTACAATTATGATTCGTTCGAATGTTTTTTAGGCATGAACCCCTCTTTTTTGCACTGTAACGCTTTGCAGGTGGCTGACAAATGGATATTCTGACGCCCAAAATAGTCTAATTAGAATATATAACGTATGAACGCTCAAAATTCTTTACCTAAAGCTGGGTTAATGCGACGTCTCGGAGCTTGGGTTTACGATGCTCTTATCATTATTGCCGTGTTGATGATGGCGGCAGGTCTGGTTGTGGCTGTCTTTGAAGCCTTGGTTGCAGCAGGCGTGATGAACTATGGTCAATATATCGATGCCAGCGATTATCTCACCAATCATCCTACCTGGAGTGTATTGTTTAGTTTGTATCTGGCGTCGGTCTGGATTGGTTTCTTTGTGTTCTTTTGGACAAAAGCCGGTCAAACACTGGGTATGAGAGCTTGGAAGCTTAAAGTACAAAACAGTGACGGTTCACTGATTAGCGTAACTCAAGCGTGCATTCGCGTGGCGACATCAGCCTTTGGTTTAAGTAACCTTTGTGCGCCTATCGATCCTCATAATCGTGGTTTTCACGATATATGGGCGAAGACGGAAGTTGTGGTGTTACCTAAAGCTCGCTAGAGAATCTTAATAATACTCCGCAAATAAAAAGGAAGGCGCAATGCCTTCCTTTTATGTTTTTACTTTTGCTTAATCTGCTATTTAGAGCTTTCGCCTTAGCAGTATAATCGCCACTAGCATAAAGGCGACACTTGGGGCTAATGCCCCCCACATCGGCGGGATTTGATACACCACACTTAATGGTCCAAAAAATTCTGACGATATGTAGAACGAGAATCCGGCAATGACGCCTGATAGTATTCTCGCTCCCATGGTCACACTACGCAGTGGGCCAAACACAAACGACAATGCCAGCATCATCATGACCGCAATGGATAATGGTTGCGTTATTTTACGCCAGAAGGCTAATTCGTAGCGCGAGGCATCTTGTTCTGAGTCTTTCAAATACGTTACATAGCCGTATAGACCAGTAAGTGATAACTCCTCTGGTTTCACGGTCACTATCTCTAACCGGTCAGGTTCTAGAGTGGTTTTCCATGCCAGCGTATCTTCTTTTTTCTTACTTATTTCGGTTTCGTTGGTGTAGAGCGTGGTCGTTACATGTTTAAGCTGCCACGTTTTATCACCAATATAATCAGCACTTTGGGCAAAGATACTTCTCATTAATTCTTTTTGTTTATCGTATTCCCAGATGTTGATGGCTTTGAGTTTTTGCTCATTAACGTTGCCGATATAAATAAAGTCATCGCCATCTTTTGCCCAAACACCAGTACGTGTAGACACCATGTGACCACCAGAAATAGACATGGTGCGTAAATCACGAGCCATTTTCTGCGCTTGTGGTGCGCCCCACTCGCCTAGCAACATCACCAATAGCATCAAAGGTAGTGCTGTTTTTAGCACTGACATACCAATGTCTACTTTGGAATAACCTGCCGCTTGCATAACGGTCAGTTCTGAGCTGGTAGCCAGTGTGCCAAGAGCAATCAATGCACCTAACAGCGCCGCCATAGGGAAAAACAGTTCAATATCACGAGGCACACTCAGCAAGACAAAATAAAGCGCGTGCAACAAATCGTAAGTGCCTCGCCCAACTTTGCGCAGTTGCTCTACATACTTAATGATGCCAGATAGGCCCACCAGCGTAACCAAACAAATACTGGTAGTGGCGATGATGGTTCTGCCTATGTATAAATCGAGAATCTTAAACACTTACGAGGCCCTCTTCTGGCGTAGTTTATCTTTCCAGCGCCTGACCGGCAGACTATCAATCGAGTTGAGAATAATACCCACCATCAATAAGGCTATATTCATCGGCCACATGCCAACCACCTCCGAGATCTTACCTTCTTCGATTGCTGATTTTGCGGCGCTTATCGCCATAAAGTAGGCAAGATAAAACAAGATAGCAGGCCCCATTTTAGCAAAGCGCCCCTGCCTTGGGTTTACCGCAGACAACGGAATAACCACCAGCGTAAGAAGCGGAATACAGATAATTAAACTAATCCGCCAATGCAGCTCCGCTTTGGCTTTTTTATCAGGGTTATTAAACAGTTGTATTGTTGGTACGGCTTCGTAATCTCGACCTTTTGGCTTCACTTCTCGCTGACCGATGAGCGCGTCATACTCGTTAAAGTCGGTTCTCATATAATCAAGCTGAGTAGGTATCCCTTCAAATCGAGTACCACTTTGCAGGGTTAAGATTTGACGACCATCGGATAGCTCTTTCGCCACACCTGAGTCGGCAAATGCCACGCTTGGACGAATTGAACCTTCGCCTACCGTTTGCGCTACAAAAACATTGGTCAGCTTTTTATCTTTTAATTCATCAATAAAGACAACCGCAGTGCCATCAGGCGTACTTTGGAATTGCCCTTTTTGTAACAGTTCAACACTGGTTTCGGCAGCCAGTTGATCCATTATTTGAGCAACTTTATCTTGAGACCAAGGGGAAAAGTACAATGAGTTGAATGCAGCAACACCAGAGGTAATAACCGCCAGATATAAAGCAGCTTGAATGAGAAATTTGTTCCCAATTCCGGTTGCATTCATCACGGTTATCTCACTTTCGGCATACAAACGGCCAAAAGTAAGCAAAATACCTATGTATAAACTAAGAGGTAACATTAACAGCCCCATTGCAGGCATGTTTAAGCCAACCACAGTCATAATTAACCGGGCTGGAATGTCACCGTTTGAGGCATCGGCCAACACACTGATAAACCTTTGACTAAGAAAGATTAAAAACAGTACGAAAAAGATGGCCAGCTGACTCTTGATTGTCTCGCGGATCAAATATCTAACAATAATCACGCTAAAGTCCCTATAAGCTTGGATGCAAAACTTGTATTTTCACAGGAATCGCTATAATTTCTGGTTGAAGCTTTAATTTTTCAAATTTTCTGACTAATCGATAATCAATTAACTTGCTTTACTTATTGAGTAAACATAGCTGTTGACTAAGATTCAACAAGTTAAGCAGGCATTATCTAACATTTATTGTGGTTTGTCTTCAGGATGTAGGAGTAGGCATGGAGTTCAGTGTAAAAAGTGGTAGCCCAGAGAAGCAACGCAGTGCTTGTATTGTTGTTGGAGTCTTTGAGCCTCGCCGTCTTTCACCGGTTGCAGAGCAACTAGATAAAATCAGTGATGGCTATCTTAGCTCGCTGTTGCGTAGAGGCGATTTAGAAGGTAAACCAGGACAAATGCTGCTATTGCATCAAGTACCTGGGGTTCTTTCAGAACGTGTTCTGTTAGTAGGTTGTGGTAAAGAGCGTGAGCTTGGCGAACGCCAATATAAAGAAATCATTCAAAAAACCATCAGCACGCTAAACGAAACAGGTTCTATGGAAGCAGTCTGCTTCCTTACCGAGCTTCACGTTAAAGGCCGCGATACGTACTGGAAAGTGCGCCAAGCGGTAGAAGCGACTCATGATGGTCTTTACACTTTCGACCAATTTAAGAGTAATAAGCCAGAAACTCGTCGTCCGCTGCGTAAATTGGTATTTAATGTACCGACTCGCCGTGAACTCAACATTGGCGAACGCGCAATCAACCATGGTTTGGCCATTGCATCCGGTGTTTCTGCATCGAAAGATCTTGGCAACATGCCACCTAACGTGGCAAACCCAGCCTACCTTGCTTCTCAAGCGCGTCGCTTAGCCGATGACTATGAGACAGTCACCACTAAAATTATTGGTGAGCAAGAAATGGAAAAACTGGGTATGACTTCATACCTTGCAGTAGGTCGTGGTTCGCATAACGAATCTATGATGTCGGTAATTGAATATAAAGGTAATCCAGATTCAACCGCTAAACCGATTGTATTGGTTGGTAAGGGTCTTACCTTTGATTCAGGCGGTATTTCACTAAAACCAGGCGATGGCATGGATGAAATGAAATACGATATGTGTGGTGCGGCAAGTGTCTTTGGCACAATGAAAGCACTGGCTAAACTGAACTTGCCTATCAATGTTGTGGCAATTCTTGCTGGCTGTGAAAACATGCCCGGTAGCAACGCATACCGCCCAGGTGACATTTTAACCACTATGTCTGGTCAAACAGTTGAAGTGCTTAATACTGATGCTGAAGGTCGCTTAGTGCTATGTGATGCATTAACTTACGTTGAGCGTTTTGAACCTGATTGTGTGGTTGATGTCGCCACGCTGACTGGTGCGTGTGTGATTGCCCTTGGTCATCACATCAGTGGTGTACTTTCAAACCACAACCCTCTTTCTCATGAGCTAGTCAATGCTTCTGAGCAATCGGGTGACCGTGCTTGGCGTCTACCTATGGCAGACGAGTATCACGAGCAAATTGCTAGCCCATTTGCTGATATGGCAAACATTGGTGGTCGCCCAGCTGGCACTATCACTGCGGGCTGTTTCCTGTCTCGCTTTACCAAAAAGTATAACTGGGCTCACCTAGATATCGCTGGTACAGCTTGGAAATCAGGTCAAGCGAAAGGCTCTACAGGTCGTCCTGTTTCTCTATTGGTTCAGTTCTTACTTAACCGTAGCGGACAAGAAAACGAAGAGTAATAGCCTAGCTGTCTATGCTAATCTAATAATCTAACGCCTCCTTCTTGGAGGCGCTTTTTATTGAGAGAGAACATGTCTGTTGCCACTTTTTATCTAATTGAGCCCAATAGTATTGCAGATTCAAAGCAAGGCTTTCAGAGTTATGTCTGCTACTTAATCAAGCACTTTACTCAGCAAGGTGCGCGAATTTATTTGAATGCCAAAGATAAACAAGATGCCGAGCAATGGGATGAGTTTCTTTTTCAATTAAGTGAAGCGGATTTTATTGCGCATAACCTTAGCGGTGAAGGGCCTTGGAATTGCACAGCGGTAGAAATAGGCAGTGGTAACACTAATCTACACAGAACCCGTAATATCGTCATTAATCTAGCCGAAGATGATACAAACTTTGCGGGAATAGTGTCTCAAGTGGTAGACTTCGTGCCTTGTGATGAAAAAGCGAAGCATATCGCCCGAGAAAGGTATAAAATTTACCGACAAGCGGGTTATGAAATGCAGACGATAACCATTGCAGAATCAGCTAAATAAACCAAACTTCATAGCTAAAGCATTTATCAACGGGCGGTTGATAAACCCTTAATTTATGCAGTTTGCCATCAACTAATTATCCATGTAAGAGTATTATGGAAAAGACATATAACCCAAAATCTATCGAACAAGATCTTTATAAGACTTGGGAAGAAAAAGGCTACTTTAAGCCACACGGTGATACCACTAAAGAATCATATTCCATCATGATCCCACCACCGAATGTCACCGGTAGCTTACACATGGGACATGCATTCCAAGACACCATCATGGATACGCTAATCCGTGCTGAACGCATGAAGGGTAAAAATACCCTTTGGCAAGTAGGTACTGACCACGCAGGTATCGCAACCCAAATGGTTGTTGAACGCAAAATTGCCGCAGAAGAAGGCAAAACCAAGCACGACTACGGCCGTGAAGCGTTCATCGATAAAATCTGGGAATGGAAAGGCGAATCTGGCGGCACTATCACTAAACAGCTTCGTCGTCTTGGCGCATCTGTTGATTGGGATCGTGAACGATTCACTATGGATGATGGCCTATCGGCTGCCACTCAAGAAGTGTTTGTTCGTCTTTACGAAGAAGACCTAATCTACCGCGGTAAACGTCTCGTAAACTGGGATCCTAAACTGCACACTGCAATTTCTGATCTAGAAGTTGAAAACAAAGACAAAAAAGGCTTCATGTGGCACTTCCGCTACCCGCTAGCCAATGGCGTTAAAACTGCAGACGGCAAAGACTACATCGTTGTCGCAACTACTCGTCCAGAAACCATGCTCGGTGATACTGGCGTTGCAGTAAACCCTGAAGATCCTCGTTATAAAGATCTTATCGGTAAAGAAATCCTACTTCCTGTTGTTAACCGTCTTATCCCTATCGTTGGTGATGAGCACGCAGACATGGAAAAAGGCACAGGTTGTGTGAAAATCACCCCTGCTCATGACTTTAACGATTACGAAGTTGGTAAACGCAACAACCTACCAATGATCAACATCCTTACCTTTAATGCCGACATTCGTGATACCGCTGAAGTGTTCACCACTAACGGCGAAGAAAGCGATGTGTATTCAAGCGAGCTTCCGGCTAAATATCACGGTATGGAGCGCTTTGCTGCTCGTAAAGCTATCGTTGCCGAATTTGACGAACTGGGTCTTCTTGAAGAAATTAAAGATCACGACTTAACCGTACCTTACGGTGATCGTGGCGGCGTAGTTATCGAACCTATGCTAACTGACCAGTGGTATGTACGTACCGCGCCTCTTGCAGAACCTGCTGTTAAAGCGGTCGAAGATGGTCAAATCCAGTTTGTTCCTAAGCAATACGAAAACATGTACTTTGCGTGGATGCGTGACGTGCAAGACTGGTGTATTTCTCGTCAACTTTGGTGGGGACATCGCATCCCAGCATGGTATGACAACGACGGTAAAGTTTACGTTGGTCGCACAGAAGAAGAAGTGCGTGAAAAACATAACCTAGCGCCTGTTATCGTACTTAATCAAGATAACGATGTATTAGATACTTGGTTCTCTTCTGCACTTTGGACTTTTGGCACGCAGGGCTGGCCTGAAGATACTGAAGCACTGAAAACATTCCACCCATCTGAAGTTCTAGTATCAGGTTTTGATATTATCTTCTTCTGGGTTGCTCGTATGATCATGATGACCATGCACTTCGTAAAAGACGAAGATGGCAAACCACAAGTACCTTTCAAAACAGTTTACATGACGGGCCTTATCCGTGATGAAAACGGCGACAAGATGTCTAAGTCGAAAGGTAACGTACTTGACCCTATCGATATGATTGACGGCATCGGCCTTGAAGATCTAGTAGAGAAGCGTTGTGGCAACATGATGCAACCTAAACTCGCTGCTAAGATCGAGAAAGCGACCCGTAAAACATTCGAAGATGGTATCGAACCATACGGTACTGATGCACTTCGTTTCACTCTTGCTGCTATGGCCTCTACTGGCCGTGACATCAACTGGGATATGAAGCGTCTTGAAGGTTACCGTAACTTCTGTAACAAGCTATGGAACGCAAGCCGTTACGTGCTAATGAACACAGAAGAGCATGATTGTGGTATGTCTTTATCTGTAGAAGAGCGTGCCAATATGGAGTTCTCTCTAGCGGATAAATGGATTGAATCTCAGTTTGAAGTTGCTGCGAAAGAGTTTAACGCTCACCTAGACACCTACCGTCTAGACATGGCGGCAAACACGCTTTACGAATTCATCTGGAACCAATTCTGTGACTGGTACTTAGAGCTGACTAAACCGGTTCTTTGGAAAGGCACTGAAGCTCAACAACAAGCTACTCGCTACACGTTGATCACGGTTCTTGAGAAGACATTGCGTCTTGCTCACCCTGTTCTTCCTTACATCACTGAATCTATCTGGCAGAGCGTTAAGCCGCTAGTAGACGGTGTTGAAGGCGAGACTATCATGACTCAAGCGCTTCCTCAGTTTAACGAAGCTAACTTCGATGCTGAGATCGTTGATGACATCGAATGGGTTAAGTCTTTCATCACTGCTATTCGTAACCTACGTGCGGAATACGACATTGCGCCAAGCAAATCTCTTGACGTTATGCTTAAAGCAACCGATGACAGCGATGCTGCGCGTCTAGAAGCGAACAAAGCTGTGCTTATGTCTCTAGCTAAACTAGACAGCATTGAGCTACTAACAGACGGCGCTGATACACCAGCTTGCGCGACATCACTGGTTGGTAAATCTGAGCTAATGATCCCAATGGCAGGTCTAATTGATAAAGACGCGGAACTTAACCGTTTAGCGGGCGAAATCAAGAAAACTGAAGGCGAGATCAAACGTATTGAAGGCAAACTAAACAACCAAGGTTTTGTGGCGAAAGCACCAGAAGCCGTTGTTGCCAAAGAGCGTGAGAAGCTAGATGGTTATAAAGAAACACTGACTAAACTTGCAGAGCAAAAAGCGACTATCGCTGCACTGTAATTTAAACAAGTCATAAGAAAAGGGTTGGCATTGCCAGCCCTTTTTTGTGGCTGGAATTTAACGATCTAAGAGTTGAACCGGTAAGTTCTATTGCTCCTAACTAGTTAATAGGTAATACCTATCAAATTAATTGAATAAAAAACATTGCCTAAATGCGAATAATTATCAATACTATATCCATAGCAACAAACAACTATAAACAAAAACAAATTTGGTATCGATGATGAAAAAAACTCTTAGCTTTGCAACTCTACACTTTTCAATTGCTTTTACTGTTGCCTATCTACTTACTGGTGACGTGATTATTGGTAGCTTAATCGCGATGATAGAGCCTAGCGTTAATACTGTCGCATTCTACTTCCATGAGAAAGTATGGAACTCAGCAGCATTCTTAAAAGCAAAACAACTGCATTCTAAAATTAAAACAGCCAGCTTTGCTGTTGTGCACTTTAGTGTCGCATTCACTGTTATTTATCTACTGACTGGCGATGCACTAGCGGGTGGCTTACTGGCGATAATTGAGCCGACCATTAATACTTGTGCTTACTACTTCCATGAGAAAGTCTGGAGCAAGTACTTCTCATCACCTGAGCCGATGATGACTTCAACGCTTAGCCACGCATAATGGTCGCGAGCAACTGATAAGTCTCGCGGATAAGATTGCAGGTAGTAAGATTACAGATAGTAAAAAGCTCGCTAAATAGCGAGCTTTTTTAGTTTCGGTCGATTAAAGATTACTCTTCATCTTCGCCGTCTTCTTCATCATAAACTAGCGCATCTTCACCTTCGTAGTAAGTGCCCCAGCCGTCATAGATGATGTCGTATTTTTCAGCCAAGTGAATAAGTGTTGCCACTTGCTGATCGATCAACTCAGGATCTAACGTACAAGTCATGGTTGCATCACAGCACAATAACTTATCGCCATCTTCATCTTCTGTTTCTTCAGCTTCTAATACTTCAAAACCCATTTTGAAGGCTTCAACAACCGCTTTTTCTAACGCTTCAAACGTCTCAGCGAAAAGGTGGTGTTCAATTTCATACAAAGCATCAGGTTCACTACCGTCTTCAAGCAACGCCGCGATGATATCGCGTGTTTCTTCTTTCTGAAATTCGATAAGTTCTTCGACTGATAGATACTCTTCCACTTGTGACATGGGTGTGCTCCCGAACAGGTAAAAATAATAGATTTATATACGGACGAAATATGGCACGGTTCGACACGAAATACCATATCTAGGCTCAATCTTAGCCTAGATTTCTCAATAACTAGTCCGTTACTGCACTTCCACTTACCAGTTGCCTCCATCCTTACTATAAACAACCGCCTTTACCCAGCTTATTCTTCATCTTTGAATTACCCTAGGTAATAAAAAGTGATCACCTCGACAGCACTAATAGTCGAGGTAGCGATATACTGATCGTTGGTTTTGATGGCGTATTAGTCGACCTTTCAGAATGCACCGCCCTCAATGGATTGAGAACTTATCGTTGTTTCAATTAGATTGAATGGGCTAAACAAGCTATCGCACTAAAATCACCTCATAACCTGAACAATAAGTGAATTTGTATTTGATTTATTAGCATTTATATGCAATAAAATCATAATAGCACCTAAGAAGAGAAGCAGCATGGCCTATAACTTAAGAAATCGTAACTTCCTAAAGCTTTTAGACTTTACTCCAAAAGACATTCAGTTCTTGCTAGAGCTTTCAGCTGAGCTGAAAAAAGCCAAGTATGCGGGAACAGAACAAAAACGCTTGCAGGGAAAAAACATTGCTTTGATCTTTGAGAAATCGTCAACGAGAACGCGCTGTGCTTTTGAAGTTGCCGCTTTTGATCAGGGAGCACAAGTCTCTTATTTAGGCCCATCAGGCTCTCAAATTGGCCATAAAGAATCAATGAAAGATACCGCTAGAGTTCTAGGCAGAATGTACGATGGTATTGAGTATCGCGGTTTTGGTCAGGCTATTGTTGAAGAGCTTGGCGCTCACGCTGGTGTGCCGGTGTGGAACGGACTTACCGATGAGTTCCACCCCACACAAATTTTGGCTGACTTCCTGACGATGCAAGAACATGCTCGCGGCAAACAATTGCATGAAGTGAGCTTTGCTTATCTTGGTGACGCTCGTAACAACATGGGTAACTCTTTGTTAGTGGGCGCAGCAAAAATGGGGATGGACATTCGTCTGGTTGCTCCAAAAGCTTACTGGCCAGAAGAAGACCTAGTTACACAGTGCCAAGCTATTGCACAAGTAACTGGCGCTAAAATCACTCTGACAGAAGATGTATCATCTGGAGTTAAAGGTTGTGACTTCCTGTATACCGATGTTTGGGTATCTATGGGAGAACCAGCAGAGGCTTGGGAAGAGCGTATTTCAGTCATGAAGCCTTATCAGGTGAACATGGATACCATTAAAGCAACGGAAAACCCGCAGGTTAAGTTTATGCATTGTCTGCCGGCATTCCATGATGATCAAACGGCTGTTGGCAAAGAGATTGCCGAAAAGTTTGGGATGCAAGGTTTAGAAGTGACAGATGAAGTATTTGAATCTGAATATTCGATTGTCTTTGATGAGGCAGAAAACAGAATGCATACAATCAAAGCCATAATGGTTGCGACGTTAGGTCAATAATTCTGACGCAAACGCTTGCGATCACATTATGAGAGCGTATAATTCCAAACGATAAATTAGGAGGGTTGTATGCTGCACCGTAGCACTCTAAACGTAATTCAGAAACACAGCCAATGCCGTGTTCGACTCCTATTTATTCAGAATTAATTCTAGCCTCCCTTTTTAGGGGGGCTTTTTTGTGTGCACGACCAGGGGAATAGACCATGCAAAACACGCTTTTCAATAAGCACATTATCTCCATTCCAGAGTTAAACCGTGAAGAGCTTGAGCTTATTGTACAGACAGCTGGAAGACTCAAATTAGAGCCAATGCCTGAACTGATTAAGAATAAGGTAGTGGCTAGTTGCTTTTTTGAACCATCAACACGCACACGTCTTTCGTTTGAAACCGCGATTCAAAGCATTGGCGGTAATGTCATTGGTTTTGATAACGATGGTAATACGTCACTGGCGAAAAAAGGCGAAACACTGGCAGATTCTGTGCAAGTGATTTCAACTTATGTTGATGCGTTTGTCATGCGCCACCCTCAAGAAGGCGCTGCAAGACTTGCCTCTGAGTTTTCAAATGGTGTTCCAGTCATTAACGCCGGGGATGGCTCAAACCAACACCCGACGCAAACACTGCTTGATCTGTTTACTATTTACGAAACTCAAGGTCGTTTAGACAAGATTAACATCGCCTTTGTTGGGGATTTAAAATATGGCCGTACCGTCCATTCCCTAACCCAAGCATTAGCTAAGTTTAATAACGTTCGCTTCTACTTCATCGCGCCTGAAGCACTAGCGATGCCAGATTATATCTGCGAAGAATTAGACGAAGCATCTATTGAATACAGCCTGCACACAGACATGGAAAGTGTTATCCCTGAACTGGATATCCTGTACATGACTCGAGTTCAAAAAGAGCGTTTTGATGACTCTGAATATGCCCACATAAAATCGGCTTATATTCTTACTGCATCACTACTGACCAATGCTCGCGATAATCTAAAAGTACTTCATCCGCTACCTCGCGTTGATGAAATCACGATAGATGTCGATAAAACTCCGTACGCTTACTATTTCTCTCAAGCAGAAAATGGTGTGTATGCGCGTGAAGCCTTGCTGGCTCTTGTTTTAAACCAAACCCTGTAATAGAGGAGATTTACTAATGACTAAACCAACTCAATTACAAGTTGAAGCAATTAAAAACGGCACTGTTATTGACCATATTCCAGCTCACGTTGGCATTAAGGTTCTAAAACTGTTCTCTATGCACAAATCTAATGAGCGCGTCACGATTGGCCTAAACCTGCCATCGTCTGCTCTTGGTGCAAAAGATATTCTGAAAATTGAAAACGTGTTCATCAATAAAGAGCAGGCAAACAAACTTGCCTTATATGCTCCTTATGCCACGGTTAATCAAATTGAAGACTATAGCGTTGTGAAAAAGCTGGAGCTTGAATTACCAAGCGCTGTGACCGGTGTCTTTGCTTGTCCAAACAGCAATTGCATTACTCATGGCGAGCCAGTAGAAAGCCATTTTAACGTGATCACAAAAAAAGAAAGTATTCGGTTGAAGTGCAAATACTGTGAAAAAGTTTATTCACGCGAAGTAGTCACTGAGCTATAAATAGCATCTGTATTAATAACCTAAGATTAGATGGAAATAAAAATGACAAAAATACTTCATACTGACAGTGCTCCAGCAGCAATCGGCCCTTACGTTCAAGGTGTTGATCTAGGTAGCATGGTTATGACTTCTGGACAGATCCCTGTCAACCCAGAAACTGGCGAAGTAGCCTCTGACATCGCAGCACAAACTAAGCAATCTCTTGCTAACGTTAAAGCTGTTGTTGAATCATCAGGTCTAAGCGTAACAGACATCGTTAAAATGACGGTATTTGTAAAAGATCTCAGCGACTTTGGCACAGTAAACGAAGTTTACGGCCAGTTCTTTGATGCACACAATGTAGCAAACTACCCTGCACGTTCATGTGTAGAAGTAGCTCGCCTACCTAAAGATGTTGGTATCGAAATCGAAGCTATTGCAGTTCGTAAATAAGCAGTAAATTGTTTATAGCAAAAAGGGAGCTTTCGCTCCCTTTTTTCAGTTCTAGGTTCTAGGTTCTAGGTTCTAAATGATTTTTCACGCCATCAGCGGCGTTTCTTGCATCAACTTCTTCATCTAACTGCTTTAGTTTTTCTGCCATTTGAGTACGGCAAGTTTCCGCAAGCTTACGAACATCTGACTTACTATATTCAGTGGTATCAACAGGAGGTAGCATTTCAACAATCACATGACCGTTGTTCCAACGATTCAGTTTGATCTTACCTTGTGTCGTACTACAAACAATTGGGATGACTGGCGTTTCAGCGCCAATTGCGGTGTGGAATGCACCCGTTTTAAAAGGCAGTAAACCACGTCCACGTGAGCGAGTACCTTCAGGAAACATCCAAACAGATAAGCGAGTTTGCTTCATCTTATCAACGACTTGATCAATCGTTCCTTTTGCTTTTGAACGATTAGCACGGTCAATCAGGATATTACCCGTCACCCAGTACAATTGACCAAATAAAGGCAGCCACAGTAGGCTCTTCTTACCCACAGTCACAACATTCGGTGTTACCGCTGACGACACTGTGAATAAATCCCAAGAGTTCTGGTGGTTGGCAATGTAAGTTGCTTGACCTCTCTTATAGGCATCCTCTGGTAATCTAAGCTCTAATTTAATACCAAACACTCGGTGCATAGCACCAAAGTAACGACCAAATCTAAATACGTGTTTAGGATTTCTAGGGCTAAATAGGCAGTAGCCACAACCAAATACAAACATCATTATGGCAAAAATGAATACCAAAAATAGGCGCAGTAAAGCAATCATTATTTAATTCCTAGCGATAACTTTCGCTGATTAATTGTCGTCCCCGAACAATCACAGTTTGAGATGATTATTTGAGGAACGGTTATTTTTATTAGTATTCAAAGACCACAAGGTCAAACTAACGGTATTATTGCTAACGTAACTCATACCAATCGCAGTAAGTAACGGCAAGCCTTTCGCTAAGTCTACCAAATAAAAAAGCCGAAACCACACGGTTTCGGCCTGAAATAGCGCTTAAATTGCGTAATCAGTCACTAAATCTTTCGATATTAGCGCCAAGCAAGCTGAGCTTATGCTCAATTCGGTCATAGCCACGATCAATATGATAAATACGATCGACAATGGTCTCACCTTTAGCAATACAACCAGCAATAACTAAACTTGCTGATGCACGTAAATCTGTCGCCATTACTTGAGTACCACTCAAGCCTTCGCTATCACCACAAATGACTGTGTGCCCTTCGATTTCAGCTTTTGCGCCCATACGTTGTAGTTCAGGAACGTGCATGAAACGGTTTTCAAAGATGGTTTCAGTAATAATACCACCGCCTTTCGCCATCATGTTAAGCAAGGTGAACTGTGCTTGCATGTCGGTTGGAAAACCAGGGTGCGGCGCGGTACGAATCGTAATAGCCTTTAATTCTCTGCCCGTCATATCAGCAGAAATCCAGTCTTCACCGGTTTCAACTTTTGCACCAGCTTCTTCTAGTTTAGCTAAAACAGCTTCTAGTAAACTTGCGCGTGTATTACGACAAACCACTTTACCGCCAGAGACAGCCGCAGCCACTAAGAAAGTACCGGTTTCAATGCGGTCAGGAACAACTGTATGCTCACCACCACCAAGACGTTCAACGCCTTCGATAGTAATAGTGTCTGTTCCTGCACCTGAAATTTTAGCGCCAAGAGCGATTAGGAATTCAGCGGTATCGACAATTTCTGGCTCACGAGCGGCGTTATCAAGTACCGTAGTACCTTCTGCTAATGTTGCAGCACTCATGATAGTGATGGTTGCGCCAACACTGACTTTATCCATGATGATGTGAGCGCCTTTCAATCGGCCGTCCACTTTCGCTTTAACGTAACCGTCTTCAAGGGTGATTTGTGCGCCAAGGCTTTCAAGACCTTGAATATGAAGATCGACTGGACGTGCGCCAATGGCACAGCCACCAGGCAAGCTTACTTGGCCTTCACCAAATCTTGCCACTAGAGGACCCAAAGCCCAAATAGAAGCTCGCATCGTTTTCACTAGATCGTAAGGTGCGCAAAATTCGTTAATGTTAGAAGCGTCCACCAGCAAAGTAGTTGTATCGCCATCTCGAGATGCCTTAGCACCGAGTTGTTGCAATAAAGCCATGCTAGTATTGATATCACGCAACTTAGGTACGTTATGCAATACAACAGGTTCTTCAGCTAAAATTGCTGAGAATAAAATAGGTAGCGCCGCATTTTTAGCACCAGAAATCGAAACTTCACCGCTAAGAGGGGCTGAAGATCCAGTGACTCGGAATTTTTCCATTACTTTTCCTTAAAGCGACATTAGTTTTTTATCACGCTGCCACTCTTCTGGAGTGTAAGCTTTGATAGAAAGTGCGTGAATCTCATTAGTTTTAATGTATTCGGTTAAAGGGGCATAAATAAATTGCTGCTTTTTAACACGGCTCATACCATCAAAAGTTGCATCAACAGCAATAACTTCAAAATGGCTGCCTTCCCCTTTTACTTGAATTTCTTCTAGCTGCAACGCGTCGTCGAGCAATTTTTTAACTTGTGTACTATCCACTTTAACCCTCAGTTTCAATATCTATATGCTCGGCCAATAACGGCATTGCATTGCTCACTTCAAATAAAGTCAGCAGTCTATTTGGTACAGATCGCAACATTATATGGCAGTTACGATTTTTTGCATGTTCAATCGTATGCAGAATGAGTGCCATTGCTGCAGAATCAGGATTTACTATCCCTTTTAGATTGATGTCTAATCGTTCTGTCTTAGGTTGCCATCCCTGAATTTGCTTCCAAAGCTTTGGAATGCTATTTCGATTAAGCACACCACTTAATGTAGCGTGCTGATCGTCAACGATGTTCCAGGTTGCTTCACTATTCATTATTTTGCTTCATCATAATGAATAGGCGTTTTAGATAAACGTTCTAGCTCTTTAGTGACCGCAGGCAAACCATCTTTACGGATTTTGCTGCCCCACTCTGATTGCTTGCTTGAAAGTAGACTCACACCTTCTGCAACCATATCAAAAGCTTGCCATTCATTGGTTTTCTTATCTTTGCGCCATTTAAACTCTAAGTTAATCGGCGGTCGTTTTCCGTCAACAATCTTTACAGGAATAGATACTATACGTTGGTCGTCTCTTATAGAGCGCGCTTTCGCATATTGAATATCCTGATCTTTATATTGAGTCAGTACTTGCGCATAAGCCGTGACTAAGTAGTTGCGAAATGCCGCAAGAAACTCATTCACTTCTTGTTTGTCTGCGTGTCTTAGATAATTACCGAGCACCTTTAAGCCTGCGTAACGATCATTCACATATGGCATTAATTCTTCTTCAACCACAACTTTTAGTTCTTCTGGAGACTGTCTTAATTGAGCTTGCTCGCTTTTCAGTCTGGCAAAAGTACTGCTGCCTACTGCTTCCATCATTTGGTATGGCTGCGTTTTGTCTATGGTATTTCCCCACGCAATTGCTGAAGAAAACATAAAAATTAATGCGATTAATCTATTCATATATTTCATGGCTATTTTCCTGAACCGTCACCTAGGCTATACATAAACTGCCCAATCAAATCTTCGAGCACCAATGCTGATTTGGTATCTTCAATTTTGTCGCCATCTTTTAGCAACTCAGCATCTTCATCAATAAAGCCTGGAATTAAGCTAATGTATTGTTCGCCAATAAGGCCTGATGTCAAAATGTGGGCACTTGAAGTATCAGGGAAGTGTCCGTAACGCTCTTCGATGGTTAATGTTACCACCGGCGTGTAATATTCCGTATCTAAGGTGATATCCGCAACTCGACCCACAACAACTCCTCCCACTTTTACAGGGGAGCGTACTTTAAGGCTGCCAATATTATCGAAATATGCTTTAAGTTTGTAATTATCTTGGCTTCCTAGCGAGCGAACATCCGCAACCTTAAATACCATAAATAGGGCAGCAAGAATGCCTAAAATAATAAAACTACCTACCCACAATTCTAACTTCCGTGATTGATTCATAATTAACTTCCAAACATTAATGCTGTTAAAACAAAGTCTAAGCCCAACACGGCTAGAGAAGAATGCACAACGGTACGAGTCGTTGCTTGGCTAATTCCTTCAGAGGTCGGAATAGCATCATAGCCATTAAACAGGGCAATCCACACAATAGTTACCGCGAACACCAAAGATTTCAGTAAGCTATTACCTACATCTCTGCCTAGCTCAACCGAAGATTGCATCGTAGACCAAAAACTGCCCTGATCAATCCCCTTCCAATCCACACCGACTAAGTGACCGCCTAAAATACCCACAGCGATAAAAATCATTGTGAGTAGAGGCATCGAAATTACACCGGCCCAGAATCTTGGGTTAATGATACGTTTTAAAGGATCTACCGCCATCATCTCTAGGCTGGATAATTGCTCTGTCGCTTTCATCAAACCGATTTCGGCGGTAAGCGCTGAACCTGCGCGCCCAGCAAATAATAGTGCTGTCACGACTGGCCCTAATTCACGCAGCAAGGATAACGAAACCATTTGCCCTAAGCTGCCTTCTGCACCGTAATCGACGAGTACCACATAACCTTGCAGGCTAAGCACCATACCGATAAACAAACCTGAGACCAAAGTAATCACTAATGATTGCGCACCTACTGAGTAAAGTTGCTTAAACAGTAAAGGCATACTTTTCAAAGGCTGAGGTTTGCTTACCAGAGCGCCAAACATCATGAGAGTTGCGCGCCCAAAAGAACGGCTGACTCTAATTCCTGATGCTCCTACATCGGCTACTTTATTGATAACCCTAGACATCATGATTGAAATAAATCCTTTTCTAGTGATGACGATGGAAACGCAAACGGCACTGCTCCATCAGCATGTCCTTTTAAAAATTGCAGTACTCTTGGATCGTCACTTTGTTCTATTTGTGCTGGTGTACCACTGGCGATGACTTTTTGTTCTGCCACCAAATAAACGTAATCTGCAATGCTCATCACTTCTGGTACGTCATGTGATACCACAATAGAGGTAATCCCTAGCGCTTGATTAAGTTTTTTTATCAGCTCTACTAGTACGCCCATAGTTATTGGATCTTGCCCAACAAAAGGCTCATCGTACATAACAACTTCAGGATCCAAAGCAATCGCTCTTGCCAATGCCACTCGGCGAGTCATGCCGCCAGACAGTTCACTGGGCATTAATTCTGCCGCGCCGCGCAACCCTACAGCTTCTAGTTTTAACAAAACGATGGTGCGAATAAAAGACTCAGAAAGATCGGTATGCTCGCGAATCGGAAAAGCCACATTCTCAAAAACCGTCAGATCCGTAAATAACGCGCCAGATTGAAACAGCATGCTCATTTTTTTACGAACTTGAAATAGTTGGCTTCGGCTAAGGGCAGGAATATTATTCTGCTCAAACCATATATCACCGCTGTCAGGCTGTATCTGTCCACCAATCAATTTGAGTAGTGTCGTTTTACCTATACCTGATGGACCCATGATCGCGGTAATCTTTCCTTCTGGTACCGACAGATTAATCTGGTCAAATACCACTCTAGAACCCCGAGAAAATGTCACATTTTTTAAGGTGATTTTGCTTTTGTCTTCGAGCATTAACACTCCTTGTTAAGACCTCAAACCAGTCACATATCAAAAAGGTTGAATAAATCAGTGAGTTGGTCGAGTTAATCATAGGAATTTTATCAGACTTGTGTGTAAATAATTCGTCTAAAATCTTCCCTTTTTGACAGCTTAACGTCAAAATCACTGTTTAACTCGTATCAATTAATAAAGAGCACATAAATGATCTCAGCGATTTGTCTTCTTGTCGTCGGTTTAATCATGCTGGTTTGGAGTGCCGATAGACTGGTATTCGGTTCAGCAGCCCTTGCTAGGAACTTTGGAATATCACCGCTTGTTATCGGTATGACCATTCTTGCTATGGGTTCTTCCGCGCCTGAAATGATGGTTTCCGCAACCGCCGCTTTAGACGGCAGAACAGATACAGCTGTAGGTAATGTGCTGGGTTCTAACATCGCGAACATTGCTTTAATTATCGGTATTACGGCGCTAGTAAAACCTTTGACGGTGAACTCTGGCGTACTAAAACGTGAATTACCTCTAATGATTGGTGTCACGCTCATTGCTGGCGGCATTATGTGGAACCATTATCTTGGTTTCATGGAAGGTGTGTTGTTAGTGGCGCTCTTTTTTGCGTTTATTCTGGCAATGCTACACATTTCTCGCACTGAGAAGAAAAAAGGCGATACCTTGGTTGTCGATCAGGAATCTGAAGTTCCCGATGGCGTAGCCAATAAAAAAGCGGCCTTTTGGATTGTAGTCGGTCTTATCCTGCTACCTATTTCCGCCAACCTTCTAGTGAATAACGCGGTTTATATTGCCAAATATTTTGGGATGAGCGATCTGGTGATTGGACTGACAATCATCGCTATCGGTACTAGCCTTCCTGAGTTAGCTGCTTCCTTAGCCGGCGTAATGAAGGGCGAAGATGATATGGCCATCGGTAATATCATTGGCTCTAATGTGTTTAACATACTTGCCGTTATGGGTATCCCCGGCCTATTAAACCCATCGTTTTTAAATGAAAATGCGATGAACCGAGATTTTTGGGTCATGCTGGGCGTATCGCTACTGTTAGTAGTCATGGCATTGGGTAAATCTCAACGGATAAATCGAATAGAAGGCGGCATACTGTTTGTGTTGTTTATCGCCTATCAAAGTTACTTATTCATCAATGTTGGCGCATAAGGAAAGTCTCATGACATCTAAGTTTGACTATCAAAAAGCCGCACAAAATGTACTGGATACAGAAATTGCTGGGCTGACACAACTTGCTCAGTATTTTAACCATGATTTCGATAAAGCCTGCGATACTATTCTTGGCAACAAGCACGGTAAAGTCGTGGTTATGGGAATGGGTAAATCAGGGCACATCGGCAAAAAGATTGCGGCAACCCTTGCCAGTACCGGAACCTCAGCGTTTTTTGTTCATCCTGGGGAAGCCGCTCATGGCGACTTAGGGATGATTGCTCCAAATGACATTGTGCTGGCAATTTCAAACTCAGGCGAGTCATCAGAAATTCTGTCTCTATTTTCTGTCTTAAAACGCCTTAACGTGCAAATTATTAGCATGACAGGTAAGCCAACATCAAATATGGCTAAACTGGCAGACATTCACCTTTGCATTGCTGTACCTAATGAGGCTTGCCCTATTGAGCTTGCGCCCACTAGTAGCACTACAGCAACCCTAGTCATGGGTGATGCACTGGCAATGGCATTGATGCAAGCCAGAGGCTTTACCGCCGAAGACTTTGCACTGTCTCATCCGGGCGGCGCTTTAGGTCGAAAACTGTTATTAAAATTAGAAAACATTATGCATACTGGTGTATCAGTTCCTAAAGTTACAGCAGATGCCTTAATTAAAGACGCACTGATTGAAATCAGTGAGAAAGGTCTTGGCATGACGGCTATCGTCAATGAACAAGATCAGGTGTTGGGTATCTTTACTGACGGGGATTTACGTCGCTTATTAGATAAGCGTATCGATATTCATAGCACCAAAATTGGTGATGTAATGTCAAAGAATCCTAGTTTTGTTTCGCCATCTCTACTGGCGGTTGAAGGGCTCAATATCATGCAACAACGCAGTATTACTGCACTATTGTTGTGTGAAGATAATAAATTGGTTGGCGCACTCAACATGCACGACCTTCTTAAAGCTGGAGTAATGTAATTCATGAGTGAAATGGTCGATTCTCTATATGGTCCAGTTTCAAAGTCTGTATTTGCAATAGCAAAAGAGATAAAGCTGCTTATCTGCGATGTGGATGGCGTGTTTTCTGATGGTCTGGTGTACATGGGTAATGATGGTGAAGAGCTTAAAACTTTTCATACCCGAGATGGCTACGGCGTAAAATCACTAATGAACGCTGGAATTGAAATTGCTATCGTCACTGGACGCCGTTCTCAAATTGTTGAAAACCGCATGCGCGCCCTTGGTATTACACTTATTTATCAAGGACAAGACGACAAAATAAAAGCTTATAACGACATTGCAAGCAAGCTGAATATTGCTCCTGAACATACTGGCTATATCGGTGATGATCTTATTGATTGGCCCGTAATGGAAAAAGTCGCTCTAAAAGTATGTGTTAATGATGGACACCCACTGTTGGTTCAACGAGCCAATTACGTGACCAAAATTAAAGGCGGACACGGCGCGGTACGTGAAGTTTCTGACCTTATTTTGCAAGCTCGGGGAGAAATTGAACAACACAAGGGTCTGAGTATATGACCGGTTCTCGAATTTTTCAGATAGTGCTAATCGGTATTGTATGTTTCTCCGGTTATTATCTACTGGTAAATCAAGAACAAGATGTGATTCAGGTTGCACCAAATGTTGAGCTGCCTATGTTCACAGGGCGACACGTCACCAATACCAACTATGACTTAGATGGCATTCGTAACTACAAAATCAGCTCATTGAAGCTTGACCATTATGCACAAAGCGGTGACACCTTATTTGATAACCTCATCATGTATGTGTATCGTGAAGGTACAACCGAAGAGTGGCAGGTCGTTTCAGATAAAGCGGTTTTAGATAAGAATAATCATCTAACGTTAATGGGAAATGTCATTGCGACCAATTTGCTACCTGACGCTAGCTTCGAAACATTAACTACCAATAAAATGACCATTGAATTGGACAGTAAGAATTTTAATTCAGATGTCTTAGTTACCTTAAAAGGCCCACAGTTTGTCAATACAGGCCAAGCTATGAAAGGTAATTTAGACGACAACACTGCTGTTCTATTTAATCATGTAAAAGGGATCTATGAAAAAGCTAAGCCTTAGTCTTTTACTCGCAATACTACTATCTCCAGCTGCCTACGCACTCTCAACAGACTCAGAGCAGCCCGTCTATATTGACTCAGATAGTCAGCAGCTTGATATGAAGAGCAATAAAGTCACGTTCATTGGTGATGTTGTTATGCGCCAGGGCAGTATTCATGTTCAGGGTGATAAAGTGATTGTCTTTCGTAACCCAAAAGATGGTGCGATTGAAAAAATTGAAGCCTTTGGTGAGTTAGCTAAATTCTCGCAAAAAACCGATGATGGCAAAACTATCCATGGTCATGCTGAAGAACTTTATTACGACATGGCTGCCGATCAGCTAACCATGATCAAGAAAGCTATGTTAGCGCAAGATGACAGTACGATTAATGGTGAGCGAATCAAATACCATATCACTACAGAGAAAATGGTAGCCGAAGGTGGTAAAGGCTCTCGAGTATCAACTGTATTGCAACCGCAACCTAAAGAGAATAAATAGTCTATCTATGTCAACACTGAAAGCTGAACACCTAGCAAAAAGCTACAAAAATCGCAAAGTGGTTGCAGATGTTAGCCTGCAAGTAGAGTCAGGACAGATTGTGGGTCTGCTTGGGCCAAACGGTGCTGGCAAAACCACTTCGTTCTATATGATTGTCGGCTTAGTTGCGCGTGATGAAGGCCGAATCCTCATTGATGATGAAGATATCAGTATTCTGCCAATGCACAGCCGCTCTCGTATGGGGATAGGCTACCTTCCTCAAGAAGCTTCTATCTTTAGAAAGCTATCGGTTGAAGATAATATCTACGCGGTATTACAAACGCGCAATGAAATATCTAAGCAAGAAAGAGATGAAAAACTCGAAGAGCTATTAGATGAATTTAATATTCAGCACATCCGTAAAAGTAACGGTATGGCACTTTCTGGTGGCGAACGTCGCCGTGTAGAAATTGCTCGTGCGCTAGCGGCAAATCCGCAATTTATTTTATTAGATGAACCGTTTGCCGGTGTTGATCCTATCTCTGTTATTGATATTAAAAAGATCATTGAACACCTAAGAGATCGTGGTCTAGGCGTACTTATCACCGACCATAACGTAAGGGAAACCTTAGATGTATGTGAACGTGCATACATTGTTAGCCAAGGACATCTCATTGCAGAAGGTACTCCTGAGCAAGTTCTGAGTAATGAACAAGTGAAGAAAGTTTACCTAGGTGAACAGTTCCGACTATAAACAGTCCCGTCTATACACAGTTCATTGAGGCGACTCAGTATTATGAAAGCGGCATTACAACTCAAATTTGGTCAGCAACTCGCAATGACCCCCCAATTGCAGCAAGCAATACGATTGCTGCAATTGTCCAGTATCGAGCTTCAGCAAGAGATCCAAGAAGCATTGGACTGTAATCCCTTGCTGCAAGTTGCCGAAGAAAATACTCAAGCAGAAGAAAAACCAGACTCTCCCCAAGAAACAAGCAAAGAAGAACCTATCGAACCCAGCGCTCAAGACAGTGCTGAACTCATGGCTGAGAACTCTATTGGGGATGATCTTGCCGTTGATACTTCTTGGGAAGATGTTTATAGCTCTAATTCAGGTAATACTGGAGTGGCCCTTGATGATGAACTGCCAATTTATCAGGGCGAGACTCAAACGAATCTCTATGACCACCTGTTATGGCAATTAGAGCTCACTCCATTTACTGAAACCGACCATGCGATTGCGATGGCTATTATTGATGCCATCGACGACAAAGGTTTTCTTACCGTATCGACTGAAGAAATTACCGAAAGCTTGTCACTTGCTGATCTAGAAGAAGATGAAACGATTGCGGTACTAAAACGTATTCAGCAATTTGAACCTTTAGGTGTTGGCTCTCGTAATTTACAAGAATGCCTGTTGCTACAGTTATACGCCCTTCCCGATAGCACACCTCGTAAGCAACAAGCTTGTGAGATTCTAAAAAATCATATCGAACATTTAGCCAATCGCGACTACAAATTAATCGTGAAAGAAACTAAGCTCAAAGAAAGCGATTTGATTGAGATCTTACAGCTGATTCAACAATTAGACCCAAGACCTGGTAGTCAAATTGGTGACAGTGATATTGAATATGTCATACCGGATGTCAATGTCATCAAGGTAAATGGTAAGTGGACAGTATTTCTCAATAATACCGACACGCCAAAACTTGAAGTAAACCAACACTACGCCACCATTACTGGGGCAAATAGTGAAGATAATCAGTATATTAAAGATCAGATCCAAGAAGCTAAGTGGCTAATTAAAAGCCTTGAGAACCGAAGTGATACATTGCTTAAAGTAGCAAAGTGTATTGTTGAAACTCAGCAGGAATTCTTTGAGAAGGGAGCTGAGGCAATGCAACCGATGATCCTAAATGATGTTGCACAAGCTATCGATATGCATGAATCAACTATATCACGCGTCACAACTCAAAAATATATGCACACACCTCGTGGTATTTTTGAACTAAAATATTTCTTCTCAAGCCACGTCAGTAACAATGACGGGGAAGATAAATCTTCTACTGCAATTCGTGCATTAATCAAGAAATTGGTAGCGGAAGAGAATAGCGCAAAACCGTTGAGTGATAACAAAATTGCTAACCTACTCGCTGAACAAGAGGTAAAAGTGGCAAGACGCACAGTGGCAAAATACCGAGAATCATTAGGTATCGCCCCCTCTAGTCAACGAAAACGCCTAGTTTAGGCATCAATAGAAGGAACGCTTATGCAAATCAATATTACAGGTCACCATGTAGAACTTACTGATTCACTTCAAGAGTACGTTGATTCCAAGTTTCAAAAACTAGAGCGTTTCTTCGAGCACATAAATAACGTTCAAGTTATTTTAAAGCTTGAAAAAGTAAACCATATAGCAGAGGCTACGCTACACGTAAGCCAGGGTGACATTCACGCCACCGCTGAAGAAGAAAACATGTATGCTGCTATTGATGCTTTAGTCGATAAACTAGTTCGTCAATTAACCAAGCATAAAGAGAAGTTAAGTAGTCACTAACTATGCAAATTAATCAAGTATTGTCTTTGGACTGCACCAAAAGTGCAGTCCATTGTACAAGTAAAAAGCGAGCTTTAGAGCTTATCAGTCAAATTGCAGCAACCCATACCGGTCATGATTCAACTGACTTGTTCGAATGTATGCTAGGCAGAGAGAAACTTGGAAGTACCGGCATTGGTAATGGCATCGCCATTCCTCACGCACGTATGAGTAACTCTGATCAAGCCATTGCAGTGTTGCTACAGTGCGATGAAGCGATTGAATTTGATGCTATCGATAATCGCCCTGTCGATTTACTGTTTGCTTTGCTTGTACCAGAAGACCAATGTAAAGAACATTTAAAAACCTTGTCTTGTATGGCTGAACGCCTCAATGACAAGAAAATCCTCAAAAAACTCCGTCATGCAACATCTGATGAAGAGTTATTTGAGATAATGGTTGCTGAGTCTATTGAGTGTCCAAAGGAATAACACTATGTCTGCACCACGCCAACTTGTTGTTGTAAGCGGTAATTCTGGCGGAGGCAAAAGTGTTGCTTTACGCGCCCTAGAAGATATTGGCTATTACTGTGTTGATAATCTGCCTGTTACGCTATTAAGTGCTTTTGTTGAAGGTTTAAGTGCAAAGCAGACCAAGGTTGCTGTCAGTATTGATATTCGCAACCTGCCAACCAACCCACATCAAGTGACGTCAGTGCTCTCAACTTTAGATGATTCGGTGCAAGTCACTGTGCTTTATCTAGAAGCTAATGAAGAGACGCTCATTAAGCGCTATAGCGAAACACGAAGAATTCATCCCCTGTCATTGGTCAAAGATTCTCGCTCGCTACAACAAGCCATTATTGAAGAAAAGCACCTACTCTCGGCATTAAAAGAACAAGCCGATTTAGTCATCGACAGCAGTAAACTGTCTATTCATGAACTCAGTGAAATGGTGCGCAAGCGTATTTTAGGCCGTGATGGCCAAGAGTTAGTGATGGTCTTCCAGTCTTTTGGCTTTAAACACGGACTTCCGCCTGATGTCGATTATGTGTTTGATGTTCGCTTCTTACCTAATCCTCACTGGAATGCAGCCCTAAGACCGCTAACAGGGCTAGATAAACCGATTCAAGATTATCTGTATAGCTTTGATGATGTCGTGGAACTTAAAGAGCAAATTCAAGCATTTATTGAGCGTTGGTTACCGTCTTTAGAGAAAAATAATCGTAGTTATCTTACTGTTGCGATCGGTTGTACCGGTGGCAAACATCGCTCTGTATTCCTAACTCAACAGATTGGTGAATACTTCCTTGCTCAAGGCCAGCAAGTGCTCATTCGTCATAATCAGTTAGAGAAAGAAAAGTGATCAAATCCCGTCGACTGCTCATTATTAATAAGCTTGGCTTACACGCACGAGCGGCCATAAAGCTAGTAGAGCTTGCGCAAAGCTTTGAGGCTAAAGTGACGGTTCACAATGAAGAAAGTAGCGCAGATGCTGACAGCGTAATGGCGCTACTGATGCTGGAGTCAGCACAAGGCGAATACGTAACGGTCACCGCTAATGGTTCACAAGCGCCACAAGCCCTTGATGCAATATGTGCTCTCATTGAAGAAAAGTTTGAAGAAGATGAATAATTTTCACTCACTCACCTGAAATATGGCTTTTAGCGCCAATAACTTATTAACCCCTTGAATAAAATAGTCTAATATCCTTTTATAAATTTATTCGGTGAATCAAACTAACGGAGGCAAATAATGGCGGAACAGATCGAGTTTGATCAAGCCCACCAGACGCTTCAAGAAGTAAGTGATGCGCTGGATGTTGGCCGCTTTGTCTTCGTTCGTCGTCAGCTGCAAAGTATGGAGCCCGAGGATATTGCGCACCTACTTGAAGCTTCCCCACGCAAAAGCCGTGAAGTACTCTGGCAACTAACTGACCCAGAAGATTACGGCGACATTCTTGATGAACTCAGTGAAGACGTAAAAGATAACCTCGTTGCTAAAATGGCTCCCGGTAAGCTTGCAGAAGCAACCGAAGGCATGGATACCGATGATGTTGCTTACGTCCTTCGTAGCTTACCTGATAGTGTCTCAAAACAAGTTCTTAGCCAAATGGACGCCGCAGATCGACTGCGTGTGGAAACCGCTCTATCTTATCCAGAAGATACTGCTGGCGGAATAATGAATACCGATGTAACCACTATTCGTAGTGGTGTCGATATTGATGTGGTTCTTCGCTATTTGCGAATGAAAGGAGAGCTGCCAGAGACAACCGATACCTTGTATGTGATTGATAATAACGATCGCTTAATTGGTAATCTTTCCCTTACAACGCTACTCACAACTCAACCCGATGTCCCTGTTATCGAAGTCATGGAAGATGCTGATGAAGCTATCTCTGTCGATCTTAGCGATACCGATGTCGCCAGTTTATTTGAACGTCGAAACTGGGTTTCAGCACCTGTTGTTGACAAAAACCAACACCTAGTTGGGCGTATTACCATCGATGATGTGGTGGATATCATTCGTGAAGATGCCGAGCACTCAATGATGAGCTTAGCCGGTCTTGATGACGATGAAGATACCTTTGCGCCAGTAGTAAAATCGGCTCGCCGTCGTAGCATTTGGCTTGGGGTGAATGTACTTGCCGCTCTTGCAGCAGCCTCTGTATCCAATATGTTCGAAGCAACCTTAGAACAAATGGCCGCGATTGCCATCTTAATGACTATCGTACCTTCAATGGGTGGCGTGGCAGGTAATCAGACCGTTGCTCTGGTTATTCGTGGATTGGCATTAGGTTATATCGGTGACAGTAACCGCAAAGAACTATTAATGAAAGAAGCCGCGATTGGTTTCCTTAATGGCATATTATGGGCGCTAATTATCGGTGCGATTGTGGTGTTCTGGAAGCACGACTGGAAGCTTGGCCTCATTATCTCAGCCGCCATGCTAACTAACCTATTTATAGCAGGTGTTGCCGGAGTAACTGTGCCTATTGTTCTTAAGAAAATGAACATCGATCCTGCTCTTGCGGGCGGAATGGCGTTAACAACCATTACCGATGTCGTTGGATTGTCAGTCTTCTTAGGTCTTGCTACCGTCTTTTTACTGTAGGTTCTTACCTTCAATACCGACTAAAAACAAAAAGGGTTCTGATTTTCATCAGAACCCTTTTTAGTTATTTAATTTCAAGCAATAAACCTAAAGCCAATGGCCTACATGCCAGCAACTTTCATGGATTCAATCAGCATAGAGCCGGTTTGAATTTGTGAGCGAGTTTCTACATCACTACCCACTGCGACAATTCTTTGATACATCTCTTTCAAGTTACCCGCAATGGTTACTTCCGATACAGGGTATTGGATTACGCCATTTTCTACCCAAAAACCAGCCGCTCCGCGAGAGTAGTCACCAGTAACACCATTTACGCCCTGCCCCATCAACTCAGTCACAAGGAAGCCAGTATCAAGCTCTTTGAGCATTGCTTGGTAATCTTGACCTGTTGATTGCACAAACCAGTTATGGATACCACCAGCATGCCCTGTAGGCGTCATTCCCAACTTGCGAGCGGAATAACTGGTTAATAGGTAAGTCGCCAGTTTGCCATCAGTAATGATGTCGTAATCTTTGGTTTGCACACCTTCACTATCAAATGGCGTTGAAGCTAAGCCACCTAGTAAATGTGGTTTCTCATTCACGTTAAACCACTCAGGTAGAATTTGCTTACCTAAATGGTCCAATAAAAATGATGACTTACGGTAAAGGCTGCCACCACTAATTGCGCCAACTAAATGCCCCATCAGACCTGTTGCCACTTCGGCAGCAAACATTACAGGGTATTCACCTGTCGCAATTTGTCTAGAGTCTAAACGTTGGATAGTGCGTTCAGCTGCATTGATACCGACTTGTTTTGCTGTCCAAAGATCTTCAGCGCGACGAGCAATGCTGTAACTATAATCTCGCTCCATTTCACCATTTGCACCAGTAGCAATCATGCTACAACTTACGCTATGACGGCTTGATGGATAACTGGCTAATACGCCGTGCGAGTTGCCGTAAACGCGAATGCCATAGTGCGTATCATAACTGGCACCATCACTTTGTTTGATCTTATCGCTATAAGCCAGAGCCGCTTCTTCTGCTTCAATTGCAATTTTGGCAATTTGATCAGGATCAGCTTCAAATGGGTGGAATAGATCGAGATCTTTCACCTCTTTAACCATTAACTCAGCTGGCGCTGGACCGGCGCAAGGATCTTCTGAAGTGTACTTAGCAATATCTAAAGCGGCAGCAACTGTCTGCGCAATCGCTTTTTCACTAAGATCAGATGTCGATGCACTTCCCTTTTTTTGACCTCGGTAAACTGTGATACCCAAAGCACCGTCGCTATTAAACTCGACGTTCTCTACTTCACACAGTCGAGTGGTTACACTCAGGCCCGTAGATTTGTTGATTGCAACCTCTGCACCATCAGCTTGCGCCGAAGCTAAACTCAGAGCTTTTGCGACTGCTTCTTCTAATTCTACTTTTTGTTGGGAAATTTGTTGTCTAGCGTCCATAGTTAAATCAATTATTTGCGGGCAATACAGGTTAGAATACCAAGCTTTTCGCATTCTCCCCAATTTGTTTGTTAAAATAACCGACATAAAGTGAAATACGTATTCAGAATTGAACAACTAAGAGCAGATTATGGCCAGAAAAAACCAGAAAGCCCCTTGGGATGAAGAAGAAGAAATCATTTGGGTTAGTAAAACCGAAATGAAACAAGACATGGAAGCCTTACAGAAACTAGGTGAAGAACTTGTCGCGCTAAAACCAGGTGTATTGGATAAGTTTCCACTACCAGAAAGCCTTGCCATATCCATTAAAGATGCCCAACGTTTTAAAAATGAAGCAAAACGTCGTCAGCTTCAATACATTGGCAAAGTAATGCGACAAATTGAAATAGAGCCAATTCAAGCGGCTTTAGATAAATATCACAACAAACACTCTCAAGCATCTGCTGAGTTACACAAGCTTGAATTGCTACGCGATCGTGTTGTTGCAGAGGGTGATGCTGCTATCGAGGAAGTATTAAATCAATTTCCACAAGCAGACAGACAGCGTTTACGCCAATTAGCGCGCCAAGCAAATAAAGAGAAAAAAGCCAGTAAGCCACCAAAAGCTTACCGTGAAATTTTCCAAGTTCTTAAAGGACTTAACGAAGAAGACGCATAAAGACGGTCATCGCCCTTATGTTTGATTAACTCATCCTAAATATTAATATCTAGGATGAGTTAACTTTGTATTGGAGTCTGTTATTTAAATTATGTATGTCGTCAATAAGTCGAACCGCGACTTATTCAGTTCCACCAACCGTTATAGTGTCTAACTTCAATGTTGGTTGACCAACTCCAACAGGAACACTTTGACCGGCTTTACCACACACACCAACACCCTTATCTATTTGCAGATCGTTACCGACCATAGATACCTGCTGCATGGCTTCGATTCCAGAACCGATGAGCGTTGCGCCTTTAACTGGACGAGTAATTTTACCGTTTTCAATTAGGTACGCTTCTGATGTAGAGAATACGAACTTACCTGAAGTGATATCCACCTGACCACCAGCAAAACTTGGTGCGTATAGTCCCTTCTTCACGGTAGAGATGATTTCTTCTGGTGTATGTTCACCCGGCAACATATAAGTATTTGTCATGCGCGGCATAGGAAGATGTGCGAAAGATTCACGACGACCATTACCCGTCGGTGCTACGCCCATTAAGCGAGCATTGAGTTTATCTTGCATGTAACCTTTTAATACGCCGTTTTCAATGAGCGTATTGTATTGTCCTTCAACACCTTCATCATCGATATTGAGTGAGCCACGACGGTCTTTCATAGTGCCATCATCAACGATAGTACAAAGACTTGAAGTTACTTTATCGCCGACTTTTCCAGAAAAGACAGACGAATCTTTACGGTTAAAATCACCTTCTAAACCATGACCTACCGCTTCATGAAGTAACACTCCCGGCCAACCTGCGCCAAGAACAACAGGCATAGCTCCAGCGGGCGCCGCTTCTGCTTCAAGGCTGACTAGAGCCAGACGAATAGCCTCATCGGCCATATTCATCGCGACGGTTTTGCTACCATCCATAGCAAGAAAACGTTGATAATCATAACGACCACCACCACCAACAGAAGCACGTTCACGACGATCACCACGTTGAGCCAGTACGCTAATATTAAGACGCACTAGCGGACGAATATCAGCGGCATACGTACCATCCGTTGCTGCCACAAGCACCTGCTCATAAACGCCACTTAAGCCTACGTTCACTTCACTGACTAACGGCTCTTTAGTGCGGATATACATATCGATCTCTTTTAAAAGATCAATTTTTTGTTGTTTCTCTAGGCTGTGCAGTGGATTAATACCTGCATAAATTTTATTAGAACTATGACGAGAAAAAGTCTGAACTGTGCCAGTTTGTCCTTGCTTAGCTATGCCGCGAGCTGCGATAGCACTTTGCTTTAGGCTATCAACTTGAATTTGATCTGAATAAGCAAAACCTGTTTTCTCACCACTGACCGCTCGAACACCAACACCACGATCAATATTAAAAGAGCCATCTTTAATGATGCTATCTTCTAGTACTAATGTTTCATGCCAGCTAGCTTGAAAATACACATCAGCATAATCCACATCACGGCTAGTAATTAAAGAAAGTGCGTTGTTTATATCCTGCTCATTCAATCCTGTCGGAGATAGCAGTTCTTGTTCTACTTGTTCAATAGTCATAATTTACTCAATTGTCCTCATTTTTAATGAGGTTAGAAATTTTTTGATGTGAAGCAACCGGCATCGCCTTACGAATTTGCTCCACTTGATGTAATTCTATCTCAGCTGTTAAGTTACAAGGTTCTGTTGCGCCTTTAGCGACTACTTTTCCCCAAGGATCGATAACCATCGAATGTCCCCAAGTATGCCTTTGAGAGGAGTGCTGACCGCATTGACCAACACCAATAACCCATGCTTGGTTTTCAATTGCTCTTGCTCGAAGAAGCGTTTCCCAATGGGCTTCTCCTGTCACTGCGGTAAACGCCGCCGGGACTAATATCAGATCAGCGCCTTGCTCACGCAGTACATTAAAAAGATGAGGGAATCTTAAATCATAACAAATCGTCAGCCCTAATTTACCTAAAGGCGTTGCAACAACTTGCGGCTGATGACCATGTTCAAAACAGTCTGACTCACGGTAACTACCATGCCCGTCTTCAACATCAACATCAAATAAATGCATCTTGTTGTAATGAGTAGCTAACTCACCTTGATCATTAAAGACTAAGCAAGTCGAGTAAAGTTTCCCCTCATCGGCTCGAATCGGAAAAGACCCGATTACAATCCATACTGCTAACTCTTTTGCTAACTCAGCCAATTGCGACTGAATAGGACCTGAATTTAGATCCTCTGCAAGTACTTGATAAGCTTGCGCACTATCAAACAATAGGCTGTTTTCAGGTGTCACGATAAGCTGGCAATTTTGCGAGGCAAGCTCTCTAACTTGCGTCTCAATATATTGGTAGTTTTCAGTGACATCCTTTCCCGATGTCATTTGAATCAAACCGATCTTTGACGATTCCATCATCTAGCCCTTATGATTCAGAGCGAAGTTTTTTAGGCACTTCGTAGTCGCCTTTACGACGTGATTTCTCTTTCACAGTCGGCGCATTCATCGGGCCTTTTATCTCATAAGTCACCTGAGTGATGATCTCAATAACCGGGGCCACTACCGTACTAATCGCCAACACATAAAGCGCTGTTTGCGGTGCTACAGCAAAAGCGGTGAGCATTGGAATACCAGAGGTAACATCTGGCTTAAAGGTCACTTCTGCATCAACCATTTGAGTATTTAGATTTGCTAAACCTCGAATAGTCATGTCTCCGGAAATAGAGTCCATTTTAAGGTTGTTAGTGACAAATATGCCATTTTCAACCTTACCTGAACCTTCAATGGAATCAAATGCCAGTCCATCATCAAACACATCGCTAAAGTCTAGCTGCATGCGTCGGACAAGAGAATCTAAGCTGAACATGCCCAGCAGTTTAGCCGCGCCACCGACATCAGAGATAACACCACGCCCAAAGTCTGCATCTAATGTGCCGTTGAGCGTATCAACTTGTATATTCCATGGCGAGCCTTTCCAGTCTAATGATGAATCAAACTCAAACGGCGCTTTTTGAATACCTGAGTTGATACCAAAGCGAGCCATGATTTCGGAGTTATTATCCCCTTTGGCATTAATATCAACATGAGTCACACTATCTTTGTCTGTTAGCTTCCACCAGCCCGATGCCGTCACACTTGACTTACCACTGGTCAAATTAGCTTTATCCCAAACAAGGCGCTGACCATCGTGCTTCATCACCACATCTACCTTGCCCACTTTGTAACCTTGCATCCAAAAGTCATCAATCTTCAAATCAAAGCTTGGAATGTTGGCAAAAAATGAACGGTCAAAGTCGGAAATTAATGGCTTAGGTTTTTCTTGGTTTTTAAGATCATTTTGATCCACTACTGACTCATCAACCAAACTTTCAGGATCCGCTAAATACAATTGCAGCTGAGATAAAGCCACATTAAGGTGCTGACCATCGTAATCTGCCTTGCCTTTTATTTGCGAGCTATCAATATTCAGATCCCATTTATTGTTGCGATTACGCGCAATCAGATCCACGTCATTCCAGTCCAAGCCACCAATAGTAAGACTATCTGTCTGAACTCTAATTCTTTGTGGCGTTGGAAACTCAGGCGCATTCAACTCACTAACAATAGGTTTAGGACCCACCGCAGACTTACCTAACGTTTCACGCCATTCATCGACGTCAAACTTGGGTAAGCGAAGTGAAGCATGATGACCCACAATAGGGCTTACGCGGAAACTTCCCGAACCAATCACGGTATTTGTGGCTTTAAGTACCGGTCTACCCTGTGTGATATCTATTTCTGTTTGGAACTTAGCAACAGGAAGCTGAAGCCTTGCCGAAATGGACTCTTGATTACCCGATGCTTGCATTCGAGCTTGCCAAACTTCGCCTTTCTTTTTCTTCATCGGCTCAGGGTAATTACTGGCTAATGAGGTTAAATTAGCTTTAGCATCAATCTGATAGGTAAAGCCAACATCATTAATCTGTAGATCGATACCCATATTCCACGGTGCATGCCCTGAGATAGGTTCAAGCCATGTTTTACCAAGATAAGGAATTAAAGGCTTAGTGCTCCAATCTCCAATCAGATCAATGCGAGTATCGTAACTCGACTCAGCATTTTGCCCAGTAAAGTCTAAAGCGATAGGCTGCCCAAGCAGACCGGCTTTAAGCCCCGAAGATTTAACAACATCATTATCAAACTCAATTCGACCACTGGCTTTGGTCAACTTCATCGGTGGCGCGGTAATATTGATGTCATTATTATTGAGATCAGCGTAGCCCCAAGCTCTAGGCTCTTCTTTGGTACTAAAAGGAATGTGCAGCTGAAACTGAGAATCAACTTGCCCTTTAATATCTATGGTTGTTAACACCGCGCCCACTGAGCCAACCAAAGGTGTGGCGCTCATATAATCACGCACATCAGAGCCTTCGGCTTTTGCCGCGGCAAAGATCTCTATATGTCCATCACCGTGCATTTGAGGAATTTGCCCCGAAATACGATCGGCATGGATATTCAATAGCTTGGCATCTCTAGAGTCCAAGAACATAGTTTCGTTCTCAAACAATAAATCCAACTGCATATCGGTTAGCGCAGGCCATTCAGTGCTAAAACTAAATTTGGTTTTTCGCAGCGGCACCCAAGCTTGAAAAACGCCATCATTATTACGATATGGGAACTTAGAAAGCTCGCCATACCATAGTAGTTTTGCTGTTTTGACCGTACCACCTTGAATACCTGAAGATAGGTAATCGGTAAGACCTCGCCCTAGCGCCAACGTTGGCAAATAGCGCCATGTTTGACCGGCATTGAGTAAATCAGCTTCCGCATAAAAAGATAAAAAGGCAGGAGATTGTTTAGGAAAATCGAGTTTAAACGCGCCTAATACCTGAAGATCGGGTGTTGCGGCTGTCACTTTATCAGACCACAGTCTCCATCCGTCATCATCGGATTGCCATACGAGATCAAGCTCTGCTTGGCGAATACTTAAAGGCGCTTGGAAAACATCACCATAGGGTAGTGTGTCATCAATCATCGTGACTCTGGCTTTAGCCAAATCAGAGCGCCCAAAAACTTGCGCTTCTAATGTATGGAACCCGGGAAGCAATTCCCAATGTTCCATGCGCCCATCTTCAACTTTTGCTGAATAACGCAAAGACTCGACACCTTTGCCCATAGACACACGAATGTCTTTTACTCTGCCATCAAGTTTGACGGTATTAACCCAATTTTTAGTTTTCTCCATGTCTGGCAATAAATCTAAAATCGGGGTCAATCTATCTAACTTAATTTCAGTTGCATTAAGTTTCCATTGCTCAGGAGACCACTGAAAGGCAATGTTTAAATCCGGCCATTTCTGTCCATTAGAACTAATCGCAAGATCTTGTCCATTGAGCTGCCAACCTTCTTCGGTTGGGTCTAGTTTCATCACCCCACCGTTGATGGAAATGGAGCTTTTAACATTATGTTTATCGCGCCATTGCAACTGAGAAGGAGAGATCTCTAAATAAGCATCTATCGGAGTGTTATTTTTAAGAGACACCCAAGTATTCAGACTGACGCGCCCTTTATCGACGACAACACCGTCGGCTAGATAGGGAGAGACCCAAGGCGTAATATTGAAGTTGTTGCCCTGTAAATAAAAATCACCACTAATGTCAGCAAGACCATTATTATCAGTAAAGTCGGCAATCACACTCACGCTATTGAGCTGAACATCTTTAATGCTGATCACCCCGTCAGCACGGTGACGATTTTCGTTGTTGTGCCAATTTAGATTTTCAATTTCAACTTCACGAATACCACCGTCAGCACTCTTGAACACCAAACTTGAATTAGTCAGTGAAAACTCACTCAGTTGACGAAGTATCAGGTTTTCTAAATTGTGCAGTAATTTCTGATCATCTTCTTTTTTCGGCTGTTGCCCCTCATCATTACGATGAAAAAGGTCAATATCACTAATATCAATATGCAAGCCATCGACGACTAACTCACTGACCTTAGGTTGTAAGCTTAAAAGAGAGTCGACTAAATCAAATTCGGCGCGCACTTCTCCAACGGAGAAAGCTTTGACCCCTTTAGGGATATCGGCTTGCAGACCAGAGAGAGATAATGAAGGGTGAGTATTTTTCCAATAGCCGTGAACTTCACCAATGGTAAAGTTAAGGCCTGAGCCTTGGTTAATCCAGCTTTCGATTTCTTGTTGATAGTTGTCTAGGCGTGGTAAGGCAATACGTAAAGCGGTGACTAGCACCGCTAATGAAACGAAGATAAACACTAGTAACGAAAGAATTAATCGCTCTAGTCGAACTGAAAATGACGCCAATGAAACCTTATCCTACATCATTACAACATCGAACTGCTCTTGAACATAAAGCGGTTCGGCTGTGATTTTAACTTGCTTACCGATGAACAATTCTAGTTCAGCTAATGCGTGAGACTCTTCACCTTGCAGAGCATCTGCAACCGCAAGTGAAGCATAAACTAAGAATTTATCCGCGTCATAAGCACGGTTCACTCGAGTGATTTCACGAAGCACTTCATAACACACGGTTTCAACCGTCTTAACTGAGCCGCGACCTTCACAACTTGGGCAATCAGAACACAATACATGCTCGATACTTTCACGAGTACGTTTACGTGTCATCTCAACTAAACCAAGCTGAGTAAAGCCGTTGATATTGGTTTTAACTCGGTCAAAACTTAAAGCTGCATCCAAAGAAGCCAGTACGCGATTACGATGCTCATCACTGATCATATCGATAAAGTCGATAATAATAATGCCACCTAAATTTCGCAATCTAAGCTGGCGAGCAATCGCCTCTGTGGCTTCTAAGTTGGTATTGAATATGGTTTCTTCGAGATTACGTCGGCCAACAAATGCACCGGTATTAATATCGACCGTTGTCATTGCTTCCGTCTGATCAATAATAAGATAACCGCCTGACTTTAATGTGACCTTACGGTCAAGAGAACGTTGAATTTCACTCTCTGCATCATATAAATCAAAAACAGGTTTATCACCGTCATACAAACTCAGCTTATCCATAAGCTCAGGAACAAACTCTTCGGTAAACTCAAGCAAAGAGTCATAAACCATGCGTGAATCAACTTGAATGGAAGAAATTTCGGTACCAACAAAATCGCGCAAAATACGTGGGGCTAGCCCTAACTCACCATACAAAGTAGAACGGGTGATGTATTTTGAACGGCGCACCATGACTTTTTCCCATAGGCGCTCAAGAAACGCGGCATCTTGTGCCAGTTCTTTTTCATCTGCACCTTCTGCCGCGGTGCGGATAATAAATCCACCCGTCTCACTGCAATAAGGCGCGACAATTTTTTTAAGACGATTGCGTTCTTTTTCTGACTCTATGCGTTGAGATACACCGACATGACTTGCGCCGGGCATAAAGACAAGATAACGAGATGGAAGTGTAATATCAGTGGTTAAACGTGCGCCTTTAGTACCAAGTGGATCTTTTACCACCTGCACTACAATATCTTGACCTTGGCGAACCAGTTCTGAAATATCACGCACTTTAAACTGCTGCTTTTCGTTCTCAGCAACACATTCGGTATGAGGAACAATATCGGAAGCGTGTAGGAAGGCGGCTTTATCTAAACCTATATCAACAAATGCAGCCTGCATTCCGGGCAGAACGCGGCTTACTCGACCTTTGTAAATATTGCCGACGATTCCTCGGCGAGCTTCCCTTTCTATATGGACTTCTTGAAGGACGCCGCCTTCAATCATAGCAACTCGTGTCTCACTCGGAGTGGAGTTGATCAATAACTCTGCGCTCATAGCACACCTCTAAATTTAGAAAAATTGGTGCAAGAGCTGTTCGGTTTCAAATAAAGGTAGCCCTACCACACTGTGGTAACTGCCCTCTATACGCGTAACAAACTTTCCGCCTATACCCTGAATTCCGTAGCTTCCTGCTTTGTCGCATGGTTCATCAGTCAGCCAGTAATCTTTTATTTCTTGGAGGCTGAGAGGCTTAAACCATACGTCTGTAATACAAATAATGGTCTGTGTTTTATTTAAATCAGAAACGCAAACTGCCGTCATCACTTGATGTTTTGCATTCGACAGTTGACCAAGCATTTCTATACTATCTTGCAAAGATTCTGGCTTTTCAAATACACATTCACCTTGAGTCACAATGGTATCTGAGCCAATCACTACAGGGTCTGAAATGCCCTGCACGCAAGCTTGTTGAAGCACTGTTTTCGCTTTGCTTTCAGCTAATCGCTGTACATATTGACTCGGCGACTCATCCTGATTGCGAATTTCATCTATGTTACTGATGAGTATAGTAAACTCATAACCTAATTGAGATAAAAGTTCACGTCTTCTAGGTGATGCTGACGCTAAAATTAGAGATTTAGACATGAATTATCTGACTCTCCAAATACGACGCACACGACGCAACAACAAAAATAGCCAAGGCCATAGAATAGCGTTAATTAAAGCTACCCACAGTGATGCAGGATTAAATACTACATCTTGAATAACAAACTCGCCAAAGAATTCTATCGATATACTGAGCATACTCAGCAGCGCCATGACCAGCGCTTGTTGCCACAGTGCCATGTTTCGAATTACTAGGAAGTTAATCGCCACCAAATAGGTCACAATCGCCATCATCATTCCATGAATGCCTAAAGTTGAACCTAAGAGCAGATCCCACAATAGGCCAAGAATAAGTCCTGTTCCAACATTGACTCGATGAGGCGCAGCCATCACCCAATAACAAGTAACTAAAACTAACCACGATGGACGAAGTATATCCATCGTACCCGGCCAAGGAATGGCTTGCAGAATTAAAGCGACTAAGAATGTTGTCCAAATAACCAGTTTACTGCCAAGGATATTATTCATCATCAACCTCAATTGCCGGTTGTTCTGGTTGTACAGGCGGCTCGGTTATTGCAGGAAGTTCTTGCTTAGATTGCTGAGGCCAAACTAAAAGTAAATAACGTAAACGCCCAAAATCAACTGCCGGAGTGGCGATAATAGTTGAGAACTCTTGATGGTTATCTATTTGCACCTTGTTTACGGTAGCAACTGGGTACCCTTCAGGATAGACATCACCCAACCCAGAAGACACTAGAACGTCACCTTGCTGGATATCGAAGTTACTTGGAATATGTTGTAAATGCATTTGCATCACATTGCCACTGCCAGCGGCAATCACGCGGATATCATTACGAATCACTTGAACAGGAATAGCCGAGTTAGCGTCAGTTAATAACAGCACTCGGCTATTGTGAGCGCCCACTTCGGTGACTTGCCCAACAATTCCGCTTTCATTAATGACAGGTTGCCCTTGATAAACGCCATCAGTGCGGCCCTTATCGATAACAATTTGCTGATGGTAGGATGAAGAGTCTACCGACATGACTTCTGTTACTACTTTCTTTTCATCTCGAATAAAACTAGAGCCTAACAATTTTCTAAATCGTTGGTTTTCTTCTTTGTATTGAGACAGTAACGACAGTTCACTCTTTTGTTTAAGTAACTCATCACGAAGCGCTTTATTAGTTGTTAGCAACTGCTGTTTACTACTAAAACGCTCATAGAGTTCACCAAACATCGTTCTTGGTAGGTCGGCTAGATACTGGATTGGCGCAACAGTGCTATTTAATACATAGCGTACATTTGCGAAGGTATCTAAACGACTATCAGCCAACATTAAGCTGGCTGATAGTAATACGGCAAAAAAGAGTCTCAATTGCAGAGAAGGACCTCTGCCAAAGATAGGATTCATTCTTTAATATCCGTTTATATAGTTAATGAGTGACATTCAATGGAAGAATTATTCTTCACTGAATAAATCACCACCGTGCATATCAATCATTTCTAACGCTTTACCGCCGCCAAGAGCAACACAAGTGAGTGGCTCTTCTGCAACAACTACAGGAATGCCTGTTTCTTCTGTTAGCAAGCGATCAAGATCTTTAAGTAGTGCACCGCCACCGGTTAGTACCATGCCGTTTTCTGAAATATCAGAAGCTAGCTCTGGTGGACACTGCTCTAGTGCAACCATTACTGCAGAAACGATACCAGATAGAGGCTCTTGCAGTGCTTCTAGGATCTCGTTTGAGTTTAGGCTAAAGCTACGAGGCACACCTTCTGCAAGGTTACGACCACGTACTTCTAATTCTTCTACTTCGTCACCAGGGTATGCTGAACCGATCATGTGTTTGATCTTCTCAGCCGTTGCTTCACCAATTAAGCTGCCGTAGTTACGACGAACGTAGTTAATGATGGCTTCATCAAAGCGATCACCACCAATGCGTACAGAAGATGAGTACACTACGCCGTTTAGCGAGATAACCGCAACTTCAGTTGTACCACCACCGATGTCAACAACCATTGAACCTGTTGGCTCAGAAACGCGTAGTCCTGCACCAATTGCCGCCGCCATTGGCTCATCAATTAGGTAAACTTCACGAGCGCCAGCGCCCAATGCTGATTCACGAATTGCACGACGCTCTACTTGTGTTGAACCACAAGGAACACAAACCAATACACGAGGGCTTGGTTTTAGGATGCTGTTATCGTGAACTTGCTTAATGAAGTGTTGAAGCATTTTTTCAGTCACGAAAAAGTCTGCAATTACACCATCTTTCATAGGGCGAATAGCAGAAATATTGCCAGGAGTACGTCCTAGCATTTGCTTCGCATCATGACCTACAGCTGCAACACTTTTTGTTGAACCTGTACGATCTTGACGAATAGCCACAACAGATGGCTCATCAAGGACAATGCCTTGTCCTTTTACATAAATTAGTGTGTTCGCTGTACCCAAATCGATAGATAGGTCGTTTGAGAACATTCCGCGAATTTTTTTAAACATAACTAGGCGCTCTTCTCACAATCTTTGGAAGACAAAATTGTATTAAATGTACCAATGCCTCACTTATTCAGCAAGGTGTAGAGGGATAAACATTGCCTTAATACCCCTTTTTCTGACAATTCCCTGACTAAACGCCAAAAATAGAACATGACTCGGAACTTATAGACCCGGTTCACCTCTAAAGATGACTCGATCATTACCACGGTTGATACCAAAAGTTACAATGGTTGAAGGGTTTTCTTCGTCGGTTTTGTTTTGATCCCAATCAAACATTAACCAAGGCATTTCATTTGTTAAAGAGTTAAGTTGTTGTGTGATTTTTACTTGTTCTCTTGCTGCAACACTCTGCTTTGCTACTAATCCACTATTCGCAACACCATTATTAACATCTGCTGTGCCTTCTAGTGTCACTGTTGTGCTGCCACCCACCGGCCAAATAACCGTTGGATTACCATCCATCTCTGCATTGATTAAACTAAAACTATCAAATTCATTATTAACAAACATCCCGTTCTTCCAGTATTGCACCTGAAGGGGGACGGTAATACTTGTGCCCTCAACCCCACCGACATCACTCAAATTAACGCGCCCAAAGACCACTCTAGGATCTTCATCGGGTAACTGTTGTGTCGTGATACCGGATGCATCACCTCTGTCTTGTTTAAATTGAGCAGTATCTGTCGCTGTTGCAGAGGTCACTTTTAAAGATACTTTTTTCTCTGCGCCTCCCGCAAAGTTAAATGGCCCGTCAGGAGTAAAATCAAATAGTTTCATCCATGAGATTTCATCACTATCTAAACGCCAAATGTTGCCACTATAACTGGCATTAGATGCAAGATCTTGAGGACCACTATTGCTTAAACGGTCTTCATCAAATTCAAAACTTGCCTTATGCTCAGGCAAGAATTCACCATAATTATTAGTCGCCCCACCTAATGTATTAAACGCCCCAACCTCTGCGGTAACTTTGGCAAATTTTTGATTCATATAGGTAAAGCTTTGGCCTGTTGGATCATCCCAACTATTATTCAAAATAGTAAAGTAATCAGGATAAAATCGGCCAATCATCTGACTATCTGGATCTACTACCATACTAAGATAGGTTGCTTGTGAAGTAAGCTCAATCGAACCAGCTTCACTCCATGTATGATCAAGAGTTTTAATGCCATTTGTATCCGTTGAATTAAAGGGAGGTACAACCGTTAAATCAGGAGTCATACTGCCTTGATTAACATTTGTATTTGTTGGATAAACAACATTATAACTGAGCTCAAGAGGACCATTATCTAATGCATAATTGCTGGTTATTGGATAACCGCACTCATCAGAATTACCGTTGGCTGAGTCCGGATGAACGATAGGGCGATAATCAACAGAGAATGGTTCACCTGATGCTATAAACCCGTTACCAGTACTTCCACCAGCAGGGTTTGTCCTACCATTTGATTGGATATTACATAAGGCTATTTTCCATGGGCGAGTTTTAAACGTAAACTGCCCTTTTAATGTGCCACCATCACTGGGGCAATTAATGATATTTGCTACGTTAGGTGTACATTGAAAACTACTATCTTCCAGAGTTACTAATAACTGACCTGAGTTATCAAAATTCACACCAACGTTACTTACCTCTCCACCTGAAAATGAATAGTCAGCACTGCTTAATTGACCCGTTCCGCCACTACTCGGCCTTTGTAAGATATACGTTAGAGCGTTAGATGCAGATAATGTTTTGTCATAGTTAATAACAACAGGCGCTGGAGATGAATTATTAGTACAACCAAGGACTCTAACATCAATATTTTTTAATTCACCAGCAAAAGCCTCTAAATCCTGCCCTCCCCAAGTAAGATCTGAACTAGGTTTAATATCAAACTTATAAGGTACAAAACTGATATTTTCTTGATCACTAGCAGAGCTACCGACTACTTCTGCCGTTGCTAATACATCGCCATACTCATTATTATCTCTGCTATCAATATTAAAAACAAAACGTTGGTTGGCACTATCAAAAGCCCCTCCACTCACCGATACACCAGGTACAGTTAGTGAGACACTCTCAGTGCCAACATCACTCATCGGTTGTCCATTTTGATCGTACGGGACAACGTAGACTGAGTTGCTGTCTTCACAGGTAAGATGGTAGTTATTGGGTTGAATCTCAATGCTAGAGATAAGGTTAGATGGTGGCGGAGTAGAACAAACATTACCATCTGGCTTTCTAATTTGGGGACTATTATTAAAGTTTGCTTGCCTTGCCGTCACCGCCCCCTCTATAACACTTGAGCTACTCATACTAAATAAATCAGCCAATATATACCCTTTAAATACAGAGCCCGCAGTATGGAAAGTAACTGATCCTTGTGGCACATAAATAATAGGATACGATGAACCCGAAGTTGTCGCGACTGAGGTACTAAAATCTATACTGGTTCTAACGTTAATTCTTACATTTGGCTGAAAATCATACCCTAGACTACCGTTTGTATGATCAAATGAATCAAACGTGACATTGGCATCTTCTGGAAACACCAAGTTTAGACTTCCGTCGGGCCCACCACTACCAACTTGAAAGTTAGAAATATAAATGCCATTTTGAAAAGTAATAGATACATGGTCATATTTACTATCAAGCAATTTATATATCTTAAAAGTTGCAAGATCACTTTTTATTGTGACATTAACATCAGAGCCATTTTCTTGATATGAACAAATTGTTGAGGTGCTACCACAATTTTGTGCAATCTCATCTCCACCATTAATAGTTAAACTTCCTGTAGGGCTTTTTTCAGGTATAGGTAATACATTACCCCCATCGACTTTTCTAGATTCTAATTCACCATCAGTATTACCAACATCACACGATACTCCAGCACAAATTGGGAAGTTATAGATATGATAATACTCACCAGTTTGATCAAATCCCAATAGTAAGAATTCATCTATAGATGTGTATGTATCAGGATCTGATAACTGATACCCTTCGGATACTCGTTTTAAATATTTTGTTTTATATTCATCTGACCAACCTGTAATCCTTGCTGTGCTATTTGTTATGTTCAAGGAACTTTGCACACCAGTCCAACTCTGAAGTGGTTCAGGAAATAAAGCACAATAATTAGGAGTTAATATAGGTACATCATCTACCTCGCCACACTCTACTGTCGCAGGATCTCCTTCAACTAATAATTTCCCATTGCCTCCTTCAACTTCTATAGACTTTCGTTCTTGCTCTATAAAATCAGTTCCGTTACTCAGTTTATAAATTAAGTCCCCTTCTTTACCATTAGCCTGAGTAGGACTATAAATCAAAAGCACTTTATCACCGGGGTCAACGGTTGTATCTGTAATTTCTGCTGCAATTGAACCGTCACTTGTCCATAAAATAGAAGTGAAATGATTAGCGGTTAATTTAACGGTTGTTTCTTTAGGGTTAGGGACTGTAAAGGTAATTGAAAAACCATGATTGTGATTTAAATTCGAACACTTACCTTGAGTAAAGTCATCTGCAGAAACAGAAGCAGATAAGCAGACAAGACAAAGTAATCCCCAAAAACTCAAAATACGCTGAAGTAACCCCACTATGCACCACTCCAAAGATCAAAAGAAGAATATAAACTCAATGTCATTACCTATTCCTTAATCCACACTTCTTGACGACGTTGTACTTGAAAAGCGCCCTCACCACAGGTTGCTGTTGCTGTCACTACAAATAAGTTCTGGCTATCAAGAGTCCCCGCTAAGTGGCAACTCATCGATACTGCGCCACAAACATCCTGAGCAAGTTGCTGATAACTCGCACCATCAATGCCCTCGATATTGGTATTTGTATTCCCCAAGCACTTATCTTCCATACCTACGCTACCACTTAGAGGATAGAATTGAGTTAAAGCCCATTCATTTGCAGACGTTGTTAACATCCATGCTTGTGCGCTCATAAACTCTCGTGTGTGCGTATCCGATGATGACCATTCAATCTTGCTCATCACCGCGGCCAGACTACCTAAAACAACCAAAGTAAAAATAGCGATAATCAACACACTTCCAGACTGCCTCTGGATACTCGTCGTATTTTCAGCTCTTATAATGCGATTTAATTTAAGGGACATTTAACACCTGCACATCGTGTTTATAAGCACTTTGCTCACCATTTTGTTCAAACAAAAGATCAAGGTGAATCAAACCGCCTCGCTGTAGAGATGCCTGCACAAATTGAAAGTTACTTGAGGAAAAATTAAGGCTATCAGCCACCATAAAACCATTACGAGTCAACACTGCAACATCCGTTGTGGTTGTCGTACGTGAAATGCAGTATTGGACAGAGTCATTACTGTTATAAATATAGTGACGCTGAGCAACAGAGGTACTAGGAAGAGATACATTTTCTAATGTGTACACACCATTGGCATTAGGAGGATTTAATGCTGAAATATCATGACTATTAGGGGTAGTAATTAAGTCTTCATAACGACTTGGATTAATCACAATCCTGTCACCACTTTCTAGAGTGGCTCCCGATTGGCCAGTAATAAAATCAAGATCTGTACCATTGCCTTGCCAATCATAAAGCCCTGAAAAATGAATAGGAAAAAACGTAAGGCACTTACTGCTAGTGGATGAATCTAACAGAGTATTAAAACTATTTGGCACCGCATTTCTAATTTCGCGAGACATTTTCTCTATAACAAAACGGCTCTGCTGCTGCTGACGCTCTCTATTTGTCGCATCGATATAACCGTCAAAGCCACTGACTGTAAAAGAAGTAATCCCGAGAAAAACAACGGCCATCACTACGATAGTGACGATCATTTCAATTAATGTAAAACCACGAACAAGGGGGGCAGCACTGCGTATAGGCATCATTAATAATTACCTCGCTCTGCAAAAAACTTGAGACGAGCTGCACTGCCACCAACCACAATCATTTCAATTTTTTTAAACTGTGAAAGACCATTTCCATCTAACTTCTCCGTCACATCAACTTCAACTCGAAAGTTTGGGTAAGCATCCGACATATCTCGGCCAAACACATCACTGAGGTTACCACCGCCAACAGTCGTGCAATCTGCAGGTCTATTTTGCGAGGTATACCAACAGCCAATATAATCATCTACATCATTATAAGAGCCAATAGATTCAATAACACCATTAATAGTATCTGGACCAGTTGCACCTATACAGTCCAGCCCTTCAGCATCACATCGCTCTGCACCACCATTATGGTCACTGTTTTCATCGTAACTTTTTGACAGAATCTCATTCATAAAGCTTTGACCAAGTGCCCCAGCCCTTGCTTGATAATGAGGATTAGCTGAACGCTGAATTTGCGGAGCTAAAAAGCTTAGATAAGAGATCATAGCAATAGCAAAAATGACAATCCCCACTACCAATTCAATTAGGGTAAAGCCTTTTGGGTATCTTCTATTCATGAGCAACGCCCCTTTCTTATATACCCCTCAGCCTCAATACAAATATGGGCAGTATTACCGGCACTATCAGTTAACGTAATCGCAAACGGAGAAATGGAAGGACGACCTAAAAGATCAAAGTCTAATAGTGTGGTTAGAGGCGAAAAACGAATATCCTCAGTAAAAACAGCAGCGCTGATATCATCTGATGAGGCAGGGTTAGAACAAAAGGATTGAGCGCCTAAACAATGCTGGGTCAGCATTAATCGATAAAACGGGCTTAGATCATCAAGATCGGCGACATTTGATTGCATACGACCAAGTTGGATTTGACGGATAACACTAATGGTTTGCTCTTGGATTACTGGCAAACGATAACTTGAGCCTCCAGTAAAACGACTGACGGCAAAAATAGAAATAATGGCGACTAAGATGATCACCACAATCAACTCTACCAAGGTAAAGCCTTTGCGATACTTTAGAGAACGATGATTCAAAGCCTATCCCTAGCTACTGAAAAAGGTAAGTATTTAGATTATATAGAATTGGAAGTGATTTCGCTGAGAAAATAGTTAGGTTGCAGAATTAAAAAGGCCAGCAGGGCTAGCCATTTAGGATAAGATTAACACCCAGTGTCAATTACCGTTATTTTAGGTGGTATATCTGATGAGTTAGCAACTTGATATTCAACGTAACAAGCATTTGGCGAAATATCACCACTTGACAGCGCTATTGTTGCAAATGTGATAAGAAGAGTCTGTGCACCATCGATGAGATATGTGAAATCACTATCAGGGGAACTAGAGAAACCATCTATAACCTTAAGAATTCCTTTCTCATCATTTGTTGGATAACCGTATTTTATTTCCGTTCCATCACGAAGGGCTGAAGAAACTGACTGTTCAATACCTTCAATCGCAGCCTTGCTATAAACCATATTACTAGCATCAGTCATTGCTGCTTTTAAGCCTTTCACTGAAGACTCTCGAGCATCAGATTGTAGATTCAAAAAGCGAGGAGCAGCTGTTACGGCTAAGATACCTAGAATAACGATAACGACTACAAGCTCAATAAGTGTAAAACCACTTTGCTTTTGCATATTTTCAAGCCTTTAATACTTTAGATAACGATTATTCAAAGCCTATTCCTAGTTACTGAAAAAGGTAAGCATTTAGATTATATAGAATTGGAAGTGATTTCGCTGAGAAAATAGTTAAGTTGCAGAATTAAAAAAGGCCAGCAAAGCTGGCCTATTTTATTTGTTAGGGGTGTGATTAACAACCGCTATCAGTGACTGCAATAGATGGTGTTGCAACAGAAGTTGCTGCTTCATAGAAGCTTACATAACAACCAGTTGCATTAATTTCATCTAGAGTATCTACATCAGTGCCAGCAAAAGTAGCAACAAGCCCAGCTTGAGATTGAGTCGCATCAAGAGCATAAGCCCAATCGTTTGAATCATCTAATCCTTGAACAACAGCAACAAGACCACCAACAGTTGCTCTAGGATAACCAAACTGTAACTCGGTACCATCTTTAAGTTCAGCTGTCTCTTTAGTATAGTCTTTACGCTCAACACCTTCAATCGCAGCTTTACCGTAAACGATAGAACCAGCGCCAGCCATTGCACCTTTCAAGCCTTGTAGAGAAGACTCACGAGCATCAGATTGTAGATTCAAAAAGCGAGGAGCAGCTGTTACGGCTAGGATACCTAGGATAACGATAACTACTACAAGCTCAATAAGTGTAAAACCGCCTTGCTTTTTCATATTTCAATACCTTTCAATGTGTTCAACATAGTTAGTTGTTACTAAATATATTAACTCGTAAAATAATATAAACAAGAGCTATGCGTTAATTTTCATAACATTTCTACTTGTTTGTTTTAATTTCTAACAGGCTGTTTTTATAACAGTTCTGTTAGAAATATGATCACTCAGTTGTATTTTGAAGTGTGACTCAACAACTGAGTGTTTTCATTCTATGGATGACGTATGTCAGCCAACTTAATTCAATGTTACCTGAACACTACCTTTTGATACATCGTAATCAAAATAGTGACCAGCTGCTGCACCTTGCTCGCCAGTAAGCTGAGTATAACGACAGTCAATACTACTGATTAATTCAGCTGAATATTTGATGGTGCTGTCTGAACTTGCTTGATTTACCGTACCCACTTTCGGTGGATTTTGCAGTAGGTTACTAAATAAATCGACACAACGAGCCTCTGTTAAAGCTGTAGGAGAGACACCTGTTGGTTCAGTCGCTGATAATGCGATTGGATAGCCATCACGTAACTCTACAGCACCAGTAGCTTCTGATGAAGTCAGCTGAAAATAACTTCCATCATAATCAACAAAATTACTGTTCTTGTTATTCGCTACTGCACGTGGACGCGCTTCCGCTTCCCATTGAGCGCGAGCAGACAACACAGCAGTAGCAAAACCACCGGCAACACCTTCAATACTGGCTTCTTTTGCTTTGTCAGTCACATTCAAGAATCTTGGTAGTGCTGCAACCGCTAAAAGACCCAAAACTACGATAACAATAACCAGTTCGACTAAGGAAAAACCTGCATTACGTTTCATAACAATCCCTCTTGGGTATACTTTGGACGACAGATTATATAGACATTGGTCAAATAATCTACATGTAATAGAAAAAATAGTTACTAAATGTTTCAATATTCCTTTTGAATAGATAGATTCCCTCCAACCATGTTAATTACTAGTGATTCATCATTGTTAAAAGTGTAAGTGCATGAATATTGATTCTCATCCTGCTGCAATTCCATTGATACAGGGGAGTACTCATGCTTTGGCTCCGGCAGTATTATCTCCTGCCATGCCTTACAGCTTTTCACATCCTTTAGCACAGGTTTCACCCAGCCTTTATCATTAAACTCAATCATCAGCCCATTAATCTCAGCAAATACTGGCTTCCCATGAAGCTCCCAGTACTGGCGTAAATAATTGGCTCGATACAATGCATTATGGGCAATAAGAGACACCGAAGTACTTTCTGCCTCTTTTCTGACTCTTTGCAACGATACTAGCAACAGCGCAATTAAAATGAGCACCACAGCAACCCATGCTGAAAAATGAACAAGGTGTGTATCTGCCCTATTCTCTTTATTGCTATCTTTGTATGGCATCCAGCATTCCCCACATAGGTAGGAAAATACCCAGCGCTAGAATCAATACCATTCCCGCGACAATCACCAACAAAATTGGCTCAATACGAGCGGTTAATGTTTTAAGGTCATAATCCACTTCTCGGTCGTAAAAGTCGGCCACTTCTATTAAAAGCTCATCAATACGACCAGTTTCTTCACCCACTGAGATCATTTGTTGAACTAGAGGGGTGAATATTCCCGTATTTTTTGCGGCTGCGGAGATAGCAGAACCGGCTTCAATCGCCGATTTCATCTCTAATAAGCGCGCTTCAAGATATTTGTTATCCATCGATTCTGCGGATAATGCCAATGCATTATTCAGTGGCACGCCAGATTGCAGCATCAGAGAAAATGTCCGTGAGAAGCGAGCTAATTGCGCTCGATTGACAATATCTCCCACAACCGGAAACTTCAAACGCATCCTATCCCACTTTTCTCGCCCTTCTGCGCGGCTAATCCACGCCTGAAAAGCAAAAATCAAACCCACCATAATCGCCAGTAATAGCGTCCAATACTCCACAAAAAAGTTAGATGTACCGATGAGTATTCGTGTAGGTAAAGGAAGATCGACCCCGAAGCGACTAAACATACTGGCAAATTGCGGGATAACCTTTATGTTCAATACAAACATAGCCAAGGTAATAAATGACAACACCAACACCGGATAGCGCATCGCGGTTTTAATCCGCTTACGAGTTTCTAATTCTTGTTCATAGTAGTTGCTGAGTTGCAGTAGAGCCTGATCAAGACGACCGGTGCTTTCTCCCACCGAGATCATCGAAACAAATAGAGGGCTAAATACTGAGGAATGCAGTTGCATGGATGCCGATAGACTACGACCATTGGTCAGCTCATCACCGACTTCTTCCAATGCTTGCTTTAGCTGCTTGTTACTGGCATCTGTCGTCAAACCACGAATGGCTCGCAATAGTGGTATACCGGCCTTGGTCAGACTGTACATCTGACGACAAAATATCACATAGATTTCAAGAGGTACGGCAGGGACAAACATCGACTTCCAGTCAAAGCTGCTTTTTTCTTTGAATGTCCCTGAGCGCAAAGAAGTAGGGATGATCCCTTTACCTATTAAAGCTTCTGCCGCCAACTCTTCGGTGGCAGCATCAACTAGGCCATTGACTTTCTGACCTTCAAGATTTCTTCCTTGATATTTAAACGTCGCCATTGATACCTACAACATATACGCGTCAGTAAGCTCGGAGTTATCACCCTCACCTAAAGTCATGACTTCTTCTAAGCTAACAACCCCTTGTAGCGCCAATTCCATTGCCGATACCAATAAAGGTTTGTAGCCGTCTGTTTTGCGTGCTTGTTGAGTAAATCCAACCGCATCATTTGAACGTAATGCATCCATTAATGGTTGGTCAAGCTCTAATAGTTCAAATACACCTACACGCCCCTTATAACCCGTCAAATTACAGCTTTGACAGCCGCGACCTTTAGAAAAGTGTGCATTAGTCTGATTAGGGAATCGAGCCTGCAACCAAGTTTGCTGGCCGACACTGGTGGTATGAGGTTCATTACAATCGCTACATACGCGGCGAATCAAACGCTGCGCGAGTACTGCGCGAACAGAACTGGCAATTAAGTAACCTGGCGCGCCCATGTCCATCATACGAAGCGTACTATCAACGGCATCATTGGTGTGCAAAGTACTTAATACTAGGTGACCGGTTAATGCGGCTCGTAAACCAATTTCAACAGTTTCTTGGTCACGCATCTCACCGACTAAAATAATATCAGGATCTTGACGCAAGAAGGTTCTTAATATGGTTGAGAAATCGAGGTTAATCTTACTATTAACCTGCACCTGATTCACACGAGGTAATCGATACTCTACGGGATCTTCTACTGTGATGATTTTTTTACTTGGTGAGTTAAGCTCTGACAACGCGCCATATAAAGTAGTGGTTTTACCTGAACCTGTAGGGCCGGTAACCAAAATCATGCCGTGTGGACGTTTTAGCTGATAACGAACGCGCTTTAGAAGATCTTCTGATAATCCTGTTTCATCAAGCTGTCTAACACCGGCAGTTTGGTTTAGTAAACGCATTACCACCGATTCGCCATACTCAACAGGCATACTCGACATACGAATATCTATCGATTGTCCTTTGACCTTAATATGAAAACGACCATCTTGTGGCAGACGTTTTTCAGATATATCAAGGTTGGCCATCAGTTTAAGGCGAAGTACCAATGCTGAGGCGATATTAACTTCATTTAAAATAGTTTCGTGTAACACACCATCAACACGTTGTCGCAAGCGCAGTACATTTTCATCAGGTTCAATGTGAATATCTGACGCGCCAACTTGCACCGCATCTTCAAACAATGAATTGATCAGCTTTACTACCGTAACTTCATCGCTATCAGAATCACTAGCAGCGGAAATATTAAAGCTATCGGTTGGTTGATGCTCGGCATGTAACTGCTCAGCAAAAGAAGCGATTTCTTTCGTTCGGCGATAATAACGGTCAAACCCCGAAACTAGCTGTCCCTCAGAGGCAATAACAAACTCAATATCGTAGTTTGATAGCAGGCGTAATACTGCTTCCTGCGCGAATAAATCTGCAGGATCACTCATTGCCACGCGAACGGTATGCCCGTTAAGGTCAATCACCAACGCTCTTAATCGACGAGCATGAACCTCGGGAAGTAGCTGTACTGCATCAATATCAACTTCGGCAAGATTAAGATCAATAAGAGGTAAATTAAGCTGCTGAGCCAAAAACTCTAGTAATTGTTTTTCAGAAATAAATCCAAGCTGAATAAGGGTGTTGCCCAGCTTTCGTCCTGTTTGTCTTTGCGTCTCTAGTGCTTGTTGAACTTGTTTTTCAGAAACAATGTTGCTTTCAACCAACAAGTCACCGAGACGTTTTACCAACTTAATTGCCATTATCGTCCCCTTCTAATGATTTAAGAAGACGTAAACGGTCTCGAATAAATGCTTGAGTTTTGGTTGATACACCTACTAAACCAAGGGCTTTAGTATAAGACACTTGCGCCGCTGGATAATCTAAACTGCGCTCTTGCTGAATACCTAAACCCAGCCACCAGCGCGCATTATCAGGTTCGCGTTCAGACAAGGTTTGATAACTCTCTAATGCAACAGGCGTATTTTTTACTTCCTGCGCTAGGCCTGCGCGTAACGCCAAATACTCTTTACTCGCATCATCAGGGATATACATTAACGAGCTCAGCGCCGCTTCTGGTTGCTGCTCTTTAATTAACAGCTTGGCAAGGGCAAATCGAAGAGCTTGGGTTTTCTCATTAATACGAATGCCGTCTTGCAATAACATTGCCGCTTTTCTTGGGTCTTTACGACCGTAATAAAGTGCAGATAATTGCTGTCTAACATTTTCATCATTAGGCACTAACTGTAGCGCTCGAGTGTACTCTGCAAATGCGGTTTTACCATCATTAGAGTCCATCGCTTTTTCAGCTCTCGCAATCGATTTATCCGCTAATTGTCGCGGGGTAAATTCAATATGCTCAACCGTCATGCTCTCTTTAGCCGGTGTATTCACCTGAGCTATAAGCATTGGCTGTTGAGTGGTAGTTGAAGCCGCTGGCGTCACTTTAACTGGCTTATCTACTTTGACCGTTTTTGTTGGTGCTGGCTTTTTCTGTACTGCTTTAGTTGGTGCAGCTTTAGTTTGTACGGCAGCAGGTTTTACCGGAGCTGGTGTTTTCACTGCCGCTGTTTTAGTAGGAGATACGTTACTTTTTACTGGTGCGACTGCTTTGACTGTTTGCGCTTTCGGCGTTGACGCTTTTTGAGTGACAGACTCTTTGCTCTGCACTGACTTCACGGCCACAACAGGCTGAGCACTATGGATCACACCAACTTGCTGTACTTTGCTGTGTGTTGGGGATTGTGCTGATGGTTGCGTTGAAGATTGAACTGGAGAATCCGCGATGGAAGAGCTCACTGGCAAATCCGTAGATGCACTAGGTTGCGCCGCAACAATAGTTTCAGTATCAGATGACGGATTAACAGCCTGCGATTGATCACTGGTTTTCACGGTTGAAATCACATCTGATGATGTTGAATATCCAGTCTCTTTTCCTTGCTGAGAAACCGCCCAGCCACCAAGAGCCATGCTGATGGTAAAGCCGCCAATCAACCATACAATCGGTTTTGAGCGCTTTATCTTAGGCACTTCGGCCTTAGTAATATTTTGCCCTTGCGATTGCTCTTTATCAGCCAATTTTGATAGGGCGCTGTTCACTACACTCATACTTGTTGCCATCCCCATAAACATGGTGTTCTATATTTCGGCTTTTGCATTACATAGGTGTCTTTCATCGCATCAAACAGATGTCGGTTGGCGACGGTTTGTTTATCTGATGTAAAAGCCAGTAGCAGTGCCTTATGGCACAGCTGATTAACAATTCTTGGAATACCTGAAGCGGAACGCCAAATCGCTTTTTTTTGTCGAAGATTAAACAAATTTCGACTTCCACCACATGAAGTAATTCGGTGATCGATATAAGCGGCCGTTTCTTCAAAGGTTAAAGGTCTTAATTGAGCACTAAAAGTGATTCGCTGGCGAAACTGTCGCAGGTGATGCTGTGCTAGTCGCTCTTCTAATTCAGGTTGGCCAATCAAGACAATCTGTAGCAACTTACTATTCACCGTTTCTAAATTGCCAAACAAACGAATAGTTTCTAATGCTTCATCGCTTAACGCTTGCGCTTCATCAATTAGGGCAACAACCGGTCGCCCCTCTTCTCTTAATTGAAGAAGCTTTTGTTGAATGTTATCAACAATGGCACGCTGATCTTGCGTATCAACGCCTAACTCTTTGGCAATCGCAAAACGTATACCGTCGCCATCAAGCACAGGGTTAGGTAGATAAACTAAGGCATAATCATGCTCTAGTTGTTCAATCAACATACGACAGACCATGGTTTTCCCGGTCCCAACTTCACCCGTCAGCTTAATCACGCCCTCTCCCATGCTGATTGCGGAGATGACGGTATTAATTGCTTCATAATGCGGAGCTAATCCATGAAAAAGCTCCGTATTCGGCGTTAAGCCAAATGGCGGTTGATTAAAACCGAATCGAGAAAAATACATTACTGCCCTTCAGGGAACCATTCGTTCAATAGGTTACGTGAACGCTCAATCTCTTGTTGCCAAGTATTCACGCCTACAACGGTAGGTTTAAGTAAAATAACCAGCTCTGTTTTCTCTGTTGAATTCACCGTATTACGGAATAAATGTCCGATAGCAGGAATGTCACCAAGGAACGGAACTTTTGATACGATTTCTTTATTGGCGGTTTTCATCAATCCACCAATGACCACTACATCACCATCTGAAGCGCGAATAATGGTGTCTGATTCACGAATAGAACTCTTTGCTAATGGCAATTGAATGACGCCAGCCGTATCACCTAGGTCAATCGATTTAACCTCGGTGGTCACATCGATAACCGCAGGGTGTACGTGTAAAAGGACATTACCATCATCATCAATCTGAGGCGTCACATCTAAAGAGATACCAGAGAAGAATGGTGTTAATTCAACATCAGGGGCAACGTTGGCATTATCACCACTGCCAACCACACTGCTGACATCAGTAACGAAATACTCGTCTTCACCCACTTTAATTAAGGCTTTTTGGTTATTAGCTGCGGTAACTCTTGGGCTAGAAAGAACATTTAAGTCGCCCTGCGTTGCCATAAAGTTAAGTACCGCCTGAAAGTTACCATCAGAAACCGTCACCGCAGTCGAGCCACCTAATAGATCCGCAATAGGATCAAGCCCTGCAAGGCTAGAAGCGGCTCGATTAACCACAACATCAGCACCACCAATAGACGCACTCATGTTGCTCCATTCGATGCCTTGCTGATAGCCATCATTTAGTGTGACTTCAAGGATCTTAGTTTCAAGAATTACCTGACGCTGTAAGCGTTGCTTAGACACATCAAGGAACTGGCGAATCTCACGAATTTCATTTGGGTATGCACGAATTGTGATGACACTCGCCTGCGGAGAAACCACCACACTGCGACCGCCACTGGCACCGATAAGTGTCGATACTGATTTTTCTAGCTGCGCCCAAAAATCACTTTCACTGATAGTTTCGATATCAGTTCCACCAGTTTTTTCTGTGGACGTACTGCTTGATGAAGAACTTGATGAACTAGAATCACTGCTGCTAGAACCATCATCTTTTGATGATACTGAACCGTTAGTAATTGAGGTCAGTGAACGCCCCATTCTTTTCAGTTGTAGGTAATCAACGGGAATGGTTTCAGTGCGAAGCCCTGCTGGGTAAACTTGAATCACTTTACCATTTTTCACGACATCATAACCGTAGATATCTCGCACGACATTAATCACTTCATCCATAGTGACGTCGGTTAAGTTAACGGTTATACGACCCGCAACATCAGGGTGAACAGCAACGCTATATTCAGTACCTTTTACTAAGCTTGCAAAAAACGCCTTAGCTTGAACAGCATTTGCCTGCACTCGAAAACGCTTAATTGTCGGTTGCTCAGAAGGTGACAAAGCATCCAACTCTGGCATAAGATCTGCTTGAACAGAATCGGGTAATTCATCCAAGCTTTTACTATTTGCTTGGTTAGCCGCTTCATTTAAAGCTTGTTTTGCTTCGACAGGATCTCTATGCCCCATAGAACATCCAGATAAAACAACGATAACCATCCCTAGAAATATAATACGCATGAGTACTAAAGCCTTATTGTCTAACATCTGAATTGAAAAGTTCTAGGTTCCAGGTTTTTCCTGCACGAACCAAAGTGACTCGTTCGAAGGTTATTGATTTTATTTTATAACCTGCGACAGACTGCCCACTCGATAAAATTTTATCGTTGAGCATTGCAAAGCAGTGAGTTCCGTCATCACAAACAATGCTTTGTAAAGTGGGTAGCGAATATCTTTTTACCTTCGCTACTGCACTCGATTTTTTGTTATACCAACCTAATGGCGCTGTTGGATCTTGCTGCGCATAAGCGGCTTGTCCAATTAGCAAAGTCAGTACGATAATGAGTATTCTAACCACTGATAAACTCCTGTCTCGTACCTAAGGTATACATCTCTAAAACAAGCTCTGCTTTCGGGTATTTTTGTACTTTATAATCAAAGCTGCGCCAAAAATACTTAACGGGCATACCCTCAAGAGTTGCTAGGTAATCTTTAATATCAAAGTATCTTCCTGAAATCGTAATTCTGACAGGGTGCAGGAAATAACCTGCGCTATCACTTTTATCACTAATTGACTCAGCAGGAAGAGATTGCAGTGATTCTAATTTGAGTTTACTGCTACTGCTTAATACTGTTTCAAGCAATTGTGCCATCTGACTAGGTGCAATAAGACTATCCACCACTTCGGATAACTCTTCCGATAGCTCTTGATTTTGCAGTGTGAGTTTGGTTAATTTCTTGTCTATCTCGGCGTCTGGGTCTCTTTTTAATTTAGCCACCAGTACATTAATATCCGCCTGAGTCATCTGCACAGTGCGTTGTTCTTGGTCTAAATTCTTTTGTGCGCTATTTTTATCTGCCGTTGCCGGATCTAATAGAAAAGTCAGACAAAGCAGAATGATCGCAACCCAACCACCAAGAGAAACTAACCACTTTTCTCTTTCACTTAATTCAGAAAAGCGCTCACAGAGCGAAAGCCATTGTTCTTTCATTATTTCACCCCAGCCTTAGCTTTCAGATCAAATGTCACAACATTGTCTTTATCTCGACCTATGCGCAAAGATTCAAACGTTCTGCTCACCAGCGGCAACTCTTTCTTAAACTGAGTTACCCAACTTGGTATTGCGGCAGGATTACTCGCGATACCCGTCAGATCTAAACGAGTACTGGTAATTACAATATGCTGTAGTGATATGTCATTTCTGGCTTGGGAAGATAACGCACTCATAATTCCTGAGTAGCCCACTTTTTGAGAGTCATCAAACTTTGCAACCGCAGTTAATGAGCTTCTTTTCGCCTCAATATCTTGTTCGATTCTTTTAGCCGCATTCACTTTAGCTTGGGTTGGCGTATGTTCGGCAAGACGCTGCTGTAAGCTAGATTTGTTTTTTTCTAGCAGTCTTGCTTGACTCTGAATACCAGTTAATTGTTCTTGAATACGCGCTGTTTGTTGTGTGTTTAAGTAGGCTAACCCTGCAATAACTACAGTTGTAACTACCCAAACTCCAACCACTTTATTGAGAGTCAGTAATTCTCGTTGAGGTCGTAAATGCTCAGGATAAAGGTTAATACTAAATGACGATAATTCCGCAACAATTCGACATAGCTCAATACCACACGGTAAATGAGGTGATGATAGAGCGCTGATTTTGGGATTAACTGTATCTTGTAATTGAGCAATTAATGCTTCGATATTATCTTCATCACAGCAGACAAATAACTGCGTGAAAGAAGATTGCGGCATAGCCGCAGCCAGATAATCGGCACTACGCTGAATATCTAACGCAAGAGAGTCGTACATTGATGGCGAGCCGTTTTCTCCGGTAATAGGAGCGGCAATACCACGCAGGCTACGATTAAATACCGGCATACCATCGACATAGGCAGCCAACTTATAACCGTCATTGACACTGCGTCTTAATAAAAGAAAACTGCTTTGCTGAGTTGCTGAATGTCCCCAAATTTCATCTTCTGTAATGACTCTAGTAACATTAATATTGTTAGATTGACTGACATCTAACACAACTTGCAAAGTACGTTTGGTAATAATGTAAGCCTGTATTTTCTGCCCGTCAGGCATCAAACTGGCATCAGCAACAATATCGGTGAACTTTTCGCTAATTAGATCTTTAAGTAAAAATGGTAGTGCTACTGACCATTCTTCTTTTGGAAGTTGAGGCTTGTCTAACTGATAGCTTTGGTAGTGTTGAGATCCCAACACAATGCACGCACGGCCCTTAGAGGACTTACTCGATAATGACTCTTTTAGTGCTTCTTCCCAATTACCATGGGCAATAGGATAAAGTTCCGGCGCTTCTTGAGGGCGGGATAAATCCGACAGATATATTGCATCTGCCTGAATAACAATGACTAATTGAAAATCATCATCCTTTGATGACTTTAATTTTTTAAATTTCGACAACCATGTCATTACACATACCATTTAGCATTAATTGAGCTGCATTAATTGAACCAACCAAGTTAGAGAACATTAGTGGCTCTTGTTTTTCCATCTATTCCTTCTACCCGGAATAGTCGATTTCGCTTTCAATTTTTGAGTCAGTGACGAGGCAATAAAATCACTTTCTTCGGTAAAGAAACGACCTTGACCGCCATCAATACCCAAATCGACAAGCTGTTTCCACTCACGCTTTGTTTCTACACCAACAGCAATAACTTTTGTTTTGCTATTAGCACAAGCTCCGATAAGACTTCTGATATACAGTTGATTTTCTGAACGATTTTCAATATTACGAACTAAACTGCGATGTAATTTAAGATAGTCTATTGTGGAATCTTTAATATAGTGTGAGCTAATGATTGTTCGCCCTGCTTGGTTCACAATCACTTTACAGCCTAAGCCAGATAACATTCTTAACACCCGACGTATTGCGTCAAGGTAAGTCACCATCGGACCTTCCATAAATTCAAAGGATAATCTTTGTCTCTGCTCTGGAGTAAGTTGCAATAACTCATCTCTAAACCAATCAAAGTGAGAGCGATATTTGAAAGGCTGAGCGTATAAGTTGACAGAATAACATGAACCTTGACTATCTTTCTTTAAAAACTTAATAACATTTAATAGGACATTTCTATCTAGTTGTCTTTCATAACCTACTTGTCTTATTGCAGGGCTAAATTTGGATGCTTTAAGGATCTCACCCTTCTCATCCAGTATTCGAGTAAAGATCTCATAATGGATTAATGTCTCTTCACCTGAATCATTTAACAAATAGCAAGGCTGCTTAATTAAAATTAGCTTATCTGCATCTAACTGTTTATCAAATAGGGTGCGCCAGCGAACACTTCCTCGCTCTGAAGAAGGTGCACTATGCTTATTAAAGCGACTCCAATTGTTCGAACCTTCTAGTTGAGCACTTTTAAGCGCAGTCTCAACTTCATTAAGAATGTCGCTCTTACGTTCGCCTTGCTTATAGACTGTCATTCCCGCGTGTAGCCAATTATCAGGATCAAGCCCTTCAAGTGGCTCTAGCTTACCGACTTGCTTAAGGATCTGTGAGGCCAGATTAGATATTTCAACTTGAGACTGATTAGGAATGAGCACGGTAAATGTCGAATCAAAATAACGAGCAAACACCACATCTGGAAAACGATTAATACAGTTACTTAATGCATCGCCAAGCGCCACAATAAAGCGATCTTTTTGCTCTTTACTTAAAGTATCTCTTATATCAATCCAATCATTTACTTGAATCATAATAATGCCACCAGCGGCAGCACTTTCAGTCAAAGTAGACTCAAGCTTGTTATCAAATGATAAGCGGTTAGCCGCTCCGGTTAATTTATCAAGAAAAGTCTGAGAGCGAATAAACGTGTCAAATCGGCTTCTCTCTTGCCTCGCATCTTGCAGTTCTGCAATTAATTTATCCAATGCTTCACTGGCGGTATAAGGCCACTCTAAATGATCACCAACTGCGTACTGCTCTACCCGACCGGCTAAGATCATTCGTGCTCGCTCTTCCAGCAGCTCAGATCCTTGCAATTGTTTTTTTAACCAGCGCACACCTTGCATTAAACAAATAACAATTAAGCCAAATGCCAAAGTAATTGATGAAAGCGCCCCTATTGAATAACTGTATCCGATGTAAGGCGGTAAAAGCTTAACATCGACTCGATAAGAGGGATTTAGGGTAAGAGGTGTCGAAATGGTAATTAAACGTGTTTTATCAAAACGAGCTTCGGTATCAAAATACTGAAATACCACAGCATGGGGCGTAGCGACTTCAAGCTCAATAATATTACTGGCTTTGATTAGCTTTGGTATCCAACGACGCAGTTCACTGCCATCAACATGCTCCAACAATTGCTGGTCGATAACTTTACTAATACTTTGAACAGAGTGCTTGGTGTATTCCTGACCTAATTGTTTCAGCGATAATGCGCCTCCTACAAAAAGGATAAACACAGCCCCGATAACAATCATGGTCACAAACGCAACCAAACGGGTACTAAGCTTTAATGAGGGGGTTGCTCTCATGAATATTCAGTCCTTGAATTTCATTCATAATCTATAGGATATACAGGTTAGACGTGAATAAAACTATTATGCTAGAAAAATAAGCTCTAGTTACCAAAAATGGCCCCTTTTCGGGACCATTTTGTGTGTTCTTTACTGATTATTATCAATAAATCGTGCTCTAAGCTAAAAGAGCCACTTTTTAGAACGGGATGTCATCATCAAAATCCATTGGAGGCTCATTGTATTGCTGAGGAGCCTGTTGAGGTTTTTGTTGTTGAGCTGGTTGTGATTGCTGAGCTTGAGGTTGTTGAGGTTGACCCCAGTTACCTTGCTGCTGATTATTCGCTTGTGGTGCGTTGTTATTGTACTGACCTTGAGATTGACCAGCACCTTGACCGCCACCTTGACGAGAACCTAGTAGCTGCATTTGACCTGTTGGCCATTGCACAGCAACTTCTGTTGTATAGCGGTCTTGACCAGACTGATCTTGCCATTTACGTGTTTGTAATTGGCCTTCTACATAAACTTGTGAACCTTTTTTAAGATATTCACCAGCGATCTCAGCTGTTTTACCAAATAGAACAACACGGTGCCATTCTGTTTTTTCACGCTGCTCGCCCGTTGCTTTATCACGCCAAGTTTCAGACGTTGCAATGGTAATGTTTGCAATTGCATTGCCATTTGCGGCGAAACGAACCTCAGGATCTTGTCCTAAGTTACCCATAATTATTACTTTGTTGACGCCACGGCTAGCCATGTATCGCTCCATTTATTTTTTAGTTGTCACTATTACGCCAAGCATAGCACGCCTAACGGACTACTTAAATCACTAGAAAGTGTATTCGAGAAGATGCACTACTGCATAACTTATTGGAAAAACCAGAAACACTTCTTTGCATTTTTTTCGAGATATTTCGCAATTTTATGCAATGAACGGCATATAATGGCCGTTCTTATTGAATACAATCGCAAAAAGTTAGTGTCAAGTTTCTCAATTGGCAAGGATATACAAGAGACTGACCGTAGGTAACAGGGAGATGAAGTATGTATTTTAATGGAATTAATTCTCAGATTTTTTTGCATGAGAACTGTGGGTTTAGTGATGAGTTTGTACAGAAACTACAAGATGAGTCTGAGGTACCGTTGTATCCTCTCACTCAGTGGCATCAATGTTATAAGTCCAATATGAAGCCAATTATCTTAGTAGATTATAATGACCCTACTTTCGATCCCATTGATTTTGAAAACCCTAGTTTACCAGGGCAAAATATTAATATGGTTATCACACAAGCACCTTTACACCTCAAAACAACCGATCTACTTAAATATGGTCGTATAAGAGGTATTTTCTACAAACAACAGTCTTTTGAAGATAGTGTTAATGCAATTCAAGCCTTGAGTAAAGGCCACTCATGGTTAAGTAGTAGCGTAAATGAACAACTGCTGTCTTATTATCAATCGGTACTGATACGCTACGCGCCGCCGCATACCATTAATCTCACTCGGCGAGAAATGGAAGTTTTAGAAGCGTTGAGAATTGGTAAATCAAATTATGGTTTAGCTGAGCAATTATTTATCAGCGAGCACACTATTAAATCTCATCTATATAAGATTTTCCGTAAAATCAAAGTCAAAAATAGAGAAGAAGCTGTGCTGTGGGCTCATCACTTTTTGCCCTAATTTTCACGATGGTTTTACCGTGATTTTTGTTTAAAAGTAATAAAACGGTAAATTTAACCTAACTGTATTTTATATCGGCGAATTCTAATGATAGAGTTATGCACAACAATTTTATAATAATGATTCAGTTAGGTTACTCCTTATGATTAAAAAATGTCTTTTCCCGGCTGCGGGCTACGGAACACGATTTCTTCCTGCAACTAAATCAATGCCAAAAGAAATGATGCCAGTGGTGAACAAACCACTTATCGAATATGGTGTTGAAGAGGCAATTCAAGCTGGTATGAATGCAATGTGTATCGTTACCGGTCGAGGCAAGCACTCTATCATGGATCATTTTGATAAAAACTATGAGCTAGAGCATCAAATTCAAGGCACTAATAAAGAAGAGCTACTAGTTGATATTCGTAATGTCATTGAGTCAGCTAACTTTACTTATATTCGTCAGCGTGAAATGAAAGGCTTAGGTCATGCAATTTTGACTGGTCGTGAGCTTATTGGTGATGAACCTTTTGCTGTGGTACTTGCTGATGACTTATGTGTTAACGAACAGCAAGGTGTTCTGGCGCAAATGGCCGCGCTGTATAAGCAGTTCCGCTGTTCTATTGTTGCAGTTCAAGAAGTGCCAGAAGATGAAACGCACAAATACGGCGTAATCAAAGGCGAAATGATCAAAGATGATATTATTCGTGTTGATGACATGGTAGAAAAACCAGAGCAAGGTACAGCGCCAAGCAACCTAGCGATTATCGGTCGTTACATTCTGACTCCTGATATCTTTGACCTTATTGAAGAAACAGAACCAGGTAAAGGTGGCGAGATTCAAATTACTGATGCACTGCTTAAACAAGCAAAAGCAGGCTGTGTACTTGCATACAAATTTAAAGGTACTCGTTTTGACTGTGGTAGCGTTGAAGGCTACATCGAAGCAACAAACTACTGCTTTGAAAATATCTACCTAAAAGATAAAACAGCCACAGAGCTTGGCAAGCACACGACTCTTAAAGAGCCTACCGCTTAATCGCTATCATTTAATCGCTATCGTTTATTAAATCCTAAAAACAGTGACCTAGTGTCACTGTTTTTTTATCCAGTATTTATTTGCAGTCGTTTAAAGCTATGTAATACTTGGCAGATGATTATCGTTATAAATATTGTTATTAAGCAGGATTAGATGGACACTATCGACGTTCGTGGTGCTAGAACCCACAACCTAAAAAACATCAATCTCACCATTCCAAGAGATAAACTGACGGTTATTACTGGCCTTTCTGGTTCAGGGAAATCATCTTTAGCTTTCGATACGTTATATGCCGAAGGGCAGCGTCGATATGTTGAGTCTTTATCTGCTTATGCTCGTCAATTTTTATCCTTGATGGAAAAGCCCGATGTTGACCACATAGAAGGTCTATCACCCGCTATCTCAATAGAGCAGAAATCAACCTCTCATAACCCGCGCTCAACTGTGGGAACGATTACTGAAGTCTATGATTATCTTCGTCTTCTATATGCTCGCGTAGGTGAACCTCGCTGTCCTGAACATAAGGTTCCCCTATCGGCACAAACTATCAGCCAAATGGTCGATAAGGTTTTAGAGCTACCGGAAGGCTCTAAAATGATGTTGTTGGCACCGATTGTGAAAGAGCGTAAAGGTGAGCACGTCAAAACTTTTGAAAACCTTGCCGCGCAAGGTTTTATTCGTGCTCGTGTGGATGGGGATATTTGCGATCTTTCCGATCCACCGACATTAGAGCTTCATAAAAAACATACGATTGAAGTCATCGTTGATCGATTCAAAGTTCGTAGTGATCTTCAGCAGCGTCTTGCCGAATCTTTTGAAACAACACTTGAGCTATCTGGTGGGATCGCAGTCATCACATCAATGGACAAAAGCGATGATGAAGAGATTATTTTCTCTGCTAATTTCGCCTGTCCACATTGTGGCTATAGCATGCAAGAGTTAGAGCCGAGATTGTTCTCATTTAACAACCCAGCTGGCGCATGTCATACCTGTGACGGTCTTGGTGTTCAGCAGTATTTTGATGAAAGCCGAGTGGTTGTGGATGAAAACCTCAGCATTGCAGAAGGTGCAATCAAAGGCTGGGATCAAAAAAACTATTACTACTTCCAAATGCTTGGAGCGCTAGCCGATCATTATAAATTTGATTTATATGCCCCTTTCAAATCTTTATCGAAAAAGATCAAAGCCGTTATCCTTAATGGCTCAGGACAAACTGAAATTGAATTTAAATACATCAATGATCGTGGCGATATTCGTGTCAAAACTCATTCATTTGAAGGCATTCTCAATACACTAGAACGTCGCTATCACGATACAGAATCCAACTCAGTTAGAGAGGATCTTTCTAAATACATATCCACTTGCTCTTGTACTAGCTGTGATGGCACCCGCTTGAGACAAGAAGCTCGAAACGTTTTTGTACAAGATACGCCTTTACCTAGCATCGTTGAAATGAGCATTAATGAGGCGTTGAATTTCTTCGAAACAATGCAACTTGAAGGACAAAAAGCACAAATAGCCGAAAAGATCATGAAAGAGATTAATGATCGTTTACGATTTTTAGTTAATGTGGGCCTTAATTACCTCAACTTATCTCGCAGTGCCGACACTCTTTCTGGTGGGGAAGCACAGCGTATTCGTTTAGCAAGCCAGATAGGTGCAGGTCTTGTGGGTGTTATGTATGTACTTGATGAGCCTTCTATTGGTCTTCATCAACGAGATAATGAACGCTTGCTTGGCACCCTAACCCACTTGCGAGATCTAGGTAATACGGTACTGGTTGTTGAACATGATGAAGATGCTATCCGCACTGCTGACCATATTATTGATATCGGCCCTGGCGCGGGTGTACACGGTGGTTATGTCGTTGCGGAAGGGACTTATGAAGAGATCATCAATAATCCAAAATCTCTGACGGGGCAATACCTTAACGGCACTAAAGAAATTGCAATTCCCAAGAAACGTACACCAGTTGATAAAGAAAAGCTGCTCGTTCTAAAAGGTGCAACAGGTAACAACCTTAATAGTGTCAATCTCACCATCCCTTGCGGTCTATTTACTTGCGTAACAGGGGTTTCTGGTTCGGGTAAATCGACCTTAATTAATGATACTTTCTTTAAGATCGCACACCGAGAATTAAACGGCGCAACCACCAGCAACCCAAGTCCTTATAAGACTATTGATGGCATACAACACTTCGACAAAGTGATTGATATTGACCAAAGCCCTATAGGTCGTACGCCTCGTTCAAACCCTGCCACGTACACTGGTATATTTACCCCTATTCGTGAGCTATTTGCCGGGACTCAAGAGTCACGTTCTCGCGGATATAAACCCGGTCGATTCAGCTTTAATGTGCGCGGTGGACGCTGTGAAGCCTGCCAAGGTGATGGCGTGATTAAGGTAGAAATGCACTTTTTACCTGATGTCTATGTGCCTTGTGACTCTTGTAAGGGAAAACGCTACAACCGCGAAACGTTAGAGGTTAAATACAAAGGTAAGTCCATAGACGAAGTGCTAGGGATGACGGTTGAAGATGCTTATACCTTCTTTGAACCTGTACCGGTAATTGCGAGAAAACTCAAAACACTAATTGATGTTGGCCTTTCTTATATTCGACTAGGGCAAGCGGCAACCACCCTTTCTGGTGGTGAAGCTCAGCGAGTTAAATTAGCCAGAGAACTGTCTAAACGTGATACAGGTAAAACACTGTATATTTTAGATGAGCCTACCACTGGGCTACATTTTCATGATATACAACAGCTACTTACTGTTTTACATCGACTTCGTGATCATGGAAATACCGTGGTGGTAATTGAACACAATCTGGATGTCATCAAAACTGCAGATTGGATAGTCGATCTTGGGCCTGAAGGCGGACAAGGCGGCGGCGATATCATTGCCACTGGTACCCCAGAGCAGGTAGCAAAAGTGAAAGGCTCACATACTGCTCACTTCTTAAAAGCAATGCTTAAATAAACAAAGGAAATCACTCATGGCAACCCTGTTAACCACAGGTACATCACTTGAAACTAAAACGGCTAAAGTTCCTTTTAATCGACGTTTTCTGTTATCGATAGGAATTATGTTCCTTGTTGCCATGCATTTTTTCTTTCCCAACCCTGGAGGCTCAGGCTTAGCCCTGTCTTTTAATCCTCCTGTGTGGATTTTCTTGAGTATTGTTTTGGGCATCGCCACCTATCAAACTGCGACTAACCAAGTTATTAAATACTCAAAAATGACGGTCGTTCTTGGTATCAGTTGTTTATTAATGACTTTACCCATCCTATTGCCCAATGCGAATGTTGAAATCGCCCTACCGAGAATAACGGGATTGTGGGCAGGATTTTTTTTATTTTTATCTTTTCAACAATTCAGATTCAGCAACGAAGAAAAACAACGACTGCTGTGGTTTATCTTAATCGCGGTTGCCATCGAAGCTATTTGGGGCTGGGTACAATACACCCTATTAACCCCAGGTAATCCATTTGGTTATAACACCGTAAGAAATCGTCCTTATGGGATATTTCAACAGCCCAATGTGATGGCGAGCTTTTTGGCCACAGGATTAGTGTTATCAGGATATTTACTTGCAAGACAACCGCACGACAAATACCTAAGTTGGCGTCAAAAGATTCTATTTTTGTACGCAATACCACTACTGACAGTGCCTCTGTTGGTTGTTCTCGCCTCTAGGACAGGATGGCTTGGAGCACTGTTAGCAACCGCAATGATCTTGCCTTACCTATATCGATTTGCCCTCAAATCACGCGCAATAATCTGGTGCTCACTACTTATAGCGGGAATAGTGATTGGCTTAGGTATGGGGCAAACAGGAAGCAGTGAATCATTACTGAGTCAAAAAGCTGATTTGGAAAGTGCTCGGGCTTATACCTTCCCACAAGGTATTGATATGATCATCGAACGACCTTTATCTGGTTATGGGTATGGTCAGTTTGAATCTGCGTATATGGTTTATACCGCAAGACAACATCAGTTAAATCCTGATTATCCTGCCGGATTGCCTTCGATGGATCACCCTCACAATGAGCTATTAATGTGGGGAATTGAAGGAGGGATTGTTCCCATTATTGCCATATTTCTTGCGATGGGATTTGTATTATATCGCTTATATATGGTGAGGTCGGGAACGCGAATTGGCATCTTAGCTCTGTTTATTCCTATCGTCCTACATACACAATTGGAATACCCTTTCTATCACTCAGCCATACACTGGGTAACCTTTATTATTTTACTATATTGGGTCGATCAACGTACTGCTCGCTATCGCCAATTTAGTTTTGGACGTTTGAGTAAGCTTTGCTTACGCAGTAGCAGTCTTTTATTACCCATATTAACTTGCGCCTACATGTTGACTGCCTTGCACACCAACTATGTATTAACCAAGTTTGAGCAATCAAAACCTAAGAACCCGGATATTTTAGAGCAAGTCACTAATCCAATAGCTTGGAAAGATCGTTATGAATGGGACATTCATAGCACCTTACTCAACATTGGAATTGCCACCAAACAAAAACAGCATATTCAAGCTTATGTGGATTGGTCTTTACCCTTTATTAAAGAGAAACCACGACCTGCTTTGTATAAAAATCTGATTATTGCTTATCAAGCATTGGATCAAGATCAACTAGCCAATGCCATTCGTGGCGAGGCTAAGTTTTTATTTCCGCGAGTTGATTTTGATTCAGTCTCACTAATCAAAGTTAAAGCCAGTCATGCGGTAAGTACTACTCAAAATAGTGCCACCAGCAAAGACTGACTTTGACTAATCTATAACACCTCTTTAAGTGCCTGTAAGCAAAGTGCGATATTTTCCTTGCGGGCACCATACCCCATTAACCCAATACGCCATGCTTTACCGGCTAAATCGCCAAGCCCGGCACCAATTTCAAGATTGTATTCATTCAATAAACGCTGGCGAACAACTGCATCATCAATGCCTTCCGGCACATAAATCGCATTCAATTGAGGCAATCGATACTCTTCTTCTACCACAAACTGAATCCCAAGTTTTGACAGACCTTGTTTTAACTGCTGATGAGCATCTGCATGTCGTTGCCAAGCATTTTCTAACCCTTCTTGTTGCAGCATTAATAAAGATTCATGTAATGCGTACAAGCTATTGACCGGTGCAGTATGGTGATAGGCTCGCTTGCCTTCGCCACTCCAATATCCTAAGACTAAACTCTGATCTAAGAACCAACTTTGAATGGGCTGTGTTCTTGATTCTATCTTCGCAATAGCTTGGCTAGAAAAGGTTAAAGGCGATAGTCCTGGCGTACACGAGAGACATTTTTGACTTCCCGAATACACTGCATCCAACTGCCACTCATCCACTAATAAAGGAACGCCACCAAGAGAGGTTACGGCATCCACAATCACCAGCATATCTTGAGATTTAGCAATTCTAGATAAGGCTTTCGCATCACTTAATGCTCCCGTTGAAGTCTCGGCATGCACAAAAGCAACCGCAATTGCATCGGGATTCTGCTCTACAGCACTTTGCAGTTTAGCTTCAGAAACAGGGCAACCCCACTCATCATCAACCACAATCGCAACTCCGCCACAGCGTTCTACGTTTTGACGCATTCTCTCGCCAAACACACCATTGCGACAAACAATGACCTTCTCTCCAGGCTGAACCAAGTTAACAAAGCACGCTTCCATTCCAGCACTTGCGGGGGCGGATAAAGCAATCGTAAACTCATTCTCCGTCTGAAAGGCGTATTTAAGTAATAGTTTCAATTCATCCATCATCTCAATAAAAAGAGGGTCTAAATGACCAATAGTTGGACGAGATAACGCTTGTAAAACCTGAGGTGAAATATCGGAAGGACCCGGTCCCATTAATGTTCGTTGAGGAGGATTGAAGCTGCGCATAATTAAACCTTGCTAAAAAATGACCTATACAGGTTATTGCATAGAAAAATGACACTCAATCAACATATAGCAGAAGTATGCGGTAGTTAAAAAACTAACGATATGTATTAAGGCGTTGACATAATTTATACAAACCAGTTCAATGAAGATTCAAGAGTTGATTATCAGCATAGGGTAATTAGGACAAACTCTTTTCATTAAGTGCGTGATGAGTAACACACACTTTTTACTCGTATCATTACGTAATATGAGTATTTGTATATTTTGAAGGATTAATGGAGATAGACTGTGAGCAAAATCAACGTCGCTAAATTTGGTGGCACCAGCGTAGCAAACTTTGAGGCAATGAACCGATGCGCAGCCATCGTAGAAAATAACCCTCACACAAAACTTGTTGTGATCAGCGCCTGCTCTGGCGTAACCAATATTTTAGTCGAATTAGCGAATGGTGTTGCCGATCAAGTTCAACGTGAACAGCGTCTTAAGCAATTAGTCGATATTCACTTCTCCATTATTAATCAGTTAAAACAACCTCAAACCATTACTAATGAAATCAATGAGATTCTCACTAAAGTATCTCAATGTGCCGAAAAAGCGATTAATGAACCTAGTGAGCAATTGACCGATCAATTAGTCTCTTGTGGTGAATTGATGTCAACGCACATTCTCTGTCAGATCATATGCGAACGTGGCCACACCGCGCAGCGTTTTGATATTCGTACTGTAATGAAAACCACATCGGTGTTTGGTAATGCTGAGCCTTTACTTGATGAAATTAGCATTGCTGCACAAACTCATTTAGCACCAATTTGCAAAGATTCAATCGTAGTGACACAAGGCTTTATTGGCTCGGATCTCAACAACAAAACAACCACATTGGGACGAGGTGGCAGTGACTATAGCGCGGCATTAATAGCAGAAGCTATTTCCGCTTCTGGCCTAGAAATTTGGACTGATGTTCCGGGGATCTATACTACCGATCCTCGCATAGCACCTAAAGCGCATCCAATTAAAGAAATCAGCTTTGCTGAAGCCTCAGAGATGGCCAATTTTGGTGCTAAGATTTTACATCCATCGACTCTAGTCCCAGCCTTGAGACACAAGATCCCGGTGTTTGTAGGATCGTCAAAAGAGCCACAACTTGGCGGTACATGGGTAAAACAAGAAGTCGCAAGCGCACCATTATTTAGAGCAGTAACACTGCGTGGTAATCAGACTTTAATTACCTTAAAAAGCCTCAATATGTTCCAAGCCAGTGGCTTTTTAGCCAAAGTATTCACCATACTGGCTCAACATAAAGTATCGGTCGATCTAATCACGACTTCTGAAATTAGTGTCTCTCTCACTTTAGATCGCACGAATACACAAGGCGGATCGCCTAAATTACCACCCGCAGCACAAAAGGAACTTGAAGAGTTATGCTCAGTAGTTGTTGAACACAACTTAAGTTTAGTCGCTCTAATTGGTAATGAGATGGGGCAAGCTAAAGGAACGGCAAAACAGATCTTTGGTACTTTAGAAGACTATAATTTAAGAATGATTTGTTATGGGGCAAGCTGTCATAACCTATGTTTCTTACTGCATGAATCGTATGCTCGACACGCTGTTCAGCAGTTACACAGAGAATTATTTGAACACGAATAATCAGTAATAAAAAATGGGGCTTTTAAGCCCCATTTTTATATTAAGCGTTAAGGTTTGGCCCTAACCATTTTTCAGCCTCTAACCACTCCCAACCTTTACGTTCGGCATAGTCTTTCGCTTGGTCTTCTTGGATCTGCGCAATAGCAAAATAGCGACAATCAGGATGCGAGAAATACCAACCAGAAACTGAAGCACCAGGCCACATCGCATAACTGGTTGTTAGTGACATGCCAATGGTTTCTTCGACATTCATTAACTCCCACAACGGCCCTTTTTCAGTATGTTCAGGACAAGCAGGGTAACCCGGCGCAGGACGAATACCTTGGTACTTTTCACGAATAAGATCATCGTTACTCAATTGCTCATCAGCACTGTATCCCCAAATTTTGATACGCACTTGTTGATGCAGATATTCTGCAAACGCTTCGGCTAAACGATCCGAAACTGCTTGAATCATAATGGCATTGTAATCATCACCTGCGGCTTTATAAGCGTCAGCAACTTCTCTCTCGCCAATACCACCGGTTACCGCAAAACCACCAATCCAATCTTTTAATCCACTATCTTTAGGCGCAATATAATCACTCAAGCAGTAGTTAAAGCCTTTTGGTTTCTTGGTTTGTTGTCTTAGGTGATGCAGTGTTTTCGCCACGGTGGTACGAGACTCATCTGTATACACTTCAATGTCATCACCCACACTATTCGCAGGGAACATTTGGCACATTCCGTTGGCTTTGATGATCCCGTCCGCTTCTATCTGATCGAGTAGATCATTGGCATCTTTAAATAGGCGCTGAGCTTCTTCTCCCACTACTTCATGTTTCAAAATCGTAGGGTATTTACCCATCAAGCTCCAAGTCATGAAAAATGGGGTCCAATCAATATAGTCACGCAATACCGATACGCTCATATCTTTAATCACCACAGGTTCTAATTGCTGCGGCATCGGTGGAGTATAAGCTTGCCAATCGATGGCGACTTTATTCGCTCGTGCTTTTTCTAGAGTCACTGGCGGTGTCTTAGGACGTTTTCTGGCGTGTTGCTCTCGGACTCGATCGTAATCAAGATTCAACTTTTCAGTAAATGCTGGTTTCTGCGCAGCAGAAAGCAACGCAGAGCATACCCCAACAGCGCGAGATGCATTGTTAACATAAACAACAGGCTCAGAGTAATTCTGTTCAATCTTAACTGCGGTATGGGCTTTAGAAGTGGTTGCGCCACCAATAAGCAGAGGTAAGTTGAAGCCTTGACGCTCCATCTCTTTTGCAACGTGGACCATTTCATCTAGAGATGGTGTGATCAACCCTGATAGGCCGATAATATCTACGTTTTCTTCCTTAGCCACTTTTAAGATTTTATCACAAGGAACCATAACCCCAAGATCAACGATGTCATAGTTATTACATTGCAGAACAACGCCGACAATGTTCTTTCCGATATCATGAACATCGCCTTTTACAGTAGCTAATAGGATTTTACCGTTAGTTTGGCCTACCTCTTTTAACGCATCAATAAAAGGCTCAAGGTGGCCAACAGCTTGCTTCATTACACGAGCTGACTTCACTACCTGAGGTAAAAACATTTTACCTTCACCAAATAAATCACCCACCACATTCATGCCATCCATTAAAGGCCCTTCAATGACCTCTATTGGCTTGCTGGCATTTAAACGGGCTTCTTCTGTATCTTCGATAATAAATTCGGTAATGCCTTTAACAAGTGCATGTTCAAGACGTTTTTCTACAGGCCAGCTACGCCATTCAAGTACCACGCCCTCATCTTTAGGGCCAACACCGTTTTCTCGATATTCACCAGCAATATCCAGTAATCGCTCAGTACCATCATCGCGGCGGTTAAGAATAACGTCTTCGACTGCTTCGCGAAGCTTGTCAGGGACGTTATCGTAAACCTCTAATTGACCGGCGTTAACGATCCCCATATCCATGCCGTTTTTGAAACAGTGGTATAGGAATACCGCATGAATGGCTTCACGTACGTAATTGTTACCGCGAAATGAGAATGAAACGTTAGACACGCCTCCGGAGATCATTGCGTGCGGAAGTGTGCGTTTAATATCAGCAACCGCTTCTATAAAATCAACCGCATAGTTATTGTGCTCGTCGATACCTGTCGCAACAGCAAAGATATTAGGGTCAAAAATAATGTCTTCAGCAGGGAAACCAACTTCATCAACAAGAATGTTGTAGGCGTTAGTACAAATTTCAACTTTACGTTCACGAGTATCCGCTTGGCCAACTTCATCAAAGGCCATCACGATAACTGCTGCGCCATAGCGACGAATTAACTTAGCTTGCTCGACAAATTTTTCTTTGCCTTCTTTCATAGAGATTGAGTTAACAATCCCCTTGCCCTGAATACACTTTAAGCCCGCTTCGATGACTTCCCACTTAGAGGAATCGACCATGATCGGTACTTTGGATATTTCAGGTTCAGAGGCACATAGATTAAGGAAGCGAACCATACACGCTTCGGCATCAAGCATCCCTTCATCCATATTGATATCGATGATCTGAGCACCGTTTTCAACTTGTTGTCTGGCAACATCTAGAGCTTCTTCATACAGCTCTTCTTTTATTAAGCGCTTAAAGCGAGCAGAACCGGTAACGTTTGTTCTCTCACCCACATTCAGAAATAGAGTTTCTTTTTCTATGGATAGAGGCTCTAAACCAGATAAACGACAAGCGGGCTTAATGTCGGGTAATGCGCGAGGCGTTACATTATCAACCGCTTCTGCCATCGCTCGGATGTGTTCAGGTGTCGTACCACAACAACCACCAACAAGGTTAAGGAAACCTGAGTTAGCCCATTCATGAATATGCTCTGCCATATCCTCAGGAGATAAGTCATATTCACCAAAGGCGTTAGGTAAACCAGCATTGGGGTGGACGGAAATAAAGGTTTCTGAAATACGAGAGAGCTCTTCTACGTATGGACGCAGTTCATCAGGACCAAGAGCACAGTTCAAACCAAATGAAATAGGGTTAACGTGTCGTAAAGAGTTATAGAATGCTTCTGTCGTTTGGCCTGACAAGGTTCGGCCTGATGCATCAGTGATTGTTCCTGAAATCATCACCGGAAGTGACGAACCTATTTCCTCAAAAACAGTTTCAACAGCAAACGCACAAGCTTTAGCATTAAGAGTATCAAAGATGGTTTCGATCAAAATAAAATCAGAACCACCCTCTATTAACGCCAGAGTCGATTCTTTATACGCGACAACCAGTTCATCAAAACTAACATTTCGAAAGCCAGGATCATTGACATCAGGAGAGATCGAACAAGTTCTATTTGTTGGACCTAAAACACCAGCAACATAGCGAGGTCTGTCCGGCGTTTTTTGTGTCCATTCATCAGCCGCTTCACGCGCTAATTTAGCGGCTGCAAAGTTAATTTCCGCACTCAACTCCTCCATATCATAGTCCGCCATCGCAATGGTGGTTGAGTTGAAGGTGTTAGTTTCTAGAATATCAGCGCCTGCTTCTAAGTAATCGCTGTGGATTTGCTTGATAAGCTGTGGCTGAGTAAGAACAAGTAAATCATTATTACCTTTTAGGTCACAGTGCCAGTCAGTAAAACGATCGCCTCGAAAGTCTTCTTCTTCTAGTTTTTCATTTTGAATCATGGTGCCCATGCCACCATCGATTAAAAGAATGCGTTTTTTTAACTGATTTGCTAATTGATCTCTCATACTGCGTCCTGCTGAGGTGTGTCACTTTTAACCTATTATCCTATCACAGAAAAATTAGATTTCTAGACGTCTAAAGTGAGCTATTTAACGCTATGATGAGTGTTACGAGTAAGTTTATTTGATCTCGGTATTATTTTGTCTCACAGTGATGAGGCGGGTTAAATTTAGGAGAAGGAAATGGAAGCCTACCACACGCTGTGTTTTTTAGCTGCTGGAGCAATATTGATAACCTATATCAATAGTAGAATTGGCAAATTACAAACAACAATAGCCATTACGGCCGGTGCATTGTTACTCTCTTTGGGAGTCATCATTGCTGGGCAAGCAGGGTTATTCAAGCTATCTCATGTGGCGAGAGAAACCATTGCATCGATTAATTTCGAAGACTTTTTATTAAATGGAATTCTTGGCTTCCTGCTATTTGCTGGCGGTCTTGGCATTAAGCTAAAGCATCTAAAAGATCAAAAATGGGAAATTACCGTTCTTGCTTTAGGTGCGACGTTATTCTCAACCTTCTTTATCGGGTTTTCTCTACATCAGATTTTTATACTATTGGGCTTTAATCTAGACCTAATTTATTGCTTGTTGTTCGGCGCTCTGATCTCACCGACCGATCCAATTGCGGTTTTGGCTATCGTAAAAAAACTAAAAGCTCCAGCGCGCATATCTACGCAAGTTGAAGGGGAATCATTATTTAACGATGGCTTTGGTCTAGTTATCTTTGTCACTCTATATACGATAGCTTTCGGTAGCGAAGCTCCAACAATGGCTTCTGTTTCAACCTTATTCTTACAAGAGGCTATCGGTGGCATTCTGTATGGCTTTGTATTGGGTCTGCTATTCCATAAGTTAATTAGCTCTATAGACGACCACTCTATGCAGTTGCTACTGACTTTATTAATCCCTTCAACAGGGTATGTATTTGCAGAAGTAATAGGGGTTTCAGGGCCTCTATCTATGGTTGTTTCTGGCATTATCATTGGTAACTGGACTCGCAATACTGGCTTCACTGAAGAAAGTTACAGTAGCTTAGAGCACTTTTGGGAGTTGATAGACGAATTCTTAAATGGGATTTTATTCTTGCTTATTGGTATGTCGATGCTGCTGTTTGAATTCCATCATGAAGATTGGACGATGATGGTTATAGCCGTACCGTTAGTATTAGTCGCGCGCTATCTAAGTGTGAAGTTAACCTATATCGGTTTCAGTCGATTTAGAACTTATAACCCTATGTCAGTAAAAATACTCACCTGGGGTGGTCTAAGAGGAGGACTGGCAATCGCAATGGCAATCTCCATACCTTCTGGAATCATGGTTATCCCTGAGAAAAACATCGATGTTAAAGAGATCATCATGGTCATGACCTACTCCGTCGTAATGTTCTCAATATTGATTCAAGGAATGACCATTATTCCTCTTATTCAAAAAGCAAAACGCTTAGAAAAAGAAGCTGAGCAAAATAAATAGATGGTTTGATTGTTCTAAATTCAATCATTAAAAAAGGCATGTCATTTTAAATGACATGCCTTTTTTTGTTATTCGTCAGTAGTAAAGTTATCTTCTGAAAAGTCAGCTAAATCATACGGAGTTTGTTGATAAACGCAGTAGTTCAACCAATTACTAAAAAGTAGATGCCCATGACTACGCCATGTGGCGCGAGGATCTTTATCAGGGTTATCATCTGGATAATAGTTAACAGGGATAGGAGGTTCCATTCCTTCACCCTTGTCTCTCACATATTCAGTATCCAGAGTATGTGATTCGTATTCAGGATGCCCGGTGACAAATACATTACGCTTATCTGGAGAGGATGCTAAATAGACTCCGGCTTCATCAGAGGTTGCCAAAATATCAAGATCGGTATTTTCTTCCAGATATTTAGGTGAAAAATCAGCATAACGAGAATGTGGCGCTAAAAAGTGGTCATCAAACCCTCTCAATAAAGGGTGATAAACATTATGAGTATTATGGCTATAAACGCCAGATAGCTTCTCTTTACGAGTTTTCTTAGGAAGGTCATAAAGCAGTTTTAAGCCAGCTTGAGCTGCCCAACACACATAAAGAGTCGAAGTAACGTGAGCCTTTGCCCAAGTCATAATTGATTGCAAGTGCTCCCAATAAATGACGTCTTCAAACTGGACTAACCCTAATGGAGCGCCTGTAATAATAAGGCCATCAAAGTTTCGCTCTTTAACCGCTTCAAATTGACGGTAAAAGTTATCTAGATGCTCTGTGGGAGTATTTTTACTGGTTCTATTGTCAATGCGCAATAGTTCAATATCGACTTGTAGAGGGCTATTTGATAAAAGGCGTAGAAATTGAGTTTCAGTCTCAATTTTCTTAGGCATTAGATTAAGAATCAATACACGTAGCGGTCGTATCATCTGGGTTGATGCACGACTTTCTGACATAACAAAGATACTCTCACCTCTAAGAATATCAGTAGCCGGTAATTGATCAGGGACTCGAATAGGCACTAGCGCACTCCTTTAAACATCTAGACGTCCATACACTTCTACGTTTAGACTACTGTAATAGCCTGCAACTGTCGAGGCAAATTATCGTACCAAACGTTAATCTCTAGACCATTGATACTTTGAAGGCTCACCTAATTGTTTAAAGTAATCTGAATGCAGTTGTTTAAATTGATCTTTTTGTATCTCAGCTATATTCCACTCATCAAAATTCACCGTCAAATTACTATTGTTAATATAAATAGTGGCTTTATCCAAGTGATTAACTACAGCACGATAGCTATAAATATTGGTGTTATCACAGTCAAAGGTAACGTCGTCAGCAGGGCGTTGGTTGATCTTTAACTTAGCTACTATAGGTTCATCAGCACTATGGCATGAATCAAAGTATGAAAATCGCAGCAGCAGCTTATTGTTCATCGTGGTATAGACAGAGATCTCAAGAGATTGAGGAATATAAAGTTTACGCAGTAATAACTGATGGGTATCGGTAGTGCGGGCGATCTGCACCCCGCTATCTATAATAGGAAAACCTAACCATTGCCAATCGTACCCTCTATCTTTATAAGTAAGTAAGCCAAACAAGCTAGCAAATGCCGTTACTAAAAATATAGAAAGTAAGCAAAATGTGAGTATTAATAATTTTTTCATTAATCAGGTATATCAGTTTTTAGTAAGCATACCATTTAACAATAAGCGATAAACGCAAAAAAGCCCCAACATTTCTGTTAAGGCTTTCTTTAATAGTGGCTTGGTTTCCGGGACTCGAACCCACGACCCTCGGCATGACATGACACTGCTAGTCATTTTCCTATAAATGCAAAAAAGCCTTAACATTGCTGTTAAGGCTTTTTTTAATAAGTGGCGGAGTGGACGGGACTCGAACCCGCGACCCCCGGCGTGACAGGCCGGTATTCTAACCAACTGAACTACCACTCCGCAGTGGTCAACTCACTAAGTGAGCGTCCATATCTACAGATTCTGCAATCTATAGATTTAAATTAAAGCCTGGCGATGTCCTACTCTCACATGGGGAAGCCCCACACTACCATCGGCGCTATTATGTTTCACTTCTGAGTTCGGCATGGAATCAGGTGGGTCCACAATGCTATGGTCGCCAAGCAAATTTTAAAATTCGGAAAACTGCTTTTTACCTTCATCTTTTCTAAAAAGATGAAAACAAAAGTTTAAAAGTTCTTATACACATTCAATCTGTTCTTGCTTCGAGTCCACAAAACCCCTTGGGTGTTGTATGGTTAAGCCTCACGGGCAATTAGTACAGGTTAGCTCAATGCCTCACAGCACTTACACACCCTGCCTATCAACGTTCTAGTCTTGAACAACCCTTTAGGACACTTAAAGTGCCAGGGAAGACTCATCTCAGGGCTCGCTTCGCGCTTAGATGCTTTCAGCGCTTATCGATTCCGAACTTAGCTACCGGGCAATGCCATTGGCATGACAACCCGAACACCAGAGGTTCGTCC
>NZ_LZFW01000003.1 GCF_001676025.1 Vibrio sp. UCD-FRSSP16_30
AAGAGCATGCGGGTCACTTACTAGAAGTGCTTGAAGATCGTTATCAAAACAGCAGCACAATCGTCATCAGCCAATTACCCGTAAAGGAGTGGTACAACATGATCGGTAACGCTACCGTTGCAGACGCGCTAATGGATCGGCTCGTACACAATAGTCATCGAATAGAACTGGGAGGTGAATCAATGAGAAAACTGGCGCAATCCGATCACTTAGAGTAAAAATAAGAAGAGAGAAAAACGGCAGGATCTGGTGATCGGAATAAACCGAAACAGCTGATCGCAATCACCGGAATACGCAAGCTAGTTAACGCACTACCTTTCTTACTTTCATTTTTCGCGAACCAACAAAAGACTACGTTAATGAATACAAACCTTACAAAGATAAGCTATCTCTAGGAGTGTAGTGGATAAGCAAAACTGGCCATATAGATAGAGTTTTTTGCATGAGAAAAAGTAACTTAAATTGCGGGGTTTGAAATTAGGCTCAATTCTTCTCTGGCACGTTTTGGGGCAAAGACGTGTTTGCCGAGTCTGCGTCAACACGTCCTTGGACATAATTGAGTCAGTGACTGTGCTAAATTAGCAAATCATTGATAATTACAGGTATGGCAAATTTACTTGTGAAGAGCTAGTGCGATGAGTAACATCGCACTAGCAAAAGTATTGGTTTATGTTAGGTGCCTATTAAGTGTAATTACGTTAAATTAGGTAAGAATCATCATTGCGACCCAAGCAACAGCATTGCACCGGCTTGCTGTTGTCCTGAAAATGATTGCATTTTAGTAATGTAAATAATTTTGCATTGCTCATTATTACTAAAATTCACTCCTCGACGTTCTAACTCTGAAAACGCAACGTCTCTATTCGCGTCATAAGCAGCTTCTGAACATAACTGTGCTGTAGTCATATTTTCAGCAGATTTTGGAGTAAGAACGCAGCCTGATAAGCTAAAAAAAACAGTAATAAAAAAGATAGTTCGAAACAAAATTAGACCTCCGTAATCCTAAGCTTCTCCACACTAGGGAAGATAACTTCAATATCTTTACAACTCATCCACCTTCCTCCTTTTAGAGAACTTAAATCATTCAATTTCTGAGTAGCATCCAGTTTATTGTTCGACAAATCCCCATCGAAAGATCGTAATTTCCCATCATCTACAATTAACCATCGGCTTTTTTCCTTTTTGATATTAATAAATATCGTCCCGTCCGGAAATGGGGGCAACGTATCAGCGTTAGAACTCCCGTGATTAGCTGGAATGAAAGGTTCTTTTTGAAACAATGATTCACTCATACCAATCCCTTTATTTTAAAATGAGTTGTTGATAATCAAAGTACAACAAAAAAGGGAGAGGGCAAGCGTCAAAGAAAGCCACCCCTAGCTTCAACGAAGCTAAATAAACAACTGTTAACAACAAATAAATTAACTAATTCGCTTAAAATGAACACCTCAAAATCGGTGTTTATTATTCCTATTATAGTTAGCTATCAAAAACAGCCCACCAGAGACCCTCAAACGCTCTTAACGAAGCTTTACAAGGCATAGCACCTTGTAAGTTTGTGACGCTTTCAGAGCGATTTACTGAGCAAAAATTATCTAGTTGCTTTGAACTAAGAGTTGCACTCTGATACCCATTTTACGTTCTTTGTGAGTTTTGTTTGTCAGATTAGTTCTATTAGGTCAAAAACTACTCGACTGTGATTGTGGACTTTTTGGCGAAACCAATTTCGGGGCAAAACATATTTTAAGTTGACCTAGTAAATGTCCGAAAATGACACCGAATTACCGCTATTTTAGTCTAATCGAACTGGGCATTTGCAATGTGAAATCCATTTTGCTATCCATCTAATATCGTTTACACCATCACCCACTGTGACTGTGCTACCGCAGTCAATAATCTCTTTTTCATAATTTCATCTCCTGATAATTCAAGAGGAATCCGCTACTAATTAATGATATTTGATTACTAGTAATCGATTAATAGAATCGGGTGTTTTCATTTATAGTTTCGTTCATCATCTTGTTTAGATAGAGTAGCGTCCTAAGACAATCAGCGAGTATAAATACGGTTATCAAGCTAATGATACCTAGACATACTGACCAAGTATTTCCAGTATTCAGCCCATAGTTGATACAGGATATGGCCAGTATAATTTGAATGGATATTGGTATCATGTATATCAGCACCATACATAGTTCCTAGTTAGTTTGTAAGTCCTTTTTACTACAAGTAAATACTATACTCCACTCTTCCAGCGAACACAAAAGTAATCACTTACTGATAACTGAATATCAATTAATTGTATTGAGCTTCACAATAAAAGCATGAAAGAAGAGCAGAAAGCTTCAGATGAGAGAGGCAAGCTTTTAGCCCTAAGAAAAGAAGTTAAGTCGCTTTGGGTAGAGAAAGATGCATCCATTGTATCCAAGGATGGAGTAGCTCCAAAAACACTTATTTTGGAGTACTGCTCTGGGTAGTGGTTTCTGAATGATTATTTAGGGTAGTGTTCTCGATAATCTTCTACGGAAAGACATGACTTGATTGCAGACCGCCCCATCATTCGCTCAAGCATATTAAGGCCGTCTGTGCCAAGAGCTTCATAGACAGCTTGTGTCAATCTCAATAAGCCAGCAGAAGCTAGATTATGAGTCTCGTTAGAATTACTAATAGCGTGTGACACAAATAATGAAATTATATTGCAGAATCCACCGTCTTTTAGGCCAAGTTCCCATGCGATCTCAAGTTGCTCTGGAGTTTGAATTTTTCTTAGATCAACGAACTTAGTAAAGTATGGCATCACCTTGCCACGAAGCCCATTCAAAAGCTCATCAGATTTATAGTAGGGCTGCACGGCCGAAGCGTATTGTCGACCCCACCTCATTGCTACATTTATCATTGTGACATTCTTAACACCCCCCTCAATAAAACATTCGAAAATCGCATTGTTTACTTCTTGAAGGTTTGTTTCTCGTTGGGCATTCGTAATTCTAGCCATGCATTATTCCTTATCAGTAATTATTTATTATCTCACAGCAATCAAAAATTCTATCGATAATTGTCATATTTTCTGTGGCTTTTCATCGCCTAAATAGCAATAGGTCAGACTATGGTTGCGCTTTAACTCAGTTAAAAACGAGATTTTAAAGTCTAAAATAAAGAGAGTAATCTCATCCTTACAAGAAAGAACGTAAGTTATTAGGAAGATGGGCACCCAGTGCCACAAGAGCAGTTTTAGAGACTAAAAATCTGCCCGAAGGTATGTTTTATCAGAAGTATAATGCTTAATCTTCTTCTTCATGAAATTGAAGATCATAACCACAACACAGGCATTCTGGAGTCAAGTCAACTGGCATCACGATAATGTGACCGCATTTAGGGCAAAAATCCCCTTGTTCTAGATTCATGGTTAAACCGCCAACAATGAAATGAAATGGAGGCTTCTCCAACACACAAGTACATCACTATTCTGATCATATAAAGTGTCGGCAAAATAACGACATCCTACATTAGGCCGAACGATAATTTCTTTATGTAGTGCCTGTTCTTGGAAAGTGTTCATAGCCCTAGTCCTATCTTGAACCTTGGGGAGTCCCCCTCCCCCATCATAGTAATATGATTGTACTTTAACCCGCACATTACATAAATCATTATCAGTAATTATTTATGTAATGTGCGGGGGTATTTGTATTGTTCATGAATAATTTTCAAAGATGCTAATTGATTCTAGGACGAGTAAACCTTATTTCGGACGGGTCAAAGAATTAAAAAAAAAGCTGACTAATTGTCAGCTTTTTTACTTCTTACTTGGTACATCTTGTACGCTAACACGATCCCTGTGACGATAATCTTACTCGTCAACCAAATCATCTATATCTAAGATCTCCTCTGTAAGTTAATAAATATAGCCACTTTTCCCACTATGTCATCAAGTTCTCTAACTTTAATTCAACTACTGCAATAGAAGTAAGTGCTGTAGAGGCAAATTTTGTAACATCTGAGATGTTTATCAAATTCCATTCATCACAATCATATGAAATTGAAAGTAATGCGGTTGTAGATAATATTTACTCAATCTCTATATCAGTTTGCCCACTCAAAGAATATTACATTCTCAGAACGGATTACTCAAGAGGCTTTAAATACTCAGGACGTAATAATGTGTTATGATCCTTTCATGTGAGTAAAACTTGGAATATATAGTGGCTAAAATTACCGCGGAACAAAGATCAATCAATCTAGAAAGATACACAAAGAAAGTATTGGATATATTCTGGCGGGACGGTTGGGATGGCGTAACACATCTCTCAGTTGCTAGTGAATTAGGCATTCGAAAGTCGACCCTCCAATCCTACTTCCCAGACAAAGTATCTTTCGGACAGGCACTTCGTGGCAAAGTACTACCAGAAGTAATGAAGCATTTAGATCTGAGCACGCCTGATAAGTTCAAGCAATCATGGGAAGATGCTATGAACGACCTCAGATTCAAAAGAATCGTGCACATGCTAGTGATCAATGCTACATCAAAATCTACAAGTGACATGACTGTTGGTGGAATAAATCGATTACAAGGCGTTCTGGCTGAAGCGTGGCAAGATGAAGATTTAGCTCAGGATGTTATGTATTGGGTACTAGGCGCAAGTGTGATGACGTTAGCCAAAAGAGAAGCGTGAAGTGTTAGAAGCATGGGGAAAAAGCCATCAGAATAGGAATTAATACTGACCCTGTTATCCGAGCTATTTTATTTGCTAAAGCACAACTGCAACATAAAATAGCTTATGACGCTTCAGCTCAATTAGCCAAGATCCAAAGTCATATTTAGCCGTCCTATCCCTCCAAAGACCACCTCTAGCTGATTTTTTGCAATGTAATTATCAGTTCCATCTCAAACTATTTCTGATTAATTAAGTTAACAGCTTATATTTCCAAATAGCTTGGCGCGAAACCATCCACACTGATGTAAAAAAGGGACCTGACATATGTCAGATCCCTTTTTACTTATCAGCCTAAGCTCAACTAAAATGCGTAGATAAGAGTTAAGCCAGATAGTGTGTCTTCTTGCTTGCCCGCACCTAGGTTATCTTCTTGCGTTCTTCTAACTTCACCAGAGATAATCAGTTGTGGGGTTGCATGGTAGCTTAAACCCATAGAATAGATGCTACGTTTGCCATCGATATTCACGTCACTATCATCAAAATCTACATGAGATAGGTAGACATAAGGGCGTAAGCCGATGCTGAAATAGTAATGAGCGTACAGATCGTAGCCTAATGCATCAGCGTATTCATTTGATTTACCCGTTGGGGCTGTACCGTCAAAGCCGTAGCCTAATAAGTCTGTTTCATGTGCTTTTTTACCATCAGTCACGGCTGCTGAAACCTGAAGGCCTTTATTCGCATATTTAGCCGCAATGGTGGTTAGTTGCTGCATATCATCGCCACTCAGAGCAACTGCTGCACCATCCATATTATTTTGCATATAGGTGGCACCAAGACTTAACCCAAAGTCAAAATCATAACTCGCAGCAATCGCTATGTTGCTATCACGCTGAAGAGTGTCAGCAACGTTAGATACATTGTTAAAACCGTATTGCGCTGAAAGATTTAAGCCTTCAAAGTTTTTACGATAGACAACTAGATTGTCACCACGCGCAGTTGCTAGGAAACCACCATCTTTACCATCACTAAATATCGGTGTTGCATCCGGATCGAATACGATTAGGTTATCCATATAGCCTGCAACATCATGGTAAGCTGAATATTGTTTACCAACACGTAAGCTACCATAGTCTTCGTTATTAATAGTGATATAGCCTAAACGACTACGAAATTGATCATGCCCCGTATTACCAATTTTATTTGATGGTGGATTAAGAATGGTATCCCATTCTAATTTCATATCACTTGACCAGCCATTACTCATTTGGCGTTCGACTGAAATTCCTAAAGTTGTACGGCTGGTATTAAAATAGTGGTCTAAAAAGTGTACCGGTTGCCAATAATCAATTAGGACTGCACCTGATATATCGACCTTATTAACGTCATCGTCATAAATAGTGGCTGACATTGCGTGGCTAGACATTGCTAGACCAGCACTAAGCAAAAGGATTTTATTATATTTTTTCATTTTAAGTTCCAATGTGTAGAGGATTAAAACATGACAAAATAGACGCCTTACGTTCTGCCATGTTTAATTTCACGTTTTAATACTAAAGACCATCAGTAAGTTAATTATATTTATTTTATGGTTATTACTTTGTTCTCAACTTTTGCATCTATGGGTAGATGAACTACTGCAATGCAATAGTGAGCGATGGCATTAGTATTGTAGTTCTCAAAGAATTCACTGTGCTTCTTTTTTACAACAGCGAAGTCATTTAAGTTGGTCGCAAGAACTGTATTTTTAACAGTGTCTTATACGATTCGATAAGCAAAATGAAATCACCAGACTGTCTAAATCAACATTTAAACATAATGATCAATGACTCTTTCTATTATTAAATAATTTTCGTTACTATTGTTTTCAGAATGAAATTAATATTAAAACAATCACAGATTAATTTTCAAATTAACCTAATGAACATTTAAATTACCATTGATAATAGCCCTTAAAAATATCACTACTTTTAAGGGGAGGATTTTATAGTTTTGTGAACGTAGGAAGGATTGAGATTTTATAGTCGTTTGTATACCAAGCTAAAGAGCTTGACCATAATTGGTCTGGATTTGTTAGATTATTATTCATATCTAATTCCATTGTTATCTCTAGCTTATTGACTGATGAAGCTATATTTCCACAAACCACATATTAAGTAAATTGAAGCGAATTATAAATGTGACCATTATCGATCTAAGTCGATGATTATTTTGTCATCAATCACAAAAAACAAAATTGAGTAATATTATTTTTAATAATAGGCGTTATTAACTAAATAAATTCAATCTTCTCGCAATTCACTGAACAGAGCGTAGTCAATGGATAAAAAACGCTAAAGCAACTCACTTCACTAGCATGACACTAAGCTACTTTCTTTCATAAAAAATGGGACCAGACATAAGTCAGATCCCATTTTAGCTATCAGTTTAAGCTCAACTTTTTTTGTTAGCTAAACACTAATGCGATTACTTCACTCTTTCTAGAACAGAAGAATCGGTATGAGCAAAAGAGCTGTTGTAGATATCTAGAGCAGTTGTTTGTGAGTAAGTTAGCGTATCGCCATCAATCTTGATGTTCATAGAAAAATCAGTAGTTGATGCGTTTGCTGTCATGTAGTTAGATTCGGCGATACCACGAGCGGCAACTTTCAGGCTCATTTCGTTACCTGCAACGCCTTCAGCGGTTACACATGTTGTTCTTGGCACACAAAATGAGTTGTATACCATTTGGTTGTCTTTATCGTAAATGAAGTAACCACGCTGATCGTGGAACTTAGAATCATCTGCTTTACGGAAAACTTCTTGTTTATAGTACAAAGCAACGAGAGTTTGCTCACTCGCATTCACTGCGTCAGCAGCAACTTCAAAAGTCATAACTTCATAAAAAGGAGTAACGGCTGGGCCACCTTTACCTTGAGGTGTACCTTCTTGAGCTGGTGAAATATCAACACCACCAGTTTCAACTGATTTCCATGTACCAACAAATTGTGCAAGAGGTCCAAAGTCAAGACCATCGATAACAGTGTTGTCATGGTCAGCCATAGCGCCAAAAGGAACCATCAGGGAGAGAGCAAGGATAGAAGACTTAAGTTTCATGTTATTTCCATTTATTGTTTTATTAATAACGGAGTAATAATAATGAAAATTAACATGATAAAAACTAACGCTAGTCAAACTTTGTAACAAGTCAAATGAGGATTTTGTAAGCAAATATGTCCGTAACATTATGTTTTACGTTTCAGTTAACATAATGAGTTTGAAGGATATTTAATAGATATTAGTTAAAATAGTAACTGACATCACTATCACCCTATCTAATGCTAATTATAGTAAATTAACCTCATAAGACATCATTGTAATGTATTCATAAGCAGTTCAGATACTTCCAACATTGAAATACTATCTTTCACCTCTAGTTTTAAACTGAGTTGAATGGTTAGCTGTATCCTTGTGTCTAGGGCTTCCTTTTCATCTAGAAAATGGGCATTGTAGTCCCTATAAACTTGGCTAAATAGAACTCTTTGAGTGACTGGTTGCACATTGTTAAGCTATTGAACTTTATAAATTAAAACCACATCTATTCAAGTCCAATGAACATAATTTTTATATCGATAAATCAATCTTCAAAGAAAGGGAACTTTCTTCTCAATCTTCCATCTACTTATTTATCGTTTTGAACGTAACAAGGAACATTTACATGCCTGCGCAGTCTTTCCAGCACCTACAACGCTACCTAGAAACTCAAGTTATTGGTCAGGATAATTTGGTTAAACAGCTACTCATCGCACTATTAGCTGATGGTCACATTTTGGTAGAAGGTGCGCCTGGCGTCGCGAAGACTCGGGCGATTAAATGTTTAGCCGATTGCATAGAAGGCAGCTTTCATCGAGTTCAGTTTACGCCGGATCTGCTGCCTTCTGATTTAACGGGTACCGATATTTATCGCCCAGAGACGGGTGAGTTTCAATTCAAATCGGGGCCTATTTTTCATTCACTGGTTTTGGCCGATGAAGTCAACCGAGCTCCCGCAAAAGTGCAAGCAGCCATGCTAGAAGCCATGGCCGAAAAGCAAATCAGTGTTGGTCAAACCACCTATCAATTACCTGAGCTTTTTCTGGTAATGGCAACGCAAAACCCGATAGAGCAAGAAGGGACTTATCCTTTACCGGAAGCGCAGCTAGACCGCTTTTTACTGCACATTGAAGTGAACTACCCTGATGCAGAAAGTGAGCTTAATATATTGCGACTGAATCGCGGTGAAGCACTAGGAGAGGTGCATAGCTTTAATGACACGCTTGCAGAGAAAGATATTTTTGAAGCTCGTCGCCAAGTGCTATCCATACACATGTCTGAAACCATCGAGAAATACATTATTCGTCTGATCATGGCGACCCGACAACCGAGTGCTTACAGCGAGAAATTGAGCCAATGGATAGAAATGGGCGTCAGTCCTCGAGCTTCTATTGCCCTTGATAGAGCCGCTCGCGCGAGTGCATGGTTAGCGGGCCGTGATTTTGTCAGCCCAGAAGATGTGAGCGCCGTTATTTTCCCTGTATTGCGTCACCGATTACTGCTGAGTTACCAAGCGCAAGCTGAAGGTATTGATGCCAATAGAGTAATCGAAGAACTGCTGCATACTGTTGCATCTGCATAAGGTCATTCTTATGTTTGAACGCTTCAAAAGCGCCGCCTTATTTGGTGCTAAAACCAGTAGTCAAAATCCCTTTGAGCGCGCTATTTCTGCGGCGCTATTACCGCACACCAGCAATGGTGTGACGGTTAATATCAATGAGTTAAGCTTTTACCAATTACACGGTAAACGTTGGCAGCCACCCGCGAAAAGCCTTTGGTCTCAACTCAACGGGCAACACACCAGCTCTCACAAAGGGCAAGGCATGACCTTCTCGGAAGTGCGCCAATACCAAGCCGGTGATGATGTACGTCAAATAGATTGGCGCGTTACTGCTCGCACCGGAAAAGTGCATACCAAGCTTTTTACCGAAGAGCGCGAAAGACCCGTAGTGCTGTTTATCGACTTAACGCCGAGTATGTTTACTGGCACGCAATTGCTATTAAAATCAGTGCAAATGTGTCATCTAGCCAGCTTATTAGCTTGGACGGCAATGAGCGGAAAAGACAGAGTGGGCGCGATTATTCGTTGTGGTGATTCCCTGACCGAGATTCGCCCCTCAAGCTCTAAAGTTGCGTTGCTTCGCCTGCTCAATCGCTTGTGTGAAATTCATAATAGCGGCTTAAATAATGTCGCTAGTATTAAATCGATTAACCGACAGGCTTCCTTGCAAAAAGTGACTAATCTTTGCCGTAAAGGCAGTGAGCTCATTATTTTGAGCGATTTCTCGTCTTTCTCCGAGCAAGATATGGCCTCTATTGCCCAAGTATCTGCGCACAATAAGGTTCGAGCTATACAAATTTATGACCCTATCGAATTAGGTGATACACAAGCCAAAGGCATTCAAAAAGTATTGGGCAAAGAGCAGATTATGTCTGTGAATTTATCCAATAATAAAGTGAAGCATTCTATCCATGATACCTTTCGCCACCAGCAGCAGCAATTAACTGAGCAACTTAGCCAGTACGGCATTGCGCTATCCATTGTCTCTAGCGGGATCCCAATTTTACAACAGCTGCAACCGCACACATTTTAAGTAAGTCACTATGAGCCAAATACAGCAACAAACACACGCATTACCATTAAAGCCGATTCACTTACCTGCCGATCCGAGCGCATGGCCTTTAGCTTGGGGCTACTGGGGAATATTGGGCGCTATTTGCGTTGTTCTGGTGATTATTTTTATCACCCACAGAAGCATACGCAATAAACAGAAAGCGAAGAAAGCGGCCTTACAGATTTTAGCTAAAAATGCCTCTCATTTTAGTGTATCAGAGACCCAAGAACTGCTAAGACAAGCAGCATTAAGTTACTTTCCTCGTCAAGACATTGCTAAATTGACCGGCGATAAGTGGCTGTCTTTTCTTGATTCTCAGCTTGCCTCTCCACGCTTTTTAGCCAAAAGTGACTTGTGGAAAAAAGCTTTATACGCTGCGGGTAAGTCTAGTGACCATACCAATGCCGAGCTAATTGAAGACTGCCAACACTGGCTCAATAATGCACTGCCACCAAAACGCAAATATCGCAATTGGAACGCCTCATGAGTGGATTTACCTTCGAATGGTGGTGGATGCTATTGGCGCTTCCCCTACCCTACCTTGCGTATCGTTTACTACGAGAACAAAAAGCAACCTCTATGGTGATGCTTCCGCACCTGTCTCAAACCGTAGTCGAGCAAGATAAGAGCACCAACGTTGCTAAAACATTGGCCATTATCGCGTGGATTTTATTCGTCTTAGCCAGCGCCAGACCCGTTTGGTATGACGATCCTGTAGAGATCCACCCTAAACATCGAGATGTGATGCTGGTAATCGACCTTTCAAACTCGATGAGCCAAGAAGATATGCAACAAGGAAGTGACTATATTGACCGACTGAGTGCGGTCAAAAATGTGGTCTCTGACTTTATAGACAAACGCACCGGTGATCGCTTAGGTTTGGTGTACTTTGCCGATCACGCTTACCTGCAAACCCCATTAACCTTTGATCGTGAAACAGTAAAAGCCCAGCTCAATCAAACCGTATTAAAGCTGATTGGTACACAAACCGCGATTGGTGATGGTATTGGGCTTGCCACTAAGACCTTTATTGACAGTGACGCACCGCAACGAGTAATGATTTTACTCAGTGATGGTAGTAATAACGCTGGCGTAATGGACCCGATTCAAGCGGCCACCATCGCTAAGAAATTTCATACCACTATCTACACCATCGGTGTTGGCGCAGGCAAAATGCAAGTACAGAACTTCTTTATGACTCGCACTGTTAACACCGCTCAAGATCTTGATGAAGAGACACTGACCAAAGTGGCGACCATGACTGGCGGACAGTATTTCCGAGCACGTAACGCCCAAGATTTAGAATCTATTTATAGCACCATCAACTCACTGCAACCGATTCAAAAAGCCACACAATCTTGGCGACCAAGAACAGAATGGTTTGTCTGGCCAGCTTTATTCGGATTGATCTTCGTTGTTATCACCGTTGTGATAAGGAGAAATAATGTCTAATTTTGAGTTTCTCTACCCTCAAGCATTCTTATTGTTAATACCGCTGCTGTTGGTTATTCTCTGGATAAAAAACACATCCGCAGGCTCGCAAGTGGTTGCTTCACATTTGGCAAATGCCATCAAAGGCGAAGCAAAGAAAACAAAAGCATCGCATAACTGGTTGGTACTATTATCGATAGTTGCCGTTTTAGCGCTATCTGGCCCAAGCTTTGAAAAACAAAGCATTCCGGCTTCTCAGTCATCTCAAGCGCGAGTCTTAGTATTGGATATGTCACGCTCGGTCTACGCGCAAGACATTAAGCCCAGCCGACTTGACCAAATCCGATATAAAGCGCAAGACATCTTGTCTTTATTTACTCAAGGACAAACTGGACTGGTGGCGTATGCAGGTGATGCGTATACCCTAAGCCCACTGACTACCGATGCGGCTACTTTATCTAATTTGGTGCACAACCTTTCGCCCGATATTATGCCTATTCAAGGGGCGCAAGCCGATCTTGGCGTAAAACAAGCCATCACAATCATGCAGCAAGCCGGTTTAAATAAAGGGGCAATTCTACTGTTTGCCGATGATCTCGATAGCCAAGAACTGGCAAAAATCAAAGATCAGCTTAATCAACAACAAGGTCAGTGGACACTGTCTGTATTAGCCTTTGGCACAGCAGCAGGTGCACCAATTCCGATGCCTGATGGCTCTCTACTCACCATGAAAAATGGCAAAACGGTGGTGGCAAAAACCCAATTTAATCACCTTCGCTCTGCCGCTGATATTAATAATGGTCACTTTATAAAATATCGCCATGATAATCAGGATATCGCCAGCCTTATCTCTAGCGCTACCTTTGATGGCATTGCGCATAGTGATAAAAATCAGAAGATTGAAAGCAAGATTAATAATGGCTTCTATTTATTGCCGCTGTTATTACTTTTAGTACTGCCATTGTTTCGTAAAGGTGTGGTGTTCTCTGCCATATTGGGATGCCTTAGCCTAGGTTTGCACCCGCAACAAGCTCAAGCCTCTGTGCTAGATAGTGCCTTTTCCAACACCAATCAAAGAGGCTATCAATCCTTTCAATCCAAGGATTATGCCACGGCAGCTCAAACCTTTGACAACGCAAAATGGCAAGCGGCCGCTCAATATCAAAATGGTGATTATGCCAGTGCTATTGATACGCTAAAAGACCACCAAGACATGGATTCTATCTACAATAGAGCCAATGCCTACGCACAACATGGTGATTTGCAACAAGCGATTGATGACTATCAAACAGTGCTTGAACAACAACCTGATAATGCCGATGCACAATACAACCTGAATGTTGTAAAACAGCAACAGCAACAGCAACAGCAAGACAGTGCTGACCAATCAAAACAGAGTCAACAACAGGACAAGCAAAACTCGGACAACAAACAGCAAAGCAATCGCGACTCTCAATCACAAAAGTCATCATCTGCAGATCAGTCTCAGTCTGAAAAACAGCAAAATTCTCGCAATAATAAACAAAATAACGACAGCCAGTCTAAGCCGTCAAAACCACCTCAAGATCAAAGCTCGGCTAAATCAAAAGATGGATCAGGAGATAAACAAAAACAGAAACCGTCACAATCAAGTGATTCCTCCTCTAAGCAAGATAAGGCTCAGCAACAGGCAGCAAAATCTAATTCTGACCAGTCTAATGGCTCTCAATCACAGGCGGAAAAGAAAGACAAAGCGGATGAAGCTGCGCAAAAAGCACAAATGAAACCAAGCTCGGAAAAAGATAAGTCTTCCAAGCCAGACCAAGCTAAACAAGTCGCCTCTTCCAGTCCATCGGCTTCTACACAGCAAAAAGTGGATCCTGATATCAGGAAGTTAGAACAAGTAGAAAGTGTCAGAGATCCAAGTTACTTGCTAAAAGCACAAATGTTCCTGCAAGCAAACAGTAAAGAAGTACCGGCATCAACGGGGAAAGAATGGTAACAATGATGAACAAATTTAAGCCTTTTATTACCACTTTGGCATTAGCTACAAGCTTATTATGTAGCTTTTCCACATGGGCACTGAATATCACTGCCAGTGTCACCAAAACCAAAGTGACTAAAGATGAAGTCATTCAACTTAAAATTGCCGCTGATGAAAAGCTCGACAGTGATAGCATCAACCTAGATACGCTATCTAATGACTTTTATGTTGGTCGCCCAAGCTTTGGCTCATCGGTTAATATCATGAACGGTAAGCGCAGTGACAGCAGTGTGTGGACTGTTTCTATCGCGCCTCAAAAAACCGGCATATTGACGATTCCAAGTTTTACGGTCAAAAACGCCGCCACCGCACCAATCACATTAAATGTGACCGTCAATGAACAAATGCCCACCACTGAGGACATCATTGAAGTCAGAACCAAACTTAGCAAAAAAGAGCTTTACCCAAATGAAAGCTCCACGCTAGATGCACGTATTATTGTCAAGGTTGACCCTCGCCAATTACAAAACCCAAATCTTACTAAGCCAACCGCGCCAGGGTTGCAGTTACAACCTATTGCGGAACCTAAGCAGTATCAAGCGGTACTCAATGGCGTGGACGTTTTCATTATTGACCAGTCTTTTAGAGTCACGGCTAGCACCAGCGGTGATTTTACTATTCAAGCGCCCACTCTAACTGCTGTGGTCAACTATGGTAATCGACGCGGCAACACGCACATCGTCACTCTCGATGGTCAATCACCACAAATACCGATAAAAGTGCTGCCAATACCAAAGGATTATCACGGAGTATGGCTACCAACATCCTCATTAACACTGTCTCAGCAATGGCAACTGGATAATAACCAAGCAGTCAGCGATCAATCTGCGACCATAGAGGCAGGGGACTCCATCACCCGCACCATCACCTTAACGGCAACGGATTTAACTTCCGAGCAACTGCCTAATTTAACCATCAACAACCCTGAAAATTTTCGGGTTTACAGCGAAAAACCAAGCTTTGCCGACAACGAAGATGGCTCAGTCACCATGACCACCAAACAAGTGCTGATTGCTAAACACAGTGGAGAGTATTCTTTACCTAGCGTGCAAGTACAGTGGTGGAATTCAGCGACGAAACAAGCGCAAACTAGCCAAGTTGATGGTTTGAAAGTAAAAGTGAATCAAGGAGAAGCTTCAAGCGCAGCGCCACTGCCGACCGCGCCTTTAGCTACATCGTCTACTGCTGATTCATCAACAGCGGCTCCTTTAACTGCGGCTACACAGCAAGGCGATAGCAAAACCGGCCATGGTTACTGGCCTTTGCTAACCGCGTTATTTGCCATTCTTTGGTTAATATCAAGCGCGATGTGGTGGCGAGCAACCAAACAACCTGTATCGTCAAATAGAGCTTTGACTCATTCAGCGCAGACCGGTAATCTCAAAGCACAATTGATTAGCGCAATAAAGCAAGGTGACGCCATAAAAGCGCAAGCCATGCTTGAGCAGTGGCTGAAAAGTGACAATATTGCCAAGCAAGATGAACAGAGCATTCGTCAGCATCTTAATACGATGAACCAAGCCTTAATGGGTAAAGATTCAGTCCATTGGGATAATGCTGAGCTGATAAAAAGCATTAAAAACACTAAGGCATTCAATACCCAGCAACAAAGCGATTTAGCATCGCTTTAATCAGATTATTCACACACTATAAATTAGCTCACCAAGGTTACTTATAAAAAAGTAACCTGGGTGAGCTTTTTATTTTAAACCTGCAAACTCAACAACCTAACAAATATCCGCATCAACATTAAAAGTGCTTCGTGATACATTAGCGTATGCATATTCTTTAGCTCACACCGAATGTCAAAGATACCGATAATGAACTACTTACCTTTAATCGAGCAGTTAGGTTTCCAGCAGCTTAACGACACACAAACACTGCAAACCTTGTGGGGAGGTTACGGTGAACTGGTGCGTTTATCGGTTGATGATGACAGTATTATCGTTAAGCACATTGCATTGCCTGAGCAAACTGAACATCCCAAGGGATGGAACACCAAGCGCTCCCATCAAAGAAAGATTAAATCCTATCAAGTTGAGCTGCATTGGTATCAAAATTACGTGGCAACTCTTCATTCCAACTGCCCTGCGCCATTAGCACTCGACACCATACAAACGCAGCACTCTTGGCTGATAGTGATGCAAGATTTGGCTCAATTGGGTTATATCAATACCATTCAAACCGCAGAAGATGCTCGTTTAAAAGCTTGCCATATCGAAGCGTGCTTAAAATGGTTAGCTTGGTTTCATGCCAGCCATATTCACACGGATCATGTTCACGCAGGTAACATTCAGACAGCTAGCAACGGACTTTGGCAACACGGCACTTATTGGCATCTTGAAACTCGACCTGATGAACTGCAAGCCCTGCAAGATCAAAAACTAAAAGATTCGGCGCATAAAATTGACCAGATACTCAATCAAGCGCCCTACCAAACATTGCTGCATGGTGATGCAAAGCTGGCAAATTTTTGTTTTACAGACGATGGTAACAATGCAGCAGCGGTGGATTTTCAATACGTCGGCAAGGGCTGCGCGATGAAAGATGTGGCGTTATTTATGAGTAGCGCCGTTTTACCCAGTGAGTGTGCAACTAAAGAGCAGTGGTTACTTGATACCTATTTTAAACACCTAAAAGCTGCCGTAGAAGATTGTCAGCCAACTCTAAATTACGCTGATATTGAGCAGGCATGGCGACCTTTGTTTTGTGTCGCTTGGGCTGACTTCCAACGCTTTGTAAAAGGCTGGAGCCCAAATCACTGGAAAATTAATCCCTATACCGAAGCCTTAACTCTGCAAGCATTAAAGCAATGCTAAATGCTATGCAGGAAGTAACCACCGTAAAAAATCATCAATGGCGGTACTTTGCGCTTCCTTTGGTCTTAATAAGTAATAACTCTGACCCGACACAACATGCTCAGGGTATGGACGCATCAAGCGATTCAGCTTTAAATCCTCATCAGCAAGGGTAATGTCGCCAACGGCAATGCCAAAGCCATGCAAAGCCGCATTCATTGCTTGATCCAGTGTTGAGAAAATCTGATTTCGTTTTCCTTTTTGCATCACATCCCCCTTTTTCTCTAGCCACAATCCCCAATCACTGTACATTGGGTTGGCATGTAGCCAAGTAAACTGAGTCAGATCTCGGTCATGCCAATTACTGCGCTCACCTATTATTTGATTCCAAAGTTGCGGCGCACAAACTGGCGTCAGTTTTTCTTCAAAAAGTACATGCTCTGTGACTGACAGTGAATACAGCGGTCGACCATAAACAATCACCAAATCAAAAGACTCAAAGTTAGGCAATGATTGATGCTTAATGCTCGAGGTGAGCTCCACTTCAATATCTGGGTAGTCTTGTTGAAATGACATTAACCGAGGTAATAACCAAGACGTCACGCAACTTGGCGCATTCAGCTTTATCCGATTTGATCGCTCCGTTACCTCAACTACCGCTTTTCTTAAACGATTGAGAATATCCTCAGCCAAAGGAATCAGCTTATTGCCTTCGGCAGTCAGGGATAAACCTCGTGCTTGTCGATAAAACAGCGCAGTGCCCATCAATGCCTCTAAAGACTGTATCTGACGGCTAATGGCCCCTTGAGTCATGTTCATAGCCTGCGCGGCATGAGTAAAATTAAGATGCTCTGCGGTCGCAAGAAAGATTTGTAAATTCTTTGTCGACGGTAATCGTGACTTCATGACTTTAACCCATGATAAAAATGCATGGCTATTATGTATTTAATTCGATTCTTCATCAAAGAGTTTTTGATTAAATTAGTCAAATAAACCCTAAAAACTGAATCATTAAACGATTATAGTGATTTGATATTCATCGAGAGATTTTACTGATGACATCCTTAGCCGCAAAATTAGCACCTGAAAGCATAAAAAAATTAATACCATATCAATCTGCACGTCGTATTGGTGGTGCTGGTCGACTGTGGTTAAATGCCAACGAATTAGAGCACGGCGTGCATTATGGTGAATACGATGCAGATTATAATCGTTACCCCGATTTTCTACCTCATCAGATAGCAGAAGCTTACCAAGACTACTGCCAGACCACAGCACCGACAGTGGCAGTACGTGGCGCGGACGAAGCCATTGATTTGCTTGTTAGAACCTTCTGTCAGCCGGGCAAAGATAAAATCATTATCAGCTCGCCAACTTATGCCATGTATGAATTCTGCGCAGACGCAATGGCAGTAGAAACCATTGATGTGCCCCTAATTGAGCCGCAGTTCAAACTCGATGTAGATAGCATTATTAAGCAAGCACCCAATGCTAAAATCATCTTTTTGTGTTCACCAAATAACCCAACCGGTAACTTGCTTTCTCGTCGCGATATTATTTCGGTTGTCGAAGGGACTCAGCAACACGCTTTAGTTGTCGTCGATGAAGCCTATATCGAATTCGAATTAGGCGAAACTGTCATGGATCTTGTGGAGCAATACCCAAATCTTGTGGTTATTCGTACTCTATCGAAAGCCTTTGGTTTAGCGGCTGTGCGTTGCGGATTTATTGTTACTACAGCAGATGTGATGGAATACGTATTAAAACTTATTCCCCCTTATCCGATGCCTGATTGCTCCGCCAATATCGTACTAGAAGCGCTCTCTACTAAGGGCATCGATATTGCCATGCATAGCACCCAGACGATTGTTGAAACAAAACAAACCTTTATTGATGCCATCAAAAATGTCGAGTGGATAGAGCATATTTACCCATCGTCGACTAACTTTGTACTGATTCGCACAACCCAACAAGCTCAGTTGTTTGAATATCTAAAAGAGAATGGCGTGGTAACGCGTAACCAAGCTCACGAACCAACACTAAAAAACTGCGTCAGAATTACCATAGGTTCATCAGAATCGATGCAAGAAGTCGCTGAACTTATTAACCAATACTCAATTTCATCGCTCTAAGAGGGACATAAGAATGAAAAAAATCCTACTCGCTATCACCGTCATCGCATCACTTACTTGTGCAACAGCAATGGCAAAAGAAGTTCGTTTAGCTTCTGACTTTACTTATGCACCGTTTAATTACAAAAATGCAGATGGTAAACCTGTTGGCTTTGATATTGAAATTGCAGACGCACTATGTGCTCAAGCTAAACTTGAGTGTACTTGGGTCTCTCAAAGCTGGGATGCTCTAATTCCTAGCCTGCTAGCTCGTAAATCTGATGTGATAATGGCATCAATGCGTATTACTAAAGAGCGTCAAAAAAGAATCCTATTTACGAATAAATACTATCAAACACCCGCACGTTTTGTGGCCAATGCTGATAGCGATATCGTGATTAGCCAAGAAGGCCTAAAAGGCAAAGTGATTGGTGTACAACAAGGGACTATTCACGACCGTTACGTTACCGATAAGTTTGGTAAAGTCGCCACAATCAAACGTTATAACGGTCAAGATGAAGTTTACCTTGATATGCAAAATGGTCGTCTAGATGTGACTTTTGGCAACGCTGACCAACTAATGCTGGCTTTCCTAGATAAAGAAGTCGGACAAGGGTTTGAATTTAAAGGCGAAGCAGTAACAGATAAAGCATACATCGGTGAAGGCACAGCGCTGGCACTGAGAAAACAAGACAAAGCACTTGCAGATAAATTTAACAAAGCGATTGCTGAAATTAGAGCTAACGGTACTTACGATAAAATTGCCTCTAAATACTTCAACTTTGATATTTACGGCGAAGACATCAAGTAACAAACACTCAAAACAAACCGCCTAAATTTATTTTTGGACGACACAAGTAAAAAAGGTCTGATGTATTCATGCATCAGGCCTTTTTCATTTCTAGCATCTCCATATCCATATCCAACATAAACTTCATTTCAAATCTCACCGTCACTTGCTGTTTTTGCTGTTATTGCTTCAAGGCAAACTAATCACTTTAGTTTTGATAGCTTTTCCCTATCAGAACGATAGAAACGTTCAAATTTACCTATGAAAGGCGTTGGGGCAATATAACTCCATCGACGCAAAACAGCGTAATGACTAAAACAAACAAGAGACTTAATATCATGATCAATACTGAAATCAAACCATTCCAAGCAACGGCATACAAAAACGGTGAGTTCGTAGATATCACAGAAAACGACGTTAAAGGTAAATGGGCTATTTTCTTCTTCTACCCAGCTGATTTTACTTTCGTTTGCCCTACTGAACTTGGCGACCTTGCGGATCATTACCAAGAACTAAAAAGCCGCGGCGTAGAAGTTTTCTCTGTATCAACAGACACTCACTTCACTCACAAAGCATGGCATGCAAGCTCTGACACTATTGGTAAAATTGACTACTTCATGGTGGGTGACCAATCTGGCAACATCACTAACAACTTCAATGTTATGCGTGAAGGTCAAGGCCTAGCAGACCGCGCAACATTCCTAGTTGACCCAGAAGGCGTAATCCAAGCAATGGAAATCACTGCTGAAGGCATCGGCCGTAACGCAAGTGACCTTCTACGCAAAGTAAAAGCTGCGCAATACGTTGCCGCTCACCCAGGTGAAGTTTGCCCAGCTAAATGGGAAGAAGGCGAAGCAACTCTAGCCCCTTCTCTAGACCTAATTGGTAAAATTTAATCGGCTAGTTCACAGTAAATAAAGTATGAAAGAGCATTAAGTCGTTCTACGGGCACGCTTTAACTTACCTCCTAAAAGGGTTAAAGCGTGCCACCTTATTGCTTTATCAACCTTTCAATATCTCAGGCTGTACCCCTTTTTTCTATTTTCCTTTTTTGAACAACCTGATATTAGTCAAAACCAGACAAACTTAAGAGTAGGCACAATTATGTTAGATCAAGCAATGAAGCAGCAGCTAAAAGCATATTTAGATAACCTTAAAACTAACGTTAAGCTGGTGCTTAGCCTTGATGACAGTGACACAGCAAACAAGCTTCAAGCTCTGGCAGAAGATATTGTGTCACTCACTAACAAAATTGAAGTCGTTCGCGATGACAACGCCAGTACTCGCAGCCCAATCATGCAAGTAGTGAGTGAAGATAAAGGCACTGCCATTGGTTTTGCTGGTTTGCCTATGGGTCACGAATTCACCTCTTTAGTACTTGCTCTGCTACACAGTGGTGGTCACCCAATTAAATTGGATGCGGAAACCATCGAACAAATCCGCGATCTAAATCAACCTCTAAATGTCGAGATTTTCATCTCACTTTCATGCCAAAATTGTCCGGAAGTAGTTCAAGCATTTAATATGATGTCGGCCATTAATCCACTGATTAAAACCACCATGATCGATGGTGCTGCATTTCAAGATGAAGTGAAATCTCGTGAAATTATGGCCGTACCAAGTGTGTTTGTGAATGGTGAGCTGTTTGGGCAAGGCCGTATGTCTCTTGCTGAAATCCTCAACAAAGTTGACTCTGGCGCTGCTGAGAAAAAGGCGCAAAACCTAGACAAGCAAGCACCGTTTGATGTTCTTGTGGTCGGGGGTGGTCCTGCCGGTTCTTCTGCCGCAATTTACGCCGCTCGTAAGGGTATCCGCACTGGTGTTGTCGCCGATAGATTTGGTGGTCAAGTCATGGATACAATGGCAATTGAAAACTTCATCTCTGTCAAAGCAACAACTGGGCCTAAATTAGTCGCCAGTTTAGAAGAACATGTAAAAGAATACGGCGTAGAAGTGATTACAGAACAACGCGCTGCAAATATTATCGATGCTGAACAAACTGAAGATGGTTACATTCATGTTGAGCTAGAAAGTGGGGCAACATTGAAAGCTCGCACTGTGATTACCAGTACGGGTGCTCGCTGGCGTGAAATGAACGTACCTGGTGAACAAGAATACCGCAATAAAGGGGTTGCTTACTGTCCACACTGTGACGGCCCACTATTTAAAGGCAAACGCACCGCCGTTATTGGTGGTGGCAACTCAGGCATTGAAGCGGCGATTGACCTTTCGGGTATTGTTGAGCATGTGACAGTGCTTGAATTTGCCGACACTTTGCGTGCCGACCAAGTGCTTATCGACAAAGCCAACTCAACGCTAAACATCGACATCATCACGATGGCGCAAACCACTCAGGTTATTGGTGATGATAGCCGTGTAACCAGCCTTGAATATAAAGATAGAAACACCAATGAACTAAAGTACATTGACGTTGCGGGTATCTTTGTTCAAATCGGTCTAATGCCAAACAGTGAATGGTTAAAAGAGACAAAAGTCGACCTTTCACCTCGCGGAGAAATTGAGATAGATGCACATGGCTCGACCTCGATGAACGGCGTATTTGCAGCAGGTGATGTTACGACCGTACCTTACAAACAAATTATTATTGCCATGGGCGAAGGTGCAAAAGCAAGCTTAGGCGCATTTGATTATCTAATCCGTAATCCAGCACCCGTTAAAACGGCTGAAACAGCGTAACAGCTTGTATTAAGTGTAATCTCAAAAATCCATAGGCTCTGTATATCAAAGATACAGAGCCTATATTTATTATTATCAATAGCTTAGTTTATGGTAATGACAAAAGTTCAGCTTACCCTCCCCCTATGATCTGCATCGTAAAATCATCTATAAAGCCAAACAATAACCACTTCATTAAGCTATGATGAATAGCAATCGCTAACTGATTAACCACTAAAATCCTCTTTCAATGCAAGCTGAGTGTACTATTAATGAAACTACCAACCGACTTTGAAGTAAGCTTTGCTGCATTCTTGCAAGAAACAATGCATGCCGATTTAGCGCACGACCTTAGCCATGTCTTGCGGGTGGTCAGCAATGCAAAACAATTAACGCTACAAGAAAATGCCGATCTTTGGATTGTGTTGCCAGCAGCCTATCTTCACGATTGTTTTTCGTATCCCAAAAATCATTCTCAGAGCCACCAAAGCTCACAACTTGCAGGTGACAAGGCAATACAATTTCTCGCCTCGATTCAATATCCTTCACATACCTATAAAGCCATTTACCATGCTATTGCTGCCCATAGTTATAGTGCCAATATCACCCCAACTTCAATTGAAGCTAAAATAGTACAAGATGCCGATAGACTCGATGCATTAGGTGCCATCGGTATTGCTCGCTGTATTCAAGTCGGGAGTAGCTTTGATGCGCAATTATATTCATTAGATGATCCCTTTGCAGACAAAAGATTATTAGATGACCATAAATACACCGTTGACCATTTCTTTAATAAATTATTTAAATTACCAGAAAGCATGCAAACTAAGGCCGGAAAAAAAGAAGCCCATAAAAGAATGATCTTTATGCGCCAATATCTAAATCAATTAAGACAAGAGATTATTTAGGACGTAGTTTATGGATTGAATTTATTTTATGACAAGAATTAGAATTGATAGGGCAGCGTTTTTTTATACAAAAAAGCGTGACTATTAATATTAACAGTCACGCTTTGATTTTATAGCATAATGAAGAATTAACTCGCTAAACTATTCAATTATCGCCTCTTTCGAACAGGGCTGTTGCTGTTCTTTTTTAGATGATTTTAATATTCCTAGCTCATGCAATAGATGCTTAACTAAAATGGCATAAATAAACATCATAGGTAAGCCTGCTACCACACATAACGATTTGATGGTATTAATTCCACCACCTGCCAAGAACACACTAAAGCTAATTAAAGCGATAGCACCAGCCCAAAGTAGTTTCACTTTATTATCAGGATCACCGTTAAGCTCTAAGCGATTGGTTGTCAGCATAGCGGTTGCAACACTTGCACTCGACATTGTTGTTAGCATCAAGAAAAATTGAATAACTAAAAATAAACCTAATATCAAAGATTTAGCTGGCAATGTTTTGATAAGAGAAACAACAGCAAAGGTAAGTCCACCATCACTCATCCACTGCTGTACAGGAAATCCTCCGAGCATTTGCGCCCAAACTGCGTACCCGCCAAAGATGGAGATAAAGAAAGCACAACCTAGAGACCCCATAGAAACCGTACATAAAATCACTTGGCGAATAGTTCGACCTTTAGAGATACGCGTAATAAATAGGCCCATCATGATGAGGTAAGCGTAGTACCAGAACCAATAATATTGTGTCCAACTTTGTGGAAAACCACTTTGCTGCACAGGGTCTGTCCATAATGACATTCTAAAGAAACTATCAAACATCACACCAATCGAATCGGTAAAATTGTTCAGTATAAATTGTGTATTTGATGAAAATAGAACAAACAGAGCAAAGCCAATTGCCATTAAAACGGTATAGTCTGATACCTTACTGATGCCTTTATTAAAGCCAACCAGCATTACGCACATAAGAACGGCAACAAACAACAAGATGATTCCACCTTGTAATAACAAGCCATTTTGAATGCCAAACAGCTCTGATGCACCGGTACTCAGCAAGGTTACAGTTAAGGACAATGAGCTAGCAAATGCGGCTAACGTGCCAAAGATCGCAAGTAAATCTATTGCTTTTGCGACGATTGGGTTGGTTCCTACCACAGACTCACACAAAGTCGATAGCTTGAGTGTTCTTTGCTTTTTCACATAAAAAGCGTAAGCAAATGGGATAGCAGGGAAACAATAAATTGACCAACCGGTAATACCCCAATGGAATATGGAATAGGTCACAGCCCATGCAGCAGCAGAAAAGCTGTTTGCCTCAGCAAAAAGTGGTGGCGACTGCAGATAATACATTGGTTCGCCAATGCCCCAATAAATCAGGGAAGCCCCCACACCTGCGGTGAATATCATGCCACCATAGGTAAAGTTGCTGTATTCTGGCGCGTCTTCACCTAATTTTATGTTGCCATGTTTTGAAAAAGCCAGCCAAAACAAAAAACCGACTAATGCCAAACTGGCTATTTCTACCAGCCAGCCAAACCAACTGGTGACAAAAACCATCGCCCCGCCAGCCATCGCTTGGGATTGTTCTGGAAACATCGATGATACAAACAATAAGCCAATCACCATAATTACAGCTGGAATTGCTAAGCCATAGTTAAGATTTTTCAAGGCTATCTCTCCACTTCGCAAGCTCTGCTATATGGTCTGGGTAAATGCCACAGCATCCCCCAATCACCGTTGCGCCACTTTTATACCAAGCTTTAGCAAACTCTAAGTATTCCACTGGCGTTAAATGACGCATTGATTGCATTGTGTCATTGGCTTTATGACCAGTACTAATTGGCGTGAAGCTATTGGCAAATACACCAATTACTAGATCGCAACCCTGCTCATCAATCACTTTTTTCGCATCAGTAATGGCTGCTTGCATCACTTCCGGAACTGAACAGTTAAAAAATACGCCGCTTGCACCTGACTCACAAACCTTAGTAACGGCTTCAATAACTGACTCACCTGAGCGCAATGTTGCTTGGTCAGAAGCGTCATCTAAAAGAGTAAAAGAAAAATGACATGGTTTGTCTGTTGCTTTAAGAACCTGACTAATTGTGTCAAATTCGGCAATACTTGCTACGGTTTCAGCTAACCACAGATCCACATTTGCTTCTTGAGCATCAAATAAGGTCTGTGTGATTGTTGTTGCTTCAACAACTTCAAACAAATCAGGACGATAGCTACCAAAAGCAGGAGGAATTGAACCGGCAACAAGCACTGACGACGCACTTTTATCGGCAACTTCGCGCGCAAGAATTGACGCAGTTTGTGCAAGCTCAAATCCACGTTCTTTATATAATGCTTCACCTAAATGAAACGGTACACATGCATAGCTATTTGCGATAATGACTTCGGCACCCGCATCAATAAAGTTCTGATGTGCTTGTCGAACATGGCTTGGGGACTCAATCAGTGCTTGAGCACTCCATAACGGCTGTGAAAACGGTGCAGAAATGCGCTTTAGCTCTCTTCCCATTCCGCCATCTAGGATGGTTAACTTTTTCATTTAATACTTCCATACAACTTTACTGGATACCTTGCATTAAATACCAATGCTATGGGGATAGATAGTGAAAGCTATTCAAGTCGAATATGAAGATTATTCATCTTTATATATTAACTTCAACAACAATATATGAGTGCTATTTTATATTAACCATAGGTAAATCAGACATATTGAAATAAAGTACTCACCAACAAAAATATAATTTACAAACCACAAAAATAGATTACTTGAATAAACACAACAAAATATTAACACCCTCGAAACAGCCTTGCATAGCACATTTAATATGTTTTTTTTACTTTTGAAAAATAATAACTCATTAATTTTCAGAAATTGATTTGTATCACTTTTTATACTTTATCTATATATACAATGAAGCAAGGAACTCATCATACAAGGTAATAAGAATGACAAAGAAGCTTACCACTGCAGGCGGTAGCCCAGTTGTTGACAATCAAAACGTTATGACAGCAGGAAAACGCGGTCCAATGTTATTGCAAGATGTCTGGTTTTTAGAAAAACTGGCACATTTTGATCGCGAAGTTATCCCTGAGCGCCGTATGCATGCTAAAGGCTCTGGTGCTTACGGTACGTTTACCGTTACTCACGATATTACTCAGTTTACTAAAGCGAAGATCTTCTCTGAAATTGGTAAAACTACCGATTTATTCGCACGTTTCACAACCGTTGCAGGCGAACGTGGCGCAGCTGATGCTGAGCGTGATATCCGTGGCTTTGCACTTAAATTCTACACCGAAGAAGGCAACTGGGATCTCGTTGGTAACAACACACCGGTTTTCTTCTTACGTGATCCACTAAAATTCCCAGATTTAAATCATGCGGTTAAACGCGATCCTCGCACCAACATGCGTAGCGCAGAAAACAACTGGGATTTTTGGACTTCGCTTCCTGAAGCATTCCACCAAATCACTATCGTAATGAGTGATCGTGGTATCCCTGCCAGCTACCGCACAATGAACGGTTACGGCAGCCATACATTTAGCTTTGTAAATGCAGATAACGAACGTTACTGGGTTAAATTCCACTTTAAAACTCAGCAAGGCATCAAAAACCTGACTGACCAAGAAGCGGAAACTCTAGTGGGTCAAGATCGTGAAAGCCATCAGAAAGATCTATACGAAAGCATTGAAAACGGTGAGTTCCCTAAATGGAACCTACGTGTTCAAATCATGCCAGAAAAAGATGCAGACACACTATCTTACAACCCGTTCGATCTGACTAAAGTATGGCCTCACGAAGATTACCCTCTTCATGATGTTGGTTACTTTGAACTAAACCAAAACCCAGAAAACTTCTTTGCTGAAGTTGAGCAATCTGCATTTAACCCAGCAGCAGTTGTACCGGGTATCGGTTTCTCTCCAGACCGTATGCTACAAGGTCGTTTATTCTCTTACGGCGATGCTCAGCGTTACCGTCTAGGCGTAAACCATCACCAAATCCCTGTAAACGCACCTCGCTGCCCAGTGAACAGCTACCATCGCGATGGCGCAATGCGCATTAACGGTAACTACGGTTCAACCAAAGGCTATGAGCCAAACCAATACCAAGAGTGGCAACAACAACCAGAATTTGCTGAGCCACCTCTAGAATTGCAAGGTGCGGCAACTAACTGGGATCACCGTGAAGATAACGATTACTTTACTCAAGCAGGTAATCTATTCCGAGCGATGACCAGCGAGCAGCAACAAACGTTATTTGCAAATACAGCTCGCGCAATGGGCGGTGTCTCTTTGCCAATTAAATACAAGCATATCAACCACGCACTGCAAGCAGACCAAGCGTACGGTGAAGGTCTTGCTAAGGCAATGGACATCAACCTTGACGATGTTAAGTAATAGAGAAGCGGTATGTTAGAAGCACTTTCAGATGTTCGTCTTTGAAGATAAATATCTGATTTTGTAATAACTCTTACTACTGAGAGAACATTCTCTTTACGTTAATGACAAAACCGCAGATATCATAAGCTGCGGTTTTTTTATGTCAAAAATATCAGTATTCAACGCTAGTCGTTTAGTGAAATATCCGCGTTATGGTTTAGCTAGGATATACTCAAACTTAATCATAGCAATCACAGTATGTAGAGGATAATCATGTCAAATATTGTTTATATCGCCACCAGCCTTGATGGGTATATCGCAGACAAAAACAGCAATATTGACTGGCTGCATGATGTACCTAACCCTGACGGTTCAGACTTTGGATTTGCCGACTTTATGGCACGTATTGATGCGTTAGTCATGGGCAGAAACACCTTAAATATGGTGCTGAGTTTTGATATAGACTGGCCATACAGTAAGCCCGTGTTTGTCTTGAGTAACACTTTAAAAACAGTACCAGAGCACTTGAAAGATAAGGTATTCTTGGTCAACGGGGACTTAAACAGCATTGTCCGTGATTTAAAGCAGCAAGGGTACAATGACCTATATATAGACGGCGGTAAAACGGTGCAAAGCTTTCTGCAGCAAGACCTTATCGATGAGTTAATCATCACCACAATTCCAATCATTCTGGGTGGTGGTATTACGCTGTTTGGTAGCCTAGATGAACCGTTAAAATTTAAACATCTACAATCAGAAAGACTGGTTGATCATATGGTTAAAAACACTTTTATACGAACACGATAATAGGGAGGACTGCTACTCTATTTCAACGATAAGTGATAGATATAATCATCATAGAGCTTGCCACCAATAAAGGACGCATTAGGGATAATCTTATTAAGATTAAACCCAACTTTGCTTAAGACTCGCTCTGAGGCGATGTTGCCTTCTGTTACGGTGGCTAAGTAGTGATTGATACCATGAACCTGCTTAGCCCAATCAATTAAAATATCTAGCGACTCTGTCGCATAGCCTCGTCCATAAAACTGAGGCAAAAACATATATCCAACCTCAGCGACACCTTGTTGCAAACAAAACCCTGTAATTCCTACCTTTTGTTTCGTATGTTTATCAACCACCACCAAACAGAGCCAATACGTAGCAAGGCAACTCCAAGGCTGTGTTTTCACATGAAAACGCGCTTTAAGTTCGTCCAGACTAAGTGGATCAAAGCAAAGCGCCATCACCTGTTTATCAAGGTATAAATCTTTAAATAATGTCCAATCATCCAAGGAGAGAGGCAGGAGTTCAAGGCGAGCAGTTTGTAAATCCATTCATCACATCTCAATCATATTTATGATCGTCTTCTTCACTTTCAGCATTAAGTGCTTTTTGCGCATCTTTAACCGCCCAAATACACAGCATCATCATAGTAAAGGGAATTGCAGCAGCAACATACTCAACCCAGCCAAGCTTAGCTAAAACGGGTGAAAGAATCACATGACCAAAAATGGACAGCAGAGCAACCACAATCATTGCAATAGTGATTCTAATTTGGCTTTTATGCGCTTTCGTTGTCATTCCACAGAGTCCTTTGAGGATAGCAGCGTATTATGCTAATCGTAGTCAGTGTCTGATCAGACTAGCTAATTAAAACACTTGATAACTCACTCATCATTTTGAATGTGAATAAGTAAATGATTTACCTATACTAAATCAAGTAATTGATGATTCAAGTGGATAATAGAAAACTTGTTTGTGCTATCAGATTTAAAGATAGAATGAGGATGGCAGGTTAAGCTATCAAACCGTCAAAAGACGCATCTTCATAACAAAAGATTATTAAATCGATAAATTATGATAATTTTTATATATACCATCGCTTCCATATACTCTCCTCATCGAAACAAAACACAAACAAATTCTTAGAGATTGGAGCAAATTATGAAGATGAATCACGTGGGTATCATGGTTGGCGATATGGACAAAGCGGTTGAGTTTTACACCAAAGCACTGGACCTTAAAATTGTCATGAATAACACGAAAGTGATCGAAGAACGCGAATCTGCCATTGGCCGTATGTGTATCGCTGTATTTGGTGAAGGATTTAAAGGCTTTAACATTGCACACTTGGTGACCTCTGACGGTATCGGTGTTGAAATGTTTGAAATGAAAGAGCGTCAAGAGCGCCATGAAGTTGATTTCTCTCGTCTGGGTATCTTCCACTTCTGTTTGCAAACTGACGACTTTGCCGGTGTTATTGAGCGCACTGAGCAATATGGCGGAAAGGTTCGCATGGATATTATGCGCTACCACCCTGAAGACGACAGCAAACAAGCAAAAATGGTTTACCTAGAAGACCCGTTTGGTAACTTGTTTGAACTTTACTCGCACACTTATGAAGAAACTTACGCGTCAGATTACGAGTAATATCAATCACCGTAGAATGACAAACGAAACAGGGTTGGCCGATAAAGCCAACCCTCTTCCTTCTAATCTCTTTTTACTTGGGATCTTGTTGTTTGATCATTGGCGCGTTCTATAGCGTTGCCATTTCGCCACTAAAATGAAGTCCAACTTTATTAAACCACTACAGTCTAGATTTTAAGCCATTATTTAACAGGAACAATAGTCTTGCTAGGGTCGATTCCCATAGAGCGAAATTCAGCCGTTGGCGCATATTGTCTTACTAGTACATTCCACTGTTGACCTTCTTTTAAGCCTTCAAGTGGAATATTATTCGCACCGTATTTTTCTTCATCACAGCCAAAGTAGATAGTGTATGTACCGTCAGCATTTGGGGTAGCAACACCGCTGTTTGAGCTTGCGTCGTCGTTGAACATGAAGCCATCTTCATTGTAAACAGTGAATGACCAAAAGCCTTTGTTCTTTGGATCTTCAAAGGTAGTAGAGTGACACTGGGTAGATTTAAAGTTTGGCGAATATTGATAAACATTATCTTTATACGTTGCTCCGCCCCAGCCATAAGCTGCGCCCTGCTCGCGTTTTTCTGGTGTTGTGTACTCACCCATACCGAACATTTGATCCGAATCCGCGACATGTTGCTCCGCGATTTCATCTAAGATTTCTTTCTTAATCGGCTCTAGTTTTTCGGCGAGAGTGGCTAGATCGTACCCGCCAAATGTTTTGTAATCATCTTTTGATCCCGCTTTAATAACCAGCTGATCTTGCAACTTATTTAGCTGAGCAATCTCGGCGGTATCATTAAGATCAGGTAAATATGCACGCACCACAACAAACTGAAACTTAGTTGTTTGTGGCACTTTGATGGTCTCATTACCTTTAGTGTAAATAAGATCTTGAGTCATGTGCTGTTCATCAGTGAACTGCACCATCACAAATCGGTCTCCAAAGTCAGGTAGCGTAATTGTTGCACCCTTTTCGGTATCAATGACGGCGGTAGAATAAATGGTATCGCGATTCATACGAACAATTGGCTGATCATTAGTCGCAGGTGGCGTGCGAAAATGCCTCCAACTATTCACACCGTCAGTTGCTTTGGCTTCCGTTACGGTAAAGTATTTTGACGTCTCCGCCTCGATGTAATTACCACGGTTAATTTCTTGAGCCGCAAATGCTGAAGAAGTGCCCATTGAAGCCAGTACTGTCGCGATGATTAGTTTCTTCATTTTTCTACCTTTTAGATTAAAACAAAATTTTAGTACATCCATTTCAGCTGGAGACTTAATTGCTTCAAAATCCGTTTGTTTTATCTCGTAGAAAAATCTTACCCATCATTTAATATGCACGCCAATGATGAGTTTTTATATCATTCATTACCTGACTGCATATCACATTAGCTATGAATATGTTTTCACTCATCATTGATAGCAGCCAGACCCTAGCATCTGCTAAATCTTATCCAATCAAAGATCGAACGTACTCTTTAATTTCTGTATCTTGGCAGTTTGAGAAGAAGCAATCTTGGAACTGCGCACTGCCTACCGCTTGTTTTACTAATTGCTGATCGATGGCTTGCAATGAGGCCACAACGTCTTTACATACCGCTGATTTGACTTCATTTAAAATTGAAGCATTTGCTTGTTGAGGGGCTGCGCGTTCAATTGGGTAGCCTTCTCCGCGAGCGCCTGTGAATGCTTTTTCAAAAATATAGCGAACGTTAAGCTCACCTGCCCAACCAAAGCCTTTAGCAAAGGCTAAAGCAATCGCATTGCCGTTATTAATTTGATTAAAAAGAAAGGCATCCGATGGTTCTAGGCAGTATCCACAAACTACGCCGGGGTGTAAGTTGCTTGCCATTAATGCACCTTGGCCTGTTCCGCAACCTGTCACAACAAAGTCTACCGCCTTCGAGTTTAAAAGGATGCTTGCCATTATACCTAGATGAATATAAGTAAGATGATGATCGTTTTCATCGGTCATTCCCACGTTAAATACATCGTGACCTAGACCACCAGCAACGCTGTTAAGTTCAGAGACCACCATGGCATTTTTAGGGGCTTGGCTGTTTTCCATCATTAGTGCAATTTTCATAAGTACTCCTACAAAAGACGATAATAAATAAATTTAGAGTAACGACAACATCACTATTTAACGAGATAGCCACCCGCCATCCACGGCAATCGTGTAGCCATTGATATAGTTAGAGGCAGCAGAGGCTAAGAACACGCAAGGTCCTGCAACATCTTCTGGATCACCCCAACGACCTGCTGGAATACGCTCAATGATTTCTTGATTACGCTTCTCATCTGCTCGCAGGGCATCGGTGTTATTGGTCGTCATATAGCCTGGCGCAATGGCGTTTACATTAATATTATGACTAGCCCATTCGTTTGCCATAGAGCGAGTTACGCCCATCACCGCACTTTTGGATGCGGTATAAGATGGCACTCGAATTCCGCCTTGATATGACAGCATAGAAGCAATGTTGATGATTTTTCCACCCTCACCTTGAGCGATCATTTGCTTGGCTACGGCTTGAGACAAAAAGAATAATGATTTTACATTTACGTTCATCACCTCATCCCAATCTTGCTCTGAAAAATCAATGGCATCATTGCGACGAATAATGCCAGCATTGTTCACCAATATATCAATGCGCCCCAGTTGAGTGACGGCTTGCTCGATGATGTTAGGGATCTCTGATAACTGACCTAAATCAGCACGAACATCGACAAATCTACGGCCTAACACCTCGACCTTATGCTTGGTTGCAGAAGGCTCACTTCGATTAACCGCAACAATGTCACAGCCAGCACTTGCCAAGCCACAAGCCATTGCTTGACCAAGGCCAGTATTACAACCGGTCACAATCGCGACTTTGTCTGCCAGACTAAAAGAATCAAGAATCATGTTACTTCCTCAAAAGTATCGTGTGTACAACACAGGTATCTCTAATAAAAAATACTATATCAATAAATAAAACCTCACACAAATAAAAATGAAACACCATTTCAATTAACCAAAGGCAGCAAGAATATCTTAAACGCGGACGAGCGACATAGAGCGCTCTTAAAGACAGGAATGATACCAATCACAGTAAGTAAATGATCAGCCTAGCAGGTTAAAACTGTCATTCAGCCTTGATAGCAAAACGCCCCAATAAAAAGCTTATTGAGGCGTTAAAATTCAAACATCATGGATGTATTACATAAAATAAGTCGTACAAATCTTATTGCCTGAAGGATCGCGTAAGTACGCCATATACAGCTGTCTCTCTGAATTACCACGAATGCCCGGTGGTTCTTCACATTCTGTGCCGCCATTGGCCAATCCCACTTTATGCCACCTTTCGACAACATCAGAATTTGCAGCTCTAAAACCGATTGTCATGCCATTACCACTGGTTGCAGGTTCACCATTGATTGGAGTGGTGAGACAGAAAACACCACTATCTGCGATATAAAAGCAGCGGCCCTTTTCGTCCATAACACCAGCTTGATAACCTAACGTCGTCAGCAAAGCATCGTAAAACTGCTTAGATGCTTGCATATTGTTAGTACCGACCATTACATGACTAAACATATTCTTTCCTTTTTATATCATTAACCTTCAATGTGACGGATTCCTTTTTTATTGTCTAGAAAACATTGTCTATAAAACCGCGCCAAACAAATATCAGCAAGAGAATGCGCTATGCTCCATTAGGGCAAACGCATGAGTGAATACTTATCGACCAATCATGAGCATCATCTCCACAAGACGCCGTGAAATCATCCTTGATGGCTTCATAGTGGCATCCATGCCACAAAGACTTGTTCCAATAATACACATGATTTTGCTCAAATAACGTTCGTGATCTCACCCTGTATGCTCCATCACTTATCATTTGCACACAATAAATCACACATAATGATCAACTAACAAGGCAATAAACAACAACATCAGATGATAAATAGAAAACTTAAACGTGGTCATTGCTTGTTTGCTGTCTGATTTATATTTTAACTTCCATGCATGGTAGATAAAGCCGGCGCTTAATATCGTTGAACTAGCAAGGTATATCTGTCCACTCATACCTACCAGAGCTGGCATTGCACAGACCAAAGCCAGTAAAACGGTATACAGTAAAATACTGGTTTTGGTGTATTGAACGCCGTGTGTAACAGGCAACATCGGGATATCTGCCTTGGCATAATCTTCTTTACGATGAATGGCGAGAGCCCAAAAATGTGGCGGTGTCCAAATAAAGATAATCATCACTAATAACCAAGCATTGGCGTGCAGCTCTCCGGTCACGGCAACCCAACCGAGTAACGGTGGCATCGCTCCGGCAATTCCAGCAATGACAATATTCTGCGGAGTGGCTCTTTTAAGATACATGGTATAGATCACTGCGTAACCGAGCAGGCTCGCAAAGGTTAATAGTGCTGTTAGCGTATTCACCCCGAGCAATAAAATCGCAAAGCCTGCAACACCAATCGCAGTGGCGAAGATAAACACTTTTGCCGACGATAATTCACCCGCAGGCAGAGGCCGTTTATAGGTGCGCGCCATAATTGCATCAATACGTTGATCAATTAGATGATTAAAAGCGGCGGCAGAGCCTGCCATCAACCCTATACCCAACAGCCCAAGTATTGATTGCTGCATCGGCAAAGCGCCGGGCATCGCCAAGCACATACCCACCACCGCAGTTAACAACATCAATGCCACTACTTTTGGCTTTGTCAGCTGATAGTAACTATGTAAATTGCACTTTTGCGTAACGCGTGCTTGCGAACCAACAAGATGACTCATACCAAATACTCCCTTTTTGAATCATGAGTAAGTGATTTTAAGACGCTCACTTTAACCCATAAAAAATACTGAGTAGAGACTAAGGTCACTAACAGTAAAGCCGCCCCTAAATTATGCATCACAGCATTGACCAAGGGCAGATGAAACACGACATTGGCAATGCCTAACCCTATTTGAATAACAAGCCCAATACCGATCACTTTAGCGTAGCCTCTGGCAGGTTTTAATGAGGTTCGCCACAGCTGTATCATCAACGCCAGTAAGGCGACACTAGTCAGCAAAGCCCCTACTCGATGGGTAACGTGAATGGTCATCCGAGCGCCGTAATCTAGCACCCCAAATTCGTAATTATCAAAGCCAGTTTGCACAAGGTTAAATGCATTTTTAAAATCTAGATGATTTTGCCACTCTCCCTGACAGATGGGTAACGAGGTACACATTAACGCGGCATAGTTAGAAGATGTCCAACCGCCAAGCATAATTTGCACCACTAGTACTAGGGTTGCAAAAACGCCAATTCTGCGCACAGAACTCAAGCTGGAACGCTCAAGTTGAATCTGTGGTTTAAGTGTATTTCTCAAATGGCACATCAATAAAGTCAGTAAACTAAATAGGGTAAAGCCCCCCAACAAATGTAACATCACAATCACCGGCATCAGCTTTAATGTCACCGTCCACATGCCAAGGGCGGCTTGGGCAATAATCACGCCACTTAATAGCAACGGAAACACTTTAGAAGTGACTGAGCTTTTAAAAATGAGAAAAGAAAGCGCAAATACCACCAGCCCCAATGTGCCAGCAAAGTAGCGGTGTATCATTTCAAGCCATGCTTTATTAGCATCGACTGCTCGTTGCGGAAAAAGTTGCTGCGCCTGTGCTATATCTTCTGCCTGCGTAGGGACGGCAATTTGTCCATAACACCCCGGCCAATCTGGGCAACCTAAACCTGCATCTGCGAGGCGGGTATACGCGCCAAGCGCAATCACCACCAATGTCATGGCCAATGCAAGCCAAGTTAATCTCTGTAATAAAATGCGTCCTTGCATATATCGCCTACCCCACTCTTGAAAGCTTTAATATTTTCCTGACATCAGAAATTAAACCTTTATTCTGAGAAACCAGATCATCAATATTTGTATTGGGATAACGCATCACCCACTGACCTAGAGGATCAATCAACAAGTAGTCTTGCGATTTCACTGGCACGGACTGTTTATCAAACATCAAGGTGGGCTGCTGTTGCCTATTTTTTGCCAGCCAAACACTGTCGGACGTATCTGAGACAAGCAAAGTAATCACCACTCTGTCACTGTATGCCCCCAAAGCAATATAGCTTTGATTTAATAAATGCCACCTTTGCTCGCAACTGGCATCGCATCGCTCAGGCACAATAAACGCTAACTGCCAACTTTCAGTAATAGAATTGACCAAACCTGCCGATTCAAACGTAAACCTTGGCTCGATGAGCACGCCTTTATTCGTCACACCAGATTGATACCAACCTTGATTGAGAATCAGATGCGCCGCAATAACGGGAATGGCAAAGATGAACAATAAGGCCAATAGCTTCAAACGACCTTGTTTTTGTTGCTGATAGATAGCTTGGTTGTACCTAACTTCTAGTGTGCTTTTGAGCATCGTCATTCCTTAACTTTTCTCTTTCTAAATACAAACAAAATCACCAGTACTGCATACACTGCCGCCATAGAAAACCACTGCAAGGCATAGCCAAAATGTTTCTGTGAGGTCATTGGATAAGGTGACCAGAGCATTGGCAAGGTGCTATCGGGTATCACATTTGGCTGGAAAACAAACCCCAACAATGGCGCAGATAACACCTCAGCTAATTGCTCTAAATTCAGATTTTGGATGCGAATATTCATATCCGTAGCCGTACCCGCAGCCATAGGCATTTTCTCTGCCATCAGATCATGACTTAAAGGATTAGCGCTTTTTTGATAGACCCTACCGCTTAACGTTTGCGATGTATTAATGGCACTCACAGCAGGCAATTCACTTCTTGTTCGGCTTGCAACAACAAAACCTAACTCAACCAATAGTAAGGCTCTTTTCCCATCGACATTCACTGCCATAGGTTGCAATACGCGATAACCCACCTTGGCATCATTGGTCACATTATCTAGGTAAATTAAAGGCTGAGACTCGGGCTGTGACTGATGTTGAGATTGAGGTTTATGTTTATGTTTATGTTTATGTTGCGAAGGTGCAGTAACCACCGCTGTTAAAGGGTACCCCGTCACATTCTCTTGTTCGGCAAAGCTCACCACTTGCTCAATAGACAGTGCTGGCATTTGATCTCTTTTAAGCAATTGCGCCTCTAACTGCTGTTTTTCTTCTCCCCTAGACAGTTGCCAAAAGCCTAATTTGACCAACAGCACAAACAGAGCCACAGTTAACACAGTCGCTACGACCCAAAATGCTTTTATCCATAGCACTTTGTAAGAAGACTTAGAGGAACTGATGGCACCACTACTATTCAAATCAATCATCATCCTGTGTTTACTGTTTATCGTCTTCAATCTTGCCCTTGCGCTCGTGCGCATGGTGCGAGAAAAACCTGATAATACCGTTCCCATGACTCGCTACTTAGGGCGTCGAGTTGCTCTGTCTGCGGTAGTGATTCTTTTTCTGATCCTTGCCTTAAAGTTAGGCTGGGTTGTCCCCAACCAAAGGCCTTATTAGTGAGATAGCATCTACAACACATACACAAAAATAAACAGACACAGCCACACCACATCCACAAAGTGCCAATACCAACTGCCTGCCTGAAACGCGAAATGATTTTTAGCGGTGAAGTGATCTTTGCTGATTCGAAATAATAAGATAATTAAAAAAACGGTACCGATGAACACGTGCATTCCGTGAAAACCCGTCAGCAAAAAGAAGGTATTGCCATAAATGCCAGATTGCAGTGTTAAGCCCATCTCTTGGTAAGCATGAATGTACTCTTCGGCTTGGAAAAATAAGAAAAATCCTGCCAGCACTATGGTTAACTCTAGCCACACAACCAGTGCCATGCGCTTACTTTGCTCAAGGCTGACATGAGCCATATGCAAAGTGACCGATGACAGCAATAAGATCACGGTATTTTTTAATGGTAGCCCTTGCCAGCCCATCGCTTGAGTGGTGTCTCCACTTGGGGTTAAAGTCAGCGGCCATATTGCTTCAAACGATGGCCAAAGCACCTCATTGGTCATCACGTTATTATCGGCCCCTCCTAGCCACGGCACAGAGAACATTCTGGCGTAGAATAATGCGCCAAAGAAAGCGCCAAAGAACATCACCTCAGAGAAAATAAACCAACTCATTCCTTGCTTAAAAGAGCGAGTGATCTGTTCGCTGTAATAACCCGATAATGACTCTTGAACGACATTGGTAAACCATCCAGCAAGTACGATAAGTAAAGCAATCAGTCCAAGCGCTAAAAGCCAAGGACCTAGCCCCCCTTTCTCGCTCATGGTCTGTACGGTAAGCCCCGCGCCTACTGCAATAAAAAACAGGGCAAAAGCGGCAATTAAGGGCCACTGACTTTGTGCTGGGACGTAATAAGTTTGCTGTTTTTCGCTCATAGCGCGTCTCCTTGCGTGTCATGCTCCGATACGGCAGAAGAAGCGAATTTAGAATGAATATCCTCTACGCTATCGCTGATGTCATAAAGGGTATAAGACAGCGTTAGCGTATGGATGGAATCGGGTAAGTCATGTTCGACATAAAATATTAAAGGAAGCTCAGCTTGCTGTTTTGCTTTAAGTGGTTGCTGATTAAAGCAAAAGCATTCAATTTTATTAAAATGAGTCGCCCCTAAACCGGGAGTCACGGATGGGACGGCTTGTGCAATCAGCGCCGCTTGAGATTGATTAGTAGCAATATAAGCGGTGCGAATCACCTCTCCCGGATGCACTTGTATCACCTTGTTTTGTGGCTCAAAATCTATCGGCAACCCCGGCGGAATGTGCGAAACAAACTCCACCTTTATTGTGCGCGACTCATCCACCTGCATCGCAATCGGCGTCTCTGAGGCGACAGTAGAGGTTTTGCCGTTGATGCCTAATTGCTCACAAAGAATGTCGTACAAAGGAATCAATGCAAAACCAAAACCAAACATGGCAAGCGTTGCGCCGCAAAGCACTAGCGTAAGCTTTTGGTTCGACATTCCCTTGCTCATAATCGACTAATCCACTTTAGGGGGAGTCGAAAATGTATGGTGAGGCGCAGGGCTTGGCACTGTCCACTCTAAACCTTCAGCTCTCTCCCAAGGCTTGGCTGGGGCTTTGTCTCCTCCTCGGATGCATTTAATCACCACCCACAAGAAAATAAGCTGTGATAAACCAAAAGCAAACCCTCCAATTGAGACAATCTGATTCACATCAGCAAACTGTATAGCGTAGTCAGGGATTCGTCTTGGCATGCCCGCTAAACCTAGGAAATGCATAGGGAAGAACAATACATTTACCGAGATAATGGATGTCCAAAAATGCACTAGGCTCAAGCGTTGGTTGTACATATTGCCGGTCCATTTTGGCAACCAATAATAGGCGGCTGCCATAATAGAAAACACCGCGCCAGACACCAAAACATAATGAAAATGCGCCACAACAAAGTAAGTGTCATGGTACTGAAAATCAGCAGGAACAATCGCCAACATCAAGCCAGAGAAACCGCCAATAGTGAACAGTACAATAAAGGCAATCGCAAATAACATAGGCGTTTCAAACGTTAATGCCCCTCGCCACATAGTGGCAACCCAGTTAAACACTTTTACCCCCGTCGGTACGGCAATGAGCATGGTGCAGTACATAAAGAACAGTTCGGCAAACACCGGCATGCCTGTGGTAAACATGTGATGCGCCCATACCAAAAATGACAGCAATGCAATGGAACAAGTGGCGTAAACCATTGAGTGGTAGCCGAACAATTTTTTACCACTAAAGGCAGGAACAATCGCTGAGATAATGCCAAAAGAGGGCAGTATCATGATGTAAACTTCAGGGTGGCCAAAGAACCAGAAAATATGCTGGAACATCACAGGATCGCCGCCACCTGCAGCATCAAAAAAGCTAGTACCAAAATACTTATCGGTCAGCACCATAGTGACCGCGCCCGCCAGTACAGGCATGACGGCAATCAGCAAAAATGCAGTGATCAGCCATGTCCAAACAAACAGTGGCATCTTCATAAAGTTCATGCCGGGAGCACGCATATTAAAGATGGTCACAATGACGTTGATCGCGCCCATGATGGAGCTGATACCCATGATGTGAACGGAAAAAACAAACAGCGCGGTACTATCAGGGCCATAAGTTGTAGAAAGTGGTGCGTAGAAAGTCCAACCAAAATCAGGGCCGCCACCGGGCATAAACAATGAACTCAATAAAATAAGAAACGCAAAAGGTAAAATCCAAAAGCTCAGATTATTCATTCGCGGTAACGCCATATCGGGCGCACCAATCATCATTGGGATCATCCAGTTAGCCAGTCCAGTAAAGGCTGGCATGACTGCGCCAAACACCATCACCAAACCATGTACTGTAGTCATCTGGTTGAAAAACTGCGGCTCGACTAACTGTAATCCCGGCTGAAATAACTCAGCGCGAATCACCATTGCCATCGCGCCACCGGTAAAAAACATGATCAGACTGAACCACAAATATAAGGTGCCGATGTCTTTATGGTTAGTAGAATAAATCCAGCGCGCGATGCCTTTAGCGGGGCCATGATGATCGTGATCTTCATTCTCAACGTTAAGACCATCATTTGCTTGCAGATCATCGGTCACAGTACTCTCATAGGTCGAGATTTTGTCATGCTCTTTCATCACTCACCCTCCGAATTCATGTGCGCATTAACATCGGATGCTTGCACCAGATCGCCAGTGTTGTTGTCCCATGCATTACGCTCATACGTCACCACAGCCGCAATCTCTTCTGCTGTTAATTGACTACCAAATGCCTGCATCGCGCTGCCGCTAACACCATTTACAATAGTATCAATGTGAGTGCCTACTTCCCCCATAACAACCGCGCTACCTTTCATGGCAGGGAATACATTTGCCACTCCTAAACCATTACTTTGATGACACACCGCGCAGCGCCCCTCATAAACATTTTTACCCAGAGCCATAAGTTCATCCATGCCCAATGTCTTTTGCAAAGCTTGTTGCTGCTTCACTTTAGCCTCAGCTAATTGCTGCTCTTTGCTTGCAACCCAAGCGTCAAATTCTTCACTACTTACTGCCTTGACCACAATCGGCATAAAGCCATGATTGCGACCACACAACTCCGCACATTGCCCGCGGTATATCCCTGGCTTGTCTATTTTTGTCCATGCTTCATTGATAAAACCGGGAATGGTGTCTTTCTTGACGGCAAAATCAGGAACCCACCATGAATGAATCACATCATCAGAGGTCATCAGAAAGCGGATCTTTTTACCGATAGGCAAAACTAAAGGGTTATCAACCTCAAGAAGGTAATGCTCACCCTTCTCCTGTGCCCCTTCAATTTGTTCATTGTTGGTGGATAAATAACTGAAAAACTCAACATCATGCTCAAAATAGCTGTAATGCCATTTCCATTGTGAACCGGTAATTTTAACGGTGAGATCCGATTCACTGGTGTCTTCCATCTCAATTAGAGTTTTAGTGGCCGGAATGGCCATGCCAATCAAAATTAGAATGGGAATGATGGTCCAGATAATTTCGACTTTAGTGCTTTCATGAAAGTTGGCCGCCACTGCACCTTTTGATTTGCGGTGCTTGATAATGGAATAAAACATCACTCCAAAAACCACCACCGCAATGGCCACGCAGATGTAGAAAATCAGCATGTGCAGGTGATAGACCTTACCACTGATTTCGGTAACGCCTTGAGTCATATTGAAAGACGAACGACCCGTTTCAGCCAAAGCTGAGCTGGATAAAGTCAGTGTAGGAATGGCAAACAATAGTGTCAGTGCAACAGATCGATATATATCCAGCGCACTTGTCAGTGTTACTTTGTGGTCTCGCATTAGCGTGTCACCCTCCTGGTGAGCCAATGTTGAGGCCGGAGTAAACCAGCTCATCAGAACATTTGAACCTTAATGCATATCTGAGGAACAGCTATCAGGTATGCGAACCCTAAAAGTTATCAGCACACGTTCGGTCCGTTATCTTGGTAACTTCCCGACACAACTATGTTATATTTATGTTAATAAATGCTAGTTTAGATTAAATAACAATCAAGCAATCAGTGAAATTACATTTTACTGTCGGCAAAATTATTCGTTGTTAACTATACTCATCTCGATATCTTATTTTCTCTAACTCTATATTTTTTAAACTAATTTTAAGAGACCCTGCCATGCGTAAAGGATTATTACTGCTTGTTATACTCTGCACCGCCTTTATTAGAGTATCGACAGCTGCTGAGATGGATCATCTCTTGCAACAACAGAATCAATTTTCTAATCAAATTGTTAAAATACAGGCCTCAACGGGCGAAGAAGCTTTATTTCTTGAAGATGTATTACGTCGTAAAAATGGCGTACTCAGAGAGAGCGTTTCTAACCTAGTGACGAAAAACCCCGAGACTGAGGGATTAAAAAAACTGATCCCTGCACAAGCCTCTATGCTAGAAGCACTGATCGTGCATGCAGACAAGCAAGCTGAGAAACTCTTTCAGGATGCAAGAACTGCAAGCGGAGCGGAAAAAGCAGAGTTTCAATTTCTAGCACAGCAACGAGTCAGCACTGTTGATATTTATTACACAGAGCTTGCCACGACATTTAAGTGGGCCAAAACCCTTAACTTAAAGCTAGATGACAGTGGATTTAAACAAGATTTACAAAAACGCAGTCAGGTTTTATACGACATTGTTATCTATCTAGATAGCCGTAAAAAAGCCCTTGATGAACGCATGACCTACACCACCGAAGCTGACAAACCCGATCTGGAAACGCAAGTAGTCGCATTGGCGCAGCTACAACGCTTTTTACTGGCGAGCATGAATAATACCGTTGCACTGATGTCAGACTTTGGCTTAGACGTGACTGAATATAAGCAGACTCTATTTGCCATGACCGGTGACATTAATGCTGATGTATTGGATGTGAATGTTGCTGTCGGATTATTTAGTGAATGGCTAGATTCATTTAAAGATTGGGCATTCGATAACTCGCCATCACTACTTGTAAAACTCTTGGTTTTCTTAGCTGTTTTATGGGTCACCCGCATCTTATCGAAAATTATCGCAAACCTAGTAAAAAGAAGCGTCTCACACTCAAAAATGGATTTTAGTGTGTTAATGCAAGACTTCTTTACTTCAATCGTATCCAAAGCGGTGACCTTTATTGGTCTGCTCATTGCCCTATCTCAGGTTGGGATTAATCTTGGTCCTCTATTAACCGGTTTTGGTGTTGCTGGTGTCATTATTGGTTTTGCCTTGCAAGATACTCTGTCTAATTTTGCCTCTGGATTAATGATTCTTATCTATCGTCCATTTGATGTAAAAGACCTGGTACAAGTGGCAGGGATTCAAGGTACGGTCAGCCACATGAGCTTAGTCTCTACTACAATCCGTACCCTTGATAATCAAACCTTAGTGATTCCAAATAATAAAATTTGGGGAGATGTAATTAATAACATGACCTCTGAGCGTGTACGCCGTGTCGATATGGTGTTTGGGATTGGTTATGCTGATGACTTTGATTTTGCTAAGAAAATAGCAATTCAAGTATTAGAAAATCACGATCGCGTATTAAAGCATCCAGAACTGAATGTGCGAGTACATACTCTTAATGAATCATCGGTTGATCTCATTGTGCGCCCTTGGGTAAGAACGGATGATTACTGGGATGTGTATTGGGATGTAACAGAAGAGATGAAACGTCAGTTTGATGCCAATGGCATTACAATTCCATTCCCGCAACGTGACGTGCATATCTATAAAACAGAGCAAGCTTAATTGCTCATCGAGTGCATGGGATGCAAATCCTATGCACTCATATCTCAATTACTTATCAATCGCTCATGTGCCCAGGGCGAGATCACGAACGTTATTTGAACAAAATCATGTGCATTATCGTAACAAGTCTTTGTGGCATGGATGCCACTATGAAGCCATCAAGGATGATTTCACGGCGTCTTGTGGAGATGATGCACATGATTGCTCTATAAGCGATAAGCGTTCACTCATGCGGTCGCCCTACTCATGTACCTAAGCTTTTATATCCAAAGTACTTATATCTTAAGCAACAGACAAAGAAAAACCCCGAGGGCGTGTGCCCATCGGGGTTATAGTCTTACTTGCAGCAATCCAGCTACTAAAAGTGCTCCATGCATCAAATCCATGATAGTGTGCTTATCCTAAGCTTAATCCTTTACTCGCCTTCCTAGCGGTGTCCAATGCCTTATCCTGGCTGACCAATATCCTTACTGGTATTACTCACTTATTCCTTAAGCGGTGTCCCTGACATCATCCTGATGTTTTATTCCTTCCTCTATCCTAGAGGTGTCCATTGCTGTCCTTTGCAAGTTACCATCCTAGTAACTTCAGTATCCATACAATGTCTATGTCCTTATCAACGCCATCCTAGTCGTTGCTCTTCATCCTGAAGAATCCATAGTGTCTGCTTCCTGCTGACAACTAAAGTTTCGCCTGTTTTGAGCTTATCTACAATAACCACAGAGACTTACGAATATGACCTATTTTTTAGCAAAACAACAAAAACAAATAAATTCATGCACTTAACGAATTTGCACGTTCTTTTCTGAGTAATATTATTCCATTATCCTACGTATTTGTAAGAGATCTCTTACAAGCTAAGTGGTCAACTACCACCAGTGCAAAATTAGGACAGTCACTCATCCTGCTATTATATTGATTGAACCTCGCTAATATCACTTGCATAGTAATGCACCTGTCACCACGAGGAAACCACAACAAAACCCTACCTAAATCGCAAAAAACAGAATTTCAACAATGAATAATTACATATTACTATTGAATAGTATTGCTATTAGTCTCTCTGATACCGTATCCTTGCCCACCATTACATGACTAAAAATCATGCGAATTTTAAACATCAATTTTTTCTCCATGACCAAACACGAATACGAGCTAAATAATGCAACCTAACCACGAAACTAAACGAGATGATCGTGATGCTAAGCAGTCTGCGAAAGGCAACTTCTGGGTCTTTTTCATTCCATCCATTATTGGGTTATTTCTATTTATGGCACCCATTAGTTATGATGGGAACCTGACAATACCAGTAGCGGTTTTAGCTAAAACCCTACAGGCAGTATTAGATGGCAGTTTAATCGGCATCATTACATTAATTATCGCAGCAATGGCCATCGCTTCTTTACTGTGCGCGATTAAAACACCACATTTTATTGCCAATAGTGACTTTCTAAATGGCTTATTTAGGCCCTCACCACTGTGGCTAACGGTGAGAGTCATTGGCGGTATTGCAGTTACAATGACTTACTTTCAAATGGGTCCAACAGCCATTTGGGAAGAAAATACCGGAGGCCTAGTTTTAGACGGGCTACTACCGACTCTATTTTCCGTGTTCATCTTTGCAGGCCTATTACTTCCTTTACTTCTCAATTTTGGTCTTCTTGAACTTTTTGGCACGCTATTAAGCAAAATAATGCGTCCATTATTTAATCTACCTGGTCGTTCCGCGATTGATTGTATGGCCTCTTGGTTAGGTGACGGTAGTGTCGGTATTTTGCTAACCAGTAAGCAATACGAAAGTAAGTTTTATACACAACGAGAAGCAGCCGTCGTCGGTACGACTTTCTCTGCGGTTTCAATTACATTTAGCTTGGTTGTCATTGCTCAAGTCAATCTAGAGCATTTATTTTTACCTTTCTATGCCGCTATCTGTTTGGCAGGCTTTGTTGCTGCGGTCATTATTCCGCGCCTACCACCACTAAGCCGTAAAAAGGATGTTTTCATTGATGGTTCAATTCCTGATCACGATGCAAATGCCGTCCCTACTGGTCACACAACCTTTTCATGGGGAATGGATTTAGCGCTACAAAAAGCAGGACAAGTCACTTCTGTGCGTAACGTACTTAAAGAAGGCGTTAAAAACGCGGTTGATATGGTGTTTGGCGTGCTACCTGTTGTCATGGGACTAGGTACTATCGCCTTAGTTATCGCGGAATACACTTCTGTTTTTGCCTTTTTAGGCAAGCCATTTGTTCCTTACTTAGAGCTACTTGCTATTCCTGAAGCGGTCGCCGCATCGCAAACCATTGTGGTGGGTTTTGCAGATATGTTTATTCCTGCCATTCTTGCCGCTTCCATCGACAGTGAGCTAACCCGCTTTGTGATTGCCGCTATGTCGGTCACTCAGCTTATCTATATGTCAGAAGTAGGCGCACTACTTCTAGGAAGTAAAATTCCCGTCAATATTGGTGAGCTATTTATTATCTTTATATTGCGAACGTTAATTACGCTACCAGTGATTGCCGGAGTCGCACATCTGATTTTTTAAATTAGCAATTTAGTAAAATAGACCCAAAGAAAAGGCCGTGAATATTAGAATCTTATCTATTGTTCACGGCCTTTTTTATTCATTGCAATGCACCGCTTCCCAGCCTTGAATCGCAACTTTGCGATCACTTCCCCAACGAAACTGTCCTACATCCCCATCCCCTCGAATCACACGGTGGCAAGGAATAAGAAAACCAATGCTATTAGAAGCAATGGCAGTACCTACCGCGCGCGATGCATTGGGTGAGCCGACTTGTTTCGCTATTTGCGAGTATGAAAGCAGTTGTCCTGAATGACTTTTTATCAACGCTTCCCATACTTTAATTTGAAAATTAGTCCCTTTCACAAGTAGATGAATTTTATCTCCACAGCCAGAAAACACAGAGTTAGCAATAGGTTGAGCATCTCCTTTTTGCAAGCTTGCCAGTGGCCATTGCTGTTGTAACCTCTCTGTTATTTGTTGCACATCAAGATCAACAAATTGCAAGAAACAGATACCTCTATCAGTCCAGCCAATAACTGCGATGCCAAAAGGCGTCTGCGCGGAACCAAAGGTAATCACTAGCTGTTCACCTAAACTTTTGGCCTCCCCCGGCGTCATCGCTTCACAAGAGACCAATAGATCATGCAATCGACCCGTGTCCGATAAGCCAATATTATCTGCCACTTCTAGCAAATTATTAGAACGTTTCAGCTGTTGTAGTGCTCGCTCTTTAGTGATGGATTGCATAAATCGCTTTGGTGAGATCCCTGCCCATTCAGTAAAAATGCGCTGCAGATGATGCTCACTAACATAAACATGCTCAGCGATTTCAGACAGGCTGGGCTGCTTATGCGCATGAGCTCGAATATATTCAATCGCCTTTTCGACCGTCTGATAATGACGTTGTTGACTACTACTCATCAGTGGTTGCTCGCTTTGATATAAACAATTTATTTATTGAAAACCCTGTCACTAGCATAGTACCAGCGATAACAAATAAAGCGCCGAACGCAGTGTTCCACCCGACCTGTTCATCCAAAAATAGATACCCCCACAAAATTCCAAACAATGGTATTAGAAAAGTAACCGATAAGGCCGATGGAGGGCCAAGATCTTCAATTAGACGAAAATAAAGCAGATAAGCCAGTCCAGTACACACCACCCCAAGTAACACCACCGAGATAGAAATCTCTAAATTTGGCATTTCTCTGATCGGTAAAAAAGGCAATAGCGGTAATACAATCAGGCAAGCCGCCCACATGCTGCCATGAGCATTATCAAATGACGAAATCTTAGGCGCATGCTTTGCATAATTACTGGCAATGCCGTAACAGCAAGCAGCCATTACCCCGGCAATCATTGCCATACCTGAATCCTTAGATAACAGCTGGCTATCAAAACCGACCAGTATATAAACGCCAATTACCCCACTCATCAAGCCAATAATCACCTTTACAGTCGGTAATCTTCGAGACCATATAATGGCAATCGCTGCGCCCCAAATAGCCGCTGTAGAATTTAATATAGACAAAATAGAGGCTGGCAGTGTTTGCGCTGCATAAGCAAATAACAAAAACGGCAGTGCGGTATTAAATAGCCCAATAATAAAAAAGTGTTTCTTATAACGAACAAAATCTAAACGTTTATTTAAGTAAAAAGCCACCATCAATAAACTGATGGCCGCAAACAATACCCTCGCTTCTATCAAATAAGCAGGTCCTAGTGCATTTGCAGATATGCGCATAAAAAGGAACGAGCCCCCCCAAATAGCGGCAAGGCAAAGTAATCGAAGCATACTGGTAATAGTCAAAATAACGCCTGTAGAAATGATACTGATGCAGTGAGTGTGATCGCTAACCCGCCATTACTCAACCCGATTCTTGTGCAATATTTAACTGACATAGACGCCAATTGAAAATTGAGCAATAAAACATAAGGTAAATATTTGGAAGTGTGACGCAGACCCAATAATTAAACAATTGATTTACAAAATTCACATATAGTTCAAATTGGTGAAACTATTTTGTTTAACAATAAGTTAAAGTTAGAAACAAACAACAAAGTAACCTTAGAATTAAACTTGTATCTCAATCTACTGATAAGGATTTCAGCCGATGAAAAAAATTAGCATAGCTGCTGCACTTTTATTAGCGGTATCAACGACGGCTATCGCCGACGAAAGCACTGCACATGAACCGCATTTTTATGGTGGACTTAATTTAGGAGTAGCTAACTGGGGCGGCCTTGGTTCGGATGTGACCAATGCTACAAGTGTCGATGACTCAAACGTTTCTTGGGGTGCATCAGTTGGTATACAAGCTTTTCCATGGGTAGCATTCGAACTTGGCTATCAAAACCTTGGTGAAGCCGATCTCAAAGATGTATCGGGAAGCTACGATGCACAAACAATCAATCTAACCGCTAAATTATCCCATAATATTACTGACGAAGTCTCCATTTACGGAAAAGCCGGAACCCAATGGTATGACTGGAATGCCAACGGATCTAACGTTTATTCAAACGATAATGGTTGGACGCCTCACCTAGGGCTTGGCGTAGAATATGCATTTAATAAAAACTGGTCAGGTGCACTAGACTATACATGGTACAACGACATTGGTGGCCCTGATATCAACAATATCGGCTTGGTAGCAATCTACCACTGGCGCTAAACACAATACAAACTGATTTTAATTGGCTATCCAAAATGGATGGATAGCAGTTGTTTCACACAGGAGAATAATCGTGAAATATAAAATAATCGCAATGGCTGTCAGTGGTGTCCTTTTATCGGCATGTGGCAGTGACAATGATAACCGAGTAGAACCTACATCTACTTCTGTTCAAGCTTTTGATGGTGCGGTTCGATTTATAGATACCTATATGAACTGTGCTGATAACGGTTGGGATTATCTCGGTGAAACTGGCGGAAAAGGCATTATTAATGTCGGTAAAGGCAATTACCCTCTATTTGACGAAGATCCAACGCAGTGCTCTTTTAAGTTTGGCGAAAGTGCTGAACCAAGTGGTGGTGGTACCAATGCAGCTGAGGATGAGAGTAACGGTAAATACATGACTAAGGTCGTATATACGGTTCCTGGCTCTCTTATTGAAGCAGGTCAACCCATTGTAGGCACACCATACACTTCACTTATTGCCCAAGCAATTGAAGATGATACTTCAGGTTTAACTGTTGACCAGATCATTGACAACGTCTTTGCGGCAACACTTCCTGCAGGTACTGAATTGACCGACACACAGAAGAAGCTTCTGCTTAGTGACCCTCAAGCGGCGCTTGATAGCATGGATGATGCTACTTCAAAGAGTGTCCAAGCTTCGACTATGATTCTTTCTGATGCTTTAGTCGGCGCGCAAGAACAGCTAGATGAAGGGGATATCAGTGAAAAACGTACTGTAGATGAAATAGCTAACGTAACCCAGACCATCGCTACCTCATTAGCCGCTCAAGATGATTTCCCAATTAACAGTGCTGGTAAACCTACATTTGTGGACTATACCGAAGACCTTAATGATCCAATAAAATTTAAAACAGCATTAGATGCAACTCCTGATCCAGAAGAACCACTACCACCAAGTACTGTTACAGGGGATGATCCTCTACAGGAAGGTGATGTAAGTGAAGAGATCCCACCTACGGAGATCCCGCCCATAGATGAAGAGACCCCACCAGCAACAGGCGGTGGCGGTAGTACTGGTTAACAGTTAAAACCACTCTACACAACGCCTCTTTATTGAGGCGTTGTACTTTAATCACCTCTTTTAAATCTTTAGGATATGGATGTTCCTATGCCGATGACTGCATCTCGCACTCTCACTTTGTCATTGATGACTGCTTTTAGTTATCCCGCCCTTGCTCAAGTTGATATTTTACCTTCCCAGCAAGGCTTCAGCGGACTCATTTTTACGCCCAATGCCCAAACCCTTACCACAGGCAAAGGCTCGGCTTCTTTTGCTCAAGGGGTGCCTTATCGTGGCAACATAGCTGAACTGGACTCATGGTATGTCAACGCCGGCGTATTTCCTCATCTTGAGGTAGGCGGACGCATTGTGACCAAAGAATATGACTCGAATTGTTATACCGATGGCTGTGGTATCCGCGATCTCTCTGCTACCGCCAAATTTCAGCTTCCCTATTTACACGATTTAACCGGTTTTAACCTCGCCTTTGGTGCGCAAGACATTGGCGGCGCAGCCAGTAACTTTGATGCCTATTTTGTGGTCGCTGATACTGAAATTGACGCCTTAAATTTACGTCTTAGTGGCGGTTACGCTAAATCTGATTTGAGCCTTGGTGTCCTTGATGGCGCTTTTGCAGGAGCAGAATGGCAGCCTTTTGATTTTATTCAGCTGGCTGGTGAATATGACGCGCAAGAGTTTAATGCTGCGCTACGTGTGATGACACCGCAAGATTCACTTCCTTACGGCGCTCAATTAGCGGCTCAATATCAACTCTATACTGGGCACGATAACCAAGATCAAACGCTTTGGGCTGTTAGTGCATCGGTACCTTTTTTTGGTGACACTTTCACACGCAAAAAATACTCAGATATTAAGCCCGATACCACGACACAACTGGCTACTGAGCTTGCCAATGCTGACGCTAGCAGTATCACCCAACTCATTGGCAAACTTGAGCAAGAAGGGTTTATCAATATCCGCGTGGGCTCAAACCTAGATACACTAGTTGTCACCCTAGAAAACAAGCGTTATCAACACAATGAAATGGATGGTGCAGGTGTTGCTTTAGGTATCATTGCCGCCAATTCTGGTGAAGGATTGTTTGCCGACTTGCCACGAGGTAACAGTCACTCGCAAAAGCTTGAGCTGATTTTACTGCACAACAAACTGCCCATGCTGGCGGTCAATACAGAGCTACAATGTTATCGCGACTTTCTAACAACTGGTATTGAGTGCCAACAGATAGAATTCTCTAACCAATCTCTCAATGCAAAGTTAGAGCAAACCCATTGGCACTACGAAACCACCAATGATGGTTTTGGTTACAGTGAGGTTATTTTCTCACCCGTCATGAATTACGCTGTCGCCACTGAATATGGATTTTTTGATTACTCTATTGGACTAGGCACCAATCTTTATACACCACTGTGGAAAGGTGCGGCTATCGATGTTCGTCATATTTTGCCTATCGCCAACAGTGATGACTACGATGATGGCTATTACCAAAATAGTGCTCTGGAGAATGAAGTAGACCGCGCGTTAATTCATCAAGCATTTCGTCTACCGGTCGATATGATGACTCAGTTTAGTCTTGGTCTTATTCGCAGTGATTACTACGGCGGCCAGAACGAAACACAATGGTACAGTGCTCAGGGTATGCATAACTTAGGCTTTGAAGTTGGCTATTTTGAAGCTAAAGACAGCATCGATACCAAGGCGCGCACCCCATTACTTACTCATTACCGTTTGTCGGTGGCTCAATGGAACTGGCAGATGCAAGTACAAGGTGGTGAATTTTGGGGCGGAGATCAAGGCGTTAAAGCTACGTCCAGTCATTGGCTTGGCGATACTAGGCTCGATGCTTCTTATCTAACCAGTGAGCAAGAAGAGTTTGTCGCACTCAATATCTCCATACCACTGACATTCTGGCGTGGAATGAAGCCTGAATACCTTACTGTTAGAGGGGTGAGTGAATGGAACTTCAATGTACAAACTCGTGTTGGAGAAACCCACAACCAACTTAATACTGGCTTAGGGCAAACAGCAAATAACTATCACGATCTTGATACGCAGTATTATGACCGAGCAAGATTAAGTCCGAACTACTTTGAACATAATCCGGTTCGTTTGCGTAATGCGTATTTACGTTACTTAGACGAGGTGGTTTACGAGCAATAACACCCTGTTATTTTACAAGCTCAATTGATCAAAGATTCCGTTCTGCACTAACCAAAAAGCGAAGCCCTTCAATTGAAAGGCTTCGCTTTTTTCTATCAATATCAAGGTAAACACTTGATAATTGCGCTATTTTTGAACATTTACTTACTGTGATTGGTATCAGACATTTGTCTCCACATCTGTGCTTTTTCTTCATCAGCAAGTGGGTTTTCCGTGGAGCGATACCAATCAACGAGGAACATTTGCGCGCGAAGGCAACGTCGATTGGCGGCATGTTCAATTAACGCAAGACCTCTATCCATATTGCTTTGAATGCCAAAACCTTCAAACAGTGCGATACCTTGCTCGTATTCGGCCTGCTCATCACCATTAAGTGCATCAAGTGCGTTCTTCCAATAACGTAGGCTATCTTGCGACAACAGCTCTTCAGAGGATGAATCACACACTCTGATAAGACCTTCAATACCTTCTCTACTTTCCTGAAGAGCGGCTTTTTCATACCAATAGACCGCTTCTTTAGGATATTTTGACTCATTTATTTTTGCCAACTCGATTTGAGTAGTCAGGTGGCCGTTATCAGCTAATACTACTTTTTCTTTCTGCAGCCTGACTCGCTGAGCCTCTGTCGCTCGCACTTTTTCTTTTGCTTGAAGTCTTCGGTATTCAGACTTCTCTGAACGGCTTGATATCCATTTACCTATGCCCAAGAAAAGCACCATAAAGAGAATGATTACTCCTCCCGCTGCCATAATTTCAGTAACGGTTAACATACTGTGCCCTTATCCGGAAAACTCAATTTTCCAATGTTTTTCACTATGATCAAAGATACCAAGTAACCCATAGAAACCATCTAGGCTACCACTTCTAATCTTGATATCTCATTATTATAGCTCAAGCTTATTTTTTCTCTTGATGAGCTTAGGTACAACACGGTTTTGTATGCTATCAACAAGACAAAAAAAGCCAGAGTTAGGTTTCCCTTCTCTGACTAATAGGACGTTTTTAGAACAATCTTTTATTTATAATATCGTAGGTCTTCTATCTATTATTTATGAGCTTCCAGCGCATCAATATAAACTTGCTGTGCACCTTGTACTTTAAGATCTTTGGCTTCATCTAACAGTGCTAATGCCTTGGGCATATTGTCTTCGTTGACGGCTTTGGTGATAGCGTTGTAGTAATAATCCTGAGTTGATTTTTCAACTGTTGCATCTAATGCACTAGAATGCTTTTCAATATCATCGCTGGCAAATAGCCCTACGCTTGCCCCTGAAACCTCAACCAGTAACTTACCCTGTGCGGCATGTTTAGTCGGAATATCTTTAACTTCAGGAAGGTAGTTGCCCTTTCCTTCTGCCATTGCGCGAGCTGGGTGGATTCTATCCGTCGTAGTTGCCAGCTCCGCCTTTGTCGTATAGATCAACATAGTGACGGTTTGTTGATTGACCGGAGGCGTTAACCTTACATTGGCCACTAAACGATCGCCCCACGCTAAACGTGGTCGTTGATATTCAAATGCAGATGCATCGTATTTTTCGATCACATCGCCATTGTCACTGACAATTAAAATCTCTGGAGAAAAGAACGCTTCATCAGTCATATTACTTGTAACAGAAATATCTAATGGGCCTCGGTTTGCAGGAAGTTCAAAAGCGACCACAGGGCTATCAATGAGATTATTACTCAATACTTGAGTATGTTCATCGATAGTAACTAATGCTTGGGTATCCAACTTTAAAGCGGATTTATTAAGAGAAACGACTGAAGTAACTGACGTTTCTGACCCAACTTGATGGATGCTTTCTTGGCTTGCACAGCCAGCAAGCGCCACACAGCAGCTTAAAAATAAGGCTTTTAATTTCATTGGGATTTCCTTTGTTATTTTTTTAATCGCTTTCATCAGTAATAGTCACTTATAGCAAATACAACCGATGAAAGCCCTTAAAAAAATAGCCGACTGTTAAGTCAGCTATATAATCACTCTAACTCAAGTTATATCGAGTTGATTACCACCATGCTTCCGCTTGGATACCAACAACGTACTCAGTGTCGTTACCAGCACCGAATGCGTTATCGTTTTCAGTATCTAAGATGTAAGAACCGTAAACTCGAATTTCAGGACGGGCCCAGAAGCTGCTACCCATTGCCCAAGCTTGAGCTACAGTGAATTTAGCGTTACCGAAATCTTCAGTGCTCAGCCCATCATCTGCAATGCGCTCACCAGCGTTGTAACCCGCTTCAAATACGGTACGCATAGTGTCGTCCCACTTGTACATTGGACGAACGACTACTGAGTACTGGTCAATATCAAACTGCTGCCCTGTGTATCCAGTATTATTCTTATTATCCATACCACCAATGTCTTGACCTACCATATAAGCAGCCTGGTGACCCATTTCCCACGAGTCACCCATTGAGATCACACCCCAGTTAATCAAACGGTAACCTGTAGAATCATTGTAGGCTTCTGTACCACGTGAATAGTATGAACCTGCCCCCCAGAAGTTAGCAGCTTGAACACCGTATCCTGCAGTACCGTACTGGAATACTGTTTGGTTAAAGCCATTGCTTAGACCTTGCTGAAGAATAAAGGTTGCTAACAAACCGTCATCAGCTTCTTGAGAACCGCCATCTTTTTCGTTAGCAAAGTTATAAGCAAGTGCAACTTCAAGAGTAGCGTCTGACCAAAGACCGATATTTGCTAGGCGAGCATCGGCAATATAACCTGCTGAATCATCCGTTTCGCCGTCTTGAACTAGAGCCAAAGAGAGTTTTTGCTCACCGATTGATAGGTTCTCAATACCACCACCAGTACCTGATGTATTTAGGTAGTAAAAGTCCGTAATATGAATGTCTTTACGTTGGTAGTAAGTTTTACCTGCCCAAAGTGTTGCACCGCGATCAAATGCCAGGGCACCTTTTGCTTTAACAGCAAACTGAGCAACGTTAAAGTCAGCATCTTCCCAGCCGTTTGCACCAGATGCACCAGAAGCAATCATTGATTCAATACGCCAGTTTACTTCACCTGTCTGTAGATCTTGAGAAAGACCAAACTCAGAGTAGTTGTCATTTTCATTACCTAGACGACCAACACCGTTTTTGTTGACAGAAACATCAGAACCACTGTTGCCACTGATACCAGTACCAGCACGCATGTAACCATTAAAATCAACTGCGAATGCAGAAGTAGATAGTAGGGCAGCAGTAACCGCTGCAGTTAGTAGGTTGACCTTTTTCATTCTCGTTAACTCCCGAAACGATTATTATTTTTCTAATACACTCTGAGTTGATTAACAGTCCATCCATTAATAAAGCCAACAAAGAATGTCAGTGTAAAAACTGTTTTTATTCGACACAGAGATAATAATTCGAATGCTAAAACTATCCGTCCTCCTCCTTGGGTGAAATCACGGGGGAGGTAGAATAAAGGGAGGGGGGCGTAGATCAGGCTCTTTGTCTAAAGGATCACACTATTAAGGAGGAGTTAGTGTATTGTTAATGACAACCGTCACCTTTCATTCACCGCAGATATAGATCTACATCGCTTTTTAAAAGTTCCTTAAACATTCATCGAAAAATAATCAAATGTTATAATTCGTGAGCGAGATCTCAATGGGTTAAAATCTACAATTTCAAATATCTCAATAAATCTAGATTTATGCTCAATAAACACCATAAATCCTTACTTTTATTCATAACTTAGCCCACTTAGAGCCACTATACCGATCACTAAAATTCACTCTATAATCATACAAGTACATAATCACTATTGCGTTACAACAGTAAACCTTTTAACTTAACACTCAAACCATTCACAAAATAAACAAAAGACCAAACCAAAGAATGAGTAGTAAGAAATCGCGCCCCTATCCGCTTGGCGCAGAATTAGATAAAAGTGGATGTAACTTTTCTATTCATGCTCCTAGTTGCAAAGAGATTGCATTAGCTCTTTTCGACAGCAACGGTAAGTTTGAAACCTATCCAATCACCGAAAGCTACGCGGGTATTAAACATATCTACGTTGAAGGTGTACGGGCTAATCAGCAGTATGGGTTTATTGTCTGTGACCAGAAAAATGAGCAGATCTTGCTTTCTGATCCCTATGCAAAAGCATTAAGCGAACCACTTTCTTATCAAATTCCATTTTCCAATGATAAAAGCTGGTCAATGGCAAAATCTGTCGTCATCTCCTCTGATTTCGATTGGCAAGATGTTGAGCATCCTCGTTTAGCGCGATCAGAAATAGTTTTATTTGAAACTCACACTAAAGGCCTCACCCAGTTAAACCAAGATGTACCTGCCGCCGAGCAAGGTAAATATCTAGGACTGGCAAGTGATGCAATGTTGGACTTCTATAAAGAGCAAAACATTAATTGCTTACAACTACTGCCTGTTGCTGCCTGCATGCATGAACCACACTTACTCGATATGGGTAAAGTGAACTACTGGGGCTACAACCCATATGTCTTTATGGCTCCAGATCCTCGCTACGCTGCAACCGATGCCGTTACTGAACTTAAGACAACGATTCGTGAGCTGCACAAAAATGGCATCGAAGTGATCTTAGATGTGGTTTATAACCACACGGCAGAAAGCGGTGATGGCGGTCCAGTATTTAACCTGAAACTTCTTGATGGGCAATATTACTTAAAACACGGTTGCCATTACGCCAACTTTACCGGTTGTGGAAATACCGTCGATCTTAACTATCAACCAGCATTAACCTTAGTTATGGATACGCTTCGTTATTGGGTTCAAGAATATAAAATTGATGGTTTCCGCTTCGATCTTGCGGCAACACTTGGGCGCAACGGTGACAACTTCAATCGTGAAGCAGCATTCTTTAAAGCGGTCGCACAAGACCCTATTTTAAAAGAAACCAAGCTGATTGCCGAACCTTGGGATATAGGTCCAAATGGCTATCAAGTAGGTAATTTCCCTGACGGTTGGAATGAATGTAATGACAAATTTAGAGATATCACCCGCAGTTTCTGGCGTGGTGATCAAGGTTTCTTAAAAGAATTTGCCACTCGCATTATGGGATCGCGGGATTTATACAGTGCGAGCCGCTGGCCCCACAAAATGACCATCAACTACATTACTTATCATGATGGCTTCACAATGCAGGATTTGGTTTCCTATAAAATGAAGCATAATGAAGATAATGGTGAGCATAATCATGATGGTCACGGAGACAACCGATCTGATAATTTAGGAGTAGAAGGTGCGACCTGTTCTCCTGACATTATCAAATTACGAGAAAAACGTAAGCGTAACTTTATGAGCAGTTTACTGTTTTCATTTAGTATCCCTCACATACTCACAGCCGACGTTGTTTCACACTCACAAAAAGGCAATAACAATGCCTATTGCCAAGATAATGAGCTAAGTTGGTTAAATTGGCAGTTGGGTAAGGTTGAGCAGTCTTTCAAAACTTGGCTCTCTGATATGCTGCAAGCACGCCAGCAGCATATGGTGCCTTTTATTGAGGCCTTTAGCGGAGAAAGCCGCAATGACAATCGAGTAAGTTGGCACCGCCCTGACGGAAACCTAATGGAAATGGATGATTGGAATCAGCTCAATGCTGTTTCATTAAAGTTAGGGATTGGTACTGATGGAGCAGAACTGCTTTATTACATTAACCAGTCACAAACCCCAGCTCGATTTAAACTTCCAGAAGGGGGAATTGAGCGTTGGCAACTGATCTGTGATACAGCAGAAGCATTAGCAGGTAAGGGATGCATTAATAAGGATATGCTATTGCAACCTCAGAGCATGGTCATCTTAAAAGCAGAAAGCCCTGCCAAAATCCTACCCGCGATACAAGAAGTCCTTGAAGCCTAATCGATGATCTAAATAAGGAGCTCTCAGTGCTGTGTTCAGGACAATGTCTAAGTACAGTTTGTTGGTACCGCGACTGTGAGCTCTAAATTAGCGATGATGCTTTGACAGCATCGATAACCTTAAACATCATTTTGCACTTATATACAAAAAGAGAACTTGATCACAGTTCATATTTGTATATGATTGCTTGTTGTTGCCAGACGGATAAAAAGCAACCGAATTAGGGTTGGAACTTCAATAATAAATAACATTAGATAATCAATATATATGGCTTTACCAAGAACAATTATCCGTCTTTTACGTCCCTATGTGGTCGTACTTATTGCCATATTAATTTATGTTGCTTATCAGCATTATCTAAAAGTAGAGAAAGACGTCATATCTCAATCTCATGCGAACTTGAGAACGGCAACTAAGCTCATCCAAAAGCAGTTCAATAGCACTAAGAATACGATTTCGTCTCTAAATTATTCTTCTGCTACAGCAGGGATAACGGCAACGAACCAACAAGCGATTAATTTAGTCAATCGTTCAGAAAATTATAACGATATTCTTCGATATAATACTAAAACCCATCAACTGCTCTCAGAATTACAGATTAATGCCGCAAAACAGCGGGCAATCCAACCTAAACCTATCGGAATAGATGCTCTTAGATGGACTGATATTCAATTGCTACAAAATGACTATCAAGTTTCAAACGTCTATCAAAGCTACAATGAACGTTGGGTCATTGCGATTCGTGAAAAGCACCCAAGAAATAAAATACAGTACATTATTGAATATGACTTGTGGGCTGTAAGCCAAGCATTAATCGATCTGCAACCCATGAATGCTGGTAATGTCTTTGTGGTAGACCGTACAACAGGACAAATCTTGCTTCATCCAGATCCTAACCGAATAGGGAAAAGCGCCACTGTATATAAATACGCGATTGCCGGTAAAGTGGTACAAGAGATTAAGTCAGGCCCAGTCAGTCATTACTTTTCTAGCAAGCCAACGTACCAATTTTCACCCAACGATAATATTCTAAATAAACATCGTTCTGGGCATGTCTCTTATTATTATGGAGATATACCTAAGCTTGCCGTCTACAGTGCCAGAAATAACCTTAATTGGGTCTACTTCTCAACCACTAATCGTTCAAGCCTATTATCACACAGTTATTCCGTCACTCTAATCGTGGTATTAGCAATGACATTATTACTGATGATATCGGCCTATCATTACATCAATGGTCAACTCCAATTTGAGCTAAAGCAACTTAAACGCTCCAGTGATCTCCTTGAATTTAAAAATAATCTCACCCGTTTATTATCAAGATTCTGCTCTAGAAACCGTATTCAACTTTGTTTGTATAATTATGAAACCCATGCTTTCTATAGTATCGACTATCAAGGTGAAGAGTCATTATTAATCAACGATAAAAAGTATGCGATTAACCTATTAAATGGTGAGCTTACTTACATTCGAAATAGTCAAAATGATCGCTTGGCTAGGGCTGTTCAGCTAGATAAAGCATTTTATCGCTTACCTTTAATGGGGCATAAAGGACTGTTAGGGGTGATTTTTATTGAGCATCGCACACAAACCTATTCAAGCCTGATGAAGCTGCTACAAACTTACATTGAAACGGCATTAAGTAATGTAATGCTGCATCGTCAATTATCATTGCGTGATAGTGCAACCAATCAAGACAACTTACTGACATTACGTAATAAAATCAGCCGCTATAAAGGCCATACGGATATTTATTTGCTCACTATTGATGTGGATGACCTTAAACAGGTCAATTATCAATACGGCTATACTTGTGGCGACCAACTGATACTAGAAATGACTCAGATCATCGGTGAGCACTTCCCGGTATCCTCGACTCTATCAACCGCAAGATCCAGTGGCGATGAATTCTGCATACTTTATCAAGCTAGCGATCAGCATAATGCATATACTGTCGCGGAGAATCTACGAAACTCCATAGCCAAACACAGATTTAAGTTTGATAAGACTGATGTCTCTTTTACTGTGAGCATAGGTATCTCTCATCTGCTTGATTCTTCAGATAAAACACTAGCTACATCGCTGCAAGCAACCGATAAAGCGAAGAAAAAAGGCAAAAACATGACCATAATGAGTATGCCTGACTGATTAATTGATGGTTATGATTTATATGCGCAGGTATCGACTCAATAATTAACTAGTTTGGTACTCACAAATATAAAAGCTCACATTTAAGGTCTGTTGATGTTCATCGCTTTCTATTGAGCACTTATTAGTCGCTGTTTATAAATAATAAGTTCGTTAACAATCGTCGCTAAATTCCACCCTACCTAGCAAAAGCTAGTGATATTTCAGGCCCTCTTAAGGCCACATTGTAGGATATAACCATGTATAAAATCTTTGAAGGATTCACCAAAGCCTTCCCTAAACAAGAGCCTGAACAGCCACCAAACACTGTGTTTGCCTTCTGTCGTCATTACACTAAAGGCTTTGAAAAACCACTATTACTGATGGCACTTCTAAGTACCATAGTTGCCATTGTTGAAGTATCACTATTTGGCATAATGGGTAATCTTGTCGACTGGCTAAGCTCAAGCAATCCTGAAACCTTTATGCAGGAAAATGGCCATACTCTCCTGATTTATGGGATTCTGTTACTGGTTGTCATGCCGGTACTGGTTATCTTACATTCTCTTATTCAGCACCAAACACTATTGGGTAACTACCCCATGTCCATCCGTTGGATGGCGCACCGTTACCTTTTAAAACAAAGTCTATCTTTCTATCAAGATGATTTTGCCGGAAGAATCGCCACTAAGGTCATGCAAACCTCGTTATCAGTGCGCGAGACCGTGATGAAAACACTGGATGTTTTTGTGTATGTCTGTGTGTATTTTACTTCAATTATTGTGCTGCTTGCCCATGCTGATTATCGCTTAATGCTGCCAATGTTAGTCTGGCTACTGGCTTACATTGGTATTCAAATTTACTTTGTTCCGCGACTAAAAAAGGTCTCTTCAGAGCAAGCTAATGCGCGCTCTACCATGACCGGTCGCATTGTTGACAGCTATACCAATATCGCGACAGTGAAGCTGTTTTCTCACAGCAAACGAGAAACCGAATATGCCGAAAAAGGCATGGAAGGTTTTCTCAGCACGGTTTATCAGCAAATGCGCTTGGTGACAGGCTTTAATGTACTGGTTGAGATAGTGAACTATGTATTGGTGTTTGCCATTGCCGCGATCTCGATTATGTTGTGGATGGACGATGCCGTCAGTGTCGGTGCCATTGCGATTGCCATTAGTCTAGCCTTACGTCTCAACGGCATGTCAATGTGGATCATGTGGGAAGTGGGAGCACTCTTTGAAAATATGGGCACCACAGTCGATGGTATGTCGACGCTATCTAAGCCTATTGATATCCAAGATAAGCCAGACGCTAAACCTATTGCGGTTAAGCAAGGTGGCATACAATTTGATGATGTGAGTTTTCACTACGGTGAGAATAAAGGCGTCATTAGCAACCTAAGTTTAAACATTAAACCGGGTGAAAAAGTAGGCTTAGTCGGACGCTCAGGAGCGGGTAAATCTACCTTAGTAAATCTATTACTGCGCTTTCATGATGTAGAAGGTGGCAAGATTAGTATTGATCAGCAGGATATCTCTAGCATTACTCAAGACTCATTACGCAGCAATATCGGCATGGTGACTCAAGATACTTCACTGCTACACCGCTCTATTCGCGATAACATCTTGTATGGCAATCCAGATGCCAATGAAGAGCAATTAATTGCGGCAACCAAGCAAGCTCAAGCGCATGAGTTTATTGAAACGCTAACCGACCCGTTTGGCAATATTGGTTATGATGCTCAAGTGGGTGAGCGAGGCGTCAAACTCTCAGGCGGACAAAGACAGCGTGTAGCTATTTCTCGTGTTCTACTAAAAAATGCGCCGATTCTAATATTGGATGAAGCAACCTCTGCTTTAGATTCAGAAGTCGAATCTGCCATTCAAGAAAGTTTGAATGAATTGATGCAAGGCAAAACCGTTATTGCCATCGCACACCGTTTATCAACTATTGCCTCAATGGATAGACTGATAGTGCTCGACAAAGGTAACGTTGTGGAACAAGGGACGCATCAAGAGTTAATTAATAGTAATGGCATCTATGCTCAGTTATGGGCGCACCAAACCGGTGGTTTTATCGCTCAATAGCTCAATAGCTCAATAGCGAATGATTTATTGCTCAATAACTACTAGCTGTATCGCCCAATAGCTAAGGGCTTTATCGCATAGCAACTAAACCAAATAAGGGAAGAAAGTACAGTCAGTACTTTCTTCCCTTAATTTTATTCCTAGCTAAACCCTCGATGGGTATAACCTACCCTACCTTCTGAAAATTGGCTTCTTGAATTGATTCCATATTGAACACAAAAAATGCATCAATCCAATGCAAAATAATGGCAGAATCTGGCGCTTCTTTTAGCTGTTCAAATGTCGATAAATAATGCTGCTCTGTAATCAAGTCTTTGCGCTCATCCACCAGCCTAGCGAGAAATTCAGATGAAAATTCAGGATGCCCTTGCACCGTAAAAAGATGATTATCTTTAGCAAGCATGAAGTTCGGGCAAAAATCACTTGATGCAATGACTTTCACTCCCCTAGGTACTGTGATCACCTGATCTTGATGGCTAACCAACATGCGTAATCTATCAATAGACAGATTCATCCAACGCTTTTGCGTGGTGATATTGACTTCATAATTACCCAGTCCCCAGCCTTTGTTGGATTTCTCGACCGTGCCACCAAGAGCTCTTGCAATCACTTGATGACCAAAGCAAATACCCACTAACGGCGCTCGGCGAGCTTCACAGCGCTGCACCCAATCAATCAAGCCGAGAATCCATGGTTCATTGTCATAAGCGTTATATACGCTGCCAGTGACAATATAACCATCGCACTCATCTAAATCGGGAAGTTGCTGATTAAGCGCGTCATATTCAGAAAAAATAATATTCTCATTTATCGCCTGCAAAGCCGTCACGATCATATTGGAGTATTGTCCGTAGACGTTTGCAAGATCGCCAGACAGATGCCCGCAAATTAGTATCCCTATCTTCATCCATCGTCCTCTTTTTCTGGGTAACAATTTTAAGTCACACTACGAGTATAGGTGGTACTTTTCACTCAGAAGAAGCAATTAGCTGAAAATTTACACTCATACCAATCACAGTAAGATCATCCTCAGAAATAGCACAGGAAAGACACTAAAGAACAGGCGAATATTTTTGAACAGTTATTTTTCTACTATCCTAAGTTTCACTCGGCTATCAAGTGTTAAAAACCACTAGATTGATCAGAAAATTGCTACGATTGGCATCAAATACAAACTCGAAACATAAGCATTAAATTGAATAATGATCACAGTTTTTAAAATAAAGTCACTTTCATTATCCTCTGCGTCTTACTCCATAACTAATCAGTGCCTTTGTCTGTATTCGAATATTAACCCCTAAATCATGACTAAACAGGCAGACCAAATGCATAAATGATGAATAATCTTAATATTATTGAGTAACAATTGAATACCACAAGCTTGATTCACCTTGATCTCTCTGTATTGTGTCTACTCGTTAAACTTTGCAAAGGATGCAATTTATATGCTGTTGATTCGCCCTATTACAGCAACAGATCACCAAGGATTGGCCCAGTTAGCCAAACAAACTGGCACTGGCTTCACCTCTATGCAAGATGATCCAAAACGCATCGATCAAATGATTAAAGATGGTTGTGATACGTTTAATAGTGAACATCCACTGAGCGATGGATACTACTTATTTGTTGCCGAAGACTTACAGCAACAAACATTAGTAGGTACCTGCGCGATACAAGCCGGAGTTGGCCTGCAAGACCCTTTTTATAGCTACCACTTAGATACTACCGTCCACTCATCTCGTGAGCTTGATGTGTACAACAAAGTACAAACGCTAAGCCTAAGTAACTTCCATACTGGATGCACAGAACTGTGTACCTTGTTTCTGCTGCCAGATTCAAGACAAGGCTACAACGGGCATTTATTGTCAAAAAGTCGCTTCTTATTTATGGGACAAAATCAAGATCGCTTTGATTCAACAGTCATTGCCGAGATGCGCGGTTTTAGTGATGAAGAAGGCAGCTCTCCTTTTTGGGAAGGGCTAGGAAGGCACTTTTTTAATCTCGATTTTGCCATTGCCGATAAGCTATCCATGCATGACAAAGTGTTCATTGCCGAGCTGATGCCCAAAAACCCAATCTATACCAACTTGCTTCCAGAGTCCGCGCAAGAAGTCATTGGCCATACTCACCCTCATACATTACCAGCTCGCAAACTACTTGAATCAGAAGGATTTCGTTTTAATCACTATGTCGATATCTTTGATGCTGGGCCAATGTTAGAGTCTCAAGCAAGCGATATTCGAGCGGTAAGAGAGCAGAAAACTGCAACAGTTAAAATCTCAAATACCCAGTCATTGAGTGAAGAAAGCACACTTAATGCCACACCCTATCTGGTGAGTAACGGGCAAGTGAAGGATTTTAGGGCGATTAGCACTAAGCAGATTTCGCTGGATGGTAATTACATGATTATTGGCCAAAAACTGGCGGATATATTGCAACTAAAAAATGGGGATACTGCCGTATTGGTTGCTCTTTTTAACTCACACTCGAGCTCTTACTCTCAACAAGAGCAAGCACAAGCACAGATTTAAATCGAGGATTTCACATGAACCATACAGCTCAACACCTTGAAGCCAATTTTGATGGACTTGTCGGCCCAACTCATAATTATGCGGGCCTTTCCGATGGCAATCTTGCTTCTAAAAATAATAAAACCAAGGCTTCAAACCCAAAGCTTGCGGCAAAAGAAGGCTTAAAGAAAATGAAAGCCTTGCATGATTTGGGCATGACACAAGGTGTTATTGCTCCTCTTGCTCGTCCTGATATTCATGCACTGCGCCAGCTTGGTTTTAGCGGTGATACTGGCTCTGTGCTAAAGCAAGCAGCCAAGCATTCACCGGCTTTGCTCGCAGCCTGTTGCTCGGCATCCAGTATGTGGACCGCAAATGCCGCCACTGTTTCGCCAAGCTCTGATACTCAAGATAATAAGCTGCATTTTACCCCAGCCAACCTGATTAATAAGTTCCACCGCTCCATTGAGCATCCACAAACAGGGCAAGTTTTAAAAGCTATGTTTAATGATGATAACCACTTCTATCATCACAACGCTCTGCCTGCCACCTCTTACTTTGGCGATGAAGGTGCGGCTAATCACACTCGTTTTTGTCATGATTATCATGAGCAAGGCGTAGGATTTTTTGTATTTGGCGAAAGTGCCTTTGATAAAAGCTTACCTAAACCGCAACGTTTTCCGGCAAGGCAGACTTTAGAAGCGAGTAGTGCGATTGCGCGTACTCATAAACTCACAGACGACAAAGTTGTTTTTGCTCAGCAAAATCCACACGTCATTGATGCTGGTGTCTTTCATAATGATGTCATTGCGGTAGGAAACCGAAATGTCATGTTTTGTCATGAGTTGGCCTTTTTAAATAAGGACTCTGTCTATAACAATCTCAATGATGCCATGCAAAAACCGTTAAATATAATTGAAGTTCCAGATGCCTTAGTCTCGGTTCAAGATGCGGTCAATAGCTACTTATTTAACAGTCAACTACTCAGTTTACCGAGCGGTGAAACCGCATTAGTCGTACCTAAGGAATGTAAGCAGAACCCTCACGTATCTGAGTATCTACAATCACTTATCACCAGTAACCTAGGCATTGATAAACTACTTTGTTTTGATCTACAACAGAGCATGCAAAATGGGGGTGGCCCCGCATGTTTACGTTTGCGAGTCGTATTATCCCCGCAAGAACGTATGGCGATGAATCAATCGGTATTGATGAGTGATGATTTGTTTGTCACTTTAAATCACTGGGTTGATAAGCATTATCGCGATTCAATTTCTGCTCAAGATCTACAAGACCCTAGTTTACTAACAGAAAGTCAGTGTGCATTAGATGAGCTATCGCAGATATTAGATCTTGGCTCTGTCTACCCATTCCAACAGTAGACATAACGTAAAACAGAACTAACTAGAACGGAACTAACTAGCCAATCTGATAAAACAAAGGTATGAAAATAGCAGTAGATTACTGGCTTCTGATCAAAGTTATCCACCAGCGACATAGCGAGTTAGGTATTTTCTCCTTACGCTGTAGGGGTCGTTATTATTTATCCTCATACAAAAACAATACAATGAGAAAGGTGATAATAAACCTCACACGACCTGGTGTCTTTTGTAGTCAGTTGGCAGAATTACAAATTGTAGACCCATTCTCCATCCCCAAGGCTTCGCCTTGGGTTTTCTTTGTCTATAAGAAAAATACTTAATATTTAGTTTTTTCATTAGCATGTGTTGCCACACCTAATCGATTCCACGCATTCATCATGGTGCAAAGGACTATCAATTGTCCTATTTCATCATCAGTAAAATAATTCTGTAAACTAACATAAGTATTATCAGTAATACCTTGTGCGTATATATGTACCATTTCTTCCACAAGGGATAAAACTGAGCGTTCTTTCTCAGAAAATAACACGGACTCTTTCCAGACTGGCAGAGCAAAGATACGCTCTTGAGACTCCCCGTGTGCTAATGCGCCCTTGGTATGTACGTGAATACAATAGGAGCAACCATTAAGCTGTGAGGTTCGCACTCGAATCAACTCTTCAATAATAGGCTCAAAAGCACATTGTTTAAGATAAGCCTCAACAGCAAAAAAAGCTTTATACGCGCCGGGCTGAGATTTATAAATATTTACTCGAGTCATGATGGTCCTCGTTTGATGTAACAGTTACGGAAGTGCTTGATTTATTTTATTGTGTTTTAGTCTATTATAGCTAATTATCATGTAGTTAAGTCATTATTTATTGACCCCATCAATGACAAGATTTGCAATATCTTCGATGTTTTAAGGACAAAATGTCACTATCCAAAAAAATCCTTTTGGTTCTATTACCACTGCTAATTTCATTGGTGGTAATTAGCTTCTTTGTGCAATGGAGATTTGTTTTCCCTGTTTTCGAACAGCTAGAAAAAGAAGATGCCATTACCAACTTTGAACGAGTTTCCGCTCTTCTTGATGAAGATATCGAGCGATTAGATCTGCTCAATAAGGATTGGGGGGCGTGGGATGCCACCTATTCTTTCATACAAGGAAATAACCCTCAATATATCGAGTCTAATCTTGGTATTGAGTCATTTAGGAATGGTAATTTTAATTTTTTATTGTTTCTTGATGAAGGATTACATCTCAAGTGGCACGGAATCTATGATAAAGATCTCGATATGTTTATCAACGATAGTCATTTTATTCAAAGTATTATTAATCGATTACAAACTGATGCCAATAAATCCAAACTATTGTCGATAGATTCTAATATTCATTATATGGGGTTGGTTTTACTCAATAATGAACCCATCGCCTACTCAATTCGGCCCATTTTAACCTCCGACGAAAAAGGCCCAGTGAAAGGCATTATCATCCGTGGCCGCTATATCGATACCAGCTTAATCGCCAACATCACCAAACAATCTTATGTTCGATTTCAGATAAAACCCGTTGCAGACCAATCCATTGTACGAAATGATGAATTTATCGTTAAAGATTTACCCGATAATAGACTAGAGGTTTCTCGTTATCTATTTAATGACGGTAAGCCGATTTTGCTGATCCAGTCTTACTTTCAAAAAGACATTAGCGAACAAGGTGAAATTGCTATCCATTCCGCGGTCATGGCAAGTATTGCACTAGGTATGTTGATGCTAGTTGCGGTCTGGATCGTGCTTAGAAAGATCGTCATTGCCCCTATTTCACAATTGACCGAAAACACAACATCAATTACTCATACCAAAAACTACCAGCAACGAACACAAGTCAAATCTAGCGATGAAATTGGCGAGTTGTCTCATCAACTCAATAAAATGTTAGAAGCCATTGAAAGCAAAGAGCAGCGCCTAGAGCAAGTTCTTAATAAAATGAGGCAATTATCCGTCACCGACTCCCTTACTAACATACCCAATCGACTAAAATTTGATTCTGTCTCAGAGGTAGAATGGCGCAGAATGCGACGAGAGCAACAACCTTTATCCATCATCATGTGTGATATTGATTATTTTAAACAATATAACGACCATTATGGACACATTGAGGGTGACGAATGCTTGGCTCATGTCGCTCAGACATTACAAGAAGTGTTAGTCAGACCTGCCGATTTAGTGGCAAGATTCGGCGGTGAAGAGTTCGTTATATTGTTACCGAATACCGATATACACGGCGCGACTCATCTAGCGAAAATGGTTCTTGAAAAAATAACGTCTTTGCAAATCCCCCATGCAAAAAGTGAAGCTAAACCGTATGTTACCGTCAGTTTAGGGGGCGCGTGCTGCACCCCTGACGCAAATAACTCGCTAATCCAGCTTATTACTGACGCCGATAAAGCGTTATACAAAGCAAAACAAAATGGACGTAATACCTTAGAGTGTCGCTAAATATAAAAAATTGATTGAAAGTCTTTTTCTTCTTAGATAACTTGCATAAATACAATTAAAAAGTGCTGCCGTTTCTGCTTAATATAAATTCAATTTTAAGCGGTTCTAAACGGTAATAAAAAAGGATAATTTAGCATGTATCAAACCGATGACGTTCGTATCAACAAAGTAAAACAACTATTACCACCCATTGCCATTTTAGAGCGCTTTCCTGCGACTGAAACAGCAACGCGTACAACATACAATTCAAGAAAAGCCATTCATGACATGCTCAACGATCAAGATGACCGTTTATTGGTTATTGTCGGTCCATGTTCAATTCATGATCCTGAGGCAGCTCTAGAGTACGGAAAACGTCTTAAGGTATTACGTGATGAGCTAGGGGATCGCCTTGAAGTTGTTATGCGTGTCTATTTTGAAAAACCACGCACTACAGTGGGCTGGAAAGGTTTAATCAACGACCCTTATCTAAACGATACATTCAAATTAAATGACGGCCTTAGAATTGCCCGTAAACTGCTTTTGGATTTAACTGACCTTGGTCTACCAACAGCTGGCGAGTTCTTAGATATGATCACGCCTCAATACGTTGGTGATTTGATTAGCTGGGGCGCGATTGGTGCTCGTACGACTGAATCACAGGTACACAGAGAGCTAGCTTCTGGCGTTTCTTGTCCGGTTGGATTTAAAAATGGTACTGACGGTAATATTAAAATTGCCACAGATGCGATTCGCAGTGCAGAAGCCGAGCATCACTTTCTATCTGTGACTAAATTTGGCCACTCAGCCATTATTGAAACAGCAGGCAACCCTGACTGTCATATCATTTTACGTGGTGGTAAAGAGCCAAACTATAGCGCACAGCATGTTGCAGAAGTGAAAGAAAAATTAAGCGCATCAAACTTACGTGAAAAGGTCATGATTGACTTTAGCCACGCTAACAGTAGCAAACAATACCAACGCCAAATTAACGTAAGTGATGATGTTTCAGCGCAACTAGCAAGCGGTGAAAAGGCAATCTTTGGGGTGATGATTGAATCTCACCTTGTAGAAGGCAGACAAGATCTTGTTGATGGCAAAGTGTCTACTTATGGCCAATCTATCACTGATGGCTGCATTGGTTGGGAAGATACGGAAACCGTATTAAGACAACTGGCTGACGCTGTGACGGCTCGCCGTAAAGCTTAACCCCAAGCTTAAAAGTTAAGAAACTTAAAAACCAAGGTTAAAACCAATAAAAAACGCCCCGTTAGCGCATCTCTTATGAGTAAGCAGCTAACGGGGCATTTTATTTGAATTCAATGTCCGTATTATACCAATCACAGTAATTAAATGATCAGAGAATTGCTACGATTGGTATTATTTAACTAGCCCTAACGCCTTAATCATACAAACCAATTCATCTTCGGTTTTCGGCTCTTTGTGAAAGTCTACCTCTGGCGCTGAACCACCTCTAAGTACATAGGCTTTCGTGCCGCAGTGATCATAGTGGTACCAAAGTCCATCTACGCATACATCGGTATAACATCTTGGGTCTTGCTTTAATTCCATGCGAATACTCCCTTGTTCACACACTGTTAACAAAACCTACATTAGTGTAGATAACATGCACCACCAATGATCCAGGTCAATAATGCCACAAGTATGTTATTTAGATGTTAATAAACAAGAGCTGACTTATCATTTTAAAATAAAGCACTCAGCAAACCATAACCAATGAAACTTGCCACCAAAGCAACTATCGGTAATTTCATCTGCTTCAAAAGAAAATACCCCACCAGCACAACCGCAAAATCCACAGCGCTATTCACTGCGCTAACAAAAATTGGCTGATATAAAGCCGCAATCAATAATCCTACGACTCCTGCATTCACTCCCTTTAGAGCAGCAGAAACCCGAGGAATCGAGGCTAATGCCTGCCAATTATGGATAACCGACAAAACCAACAAGAAACCAGGGAGAAACACCGCCATTGTCGCAACTAAAGCACCAATAATCGGTTGCTGAGGAAGCAGCTCATAACCTAAGTAGGTAGCAAAGGTAAACATAGGGCCAGGAACTGCCTGTGCGGCTGCGTAACCCGTTAAAAAGGTATCAGTAGTCAGTTGCTCGCCAATTAAGCTTTGAAGCAGAGGTAAGACAACATGGCCCCCACCAAAAACTAATGAACCAGCATAAAAGAAATCATGGAAGATCTGTAATAATGGTGTTTGACTGGCAACAAACGGGCCTATTAATAGTACGCCAGCAAAAATCACAACTGGCCATATCGTAAATTTACCGCGTTTTTTAATCTCAGTATTCGTCGTTACCTGTGTCGGTTTAAACCACATTGAACCGAGTACAGCGCAACATAACAAAACCAATATTTGTGCAAATATCCCGCTCACTAATAGCATAGTGAGCGCAACGAATAAACATAAGAGAACACTGCGCTTCGTTTGACAAAAACTTTTATACATTCCCACTATGGCATCCGCGACCACCACTACCGCCATAAGCTTTAGCGCATGAATCACCGAGATAAATAACGATGTTTCTAACAAGCTACTGCTCAGCAAAGCAACAGCCAACATCAGTAAAACTGACGGCAAAGTAAAGCCAAAAAAGGCAGCAAACGCACCACCAATTCCACCTTGCTTGTAACCTAGAGCAAAACCGACCTGACTTGAGCCCGGCCCAGGAAGGAACTGACTTAACGCCACAAGCTGAGCGTATTCGTCATCACTTAACCATTGTTTTTGTTCGACAAACGTTTTTCTAAAATAGCCAATATGAGCCGCCGGCCCACCAAAACTAACCCAGCCTAAAGCGAAAAAGATCTTAAAAATTGAAAACATACTTCATTACTGCCCAATAAAATTAGGCTATACCATAAGCAACCCACCACTATGATTCAAATTAATAGTATTGATAGGTATAATGCATGAAATAGGATTAGCAGTTCAGAGTTAATTATCACGAGAATATGAATGACAGAGACTAACTGGAAAAGAATTGACCTCAATTTACTGGTCGCATTTAACGCCTTATTAAACACTCGCAGTGTTTCAAAAGCGGCCACTGAATTGCACATGAGCCAATCAGCAATGAGCCATAGCCTGTCACGCTTGCGCACGTTACTTAATGACCCTTTATTCAAGCGTTGCGGCCATACGATGGAACCCACCGAGCGAGCACTTACTATCGCTAAAGACGTTGAAAACATTTTATCGACAATTAAAAATAACCTATTAGAACCAGAGCCATTTTGCGCGCAAACCTTTCAAGGAGTCTGTCGTATTGGTTTAACTGATTATGCAGAATTTGTCTTTGCCCCATTGATATTTGATGCACTGACCGAGCAAGCACCGAATGCTAAAGTCAGTTTTATTAATGTTAATCGACATAATTTTACCGAAATAATGGAAAAAGAGCGCCTAGACTTAGTCATTGGCAGCTTTCCCAATTTAAACAAAGGCTTTCAATCTCAAGAGCTTTACCAAGAGAGCCATGTCTGTTTATTTGATGCGGTAGCGACAGGACTGACAACGCCAATTACTATTGAAGATTATTGTCGTATCCCACACGCATTGGTAAGCTCTGATGGTAAATGGGAAACCCCTGTAGATGTGAAGCTGCAATCTCTTAATCAACAACGTAGCGTACAAGTTCTTTCGCAAAATTTTTTGACCATAGGGCAACTAATGCAAGGGCGAAAGCTTGTTTGTATTGTGCCTAGATTAATGTCGATGATTCCTTTTATTGCCAACGGACTGACTCGAGCAGAACCGGCAATCAAGGTTAACGACTTCACGATTAGCATGGTTTGGAAAGATAATCAGCCAAATAATGATAAGCTTACTTGGTTACTCTCTTTAGTAGTAGATACCGTAAAAAATAACGAACCCAAGGAAACCACCTCATAATGGAACTCACCTCAATTGACTGGCTCAATTTACTAGATATCACCGACAGTAAAATCATCAATGAAATCATTTTGATTACCGTGTTGAGCTTAATTAGTTGGATTGCTTGGCGAATATTAATTGTCCGCCTAGAAAAAATGGCCAGTAAAACACGCATTGTTTGGGATGATGCCGTCTTGCATGGCATCACAACACCGGTGAGTACACTTATCTGGCTTTGGCCAGGCACAGTGTCATTAGGGCTAATGTTGGAGGAATATTTTGATCATAGGTTTGACTGGCTATACTCCTCCAAACTGATACTCATTATTTTTATGGTTGTATGGGCTCTCTCACGAGTCATCACCAACTTTGAAAGTCAAATACTAGAAAGGCAAGGGCGCGACGTTACCACCGTACAAGCCATTGCAAAGTTAATACGCTTAGTTGTGATCATCATAGGGATGCTCACTATCATGCAAACCCTTGGATTGAGTATTTCCGGCCTATTAACCTTTGGTGGTGTCGGCGGCCTAATTGCCGGTCTTGCCGCAAAAGACCTGCTTTCTAACTTTTTTGGTGGGATGATGATTTATTTCGATCGCCCCTTTAAAATTGGTGAATGGATTCGTTCACCCGACAGAAGCATCGAAGGTACCGTGGAACGTATTGGTTGGAGGATGACTAAAATCCGTACCTTTGATAAACGACCACTGTATGTGCCAAATTCAGTATTTAGTAGCATTGTTGTAGAAAACCCATCACGAATGCATAATCGCCGTATCTATGAAACCATCGGTCTTCGCTATAGTGACTCCGATAAAATAGATAAAGTGATTGGTGACGTACAGCACATGCTTAAAAACCACCCTGATATTGATGCCAACCAAACCTTGATGGTGAACTTCACAACCTTTGGTCCCTCTTCGCTAGACTTCTTTATCTATGCGTTTACTAAAACCGTAAACTGGGCTCGATTCCATGAAGTGAAGCAAGATGTACTTCTGCAAGTTATGCAGATCATACATGACAACGAGGCTGACATTGCATTCCCAACTCAAACCCTCAAGATAGAAGAGCTTCCCGAGCATCTTATCTCTCACCAGCAGCGCTAATTAGCGGTTATATACCAATCGTAAAAATAAAAATGCCCTGAGACATTCATCTCAGGGCATTTTTTTCAGTCAATTCCTACGCAATCTTATCTTAGGTAAACTCTATTCACTTAACTTAAAAACATAAGAGACATTTAGTTCTGATTGCGTTTTTTAAAACCAATGGTCACTCTGCCTTGCGGATTAATCGAGCGATATAAACTGAGCTTTAGCGTCAGAGTGACAGAAATACTCATCATCACAAAAATGGCCAGCAAGATAACCAATTGATATTTGATTGCGAGCATCGGGGATGCCCCACCTAAAATCTGTCCTGTCATCATGCCCGGTAAGGTCACCAGCCCCGTTGCCGCCATAGAGGCTAAAATAGGAGCAAATGCCTTTTGCATTGCCACTCTGACAAACGGCAGTGAAGCATAAGCAGGCGGAGCGCCTAAAGCAATCGCCACCGCATATTCATGATGTCGTTCTTCAAACGCAGTATATAAATTTTGCAGTGCTACAATGTTACCACTCAAGCTATTTCCTAATAACATTCCTGCAAGAGGGATGACATATTGAGCATTGTAGATAGGCACAGGCTGAACCACCAACCAACATAAAATAGCTAAAACCGGAGCTAAACCTACCACTAGTCCCGTCAATACCGGAGCAAACAGTACTCGACGCGGTAGCTTTGATTTACCAACAATGGTGGTTGCCCCTACACACAGCATCACCGTAATCCAAGCTAAGTTAATCCAAGGATTATTGGTTGAGAATACAAACTCGAGGTATAAGCCAACCAAAATTAGCTGGCTAGCCATGCGAGCTATTGCAGTCGCCATCTCTCTACCGAGTTCAAGCTTGTACACTTTATTAATACTAAAAGGAATGATGAGCAATAAAGAAAAAGCAGCAAGATGCCACCAACCAATATCATGAGACGTTTGCATAAATTTAACCACGCACAAAGAAATAATTAGAGCGTGTTAGACAAAAACTCTTTTCCCGCTAACACCCCTATTTCGTAGTCGGCAAGGATATCATCTTTATGGCTTAGTAAACCGCTACTGTTAAGAGATTTTATCGGTGTTATTTCTGTAATTGTCACCCCTTCAGGTGGTGTATTCATAAAATCAGAAATCGCGGAGTGGTTCATATAATGATTAAACAACATCTCTATTGAGTGTGGCGTGTGCGATTTAATATTTAAACGTTGCGAATGATAAGCCATCATCTCAGATAACTTCTCAGCATCGGGTAGCCAATTTTTTGGTAGAGAATCGATTTTGGTAAAGGGGTGACGCTCCTTTAATTGATTTATTCTATCCAAAAAAAGGTCGCTGATATTCTTCATTTTTTCTCTACTTTGCGCAGAAGAAAAACGATTGAGATACGGTTCGATTCCACGACTAAGATCGAGTTTAAACTTATCAATCGGCTCTATAGATAAGGAAGCCTTAAATTTAGATGACCTTTCAATAACAGGTTCGGTAGTAATCGCGACGATGTTACATGCACCTCGTCGATAGGCCTCTTGCACTGGAATCGTCGCAGAAACACCACCATCGACCCAGTTTGCGCCATCAATTTCGATTTCTTGGTGATACAACATAGGAATAGCGCAAGTGGCTCTTAATATGTCATACCAATGCTCAGAGAAGATTGGAAAATAATAGTCCTTCATTTCCTGTACATGAGTCACGCAGGCTAGCGCTTCTCTTTCATTACCTAAGTTTTCCGCTCCCTTTTTTAAATCTAAAGGAAACTCACCACTGTGGACAAACTGAAATGCCCAATCAAGATCCATCGCCACTTTTTTCTTTTGAACTAAGCGTTGAAAATCAAAAAAACGATCTTGGGTTGTATAATTAAGAATAAAATCGAGCCCAAGTCCTGGCTGCTTGGTGACAAAAGAAGAAACGTTGAGCGCCCCTGCCGATGTACCAATATAGATGGAAAAAGGATCATAATTTGCGGCAATAAACGTATCGAGAACCCCAGCGGCAAACGCCCCTTTTTGCCCGCCACCTTGAACAACGAGTGAAGATTTATCTGTACACTTCGACAACATTCTCTACTTCTCCAGATAACCCATCATCAAAAATACCGAGTGAAGCCATAGGTTTCAACTCGGTATTTGGTTTTAATAAAATACAGGGATTAAACTACAACACTAATGCTCTGCACTACCTAACTCTAGCAATGTCGCATTACCACCCACCGCCGTAATATTGATCGTGCGAGTACGCTCTGTAATATAACGAAGAACCAACATAGGGTCTTGAGACACCGGCATTTTTGCCAATTCAACTTCCGCAATCAACGGTGCAATAGCACCTGATTTTTTAGCTAGATTACGATTAATCTCTTTTACCAAACTGGCATCAGCGATAATACTAACAATACGAATATCACTCTCTAGTAGCTGCGCATATTGGTCATACTCCACCAAGCTCAGCACTCCACTAGGCAGTTTAAGCGCATCAATCACCGTTAACACTTGTTTCGCCAACTCGCTGTCTTGTACACACATAATGACGCAATTACCTGAAAGTAACCCCACCACTAATTGAGCATACAACGCTTTAGCTGCATGAATATCAACCAGCCTATCCGCGACAATCATTGCCACGCCACGGCCTGCGGTATACAGCTCATTAGTTTCACCGGTTGGCCCTGGCATTAATTCTGGTTCCGTCAGTAATTGATGGCAGTGTTTGTGATGGAAGGTTAACGGCAAAGTGAAACTCTCTATAGCAAGAGCATCACTGGCTGCTAACAAAGATTGATGGCGATTAGCATAAGGAACTTGATTCCAGAGGCTCCAAGCTTGTTGCGCTTCAGAAAAGCAAATAGATGCATTTTTCATTTCTATACTCCTTGCTCATCAGTGTGTGATATTTGCGCCTTAGTAACCGAAGCAGAAACTTCACGCTGTTTGCAGGTATGTTGTGTAAAACGATACAAGTAATGTGGTCCGCCCGCTTTAGGACCCGTGCCAGATAAACCTTGTCCACCAAATGGCTGAACGCCAACCACAGCGCCTACTTGGTCTCGATTAATATAGCAATTTCCCACTCTGGCATTTTGTTCAATCCAACGATAAGTGGTTTCGTTGCGAGAATGGATCCCCATGGTCAAACCAAAACCTGTTGCGTTTATTTGCTCAACCACATCCGCAAGTTGATTGCCTTTAAACTGCACAATATGCAAGATAGGCCCAAACTGCTCTTCTTTTAGTACCGACAGATCGCTAATTTCAATTGCGGTTGGCGCAACAAACATGCCCTTGGCACATTCTTCATCAAGTTTAACTTCAGCCACCACCTTTTGCGTTTGACGCATCACCTCAATGTGTTGCAATAACTTTTTCTGAGCGATTTGATCAATCACAGGTCCTACATCGGTACTATGTAAATAAGGCGTCCCGACCGTTAACTCTTGCATGGCACCTTGAATAAGCTCAATGATTCTTGGGGCAATGTCTTGCTGAACAAATAACACCCGTAAAGCCGAACAGCGCTGACCTGCTGAAGCAAATGCACTACGCACGACATCACGCACCACTTGCTCAGGTAGAGCAGTAGAGTCAACAATCATCGCATTTTGACCCCCAGTCTCGGCAATAAATGGTACTGGTAAGCAATCGCGCTGCGCAAGAGACACATTAATCCGTTTCGCAGTGGCGGTTGAGCCGGTAAATGCGACTCCTGCAATAGCAGGGTGTGAGGTAAGAGCTGAGCCAATTTCAGCGCCTTTACCAGGTAAAAATTGAATCACATCAGCAGGAAAGCCTGACTCAAGCATGATCTCAATGGTCCTAGCCGCAATTAAACTGGTTTGCTCGGCCGGTTTTGCAATAACCGTATTACCTGCCACTAAGGCCGCGGATATTTGCCCTAGGAAAATAGCCAAAGGGAAGTTCCACGGACTAATGCAAACAAACACACCTCTTCCGTGTCGTTCACACCATTGTAAATTACCATCAAAGCCTTGAATCGACTCAGGTCCTAATGTCGTAGCATTAGCGGCGTAATAACGACAAAAATCAACCGCCTCACGCACCTCATCAATACTGTCATGTATGGTTTTACCGGCCTCCATGTGACAAAGAGCCACCAGTTCGGCCAAATTCTCTTCTAATTTATCGGCGAGGGTATAAAGGCATTGAGCACGACTCACGATAGGGGTGTTTTTCCAGTTTTCAAACCCCGATTGAGCACTATTGATTGCCATGGAAACATGATCAAGGTGAGCAAAGTGGATCGAACCAACGATGCGCTTGCGATCAAACGGAGCAACAACCGTTTCTTCCTTGATCATTGTTTCGTGAATAGCACGACCATCAATGATTGGCGATCCTTGCCACTGCTTGCTTAAAAAGCGTTGCACTTGTAAGTCAAAGGGATCGGCCTCACTTGCAACATCAACATTGATCCCGATGGAATTAACGCGATCGGAAAAAATCTCGCGCGGTAACGGGATCTGTTCATTGTGCAGAGTTTTGTTGGCAAGCAAGGTATCTACAGGATGATGAGTAAGATCACTGATAGGACAGCGAGCATCCACCAAACGGTGTACAAATGAGCTATTAGCACCATTTTCCAATAAGCGTCGCACTAAATAAGGCAAGAGATCTTTGTGGCTGCCAACAGGCGCATAAATACGAACAGGCTGCGCGTATTTATCCATCACATGATGATAAAGAGAATCTCCCATACCGTGCAGTCTTTGAAATTCATAATTACGGTGGTTTGCCATCTCAGCAACCGCAGTCACTGTATGCGCATTATGGCTGGCAAACTGCGGGAAGATATTACCACGCACTCCCGGACTTAATAAAAATCGAGCGCAGGCAAGATAAGACATATCCGTCGCTTCTTTGCGCGTATAAACGGGATAGTTGGCAAAGCCTGCTTGTTGTGACCACTTTATTTCACTATCCCAATACGCACCTTTTACCAAACGTAAAGGAATCATATCTCCTTGTTCTTTGGCCAGCGCATTCACCCACACTAAAACCGGCAAACAGCGTTTTGAATACGCTTGAATCACTAATCCAAACTTACCCCAGCCTTTAACCAAGTCACTGTTATAGACTTTTTCAAACAGTTGCAGTGAAAGCTCAAGACGATCCGCCTCTTCTGCATCAATAGTAATGGCCACATCTAACTCAACAGCGCGAGTAAGTAACTCAATTAATGTCTCGTAAAGCTCGGTGAATACTCGCGCTTTATTCGCCACTTCATAGCGAGGATGTAAGGCTGAAAGCTTGATTGAAATTGAAGGGGCTGGGCTGGTTACTGACCCAGCAGTACGCCCTACCGATTCAATCGCCTGCATGTAGTCATTAAAATACTTTCTAGCATCTTCCGTTGTTAAAGCCGCTTCGCCCAACATATCAAAAGAATGGGTAAAGCCTTTTTTACGAAGTGATGCGCCATTTTTTTGCGCTTCTTCAATATTTCGCCCTAACACAAACTGGTGTCCCATCACTTTCATCGCCTGATGCATCGCATTGCGAATCACAGGTTCGGACATTTTATTCATGAGTTTTGAAATGGCAGAGCTTGGGCTGGTTGTTTCTTGCTTGTTAATACCAACGACTTTTCCTGTCAGCATAAGGCCCCATGTAGAGGCATTAACAAATACAGAATCAGACTGGCTTAAATGAGACTTCCAATCGGCAACGGTCAGTTTATCTTTAATCAATGCATCGGCGGTTTCAGAATCAGGAATGCGCATCAGAGCTTCGGCTAAGCACATCAACAAAATACCCTCTTGAGTATCTAAACTGTATTCCAGCAACAACGCATCAATCATTTGAATTGAGCGTTTATCAGCGCGAATTGTTGCAATTAACGCCGTTGTTTGACGCTCAATGCGTTGTTTTTCCTCTTCTAAAGGCGTTGCTAGCTTTAATAACTCTTTCAACCAAATTGATTCATCCACCATATACATAGGAGAAATGAGAGACCAAAGTGTCTCTTTTGGTTGGTTGATGAAATCGGGATTTAAAACACTAGATGCTGTAAACATAATCTTTCCTCAGCTCTATAAAACCACCATGAATTGGCGGACAATCCTACAATTCAAAATCAGGATCACAAAACAAAGAACAAAAGAAACGTGATTACAGACAATTAACATTCTAAATAATGTGAGTTTACATCTTAATTTGACGTTTTTAACAAACATTACAGAGGGCTAGACACATCTAGCAACACCCTATACACTCTCCCTCGCTGGTGTCATGAAATCTAAGATTTCAGGCTTATAAAGGGAATTTGGTGTGAATCCAAAACTGACGCGCAGCGGTAATTGAGAACGAACATCTATAGGGCAGTAAGCCCACACACTGCAATAGATATTGTGGGAAGTGAGATGCTAGGTTGCAGATTCTATCTGCAGTGCTCATTAGTCCGAATACCTGCCAGTAAAGAAAAAACGCAAGCATAAGCGTTTTTATCACTACGCGTATTTAGGACTTATAATGAAAAAAACCATTTTAGCGACAGCGCTTATTTCGCTGTACGCTCCTTCTCTATTTGCTCAACAAACAGATTCAACTGACGTTGATGAAACCATGGTTGTCACTGCAAACCGTTTTGCACAATCTCAGTCTTCTACACTGGCATCAGTGAGTGTGGTTGAACGTGACCAGATTGAACAACTACAAGCGGATAGTGCTTATGATGTATTAAAAACATTACCTGGTGTTGAAGTTCGTAATCTAGGAACGAAAGCAAGCTCTAGTAGTATTTTTATCCGTGGTACAAATAGTAACCACACATTAATTCTACTTGATGGTGTGCGCTTAAATACAGCGGCTGCTAGTTCATATAATGCTCTTGGTCTAATTCCTGCGTTTGCAATTGAACGAATTGAAGTAATTCGAGGCCCTCGCGCTGCCGTTTATGGTGCTGATGCCATTGGTGGTGTGATTAGTATTACGACACAACCAAAAGATAGTTCAGTTCATGAGTTGACTCTTAATGGTGGTTCAAATAGTACCCACCAAGAAGCTTGGCGTTCAAGTGGTGATCTTTCAGATACAGCCCGTGGTCACGTCATTATCAGTAATGAGGGTAGCAAAGGCGATAACATTACTAGCATAGATAGTTCAAATAACTATGGATATGGTTCTCAGTTTATCTCTGGTGGTGTCACTAAAGAAATCAACAACAACTGGTCTGCTGGATTTAATGGCATTTATCAAAACTACGATAACCAATATATAGGTGCTAGCCCTGTAGAAGCGAAAAATGAACAAGAAACAGATGCCTATGTTCTTTCTGGTAATATCAACTACGAGAACGCAGTATATAGCTCCAACCTTCAAGCTAATTTCTCTCAAAATAAACAGGCTGATGGTTTAGCAGAAACAAATGCTCAACAAACAATCATCAACTCAGAACGCACATCTGTCTTGTGGTTTAACCACTATAAAGGCATCCAAAATGCCGATATCGTTGGCGGTCTAGACTTATCGTATGAGAAAGCAAACAATACTAGCGCATGGGGTTTTGAAAAAGAAACCAGAAAAAATGTAGCTGCTTTTGTCGGTACAAGTGTTGACTTAGATCCTGTTACTCTTGAAGCAAATATACGACACGATCAAAGAACCAGAGATGAAGGCAAAACCACCTGGGGTGTTGGTCTTGGCTGGTTTATCCTTCCAGACATTCAATTTACAACCAATTATGGCACCGCATTTAAACTACCTACATTTGGTGATCTATATGGCTCATCTGGTAATAAAGACTTAAAACCAGAAGAATCTAAATCTTTCGAATTTGGTTTTAATGGTTATCATTCCTGGGCAGCTTGGAGCCTAGTTGCTTACCAAAATGACATTGATAATCTGATTACTTGGGGATTTGATGGCGTCTCATACTCTCCTAGTAATGTGAACAAAGCTCAAATCAAAGGTATTGAATTAACTATTGATTTCTCTACTGGCCCAATCAACCATACTGTGGTTGCTGACTGGAAAGATCCGAAAGATAAAACAACAGGTGAACAACTTCTTCGCCGCGCTAAACAAAACTATAAGTGGATCGTAGATTATAACTACGATGCCTTTGACGTTTCTTTGGCAACGATTTACGTAGGTGAGCGTTCTGACTTCAGTCAAACGACCCTAGATAGCTACATCACCTTAGATCTTGCAACCAAGTATGCTGTTACAGAAAACTTAGATGTTAAATTCAAGATAAACAACCTACTGGATGAAGACTATGATGTTGCAGCGGGATCTTATGGTTTCCCAACATCAATCCCATACACTTGGGTAGGCGCAGAGCGCAGCTACTACGCAGGTATCGATTACCGCTTCTAGTTAACCGCTTTACCAATAAACAAAAACCCGACTGAATACAGTCGGGTTTTTTATTTTAAAGCGCATTTATTTAAAATAATCTAATCTGCGTTTTTAAACTCAAGCAGAGCATCTAATGCTATCTCTGCCTTAGCAACAGGGACAAAAATATGATCGTGATAGAAAGCGGCGATGACATTCGCACTAATACCCTTTTCAGCAAGCTTGGTCGACACAGCCGCGGTTAAACCCACCGCCTCAAGACTTGAGTGAACCGTTAAGATAATTTGCTTAAAACAGCCGTCAAATGCTAGAGCATTTGCTGTTGCATCACGTTTATCCAGCACCAAGGTTAATCCTTCAGGTTCAATAAATGTCGCAATTGGGTTTAACCCAATATAATCATCCATCTTCCCTTGCACCGTACAAAACACATATTCAGTGTCATTTAGGTGCGGTTCCATTGATGTGAGTAGCTCTGATAACTCAGTAATTCCGGACATTTGTTTAATCTCTTAGTTGATTCTAAATTGACGCTTTACAGTGTAAATTACGGCGCAAGGCGCTCAACATCCCACGACTGCTCTTCATCTTCACGAGTATAGATGAATCTGTCATGCAAACGGTTTGCCCCACCTTGCCAAAACTCTATAGATTCAATTTTGATTCTGTAGCCGCCCCAAAATGAAGGGACAGGGATTTCTCCATCAGCGAACTTTTTCTTAAGCTCTAAAAATTTACCTTCTAGAATTCCACGAGCTGAAATGCGCGAGCTTTGCTTACTCGCGATAGCCGCAAGTTGGCTTTCTTTAGGTCGAGAAGTAAAGTACTTAAAATTTTCTGCTGCAGTTAGCTTTTCAGCCACACCAGTGACATGCACTTGTCGCTCTAAGGGGTGCCACGGAAAATGTAGGCTAATTCGGTTATTTTCTTTTAAATGAAGCGCTTTGCGGCTACCAAGGTTGGTATAAAACACAAACCCTTGATTATCTAATGTTTTTAATAAAACGATACGTTGATATGGCTGACCACGCTCATCGACTGTCGCCACTGTCATTGCAGTAGGATCTGTCAGCTCGGCTTCTATCGCTTGTTCCAACCAAATATTGAACTGTTCGACCGGATTTTCTTTTAAATCTTTTCTGCGTAGACCGCCCAACATATAGTCACGACGAATATCCGTTAACTTCATTTCACATCCTCAAATCACTTTTCATAAATTTTGCGCGTCTAACGGCAATAACTCAAGAAAGTTTTGCCAATACTCAGTCAGAAGCGTCAATTACTTACAATTTATTGTCCTCTACATACTCAGCGATTAAATCACTTTAATTTTATTTAAAATTCAAATACCTACTCACATCTACATTCATCTATTAGCACCCAGAAAGCCACACAATTACTTAACATTTAACTAAAACAAGAATACTATAAGTTAATCTAATAACTAAAATTACATATAGAACGATATGTAAGTTATTAAATTAATTTTCCTCACTCACTCAATGCGCAAATGGATGGCCTATGAGTCAAGAGAAGCTAAAAAACCTCGGTCGTACCGAATTAGAGTATGTGGATGACAAAACCGCAGCTCTATTATTGAATACCCCTTCTAACGCCAGATTATTACTCTGGTTAGTACTGCTATTTTTTGGCTGTGCGATTGGTTGGGCCTATTGGGCCGAGATCGATAAAGTCACCGTAGGTAATGGTAAAGTCATTCCATCAAGTCAATTACAAGTGGTGCAAAACCTTGAAGGTGGACTGGTCAAACAAATATTGGTTCGCGAAGGCCAGCAAGTAGTGCAAGGACAGCAATTATTGCTGATTGATGATACCCGCTTTCAATCTGATTTTCGCGAACGTGAACAACAAGTCTACAACCTGACTGCCAAAGTACTGCAATTATCAGCATCGGTTGCCAGTATCGAGGTAAAAGAAAACGTTACGATACGTAATTGGCAAAATAGCGTCATTATTAATAGCAATAAACTAGTCTATCCCGTCAATTTTGAAGAAAATCAACCAAAGCTAGCTGCTCGACAGCGCGCTGAATATCGACAAGATCTAAATAACTTAAAAAACCAATTAAGAGTATTAGATCAACAAGTTGATCAAAAAATTCAAGATCTTAACGAAATTCGTGGCCGAATATCTAACCTTAAACAAGGTTATGATTTTGCGCAAAATGAATACGACCTGATGAAGCCACTCGCAGATGAAGGTATTGTCCCTAAAATTGAGTTCATCAAACTAAAGCGCCAACTCAATGATACCAAGCGTGAACTAGATTCTGCAAAAGGCCGTGTTCCAGTACTTAATGCTGCCATTAGAGAAACATTACTTAGCCGCGTTGATGCCGCGCTGGACTTTCGCTCTGAACAACAAGAAAAACTCAATATTAGCCAAGATGAATTATCTTCGCTTACCCAAAGTACTGTCGGTCTAGAAGATAGAGTGAGCCGTACTATTGTTACCTCCCCTGTGACTGGCACTATCAAAACCTTATATACAAATACTGTTGGTGGGGTTATACAGCCGGGAATGGATCTTGTCGAAATTGTTCCAACGGAAGATATGCTGGTGGTCGAGGCTGAAATTGCACCGCAAGATATCGCTTTTTTACGTCCCGGTTTACCGGCCATTGTAAAATTTAGTGCCTACGATTTTACTAAATACGGCGGGCTGAGTGGCACTCTTGAACATATCAGTGCCGATACTATTCAAGACGAAGAAGGTAATAGCTTTTATTTAGTTCGCATCCATACTCCGCAAACGGAATTTGGTAGCAACGGCGAGCTGCCTATTATTCCGGGAATGACCGCATCGGTCGATATCATTACCGGTAAACGTACCGTTCTTGATTATCTTCTCAAGCCAGTGCTGAGCGTCAAAGGACGCGCCCTACGTGAATAATTTCTAATCATTACCGTCCCCCTTGACTGCATCTCATTCCAACACTCACGAAAGCATGATCAAGGGGCAACAAGATTTTGCCAAGGATGACAAGCAATGAAAGACTCATTACTGCACTCTCTGATTTATGTCAGTCGCTATTATGGCCTATCTAATTCGCCACAAGCCTTGATAAGCGGTTTACCTCTACCCGATGGGAAGCTTACTCCTATTTTGTTTCCAAGAGCGGCAGAGCGTGCAGGCTTAGTAGCAAAAGAGCAATCTCTAGCGCTAGATAAAGTGTCAGATTTAGTTTTGCCCGCTATTTTACTGACTGGTGAAAATGAAGCTTGCGTGCTGCTTAGCGTTAATCCAGATAATGGCCAAGCAGAGATAGTCAGTCAAAATACCGGATTTGTTGCCACCACCGTGACTCTAGAAGAGTTAGAGCAAGATTATAGCGGCCGATATTTCTTAATAAAAAAACAATTTCGCTTTGATCAGCGCTCGCCCGAGATTTTAAAAACCCGCAAAGGTCATTGGTTTTGGGGAACCCTCAAAGAATCACGCTCTATTTATCGAGATGTATTGATCGCCTCTATTTTGATCAATATTTTTGCTATTGCCACTCCCCTATTCACTCGTATTGTTTATGACAAAGTAGTTCCTAACTTAGCCTTTGAATCATTATGGGTGCTCGCAAGTGGCATTGTGGTGATTTTTATCTTTGATTTACTACTCAAAACTTTGCGCAGTTACTTCATTGATGTTGCAGGGAAAAAATCAGACATTCTTATCTCTTCAAAACTGTTTAGTAAAGTGATGGGGATCAGAATGGAGGCAAGGCCACCTTCTGTTGGCGCTTTTGCCCGTCACCTGCAAGAATTTGAATCCATTCGAGAATTTTTCACCTCAGCCACGATTGCCGCTCTTATTGATCTGCCTTTTGCCTTACTGTTTTTACTAGTGATTTGGTTAATTGCCGGCAACGTTGTGCTAGTACCGATTGTTTGTGTCACGCTACTTATCATTCATTCGTTGCTCATTCAAAAGCCACTACGAAACAGCATTGAAGAAGGATCGCGTTTAGCGTCACAAAAATACGCCAATTTAATTGAGAGCCTTGCCGGTCTTGAGTCTTTAAAAATATTTGGCGCACAAAGTCAGTTTCAATACCGCTGGGAAGAAGCGGTAGCACACATGGCAAACTGGAACATTAAAAGTCGCCGCATTACTGACAGTGTGCAAAACTCCGCAGGCTTTCTGCAACAAACCTCAAATATTGGCATGTTGATTGTTGGGGTGTATCTCATTTCCGAGGGTGAACTGACTATGGGTGGCTTAATCGCCGCAACCATGCTTAGCGGACGAGCAATAGGACCGCTAGTTCAAGTGGCTTTATTATCGACTCGTTATAACCAAGCTAAATCATCAATGACCATCATTGAACAGGTAATGAATATGCCTGATGAGCAAGAAGAGGATAAGCGCTATATTCATCGCCCTGTGTTACAAGGAAAAATTGAATTAGATAAAGTCACCTTTAGCTACCCTGATGCCCCTATGTCTTCAATCCGTGATTTAAGCCTAACCATTCGCCCAGGAGAAAAGGTGGCCATCATTGGGCGTATTGGTTCAGGTAAAACCACATTGGAACGTCTCATAATGGGGCTGTATAAGCCCACAGAAGGTCATGTACGCATAGATGACACCGACATCCAACAATTACATCATACGGACGTTAGAAGCAATATAGGCTGCGTTCCTCAAGACATCACCCTGTTTTATGGGTCTATACGCGACAACATTACACTTGGTAAACAACTGGCCGAAGATAATGAAGTGATGTTAGCGGCAAAACGCGCCGGGGTAACAGAGTTCACAATGAAAGATCCGGCGGGCCTTGAAAGGCAGGTGGGTGAAGGTGGGCAGTTATTATCGGGGGGACAACGCCAAGCAGTAGCAGTGGCTAGAGCGCTTTTAGGAAGACCGCCCATTTTGTTGCTCGATGAACCAACCAGCGCAATGGACAATAGAGCTGAAGCTCTATTTAAAAGAGAGTTAAAAAATCTATCTAAAGAAGAAACATTGATCTTAATTACCCACAAAACGTCAATGCTAGAAGTTGTTGATCGCCTAATAGTAATGAGCGCCGGAACCGTAGTCGCAGATGGGCCTAAAGAAAAAGTATTAGCAGAACTACAGAAAGGAAACTTGAGTAGTGTGAATCAATAGTCGATTTACAGTGTAAATTGAAAAAGGGTCGCAACATGTTTATGTTGCGACCCTTTTAGTTTGCTCATATTAGATAAGCCAATCTACCATATGTTGTCAGATGTAATATCAAATTTGGTTTTATAAGTACTAGTAGCTTTATCAAAATCAGCGACTCTAATTTCATTAATATCATCAGCATGAATAAAGTAGAAATCCGACTGTCTTACTTTATCCTGCAAGACAGTGACCTTACATACCCATGTTCCCATGGGTTGACCGTTCTCATCCTTTCTTCTCGTAATTTCAGAAGTCACTTTATATTTCCCAAGATCTTGGTTACTAACAGAGATTGATTGAATATGAATATTAATTTTAAATAAAGCCTTTAAGCTAGGGCTAGAATCGTAAGAAGAATCACCACAATTCATACCAGGCTCAAGTTGATATGCAATGTTCATGTTATCTGAGTCTCTATCTATCCTTGAAATCTTGATAAGTCCATTTACTGGTATCACCTCATACAGTTCGCCTTTATTACCTTGTAGGAAAAGAGCCCCGCCCTGATGCTTAACCAGAAGCAATTGCATTGTTTTGGGCTTAGCTGGTAGTACTGGTTGCTTATAATTTACAGGGTTTGGGGTTACATGATCTACTGTAGATTGGACAGAGCTACTCTTTGGAGCAAGTGTTGTACTGGCTGGTAAATTTTCAGAAGTTTCTTTATTAGTATCCGTACTAGGAAACTGCTCTTTTACAGTTTCATCTACAGATATATTCCCAGCTTGGTCAACTACTTTATTTATCTCTTTAGCTGTTCCATTATCAGAGCCACCACAGCCAGATAAAATCGTACTCGCAATAGCTGCGACTAAAAGCATCTTCTTATTCATTTCACTGTACCTTAGGGTCAAACCCAATTGTCTTGTCTGCCAATGCATACCCTAAACTCAGTCGCTCGCGACTAAACTTTACGCCACGGTAATAAAAGGATTATGTGACTTAATTTATGCTCAAAATTGTTGCGACAATGAATATGCACTCGAACTGATAGCAACAACTTGTTATATGAACTGAGCAAAATAGCGACTTTTAGGCAGATAAAACAGGAACAGTCGTAAGCCAAGAGTTCAGCTTATTATTAAGGAAGGGCCGATTTACAGTGTAAATTAACCGCTAGTTGCGAGTGAGCAAACATTGTTGAATAGCGAGTCGATATTCAGCCTCGGCTTGCTTACGGCCACTAAAGCCATATTGTTTACACGTTTGCGCCCAAGTGAGCTTTTTTAAACAAAGGTCCGTAAGTAAACGAACCTGATTGGAATGGCTGTTGAGAGGTTGTTTTTCTAATAGCAGCTGCTTAACCAGCACTCTCGTCGATTCAAAATTACTGCCACCGAAGGTGTAGTTAGAAACCAGTGAATACAGGCCGTCATTTAAGCTTTCATTCACTTGAGTGCAATTATTAAGTATTGGCAGAACAAGCTCAGTTGGAAGATTCTGATGAACGTCTGTAATGGTATCCAGTAAATTTGAATACAACAAAGCTTGAGCGTTCCCCTTCCATTGCATGTCATTTGCCAAACACTTCACCATCACCGCAGAAAAACAACCACTGGCTTTATCTTGCTTACTGCCAAGCCTAACCGCATCAAAGGCATTCTGTTGCCAAAAGTGAAACAATTCATCCGTGATACCAAAACTTGTTGAAAGGTAATCCGTGTCGTTTTTATGTAATAGGCTAAGTTGAGACAACATCCAACTGCCAATACCTTGTCCTTGAAGCTGAGGATGAACAGCAATTCGCATCACTCGAAGGCTTCGTAGCAACGAAGGCTCATTATCGCCAGTATAACTCGTCACAGATATTGGAACTAAGTGTCCAGCAGGTCGCCTGCGGCCAAGTTTAATCTCTTCCATCTGATCGATATTCAAAGCGCCTTCAGCAACACAAAGTACTACGCCCACCAAGTGGGATTGCTCAATCACTTGATAAAGACTGATATTGGGATCATCAAGTAACTGAAATAAATCATTAGGGGAAGTTTGGTAATGAGCATTGATTAAAAGAGCAAACGCCTTTCTTAACTGAGTAGAATCTTTTAGCCCTTTGGAAAAATCCAGCTTACTCATATCAAGCTTTAACAAATCCGTTGCCGTTACGCTTGAAGAGGAAAAAGATTCAACCTCCGCATCAAGTAAGAACGTATCAAATAACCATGCTTCCACCGGATCACCTGAGCTCCAGCGAATCGGCTCAGTTAATTTTATGCCACTCCAACCCGGTCTATGAATGTTAAGCCAAGCTTCAAACTTAATACTAAACCCTCGACCACAGCCCTCGTAACCATGAACAGTCGTCGCAAAACAGACTCGATGATAATGCTCAACAATCGCTTCTAACATAGGTAGAGGAATGGCAGCAGCTTCATCAACTAACAGTAAATCACAGGTAATCTCTTCTCTGAGTAATTCATCTGGAGATACAAACCGCATACTGCCACCGTTATCGGATTCTAATAGAAAGTTTCTTTGCGCTTGTAAGCCAAGGTCGTTACTGGCGTGCTCAAACAAAGTTTTTACTGCCTGAGTGCTGGGCGCCGTCACCACAATCTTTTTAGGCGATCGCAAAAGAATACGCGCCGCAGCTTTACCTAAGGCTGCGGACTTTCCTCGGCCTCTATCAGCGGTTATCACTAAAGGGCGCTTTCTATGGCCGCTTAATACTTTTTGCACTGCATCTATTGCTTGCAGTTGATCGGTAAACCTTGATACGTGTCCGTGCTGAATATCAGAGTGACTATCAAGTTCTGCACTATCGGTACTGGTTTCTTTAATGAAGTGTAATGACTGGCAAGCATCTTCTAGCCATAGATCTGAAGCTAAACAAGGCGAAACTTTAGGAAGAATGACCAACAGGCCGCCCCCTTTCAAGGTACCTGCGATTGCAGTAAATCCATTAGCATCAAACGTTGCATTAAAATCGGCAATAATCAGATCAGACTCTTGACCAATTTTTTGTCGAGCTTGTTTAAATGAAAGGCTTTCACAATAATCTAAGCTTTCTTCACCTAACAATATTGCGCGTTCATAAACATGTGACTGACCAAGTAATTGCAATACTTGCCACTGCCATTGTCGACTTCCTTCAAGAACGACAGCGCATCGATGCAAAGAATGTACAGCTTGGTTTTGCAAAGCTAATAACTGCTGAACATGAGAAATATACGACACGCGGTCACCTTAGATTGGGCTAAATAACTGCGCATAGAATAGCAGAATCTTTATAAGAATGAATGGATGCCACTCTGCAGCGATACCTTGGATCATAAGAATGTTGCTTAAGAGAAATGAAACTTTACTGTTACTAAATTAAAGGCTTAATATAGTGTTTGGATAAAACATGGAGGTTTATCTTAATGCAAGAAACACAAACCGCAGGCACTTGGGTATCCGATCACTTAGGACACATCCTGGTCGAGCTACTTTCTCTCATCGGCATTACGTTTGATCGGTATAGTTTTATCGCCGACTTATCACTTGTGCTGGCCACTTTATTCTTTTCTATTCCAACTTATCTAGTCATTCGCTATATCACGAATACGTTTGTGCAGAAAAACAGTAAAAATATAGATGCCAAAACCAAGCTGAGCATAGATAAAAAGCAGTTTGCTGAGAAGATGGCCGTTATTATTCCTTACTACCTCTTGATGTCTAGTGTTGAACTGATCATTCCTAAAAGTGGCATTTTAGGTCAAGTCATCAATGCCTTTTTAGAAATTGGCGCAGCCATTATCGTATTAAGAGCATTGTTTGCTGTATTTGACCTGGGATTAATTTTACTGGCAAGCAAGCATTACGGTCATCGATTGCCACTGCATGGAATAGTGCAATTCTTTAAACTGTCATTTGTCGCGCTTGCCGTGCTTCTTACCATCTCTCATATTTTAGATCGCACCCCAATTTATCTGATATCAGGTGTCAGCGTCATGGCCGGTATGATTGCCTTTGTCATGAAAGACACCATTATGGGGTTTATCGCGGGCATTCAACTGGCCGCCAATAAGATGATATCAACTGGCGAATGGATTCAGTTAGATAATCACAATGTTGATGGCACAGTACAAGAGGTCACGCTCACCACAGTTAAAGTCAAAAACTGGGACAATACCATTGCGATGATTCCGTCTCAGACTCTTGTGACAGAGCCGTTTATTAACTGGTATGGGGTTGAAGAAACCGGCGCAAGAAGAATAAAGCGCGCACTATTTATTGATACTGAAAGTATCGACTTTCTGGATTCAGAAAACTTGCAGCGCATGCAGCGTTTTCGTTTGTTAAAGCCTTATATATTGCGTAAGCAACAAGAAATAGCAAAGTACAATCAAACATTACCAGAGGATGCCGACCCTATAAACTTTAGACGCTTAACCAATCTTGGCTGCTTTCGTGAATATGTAGCCAGCTACCTGTCTACTCACCCTGCGGTCATTCAAGATTTAACGATTGTTGTGAGACAATTGGAGAGTAATCATTTTGGTTTACCGATTGAGATTTACTGCTACGTCAATAAAACCAGTATTAAAGACTATGAACGAGCTCAAGCTGACCTGTTCGATCATATCTATTCCATATTAAGAGAGTTTAATCTGAAAACCGTAAAGCTAAACTCTGCCGTCATATAACAAAAAAGCGGGTATCAAATAAATGATACCCGCTTTTAACTTCTTGCTTTTAAATTCTTGCTATTAGTTCAATCTAACGTAGTTTACTTTCGATAAACTGAATAATCTCTTGAGCCAAAGAGTCATCAACTTTCTTCAAGTTTAATGATAGCGACTGGCCTTTGCGAATATAATTAGCTTTGCCTTTCACCAACTCAATCGGCTTTTTCGCCTCTTTATGGATAGTTTGATTAAGCTCAGCAATCCAGCTTTCCAATAAAATCGAAACCTGTTTAGTGATTTTAGCTTCGCTCATACCATCAAAGCGTTGCCAAACATAAGCGCCACCTTGTTGGCATTTATCCAAAATACCTTGCTGAGCGCTAGCCTCTAGTTCGTTGAACTGTTTATGTAGCTTAACGATTGTCGGACGGCCAAGTTCAGTGACATTTGGGTAAGCTTGCAATAACGGCAAAGGTAAAGAAGCCGCTTTTAACGCGCCGCTAACCAATGCCTCACTGCATTTAAACAACGCAGCCAGCCCTTTTTGATCTGATATATCACCAGAATCTAACTTAGCTTGCATCTCACGGCCACGCTCATAAAGCGATAAAGGCTTGTGTGCGTTAGCAACATCAGAAAGAAACTTAGCATGCTCACTGTTAATATCGTCAGCAACATAAATCAAAAAGTCTTTGTTCGCTAAGATACAAGACTTTCTACGACGACTACCATCAAGGACTTCAATTTGTCCCTGTGCATTCTTACGACCAACCGCTGGATACTGTTGACCACGCTCTTTAAGCGTATCTAAAATATCGGAAAGAGCGTGTTCGTTAAGAAATGTCTGTTCACGCGCATTATCAGAAAATACAACGGTTTGTGTTTCGATATCAGATGCAGCAATACGTTGTAACTGAAACGAGACCATCTCCTGCCCTGCAACAGCTAACTCAATAACCTGAGCATTTTCTTTGGCTGCTGTTTGCGCTTCTGTTGGTGTTGTTGCTCTACGCTTGTTTGCTTTACCAAATAATTTGGCGTTCAAGTCGGATGTTTTTATCGCCATATCTTAATCCTCCTGATTTAATGACGCCCAGTGGCTATGCAGCACACGTTCTAATTCTAATGCGCCCTTTTGAACCGCATCTTGAGCCACAGCTAATGTCTTTTTGCCGCCCTCGAAATCACCAGGGGTCAAATCAAATACGGTGCTATAGGTATCAGCACAGGTTTCAAAAGCACGGCTTCTTGGAATTGTTGCCATCATTACTTGATCTTGCAGAAGATAATTCATCTCGGTCAGAACCGAAACCTGCTTCTTGTTGTCGTCTTCAAACATGGTTGGCACCATACGAACAAACTCTAAGCCATGCCAGTCTTCTGGGAACATCTCATAAACGGTTGGTAAGTGCTGGAAGAAGTTAACGGTTGATGCCCAATCCAATCGCTTAGCCGCACATGGAATAAGTAGCGCATTTGATGCGTACATTGCATTCCATACCAGTGGATCAACGTGTGGACCGGTATCAATCATAATCACATCAAAGTCATCAGCAATTTTATCAATTAACTTTTCTTTTAATAATTTAACGATGTCTAATGACTGATCTTGAGAAAGAGACTGCCAAGCTTCAGCATTAAACATTGCATCTTCAGGGAAGGCTGAAATGGTTTTAAGATTTGGATACTGCGTTGGCAGCAGTACATTTTTACGCAAGAAATCCAAATCTACTTCGTTTTCATCTGGCACGTTATCCAACATGATATCCACAGCAGAATAGATATTCTCGTGTTCACTGATGCTAATTTGTGGATTAAGAAACAGACGCAATGAACCTTGTGGATCCAAATCGATGAGACAAATGCGGTAACGTTTATCAAGGTTTAGCGCTAAACAAGCAGCAAGATGAACCGCTGTCATCGATTTACCTGTACCACCCTTTTGGTTTTGAACGTTCACAACCCAAGGTTTATTATTTTGATTTCGCTTACGCTGATGAAATTTTTCAACACCGGCAGACTCCATCAAAAGATGAGCCTCCTCTAATGAGATGGAGTAGTGATTAGCGTTGTTCTTTGTAAATTGATGCCCTTTGGCTTCCAATTTACTAATTGCATCGTCAAGCTTTCTGCGAGTCAAACCCGAGCGGGTTTCCATTAAAGCTTTTGACATAGGAGGGAAGTGCTCATCATTGCGCTCTTCCAATACAATTTCAATACGATCAGCTTGGACCTGTTTCGTTTGCTCAGCTAACCGGTAGAGATTATCTATCGTGGATTCTCTTTTCATCATTCTTCCCATAAATGTATGACTCAGTTAATTGTACAGCTAATAGATATAAATACAATAAAGTGCTGAACATTTATTAATGAGTTGAATCACATAAATAGCCTGTTAAATAACAATAATAGCGCTCATATTTACACGGCTAATTACACAGAAATAACTGCAGATTTTAAACGTTACAGGTGTCACTTATTTACAATGTAAACAGAGAAATAAGTTAAAAAAGCAGCATAACAAAGAAAAACTAACGGAACGATGATAGAAGCTGTATGAATTACGGTCATTTGACAGTCAATAACCAAAAATACAATTAATAGGAAAACAACGGTTAAAAGTAGGGTAGTGCATAACTAGAATACAAAAATAAGCCAGCAGCATTATTCTAAGTTCAAGTTTTTATAATATGGGAACGATGATCAAGAGCAATCCTTGATCATCATTCCACACGCAATAAAAGTAAATAAACAGTCAACGCGATCATTTAGGAACCATGATCAAGGGAATAAGCAGGATTAACAGGCGTGATGTACAAAATCTCAATCTGCTTGATTAAAAGATCTTTATCGGATCAATGATCAAGTGATCACGCACCTCGGAAGCATGTAAACGAGCCGCTAAATTACGGGAAACATCAATTAGAATGGGCATTTAGGGTATTTGATGGATAATTAATGCAAAATCCATTTACGAATCAGCCTTTAACGGACAAAATACTACTTTTCATGATCATGCTTCCATAAAAAGCGATAACTTGTTGTTATTTATTGGTAGTTTACAATCAAAGTAGCAGACCAATAAAACCGATGTAGTTACTCTACTTCAATCGTCCAGATAACCATAAACAGCGAATATGGTGGAACGATGACTTTCTTGATCAGTTTTCCAATAATTAATTGGATCAAAAATAAGCAGCAGGGTAGTAATCTCAAATAAATTTAAACATAACCTCACATTCAGATCGCGATCTTATCTTCTGTGTATGATTTATGTTCAAATCTGATGTGGATAACATGTTTATGACTAATGATCATGCTTTCAACCGATTCTTGATCATTGTTCTAATTCATCTTTGATCATATTTCCAAATATCACTGATCATGTTTACGGGCTTTATATGATCATGCTTACGATAGCATGTTGATCATCGTTCCGATCCCGCTCAAAATATAATAATTAAAAATCAATAAGTTAAAAGCAAATCAACGCCCGGATCATTAGATCACTATATCAATAAGATCAGTTTTAATCATAAAGATCAGTTTTAAAAACAATCCAAATTTTTTCTTTATTTTTAAAAGAATTTTTCTTAAGCTATACGGAACAATGATTAAGTTACGATGTAATGTAAATGGATGACAAATGAGCAATGACGAAAAGATCTTAATTAAACCGCCAAGAAGTCATAAAGATGGCCATCTGTTTGAAGTTAACAATGCAGCGATTGACTGGATAGAACAATACCAGCACTTTAAAGGTGTCACCAAAAGCATCGTCGAATTACTCAATTTGATCTCTTTACGTGGAATGAGCAGCAAAGATGGCCTGGTATCAACAACAGAACTCATTGAGGCGACGGATGGCCAAATCACCCGCGCAGCTATTCAGCAACGCCTTAGAGCGGCCGTAAGCATTGGTCTGTTTGCCCAAACACCTGTTCGTTTTGAAACTGGACTTGCTGGAAAAACAATGCTGCATAAATTTGTCAATCCATCGTTACTGATCACCACTCTTGGCACTGGAAGTTTACAAACCGAAACGTCTAAGAAAACAGCCAAAAAGAAAAAAACCCAAGCATTAGCTCAAACTCATGTGAATAAACAACTACTTAGCGAGCATGGACTGAATAATCCACCAGCAATGCTAGATGAAGCTGATCAATTTGTTGTTTCCCCAACCAACTGGGCCGGAATCATTGATCAAGCATTAGCGCCGCCAAGAACACGTAAGAATTATCAAAAATCAATGGTCTCAATCTCTGGAACTCGCGCAATAATTGAAACACGATCGTCCAAACATATTATGACCGTTGATGATTTAATGACGCTGTTTGCCTTGTTCACATTGACAGTTCAGTATCACGATCATCACCAAGACAGCTATCATATCAATGCTCAAATAGCGCCAAATAAAACGCCTTTGTACATCACTGATATCTTATCGCTACGCGGAAAAAAAGACAGTGGACCGGCGCGAGATTCTATCCGAGATAGTATTGATCGTATCGAATACACTGATTTTCAGTTGCATGAGTTAACCGGTCAGTGGTTAAGCGAAAACATGCCAGAAGGTTTTAAAAGTGATCGTTTCCGTTTTCTAGCAAGAACGATCACCGCCTCAGAAGAAGCGCCGACAGAAAATGAAGCAGGCGAGATCAAGATCAAACCTAATCTTTATATTCTGGTGTGGGAGCCATCGTTCTATGAAGAACTGCTCACTAGAGATTATTTCTTCTTATTTCCACCAGAGATCTTACGTCAGCATACCTTGGTGTTCCAACTGTACTCCTATTTCAGAAGCCGTATGTCGCGCCGCACCAATGACAGCATGCTATTGAGTGAGCTAAACCAAAAGCTGGCAAGAAACATCGAATGGCGTCGTTTTTCGATGGATCTGCTGCGTGAACTTAAAAAGCTGTCTAATGGCAAAGGCAATGATGAGTTGTTTGTGGTCAACTTATGGGGCTATCACCTGACTTTGACGGTCATTGAGGGCAAAGGAAAGGTCAAAGATTACCAAGTCGATATTAAGTGTAATGCGGAAGAAGTGATTCGTTACGCGCGCGCGCGCACCACGAATGCCGGTAAGCGTAATATGGCCCCAACGCTGCCCAATCCGCTTAGACACGAAATGGTCTCGAAACAAAAACTGGAAGAGCTCGCTGAAATTATTGATGGTGAGTTTGAGCCTATTCAACGTAAAAAGGCGTCTCCTAGAGGTAATTTAGGGCGTCGAGTTAAACTGCGTAAACATTTGGTTGAGATTAATGCTGAAGAGATCACCATCAGTCTAACTAAATATACTTCACCAGAAGCTCTAGAACGCAGTATAACGGCATTATCGGCTATGACCGGACATTCACCAGTATCTATTCGTGAAGAGTGTCAGGAGCTTTTAGAGAAGCTTGATTGGTTAAAGGTTGCAGACAAAGTGATCAGTTATGAACACTTGAGCCGTACGATCGAATTGTATAACCAAGATTCTGAAGGAGTACATCTGTCGATCGAACGTTTGATCTTAGGTTTAGCGGTTAGGCGTAAAGTCTGCCGACAGATCTTAGAAGGGCATTACGATGAGACTGTTATGCGCGTACTACGAGAGATCGCATCCGGTTCTTGATCATGCTTCCGCATAGTGGCTAAACATTGGTTATTTAAAGACAGTGGTTATCTAAAGCGAGTTATTTAAGATCGTTTAAATGATCAAACACTGGCTATTATGCGGATCGTTTTTCGTTTCTACAGGGTTTAAGTATTGGGATTGGCGCTTCATTAAGAGGGTAGTGCGTTAAAAATTTAATGTGCGTTTCAATCTGATTTTTAAGCTCTTCTCGCCAGTTATTCCCATGCTGCTTCTTACAAAACTCAAAAATAAGCACCATCACCTGCTCTAACCTGCGACAGCAACATAATCGTATGTTCTGATCCACCTCCGCTCTACAGATCACATCCTCTAAGCGTGCTTGGGCAAGACACAAGTATGAATAAGCCGTTGTAGTATCGCCTTGTTCAAGTTGATATTGATAGATACGAGCGCAACCATCTAACCAGCATCCTAATCCTTGGCTTTGTTCTGCGGTGAGCTCAGGCCCCCAAAGCTCAGCAGGAGGGTTGTTAATCAGCTGCACTAAGATCTCTACTTGATCATGCTTTCGTTGCGAGTGCCACTGTGAAATTTGTTGTTGCCAATGAGCTAGCTGGTTCACGATTTTGACTCTTTTATCTTTACTTAGGTTTATTAAGTGTAAATCAAAAATGGTTAAAATGTAGTCAAATGCAATCACCGCCACAAAAGTAAAAATCCGCTGATGGTTTCATCACATTTTGATTCAAAAATCCTTAACACTAAGGTGCTAGGTTGCTATCAATACAAACGTTAGATGAGCCAATATTTTATAAAAGCTAATTGGTGATTCTTTTGTATTTCAAGGGCAAACGCCCATTATTTATTTGTTATTCTAGGAGCAACCCGATGTCTATTAATTCTATCAGCCGAGAAGAGATGCAAGATCTCGCGGGTTCGTGGGATGAATTGAACACTATCTCCGCGACGACTTCGAATAAACAGTTGAAATCTGCAGAGGCAAGACGCCGAATAGAACAAATGCAAGAAATCAGGGAAAGTGGATTGACGCTAGAAGAAGCCCGTGAGTTAGGTTTATTACATTAATACCTAATCAAACGATAAGCTCACTGTAATGGTGAGCTTTGTTTTACCCCGATAAAATCATTTCATTTACAGTGTAAATTTACCCATTTTTTCCTCACTAGAATTTGTGCTATATTACACGTCACGAATTCGCAGTAAAAAACCTCACATGTCGATAAATCTTTCTAATCTTCCTACAGAAGATAAATACCGCGTTGAGTTGGACAAACAAGCATCTTATTTGGTGTGGAAAGTGAAACACTCGCAAGGTACTGAACTAGAAATTTCAGAGCAACGCAATAAACTTAAAAGTGAACAACATTTGCTTTGGTTTAACGAGTCTGTTTCGAAGTATCGACAGATGATGAATGTAAGGTAGTTCTTTATCATCAGCCTTAATATCAATCACTGTTACTTACCAGGATTGGTCTAAGTTGGTAACTGTGACTTTTTCTTAGACATATAGAATTAGAGAGTAGATCCCGATGGGAAGAAGTTTTGAAGTGCGCAAGGCCTCAATGGCCAAAACAGCTGGCGCAAAAATTAAAGTTTATTCTAAGTACGGTAAAGAAATTTACATGAGTGCGAAAAATGGTGGTGCAGATCCAGACATGAATTTGTCTCTAAAACACCTAATCGCAAAAGCTAAAAAAGACCAAGTGCCGGCGCACGTTATCGACAAAGCGATTGATAAAGCTAACGGCGGCGGTGGTGAAGACTATCAACCAGCACGTTACGAAGGCTTTGGCCCTGGTGGCACAAGTGTTATCGTTGATTGCTTAACTGATAATGGCAACCGTACTTTCCAAGACGTACGCCAGTGCTTTGTTAAAACAGGCGCAAAAATTGGTGTTGAAGGTTCTGTTTCTCACATGTTCGATCATCAAGCTGTTTTCCAGTTTAAAGGTGAAGATGATGAAGTTATCCTAGAAACGCTAATGATGGATGACGTAGACGTGACTGACGTTGAGCTAGAAGACGGTGTGATTACTGTATTCTCTCCGCACACTGAGTTCTTCAAAACTAAGACTGCCCTAAACAATGCGTTCCCTGAACTGACAATGGACGTGGAAGAGATCACTTTTGTTCCACAAATTCCAACACCAGTAACAGGTGAAGATGCTGAGAAATTCCAAAAATTCCTCGATCTTCTTGATGACTGTGATGATGTTCAGCAGGTTTATCATAACGCTGAAGTATAATCGTTACTCAGTTCAGCCATTGGCTTAGCTGACGATAGAATAGAGCAAGCATTCGCTTGCTCTATTGCGTTTTTCCCTTCTTATTTTACCCGTTATCTGAAGTATCTTTGCCAAGACTTTACCGGGGTTCAGTCGTAAGTCTCCTTAGTAGTCCGTTGCCGTGTTATTCTTATCCCTGTTTTGCATTAACAGACAGGAGTGAGCAATGCGAGTCAGTTTTCTAGGTTTAGGTGTGATGGGTTACCCAATGGCGGGTCACTTGGCTAAGGCGGGCTTTGAGGTGTGTGTATATAACCGTACTGCAAGTAAAGCGACGCAGTGGGCGAGTGAATACACCGGGCAAGCATTTGAAAGCGTGGCAGAGTGCGTACAAGGCTCTGATGTGGTTTTAGTTTGTGTGGGTAACGATGATGACGTGCGTAGCGTGACAACTTCGCTCTCTGGCGCAATTGCTCACATGAAATCGAATGCCATATTGATTGATCATACGACCACTTCGGCCAACCTTGCCGAAGAGTTATCGAAGGCTTGCTCTCAAGCACAACTTCGATTTATGGATGCGCCGGTATCGGGGGGTCAAGCAGGCGCGGAAAACGGCGTGTTAACTGTTATGTGTGGTGGTGAAGAAGTTGACTTTGCTGCAATGCAACCTGTGTTTGATGCGTATGCTCGATCTTCGGTATTGATGGGTCAGGCAGGGCAGGGACAGCGCGCTAAAATGGTTAACCAAATTTGCATTGCGGGCGCACTAACGGGTTTGTCAGAGGGGCTACTTCTGGCTGAGAAATCTGGTTTAGATGTCACAACGCTAGTGGATTGCTTAAAAAATGGCGCTGCGGGCTCTTGGCAAATGGAGAATCGCGCTAAAACTATGGCCGAAGATAAGTTTGATTTTGGCTTTGCCATTGACTGGATGATCAAAGATCTGGGCTTTTGTCTGGAAGAAGCCAAGCAGCACGATCTAAAGTTGCCTCTTACTCAAGCCAGTACTGATGCTTACAAAGCACTGTCAGAGGAAGGTTTAGGTCGCATGGATACCTCTGTATTACTCAAAGCAATACGTAAACAAGCCCAATAGTCAGCTTTTCTGAATCAATGTGTCGTGTCCTGGGCAAACACGCGATATACTTCACATATTCCATTTAACGTGCAGTCTTAGGACAGCACGTTTTTTTTACTAGGAGCGGAACATGTCTGCAAAAAAAGAAATTCAAAACCTGAACAATCGTATTGATAAAGCGAAGCATAAACTAGAAGCGGCTATTATTCGTCGCGATCAGCCAATTATTTCTCAATTCGAAAGAGAGATTGCAAAGCTAGAAAAACAAGTGGCTCAGCTTAAACATAAAGAAAGCTACGATCTTAACAAAGAGCGTAAAGATTTATCTGATAAGCCGTTTTCTCGTCCAATCACTAAGCAAGAACAAGCGGATATGGGTCAACTTAAACGTCGCGTAAAAGGCATCGTTGTTGTGCACCCTTTAACTAAGCTAGGCAAAGCGTTACGTGTTGATGAAGTGACGGGCTTTGCAGACAAAGAGTTTTAATTGAAGGTATTTTATCCTTAAAATACAATGAAATAGCCTCTACTTATCAAAAATGAGATTTAAACTTGCTGATTTCGACGGTTCAAGTAAAATACGTATCGGTCAAAAAGTAATCAGTCAGCAAGGTATTAATGAAAGAACATGTAATAGTCACAGTATCGACTGTGGATGGCACGCGTCATTTCCAAATGGGGAAATTATTACAGCGTTGCTTAAAGGGTTTTGGCTATTTTTTTATAGCGGCAATTGTTGCCGCTGGCATTGCAATTCACTACCTCAATAATGAAGTTGATTTTGTTCTTTCCAAGCAAACAGAGTTGCAAAACCATTCACTCAAGTTGAGTGAAGAAGTAGAACAATTGCAAAATCTTAAAGTTGAATTGGAAGGCGATCTTGGTGCTCGTGAAGAACGTTTGCAGCAAGTGTCTGATAGGCTTGGAGATTTAGAAGTTGTTCTTGGCGTTGCAGAAAAAGACGGTGAATTAGAAAGCCGTTTAGATGCCGCCGCTGTCACCTCATCTGTTCGTCTTTATATGCTCAACAACATTCCTAACGGCTCTCCTGCTGGGGATGTGCGAGTCTCTTCACATTACGGCTATCGAATTCACCCTAAAACAGGCAAAAAGACCCTACATCGTGGTATAGATTACGCCGTGAATACAGGGGCTCCGATTTACGCTACCGCTGATGGTGTTGTTGAAGTTGTTCGACCAAGTAAAACGGGCTCCGGTAATTTCTTACGATTACAGCATTCCTATGGCTTTTCCAGTTCCTATTCACACCTACAAAAGTTCAAAGTGAAATCAGGAGACTTTGTTGAGAAGGGTCAGCTTATTGCCTATTCAGGTAACACAGGCTTTTCAACCGGTCCTCATCTTCATTATGAGATTCGTTTTGTTGGGCGTGCGTTAGATCCATTGGCTTTTCATGAGTGGAGTGCAAATAACTTTGAATCATTATTTGAAAAAGAACGAGGTATTAGATGGGACTCTTTGGTCAAAAGGATAGAACACCGAGCAAGCAGTCAGCTACAACTCTCATCGCAAAAGGCTGCCAAGTCGAAGGACAACTCAAGCTAGAGAGTGATATGCATGTTGACGGCACGGTAACAGGTCAAGTGAGTGTGGAACAGGCGTTGATTGTGAGTCAATCAGGTCGCGTTATTGGCGATGTGTTTGCGGGAAAAGTGATCATCAATGGCTATGTTGAAGGCTCGTGTCATGCAACTTCAGTCGAGATCTTAGAAAATGGTCAGGTTAAAGGTACTATTTATACTGACGATCTGAGCATTGAGCGTGGCGGTAAATTTAACGGCGATACTCGTCCACCGCAAAAAGAACAAGTTGTCGAGCTTGCGTCAAAAGAAAAGCAGGTTAATGCTGCTAAAGTAAAACAAGCTTCAAACAGCTAATTGTCGATAGTTTTGGTTAATGACTAAGCCACTTTACACTGTAAAGTGGCTTTTTTATTGTTGATAGTTGTCCTGCTACTAGCATTCTTCTGCTCACTTACTTACTGTGATGGTATAAATAGTTGAATTACTTTTTGTAAAACTTAAACTAGCGGACATTCAAGGTGTAGAGGGAACTCAAGCGCCTTTATATATATAGATAAGAGTGAGAAATAGCATGTCCAAAGCCGATTATTATAACGTGCTAGGTGTCTCCAAGGTTGCCTCAGAAAAAGAGATTAAAAAAGCCTATAAACGCTTAGCAATGAAGTACCATCCAGATAAAAATCACAGTGATGAAGCGGAAGATAAATTTAAAGAAATCAAAGAAGCATATGAAATCTTAACCGACCAAGAAAAACGTCAGCAATATGATCAATTTGGTCATGCTGCGTTTGATGACAGTGGTTTTGGTCAAAGAGGCGCTCATGGCAGACATGCTGGTGGAGCAGGCTTTGAAGATATGTTTGGTGGAGGATTCCGTCAGGGAGGCCAAGGCTTTGGCGGCTTTGAGGATATTTTCTCTCAAGCTCGTGGCGGTCGTCGTGGTCCAGTTGCTAGAAAAGGACAAGATCATGAGTTTAAACTCACCGTTGATTTTGTCGATGCGATTCAAGGAACAGAACTTCCTGTTGATCTGCCCATCAATGGCGTACAGAAAAAAATCAATGTTAAGGTTCCTGCCGGCATTAAAGAGGGTGAAAAAATTCGCTTCTCTGGTAAAGGCGGAGCGGGTTCAAATGGCGGGCCTGCCGGTGATTTGTTGCTGTCTATTGTGATCCGTGAACATGCATTTTTGCAAAGAGACGGTAATGATATTATCTGCAATACCAATATTGATATTGTCACTGCCGCTTTAGGTGGAGAGGTTGAGGTTTCTGTGCTTGATAGCCGTTTTAAACTAAAAGTACCCGCAGGCACGCAAACGGGTCGTAAGTTTAAAGTGGTTGGCAGAGGCGCTACCGACCGCAAAGGTAATACAGGTAACTTATTGGTCAGCATTCATGTACAAACCCCAACAGGTTTAACTGATGAGCAAAAAGAGATCCTTCAGCAGTTCAAAGCGACACTTTAGTTAAGTGTTGTGGTAAATCGCTAGGCTAATCAGTGACTTATTACGATTGATATTTGCACTCAGTAATAACAAAAGGCTCCTCACGCATAAGTGTAAGGAGCCTTTTTAGTCTGTAGTGTAGGTCAGCCATTAGCGATTTTCATATCGGTTATAATCCAACAGCCCATATTCAACAGGCTGATCCTTTGCATACCATGCATGAATCTTGTCACTAAAAGGCCAGAACCGTACATCGGTGCGTCTTACTGCAAATTTATCGAGCATCTCTTCGTAGTCATCATCATCGTCTAATTCACGAATACGTTTAACCAATTCGGGGATCTCTCTTTCTTGTAGCGACAAAAATACACTCGGATAACTGCCCAAGATGCCATTCACTAAGGTAAGAGTGTCATGATCAGGGTCTCGGCTATCTTCTTCATTAAAGAGACTGGAAATATTGGTGTGCGCGTTGTTATGCAGCAGTGTGAAAACGTGTTGCTGGCCAGTATCGGCTTCAATATTAATAATGGATATTTGCGGGATATACTCAATGCCGCCACCGACTAGGGTATGCAGCTCCAATAATTTCAATTCACTGTCGCGTTTTAATGGTGTATTGCTAATTTCATAGCGATCGGTGAGTGAGACAGAGACATGTTCGGCAAGTCGCGTAAGCAACTCTTGTTTAGGCTTATTGGTGCGGTACTCCACCCCAGACTCTTGATTAAACGGATGAGCGTTACGAGTTAAATAGTCTGAAAATTCAACGGATTGTCCTTCATACCAGCTGGACAATATTTGATGGCGCGACTCTTTAGGTAGTAGAGCAATAAAGTTACTTTCACCTTCTATTCGCAGTAAATCCATATACATACGCGTGATCAGCTGATGACCAAAATTACCATAGATATCAAAACCGGCGACCAGCAAATAGTGAATACGCTCTAACAGCGCGTAATCAATGACCCACGCGGTTTTAGGTTGATTACCGACTAGTCCCTTAGCCACGCTAGCACTGTCAAAGTGTCTAAAAATGGTTAACGCTGCATTGGGGTTATGACCATCGCCATTCCAAATTAGAGGAATATCTAAGTGCTCTCCATTGGCAAATTGTTTGTTCATAAAGTCCATTTTTTCAGAGAGATAAAGAGACTGACTTTTTGAGAATTTTAACCAGTTAAATAATGGCGTTGTATTGCTGTCCAATTGGCTAGGTAATTTCATGTTCTGGGCTTGAGTTTTATAAAACTCTGTTGAGTCATGTTTACTGGAAGCGGTGGGGTCGATGAAGAACACCCAAAAATGGTCATTGATAACATTGAGTGCTAATTGACCTCGACACACTGGCCCTTTGATGTACGCCATAATGGTGTTTTGTGCCTCGTCCAACATAAAGCGATATCGGCTTTCTACTGGAATATCAGAAAATGCTAAAACAGGGTTAGAAGCGACATTAATATTGTAACTAGGCAGTTTATCTATGTGGTAATCACTGCGATCAAACCACTTTATATAATCATCCATTCTTTGCTGATTGAGCGCATAAGGCATGTGCGTTTTATCAACGATGGTTTCTCGCTCAGGTGCTAGGCGGTAATAAACTCGTGATACGCCCGGATCAGAATAAGGACGACGTGTCGAAATACGCTGAATAGGCTCGCCTGGTGGCGTGGAAGATCGAACTAAACTAAAGAAAAGACGTTCATTGATCTCTGAAAAATACAGATGAGATAAAAACAAGTGTTCGTAAATATAACGACTGGTGATCTGGCGCTTTAAATCATCTTGGTTGAAGTATGTTTCCCACTTTTCTACAGCCTGTGCTTCTTTTGCAGAAAGAGGAGCAGGCTCGGACATCGTTGCCCCTTGGCGAAGCCACGCCAGTAGTGTTTGCTGCTCATTATTAGAAAGAGCGGGCATTCCGTAAGGCATCCCCCATAAAGGGTACTCCTCTTTAAATGCTGTTATAGAATCGGATGTTGGGCAGACATTGATTTTGTTTAGGCTAAAATCAAAATCATCGTCGTCAAGAATGACATCATTTGGCAGTGGATATTGCTCTTTTTGTAGTAAAAGTTGCGCCATCACTCCTGCTTCAATATTGGCATCGGCGCGTTGCAAACGTTCATTTAATACCGGATAAAATCCATGCTCACGCCATTGTTGGGTCGAAGAGGCATCTTCATATAAGCGTGTTGGATTGGTGGCAGTAAGTCGTTCCCCTTGATAGACCGCCGCTAAAGTTGATCCGCGATCAATGCCTTCTGCTGAGGTTAATTTGAGCTGGCAGGGTGCATCGTAGCAAGCATGACAGACGACACAGCGTTTATCTAAAATAGGTTTGATTTCATCGATGAAATAGTGAGCTTGTGATGTCTCAAATGGCACATTTCTCTGTTGAACCTCTTCTGGCCCAAAAAGATCATTAAAATTTAATCCTACATAAGATGAACAGCCGGCGAATAAGATGATTAAGGCTGTGATGGTGAACTTTCTCATTAACTTCCCTGTCCTCAAGAAAAGACTTCTATGTCGTATATACAATTAATGGATTATTACGGTCAGCATCATATTAATGCTCCTAACAGTATGATTTTGAATCCTATTTTACATTTCGTCAATTTATACAGCATTCTAATAACAATTCATGAGGCAAGATAGTTACGCTACTTATGGATACTGGGGGTGTGTTTCGCAAAATATTCGACTATTTCGCATATTTCAGCCCTGTTAATTACATGAATTTTCTACCTTTTCATTCGTTTTTCACACAAAACATATAAATACCGAGCTACACTTAACAGTTCTATATAAACATCATTGTTATCAATAATAAGATTAATTAGAGTATTGACTCTAATTTTATGGTGTGGACACCCCAAGGAAGAGCGTGAAGTTGAAATTTAAGTGTATGGTCGCTGGATTAGTGTTTGGATGTTCATTAAATGTGAATGCTCAAAATGTCACTTTTTCACAAGCGTGGGAGTTGGTACAGCAGCAAAACAATTCGTTAGCGGCTAGCCAAGCAAATATTGATCGTTATCAGAATCTTCAAAATGCAAAGAAGAGCCTAAACCTGCCTTCTGTAACGTTAAGTGCAAACTACACACGTCTTGATGATGATGTCACGTTAAGTGGTGAGCAACTATTAGACAGTATTACGACGCCGACACCACTACCACCGATTTCACTGCCGTTTTTAGCCAACTCCTATTCAACGTTGTCAGAAAAAGACGTATTTACATCATCCATTCGCGCAATATGGCCTATTTTTACTGGCGGTAAAATCATCTCTGCGCAATCTATTGCCTCGGCGCAAACCGATGAAGCGCGCGCGCAACTAGAGATGGAGCGACAAGCTCGATTTGAAGATTTAGCTAAATACTATTTTGGCGTTGTGTTATCCAAGCAAGTTGTCACTACTTACCAATCCGTTGAAGATGGATTGGCGCAACACGCCAGTTTTGCCGATAAGCTCCAACAGCAAGGTCAAATCGCGCGAGTGGAAAAACTGCAAGCCGATGCCTCTTTAGCTAAAGCGAGAGTGGATCGAAAAAAAGCACAGCGAGATCTACAAATTGCCAGCAGCGCATTAACTCAAATTCTTAATCAATCTCAGACAGTAACGCCCACTAGTGAATTGTTTATCAATGACAATTTACCGCCTTTAAGTGCTTATACCACCGAAACTTTAGTCAGCTATCCAGGGCTATCCATTCTTGATGCCAAGGAGAAACAAGCTAAAGGGCTCACGGATGTGCAAAAGGGAAAATATTATCCTGATGTTTATTTGTACGGTGATTACAACTTATATGAGGGGGATTCAATTACCGCTCAGTTAACACCGGATTGGTTTGTTGGGGTAGGGGTGAGCATTCCGCTACTGGAAACCAGTGGTCGTTCGGGACAATTGCAAGCCGCTCACAGCGCGGTTTTACAAATTACCCATTTACGCGCTCAAGCAAAACAAGACTTGGCAGTATTGGTACAAAAAACCTATTTAGAAGCTGAGCAATCAATGGAAGAAGTCAAAGGTTTGAATTCCAGTATTGAGCTCGCGCAAGAGAACTTACGCTTACGTCGCAAGATGTTTAGCCAAGGTTTATCTAACTCACTTGATGTCGTCGATGCTGAGCTTTACCTTGCGAGCATTCAAACACAGCAACATGTCGCACGCTTTAACTATTTAATCTCCCTCAATAAATTACTTGCCCTAAGTGGAAAAATGAACACCTTTAGCCAATATGAAGACCGTCCTAATAAAACCGTGAATACAGCGCGTTTAACGACGCAACCTGCAACTGAGCAAGGAGAAAACAATGTCAACTAAGAAACCTATTGCTGTGGTGGCGTTAGCCCTAGTTGGCCTTGTAGGGTACGGCTTTTATCAAGCTTATCAACCTGAACCTATTCGTATTCAGGGGCAAATGACGGCTCAGCAATACAGCATCTCCTCTAAGGTTGCAGGCCGTATTGATACCATTAATGTTAAAAAAGGCGATTTGGTGAATAAGGGCGATCTTATCTTCACCATTTATAGCCCAGAAATTGATGCCAAACTAGAACAAGCTCGCGCAGGGCAAGAAGCGGCAGGAGCGCTTGCTGAGCAAGCTGAAAACGGCGCACGCTCACAGCAAATTTCCGCGGCTCGCGATCAATGGCGTAAAGCCAAAGCGGCGTCTTCATTAATGGAGAAAACCTACCGCCGAGTCGATAACCTCTATCAAGATGGTGTGGTAGCTGAGCAAAAACGCGACGAAACCTACACCCAATGGCAAGCCGCTAAATATACCGAAAATGCCGCTTATCAGATGTATTTACTGGCTAAAGAAGGTGCTCGCTCAGAGACTAAAAAAGCAGCCAGTGAAAAAGCGCGTATGGCAGCAGGCGCAGTAGCCGAAGTGGAAGCGTATGCCGCAGATACTCAAATTGCGAGTTGGTTTGATGGTGAAGTATCACAAGTGCTATTGCACAGTGGTGAATTAGCGCCGCAAGGATTTCCGGTCGTCACCGTGATTGATACACTTGATTCATGGGCGGTGTTTAATGTGCGTGAAGATCTACTCAAACATTTTGCTAAAGACAGTGAAATTAGCGCCTTTGTACCCGCTTTAGATGATGAAGTTCGCTTTCGTGTTACTCACGTTGCTGTGATGGGCGACTTTGCTACGTGGCGAGCAACAGACAGTAGCCAAGGATTTGATTTGCGCACTTTTGAAGTGGAAGCGCGTCCTCTTGATCATCAAGGTGAGTTTCGCATTGGAATGAGTGTGTCATTAACTCTTGATGAGCAAGAGTAAATAACATGCTGGTTTTTGTAGCCGATGAATGGCAACGATTGCGCCAAGATAAATGGTTATTGGCATCCATCACTTGGCTGCCAATACTGATTGCCATTTGTGTGTGGTGGATATTCTCGCAAGGCCTTGCTCGGTCATTGCCTATTGCGATAGTGGATCATCAACACAGCAAGTTGTCTTATCAACTGGCTCATAGTCTTGATGCAAGTGATACCCTGAAAGTAAGTGCTAACTTGTTATCGGAATACGAGGCAAAAAAAGCGCTCAGTGGCAGTGATATTTATGCTTATGTTGTCATTCCTAAGCATTTTGACCGAGACATTCTGTTGTCTAATCCGCCGCAAGTGAGCGTGTTTTATAACAGTCAATATATCTTGGTGGGTAAGCTGATTAACTCTGCGATTGTTCGTGCAATTGGCACTTTTGACGCACAAATAGAAACCTTAAAGCACTTATCGCTCGGTGGAGAAACCGTGAAAAGTGCCCTTGGTCAGTCAGTCGCAGTGCGCAATCAGATCACGCCATTATTTAACAGCAATAGTAACTATGCCCAATTTTTGGTTTCGGCAATTGTGCCCGCGATTTGGCAAATTGTGATTGTGGTTGGGACCGTACTGACTTTAGCGTTACATAAACGTGAAGGACTTATGCAGCACTGGCCAGAGCAAGGGACGCTACGCTGCTTGATAAAAACACTCGCTTGTTATATCCCCATTTATCTTCTTCTTGGTATGAGCTTTTTAGCTTGGTTCTATCTCTACTTAGATTGGCCGATGCACGGCGGCTTGGGTGTGTTGGTTGTGGCTCAGTTAGCCACAGTGATTGCTTGTATGCTGGTGGGGTGTGTCTTCTTTTTTATTACCTTTGATGCGGCAAGAGCCTTGAGCTTTGCTGGCGCATTTACTGCGCCTGGCTTTGCCTTTATGGGGATTACTTTTCCTGTGACAGACATGAACGTGCTAGCGCAGTTTTGGCGCAGTTTATTGCCCATTAGCCATTATATTGAAGCGCAAGTTAGCCAAGTTTCTTATGGCGCGGCAACATGGCAAACCCTTGAGCATATTCTTCCTATGTTGGGTTATTTGTTACTGCTATTGGTGCTGGCTAAATTAGCCAATAAAAAGATACAAGGTGCGTCTAATGAACTGGCGTGAGATTTTTAAGCAAGAACTAAAAGCCATTTTAACCAACCCTGTGGTAGTACTTACTATCTTTGGCGGGGTTGTATTCTATTCATTCTTGTATCCGTTACCCTATGCAAACGAAACGCCGAGTGAGCAACATATTACCGTGGTTAACTTGGATAAAAGCAAAGTCAGTTACGATCTGGAACGGATGGTGGATGCCACGTCGCAAATTCATATTACCCAATCAGCGCACAGTATTGAGCAAGCTAAACAGCAGTTTTTAGACGGTGAAGTGCGCGGTATTCTAGTGATACCAGAGCACTTTTATCGCGACCTATTGCTAGGTAAAAGTCCAACCCTCGCCTTTGCCGGAGATGCTTCTTATTTTCTGGTATACGGCACAATAGTGGAGGGGCTTGCGAGAGCTGGTGGCACGTTAGCAGCCGAAGCTAAAGTGGCTCGTTTAGTGATGGAAGGTGAACCCTTGGTAACCGCGGTAAGCCATCACAGCTCAATTGATTTGAATATGAAGCCCACCTTTAATGCATCTGGCGGATATGTAAATTACGTTGTGCCTGCGGTATTTGTATTGATACTACAGCAGACCTTAGTCATGGGTGTTGGCATCGTCGGCGCGACTATCGCCAAACGAGAATCTTATGCTCGTTTGTTGGCAAGAGTGGTCTGCTTTAGCGGATTTTACTATGTATTAAGCGCTTATTACTTTGGTTGGAGTTTTGATTTTTACTCCGTCTCGCGACTGGCAAACCCATTACAACTGTTTATATTCACCACGCCATTTTTGCTCTCAGCCAGCATGATAGGTCTCTTATTAGGCATGATCGTCCCCAGAAGAGAACTGGTGACGGTAATCGTATTAATGAGCTCTATGCCTCTCGTATTTAGCGCTGGATTTATATGGCCACTAGAAGCGATCCCTGCCCCAATTATCTGGTTATCCAATGTATTCCCAAGTACGCCAGCCATTCAAGGCTTTTTACAGCTAAACCAAATGGGCGCAGACTTCTCCGAAGTGACCCCTCAATACTTCATATTACTCGCGCAAGTAATGGGTTGGTCGTGTGTGGTGTATTGGGTGCGAAGAAAGAAAGGACAGAGCTTTGATGTGAGTGAGTCAAACTGATGAGTTGTGAGTAACGCTACTACGACACTTAACCCTTGGTTCTCACTCTTAAATGCTTTGTATATGCCTTTCTTGTATCCTTCAGGATACTGGCATACAATTAACAAGGAATAGAGGAGTTGTTGATGCCTGAGATACTCAAAAAGTTGTTAGGTTTGAAGTTTATCATGTATTACCTAGACAATGACTCACATAATCGACCTCATGTGCATGTTGAGTATGGTGAACACCGTGCATCCATTGCCATTGATAATATTGAATTGCTCGCTGGGTATTTACCGGCCAAAAAGCTTGTGAAAGCTGAAAAATATATTGAACAGCACAAAAGTGAATTGCTGATTGAATGGGATAAAGCCGTCAAAGGCATAACGATTAAGAGGGTTAACTGATGCTGAAGATAATTGATGTTGATTGGGAATCTGGTTATGAATTGGAGCTTGAGTTCAGTGACGGTTTTCGTGGTACGGCTGATCTAACCGCTGTATTTGAAACGGAAGCCTTTTCTAAAGTCGGATCTTTCACGGAGTTTTCTCTCGAAGGTACTTATCTCGATTGGGGTGTTGCGGAAGTATCAGCGACAAAGTTGCGCCAATTAGCTAAGCAATATGGAAAACACCTCGATGCGAAAGAAAGAACAATCTCTCCTGATGATATTGAAGCCGTTTTAAAACAAGCTGCTTGGGACTCTATCACTCTTAATAGACCTGATATTCTTCAAGCCGCTATTCGTGGCTATATTGAAGAGTATGGAATTCAAAACGTACAACTCAAAACTAACCTAAAAAGTAGACCAAGTATCTACAAAGCTTTGAGCCCCCATACTTCACCTAAGTTTGATACTTTGGTTCAGCTAGCCCACGGAGCATTAGCCGTGAAAGCCGAAAACGAAGCCTTTAGCCAGTAATATTTTGCTCCCAACTTCTAGGTGCATCTTGTAGAAAGTAGATGAGATTCACTTCAAGCTACTCACCAAAGAGTAATTTACTAATAGAAGACGAGTGACTGCTAAATATTGTGTATTTAACGCGAGAGTCAATGAAGCAAGGTGTTGAGGAATACATTAGGTATTACAACCATGAACGGTTGCATACAACACTCGGTGACTTAACACTGATCAACTACGAAAAATCACAAAATTAGGTGTCCAGTTGCGCTTGACCGGAATATAACCATTTACACCTTGGGTTAGAACACCGCAGAGTACACTATAAGTAGCACTTTTATTTTTCTATCCAAATCTTCATTCCCAATTCATTCGCTACCACTAAAAAATTCTCTAGTGAAGTATTTGCCGGATCCTTCATTATTCTCATTAAAGTGGAACGAGATATGTCCGTTTGCAATTCTAGATCTTCATACGAGACACCTTTTCTGCGCTCGCGCAAATCATTGATAAGCAATTCTTTACTATATATAGAATAAGAAGGTACAGGTGAATTCGATGCTTCTTCTATATCAGATAACATTTCTTCTATGTTTGCTGATATATGTTGTAGATCTTTACGAAGTTGGAAGAGTTTTGGATTCATATTTTACCCGTAGTGTTATATTTGAACTATATATGCGATTTCTATTCACTATAGTGTCAAATATAAAACAAGCAAAGCACTGAAAGGTCTTATATGGTGCTTTTTGTCGATATTTTTATTATTTATTCCAAATATGAACCTTAATCTGGTTCATCTATGCGTTAACACTATCACTGAAGACACTAAAGGTTTTTGGAAAGATAGGAGCAGAAACTTCTTAGTTTTAATTGACGGCGGGAGTCATATCAACGTCACATTAGGAGTGCTGTTACTGGTTATACTTAAGTGAAGCTGAAGTGCCAAGCGTAAGGGATCCATTGTCATATGCTGTCACACTGCTATACTTTGTATAACATTGTAATACAAAAGGTAAGTTAATGAGAAATGAAATGCTCAGTACTCGCATTGATCACGATACTAAGGTTGCATTTACTAGTATTTGTGATGAGGTCGGTTTAAGTACATCACAAGCAATCAAGTTGTTCGCAAAAGCTGTAATTAACCATGGCGGTATTCCTTTTGATCTAAGAGTACCACAACCTAATGATGTAACTGCTGCCGCTATTCAAGAGCTTGTTGAAGGAAAAGGTCACAAAGCCAAATCTGTTGAAGCTATGCTATCAGAGCTAACAGAAGCCAAAGTTAACAATGTATAAGCTCGAATACTCAACTCAATTTAAGAAAGATTTTAAGAAAGTAACAAAAATGCCTATTCCCGACATTGTTGAAGTTGGAAATATCATATCTAAGCTTCAACGAGGAGATACGTTAGATCCAAAGAATGTCGATCACCCTTTGACTGGTAATTGGGTAGGGTTTCGAGATTGCCATATCAAGCCCGATTTAGTGTTAATTTACCGTGTCCATGATGGACTACTTCAATTAGCGAGAGTTGGCTCACATAGCGATTTATTCTGAACCTCGCTTAGACATACCTGCATATACATTTTCTAAAAAGAACTTTAACGCTATGCATACGCAGTTATTGCGTGAGTTAATCTCCGTGAACAAGCGTCTTCTATTATTGTTTGCGATAGTTGCTCAATATGATGACGTTACTCATATCGAGCACTTGAGGCTTTAATGCCCATAATTGCCACTGGCTAACAAGCTCTTCATTAGGGTAAAAGTACTCTTTTTTGTATTTACTGGTACGAGGAAACTGACCTGAGAATAAGTTAAAGCCAAGTAGGTCATTATCGTCAAGCAACATTCCATCTTCATAGCAGTGGTGTTCAAGATGCCAATGAACATCATTTAGGTGAGTTTGTACGCTACGGTCACTTCTAGGGTGGAAGGCACAGTTAATCACTTCTTTATTGTAATGGTCAATGCAGTTATCTATCTCTACCGTGTCAACACCACTATTATTGGCGAGAGTGTGAAAGCACGTTTTTAGCATAGGCTCAAAGGTGTTTAGAAACTGATCAATGTCACCTTTCTTTCCTGCTAGTACAGTGATACAAAAACGACTTTGATAATCCATCGCCATTAAGTACTTTTTGCGTTTGATGGAGACACAATGGAGCACCCAATGCCATTGGAAGTTATTATTTTTGTCGGTATTAACACTGTCTGGAAACGTCGCGGTTTCAATCGACTCTAGGATGGTTTTATGTGGTGCAGGCTCTAAATCAGAGATCTTTTTGCCTTGACGCTTGACCGTAAAAAACTCGACCGCGGCTTTGGTACAGTTAAAAACTAACATTTAGTGTCACCTACTTTTGATAGTACTTACCATTTTTATGGTGTTATATTTTTCTCGAATTATATGCTCATTCACACTAAATTTCCTACCAGCATCAGATCGTTATCTTTGCTACAGCAAAGGTAAGCTTTTCTACCTTTCCTGACTTAAATTCCACTCGTTAAATAATGCTGCGCATACGCTCAATTTAGCAAAGTTATATTCAGAGAATGATGGCCTGTTTATTTTTATTGCTATTAAACAATGACTTATAAATTATCGATAAGTGTGAGTTTATAGTGCTTGCATATCAGGATTATAAAAAACTCAAGTGCTATGTTATAACGTCGGCCCTAATTGTTTGAAGCATGTCACATTTAATGAATATCAAATCAACTGAAAACACCAATGACGATCGTTACCTGCTGGTGATGTCATCACTGAGTCGAGCGCTATTGGGCGCTGCGGGGCTTTGCGTTTTATGGTTGGCAATTAAATGGGCGATCGCTTTAGCATGATTAATTTTACTGAGTTAGTCATTGGCTATCAAAATAAAGCGGTATGTCATCCTATTTCAGGTCAGATAAAGCTGGGTTCTATGTCGGCAATTGTAGGGCCGAATGGGGTGGGTAAATCCACGCTATTAAATACTTTATGTGGGTTAATTCCGGCGATATCGGGCACAACTAGCCTGAAAGATTTTGATAAAAAAAGTATTGCTTGGTTGCCGCAAAAGTCGAACATTGATCAGGATTTTCCAATCAATGTTTTTGAAGTAGTTTCTATGGGCTGCTGGCCGCGAAAAAGTATTTTTGGCCGCTTGTCTAAAAAAGACATGCAGCAGGTTGATTGGGCATTGCAACAGGTTGGCATTTCCGATCTTAAAAAGACTAGTATCAATCGTTTATCTGGTGGTCAATTTCAACGCATGCTGTTTGCGCGCTTATTGGTTCAAGATGCACCAATAATGCTGATGGACGAGCCTTTTGCTGGTATCGATGAAGATACTCAAATGCTCATTCTCAAGCTTGTTCTTGAATTGCATCGTAAGGGTAAAACTATTGTTGCGGTATTGCATGATATCTCAATGGTTGAAAGCTACTTTACGAACATTATCCGACTCAATAATGGGCAGGCTACTTTTGAACAAAATAACAACTTGAATCAGGTAACACACTAACACTATGTCCATACATATTTTCGATGCGTTTTGCCAGTTTGGTTTTATGCGACGCTCTCTAGTCGCTTGTGTAGTGCTCTCTTTTAGCTTACCTCCGCTTGGTATCTTTCTATTATTACGCCGCATGAGTTTAGTGGGTGATGCGCTTTCTCACGCAGTATTACCTGGAGTGGCGATCGGCTACCTTTTTGCCGGCATGTCGCTGTTTTATATGGGGGTTGGCGGTTTTGTCGCGGGGCTGTTTGTGGCATTAACATCCAGTTGGATCAGTAAGCGTACCAAACTGAGCGAAGATTCAACCTTTGCTGGATTGTATCTTGGTTCACTGGCATTAGGGGTGATTTTAGTCTCCTATCGCAAGAACAGTATTGATTTACTGCACCTACTTTTTGGCTCATTGCTGGCCGTGGATAACGCCGCTTTAGTCTTTATTGGGGTGGTAGTGAGTATCACTATATTAATACTGGCTATTTGTTATAGAGCGATTGTCTATGAGTCGTTTAACTCTAGCTTTTTCTCTGTTTATTCAAGCCGTTATTCAATTTACATCCACGCCTTATTTATGGGGCTGGTGGTATTAAATCTTATTGCAGGTTTTCAGGTTTTAGGCACGTTGATGTCGGTAGGCTTGATGATGTTACCTGCTATTTCAGCTCGATGCTGGACAGACCGATTACCGTATATGCTGATGATTTCTATTGTGTTTGGCATGATCAGCTCATTATTTGGTTTGAGCTGGTCTTGGTACCAATCTATTCCGGCAGGACCTGCCATTATTTTGGTCGCTTTGTTTATTTTTATCCTGTCTATTTTCTGTGGAAGCAAAAAGGGAATGCTACGACAGTAATTGACGTCATTATTAACTAGGAAAATTCAATGAAACTATTAAAACTTGCGGGCGTAACTTTGGCTCTTGCAACAAGCAGCGCTGCAATGGCAGGAACAGTAAATGCCGTCGCAAGCTTTTCTGTATTGGGTGATATCGTACAGCAGGTCGGTGGTGAGCATGTTGCAGTGACGACTTTAATTGGTCCTGCAAGTGATCCTCATTCATTTTCTCCAGCACCGCAAGATAGCGTGACTTTAAACAAAGCTGACGTGGTATTTGTGAGTGGCTTAGGTCTTGAAGGCTGGATGGATCGTTTAGTTAAAGCGTCTGGCTATAAAGGCGAAGTTGTGACTGCTTCTAACGGTATTCAAACTCGTAGCATGATTGATGATGGAGAGAAAATCATCGATCCTCACGCATGGAATAGCATGGCTAATGGCGTAACTTATGCCACTAACGTAATGAATGCTCTGATTAAAGCTGATCCTGAAGATGCAGATTACTTTAAGCAACATGGCGAGCAGTACATCAAGCAACTGACTGAACTTAATGATTGGGCTGTAGCAACATTTAATGCAATTCCAAGAGAAAAACGCAAAGTGCTGACTAGCCATGATGCATTTGGCTACTTTGGTGCGCAATACAATGTTGATTTCATGGCTCCACAAGGCTACTCCACTGAGTCTGAAGCAAGTGCTCAACATATTGCTGAACTGATTAATCAGATCAAATCTGAAGGCGTGAAGTTCTACTTTATGGAAGATCAAGCCGATCCTCGCTTAGTGAAGCAAGTGGCTGCTGCAAGTGGTGCAAAAGAAGGCGGTGAGCTTTACCCAGAGGCATTGTCTTTGGATAGCGAAGCAAATACTTATGCGAAAGCCTTTAAACACAACGTGACGGTTATCGCTAATAGCATGGAGTAGTGTGATGCATTCTATCAAACCCACATTTCGAGCAACATTGGTTAGCTTGTTGTTCTTGTTATTTTGCCACTCAGCGATGGCTCATCCACATTCGTGGATAGACACTGAGACGCAAATACTAGGCAATAGCAAAACCATTGATGGTTTTAAAATGAAATGGACGTTTGATAGGATGACTACGGCATATTTGTTCGATGGTGAGGACATGTCGCCTCAGCATCGACAGCAAACTCTACAGACTATTTCAGCTTCTGTTATTGATAATATGCGACCTTCACATGACTTCACCTATTTGGATGAAGGCAAGCAGGCGTTTAAATATCAAGACGTGACCGATGCTAAATTGAAGGTGGTAAAAGGTAAGGCTATTTTAAGTTTTACCCTTCTTTTAGATAAACCCTACCTGTTTGATGGCAACAAGCTGCAATTACGCATATTTGATCCTTCTTATTATGTGGATATGTCTTGGCAATCGTCTAACGACATCAAATTTGCCAATGCGCTACAGCCATATTGTTCTTCATCTTTGGTTGAGCCACATCCAAGTGCTTCTCAAGTCAATAAAGCCATGTCGATACCGATTGATGCTCCCCCCGATACTCAGTTAGGTAAGGTCTTTACTCAAACGCTGAACTTTAGTTGCTTAAATAAAAAGGTGTAAAAAATGAAGATACATAAAATTACGCCACTTGAAGCGCCGCAACCGACTAAAGTCAGCATGTCTAAACCTATGCTAGTGATAGCAATGGTGCTATTGCTTGTCGTAGTAGCGTTATGGTTTTTGTGGCCTGTTATTTTGCTAGAAAGTATTCACCTGCAAAAAGAGTCTTTAGATTACCTTACCGATCAGTTTTATAACGGCGATAGCCAATCCGACCTCATTATATTGGGTGTTTGTTTCTTATATGGGATTTTGCATTCTCTTGGTCCCGGCCATGGCAAAGTGGTGGTCAGCACCTATTTGGCAACCAATGAAACCCGCCTTAAAGCGGGCATTTTTATTACGATGTGTTCTGCGGTAGTGCAAGCTCTTGTTGCAGTGACCTTGGTTAGCACCTTTGTTTTTGTGTTTCACCAAACCATGCGCAAACTCAATACAACCGTATCAGAATTTGCCACCTACAGTGGCGTATTAGTTGCTTTGCTCGGCGCACAACTTATCTATAGCGCAATTAAGTATCTTTACACTTCTAGTAAGGCTAATCAGCACCAACACAGTGACAGCTGTGGCTGTGGACATAAACATTCTGCGAATGCTTCCGAGCTAAATAGCATTTCTAAGCCAAGAGAGTATTTGATGATTATCCTTAGCATAGGTTTAAGACCTTGCTCGGGCGCTATCTTAGTGCTGTTTTTTGCCAACTTGACTCATCTGTATTGGCTTGGGGTGATTGGTGCATTTTTAATGGCAATCGGTACTGCTATCACAACCTCGACCATCGCTTTTTTAACTGTGACAGGGCGAAAGTTTATCCAGTATTACGCTAAAACTGCTCGTTCAGGCGTCACTATCATTTTGCCGACATTAATGAAGTGTTTAGCAGGGTTATTCTTGATTGTTCTAGGTGTATTACTCATTGTGATACCTAGCTATGGCATCTCACCTATCTTCTCTTAACGATTGAATGTGAAGCCAATTTCAAGGCCTGCCCCCCAGTTATTATTTTGTGTATCTAAGTTTGTAAGTCATTCTCATTTAAGAGGATGACTATACGCGTTTGGCTAATTATTATCCGGCGTAACTGTTCTTTTCTAAGCAATCTTTTCCAAACCATATTATGACGATTTCAAGACGCAACTTCCTAAAAGGCTCTCTGGCGACGGCAATTGTCGCAGGCGGTGGTCTCACTCTTTTCCCTATTGATAAAGTGTTTGATGAGGGGACTCAAATTATTCCTCATGCGAGTCATTTTGGGCCGTTTAATGCGGTGGTAAAAGATGGGGTTGTGATTGGGATTCAGCCAATTTCTGAGCTTGATGCAATGCCAACGCAGATGTTGACTAAAGGTATTTTGAGTCGTTTATACGATGATACCCGAGTGCAATATCCAATGGTGCGCGCCTCTTACCTAGCCGATCCTACAGGCGATACGAAACCTCATTTACGTGGTAAAGAGTCCTTTGTACAAGTGAGTTGGGAGACAGCGTTGTCATTGGTTGCCAATGCGATTAATCACACCGTTGAACAACATGGTAACGAAGCCATATTTAGCAGCTCTTACGGCGGATGGGCTCACCCTGGGCTAATGAAACCGCATGTATTGCAAGGTCGCTTCTTTAATCTGATTGGTGGTCAAAGCTCAACAACGGGCGATTATTCTGGTGGCGCTTCACAAATTATTCTGCCGCATGTGATTGGCGACATGGAAGTGTACTCTCCGCAGACAGCGTGGCCTGTCATCAAAGAGAACACTGAAACCTTCGTGCTGATTGGTTGTGACCCTTGGAAGAACAACCGCATTGAAGCGCGCATTGCTGATCATCAAATGTATCCGCACTGGAAAGAGTTTGTGCAAGCGGGTATTAAATTTATTTCAATTAACCCACAACGCACCCATACCGATGTTGAACTGGATGCCGAGTGGGTCAAAATTGTCCCGAATACCGATACCGCGCTGTTCTTGGCTATGGCGCAATATGTGTATAGCCAACAGATGCACGATGTGGAGTATCTTGAGCGTTATACCGTCGGTTCTGATAAATATATCGATCATCTGCAAGGTAAGGATGACGGTGTCATTAAGTCGCCAGAATGGGCGGAGAAAATTACTGGTATTAGCGCTGAAGAGATCAAATCTTTAGCGATTCGTTTTGTGACTACGCGTACTCAATTTGCCGCTTCTTGGTCGCTACAGCGTGCCGACCACGGCGAAATGGTGCATTGGGCGATCATCAACTTTGCCGCTATGATCGGCAAAATAGGTAAGCCTGGAGAGGGGGTTGGTTTTAGCTGGCACTATGGTAACGGTGGTATGCCACAATCGGGAAAAACGGCGCCAATTGGTTTGTCGCAAGGCCGAAATCCGGTGAAATCTATTTGTCCTGCCTCGCGCATTTCGGAGATGTTGAACAACCCCGGTAAATCTTTTACCCGAGATGGTCTTGAGTACACCTATCCTGACGTGAAAATGATTTATAACGCCGGTAATAATGTGGTTTCTCATCAGCAAAACACCAACGAGTTTATTAAAGCATTAAACGAAAAAGTAGAAACCTTTGTCTGCCAAGACCCTTGGTGGTGCGCATCGTCGCGCTTTGCCGATATCGTCCTGCCTGCTACTAGCACATTAGAACGCAATGATGTTTCCTCTGGCGGCACCTACAGCGCGGATAAAGTGTATGCAATGCGTCAAGTGATTGAGCCTTATGGACAAAGCTTGGATGATTTTGAGATTTTCAGACGATTATCCGCAATGTTTGGCGTAGAAAAAGCATTTACCCAAGATTCAACGGCTGACGATATTGTGAAGAAAGGCTATCAAGCATCATCCGCAACGTTGCCTTTTGATGATTTCTGGCGACTGGGCGTTGCCCCTATGCCTGTCCCTCAACAAGCTAAACAATGGGTGAGACATGGCGATTTTTATCAAGATCCTGATAAAAACCCATTGCACACACGTTCGGGTAAAATAGAGCTTTATTGTCAAGATATCGCCGATTTTAATATTAGTGATTGTCCGCCAATGCCAAGCTTTATGACGCCAAGTGAATACTTAGGTAACGCAGATGATTTACAGGTACATGTGGTCAGCCCGCACCCGAATATGCGAGTGCACTCGCAACTGGCCAATGCCGATATTCGAAATATCGAAAATGTTCAGGGACGCCAATATGTTCTCATTAATCAGCAAGATGCAAAGAAGCGAGGCATTAAGGCCGGTGGTTTAGTTGAAATTTACAATGAGCGCGGCCGAGTGATTGCGGGCGCGAAAGTCTCTGATCAAATCATGCCGGGCGTCATCAGTTTAGAGGAAGGGGCTTGGTTGCAGTTTGATCAAAAAGGTCGCTGTAATGGCGGAGCAATTAACGTATTGACCTCAAGCAAGGCGAGTAGTGGTCTTAGTCAGGCAACCATTGCCAATACGTGTTTAGCGTACATGAAGCCTTGTATTGATCCTGAATCTGATAATCGTGCCTTTGAACCGCCCGTTATTAACACTAACAAGCAGACACACACAGTCAAAGCTGCGCCTATTTCGGTGCGTGCAAAAACCAAGACTGCGGAAGCACAAAAAGCGGCTAAGCCAAGCATACACAGTGCCGGTGAAAACCTATTTTATGAGCGCTGCACTATGTGTCACTCAGCAAAAGATCCTAAGCAATACACCAAAGCACAATGGCATAGTATTACTCAAAGTATGTTCCCAAGAGCGGGACTTGACCCTGATCAGAGAAAATTGGTGATGGCATTTTTAGAAGCTCACGCGAAAGACGCGAAATGATAAATTGAGGGTGACGGGCTTTCTCTTATCATAGTGTTGATAGGGGAAAGTATTCGGTAATCAGTCAGTCTATTTAGTGTAAATTGAAGAGGCTATTGCTTTGGGTAGCAATAGCCTCAGTATTCAATGGTATAGCGTGATTATTTAGCGAAGTTGATAATAGGGAAACATTTTAAGAAACCATTATCCGCGCAGTTAATCAAACCCACCTGTACACCTTCAATCTTTCTTGTGTGGTTGAATATACCTACTTGCACTTTCGATTGCTTAGAAAGGCTAACAACACCAATATCAGCCATTGTGTTACCGTCAGAGATGTTGGCGATAGACAAGTTAACACCTTTAACATTGTGAGTAATGTTAGCCGCACCCAAGTTCACACCTGTTGTTTGGCCTGTGTTCCAGTTAAACCAACCCCAAGATAAACCTTTCATCTCTTGGTTCACTTTGTTGGCACCAAACATCAAGTTGAAGTTTAAGCCGGTAGTACGGTCAGTTTCAGACATACCAACCAGTGATACATCCACACCTTTTACTTCTGATACTTTACCGTGCAGTACTGATAATCGTACGCCTTTTACTGAGTTGACGTGTGGCGCATTCATATCGATGGTTGAAAACATAACTGGTGCTTCTTGTGCACAAGCAAATGAGGAAGCAATGCTTGATGCCAATGCTACTGCGACGAGTCGTTTTTTCATGTTGGATGTATCCTAACTATTGAATATTGGCTCAATCATAGACGTGACATTGATTTGATATAAGCAACAAAAATGGAAATTTATCTTTATCGACAATGTGTTGCTTAACGGCGATTAAAGGGAGAAACCGCTTCTTTTTCCCTTTGAGCACCGTTAAGCATAGGGTTAGCTAGGTTTTTGCAAGGTTAGTTCACCGCAGTTAGTGGTTCAGTTTGAGTTTTTATCGTGGTTTGTTCCAGCTCGACAACGCGTTCAAATAGCTCTGTTAAGTGGCTTTGATGGCTAACCATTAATAAGGTACTATGAGGTAATAACGTTCGCAATTGCTGAATCAATTGATAGGCGACTGGCTCATCGAGGTTACTTGTGGCCTCATCTAAAATTAGCAGCTCTGGTTTTAACACCAATGCTCGCGCAAGGGCTATCTTTTGCTGTTCGCCCCCAGAGAGCTTTATTTGCCACTCGGTTTCAATATCTAACTCTGATATCAAAGCCGCTAAGCCTACTTTTTCTAGTGCGCTTTGATAACGCTCATTTTCAGGTGTTGCCGCTTGCGGATAGCTCAAACATTCCCTCAGAGTACTTTTAGGAAGGTAGGGCTTTTGCGGTAGCAGCAGTACATTCGAGTCTTGGGTGTGATAATGACCGTTATAAAATGGCCAGATCCCCGCTAATGTGCGTAACAAGGTCGATTTTCCTAAGCCGCTAGCGCCTTTAATTAACAACGATTCGCCGCTATTTACCTGCAGATTAATATCTGAGAGTAATGTTTGGCCATTCGGCTTTTGGATTGACAATTTTTGGCATGCAACGCCGTTTGTATCCGTAATAGGATGTAGGTTTGGACGTTGCTGCTGAGCCAATGTTTCACATTTATCCATAGCATCAATAAATTGCGTCAAACGAACAATGGTGGCACTCCAACGTGTTAAGTTGTCGTAGCTAAAGATGAACCAGCTTAGTGAGCTGTAAACACGCATAAACGCCATTCTCACCTGAAACAGGCCACCAACGGTGATAACACCAGCCATTAATGCAGGGATTGCGGCAAAGTAAGGAACCATTGCTGCGATCTGATGATAGGTGTTGACCACCATCCCCAGTTTTTTCTCTCGTCCCATCAAGGACTTCCAGTTATCAGAAATGGTGTTGAAAGTGGAATCAAGCTGTGATTTTTCTCGTTGTTGTCCATTCATCAATGCAATTTGTTCTGCGCTGTCTCGGCTGCGCAGAAGCCTTGCTCGAAAGTCGGCTTCTCGCTTTTGCTGTTGATAATGAAGACGATGCAGTTGGTGACCAAAAAAGTGTGTCACGCCTGCGCCCACAAAGGAGTAAATAATGGCCAGCCATAATAGGTAGCCCGATATTTTTACATCATCAAACAAAGGCAATAAGAAGTCGCTAGAAAGGTTCCATAGTATGACGCTAAATGCGCTGATTGTGGCGACACTTTTAATCAGTCCAAGGATCAAGTCCAAAGTATCGGTGGTTAATAATTGGATGTCTTCGGCAATTCGTTGATCTGGGTTATCAGGCTCTTCGGTAAGCGTTAAACGATAAAAGTTTTGATTGCTGAGCCAGCGGCTAACAAGGCGTTCGGTAAACCAAGTTCGCCAGCGTATCTCTACCCATTGTTGTAGCCATTTTGCGTATACCCTCATGACGACAATGATGGCAACAATCAGGATGAACTTGCCTAATAAATCATAAATTAATGGGCCATCTAAATTGGCCAGCGCATCAAAAAACTCTTTGTTCCAGACGTTTAGCTCGACCATGACTTGCACCAGCAACAATGAAAGTGCCACTGTTGCCGCAAACAATAGCCAAGAAATAAGGCTAGTACGATTGAGCCAATAGGGACTGGCAAGAGCGAAAAATTGTTTAAGAATTGACATACATTCCCTGATAGTACTAAAGCACATACAGCCTATTGGCTGTATGTGCTGTGAGTAAATAAACCACTAATCTGAGTGATCTGCGTGGTGTTACTGCTATTTGTTATCGTCTACAGATTGGGTTTTTTCCGCAGGCACTAGCGTGGCATCTATCCAGTTATTGGTGGTTAAGATCTGCTGCGCCATAGTATCGATTTGCGCCGGTGTTACGCTGTCTACCCAGCTGAGGTAATCGTCTACTGAGGTTAAGCTGTCACCATATTGCGCGGCATCTGTTAGGTAGTTGATTTTTTGACGATCAGAGATGTTGTCAGGAGTAAGCGCGTTTTTAGTTTGAGCGATGACTTCAGACAATTCTGTTTGCGTTACGCCTTTTTCTAGTACTTCATCGATAACTGCTGAAGCTCTGCCTTTTAACTCTTCAATGCGCACAGGATCGTGGCTATAACTGATCATGCCGTACGCTTGGTTGCGATCGCGATCGAGCTGAATAGCAAAGCGCACCGAGTACACGCCACCGGCAGCTTCACGTAGAGACTCACGTAGGCGGTTTGATATCACTCGGCTGAGTAAATACGCCTTATCATCACGCTCAGTACTGTAGGTAAAGTCTTGATTAAACATCAGTGAGGTAATACCCATCGGTTCTTCACCAGCGGCAATTCTGATTTCATGCTTGCCGCTGCCTAATGGCGGTAATGGCAATTTAGAATAAGAAGTGCTTGATGGCAGTGAACCGATGTAGCGCTGTGCCAGTTGGATGATGTCTTCAGGCTTGGCGTTACCCACCACGATCAGTTGATGACCCTTAGCACTGGCAAAAACTTTATTCCACGCATTGAGTAAATCAGTGGCTTGAATTTTCTGTAGTTGCGGTTTGGTTAAGCTCAAACGCTCAGGGTTATTGACATAACGTAGCGCATCAATCGCTGAATTAAATTGGCCGTTTGCGCTGATCTTTCGGTTATCAATACTGCGCTTCATCAACACTTTCGATGTTTGCCAAATCTCTTTATCGATCTGTGGTTCTGTGATTTGCAAATAGAGGTTTTGTAACCAGTTTTCCAGTGATTTTTGATCGGATGTACCAATGAACCCGTGGCTATTTTGATTAATGAATGGGAACAGTTGGTTAGCGTATGCTGCATTTAAAATAGACAGCTGATCGCTATTAAATCCGCCATAACCAAACTTGCTCATTTGACGAAGTTGCAGGGCAGTAGAGCGTTGCTCTAGTGGAAGATGTTGGCTTCCGCCCCAACCGCGATAATCAAGACGTAATTGATTACCTGTTTCATCACTGTACTCGAACCAGACTTGAGCGCCGTTGGCCAATGTCCAGAAGTGAACCCCATGTTGTTGTTTGTGCGCGACGATTTCAGCTTTTGCTGGGATGTGCTCCATTAATTGTTTATCTACCTGCACTGCTGCAATGGCCGCTGGTGGGTTGGCTTTTGCTTGTTGCCACGCCTGCTTAAACTGCTCTGTTGTTGGTAGGTTTTGTGTATGATCTTGTTTTACTTGAGCAATAACCAATGGATTGAGGTTGAATACCATTTTCTTTAGGTGCGCATCCACTTCTTGTAAGGTAATGCTATTCACCAGGCTTTCAACGATCTGTGCCTGCTGCACTGTGTCCACAAGAGGGGATTGTGAGCGTAGGCGGTTAAACGTTGACATCATTTCACGGCGGTTGGTGGTATCGCGTAGTGAGTCGGCCATTTGGTGGTAGCGACTGATGACACTTTGACGAATTGCCGTCACGTCACTTTCGGCAAAACCATGCTCGGAAAAGCGGCTAAGCTGATTAAATGTTTCTTGGGTACTGGCAAGATAGTTGCTGCCATTGAGCACGACCATTAAACGATTATTACGATAATGTGTGGCCATCGGGCGGCTCATCATCATCATTTTGCTGATGTTTTCGGTTTCGACATGGTATTGCTCACGCAGACGCTTATTAAATACCTGCATCGTAATGTCGTTGAGCAGCTTTTCTCTTAGTTGTTGTTCTGTATGAGGTGAGGGTTGCGGCTCTCTAAAGTTAAAAGAAAGTACTTCAGTATTGATTTCGTTATCCGCAATGACCTCTAAGCGCACTGTATTATCAAGGGATACGGTCAAATCTGGGCGAGCAGGCAACTCTTTTGCTGGAATTTGTGCAAAGTACTGATTAAGCATTTTTTCAACTTCGGCTTTATTGGTTGCGCCAACCACAATTAAAGTCATGTTGTTTGGGTGGTACCAATCTTGCCAAAAGGCTTCGATGCGGCTGGCATCCACATTACGCACTAAATCCATATCACCAATGGGTTCACGGTCGCCAAAACGGCTACCTGCCAACATAATCTGGCGGTTTTCTTTACCTAAGCGAGCCATCATGCTTAATGTTGAACGCCACTCTTCTTCAACTACGGGACGTTCACGTTCAAGCTCATCTTGTTCAAATACCACAGCGCTCGCTTGTTGAGCCAGCATATTAAAGCCTTCACTGAGCATGTGTTCTGAGCTATCAGGCAAGTGCAGGAAATACGATGTAGTGAAGTACTCTGTCATTGCGTTTACATCGCGGCCAAACACCATCCCTAATGATTGCTGATGTTCAATGAGCGTGTTGGCTGGGAATTGCTCAGTGCCGTTGAAAGCCATGTGCTCAACCAAATGCGCAATGCCCTTTTGATCGTCTTCTTCTACGAGAGAGCCTGCATGAACAACAAGCTGTAGAGAGACTCGATTTTTAGGTCGGTCATTTTCGATGAGGATGTAGCGCATACCATTGTCAATCTCACCTTGAATAACATCTTGGCGTATCGGTAGTGGCGTCTCTGTGACTTTATTGGTGGTTTGCTGGCAGCCGGTTAGCGCGATGCATGCTGCAATAAATAATGGTATAGATTTCATAAGATAATGGCGCAGAAACATCTGCGCCGATCCTTTGTTGGAAATGAAAAGGCTCGGTAGTATCGAGCCTGAATATTGTGCTTTATGGTGTTAGTTGCGTACGCTGACGTTTAACCAAACTTGTCGACCAGAGTTGTAATGCTCATCGGGAACAACAGTGCTTCCAACGCTAATTCCTGAAAGAGAAATGACCTCTTGAGTGTTTAATACGTTGGTTACGCTAAGCCCTAGCACAAGGTGATCGTTAAGCTGGGTTGGCGTCCAGTTAATCGCCATATCCCATGTAATCAACTCATCAAGCTCTGTGGTTTCAAGGATATTGACGGTTTCTGGCTGGCCATCAATATCAATAGAGGTAGCTCCGGTATAAGCCGCGGCTTTCTTACCGTGTTGATAATTTACGCGGTTATTCCAAACCAGCCCGGCATTCGCCCAGAACATATTCAAATCTAAGCTGCTTTTTAGAGGCGATTGATAGCCACTGACGTCCATTTCGCTATAGCGAACCAGTTCACCATCCAGCATGACCCATTCATCTTGGAAGCCAGCGCCTAAATCATTACCTTGGTCGTAAGTGCCTTTTAGATCGCCATAGCCTCGGCGATAGTTGTAAGCCGTTGTCCAGTTTGCACTTAGATATCCGCCAGCCAATTCATAAGGACGCTTGGTTGAAATATCCAAACTGACAATATGGTTATCACTCTCTAAGTTATTGTGAATGGTTGCACTGCCCGTAGTAGCGTCAGAAGAGTAAGTAATGCCATCTCTTTGCATGCGGAAGATGTAGGTAGTGTTGATGGCAAAATTGTTGATATCGATTGCCCAAGAAGCCGTGAGCTCGTCAGAGTAAGGAACATCAGCACTATTTAGGTCTAAGCTATCGAAGGTTTCAGTGCTAGCACAGTCAAGATTATTTTCATCTAAGTTGCTCCAGTCGCCATCAATTGGAGTACAAGTGCGTGATGTTGAACGATACTTTCCTTGTTCTGATTCTAGTGCCCAGCCTAATAGGTTTGCGCTGTAGTAGCGGTTCGCACCTAACGTAATTCGGTTGGTGTTGACCAAATCAAAGTCCCAGCTGGTGGTAAAGCGAGGCGAGAATACAGTGGTGTCGAAAACGCCTAAATGATCAACTCGTCCACCCAGATAAACACCCAAGCGATCCCACTGCATTTTGCTGTCAGCAAATAAGCTGTACTGCTGCGCATCCACATCATAATTTGCGGCACTGTTACGTGTTAATGTGGAAATTGACGCACTGCCAAACATATCTAAATACTGGTAGGCAACATGATCGTCTGCACGCTCAACATGCGCTTGCTGATGGCTGACCTCAACACCAAAACTTGGCTGAAATTCAACGCTACCAAGGTATCTTGGATCAAAGTGGAATGCCGATTTGTACTGATATGAGTCTTGTATTTGTTTTAAGTTACCGTAACTACCTTGGTTATAACTGTTAAAACCATTGGCATCTAAAGTCATAAACACAGCAAAGTAATCGGTATCAGCCTCACGCTCATCAATAAGGTGATCGTAAGAAAGAGAGTTGGTCCAGTGACCATTTTCTAACATATAGTCAACTTTGAATGTGCCGCCGATACCTGTATGGGAGTTGACCGTTTCACTGCCACTTTGCACAGCATTATCGTCGCTATTGGCATCATTTAAGAAACTATTGCTTTTGTGTCCAGCATAACGAAAGTCGGTGGTAGTGAGCCATGCTCCAGATTCCCAAATATGGGTAATGAAGAGGTTATCCATGTTTTGATCCACATCTTCGCTATTGGCAAGGGGGATCTCAGAGGTTTGATGGCTGACATTAAGCGCTAACTTTTGCGTATCACTGATGGCGCCACCGACATGCAATGAATGCATTCTTTTTTGGAATTCAGGCTGATATTTTCCCGACCCGTCAATAGGTGTTCCGTAGTCATCTTGGAAGTTTGCCCCCACTTTTTGCGACGCATTCCAATCACTATCATTCATGCGATAGTTGTAGTCGATAACAAATTCGTCGGTAGGCTTACGAATATGCGCATCAACGATACCACCAGTGAAACCGCCGTATTCTGCGCCAATGTTATGATCGAGAACGTCTACACTATCAATCAGATTGGTATCAATGAAGTAGCCTGATGTATGCCCTGAAGTAAGAGAGGTTGGTGAGCCATTACTATTACCAAAGGTCGCAGTATTGTTTACACCAACACCATCAATGGTGTATTTGGTTTGCTGAGGTCTAGCGCCAGAGAGTGAAATTTCATCCGGTTTTAGATCGCCACCTTGCATTGAGTCTTGTGCATCATTGATGCCGACTCTAGGTTCATGTTTGAGAGCTTCTGATAGGGTTGGGTTATCTTTTGGTGATTGCTCAAGCTCTAAACGATCAACGGTCAGTATGTTGCCGGTAACGACAATCACTTCTTGATCATTATTTTCTGTTTGAGAAACCTGTTCGACTTCTGATTGTGCCGAAGCGTACCCACCATACAGTGCGGTCATTATCCCTAAAGCCAGTGTGGTTATTTTGTTATGACGATCCATAAATCCTACAACTTTTAATTATGAAAGAGTGTTTGATAATCATTTACGTCATAGACAGATATTTAAACTGAATTACTAACGCTTATGCAAATCATTATCATTTATATGCTCATCATCCACACTTAATCGTTGGCCGCAAGGATTCATTCATAATTGTTATGGTTGGCTCATGTTTTTATTCATAAATTTGATATCAAGACGGTTTTTTCTGAGGTGTTGAATAGAATTTAAACACTTAACTATATGAAATATAGCGTGTTAAGTTTGATTGTTGACCAAATATGTATCTAGAAAGAATTGGCTTGTTTGGTGATGAATGGAGTTTTGTCTTTAAAAGGTTGAGTTAGTTTGATATCGGGTATTTTGTACAGAAGAGGGAGGTATTTGATAAACAACCGCTGTCGTGTCGGTTATTTTTAGATGGCAAGATATGTAAAGCTTTGCTGTTCATATTAATGACGTCAGTGAGCTTGTATTGTTAGGCAGTGATCCTAGCTTAGGTTATGAATTTGCGCATTGTTTAGGGCAGTATCTATTTTGTGGTGGTTGCGGTGCCAATACAAACAAATCGCCTTGCCACATTTTTAGATCAAAACACCATTTAGCGAACTCTTCACGCTCAGGTCGAACTATTTTCATATCGATACAGTGTTGGCCACAAAATGACTCCCAACTTGTTGGTTCTAGAAACTGTTTAGGATCGGTTTCTAATAGATACTTTTCGATGAAGCGCTTTCGTTTTTTTGCTTCTTGTTGTTGAGATTCTGATAAGAGTAAAAAACGTTTTGATGCATAAGCCATAGGGGAATACTGCCAATTGATAAGTTATTGATCTCTAGATTAGTGTCTGTTGGGATAAAAGTGCAATCTTTACTCATGAATTGAAGCCGATAGCGTGATGGAGTAGACATTAGAATGAAAGATGTTTTCAGCAATTAGGCGCACTTTATTAACATTTTGTATCATTTGGCAGGAGTTTAATTATTGTCTCTGAATGTTTTAAATAAGACATGAGTTTCTATTTTATTCAGGTTTTATTCAGTTTTTTGGGCAAAAAAGTGGTGCAGCTTTACTTTGTTAAACGGAAATCAGTGAGCTGAATATTTACAGTGTAAATCTGTTTATGAGGCTGAACTTAAGAACTTTGATAACTATCTTTTAATTAATCATTATTTCGTTATGTAAATCAGATGTTTACTATACTAAAAATTGCAACGGTTTTTAGTAAGCCAAACAGTGTCATCGGAGAGGATAAATGAGATCAGCAAAGAAACAATATGCTGTTATAGGCTTAGGACGGTTTGGTATTTCGGTATGTCGGGAATTAAGCCGTGCAGGGGCGCAAGTATTAGCCATTGATATTGATGAAGAGCGTGTCAAAAGCGCTGCAGAGTTTGCAACCGAAGTTATTGTGGCTAACTGCGCTCAAGAAGAAACAGTTGCAGAGCTAAAGCTGGATGAATATGACATGGTGATGGTGGCTATTGGCAGTAATATTAATGCCAGTATTTTGACTACCTTGGTGGTCAAGGAAGCACATTGTAAAACCGTTTGGGTGAAAGCGAATGATAAGTTCCATGCCAAGATATTACATAAAGTAGGCGCGGACAGAGTCATCATGCCCGAAAAAGAAATGGGCATTAGAATTGCCAACCAAATGATAGATAAGCGCGTAAAAGATTTTCATCCACTAGGCAGCGGCCTTGCACTTACCGAAGTGGTTGTCACCGCTAAGATGCTGGGAAAGTCACTGGCGGACATGGCACTTTGCCGTGAAGAGGGAGTCAGCGTGATTGCCTTAAAACGTGGCCCAGAAGTGATTTCATCCCCAAGCTACAAGAAGAGCTTAGAAATCGGTGATGTCATTATTATTGTTGGCCCAGAAACGGCTCTAGCTCAAAAACTGCGTACGTTATGATCCCACGAATTCATCAAAGTCGAGTCTATAGCTTAGGCCAAGAGAAAAAGGGCAACATTGGCGGAGAGCCGAGAGTTATTGTTGTTAGCTTTCTTATGATTTTGTTCCCTGCCGCTGTGTTATTAACGCTACCCGTCTTTTCCGTATCTGGGCTATCAATGACCGACGCACTTTTTACCGCGACATCGGCAATTAGTGTGACTGGGCTAGGGGTTGTCGATACCGGTCAGCACTTTACGTTAAGCGGCAAGATTTTGCTGATGATTTTGATGCAAATTGGTGGATTGGGTCAGATGACACTGTCTGCGGTATTGCTGTATATGTTTGGGGTACGGTTATCATTACAACAGCAGGCATTGGCTAAGGAAGCGCTAGGGCAAGACCGCCGAATTAATCTGCATGGGTTAGTGAAGAAGATCATCATTTTTGCCTTGGCTGCCGAATTTGTCGGTTTTGTGGTGCTGAGTTTTCGCTGGGTACCTGAGATGGGATGGAGCACGGGCATGTTTTATGCGCTATTCCATTCTATTTCCGCTTTTAATAATGCGGGTTTTTCTCTGTTTTCAGATAGTTTAGTCGGCTTTGTTGGCGATCCTGTGGTGATCAGTTGTTTAGCCGCTTTATTTATTTTAGGTGGCCTCGGCTTTACCGTTGTGGGCGATTTATCGACAAACCTACATAAAGGCTTTAGACAACTGCAACTACATACCAAAATCATGTTAATTGGTACGCCAATATTACTGATTGTCGGAACCTTAGCTTTTTGGTTGTTAGAACGACATAACATGGCGACGTTGGGTAATTTGTCGATGTCTGAGCAATGGCTGGCAGCGTTCTTCCAATCGGCTACCGCTCGAACCGCAGGTTTTAATAGTATTGATTTGTCGGCACTGACCGCTCCAGCCATGCTGTTTATGATGTTGCTCATGCTGATTGGTGCAGGTTCTACTTCTACAGGTGGCGGTATTAAGGTATCGACATTTGTGGTTGCGGCAATGGCAACGTGGGCTTTCCTGCGTCAGAAAAAACACGTGGTGCTTTTTCATCGCACAATAGGAAGTCAAACCATCACCCGCTCACTGGCGATCATCGTAGTCAGTGGCATTTTGCTATTTCTTGCCATGTTTGCATTGATGATTACCGAGCAAGCACCGTTTAAAGTGGTTATCTTTGAGACCATCTCTGCTTTTGCAACCGTAGGGGTCAGTGCAGGTTTAACCGCGGAGCTATCAGAGCCGGGCAAATTTATCATGATTGTAGTGATGATTATCGGCCGAATCGGCCCGCTTACCTTAGCGTATATGTTAGCCAGACCTGAGAAAACCTTAATTCGCTACCCAGAAGAACCTGTATTTACGGGTTAGCATCCCATCCCTTCTGCGAACAATACACGATCAACTATTTATAATGATCAGTACATAATCAAGGATTCTCACTGTAGTGGTGTTAATCCTTGATTACGTTTAGTATTGCTCCCTCGCAACCCCTTTTAAATAACCTAGTAAGTTGCTCTGGTTTAATGATTAATATGAGATACGTATGTCTGGTTTAGCCAATACAGTGGTGGTTTTTGATTTTGAAACAACAGGTTTGTCACCGAATATGGGTGATAGAGCCATTGAGATTGGTGCGGTTAAGTTAGTTGATGGGATTGTGGTGGATACCTTCCAACAACTGATGAACCCAGGCTTTAGAGTGAGCTCTTTTATTGAAGGGTATACTGGGATCTCTAATGCGATGCTTAATGATGCGCCAAGTTGTGGCGTGGTGATGAGAGAGTTTGCCAAATTCATTAAAGATTGTGATTTAGTGGCGCATAATGCCTCGTTTGATAAGCGATTTTTAGAGGCTGAATTGTCTGCCATTAATGTGGATTGTACGGCTCAATATGCCTGCTCAATGTTAATTGCACGTCGCTTATATCAAAATGCACCGACTCATAAATTGGGTGATTTAATTCGTTACACCAAAATTGAAAATGATGGCATTTTTCACCGGGCATTGGCAGATTCTGAAATGACAGCCAAGCTGTGGTTGGTAATGCTTGAAGAGTTACAGCAGCACGGTGTACATAACCCTGATTTTTCGTTCATGCAAAAGTTAGGTAAAACCAGTAAAAGTGCTGTCCCCGTTTTGTTTGCTAAACACGCCTCACGATAATATTTGATCACAGCATTGAAATTGTCGCTTTTTATCTGCGTCGTAAAGCCTATAGCCTAAAGTTTATAACCTAAAATTTATAACAATGAGAGACATCATTTTTATCTGTCGACGAATGGTGAAGTGACGACCATTAAGATATGATTCTCTCCCTCTTTTTTGCAGCCAACAATATCGGTATAGCTATGTTTTCTTTTTCTCAGATCCCTGTTGGGGTTCGGTTTATGCTGTTGTCTGCTGTCGGTTTTGCACTGATGTCGGCGTGTGTTAAATACATTAGCAACTATGGTATTCCTGTCTTTGAAATTGTCGCCGCTCGTGCCTTGGTCTCTCTTGTCATTAGCTATGTTGATGTAAAGCGTAAGCGTATTTCGGTTTGGGGAAACAATAAACCACTGCTGTTATTGCGCGGGGTGGTGGGCACTTCGGCTTTAATGTGTGTGTACTATGCGATAACCACTTTGCCTTTGGCAGAAGCGACCATTTTGCAATACGTTCATCCTATTTCTACTGCGCTACTTGGCGTGCTATTTCTTAAAGAGCGGATTCAAAGATCGACATTAATGTGCATTGTATTGTGTCTTATCGGCTTATTTATCATGGTACAACCGAGCATGGCTGAAGGGCCGAGTGAATTGCCTGTGTTTAGCATTATGATTGCATTGTGCGGCGCATTTGGCAGCTCGATTGCTTATGTGATTGTAAGAAAGCTCAGCCAAACTGAAGATAGCTCAGTGATTATCTTGTATTTCCCTTTGGTTGCTTTACCAGTATCTACAGCGCTCATTTGGAATCACTTTGTCTGGCCGAGTGTATTTATTACTCTTATGTTGGTGTTAGTGGGCATATTTACTCAAATTGGTCAGTATGGCTTAACAAAGGCGATGCAAACCCAAGAGGCAGGTAAAGCTTCTGCTTATTCTTATGTGCAAATTGTTTTTTCGGCGTTACTCGGGGCGTGGGTATTTAACGAGATCCCATCCGTTTGGACGTATTTAGGTGGTGGTTTAATTATTACAGGTGCATTAATTAATGTATTTGGAAAGCAAAAAAGAGCCTAGGAGCGAACTCCTAGGCTCAATCTTTATTTAATCAAACCAAACGCTTGCGGTAGCGCTAAGCTGATTGCTGGGATAAATGTAATCAGTAGTAGCGTGACGATTAATACCGCGCAGAAAGGCAGTATGGCGCGTATGACGCTTTCAATCCTTGCTCCGCTGACACTACAGCCAACAAACAAGGCTGTCCCCACCGGTGGCGTGGCGATACCAATACAAAGGTTGAATATCATCATCATTGCAAAGTGGATTGGGTGCATGCCAAGCTGAGTGGCAATCGGCATAAAGATTGGCGTAAAAATCAATACTGCCGGCGTCAAATCCATAAACATACCTACGATGAGTAGAATAATGTTCATCAAAATAAAGATGATGATTGGGTTATCAGAGATAGACAGCATCCACTCACTGATCATGCTTGGTAAGCCGGTAAAGGCCATTGCCCAAGACATGATGGTTGATGCGCCAATCAAAAACAGCATGATACCGGTGATTTCTGCAGTCTCTACACATATCGTTTTCAGTTCTTTTACACCCAATGTTCGATAACAAAGGGATAAGAAAAACGAGTAGAGAACGGCAATACAGGCACCTTCGGTGGCCGTAAAGACCCCACCAATGATTCCGCCAATGACCACAACCACTAAGCCTAAGCTGGGAACGGCTCGCCAAGTAATGATCAATTTTTCACGGATGGTTAATTCAACGTGTGCGCTCTTATAGCCTTTTCTTTTGGCAATAATATACGCCACAACCATACAGCTTAGGCCCATCAAAATCCCCGGCACGTAACCTGCAATAAATAGCGCCGCAATGGATGTTCCGCCACTGACTACTGAGAAGACAATTAACGAGTTACTTGGTGGAATGAGCAAGCCTGCAGGGCATGATGCAACGTTTACCGCCGTTGAATAGGACTTGTCATAGCCTTCTTTTTCTAGCTCTGGCTCAAGGGTTTTACCTACCGCCGCCGCCGCCGCAACCGCTGATCCTGATACCGAACCAAACAGCATATTAGCGATGACATTTACATGAGATAGAGCGCCAGGAAGACGTCCAACTAAGATTTTTGCCAGTTGCACTAACCGTGTGGCGATTCCGCCTCGGTTCATAATGTTACCGGCCAATATAAAGAAGGGGATGGCAAGCAAACTGAAACTGTCTATACCGGTAACGATCTTCTGCCCCGCAGTCATAAAGGCGACATTAGTCGGCAGAATCGAGCACATGATCACTAACGATGACATGGCGATCGCTATTGCTATCGGTACACTAAACGCAATCAGAAATAGAAATAAACACAGTAGCCAAAAGCCAATTGAGATATCCATTACTGTTTACCCTCCTTTGCTGATTGAGTCGGGGCAAAAACTTCGATGCTATTTAAAGCGATATAAGTCAGCATGATGGCTCCAGAAAGTGGCAATATTAGATAAACGTAAGCCATTGGAATTTGTAATGCAGGTGAGAATTGGGTCATGGTGCGACTCATCAACAATAGGCCACCTTTGACCATAGCGAGGCTGATGAAGACCACAGAAACTAAATTAATTAGCACATGGACATATTTTCGATGTTTGGTTTTGACTGAACCAATAAATAGAGTGATCGAAAGATGGCCGTTTTTACCAAATAGATAGCTTGCTCCAGCAAGACCAAACCAAATCATGGTGTATCGAGCGAGTTCATCGGTAAACGAGCTTGGGTCATTAAGTACATAGCGGCTAAAAACCTGCCATGTCACTGTGATCACGAGAGTGACAATGGCCACTCCACAAAAGGTGAGAATAGCTTTATCTAGGATGGTTTTAAACTGACGTAAAACTGAGTACATCTTTCCTCCACGTCAACAACTGTAGAATGAATGAGCCCTCCAAAAGGAGGGCAATTAAAGGAGGTATTGATTACATTGCTTCGATTGAATCGATGTAAGATTTCAATGCAGGATCTTTCTTAGCACTTTCGATCATTGGCAGTACTTTAGCGCGGAACTTGCTTGTATCTACTTCGATGAAAGTAACGCCAGACTCTTTTGCGATTTTCATGTTTTTCGCATCAGTTGCAGCCCAAATCTTGATTTCTTCTTCCATTGATTCAATAGCAGCTTCTTTGACGATTTTTTGCTGTTCTGGGTTTAGACTCGCCCAAGTTGACTCAGAAATCATGATTAAATCTGGAGTCATCATGTGTTGGTCCATCGCGTAAAATTTAGCCACTTCTGAGTGCTTCATTTCTACTAGGCTTGAGATGTTGTTTTCAGCCGCGTCGATGACACCTTGTTGTAGTGCTGTGTACACTTCTGTAAATGGTACTGGTGTCGCGCGAGCGCCAAGCAGTTTAACCATTTCCATCATTGTTGGTGATTCTGGAACACGAATTTTTAGGCCCGCAAGATCTTCAGGAGTCTTAATTGGTTTTGCACTATAGAAGCTACGTGAACCTGAGTCATATAGAGTAATACCAATGAAGCCTTTGCCTTTACTTGATTGAAGTAGCTTCTCTGCTGTTTCACTGCGCATAAATTTGTGCATGTGGTCAGAGTTGCGGAAAAGGTAAGGAATAGAGATAGCTTTGTAAGTTGGTTCAAATGACTCTGCTAGTGAGCCGTTGATTTTAGCCATATCCAATGCGCCAGTAACCACTTGTTCTGCTTGGTCGCGCTCCGATCCCAACATGCCGTTAGGGAAAATCTTAACTTGTAGATCACCGGCTGATTTTTCTTTTACTTTATCAGCAAAAATAACCATTCCGGCGTGAGCTGCACTATCCAAGTTCATTGCGTGACCAAGGGTTAGCGTTTTTGCATTAACTGCGAAAGTAGCAAGTACCGAAGTGGCCATTAGTGTAATGAGGGTTTTCTTCATTCCCATGTTCCTTTTTATGTGGAATTTGATTTTAAGATCCAAACTAACTTGTCTATGTGCACTAGCGTGCACTCAAAGTAATCTTATATGACAAATAGGTGGGTATTTTGGATCTGACTCTCACAAGTAGGAATTGGATAGGATTTATTCGATTTTTACTGACTGGTGTCACATATTTTTGGGGATATTTAGGGCTGGTTTGTATAAAAATAGAGCTTTTTAGTTCTTTTTTGTGTGAATTGACCGCGATTAATAAAGGAAGTGAAAGAAAGTGTAAGTAAATACGAATGTGGCCTGTATGTCGTGCCACACAATTTTAGACCTATTTATGGGAGGATTTTGAACAAATTTCAAAAGTGTGATGCAGGATAAATGTCTTATTTAAAGTCAAGGTCTGTTAGGTATTGTTCGTTGGCAAGATAGAAAAGAAAATCCATTACTTCAATTTCGCAGTATCTTTTGGGCGCTTTAGTTTGTTAAAGCGAATGAAGCATTTGATCCAATATAAGTAGGCTTTTTCTGTTCTGAGGCTGTAGCCTCGCATTCGCATATGTCGTCGAATTTCTTCTAAAACTTGGCTTGTTTTGTCGAAGGGTCAGTCTCGTTTCTTCGAAAGGAGATTAAATAAATCATTGTTAATCATAGAATTAATACTGTTGTTCCTAAGATAACGAGCATTGTTAAAAAGTGATAACACGCACGCTCGTTTTTACGCAAAGAAAGAACGCAGATTTTGATTTGTATTCGTTATATTTCAGTGAGTTATGGTAGTTTAAGTGAAGGTAGGCAAGTAGAAAAGTGAGCCAGCTTGTTATTTAGAATGTTATGTATCAAAGAGGTATAAATGAGTAATTGGAATAAAGTAAAGCAGCTTGTTGATGCTAGTAAGGACTTCATCTTAACGGATGAAGAACGAAACTTAATGCTCAAAGCTGAGCAAAATGCCTATGAAAGAAACTTAATTGAGATTAAAGAAGTTTTAGAACTCGCAGGAAAAAGGCTAAATGGCCTTGGGTTCTGGGTTGAGAACAAAGTATCTAACGAAGGTCTGAGGTTTAGGTTTTCTTTAGCTGGGTATTATGGGCCAGGAGGGTTTAGCACTCAGTATCATATATCTGGACCTTTAGTGTTAGGCATTATCAATCCAGCAGGTGATCCTTTCGCCAGCTTTGCGTATTCCGGTGATTGCGATCAGCTGTTTCGGTTTATTCCGATCACCAGATCCTGCCGTTTTTCTCTCTTCTTATTTTTACTCTAAGTGATCGGATTGCGCCAGTTTTCTCATTGATTCACCTCCCAGTTCTATTCGATGACTATTGTGTACGAGCCGATCCATTAGCGCGTCTGCAACGGTAGCGTTACCGATCATGTTGTACCACTCCTTTACGGGTAATTGGCTGATGACGATTGTGCTGCTGTTTTGATAACGATCTTCAAGCACTTCTAGTAAGTGACCCGCATGCTCTT
>NZ_LZFW01000004.1 GCF_001676025.1 Vibrio sp. UCD-FRSSP16_30
GCTTAAATCAGCGTACATTTGTTTTAATCGTCGGTTTTCTTCTTCAAGCTCTTTCAGTCGTTTGATGTCCGAACTATCCATACCTCCATATTTGGCTCGCCAGTTATAGTACGTTGCATCTGATATGCCATATTCACGACAGGCATCAGAGACCTTTCGGCCTGCTTCAACTTCCTTCAAGATTTTAACAATCTGTGATTCTGTATAGCGTGATTTTTTCATGATCATTCTCCGTTTTATCTAGTTTAAACGGAAGAACTCTAAATCGGAATACACCTATTTTAGGGGATGGTTACAAGCTGGTCTGGTGTTATCGTTTTTTGTGCGGTAGGGCGAGGCTTGACGAAGGCTTTGGTTAAATTGGAAAAGCGGTTAAATTCGATATATCCTCGATTTTCTGCAAATTCACCAATTTGATTAACTAGTGTGCAGCAACGTTTTATTGTTTCTTGTATCCCTTGCGCTTCTAGAGGCTCTAGTGCCTTAACCACAACTGGTTTGCTCAATTTCTGAATTGATAGTTTTCCTAGTTGTGGAAGGAGGTACTTATCAAGCCTTAGTCGAGCATCCTTCGAAGCTCTGCGTTTAGTTTTTATGTCATCAACTTCTAGGGCTGAAAGTTGATGGTTTTCGTGCTTAGCTCGTATCTCAGCTTGTTCGAGTTCATGAGCTATCGCCAGTTGTTCGCGATGAAGCATTTGCTTAAAGAAGAGCTCAGCGACTTCTCCAAAAGTAAGGCTTTGAATAGTTTGGTCGAGGTCAAAGTGATCACTGTTGTTGCCTGTCATGATCTTGGCTATAGTTCTTTTTTCTCTTGGGTCTTTACCCTCTGATACGTTTTGGCGAAGGTCGATGGCTTGCTTCCGAGCTTCAGCTAAGGTGAGGGTAGGGTATTTACCTAACGAAAGTCTCACCTGTTTATTGGTGCCTTTGCTCTTATAAATAAACATCCAGGACTTGGATATGCCCTTCTTGCCTTTTCTGAGTCGAAAATACAGATTATCGCCATCGCATATGACTAGCTCTGACTGTTCATTAGTTAGGGAGAGGTTTCTGTAGTATGTGTCTTTTCTCATCGCCATTCGGCCGCACCTTCTATTTATGGGGAGGTAACAGCACAAAGGGTTACCCAAACTTTAAAATCAGTATAGATTTAATTTTTGGGTAATAAAATGGGTAATCCTTTAGGTGTTATGGGGAGGTACTCTGTGAGACTCTATGAGAAAAGAAAACTGTGAAGCTGCTTGTTTTACAAGGGTTTAGATAAGAAAAAGGGACGTCCTGAGACGTCCCTTTACTTTGATTTGGTGGAGCTGGCGGGAGTTGAACCCGCGTCCGAAAATCATTCATCATTGGTACTACATGCTTAGTCGATCTTTAAATTCACCAAGTACCTGCGAACCGACACGCTAGTAAATGACTATCCTGAATTATATTTCGAACTTCATCTCTCAGGCGGGAGAATCCGATCTAGCTAGTTTGGGTTTGACTCTTTGTTATTCCCCGTCTTACAAGCGGAAGCTAGGGCAAAGAGGCTCTCAGCAGGTTATTAAGCTGCTAGTGCGTAGTTTTCGTCGTTTGCGACTATTTTTTTGCGGCTTTTTACGTGGCCAACCGCCCCACGGCATGCACCTCAGACTTCAGAATTCTCGTCGAATCCTAGATCAGCCCCAAGTGTTATTTGCATAGTACCAGAAAAGACTTGCCTGTCTAGCACCATACTGACTGTATGCTCAATATTAGCGCAGTTTACTCTTCATAACTCGTGCTTTATCTCGCGCCCAGTCTTTATCTTTAAGATCGGTACGTTTATCGTGCAGTTTTTTACCCTTAGAGACACCTACTTTAATTTTAACCCATGAGCGTGACCAGTACAGAGATAATGCTGTTAGGGTCATGCCATCGCGGTTAATGCTACCAAATAGGTTATCCAACTCTTTACGCGAAAGCAGAAGCTTACGCACACGAGTAGGGTTAGCTACGATATGTGTAGATGCTTGGTTTAGCGGTATAATGCTCATACCACTAATAAAGGCTTCGCCATCTCTTATATAGACGTAGCTTTCAGCGATATTTGCTTTACCCTGACGTAGAGATTTTACCTCCCAACCTTGGAGCTCTAAGCCAGCTTCAAGCTCGTCTTCGATAAAGTACTCGTGACGGGCTTTTTTATTTAGCGCAATAGTATTACTAGTCGCTTTGGTTTTTGATTTTTTCTTTGCCATAATAGCCTCATTATACGTATTGCCTTATTATAGGGAAATTCTTTTTGCTCGGTTTTGAGTAAAGGGCTGTAAAATTAGCGATTTAGTTGTTGAGGAGTAGTTATGCCGCAGGTGACCCGTTCCGCATTGGTCTCTTTTAGTGCTGAACAGATGTTTAATTTGGTCAATGATGTTGCTCGCTATCCTGAATTTTTGCCTGGATGCTCAGGATCTAAAGTGCATGAAGCTGATGAGAGTAAAATGATTGCATCGGTTGACGTATCTAAAGCTGGTATTAGTAAAACGTTCACCACTCATAATGTATTGCATAGTGGGCGTGTTATAGAAATGAATTTAGTTGATGGCCCTTTTAAGCAGCTTAAAGGCGGGTGGTTTTTTACGCCTTTAGATGAGAGTGCCTGCAAAATTGAGCTAAAACTTGAGTTTGAGTTTACCAGTCGAATGGTTGAGTTGGCCTTTGGTAAAGTATTTAATGAATTAACCTCTAATATGGTTAATGCCTTTACCCAAAGAGCGAAACAAGTGTATCCGTGTTATGAGTATTGATTTGATATGATTCATGTAGAAGTAGTTTACGCATTGCCTTTTGAACAACGTGTCGTTGCATTGGTAGTGAATAAAGAAATGACCGTTGAGCAAATTATTGAGCGGTCTGGAATATTAAAGCTATTTCCTGAAATAGACTTAGCAGTAAATAAGGTTGGAGTGTTTAGCCGCAACGTCAAGCTTGATGCGCTAGTGCGAGATAATGATCGTATTGAAATTTATCGCCCTTTGCTTGCTGATCCTAAAGAGATTAGGCGTAAACGTGCAGAGCAAGCCGCTAAGAAAGCCGCGAAATAGCGATACGGTTAAATAGAATCAAATAAGAAGGGGGAGCATATGATGCTCCCCCTTTAGTATTTTGTGTTTATCGATTTCTGAATTGCTTGGTTGAAGCCAGGGCCAGCACTGAAATCACCGTCGATACGCTCTAAGCGATCATTACCACCAAAGAAGACAAACAAGTTCTTTTGGATCGGATCATCATGTCCTTTAGTGAAATGATAGATGTAGTACCATTTATTTGGTTTACCGTTTTCTATCAACATTGGAGAACCAAGAACATAACGAACTTGCTCTTTAGACATACCTATACGGAGTTGATCGACTGCAGATTGCTCGACAAAGTTGCCTTGGCTAATATCTATGCGATATACCAACTTTTCTAAAAGAGAACAGCCGGTGAGCATTGATAGTGCTAATGGGATTGCTATTAACCACTTTTTAAACTGCATATAATCAGATCTTTAACTTCTAAATAAAACTCGGCAAATAATAAACAAGCTAGAGCAGCTTGTATAGAGAAACCACCATGAGAGTGAAGATTGCCTATTATTGACCTCGCAAAATATGACATTCACCCACTTTTCATAATTAAAGACAGCAAATATAGCGGTGAGTTCCTCTTATGCTGCCATTAATTCTTTAGCATTAGCCAGAGTTGATGAGGTGATTTCGCTGCCACCCAATAAACGGGCTAGCTCTTCTATTCGCTGTTTCTCGTTTAAAGTAAACATCTGAGTTTCGGTTGTACCTGATTTTGTTTTCTTTGCCACAAACATTTGTTGATGACCATTACCTGCAACTTGAGGAAGGTGAGTAACACATAATATTTGCGTACTTTCTCCAAGCTTTCTTAGCATTTTGCCTACAACAGCGGCTGTCGGGCCACTGATCCCCACATCCACTTCATCGAAGATTAAACTTGGGGTTTCAACTTTTTGCGCTGTGATAACTTGAATAGCTAATGAAATACGAGAAAGCTCACCACCTGATGCTACTTTACCTAAAGGTTGCAGTGGTTGCCCTGGGTTTGCCGAAACTAAGTATTCGACATCATCAATACCAAGCGGGGAGGTGTATTTAATATCACTGTTAATGCTGATATCAAATTGAGCTTTTTCCATACTTAACTGATGCATACTGGCCGAAATCAGTTTGTTGAGTTCTTTAGCATAGCGTTTTCTCGATTTACTGAGTTTCTCCGAGCTCTTCACGTATTGGCTTAGTGCTTTATCTACTGCCGATTGCAATTGTTCAATGCGCTCATCAGAGCAATCTAATAGTTCGATTTGTTTAGCTAGGTCTTGATGGTGCTGATAAAGATCTTCGGGCAATACTAAGTGCTTTTTAGACAGTGACATCACTTTAGAGTAACGCTCTTCGACTGCTTGCATGCGCATTGGATCCATGTCGATAGAGTCTAGGTAATGTCTTAATTCGCTATTTGCTTCTTCTAAATGAATCACTGCTTCATTGAGCATTTGATTGATGCTACCTAAGTTGCTATCGAGTTCACTTAACTGCTGAGTTTGATGAATAGCGCACTGCAATAAATCAATGGCATTAACGTCATCATTGTCATTGATTATGTCGAGGCTTTGCTGGGTAAGGGAAAGAAGCTCACCACTATTAGACAGTCTTTTATGTTCTTGCTCTAATTGAACGAATTCATTTTCTAATAGTGCCAGTTCATCTAACTCTTTTATTTGGTATTCGAGCAATTGTTTTTGAGCGAGATTTTGTTGACCATTTTGGATGGTCTGTTTAAGTAGGTTATCGGCCTGACGCCATGTTTGGTAATGTTTTTGCACATGGTTGATTAGGTTTTGATGACCGGCATATTGATCAAGCAAAGAGAGTTGATACTCTTTTTTCAATAATTGATGGTGGGCATGTTGTCCGTGAATGCTGACTAAGGTTTGCCCAAGGCTTTTGAGCTGAGAAACAGGAACAGGGTTACCGTTAATAAAAGCGCGAGAGCGTCCATCTTTACCGATAATTCTACGTAAAATGCACTCATCACCATCGAACAGTTCATTATCTTCTAACCAGCGTTGGGCGCTGATGTTTTTTTCGATAATAAAGCTGGCACAAAGGTCGACTTTGTCTTCCCCCTGACGAACCATACTAGAGTCAGAGCGACTGCCTAAGCATAAGCCTAGAGCATCAATCGCTATCGACTTACCCGCACCAGTTTCACCGGTGATGGTTGTCATGCCAGAGCAGAGTTCGATTTGTAGTGATTTTACAATAGCAAAATTATTAACACTTAGATGAACGAGCATACGGAAATCCACGCAATAAAATACTGTATATGGAAACAGTATATACTGGTTTTACATACAGTAAAGTTGCAAGTGTTATTTTTTTATTATTTTTTTGATATCGTTTAAAAAAGCTTACTCGACCAGCCTAGTTTTTCACGCAAAACATGATAGTAGCTGTAGTCTTTAGGGTGAATTAGCTGCAATACGTTTTTACTACGATAGATATGAATTTCATCTCCAGGTTCGACTGGCAAAGAAATTTGTCCATCACAGCTAACTTCTTGAGTGCCTCTGTTGTCCGGTGCGAGTACTAATTTTATGTGTCGATTGCCATCGACAACCAATGGACGGCTCGACAAAGTGTGAGGGAACATAGGCACTAAGGAAATGGTATTTAAGCTTGGGGATAATATTGGGCCGCCGCCAGAAAGAGAATAAGCAGTTGAACCGGTGGGGGTTGAGACTATCAAACCGTCAGAACGCTGAGTAAAGGCAAAAGATCCATCAATATAGACTTCAAATTCAATCATGTGCGCCACTTGGCCTGGGTGAAGCACCGCTTCATTTAACGCAGCATTTTGACCTTTAATGAGTCCGTGACGATGGATTTCTGTTTCTAGAAGAAAGCGCTGCTCTTTTATATAGCGACCCGCTAATACTTCCTCAAGAGGGGTTTTAAAATCATCAGGATCTAAATCGGTAAGAAAACCAAGGTTGCCTTTATTGACGCCAATAACAGAGATGTCAAATCGAGACAGAACTCTGGCTGCCCCTAACATATTGCCATCACCACCGACCACAATCGCCAAGTCTGCCTCTTTGCCCATAAGCATCAGATTACAAAATACTTTGCTTTCAATCTCAGGCATCAACTCTTGAAGTCTATCGTCAATCAGAACTCGATAGCCTTTTTCCACTAGCCAATGATAGATCTCATGATGAGTTTGGATTGCGCTAGTGTCGCGAGGTTTACCTAAAATAGCGATTGTAGAGAACTGGTTACTCATTTTAGTCCCAAAATAAATGGTTAGGCTTGATTCAGAAACGATGATCCCCATAATAAGGGAAAGTTGAATTTAGATGCTAACTTTTTTATGGAAGTATTTCTGTTGAAATAATAGCACTTTGAGAAGTACGCATCCGTGTCGGAGAGATCATGAGCGATAAACAAGATAAAATTAACGAAGAAGAACTAGCACAAGCGAATACTGAAGCTGAACAAATTGTTGAAGAAGCGGAAGTGATTGGCGGTGAAGGTGATATCGAATGGAACGCAGAAGCTGAAGAAATTGAAGAATCAAAAGTTGCTCAACTAGAGGCTGCATTACTTCAAACTGAGATGCGCTTAAAAGAGCAACAAGATACTGTTATTCGCGCTAAAGCTGAAGTTGAAAACATGCGTCGCCGTACTGAGCAAGAAATGGCGAAAGCACGTAAGTATGCAATCAACAAATTTGCGGAAGAGCTGCTACCGGTTATTGATAACCTAGAGCGTGCGATGCAGGCAGCTGATACTGATAACGAAGTGGTTAAGCCAATCGTTGAAGGTATCGAAATGACGCATAAGTCATTTGTTGATGTTGTGTCTAAAAACGGTTTGAAAGAAATTAACCCAGTAGGTGAAGCTTTTAATCCTGAATTGCACAATGCTGTTTCTATGGTTGAAAGCCCTGATCATGAAGCGAATACAGTGACAATTGTATTGCAAAAAGGCTATGAGCTTAATGGCCGCGTAGTGCGTCCTGCTATGGTAATGGTTGCTAAATAAGCACTCAGCTAGGCGAAACAAACAAAAAGAGGCTATTTTTAGCCTCTTTTTTTATTTTTTTTCGCTTAACTCTTGAAAGATAGAATAGCGCCCTTATCTATGGTGCAGAGCAATTAAACAATAAGCTAACTGCTTTAACAAATTTGAGGCTTAGGGTTGAATCCGGGCCAAGCATCCCCATCTATGGGGTATAAAGAAACAAACAATTAAATTCTTGGAGATAGCCTGATGGGTAAGATCATTGGTATTGATTTAGGTACAACTAACTCATGTGTTTCAGTTCTAGACGGTGACGCACCACGTGTAATCGAGAACGCTGAAGGCGAACGTACAACAGCTTCTGTTGTTGCATACACAGATGGCGAAACTTTGGTTGGCCAACCTGCTAAACGTCAAGCAGTAACAAACCCAGAAAACACACTATTTGCAATCAAACGTTTGATTGGTCGTCGTTTTGAAGACGAAGAAGTTCAGCGCGATCTAGAAATCATGCCTTACAAAATCGTTAAGGCTGACAACGGTGATGCATGGGTAGAAGCGAAAGGCCAAAAAATGGCTGCTCCTCAAGTATCTGCTGAAATTCTAAAGAAAATGAAGAAAACTGCAGAAGACTTCCTAGGTGAAGAAGTAACTGGTGCTGTTGTTACAGTTCCTGCTTACTTTAACGATGCACAGCGTCAAGCAACTAAAGATGCGGGTCGTATTGCTGGTCTTGATGTTAAACGTATCATCAACGAACCAACAGCTGCAGCTCTTGCTTACGGCCTAGACAAGTCAGGCGGCGATCGCACTATCGCAGTTTATGACCTTGGTGGTGGTACTTTTGATATCTCTATCATCGAAATTGACGAAGTTGAAGGCGAGAAAACTTTTGAAGTTCTAGCAACTAACGGTGACACTCACCTTGGTGGTGAAGATTTTGATAACCGTATGATCAACTACTTGGTTGATGAGTTCAAAAAAGAACAAGGTATCGATCTTAAAAATGATCCGCTAGCAATGCAGCGTGTTAAAGAAGCAGCAGAAAAAGCGAAAATTGAGCTTTCTTCTACTACTCAAACAGACGTAAACCTACCTTACGTTACTGCTGATGCAACTGGTCCTAAGCACATGAACGTTAAAGTGACTCGTGCAAAACTAGAAGCTCTAGTTGAAGACCTAGTTCAACGTTCTCTTGAGCCACTAAAAGTTGCTCTAGCAGATGCTGACCTAACAGTAGGCGAAATCACTGACGTTATCCTTGTGGGTGGTCAGACTCGTATGCCTATGGTTCAAGCTAAGGTAACTGCGTTCTTCGGTAAAGAACCACGTAAAGACGTTAACCCTGATGAAGCAGTTGCTATGGGCGCTGCAGTTCAAGGTGGTGTTCTTGCTGGTGACGTTACTGACGTTCTACTTCTTGACGTAACTCCACTGTCTCTAGGTATTGAGACAATGGGTGGCGTAATGACTAAGCTGGTTGAGAAAAATACAACTATCCCAACTAAAGCACACCAAGTTTTCTCTACAGCAGAAGACAACCAGAGCGCGGTAACTATCCACGTTCTTCAAGGTGAGCGTAAGCAAGCGTCTTACAACAAATCTCTTGGTCAATTTAACCTTGAAGGCATTCAAGCAGCACCACGCGGCATGCCTCAAATTGAAGTAACACTTGACCTTGATGCTGATGGTATCCTAAACGTGTCTGCTAAAGACAAGAACACTGGTAAAGAGCAAAAGATTACGATCCAAGCTTCTGGTGGCCTAAGCGACGAAGATATCGAAAAAATGGTACAAGAAGCAGAAGCTAACAAAGAAGCGGACAAAAAGTTCGAAGAGTTAGTAACTACTCGTAACCAAGCTGACCAACTGATCCACGGTACTCGTAAGCAAATCGAAGAAGCGGGTGACGCTCTTCCTGCTGACGAAAAAACTAAGATTGAAGCGGCTATCACTGAACTAGAAGAAGTGAAATCTGGCGACGACAAAGAAGCTATCGATGCTAAAGTTCAAGCGCTTATGACTGCAGCTCAAAAACTAATGGAAATCGCTCAACAGCAAGCTCAAGCACAGCAAGCCCAAGGCGGCGAAGCTAGTGAAGAGCAAGCTAAAGACGACGACGTTGTTGATGCTGAATTCGAAGAAGTGAAAGACGAGAAGAAATAATTCCCGTTACTATAGCGAGTCATTTTAATACAGAAGACGACTGTTAATAATAGAGTCTTCTGTTGAATGAACACGCTCTAGTTAGGAATATATTTTTCTAATCTGATAGTTACGGGCGTTTTGGGAAACCTAAACGCCCGTCTGTTTGTAAATTATAGCTGTCGCTATAGATGATATTTTTAGAACCTAGAACCTAGAACCTCCATCTATATCGATATAAACATGAAGCGGTATTGCCGCTTGCAGTAAACAAATTGGTGACGAAACACATGTCTAAACGTGATCTTTATGAAGTACTAGGTGTAAGCCGCGATACTTCTGAGCGTGATATCAAAAAAGCCTATAAACGCCTCGCAATGAAATTCCACCCAGATCGTAATCAGGGTGATGAAGGCGCTGCTGAGAAGTTTAAAGAAGTGAAAGAAGCGTATGAGATCTTAACCGATGCTCAAAAACGCGCAGCCTATGATCAATACGGTCATGCCGCATTTGAACAAGGTGGCATGGGTGGCGGCGGTGGCTTCGGCGGCGGCGGTGCTGACTTTGGCGATATCTTCGGCGATGTGTTTGGTGATATTTTTGGCGGTGGTCGTCGTGGCGGTGGTCAACAGCGTGCACAACGCGGTGCAGACCTGCGCTACAACATGGAACTGACTTTAGAAGAAGCGGTTCGTGGTTGTTCAAAAGAGATCGAAGTTCCGACTCTTGTTGCTTGTGAAGTGTGTGATGGTTCTGGCGCAAAAGCGGGCTCATCGGCACAAACATGTAGCACTTGTCATGGTCATGGCCAAGTACAAATGCGCCAAGGTTTCTTTGCTGTTCAGCAAGCATGTCCTACTTGTCATGGTAAAGGCCAAATCATTAAAGATCCTTGTGGCTCATGTCATGGGGAAGGCCGCACGCATAAGACTAAATCTCTTAATGTTAAAATTCCCGCTGGTGTGGATACGGGTGATCGCATTCGTCTATCTGGCGAAGGTGAAGCAGGAGAGCACGGCGCTCCGGCAGGTGATCTATATGTTCAAGTTCATGTTAAAGAGCACCATATCTTTGAGCGTGACGGAAGTAACCTGTACTGCGAAGTACCAGTAAGCTTTACCATGGCAGCCTTAGGTGGCGAAGTTGAAGTCCCGACTCTTGATGGCCGTGTTAGCTTAAAAGTGCCTTCTGAAACACAAACTGGACGTATGTTCCGTATGCGTAGCAAGGGTGTGAAAGGCGTTCGTGGTGGTGCTCAAGGTGACTTGATCGTTAAATTGGTGGTTGAAACACCGGTTAAACTAAACTCTCGTCAGAAAGAACTGCTTAAAGAGTTTGAAGAGTCTTGTGGTGGCGATGCTGCTAACAAGCACAAACCAAAATCTGAAGGTTTCTTTGACGGTGTTAAGAAGTTCTTTGATGACCTTACTAGCTAATCGCTAATAAACTATTTTATATTTAGGCCAACCTTGTGTTGGCCTTTTTTGTGCGACAAAAAGAATGATTGTTTACGCGCTTGATCGTAGCGTGTTGGCGTCTATACCCATTATGCAGTCTCATTATCTAATCTTGTTAGATGAAGATGACAAGCAAAGGTTTTTCCATTGTTGAGGTTTTGATTTGTTGCGCTGTGCTTAGCGTGACTGGGCATATCGCCATGCTATCGGTTGCTGGGCAACTAAATAACCTAAAGATAAAGCGCGCCACCGCCCAAGCTCATGCCATATTAACCACAGCCCGAGATACCGCTTACGGGATGAAAAAAGATATATGGCTTCACGCTGATCTATCTTCTGCTAGTGGTTTCTTTGCTATTCATCACGATAACTTATTGCGCAATCCACAAACAATCTTTACTCAGGCCATCAATCCACAGCAGATAACAGAGGTATCAATAACCACGACGTTTAGCTCATTACGTTTTAGTGGCGTGACAGGCAGGCCTTACGGCAACGGTAATATCAGTATAGGGTTAAACGGCGAAACTCTGGTTAAGGTTATCTATCATGATATTACCGGTAGGATTCGTATTTGCTCTAGTAGTGCCATCTTGTTTGGCTATCCTGCGTGTTAAGCCTAACTTCTACCCATAGAAAATCAGCAGGGCTTTCTCTCCTAGAGTTATTGCTTAGCTTAGCGCTATCAAGCTCGTTATTGATTGCCAGTTCTACCTTGCTGATCAATCAGCAGCAGCTTTTATCTGCTCAGATAAAACAAGCGCAGTTGCTCATTGATGGACAATATCTATTGACCTATTTGCGCGGTGAAATTCGGCGCTCTGGTTACGTTCAACCTATCCCTTTATATATTGAACCGTCTAAGTTAGCAGTGGGTTATCAATATGATGTAGGGGAGTATCGGCGCGTTTTGCTATGGCGGGAAGGATCGCAATCTAAATTAAAATACTGCACAGATGCAACAGTGCAATTATCAGCATTACAAGAAACCTGCTCAGATAATATCAACTACTCAATGCTCAATGAGAAACTGTTATCCATTAAGGCATTTGATGTTTCATTACTGCCGATGACACAAGGATTAGTACAAGTTGATTATGCTATTGCGATAAAAGGCGATGAACCTACTTACAACACGCTTCTTACCTATTCTCGAAACTCAGTAGATGACCTGTCTGTAGGGGAGCTATTCGTAGGTGGGCTATCAGTGAATAATTTATCCGGTAACAATGATGAGTTCCAATAGCGGTTTCGTGTTGCTGATGGTACTTAGTGCATTGTTTGTATTAGGCTTTGTCGCATTAGAAAACTCTCGTTATTTAACCGATTCGTTACGCTGGCAGGCACATACGCATGTTAAGCGCAGTTATCTAGATTGGGAGCTAGAATCGGCAATCAATTGCACTGCTGTTCATCTTTCTTATGTGCAATACGCCTCTCAAGCTTCTTCTTCGCAAAACATATTACCGCCAGATGAGTGCATAACTGATGGCAATATCGGTATTTCCATTGAGAAGCAGGATGAGGTTAACCAATTTAAGATTGCATCGCAGGCCGATAATACCGCGACCAGTGCGATAGTGCGCTTAGGTAACATGAAGCAAGATGCTGCTGTTATTTCTAATCTGGCGATAACAACAAGCTTGCTGGCAAGTTCAGAGTTTGTTGAACCCTCTGCGTTACTGACCTTTTATGGACACACTAGCGTTGAACAATTGCAGTCACGTTGGGGGGAGGAATTAAATATCACGGCAGCGGCTCAGTGTGGATATGAGATTTTAGCTCGTATTCAACAGTCTGAAACGATTTTGCTTGTGATAGGGGACTGCTCAATTAATCAGTCTCAGTGGAATCAAATAGCGTTAGCTTCGCAAGATAAGCCCCTGTACTTGCTGTTTATGGGAGAGTTACTGCAATTATCTGGAACCGGCACTTTACATGGTGTGCTTGCGCTCTGGCAGACTGATGAGGGGAAGCTCATTATAGACGGCGACCCGCATATTCAAGGAGGGCTCATTTTACAGCTATCAGCGCCGATTGAGAGTCTCAGCGGAGAGATAAGTGTCATTGAAGACAGTGAATTATTGCTTGAATCGCGCTTTCGATTTTCTCAGCGATCTTGGGTTAGAGGGAGTTGGCGTGATTTTTAAGTCCTTTCCATACACCAATGACTGTAAACACTCAAAACAGCAAGGGCTATCAATGTTAGAGGTATTGATATCGACGGCATTAGTCAGCTTATTATCTTTGCTACTGATAAAAGGGGGAGTGTACTTACAAAGAGAGGCAAAGTTAGCCAGCCAAACTTTGCAGGCGCTCGGACATATAGAAAATAGGCTAGAGCAACATCGAGCTGAAGTGTTGTTAGGTTTTGCTATTGATCCACAATGGACAACAATTGAAACGACCGAGTTTCATGTGACCACCTCGCAAAGTAATACCGTTTCATCTATGGGGATTTTAGGTACCGAGATTATAGTTTCGGTATCTTGGCTTGATCCGTGGGGGCGGGATCAAGCGTTGTCTATTTCAACTTGGGTGGCATTTAAATAGATTGATGTTTCAGCTTTGTTAATTAATGCAACGGAGTGTCATTCAACTAGTTTGGTATTGATGTATGGCGAAAAGTAATAACTTAGTTTCTTTTTGTATATGCATCTGAATAGCTTTGTTTTTGTTGTGTTTAAAAGATGTTTTCAGTATGAAAAATAATCGATAGATGGCGCATTTAGCAAACTAAGATTCTGTTTTTGCGGTGATGATTGGGTAAAATAACCACCCTAATAAAAATAACACCAATATTTTAGTTTTTTACATTTTTGTAAACGTCACTGAGCGGTAATTCTATGAGCAATCAATTCGCAAACACAGATACACCTAAGCAAAGTAGTATGGATCGCTTCTTAAACCTGATTGAAAAAGCAGGTAACAAGATACCCGATCCCGCCATTTTATTCTTTTGGGCATTAATTATTGTATGGGTATCTTCAGCCCTACTATCAAATGTCTCTTTTGACCTAGTTAACCCACGCACCGGTGATCCTTTACAGATTACAAACCTTTTAACCGGTGATGCGTTGGCGAGTTTTCTAGCCAATATGGTAACAACCTTTACTGGTTTTGCGCCACTAGGTATCGTTTTAGTTGCAATGCTCGGTGTGGGCGTTGCTGACTCTTCAGGCTTTATTACGACTGGCCTGAAAAAAATGCTGGGTTTTACCCCTGCTAAACTTTTAACGCCAATGCTTATCTTGGTTGCTATCGTATCGCACACGGCAGCAGATGCAGGTTACGTATTAGTTATTCCACTAGGTGGTATCATCTTCCACGCTGCGGGTCGTCACCCACTAGCGGGTATTGCAGCAGCATTTGCTGGTGTATCAGGTGGTTTCTCAGCAAACTTTATTCCATCGGGCATCGATCCACTTCTAGCCGGTTTTACTCAAACTGCGGCGAATGTTCTTGATCCTGAATACATTGTTAACCCTCTTGCGAACATCTACTTTACTGGCCTTTCTTCAATATTGATTGTTGCTATCGGTTGGTTTGTTACTGAGCGCATCATTGAGCCTCGTCTAAATGCAACGACTAACGTTGATGAAGACGCTGAAGAAGCACCAGATCTTGGTTCGATGACGGAACTTGAGTCTAAAGCATTCCGCTATGCAGGCTTTGCGATGCTGGCAGGTATTGCTCTGTTGGTTGCCGCTATCATGCCTGAGAACTCAGCATTGCGTTCTCCTGAAGGGGAAATTACGGCATTCTCAGCGCCAATCATGCAGTCAATTGTTCCGTTGATCTTCATTCTATTTATCATTCCAGGTATCGTTTACGGTCGTGTGGTTGGTAAATTTAAGACCAGCAATGATGTGATTAAATCTATGTCTGAAACCATGAATACCATGGGCGCATACATGGTGATGTCTTTCTTCTGTGCACAATTTTTGGTGGCATTTGGTCAATCAAACATCGGCACTATGTTGGCGTTATACGGCGCTGAAGGCCTAAAAGCGATGAACCTTCCGGGTGAAGCGACAGTGGTTGGTATGATTCTGCTTACTGCTATGGTTAACCTTCTGGTCGGTTCTGCATCCGCTAAATGGGCGTTAATTGGTCCTATCTTAGTGCCAATGCTAATGGCTGTGGGTATCTCTCCTGAGCTATCGCAAGCGGCTTACCGCGTAGGTGATTCTGTCTCTAACATCATCTCTCCACTGATGGTGTTCTTCCCTCTGGTTGTGGTTTACTGTCAGCGATATGTGAAGAATACTGGTATTGGTACATTGGCTTCATTGATGATGCCATTCTCAATTGCGATGCTAATTGGTTGGACTATCTTCCTACTTGCTTACTGGGCTCTTGGTATTCCTCTGGGTATCCAAGCTCCGTACACTTACACTATGTAAGATGCACTGATTCTCTGAAGTTCTCTTCTTAGATATCTAGCTCAAAGCCCGCTATATAGCGGGCTTTGTTGTTTCTTAATCCAAGCAATAATTATACCAATCGCAGTCAATCTCTGATCAGCCTAGCGGGTTAAAACACTTGATAACCGCGTTGAAATTTTTGATTGTAGAGTAACTACTTATCAAAAATATTCGCCTTGTTCTCAAGTGTTTTTCCTGTGCGATTTCTGAACATTTATTTACTGTGATTAATGGTATTAGAGATATCGAGCGTGAAAAGTGAGATGCTCATCAATAAAGCTAGCAATGAAAAAGTAGCTATGATCGTAACCAGGCTGAATTCTTAATTCAAAATTGGGTGCACGTTCAATCGCGGCATCAATGAGATGATTGGGTTTGAGCTCTTTTTCTAAGAAATTATCCGCGCCGCCTTGATCGATCAATATCGGGCTATCACAGCCATGCTTCTTGATAAGCTCACAACTGTCGTGCTCTTTCCAAGTGGTAGCATCACTGCCAAGATAGTGACTAAATGCTTTGATGCCCCAAGGGCACTCTGATGGGTTGGTAATTGGACTAAACGCTGAAATAGAACGATAACGTTGTGGGTTTTTAATCCCAATCGTTAATGCGCCGTGGCCACCCATAGAATGTCCTGAGATTGAACGTACATCTGAAATTGGCAGGTTAGCTTCAATCAGTGCAGGTAACTCTTCAGTGATGTATGAGTACATTTGATAATGCTCATTCCAAGGTGCTTGGGTAGCATTAATATAAAATCCAGCTCCTAAGCCAAGATCATAGGCGCCCTCGGCATCATCGGCGACACCTTGACCACGCGGGCTAGTATCTGGCGCAATAATCGCAATGCCCAGTTCTGCTGCTTTTTTAAAAGCCCCTGCTTTTTGCATGAAGTTTTCATCAGTGCAGGTTAGACCTGATAGCCAATAAATAGCCGGAACTTTATTGTTTATATTCGCACTTTCAGGGAGAAATACAGCAAAGGTCATGGCGCAATTTACACTGCTTGATGCGTGTGTATATCGAGTATGCGTACCGCCACAGACTTTGCTTTGAGAGAGTTGATTTAAAGACATGATTAATCCTCACCATAAAAAACGCTCCAATGAAGGAGCGTTGTACTGATTTTACTTATTTATCAAAATGAATAACGGTGCGGATGCTTTCACCTTTGTGCATAAGATCGAACGCTTCATTAATCTCTTCCAGTCCCATGGTATGCGTGATGAACTCTTGCAGACCAAACTCACCAGCCAGATATTGCTCAACAAGTCCTGGCAGCTCAGAGCGACCTTTAACACCGCCAAATGCACTGCCACGCCATACGCGACCAGTAACGAGTTGGAATGGACGGGTAGAAATTTCTTGCCCCGCGCCTGCCACACCAATGATAACGGATTCGCCCCAACCTTTATGACAGCACTCAAGCGCTGATCGCATCACGTTGACGTTACCGATACATTCAAATGAATATTCAACGCCGCCGTCAGTGAGATCAACGATGACTTCTTGGATGGGCTTGTCATAATCATTTGGATTGATGCAGTGAGTAGCGCCTAACTGTTTAGCCAGTTCAAACTTACTTTCATTGATATCAACACCAATGATCATATTAGCGCCGGCCATTTTAGCCCCGATCACCGCTGACAAGCCAATGCCGCCAAGACCGAAGATAGCCACGTTATCGCCTTTTTCGACTTTAGCGGTTTTCAGCACTGCGCCCATACCTGTCGTCACACCACAACCAAGCAGACACACTTCTTCTAGTGGTGCTTCTTTAGACACTTTTGCTAATGATATTTCAGGAAGAACCGTGTATTCAGAAAATGTTGAACAGCCCATATAGTGATAGATAGGCTGACCATCTTTATAAAAGCGCGTTGTGCCATCTGGCATTAAACCTTTACCTTGAGTTTCACGAACCGCTTGGCATAGGTTAGTTTTACCTGACTTACAGTACTTACATTCGCCGCATTCAGCCGTATAAAGCGGGATAACATGATCGCCCACTTCAACACTGGTCACGCCTTCACCAATCATTTCAACAATGCCGCCACCTTCATGGCCGAGAATAGACGGGAAAATGCCTTCAGGATCTTCTCCTGAAAGAGTAAATGCATCGGTGTGACACACGCCACTGGCAACGATTTTCACTAACACTTCGTCTTTTTTAGGCAGCATGACATCAACTTCTTCCATTTTTAATGGTTGATTTGGACCCCAAGCAACAGCGGCGCGTGATTTGATAAATTGTTCGGTCATGATGATTTCCTATTAGCAAAAGGGTTAAGTAAAACTTTAGACTATGAGCGCAATTATATTGTTTCTATTACGATGATAAACTAGCCTATTGGTAAATTACTTTTACGTGAGTGTAATAATGAGTCGATGGGAAGGCATAGAAGAGTTCATTGCCGTGGCAGACAGTGAGAGTTTTACTAAAGCGGCTGAAATATTGCAGACCTCGGTGGCTCAAGTGAGCCGAAAAGTATCGGCTTTGGAGGCGCACCTAGGGATCAAACTGGTTCTTCGAACCACTCGTCGGGTATCGGTGACCGAAGTGGGACTTAGCTATGCTGAGCAGTGCCGAATGTTACTTGATGGGTTAGCTGAGGCTGAAAGAGAAGTGACAGAAGTGCACTCTCAACCTATTGGACGTTTAAGAGTGACGGCCCCAATCACTTATGGCGAAACCGTGATCGCACCACTGTTAATTGAGTTTGTGAAGCGCTATCCGCAGATAGAACTTGATCTGCAATTGAGTAATCAACGCCTAGATTTAATTGCAGACAAATTTGATATTGCGATTCGTATTGGCGATCTGGCGGATTCGACCTTAATAGCCAAAAAGCTTACCGAGCGTCAGCAATATGTTTGTGCGAGTTCTGAGTTTATTGATGCTCACGGATTGCCAACGCATCCTTCGCAACTGTCAAAATACCCTTGCTTATTAGGTTCTTCATCCACTTGGCGTTTCAATGAAAATCAGCACAAATTAAATCTAACCATTAAAGGCAGTTTACGTTGTAATAGTGGTTATGCGCTGACTTTGGCTGCATTACAAGGTCATGGTATTACCCAGCTTCCAGACTTTTATGTGGCTGCGCAGATAAAAGATCAACAGCTGATAGAAATATTAAAAGAGTACCGTTGTGATAAAGAACCTATTTGGGCGCTTTATCCTCAAAACCGCCATTTGTCACCTAAGGTAAAAATGGCGATAGAATTCTTGAGTGAACAACTCTCGCAAGGTACATTGCCTGCAAATACTATTCACAGGTCCAATTATGAGTGATCAACAACGCCATTCAGTTACTGAGCCCTCTGTTACTAGCTCTTCTGTTACCGAGATAGCCTTCACAGAGCAAGATAAGCTGTTTATGCAAAAAGCCATCCAGCTTGCGCATAATGCAGAGCTAGAAGGGGAAGTTCCGGTGGGCGCTGTGCTAGTAAAAGATAATGAAATTATTGCTACTGGTTGGAACCGCTGTATCGGAAAACACGATGCCACTGCGCACGCTGAGATTCAGGTGCTAAGGCAAGCAGGTGAAACCCTGCAAAACTATCGCCTGCTCGACACAACCTTATATGTGACGCTTGAACCGTGTCCTATGTGTGCGGGCGCTTTATTACATAGCCGAGTAAAGCGTATTGTTTTTGGCGCGCCAGATTTAAAAGCAGGAGCGGCGGGGACAGTATTGGATTTGTTTGCCAGCCAAGCGGCTTATCATTATGCAACGGTAGAGTCGGGGCTATTGGAAGACGAATGCAAAGCACAATTACAGGCGTTTTTTAAGCGACGTAGGAAAGAACAAAAGGAATTAAAGCGTTTGAAAAGAGAGGCGGAGCAGAAGGGGGATTAGGCAAACATTCAACGCTAATTGGCTAAATGTTTGCTTACGGTTTTACTACAAAGCTAATGTTACGTAAGAACGGTTTCGCCAAAGAAGTTTTTTCTTATTATTGGCTAACATGCGCTTACGACGATTAGCTGAAACAGTGCTATTTGATAATTTTTTTGATAGCTTTCTTTTTAGTTTCAACGAACAATCTCCTATAGAACTTCGTGATAGCAAACGGTTTAATCACTGACGTTTTCATGTTTGCGTAACTCATATATAGACCACCATTGTTACTATTATATGAATCCAAGCATAGGATGTAGATCTCATATTAAAGCAAACATTTGTATGCTTGCGCGTAAAATGTGAGCTATCTCTACTCAGTTCACTGCTATTTAATTATTCGTCAGTAGAGCTTGAGCCTTGTGATTGCAAGGGTTGCGGAGCTTCGATAACAATGAAACCTCCGGTGTTGCTTTCGACACTACTATGGTCTCGTTGATCAATGTGACCAATAATACTTTGATAATAGCGACGAATATTTTCGACATAATTTAAGGCTTCATCACCTCGAGCGTAGCCATATCGAGTGTATTCGTAATAACCTTTTTTACGCAAAAGTGGCAGTCGAGTTTTAACATCACTCCACAGATCAGGGTTTGCACCTTGTGCTTTTGCAATTCGTCTGGCGTCCATCACATGGCCATAGCCAACATTATAAGAGGCGAGGGCAAACCAAATCTTTTCATGTTGATTGATACTATCGGGAATACGATTAACGATTTTTCTTAAATACTCCACACCACCGCGTATGGATTGCTCTGGATCTAGGCGATCTTTAACACCGACAATTTTAGCGGTTGGTAGGGTGAGCATCATCATCCCTCGCACACCCGTCGGAGACTTTGCTTTAGGGTTCCAGTGAGACTCTTGATAAGCCAATGCCGCAACTAAGCGCCAATCAAACTCTCCAGCATATTGCTGAAATAGTGGTTCCCACTTTGGTAGCTTGCTATCTAGTGCACGAACAAATGCGCGTGTATCAACGTAATCGAAATCTTCAATATGCCCAAAATACTTCTCTTCGATAAGGTGTAATTGACCATCTTGATGAATATTACCAAAAAACTCGATCACCAGAGCATACAGGCTGTCATCAATACCTTTGCGTAAATACCATGATGTAGGCTGATCTTCAGTCAGTTCAAAAGCCAAAGCGATATTGGGGTAAATGCGCTGCGCAAGTGACAACTCGATAGAGTCAGCAACGGTAAATAGACGTTCACCTTTAGAGACTTGATGAAGAAGATCGTTAAGATCGTAGTTATCGGTAATCGTGTATTTAAGCTTAGGGTGGGTTTGGGTGAGTTCTTGTAATGTATGCTGAAAATGAGAACCTTTGACCACAGTTAATGATTCGTCACTCTCGATTAACTGCTTAAGATTTCTTGGTCGCCAAGTGCCCTTTTTGTAGACGACTTGTTGGCTGACATAGTAATAGGCAGGGCCTGCGCGAAATGCTTTTACTCGGTTTGGTGCTTGAGTCAGTCCTGCTGCAACAATATCTATTTCACCATTTTTTAAAGCAGGGAAAAGCTCAGATAGGCGATAAGCAGGCTTTATTTCTAAGCGTACGCCGAGTTGCTCAGCAAACTTTGAAGCCAGTTCATATTCCATACCCGTTGGACCATCAGGACCAATGTAATAAGACAGTTGATTATTGAGTGTGCCCACACGTAACACACCTCGTTCTTGGATCTTTTGCAGTTCATTTTTAGTGTCAACTTCATACTGACAACCCGCAACAAAGAGCAAAGCCACTAACGCTATAGCCAATGTATAAATTTTAGTTAACACCGACTGACGCATAGTGTTGGGAATCTCCAAAGATTAACGATACAAGTTTTATATATACCCTTTATATCAAACCCATTATCAGGGGGGAAGCGAAAGCGCTTCTGACCTTAGTGAGTGCCTATTTTATTTTTAAATGATGGGTAATTTACGGTCACTATTTTTCCTTGATAACTCTGTCGACGCAAAAATTTGCGCAAACGGTTGCTTTTTGTGTTACTTCACAAAAAGATTTGCTTTATAATACGCCGAAAACAACATAGGTAATGTTGAAGTAAAAACAATAATTAAAATTAACTCATTGTTTTTACTTGAATATCATCTTTAATCCATCATCAAAGAGACCTAAGCACATGAGAATTTTGCGTGGTTCCCCAGCTCTTTCTGAGTTTCGTGTACAAAAATTACTAGAACTTTGTCGTGAACAAGACCTGCCAGTAACCGGTATTTATGCCGAGTTTATGCATTTTGCAGATGTGAGTGTAGAACTCGATGCCTCAGAGACAGATAAGCTAGAAAAACTGCTTACTTATGGTCCAACGATCGAAGAACATGAGCCACAAGGTACATTGTTACTAGTGACTCCACGTCCTGGTACTATCTCTCCATGGTCATCTAAGTCTACCGATATTGCCCACAACTGTGGTCTAGATACAGTGAAGCGTCTAGAACGTGGTACAGCGTACTATGTTGAAACGTCGGCTCAATTAGATGAAGCTCAACTTAACTCAGTAAAAGCATTGATTCATGACCGCATGATGGAAGTGGTCTTTAATGAAATGGAACAAGCCTCTGCTTTATTTACTGTTGCTGAGCCTGCGCCACACACTGTTGTTGATGTGCTTACCGGTGGCCGTAAAGCTCTTGCAGAAGCCAACATCACTTTGGGTCTTGCGTTAGCTGAAGACGAGATTGATTACCTAGTCGATAGCTTTAATACGCTAGGCCGTAATCCAAACGACATTGAATTGATGATGTTTGCTCAAGCTAACTCTGAGCACTGTCGTCATAAAATCTTTAATGCAGATTGGACAATCGACGGCGTCGTTCAAGACAAGTCTTTGTTCAAAATGATTAAGAACACCATGGAAGTCACTCCTGACCACGTATTATCTGCTTATAAAGATAATGCAGCGGTAATGGAAGGCTCTGAAGTTGGTCGTTTCTTCCCAAATCCTGAAACGCGTCAATATTCTTACAACCACGAACCTGCACACATCTTGATGAAGGTGGAAACTCATAACCACCCAACGGCAATTTCTCCATGGCCAGGTGCTTCTACCGGTTCTGGTGGTGAAATCCGTGATGAAGGCGCAACAGGTATCGGCGGTAAACCAAAAGCAGGTTTAGTGGGCTTTACTACTTCAAACCTACGTATTCCTGGTTTTGAACAACCATGGGAAACCGACTTTGGTAAGCCAGGTCGTATTGTTACGGCATTGGATATTATGACTGAAGGTCCGCTAGGCGGCGCTGCATTCAACAATGAATTTGGTCGTCCAAACCTACTGGGTTACTTCCGTACTTACGAAGAAAAAGTGACTTCTCACGCGGGTGAAGAAATCCGTGGTTACCACAAGCCAATCATGATTGCTGGTGGTATGGGTAATATCCGTGATGGACACGTACAGAAGAAAGAAATTCCTGTTGGCGCTAAGCTGATTGTTCTTGGCGGTCCTGCTATGAACATCGGTCTTGGTGGCGGCGCGGCATCTTCTATGGCATCAGGTCAATCAGCAGAAGATCTAGACTTTGCTTCAGTACAACGCGAAAACCCAGAGATGGAACGTCGTTGTCAGGAAGTGATCGATGGCTGTTGGCAGTTAGGTGACGATAACCCAATTGCATTCATTCACGATGTGGGCGCAGGTGGTATCTCTAACGCACTACCTGAGCTTGTTGATGATGGCGAACGTGGTGGTAAATTCCAACTACGTGACGTGCCTAACGATGAGCCGGGCATGAGCCCACTGGCTATCTGGTGTAACGAATCTCAAGAACGTTACGTAATGGCTGTTTCTGATGAAAACATGGCAACCTTTGATGCAATTTGTAAACGTGAACGTGCACCGTATGCGGTTGTCGGTATCGCAACAGAAGAGCGTCAACTGACTCTAGAAGATTCTCACTTCGACAACACGCCAATTGATATGCCAATGGACGTACTTTTAGGTAAGACACCTAAGATGTACCGTGATGTGAAAACTCTTAAAGTGGATAGCCCTGCGATCAACCGCGATGGCATTGAGCTAAATGAAGCGCTAGACCGCGTTCTACGCTTGCCAACCGTTGCTGAGAAAACATTCCTTATCACCATTGGTGACCGCAGTGTGACGGGCTTGGTTGCTCGTGACCAAATGGTTGGTCCTTGGCAGGTTCCTGTGGCTAACTGTGCAGTTACTGCGGCAAGTTACGATACTTACCACGGCGAATCTATGTCTATGGGTGAGCGTACTCCGGTTGCACTTCTAGACTTTGGCGCTTCAGCGCGTCTTGCGGTAGGTGAGTCTCTGACTAACATCGCCGGCACTGATATCGGCGATATTAAACGTATTAAGCTTTCTGCTAACTGGATGTCTCCAGCAGGTCACCCTGGTGAAGATGCGGGTCTTTATGAAGCGGTTAAAGCGGTAGGTGAAGAGCTTTGTCCTGCACTGGGTCTAACGATTCCTGTTGGTAAAGACTCAATGTCTATGAAGACTAAATGGAACGAAAACGGCGAAGACAAAGAAGTGACTTCTCCACTTTCATTGGTTATCACCGCATTTGGTCGTGTGGAAGATGTTCGTAAGACAGTGACTCCTCAGCTTCGCACTGACAAAGGTGAATCAAGCCTAGTATTGGTTGATCTTGGTAACGGTAAAAACCGCATGGGCGCAACAGCGCTTGCGCAAGTTTACAAGCAGTTGGGTGATAAGCCTGCTGATGTCGACAATGCAGAGCAGCTAAAAGGCTTCTTTGATGCAATGCAAACGCTGGTTCGTGATGACAAGCTTGTGGCTTACCACGATAAAGGCGATGGCGGTTTATTAGTAACGCTTGCTGAAATGGCATTTGCGGGTCACTGTGGCGTGAAAGCTGATATCTCTGAGCTTGGTGAAGACACTCTAGCGGTACTATTTAACGAAGAGTTAGGCGCAGTTGTTCAAGTTAAGAATGATGACCTTGAACTGGTTCGCACAGTACTTGCTGAAAATGGCTTACAAGATTGTTCACATGTTATCGGTACTGTAGAAGCAACCGATAGCGTTGAAATCTTTGCTAACGGTAACGCTGTGATACAACGTTCTCGTACAGAGCTTCGTACTATCTGGGCTGAAACCACGCATAAGATGCAAGCACTGCGTGATAACCCAGCTTGTGCAGACCAAGAGTTTGCAGCGAAGAAAGACAACTCAGATCCTGGTTTGAATGTTGACCTTAGCTTTGATGTACGTGAAGACGTAGCAGCGCCTTACATCGCAACAGGTGTTAAACCTAAGATGGCTATTTTACGTGAGCAAGGTGTTAACTCTCACGTTGAAATGGCAGCAGCATTTGACCGCGCAGGTTTTGATTCTGTTGATATCCACATGAGCGACATCTTAACTGGTAAAGCAGTACTAGAAGAGTACCAAGGTCTTGTGGCTTGTGGTGGCTTCTCTTACGGTGACGTACTGGGTGCGGGTGAAGGTTGGGCTAAGTCTGTCCTTTTCAATGCTCAAGCGCGTGACCAATTTGAAAGCTTCTTTAATCGTCAAGATACTTTCTCTCTAGGTGTGTGTAACGGCTGTCAAATGCTATCAAACCTAAAAGAATTGATTCCTGGCGCTGATCTTTGGCCTCGATTCGTACGCAACGAATCAGAGCGCTTTGAAGCTCGCTTTAGCTTGGTTGAAGTTCAGAAGTCTGATTCTGTATTCTTTGATGGTATGGCTGGTTCTCGTATGCCTATCGCTGTTTCTCACGGTGAAGGCCGCGTAGAAGTGAAAGATACTGCTCACCTAAATGCGATTGAAAATTCTGGTACGGTTGCACTGCGTTATGTAGACAACCTAGGTAATGCGACTCAGCAATACCCGAACAACCCGAATGGTTCACCAAACGCGATTACAGGTCTAACAACCGCTGATGGTAAGGTAACAATTATGATGCCTCACCCTGAGCGTGTATTTAGAACGGTAGCTAACTCTTGGGCTCCTGAGTCTTGGGGTGAAGATTCTGCATGGATGAGAATGTTCCGCAATGTTCGTAAGAACATCGGCTAATTCATACCTAGCATAATATGAAATTGATAAGCGACCTTTTTAGGTCGCTTTTTTTATGTTTGCGAAATTGAATTTGGTATTGATGCTTTATCGACGGCCTACCTTGAGCGAGAAATGCTGTTCTTAAAATGACACATAAAAAAGTGTAAATAAGTGGGACGATTAATGGTAAATGCTTGAAAGTAGACTATTTTGAAAAGGGATAGGTGTTTCATTATAAAAAACGGAAGGAACCACAGAATGAAAAAACTTGGCTTAAAAGCAGTAGGTCTAGCAGTAGTTGCAGCGTCACTAACTGGTTGTATTGGTAGTAATGCCGTGACAGGTTACGTCATGAAGTTTAACTTGGAAGTTGTCGATAACCGCTATGCTCGTGGTGGTGTGAACATGCTTCTTGCTCCTGTGTATGCATTGTCAGTTGCCGCAGATACTTTAATATTTAACTCTATCGAATTCTGGGCGGGTAAAAACCCACTAAATGGTAAGCCGCACATCTTTGATTCAAAAGTTGATACAATGTACAACATGAACAAAGATCTTGATCCTTCTCTAACGGAAGCGCCGCTTGATCCAATCACTATGCGTCAGGTTGAGTCATCAACATTTGAAGCGATTGATGCGAATACAGTGCAAATGAACGTTACCTACAATAATGGTGATAAAGCACTGATTATGGGTATTCGTGATGGTGAGAAGGTTAGCTATTACTACAATGGCGATCTTGTGTCAGAAACGACACTTTCTCAACTGCAAGAACTTGCCGCAACCAAAGCGTAAAGCATCTTTTAAAAAGACAATTTATTGTTGTTTGATTTAGTAAAAAGAAGCCGAGCATAAATGCTCGGCTTCTTTTATATTTAGCTAATGGTGAAGTTTATGCTTTTTCTGGAATATGTTTAAGCAGATTAACCATTTGTTCCCAATACAGATCAACCGTATCAATTTTAACCTTCTCATCGGGTGAGTGAGGGAATTTGATGGTTGGACCAAATGAAACCATATCCATATTTGGATAAGGCTTTTTAAATAAACCACACTCAAGACCGGCGTGAATAACCATGATGTTTGGCTTATGGCCATAAACTTCTTGGTACATGTCACGGAAGATAGCCATGATTTCAGAATCTGCATCAGGCTTCCAACCTGGGTAAGTACCAGAGAAAGTCACTTTAGCACCGGCAAGATCGCCAATTGAAGTTAGCATACCTTCAACTTGAGTTCTGCCTGAATCAATTAAAGAGCGGATAAGACACAAAGCGGTGACTTTGTCTTCTTCTGTGGTAATAACACCAAGGTTTAAAGAGGTTTCTACTACGCCTTCAATCGCATCACTCATACGCATTACGCCGTTAGGGCATGCATTAAGTGCTGCAATAAATGCTTGTTGGCTTTCTTTAGCAAATACAGCAAATTGCGCTTGTGTATCTTCAATGAAAGTCACAAGGCCAGTTTCAACTGCGCCAAGTTCGTTAGTAAGCATGTCTGCATAAAAGCGATATAGCTCTTCTAGCTTAGCTAGATTTTCTGTTGGCAAAGCAACCGTTACAGAACCTTCACGAGGAATCGCGTTACGTAGGCTACCACCATTAAAATCAATCAGTCTTAATTCTAATTCTTGTGCGTGACCAGCAAGAAAACGAACTAATAGTTTGTTGGCATTGCCACGACCAGTATGAATATCACAACCAGAGTGACCGCCTTTTAAACCTTTCAGGATCAGTTTTTTAGTGACGTATCCTTGTGGAAGTGCTTCACGAGTAATCGCAAATTCTAGGCTAGAGTCTACGCCACCTGCGCAACCCATATACACTTCACCTTCTTGCTCAGAGTCGGTGTTAAGTAAGATATCACCTTCAAGCCAGCCTTCTTTAAGACCAAACGCGCCGTTCATTCCTGCTTCTTCATCAATAGTCAGAAGCACTTCAATCGGTCCGTGCTCAATCTCTGTGGATGCAAGAACAGCCAGACATGATGCCATGCCAATACCATTATCAGCGCCAAGAGTTGTACCTGTCGCGGTTACCCACTCACCATCAATGTATGGAAGGATAGGGTCCGTTGTGAAGTCATGCTCTGTATCTTCATTCTTTTGCGGCACCATATCGATATGAGCTTGAAGAACAACGCCTTTCTTATTTTCCATTCCTGTGGTTGCAGGTTTTTTGATAAATAGATTACCAACGGCATCCGACTTTACTGAAAGCCCTTGCTCTTTTACCCACGCCACGATGTGATCGGAAAGCGCCTGTTCATGTTTTGATGGGTGAGGGATAGAGCAGATCGTATCAAAAAATGGCCAGATTGGATTTTTAGTTTGCTGGCTAATCTCGTTAAGAAACTGGGACATGTAATACTCCTTCATGCATAGGGGGACAGCATTTAATTGCTGTAGATGGCCGTTTACTTTATCGGTCAATTTTATGCGAGCAGAATATCACTCTAGCGTGTAGTTGGACAGGTAAAGTACCAGATGTAACGTAAGCTAAAGAGGGATTGTTATAAGCGAGTAGTTAATATGTTTCGACCTTTATTTATTTCGATGGTGAAATTAAATTACCAAACTAGCTCACTAAATCGTCTTTTCTTGTATGACTTAATAATAATACTTGTAATTAAATTACAGTATTGGTAATATATTTCCTGTCGATACAGACAACCCTTCTGTGAGTTACCCCACTCATTATACTGTCTGTATCAGTGCTAATTTAAAGTATTAATCTGTTGTTTATCAATTGGTTAGTATTGAAGTTGTAGTTATTAATCTTTCGGCTTGTCGGCCAATGAAGGTTATATAACTATGAATTCAGCCCTTTAGTAGGGTTTTTAAGCATGTGATTGAACTTCGGTTCACCCCTGATATATTAGAAATTAATTACTGATTTCATAAGCCGTCCAATCTGGAGCGGCTTTTTTTTCGCCTCAATGTTCTCTACAAATCCGTTCTATATTCCGTTCACTTATCTTGTTAATAAGTCAGTTTGAGTGCGCTAAAGAGCATATCCTTGTGAGTGATGTATTTTTATGTGCTACATGGGTAGAAAATCACTGTATTTTGCCAGATAAATTTGCAATGTGTACAAAAAGCACACTCTTTGATCTAGAGCACTTTATGAGTAAATATACTTTCATATCAATAGGTTATGTTGTCGGTGGGGGGCTAAAATAGGCGGTGTATTGTCTATAAATGAATTTCTGAATAAAACAGTATGGTATTTCGTTATTTAACTCTCTATAATTCACGCCAATTTAGATACGCAAACGTTTACTTTTACATATTTTTAGGAATTGATAATGCTGGAGAAGCTCTTCAAACTACGTGAACACGGGACAACTGTTCGCACGGAAATCATTGCAGGTATAACTACCTTCCTGACAATGGCTTATATCATTTTCGTTAACCCGACTATGTTATCAGCAACAGGAATGGATCATGGCGCTGTATTTGTTGCTACCTGTCTAGCCGCTGCAGTTGGCTGTCTTGTTATGGGTCTATATGCTAACTATCCTATCGCTCAAGCGCCGGGTATGGGTCTAAATGCTTTCTTCACTTATGGTGTTGTATTGGGCATGGGCTATGAGTGGCAAGTTGCATTAGCAGCAGTATTTGTCTCGGGCGTATTATTCATTATTCTTAGCCTTCTTCGCGTTCGAGAGTGGATCATCAACTCAATTCCAATGTCACTACGTACTGGTATTTCAGCCGGTATTGGTCTTTTCTTGGCATTTATCGGCCTAAAGAATGCCGGCATTGTAGTGGATAACCCAGCAACGCTTGTTTCTATGGGTGATATTACTGGCCTGCACGCTGTATTAGCTGCGGTTGGCTTCTTTATTACTATTGCATTGGTTCACCGTGGTGTTCGCGGCGCAGTAATGATCGCAATTCTTGCGGTTACTGTTTTAGGCATGATCTTTGGTGATGTTCAATATCATGGCATCATCGCTCCGCCTCCAAGTATCGCACCGACATTCATGCAATTGGATTTTTCTGGTGTATTTGAAGTTGGCATGATTTCAGTCATCTTTGCGTTCTTGTTTGTCGACTTATTTGATACAGCAGGTACGTTAGTCGGTGTTGCATCAAAAGCGAACCTAATGACAGAAGATGGCAAACTGCCTCGTTTGAATAAAGCATTACTTGCTGACTCTACAGCAACATCAATTGGTGCTTTGCTTGGTACTTCAAACACGACTTCTTATGTAGAATCTACAGCGGGCGTGGCAGCTGGTGGCCGTACTGGTCTTACTGCCGTAACGGTTGGTGTGCTTTTCTTATTGGCTTTGCTGTTTTCGCCATTAGCGGGTATGATTCCGGCATACGCTACTGCGGGTGCGTTGTTTTATGTTGCTATCTTGATGCTATCTGGTCTGGTTAATATCGACTGGAGTGACATTACAGAAGCTGCACCTGTTGTAGTAACTTGCTTATTGATGCCATTAACATTCTCTATTGCAGAAGGCATCACACTAGGCTTTATTTCTTACGCAGCAATTAAATTGTTGAGTGGTAAAGGACGCGATGTATCCCTTAGTGTTTGGGTTATGTCTGCTATATTTATTTTGAAATATGTATTAGCCGCTTAATTTAGTCTTAAATAGGTTTACCCGCTATGCCAAAAAAATACGTCATCACTTGGGATGAAATGCAAACTAACTGTCGCGAACTTGCTAGGCGTCAAATGCCAGCAGAACAGTGGAAAGGGATCTGGGGCGTGAGCCGTGGTGGTTTAGTACCCGCTGCTATCCTTGCTCGTGAATTAGGGATTCGTTATGTAGATACTATTTGTATCTCAAGCTACGATCATGATCACCAGCGCGATATGACAGTTCTTAAAGCTCCTGAGGGCGACGGTGAAGGCTTCCTTATCGTTGAAGATTTAGTTGATAGTGGTGACACTGCGCGTCAATTACGCAAAATGTACCCTAAAGCTAAATTAATTGCGGTATGTGCAAAACCTTCTGGCGTTGAGTTGCTAGATGACTATGTAGTCGACATTGCGCAAGAAACTTGGATTGAGCAACCATGGGACATGCAACTTACATTTGCAGAACCTATCAATCGTAAGCGTAAGTAATTTGGGTCAATGACCTTTTTTGCTAAAAGCAAAAATTAGATTTTATGTGAAATGCCTCTATTTAGAGGCATTTTTTGTTTATGCTTAGTCATAAGTTCAACATACAGACGCTTTCCTATGAATGATGATAAAGACAAAAACCTTTCTGAAAAACTGTTTACCAAGAACATGCAAGCAAGAGAAACCTCTGGTTTAACTCAATATATGCCAAGTAGTTTAAGCCAATTAGAGAGCAAGCCTTCCCATTCTTGGTATCGTAACCTTCGTCGTTTGCAGTGGATTTGGCAAGGTGCCGATCCTATTGAACAAGAGCAAGTCTTAGCGCGTATTTCATCTTCAACAAACTCTCGCACTAACGATCAATGGCTTGATACCGTAATGGGATTTCGCTCAGGTAACTGGGCTTATGAATGGACCCAAGCGGGGATGGAGCATCAACGCCGAGCATTCGAATTAAAAGGTGAAGAGGCTGCGCTTGCCCTATATAAAGCCAGTTTGTACTTTAGCATTGCAGCGTATCCGCACATTAAAGGCGACAACTTAGCATCACAGGCGCAAGTGCTTGCCAATAAAGCGTATAACGAAGCATCAGAGAAAAGTCAGTATGTATTCAAGCAATTGAATGTACCTTATAAAGGCAAAACGGTTCAGGCTAACCTGCATTTACCTCATACCGAGCGTCCGCTGCCTGTGGTTATTGTTTGTGCCGGTCTGGATAGTGTTCAAACCGATATGTGGAAGTTGTTTCTTGATTATCTAGCGCCTAATGAGTTTGCGATGCTGACTATTGATATGCCTTCCATTGGCAAAAGCAGTCACTGGACATTATCGGAAGATTCTAGCTGTTTGCATAAAGCGCTTTTAGATTACTTACCAAAGGTTCCGTTTGTTGATCACTGGAATGTAGGACTACTAGGGTTTCGCTTTGGTGGCAATGCATTAGTACGTTTGAGCCTTCTTGAAGCCAGTCGAATTAAAGCGTGTGTGACCATTGGCGCACCGGTGCATGATATTTTAGCGTCGCCTCAAAAACTTATTAATATGCCGAAGATGTATTTAGACGTTCTGGGGTCTCGATTAGGTAAATTGCCTATTGATATTCAAAGTCTTGCAGGGCAAATGTCCGCATGGTCTCTAAAAACCCAAGGCCTACTGGCTTCTAGACGAACCAGTGTACCTTTATTAGCGATTTCTTTAGATGGTGATCCAGTCGCGCCTCATACCGATAATCAGTTAATCGCAATGTCCAGTAAGATGGGGAAAGCGGTAAAAGTACCATCAAAAAATCTTACATCAGGCTATCAGCAGTCACTGGATCTTGCGGTGAATTGGCTTATTGAAGAATTAAAATCGTGACAAGTGTATGAAACTAGTGGCACTATGGGTGCGTTTATGTAGCTGAAGAGTAACAATAAACACCAGTTGTTGTGTTTATAATAAAAATAATACATGGAGTTATTATGCTAGGGAAGCAACCCACTTATCATCGAATGATTGCTAAGCTTAAAGCAATCGGACCTTATCTGCGTGAGTCTGAGTGTCAGCCGAACTTATTTTTGTTCGACTGTTTATCGGTTTGTGTTGATGATAAAAAGTCACCAGAGTGCCGTGAATTTTGGGGCTGGTGGATGGAACTGGAAAAACAAGATGAAGGTTCAATCTGTATCGCGCGTTTTCATCATGGTAAATATAATGCATCTGGGGCATGGATAGATGAAAAACTTCCAGCCACAGCAGAAGCTGAAGTACAGCGCACGCAAACGGTTTTTGAATCAAAAATAAAAGAACAGCTGAGTAAGCAGTTTGAGTTTGAATTTGAGCTTCACCAAGACTCTGAAGTCGTCGCATAGCGAAAAATAGAAAATCAAGGCGCCTTAGGGCGCCTTTTTGTTTTTTTACTTGTGAAACAGGACTTAGCTTGTTAAAAAAGAGTATTCTTTTTTATTAGTATTAATGAGTAATAAATGCAAGCTAAGACAGTTGTGGTGAAACTAGGTACTAGCGTACTTACCGGTGGATCTCAGTATCTTAACCGCGCCCATATGGTGGAATTGGTTCGTCAATGTGCGGAGTTGAAAGAGCAAGGTTATAACCTTGTATTGGTTTCCTCTGGAGCTATTGCCGCAGGGCGAGAGCAACTAGGACACCCCGAACTTCCCAATTCAATGTCCACCAAACAACTATTAGCCGCTGTAGGTCAGTCTCATCTTATTCAAGTGTGGGAGTCTTTATTTTCTATCTATAATCTGAAAATAGGGCAGATGCTATTAACTCGAGCGGATCTTGAAGACAGAGAGCGATTTCTCAATGCTCGCGACACCATTAATACCTTACTTGAATACCAAATCATCCCCATTGTTAATGAAAACGATGCGGTCGCAACCACGGAAATAAAAGTTGGTGATAACGATAATCTATCGGCGTTAGTTGGCATTTTATGTGGCGCGGATAAACTACTGCTATTAACCGATCAATCAGGGTTATTTACAGCTGATCCTAGAAGCAACCCAGACGCTAAGTTGATTCGCGAAGTCACAAGTATTGATGAGTCCTTACGTAAGACTGCCGGTGGAAGTGGTACGACACTTGGCACCGGTGGCATGGCCACAAAATTGCAAGCTGCCGAGATTGCTACACGCTCTGGTATAGAAGTTATTATTGCCGCGGGTAGCGCAGAAAACGTCATTTTAGAAAGTGTTTCATCTTCGCCATGTGGCACACGCTTTTTACCGCTGCCAGATTCTTTGGAAAACAGAAAACGTTGGATACTTGCCGGCCCAGCCGCCTCTGGTGATATTGTGATTGATCAAGGCGCAGTAAATGCCTTGCAAAGTAAAGGCAGCAGCCTTTTAGCGAAAGGCGTAGTGACGGTTAACGGTATCTTTGCTAGAGGCGAAGTCGCCCGTATTGTGAATCAATCGGGTGTGTTAATTGCTAAGGGCTTAGTTCGATATTCAAGTGAAGATTTAAACCAAATTCAGGGTATGCACAGTAAAGCAATTGCTGAGGTTCTAGGGCATGATTATGGCTCAGAAATAATACACCGTGATGATTTGGTCATGATGCAGGATTAAGGAACAATCCTGTTCAACAATATTTAAAGAGGATGACATAGTGGATCTTATTCAACTAGGCCAACGCGCAAAGCAAGCGTCTTTTACATTAGCGACAACAACGACAGCAACCAAGAATCAAGCTCTTGCGATTATGGCCGATGAGCTTGAAAAACAATCAAAAACAATTCTTGATGCTAACGCTATTGATATTAAAAATGGCCGTGATGCGGGAATGAGTGAGGCGTTATTAGACCGCTTACTGTTAAACGAAGCACGCATAAAAGCCATTGCAGATGATGTGCGTAATGTTATCAAACTTAACGATCCTATCGGCAGTGAGTTAGATAGCCGAGTATTGGAAAATGGTCTGTCGTTATCTCGTCGCCGTGTACCTTTAGGGGTCGTGGGTGTGATTTATGAAGCAAGACCTAACGTGACCATTGATATCGCTTCACTGTGTTTAAAAACCGGTAATGCCAGTATTTTACGTGGCGGAAGAGAAACCTTCTATTCCAACATGGCGCTGGTTAAAGTGATTCAAACTGCGCTGGAACAAGCGGGATTGCCGGGCGCATCGGTGCAATACATTGATAAGCCCGATCGTGAATTGGTGTCTCAGCTATTAAAGCTCGATGAATACGTCGATATGATCATTCCTCGTGGCGGCGCTGGCTTACATAAAATGTGTAAAGAAAATAGCACCATTCCCGTGATCATTGGTGGCTTTGGTATTTCTCATATCTTTGTTGATGAAAGTGCCGATATAGAGCGTTCATTAACCGTGGTTGAGAACTCTAAAGTGCAGCGTCCATCGGCATGTAACTCGTTAGATACGCTATTGGTACACCAAGCGGTAGCTAAAGAATTTCTCGCTAAATTGGCGAATAATCTAAGCGATAAAGTTGAGTTTGTTGCTGACGCCAATGCTGCGCCATATTTAGCTGATGCTAATAGCGTGCGAGAAGCCAAAGACGGTGACTTTGATACCGAATGGTTGGCGTTTGTTCTTGGGATCAAAGTGGTCGATGATGTGGACGCAGCAATTAAACATATGCGCGATCATAATGCCAGTCACTCCGATGCCATCATGACTAATGATTTAAATAATGCTGAACGCTTTATCAATGCGGCAGGTTCTGCGGCAGTGTATGTGAATGCTTCGACACGCTTTACAGATGGTGCTCAATTTGGCTTGGGCGCAGAGGTGGCAGTATCCACTCAAAAATTACATGCTCGCGGGCCTATGGGGCTGGAAGAGCTGACTAGCTACAAGTGGGTCGGTAAAGGTAATTACTTACCAAGACCATAGTACCTACCATCTTATTATAAAAACCTCAGGTAGCCTTATCACTGGATAAGGCTACCTTGTTACACAAAAGTAATAGAGATTTATCACATAGCGTTTTTTTGTTTTATTTCCTTTGCTTAACTATCTCGAATCCATTCTATAAATCCGTTACACTGAAAAGTTATAATTACTTTGCCTTGTAAACAGGGAACTTGAACGTTAATTAGGTTCATTACCCTTACAGCATAGTCCCCCTTTTTTCATTATTATGGAGCTTGTATGCACTGCCCATTTTGTTCAGAGAATGAGACGAAAGTCATTGACTCTCGATTGGTTGCTGACGGGCATCAAGTACGCCGTCGCCGCCAATGCCTTGCTTGTAATGAACGTTTCACCACGTTTGAAACAGCAGAGTTAGTGATGCCAAAAGTGATCAAATCTAATGGAAATCGCGAACCTTTCAACGAAGATAAACTTGCTAATGGTTTGCATCGCGCATTAGAAAAACGCCCTGTAAGTGCGGACGCGGTTGAATTGTCTCTGAGTGTGATTAGTTCTAAGTTGCGTGCCACCGGTGAACGAGAAGTGTCTAGTGACATGATCGGTAACTTGGTAATGGAGCAACTTAAAGAGTTGGATAAAGTCGCTTATATTCGTTTCGCGTCAGTTTATCGCAGCTTTGAAGATATTAGAGAGTTTGGCGAAGAGATTGCGAGACTGGAAGATTAGTGTTTTGGTTATGTTTTTAAATATAGTGCCGTCTTCTCAAGAGTTATCTAAATGAGTTTTTCTTTGTTTGACCATCAAATGATGGCAAAAGCGATTAAATTAGCCGAAAAGGGACGTTTTACAACGCACCCCAATCCCAACGTTGGTTGTGTGATTACACAAGGTGAAAGCGTTGTCGGTCATGGCTATCATATTCGTGCGGGTGGTCCTCATGCCGAAGTGCACGCCTTGAGAATGGCCGCTGAAAAATCTGTCGGTGCTACCGCCTATGTCACTTTAGAACCCTGCTCGCATTATGGTCGAACGCCACCCTGTGCCGAGGGACTGATTAAAGCGGGTGTGTCTCGCGTTATCTGCGCTATGCAAGATCCTAATCCTCAAGTATCCGGTAACGGTATTGCTATGCTTAGAGAAGCAGGTATTGAGGTTCAAGTTGGATTATTAGAATCAGAAGCTGAGCGTATCAATCGTCCGTTTTTAAAGAAAATGCGCACCGGTCTGCCTTGGGTTCAGCTAAAAATGGCAGCCAGTCTTGATGGAAAAACAGCCCTGAGTAATGGCAAAAGCCAATGGATTACCAGTGGTCAAGCTAGAGCGGATGTACAGCTTTATCGCGCTCAAGCGGGAGCGATTTTATCCACCTCTAAAACGATGATTGATGATAATGCTTCACTCAATGTGCGCTTTGAAGAGCTCTCAGACGAGACGCAGGCTTTATATCCTGAAGGTGAAGTGAGACAACCCGTACGAGTTATCTTAGATCGTCAAAGAAATCTTACTCAAGATCTGCGCTTATTTAACACCTCCGGAGAGGTGTTGGTGATGCCTGAGCAACAGGCTCAGAGTGCAAGTTCAAAAAATAGTGGTGTGGATTTAGCTGAACTACTTGTAAATCTAGCATCACAACACAATATCAATCACATCTGGGTTGAAGCAGGGGCGACCCTGGCTGCAAGCTTTATTGAGCAACAACTTGTCGATGAGCTTATTGTTTATTTAGCGCCAAAGATTATGGGGACCGATGGTCGAGGCTTGGTCAATTTATTAGGATTGACCGATATGCAACAAGCTGTTGAGTTGCAGATAGAGCAACTCACCCAAGTAGGGCCAGACATTAAGCTGGTTGCTACCTTTAAATCATTACAATAGAACAGGATTAACTATGTTTACCGGTATCGTTGAAGCCGTTGGCACCCTAGCTAACATCACCAATCAAGGTGAAGATATTTCTATTACAGTAGAAACTGGGCTTCTAGATATGTCAGATGTTAAATTGGGCGACAGTATTGCAACCAATGGCATCTGCCTAACAGTAGTCCGCTTTGATCAGCGCTCATTTACCGCTGACTTATCGGTAGAAACGCTGACTGCAACTGGCTTTGCTCAGTATCAAGTTGGCGATAGAGTTAATCTTGAAAAAGCGATGCTTCCGACCACTCGTTTTGGTGGGCATATCGTTTCTGGACACGTCGATGGCGTTGGAACAATCATAGAAAGAATCCCTGTCGGTCGCGCGGTTGAATACTGGGTTGAACTGCCGAGTGAATTAGAGCGTTATGTGGCGCAAAAGGGCTCAATTACGGTGGATGGCATTAGCCTAACTGTTAATGATTTGCGTAAAAATGGTTTTAAATTAACCATTGTGCCTCATACCGCGCAACAGACCATTATTGATGAATTTGTCGTAGGAAGAAAAGTAAACCTAGAGGTTGATGTACTGGCTCGCTATATGGAGCGATTGCTCGGTGTAGGATCAGAACAATCTCAGGAGTCTTCCTCGATGACTATGGAATTTTTACAACAAAACGGCTTTGCATAGGCGTTATTTAACGCGTGTGACAAACACTTAACTAGGATATAAAAACTAGGAATTAAAATATGCCTATCAGCTCACCACAAGAAATTATTGAAGATATTCGCTTAGGTAAGATGGTTATCCTGATGGATGATGAGGATCGTGAGAACGAAGGCGACCTTATCATGGCGGCGGAGCACATTACTCCTGAAGCTATTAACTTTATGGCGACCTATGGACGCGGCCTTATTTGTCTAACCATGACTCAAGAGCGTTGTGCTCGTCTAGGTTTGCCACCTATGGTTCAAGATAATAACGCTCAATATTCAACAGCGTTTACTGTCTCTATAGAGGCTGCGGTAGGCGTAACAACCGGGATTTCTGCAGCGGATCGCGCAGTCACAGTTCAAGCAGCTGTTGCCGCTGATGCAAAGGCGGTTGATCTGGTTCAGCCGGGTCATATTTTCCCTCTTTCAGCGCAAGATGGCGGCGTATTAACACGCGCAGGACACACTGAAGCAGGCTGTGATTTAGCTCGTCTTGCCGGTTGTGAACCAGCATCTGTTATCGTAGAAATCTTGAAAGACGATGGCGAAATGGCTCGCCGTCCAGATTTAGAAATTTTTGCTGAAAAACACGGCGTTAAGCTAGGCACAATTGCTGACCTAATTGAGTACCGTAACAACACGGAAACGACCATTGAGCGCGTTGCTGAATGTAAATTACCAACAGAGTTTGGTGATTTCGATATGGTGACTTACCGCGATACTATCGACAATCAAATTCACTACGCTTTGCGTAAAGGTGAAGTGTCGGAAGAGGCGTGTTTGGTGCGTGTACACCTGCAAGATACTTTTACTGATCTACTGCGCTCAAACCGCAACTCGGATCGTAGCTGGTCTTTAGATACTGCAATGCAACGCATTGGTGATGAAGGCGGTGTGCTAGTGGTGCTGGGTAACGAAGAAACCAGCGAACAACTGATTCACAAGCTAAAAGCATTTGAACAGCAAGATAAAGGCGAAGCGCCAACCATGGCGAAAAAGCAGGGTACCTCACGCCGCGTTGGTGTCGGTTCTCAGATTCTTGCTGATATGGGCGTGAGCAAAATGAAGCTGATGTCATCAAGCAATAAGCGTTATCACTCACTGTCAGGCTTTGGTCTAGACGTTGTTGAGTACGTGTGCGAATAACAATTAATTTTTGACGGGTTGTTATTTCAACCCGTTTATTCAATAACTAGAGAATTAGCTGAAATGAGATTAGATCCTAGTCACACTATTGTGCTAGAATCCGGCGATTCTCATTCATAAGATAGTTGAAGGAAAACTTATGAACGTCATCGAAGGTGGATTTGCAGCACCTAATGCTAAAATTGCTATTGTAATTTCGCGTTTCAATAGCTTTATCAACGAAAGCTTGCTGTCTGGTGCTATCGATACCTTAAAGCGCCATGGACAGGTTGCCGAAGAAAATATCACAGTAGTACGTTGCCCTGGTGCGGTAGAATTACCTCTAGTGGCTCAACGTGTTGCTCGTACTGAAAAATACGATTCAATCGTGGCTTTAGGTAGTGTTATTCGTGGTGGAACACCACACTTCGACTATGTTTGTAGTGAGTGTAATAAAGGTCTTGCACAAGTGTCTCTGGAGCATAGTCTGCCAGTTGCGTTTGGTGTATTGACTGTTGATACCATAGATCAAGCTATCGAGCGTGCCGGAACCAAGGCTGGTAACAAAGGTGCAGAGGCAGCACTCAGCGCGCTTGAAATGATCAACGTTCTTTCTGAAATCGATTCCTAATGGGGGCCAGTGTGAAACCAGCCGCACGTCGTAATGCACGTCAATTTGCTCTACAAGCTATATATTCTTGGCAGATCACTAAAGAGAATATCGCTACTGTAGAAGAACAGTTTTTGTCCGCTGGAAAGTACGGGGAAGAAGAAACCCAAGCTGATGAGCCAGCGCTGAACGAACAAGAAACAGATGTCGCATACTTCCGTGATCTGTTGACTGGTGTTGCACTGTCTCACCAAGAGCTCGACAGCAAGCTACGTCCATTCCTTTCTCGTCCTATGCAGGACTTGGATATGATGGAGCTAGCGCTTCTTCGTCTTGCTATTTATGAGATGACTCGTCGTGAAGACGTACCTCATAAAGTTGTGATTAACGAAGCGATTGAATTAGCGAAAGTATTTGCTGCAGAAGACAGCTATAAGTTCGTTAATGGTGTGCTTGATAAAGCCGCGCCATCACTTCGTAAAAACAAAAAATAATCAAACCAGATTATTGAAGTAATAACGTTATAAAGGTCAGCTTCTGCTGGCCTTTTTTGTATGTATCCAACCCTAAATGGAGTCATTGTGGCCGGAGAATTTGAGTTAATCAGTAAGTACTTTGCTAATCAGAAGGTAAAGCGGGACGATGTTGAGCTTTCTGTTGGTGATGATTGCGCTCTTTTAAGCGCGCCTCATGGCTGTTTCGTGGCGGTCAGTACAGATTCATTGGTTGCCGGTACTCATTTTCTTATCGATGCAGACCCAAAGTGGGTAGGGCACAAAGCATTAGCCTCTAATATTAGTGATTTAGCGGCGATGGGCGCTGAACCTGCATGGGTGTCGATGGCTATTTCATTGCCTAAACCAGACGAAAAATGGCTAAAGCAGTTTTGTGATGGTTTTTTCCCGCTAGCGGATGCGCATAATCTGCAACTGATTGGTGGAGACACAACACGAGGCCCTTTAAGCATTACCTTGACCGTTCATGGCTTTATTCCAAAAGGAGAGGCACTGCTTCGCTCTGGAGCGAATGTAGGGGATAAAATATTCGTGAGTGGTCAGCTAGGTGATAGCCATGCCGGGCTTGAGGTAATTCTTGAACAAGATAAACGCCTTCTTGCGCACGCCACTACCCTAGAAGAGCGTCATTACTGCGCTGCCTCTAGAGTGGCATTAGGTATGATGCTGCGAGGTAAAGCCAGCAGTTGCATTGATATTTCTGATGGCTTGGTTTCTGATATTCAGCATATTATGAATCGCTCTAAAGTAGGGGCTAAGCTGAATATAGATAAGCTTCCGGTTTCTAAAGAGCTTATCGAATATTGCTTAGACAAAGAGATCGCTCAGCAGTATGCACTTAAAAGTGGTGAAGAATACGAGCTTTGTTTTACGCTTCCTCAACATCTGGTAGAGTCGGTGCAACAATGCGCGACCGAGCTTGAGATTGAAATCACTGAGGTGGGAGAGATCATCGAAGCTGAAACTTTGCAGTTATTGCGCAATAATCAAATAATTGAAAAAGACGTAGCGGGCTTTGACCATTTCCGCTGTTAATTAATAACGACTTAGAGACACTCATGAGCAATCCCCTTGATAAGATTTCGTTAGATAACCCTTGGCACTTATTTGCTACTGGATTCGGTAGTGGCCTATCGCCAATTATTCCTGGCACTATGGGTACATTAGCTTCTATTCCACTGTATTTAGCCTTAGTTCAATTACCACTTGCCGCTTATTCAGTGGTAGTGTTATTGAGCTGTATCATTGGTATAAAAATATGTAGCGTGGCATCTAAAGACATGGGAGTGCACGATCACGGATCTATCGTGTGGGATGAATTTGCCGGTTTTTGGATCACTATGCTGGTGGTACCAATATTTAATATCCCGGCCAATGATTGGCATTGGTTGCTTGCAGGTTTTGTTCTATTTCGTTTCTTTGACATGGTAAAACCATGGCCAATTAGCTACTTAGATAAGCAAGTGCATGGCGGTCTAGGCATTATGATCGATGATATTGTTGCGGGTGTAATGGCGGGTATAAGCTTAGCGGTACTTGGCGCAGTATTAGGTTGGTATTAGAAAGAGAAAGGACCTAGGTTTCTAGGTGCTGGGGTTCTGGGGCTGGATTTCTAGGACCTAGGACCCAGAAATCCAGGCCCTAGAAAATTTAGGTTCGGCTCTACAAACTCACATACTCTTCAATTTGACGCTGAATACCTTGCGCGTCTAATCCAAGCTCTGCATGCATTTCATCTTGCGTACCTTGCGCGACAAAGTAATCAGGAAGGCCAAGATTCAATACTGGCTTAGCAATTTTCTGTGACATTAGATATTCAGTCACGCCACTACCTGCGCCACCGGCAACCACATTCTCTTCAATGGTTACAAGTACATCATTGTCAGCAGCTAATTGCTTGATCAACGCTTGATCAAGAGGCTTAACAAAACGCATATCAGCAACAGTGGCATCTAATTGCTCTGCCGCTTGCAGGGCATTTGCTAAGAAAGTACCAAAGCTTAAGATAGCGACCTTGCCTTTACCTTGTCGAACAATGCGCCCTTTGCCTATTTCTAGCTCGGTAAAGGTTGATTCGATATTAATGCCAGTGCCTTTACCTCTTGGGTAACGAACGGCAGCAGGGCCTTGATGCTGATGGCCAGTGTAGAGCATTTGGCGACATTCATTTTCGTCACTTGGTGCCATGATGGTCATATTCGGAATACAACGCATAAAGCTAAGATCAAAAGCGCCTTGGTGAGTTTGTCCGTCTGCACCGACAAGCCCGGCTCTATCAATGGCAAATAACACTGGCAAATTCATAATCGCAACATCATGGATCAACTGATCGTAGCCACGCTGTAGGAATGTTGAATAAATGGCCACAATCGGTTTATTGCCTGAAATGGCTAAACCGGTTGCTAAAGTCACCGCGTGTTGCTCGGCAATAGCCACATCAAAATATTGCTTAGGAAATTCTTTTGAAAAACGCACCATGCCTGAGCCTTCACGCATAGCAGGTGTGACCGCCATTAGCTTAGGATCAATTGTGGCCATATCGCATAAGAACTCACCAAACACTTTTGAGTAGGTTGGTTTGCTGCTTGTGCTCTTAGGTAAAGAGGATTCAGCAGGGTCAAATTTAGGTACGCCATGATAGCCAATAGGATCTTTTTCTGCTGGCTCATAACCTTTGCCTTTTTTGGTCATAATATGCAGAAATTGTGGGCCTTTCAGGTGGCGCATGTTTTTAAGTGTTTTGACCAACTCAAGCACATCATGCCCATCAACAGGACCGATATAGTTAAAACCCAGCTCTTCAAACATGGTGCCAGGAACGACCATACCTTTAAGATGTTCTTCAGTGCGACGCACTAACTCTTTAATGGGTGGAACGCCAGAGAGCACTTTTTTGCCCCCTTCGCGAATCGAAGTGTATAGGCTTCCAGAAAGAACTTGCGCTAAATGGTTATTAAGAGCGCCGACATTTTCTGAAATCGACATTTCGTTGTCGTTAAGTACCACTAGCATATTAGGGTGAATGTCACCTGCGTGGTTCATCGCTTCAAAAGCCATACCTGCGGTGATTGCACCATCGCCGATGACACTGACTACTTTACGATCTTTACCTTCTTTCTCCGCGCCTATAGCAATACCGAGAGCGGCACTGATAGAGGTGGATGAGTGGCCAACAGAGAGCACGTCATATTCACTCTCGCCTCGCCATGGAAAAGGGTGCAAGCCGTCTTTTTGACGAATGGTCGACATTTGTTCGCGGCGACCTGTTAAAATTTTATGTGGGTAGGCTTGATGCCCTACATCCCATAATAATTGGTCAAACGGTGTTTTATAAACGTAATGCAGCGCGACAGTCAGTTCGACAGTACCTAAACCTGAAGCAAGGTGACCACTGGATTGGCTGACACTATTTAATAGGTAAGTTCGCAGTTCATCACAAAGTGTTGGGAGCGTTTCTTTAGGAAGAGAACGCAGCTCATCAGGCGTGTTGGCTAATGCCAATGTTGGGTATTTTGAGATATCAAGTGTCATAAGTCTTCGCGCTGATAAGTGAATAAATTAGTTTTTTCGTTCGACTACGTAGCGAGCAAATTGCTCAAGTAGTTCTGTATTATAAGGAATAGCCTCTAGCTCTTGCAGGGCTTGTTCCAGCAGTTGTGCTGCTTTTTCTTGTGCACCTTCCAATCCTAGAAGCGATGGATAGGTGGATTTGTTCAAAGCAATATCAGAGCCTTGGGGTTTGCCGAGAGTTTCCGTATCGCTGGTAATGTCTAATATGTCGTCTTGAACCTGGAACGCTAGTCCAATTTTTTGAGCAAAGCTGTCAAGCTTAGGTAATTGTTCAATACCTGCTTCGCCGGCCGCTAATGCGCCGAGCTGAACGGCTGATTTTATCAAAGCCCCTGTTTTATTGCGATGTATTAACTTTAATTCATCCAATGCAACTAAGCGATTTTCCGCTTCTAAATCCAGAGACTGCCCTAAGCACATACCAGAAGCGCCTGATGCACTGGCTAAACTCTGCACCATTTTAATGCGGTAGCTTTCAGCTTGAGGTGCTAGTTGACCTTCGGCCAAGATGCTAAACGCTAATGTTTGCAATGCATCGCCGGCAAGAATCGCGGTTGCCTCATCAAATTGTATATGACAAGTGGGTTGGCCGCGTCGCAACTCGTCATCATCCATGGCGGGTAAATCATCATGGATTAACGAATAGGCATGAATACACTCAATGGCCGATGCAGGTGTATCTAATGCTTTACTATCAAGGCCAAAAATAGAACCTGTGGCATAAACCAGAAACGGCCTAGCTCGCTTACCACCTAATAGTAGTCCATAGCGCATTGCCTGAATCAGGTTATTGTCTTGATAATGTAAAGAGTCTAACCAAGTTTCTAATTGTTGGTTATTTCGCTTTTGATAGCTTTCAAGTTGTTGCTTAAAATGGGTCATCGCCAGATTCAAATTTGAAATCTTGAGGGGTCGCTTCAACTTGATTTTCCATCAAGATTGAAACACGTTGTTCAGCTTGGTCTAACTTTGTTTGACCTGCACGAGCAAGTGCAATGCCGCGTTCGAAATTTTTCAGTGCAGAATCAAGTTCAAGATCGCCTTGTTCAAGCTGATTAACTATTGTATCGAGTTCTGCAAGAGACTCTTCAAAACTCATATTCTCTGGTTTTTTGGTCGCCATATTCATTCTTTTCTACGCTATGATCCGAGAAAGGTAACTCAGGCAAGAGTGATGGTCAATTTTCGCAGTCAAAAATCCTGCTTTATCGCTAACTTTAGTGCTTTTTTTGCTAGATAAATGAACTGCCTACCATATTGTTTTATTTTTACTCTGCTTGAAATAGGTATATAATTCGTCGCCCTCAATTGTCCTTGCTATCTCAGTGGCAGAATAATTTAGGCTAGACTGAAGCCATTGACGAATCAGAAGTGAAATTATCTATGAAGTTTATCGTAAAACCACATCCGGAAATTTTTGTAAAAAGCGATTCTGTAAAAAAACGCTTTATACGCATTTTGGAGTGCAATTTAAGGATCATCATCCAACGTCGCACTGAATCTGTGGCGGTATTCAATCGTAGAGATCATATTGAGGTTTCTTCTGATAGTTATGATAACTATCAAGAAGTTCTGGAAATTTTGACTCAAACGCCGGGTATTCACCACTCTTTAGAAGTCAAACAAACTGGCTTTACTGATCTGCATGATATTTACGAGCAAGTCCTTGAATTAAGCGGCAGTCGCATTGAAGGTAAAACCTTCTCAGTACGCGCTAAGCGTCGCGGTAAGCATGAGTTTACTTCAATTGAACTTGAACGTTATGTTGGCGGTGGTTTAAACCAAGCGGTTGAGAGTGCCAAAGTTAAGCTGACTCGTCCTGAAGTGACGGTTAATGTTGAAGTTGCCAATGACAAACTTAACCAAGTGTTAGCGCGTCATAAAGGTTTAGGCGGATTCCCTCTTGGTACACAAGAAGATGTGCTTAGCCTTATTTCTGGTGGTTTTGATTCTGGTGTATCTAGTTATCTACACATTAAACGTGGCTCTAAAACGCATTTCTGCTTTTTCAATTTAGGTGGTCCTGCTCACGAGATTGGCGTTAAGCAAGTTGCTCACTACCTGTGGAACAAATACGGTTCATCGGCAAAAGTTAAATTTATTGCGGTAGATTTTGAGCCAGTCGTGGCTGAGATTCTAGAAAACGTTGAAGACGGTCAAATGGGCGTAGTGCTTAAACGTATGTTTATGCGCGCAGGTGGCATGATTGCCGATCGCTTTAAAATTGAAGCCTTGGTTACCGGTGAAGCTCTGGGTCAGGTTTCAAGTCAGACATTGACTAACCTACGTCATATTGATGGCGTAACAGACTCTTTAATTTTGCGCCCGCTGATTAACTGGGATAAAGAAGACATCATCGATCTTTCCCGCATCATTGGTACGGAAGACTTTGCTAAAGTGATGCCAGAGTATTGTGGCGTTATTTCTCGCAAGCCAACAGTTAAAGCGGTTAAAGCGAAACTTGAAGCTCAAGAAGCTCGATTTGATTTCTCTGTTTTGGATAGAGTTGTTAATGAATCTCGTGTTATGGATATCCGTGATATTGAGAAAGAAAGCTTAGAGCAAGCTCCGGAAATTGAACAAGTAACCGCAATAGAAGAAAACGCGGTTGTTTTGGATATCCGTAGCCCAGATGAAGAAGATGCCAATCCTTTAGAGATTGAAAATACACAAGTTGTACATCTTCCATTCTTTAAATTAGCAACTAAGTTTGGCGACTTAGACCAGTCTAAAACTTACTTGTTGTACTGCGATCGCGGCGTGATGAGTCGTTTACAAGCGCTGTACTTACAAGAGCAAGGCTTTAGCAACGTTAAGGTTTATCGCCCTTAATTTGCCCATATATAAATTTATAGGTCGGTGTCAGCCAGTTTGACTCCGGCCTTTATTTTTATTTAGGCAAAAAAAAACACCGCTCAAAAGAGCGGTGTAAATGACAGACAAGTCCGTTAAATTAGAAGTGTGCTTGGAGTATGATCCAAGCACTGGTAGAAACTACCGAGCTCAACAAGAGCCCACAAACACAACATCGCAGATAGGGGTCAATGCCAAAGGCATGCCGTTTAGACCCGTTTCGCGTTGGGTGCAATATAGATTTTCTCTGGCTGTTCAACAACGGACAATTTATAATGTTTCACATAAGAAAAACTAATGACAGATAAGAGTGTATGGCAAGACGACTACCCCCACTGAAATCTTTGAAGGTTTTTGAAGCCGCCGCCCGCCATTTAAGCTTCACTCGCGCGGCTGAAGAGCTATTTGTTACGCAGGCAGCCGTGAGTCATCAAGTTAAAGCGCTTGAGGAGTACTTAGGTTTAAAGCTGTTTAGACGACGTAATCGCTCTTTATTGCTGACAGAAGAAGGCCAGAGTTACTTTTTAGATATTAAAGATATTTTTACTGCATTGTCTGAAGCAACCGATAAGGTACTTGAGCGCAGTGAAAAAGGTTCGCTGACAATCAGCTTACAACCGAGTTTTGCGATTCAATGGCTAGTACCACGGTTGGCGGATTTTAACGCTCAAGAGCCTGATATTGATGTTCGAATCAAAGCTGTGGATATGGATGATGGTTCGCTGACCGATGATGTTGATGTCGCGATTTATTATGGTCGAGGTAATTGGCCGGGACTGCGAGCAGATAAACTGTACCAAGAGTACTTAATTCCAGTTTGTGCACCGCGCTTGCTAGACAGTCATAAACCACTAAGCTCACTGGAAGACTTAACCGAACACACTCTATTGCATGATACGTCACGTAAAGATTGGAAGCAGTTTGTTAGGCAGCATCGTTTAAACGATATCAATGTGAATTACGGTCCTATCTTTAGCCATTCGACAATGGTATTGCAGGCAGCAGCTCACGGGCAAGGTATTGCGCTGGGGAATAATGTATTAGCCCAGCCAGAGATTGAAGCAGGGCGTTTGATCAGTCCATTTGATGAAGTACTGATAAGTAAAAATGCTTTTTATGTGGTTTGTCATGAGAAACAAGCCGATGTTGGACGTATTGCAACATTTAGAGATTGGATGCTCAGTATAGCGGCGAGCGAAGGTGTTCCTTCCATTAGCCAAGATTAATCAATTTTGACGCATCAGCGTCGCGCGTTGAAATATTCAGCGCACTGAAACGAGGTTTAACTTGAAACAGGTTATTTTGTATTGCCGTGCAGGCTTTGAAAAAGATTGTGCGGGTGAGATTCAAGACAAGGCAAACAACATTGAAGTGTTTGGCTTTCCACGCGTAAAGCGTAACAGCGGTTATGTTTTATTTGAGTGCTACACCGAGGGTGACGCTGACCGTTTGGTTCGTGAGATTGACTTCAAAACGTTGATTTTTGCTCGTCAAATGTTTGCGGTTGCTGCTGATTTTGAAGATCTTCCGGTCGAGGATCGTATCTCACCTATTCTAGAGGCATTGACTGAGAAAAAGTCGATTCCAACTTGTGGTGATTTACGCGTTGAAACGCCAGATACCAATGAAGCGAAAGAGCTTCTCAAGTTTTGTCGTAAGTTTACTGTACCATTGCGTCAAGCAATGCGCGGCAAGGGCTTACTGTACAAGAAAGATAACTTTAAAAAGCCTGTAATGCATTTGTGCTTTGTTGAACCGGGTAAATGTTATGTTGGGTACTCTTACCCAAGCAATAACTCTCAGTTCTTTATGGGCATTCCTCGTCTTAAATTCCCAGCGGATGCACCAAGTCGTTCAACGCTTAAATTGGAAGAAGCATTTCATGTGTTTATTCCTAAAAATGAGTGGGAAGAAAGACTGGCTTCTGGCATGTGGGCTGTGGATCTAGGAGCATGTCCAGGTGGTTGGACTTATCAATTAGTGAAACGCTCTATGTTTGTACACGCAATTGATAACGGCATGATGGCGCAAAGCTTAATGGATACCGGTCAAGTGAAGCATCAGCAAGTGGATGGTTTTAAATTTGAACCACCTCGTAAAAATGTCACTTGGCTGGTGTGCGACATGATTGAAAAACCATCTCGCGTTGCACAGTTAATGGGGGAGTGGTTGATTCAAGGTTGGTGTAAAGAAGCCATCTTCAACTTAAAACTGCCAATGAAAGGCCGTTATGATGAAGTGTTAGGTGACATTGATAACCTTAAAGTTTTCTTAAAAGAAAATGGTATCAAGTTCACTTTGCAAGCTAAACACCTTTATCATGACCGTGAAGAAATTACGGTTCATATTCAAGCTCATACTAATTTGGGCTGGTAAAAAATAACGTTAAGCTGTCATCCTGATTACTGATCAGGATGATGGTTTTGTCCAACGCAAATCTTGTAAGTTAAACCCAAGCTCCAGATCGATTTTTAAAGCGGCAAGCTCGCGACACATTAGAGCGTGATCCTCATTCCCAGCTATCTTTTTCTTATACTTTTCTGGCAGTTGTTGATTGGCAAAGGCTTGTTCTAGAGTGTCATTACTCTCTAAGATTTCTCTGGCCGCTTTAGGTCCTATTCCCGGAACACCGCTGAGCCCTGTACCACTAATTCCAGTCAATCCCCAATAGTCACTTAGCTGTGATACCTTGACCGCAAACTCTTTTTCAACAAATGCCTGATCTAACCAACGGTGTTGAAAGTAGTCTCTAATACGCAGTGATGGTGAGAGCAACTGGCAGTAGCCTTTATCGGTTGAAATGATCGTCACTTGGTGTTGCTGACGAGCAAGCTTAACCGCAAGAGTAGCCACAAGATCATCTGCTTCATCCCCATCAGAGAGTAGCGAGTCGATGCCAAGATCCCACCATGCTTGCTGGATTTTATCGAGACCTTGAGCTAAAGGCTCTGGCATGGGTTTGCGGTTTTGTTTGTACTGCTCAAAACGCTGTTCACGCCAGCCTCGAACTTGCTGGTGGTGATCAAATACCGCGATGATATGAGTTGGCTCAGTTTCGTTAAGAATACGTTTTAGAGTTCGAGAAGTGGTGTCTATGGTTCTCTGAATATCTGTTTCATCAGGTTGCGCTGAGTGCACTCTGCGAATCAGGTTTAGAGCATCAATGATAACCAAGTGTATAGACATAAAATTAACAAAAAAATGGGGCCGTAGCCCCATTGTATCGAAAAGTTCTTTAACTGTTTAATTTTATGCTTATTTAATCTGAGGTTTGTACTTTGTAGCAAGGAACATAGTCTGAACCGGGAAGCTTCATTCGTTGTTGTTTAACAAAATCCCCTAACAGAGTGTCCATTTTTTTCATCAGCTCTTTATCACCATCAATGATAAAAGGCCCTTTTTTCTCTATTTCCCGTATGCCTTCCGCTTTTACATTTCCGGCAACAACACCGGAAAAGGCTTTACGTAAATTAGCCGCTAAAACCTCAGGTGGTTGATCTAAATGAAGGTCTAAATTGTGCATATTTTCATGAGTCGGATCAAAGGGCATTTGAAATTCAGGATCAATATGCAGCGACCAGTTATAGCTGTAGGCATCCTCATTGTGTTTTCTATGCTCTTTTACCGCAGGCATTGCTTGCTTGATAATGCGCGCCGCTTTGGCAGGATCATCAATCACAATTTGGTAATACTTTTGAGCCTCTTTGCCTAATGTATCGTGAATAAATTGATCAATAGAACGAAAATAATCTTCGCTCTCTTTTGGTCCTGTTAGCACGATAGGTAAGGGCTGATTACAGTTTTTGGGGTGCATCATAATACCAAGCACATACAGCAGTTCTTCTGCTGTACCCGGACCGCCAGGGAAGATGACAATGCCATGAGCAATTCGCACAAAGGCTTCAAGACGTTTTTCGATATCAGGCATGATAATGAGCTGATTAACGATAGGGTTTGGCGGCTCAGCGGCAATGATTGATGGCTCAGTTAAGCCAATATAACGACTTTGTTTGTGACGCTGTTTAGCGTGGCCTATAGCGGCACCTTTCATTGGGCCTTCCATTGCACCCGGACCACAGCCGGTGCAGATATCAAGCTCTCGCAACCCTAATTCATGACCGACTAAGCGCGTATATTGGTATTCATTTTCGCTAATGGAGTGTCCGCCCCAACAAATGGTTAAGTTGGGTTCTATGCCGGGAATTAAGACTTTGGCATTGCGTAAAATGCCAAATACGAGATTGGTTACGTGTACTGGATTATCTAAATTTAAGGTTTGATGTTGCGCCATGCTCATGTGAACAAACACGATGTCTCGCAACACGGAAAATAGATGCTCTTGGATACCTTTAATGATAGTGCCGTCAACAAACGCTTCTTCTGGGGCGTTGTTCAGCTCAAGTTTAATACCTCGTTCTCGTTGTAAGACATTCACATCAAATGATAGGTACTGTTCGAGGAGCTTTTTACTGTCATCGGTATGACTGCCGGAATTGAGTACGGCCAGTGTGCAGTTACGATAGAGGGCGTAGAGCTCACTAGAAGCAGTTTTTTTGAGGCGCTCAACTTCGAGTTGAGATAGAAGATCCATGCTTCCTACAGGATTGATCGTTGTTATCATATCGGCTCCTTATTGATAGCAACTACCAGACTCATGAAGTGATATTAGTAGAGATGAAAATTGCTGAGTCAGGTAGATAGTGAACTTATAATTCAAGCTCACTTTATACGCAGTAAACTGACCATTAGAGGTAAATAGTCAGTTTCACTTCATTTTAATAGTAGAGCTATGAGTAGCAATAGCAATGAGAATCTCTAATAAAATGAATAAATTAAAGGCGGTACGGTTGCTATTCTAGCGACTCATCTTTTGCTGAGCTCTCTAAGATTATGGTCAGATTATCTTCATTACCAGAAGTATGAACTTTGATAAGTCCGTTGCGAATGGCATTTAAACAAGATTGACGCATATTATCTTGAGCAAAATAAGCGGCAGGCGCTAATGGAATAGCAGTAAAGGAAACCCACTGACTTTTATCTTCCATTTGTACCAAGGTAGTGCAGATGTCAGAAGCTAATAATAGAAGGTCTATCAGGTCTTCATCATTGATTGCAGTATAGGCTCTTGGTAAAAATGGGTAGTCTGCAATGCTGACACTAAGCATGCGGTTAACGTCATATTTGGTTTCAAAGCTATTGATGATCTGCTTAAATTGCTCAAAGATTAGCTCAGGCTGATGAAGCTTCTCTGGATTGGGCTCAATGTACAAAAAGCTTCTGTCGGATAAATGATACAAGCGTGAGCCTGCTGTGAGGCAATTTGAAATATGTTCACCAAAGGCTTTTTCTTCAGCACGTCCCACTTTATACCCGTGTTTAGTATAAATATCTGTCAGCATGGGGATATCAATTAAGGCAAATTTAAGACGATCGTTGAGTGGTTCATCGATGAGTTGCCCAAAGCGCCATTGCTCGTAGTTCATTGTTGAACGATTTAAAGAGTCAGGTAGTTTTTGAGTCAGCATTCTTAGGTTTTTCAAGCCAGAACGAGGGTGGGTATACAGCTCTTTACTCAGCTCATCTAAAAGTTGCTGCTTATGATTTGAACGTCGTGAGTTCACCACAAGTAAGAAGAATAACACCGTAGAGAAAATACCAAGAAACAAAGTGAGCGTTTTGGTTTTACTGTAATTTTCTTTGAGAACAGTAAACTCTCCTGCCTGATCTTTATAATGAAGAGATTGCTCAATGGAAGTCACTTGATCAAGGAAGGTGCGACTGAGTAAATCATTTTTGTCTTCTAAATTAATGGCGGTTAATTGATTGTACTCTTCAAGGTAGTGCAAAGATTCTGTGTCTTTATCAATAGATTTAGTAATACGATGCAATAAAGAAAGTGCTTTAAGCTGAATCTCTTTGTTGTCTAATTGTTGTGCGCTTTGTAGTGCATCTTGCGCTAATTTCTCTGCTTTTTCAGGTTGTTTTTTCAAGAAATCAAGCCTGGCTGTCAGCAGCGTCGCTTGGATGCGTTGAGCTTTAATATCTGTGTAATCAAGTAATTCTGTTGCACGGCTTAAATAGCGCTGTGCGAGGGTGAAGTTATATAAGTTGAGATAAGTTTCGGTAAGCTTTAAACGCAGTTCAATAATTTTATTTAAGTCTTTTTCTGCCAGTTCTAAATCCAAAACATTAAAGTAATGGACTAAGGCAAGGTTATAGCGACCTTGAATAAAATACACATCCGCTAATTTTCTAAGGACTGTCGCAAATAGTGGAGACTGGTCATAGTTACCATAATAACTTGCAGCTTGTGACAGATGCTCTTGGGCTTTTGCATAAATCTGGCGTTCAAAATATAAATCGGCAAGAAGGTTATTCGCTCGTGCAATATATTGAGCATCATCTTTACCAATCGCTAACCAATAACTTTCAATTAGTTCCTTTAGTGCAGAGCTAAGATGATGAATTTTAAGATAATGTTTACCTAGTTGTAAGCTGGCTTCTAAGCCTTCCTCGTAAGAACTGAGTGCTTTAGCGTGCCTTTTGGCATCGATAAAACTTTTCTCCGCTATTTCATTTTTGCCTAAATCTGAATAAATCTTTGCATGAGTTAGGCTGAGTCGATATTCAAGGCGATCTTTTTTAGCCCCCTTGATGTGAGAGTCATTCAGCTTATCTTCAATGCTTTTTAACGGAGCTTCTACTTTGCGTATGTCTTGAGTCATCTTCCACAAAAGGCTTACTTTTAAGATTTTAGACTCAGTTTCCCTAACCACAAGGTGGTGAGCATCAGCGATAGAGATGCTTCGGTCAATACTTGATAATGAAGAGCGATAATTACCCAGGATATAATCGGCAATACCGATTGTTTGATAAGCATAGATCTTATTATTAGCCTTGGAAATCGGGGTCATTTCCCTTTTTACTGGGCTAGTTGAGTAGTTTTCTTGGTGGCTGGGGTTGCTTATATTATTCAGGTACGTCCTTGCTTTGTTTTTAGATTGCAACGGCGTGATGCGAACTAATCGTCTAGCATCGATTAGGCTCTTTGTGAGACCTGTGTTGCTATCATCGGCTATTGCTGGCAGGGCGAATATGACCAGCAACCAAAGCGCAACGAACCTGAATAAAGGAAGCATAGTTATTGTCTCGCCAAGCGTAATGTATTGTCAGGGTGGCAATCGTTACTATTCAAACCGGTGCGATAAGGGTTGATATCTAAACCACCTCTTCGAGTGTAACGGGCATACACAGATAAAGATTCTGGATGACAGTAGCGAGTAATATCAGTAAAGATACGCTCAACACACTGTTCGTGAAATTCATTATGCTCTCTAAAAGAGACTAGGTAACGCAATAATGCTTCTTGATTGATTTTTTTGCCCGTATAACGAATTTCAACACTGCCCCAGTCAGGTTGATTAGTGATTAGGCAGTTCGATTTTAAAAGATGACTATGCAGTATTTCGCTGATATTTTCTTGTGAGTCATCAGAAACACTGCTTTTTAGATAGTCAGCGCTAAATTCATACTCAGTAATAGTAATGTCTTGTTCATCAATGCAATCGCCTTGCATATCAACAATGGGTTGTTGATTGAAGTCTTGTACTTTACTAAGAGTCACGCTGACATCACTACCCGCGCATATAGAAAGATCGCAAACCAACTGCTTTTGCACCTCATCCCAATTAGAAAATTGCGTTTGATTATAGCTATTGAGATACAGCTTAAATGATTTAGATTCAATCAGGTTTGGGCTGCTGGCAGGGATTGCAACTTCACCCACCGCTACTTGCGGTAGACCATTACTATTGAGCCAAGAAAGCTCATATAAAGTCCAAATATCTTGGCCTTTAAATGGCAAGGTCTCGCCAAGTTGTAGATCATCTCGGTTTAGACTTCTTGGTACGGGTTGCAATAGCGTTGGATCATATTGAGACGAATATTGCGTCTTTTGTCCAAGGGTTAGGCCTGCAAGCTCTTTTGCGTCTGAATATTTGCTCATTTTACACTGCGTTATAGAGTAGAATGTGTGGAATTTTACTGAATAGATACTTAGATGTCATCAACGGAACGCTTGTAGGGTTACTTATGTCCAATTCTATTACCAATGCACTTAGCTCGATTCACCAACAATACCTTAAAACCTTCGAGCAAGAGTACGGCACTTTGCCAACCAGCTCAGAGCTAGTCGGCGTTGCTTCACCTTGTATCGTAGAGAGTAAATCAGGGGAAGTGTATTGGCAGCCAATACAAAGAGAGCAACTTGCTGACTTTTCTAATGTCGAAAAAGGCATTGAGCTTGAGATTCATTCTGATATCAAAGAATTTTATAGCGGTCACTATAGCGCTGATCTAACCATGAGTTGGAAAGGAAAGCCGCTGACATTACTGCAAATATGGAGTGATGAAGACTTTGTGCGCCTACAAGAAAATATCCTAGGTCACTTGGTTACTCAGCGTCGTTTAAAGATCAAACCAACGGTCTTTATTGCCGCGATTGATTCTGATCTTGATGTAATTTCGGTGTGTAACCTGACCGGTAATGTGGTTCTTGAAACGCTGGGCACTAGCAAGCGAGAAGTACTGACCGACAACTTGCAACAGTTTTTACAAAGCTTGGACGTAGAGGTTTAATATGTTCGTCTGTGAAATGCAGTTTGAGTGCTTTGAAAACACGACTTTGACCGCAGTAGAAAAAGCCATTAATGGGCTAATGGAAGCCCTGCGTTTTAATGGCCAAGTTTTGGGTAGAGAATTTCCTTTGGCGATGGATGAGGCCACTTTTAGTTTGCGCTGCGTCTGCCCAGAAGAAGACAGTCTACACCCAAGAAACCATTCTGATTTTGTGCGTTTTTCTTTAGCTAAATTATCAGAAGCGGGCGTGTTAACACCCAAAATACGCATTTTAGGTCAAGATCTAAACTCAGAACAAACCTCGGAAGAGAGTGAGCCGAATTGGCAGATTCTGTACACCACTTACGTACACACTTGCTCACCACTAAGAAGCGGCGACACCTTTATGCCGATTCCACTGTATCGTAACCCACCGACATTAAATGGCGATCATAAGTCTATCGTAAAGTGGCAAACTGAGTGGCAGGCTTGTGATGAGTTGCAAATGGCGGGTGGTTGTAAAGCGGAGCATGCGTCGCTGCGTGAGTTAACCTCTATTGAAAGTGACATCTATCGTCGCGGCTGGGATTTACGTGGCCGTCTTGAATACATCACTAAGATCCCGACTTACTATTATTTGTATCGAGTTGGCGGCGAAAGCTTGGCATTAGAGAAACAACGAAAGTGCCCTAAGTGCGGTGGTGAATGGCTTTTAGATGAGCCTTTACATGACATGTTCCACTTTAAGTGTGATTCGTGCCGACTGCTTTCCAATATTTCATGGGATCACCTCAAGTAACTTGCTTGGGGTTATCGATCTTTGCTTGTGGTGATAGAGCTAATAGAGTGGAAAAATAATGATTTCTAAAAACCAAATTAAACTTCTTCGCGCCTTGGGACAAAAGAAACAGCGTAAAGCTCACGGCCTGTTTTTGGTGCAAGGTGAAAAGAACGTACTTGAATTAAGTGGCAGCCCGCTAGTGGTTAAAACCGTCTTTGCTACAGCAGAATTCTTGGCAGAAAACAGCGCTACATTAAGCGCTTTTGATTGTGTAGAAGCCTCGCTGGATGAGTTGACTAAAGCCAGCACGCTAGTCAGCAATAATGCGGCGATTGCGGTTGTAGAAATCCCAACAGTTGAAGTGCCAAAAGCGCAAGGCTTGATGATTGCACTGGATGGGGTATCCGATCCGGGTAACCTAGGCACGATTATTCGCGTTGCCGATTGGTATGGCATTAAACATATTATCGCTAGTACTGATTGCGCTGATCCTTACAATCCAAAAACCATCAGTGCCACCATGGGCAGTTTTGGCCGAGTTTGTGTCAGTCAGTTAGATTTACCAAGCTACTTACAGCAAACTGACTTACCAATATATGGCGCATTTTTGGAAGGGGAAAGCACCCATAGTAAGGCGTTTACTGCTGAAGGTATTTTGCTTATGGGCAGTGAATCTCACGGTGTGCGTGAGGCGGCTGCGCAGTATGTGACAGATAAAGTCACCATTCCTGCATTTGGTGGTGCGGAGTCTTTGAATGTTGCCATGGCAACGGGCATCATTTTAGATAATATCCGTCGCCAAAATAGCTAGAGCTGGTGAGTTAGGGCTTGTGAATTAGAGCTTGTGAGTTAGAGAAATAGCGTTAGATAAATTATGAACGCTATTTTCTGATGTTATTTTTCCAGCATATCGAGTTTATTCGGTACACCATTCCACTCATCGGCATCGGGCAGGGCTGGCTTAACTTCTGTGATGTTAGGCCATACTTCCGCTAGGTCTTCGTTTAGCTGAATATAAACCTCTTGATCAGGCGGAAGATCTTCTTCTTGGAAGATAGCTTGAGCGTCACATTCTGGTACGCACAATCCACAGTCAATGCACTCTATAGGGCTTATCACCATAAAGTTAGGCCCTTCATAAAATGCATCCGCAGGGCATACCGCCACACAATCAGTGTATTTACATTTTATACAGTTATCTGTTACGACAAACGCCATGATGATGAACTCTCAGTAGTCAATTTTCCGGTGAGGATGATACGGATACCAGATAAAAATACAATATCGCGATCTAAAATATCCATCTAATCTTAGCTGATAGATCAATTACAACCGATAATTTGCGAGTAAACTAAGCTTCTCTGCGAGGAGTAAATAATTGAGCTCAGATCTTAATTAATATGACAGCCCTGCTAAGTTCACGTAAAATCCTCGCCATTGTGAGCGAGAGTGCCCAATTATTCATCGATTTTAGGTCGATATAATTGCCCACTTGCTATGACACCAACTACGAGACATCAATATGATACGTTTAACCGAAATTAAGCTTCCTTTAGATCACGAAGAAGAAGCGATTCAAGCTGCCATCGTCAAAAAACTGGGTATTACTGCCGAAGACATTCTCTCTTTTAATATCTTTAAACGTGGCTACGATGCTCGTAAAAAATCAAAGATTCTATTGATCTACACGTTGGATGTAGTGGTTGATAATGAAGCGCCATTACTTGAAGCATTTAGCGAAGATCCGCACGTTAAAATGACTCCTGATATGGAATACAAGTTTGTTGCTCAAGCGCCAGAGAACCTAACTGAGCGCCCGGTGGTAATTGGTTTTGGTCCTTGTGGTCTATTTGCCGGTTTAGTTCTAGCTCAAATGGGCTTTAACCCTATTATCGTTGAGCGTGGCAAAGAAGTACGCGAACGCACTAAAGATACTTTTGGTTTTTGGCGCAAGCGTAATCTTAACCCAGAATCTAACGTGCAGTTTGGTGAAGGCGGCGCAGGTACTTTCTCTGATGGCAAGCTATACAGCCAGATAAAAGATCCTAAGCATTACAGCCGTAAAGTGATTAACGAATTTGTTGATGCTGGCGCGCCAGAAGAAATCAAATTTGTCAGCAAGCCACACATTGGTACTTTTAAACTGGTCACCATGATTGAAAAAATGCGCGCAAAAATCATCGAGCTAGGCGGTGAGATTCGCTTTAGTACTCGAGTTGATGATGTGCACATGCAAGATGGACAACTGACTGGCGTCACCCTGTCAAATGGTGAGACTATCAACTCTCGCTATGTGGTACTGGCTGTGGGCCACAGTGCGCGTGATACTTTTGAAATGTTGCATGAGCGCGGCGTGTACATGGAAGCAAAACCGTTTTCTGTTGGTTTCCGTATTGAGCACAAACAATCCATGATTGATGAAGCGCGCTTTGGTAAAAATGCGGGCAACCCAATTCTTGGCGCGGCAGATTACAAATTGGTTCACCACTGTAAAAATGGTCGTACTGTTTATAGCTTCTGTATGTGCCCCGGCGGTACGGTAGTGGCGGCAACGTCTGAAGAAGGCCGCGTTGTGACTAACGGCATGAGCCAATACTCACGCGCAGAGCGTAACGCCAACAGTGCGATTGTAGTGGGCATTTCACCAGAAGAAGATTATCCAGGTGATGCATTAGCCGGTATTCGTTTACAACGTGAATTGGAATCTGGCGCGTATAAACTGGGTGGCGAAACCTACGATGCCCCAGCGCAAAAGATTGGTGATTTCCTAAAAGGTAACGATCCAAGTGCTATCGGTTCAGTTGCGCCATCGTTTACTCCCGGTATCAAACTAACGGATATTTCAAAAGCGCTACCAGACTATGCCATTGAAGCAATTCGTGAAGCAATTCCAGCCTTTGATAAAAAGATCAAAGGCTTTGCCACCGCAGACGGCTTACTAACAGGGGTAGAAACACGCACTTCTTCACCAATTAGCATCAAGCGCGGTAAAGACTATCAAAGCATCAACCTAAAAGGCTTTTACCCAGCAGGTGAAGGCGCAGGTTACGCTGGTGGGATTTTGTCAGCAGGCATCGATGGCATCAAAGCGGCAGAAGCACTGGCAATCGCAATGGTTGCGGATGCCGAAGGGAAATAACGTCCAATTAACTCGATAAAACAAAGGGCTCATTTGAGCCCTTTTTCTATGTAAATTCATTATCAATGACTCATATTTCACACAATTCATATTGGATGTTATACTCTGCTCATAACATTGTTTTGGAGTGATCCCCTTGGATGAGATTGACGTCTTATTGAGTATGCATGGTGAGCAAGTTCATCGGGATGATGGGTATTGGTGGAAAATTGAAGCTTGGGTTGTGCCTCCAACTAAAGAGCGGCCTCATGGTATTCGATATAATCTGACTTTACACAATAAATACAATAAACGTGTGTTTGGGCATGATAATGCTCATGCTGTAAAACCGCCGAAAGGTAAGAAGTTCAGTGGTAAACGTTATGAATACGATCATTTGCATAAATCTGCAGTTGATCAAGGTACACCTTATGAGTTTTCTGATTGCTACGCTTTGCTACAGGACTTCTTTTCGGGTATAGACAAAACTATCATTGCAATTGAGGGTAAATAGTATGAAAGCAAGAATCGGAATTATGTCTGAAAAGCTCATTCGTATGAGATTACTAGCAATTGCTCAAGGTAAATATAAACCTCAGAAGAATGAGGCAAAGGTTTGGTATACATCCATTAATGCTATCTCTCAAATCCTTCGCCCTGAGAATATCGAGTTATTACGTTTGATGGACTCTGAGAGACCTGAGAGCTTAACTCAATTATCAGAGTTAACTGGGCGCGCTAAATCAAACCTTTCAAATACACTGAAGACACTGAGTGAAAAAGGGTTTGTACGCTTAGAGCAAGGGGCAGGTAAAACTATTAAGCCTGTAGCTTTGTTTACAGATTTTGAAATTGTAACCGATTCAGAGCTTGAGCATTACTTACTGCAGCTTTCTGTAGGTCAGTCGGCGGCCTGATTTTCATAGAAAAAAAAGGTAGTAGGATTTTCTTTTTGTATCTGCCTCACAGGCAAAACATGACAATATCTAGGGCTTAGAGATCCGTTAGCCCTAGTCACCTTTCTTTATTTCGGCGCTCGCGCCAATATCTTGTCCAACGCATTAGCAAAGTCGCGTCTGTCGGTTTGAGACAGTGCCGCTGGGCCGCCGGTTTGTACGCCTGATGAGCGCATGGTGTCCATGAAGTCACGTACGTTGAGGCGAGCTTTAATGTTTTCTTTGGTGAAGAGTTCACCGCGACTGCTTAGTGCTTGACCGCCTTTAGTGATGACTTCATCCGCTAGCGGAATATCAGAGGTAATCACTAAGTCATTGGTCTCAATTCGTAGGGCGATTTCATCATCGGCAATATCAAAGCCTTGGCTCACTTGCACAAAACGAATGCTGTTACGTTTTGGCAGTGGAATCGGATGGTTGGCCACAAAAATACATTCAATGCCTGTTCGTTCCGAGGCGCGAACTAGCGTTTCTCTGATGACCTTTGGACAGGCATCCGCATCGACCCAGATCTTCATGATTGTTTGCCTTCTAGTGCTTCGATGCGCAGAGTCAGTTGTGCAATTTTTTGCTCTAAAGCTTCGATTTTTGAATTTGGATTGTCCAAATCAACGGCGACTTCAATTTTTGGAACACGCTTAGTGCTTTTCCAGTTTTTGATAGCGGTTATTAGGGCGGGCATTGGCACTTTGCTGCCAAGGCGACCTTTAACTAGCGCCAATGTTGGCTCTTTGCCTTCACTTTCTAATGATTTGAAAACCTGATTGAGTTCTTCGGTAATTTCTTTAGTGAGCATAGTGTTGATTTCTATTGAATAAGTGGTTGTCATCCTATCGAAATCATTATCGTGAGTACACCTTCATGGTGAGAGTTATCACGATAATGATTGTCTAGGGCTGGATAAGGGAGAGATAAGGAATCTGGATTACATGCGATGAGGCTGAGTATGAAAATGCGTCATCCTCAACCCTTGCATGGTGAGTTCGCCGTGATAACAATCATCGCCTAAGGCGGAGAACTCAAAGGCAAACACCGTGTGCAATCCCCATTTTCCGTTAGGATGGCGAATTTTGTGCGAACCTGATGAGATACTCACTACCTGTAAGTCCAATTGTTTGCAATGACGTTGAATGGCCATTTTAGCAAATTCAGCTTGTCTTCTATGTTGCCAAAATAGCGTAAGAAATATGGCGAGCCCAAGTATGGCAAGCAGATGTTCCATCTAGCTTTGTCCCTTAGTATTTTGTTGTAAGTTGATCAGTGCGCTAGCTAATTTTTGTGACGGCGCTTGATGTAGCATTGGCAATATCACCATGCGTAATTTAGGTTGCATCACAAGGTCTGCAAATAATTGATTGAACAGCTCTTGGTTATTGGTTTCGGCCAATCGAATTAAGAATTGCTCTGCCAGTGCGCTGTCTTGTAGTGGTTGCCAGCAGCGACCAGCAAGCGCAATAAGCACTTCTTGGTGACAGTATTTGCTCTCTGAAAGAATGGCTGTGACTAGAGATTCTAGTTTATTACCTTTATCGCCAGACAGTGCTCTGGTTAATGCTGATAACAGAAATAAATCGCCCTCAGGGTGATTGAGTTGCTCTAGCGCAAGATCGTATAAACGATTAGCTAAAGAGGTGCTGATATCACAGTGCTCTAATGCACCCAGCAGAGCGTATAGCGGCTGAGTAGGCAGTTGCGATAGGCTTTTCTTCACCATTAGTTCATTGTTGGACTCTTTAAGGCGAGCACAAATATCGGTAATGCCTTGTAAGCCTACCGTTTGCCAATTGCTCCAGCCTAAGTTGCCGTTAAAGTAGGTGAGGGCGTGAGCGTAATATTGGCTAGCGGATAGCTCAAGTTCTGCGCTGACTTGGCTGTTAAATACCGCAAGCTTGTCTTCTTTTGGTTTGAAGGTGTATGGGTTGCTGGCGAGCTGTTCTTGAATTTCTTCGCTGAGCTCTTTTTGCAGTCGAGATCCCATTGCTTCAAGGACAAATTTAATAAAGTTACCAATGTCGGTAGCGCTAAGAAGACCGCGCTCATCAAGATCAAACTTTAGAAACCAAATCCAAGGCTGTTTTTGCTCATTCCAGTAAGTGATGGCAAATTGAGCTTGGCGCTGAATAGGGTATGGATAGGCTTGTCTACCCAGTTCAATGCTCTCAAATTCATCATTTGGGATAAGCTCGATGCGACGACCTAAGTCATGCACCTTAAATTGACAGTGACTGTCGTTCAAAATTTGGGTCAGTGTTGAAATGTTTTCCATTTGCCTGCATCTTATTAGCTCATACTCTCCCTATAACATGGTAATCTTGCGCCGAATTTCAAGAGCAAATGAGAAATACCTTGAATACAGATCCCAAACAGATACAAAAATTGCTATTACTGACCCAGCGCGCTCTATATAGAGCCAATTTATGGGAAGAAAATAGCCCATCAATAGATGCGCTTAATAGCACGCAACCTTTTGCGATTGATACGCTGCGCCCAGAACAATGGTTGCAGTGGATTTTTATTCCGAAAATGAATGGGTTGATTAGTGCAAATCAAAGTTTGCCATCAGGGTTTGCTATTGCGCCTTATTTTGAGCAAGCTTGCGCTGATAATATGCTGTGGGATGAGGTGATTGAAGTGCTAAGAAAAATTGATGAGGTGTGTCGTTAAATGCTAGAGATTATTTTTCAAGATGAGTACATAGTAGCGGTCAATAAACCTGCCGGTATGCTGGTGCACCGCTCTTGGCTCGATAAACATGAAACCCAATTTGTCATGCAGACATTGCGCGATCAAATCGGTCAGCATGTGTTCCCTCTGCATCGCTTAGATCGTCCTACTTCTGGCGTGTTGGTGTTTGCTTTATCCAGTGAAGTGGCCTCACAAATGATGCCGATGTTTGCTGAGCATCAGATGCAAAAAACCTATCATGCGATTGTGCGTGGCTGGATTGAAGAAGGGGATAGATTAGATTACGCCCTTAAAGTGGAATACGACAAGATTGCCGATAAATTTGCCAATAAAGACAAAGAAGCGCAAGAGGCGATAACCGATTATAAACCACTGGCTAAAGTGGAAGTACCGTACTCTACAGGGCGCTTTCCTACATCTCGTTACTGCTTAATGGAGTTGCAACCATTAACTGGGCGCAAGCATCAATTACGCCGCCATATGAAGCACCTGCGTCATCCAATTGTTGGGGATACCACCCATGGTGATGGAAAACATAACCGTTTATTCAAAGAGAATCTTGCTAGTGACCGCTTACTTTTGCACGCATCAACTCTGGAATTTGAACATCCATTCACTGGCGTACAGTTAGTGTTACAGGCGCGTTTTGATGAGACTTGGTGTCAGCTCATTGAGCAATTTGAATGGCAATCAGTATTTGAAGAAGAGTAATACCACTAATCGTAGCAAATTTCTGATCATTTAATTACTGTGATTGGGATAAACAAGACCAACAAAAAGCTCATACAGAAGGTATGAGCTTTGAGGATAAAAAGAATTTATTTTAGCTTTTCTAGATCCGCTTCAATTTCAGCAATTTTACTAGACACTACCTTTTCTAAATGACGAAGATCAGACAATATTTTTTGCTTCACATCGACTTCTTTTGCTTTCATCGGTTTTGTTAACGTGTTGAGCTCATCAATCACTAAGGTTAGGTTGCGATTAATCTCTGTCTTATTGCGATACTGACCACTGCCATCATCAATCAATACGCTTTTTATCTGCCTTGGATATTTGAACTTAACACTTTTAGCAAATAGCTCGCCTTTTTGCTTTTTAAAGTAGATTTTTAGAATGTCTTTATGGGCTTCTTGACGCAAAGAATAACGATCAATTTGTGTTGGCTCATTAATCCCTAATCCGGTTAGGTGTGGATACATAGGCACCTCTTGTTCAAATATGCTGAAGATGTTGAATGAAAGGCTAAAATATAGCCTTTCATTGTTAATATTGAATCTAGCAGGGAATCAATTGCTTAGATAGCAAGTTACCTGCCAACTCTGCTCTTATTCACACTTTAATGAGGTGCAAGTTTTTCTAGATTCTCCACCAACTTGTTACGCAGGGTTTGTTGCAGTTCATCATCTAGTTTTTTCCCCTCTGGTGAGGTGATAATAAATAGATCCTCTGCACGCTCCCCAATAGTGGTTATCTTGGCAGCATGTAAGTGCAAATCAAGCTTCGCAAAGGTGGCGCCGACAACCGCGAGCAGTCCTGGTGTATCAAGTGCCACCAGTTCCATTAGAGTTTGGTTGTTGTTTTTAGTGGCGATAAAATCAGTACGAGTATTCACTTTAAAGTGCACAAGATTGCGAGGTGTACGTCTTGGTTTTATCTTAGTAAGACGACCATCTTTAATCACATGTTGTAGCTGTTTAATAATACTTTCATGTCGATATTCATCAAGAGGTTGATTGTGCTGATCTAAAATAATAAATGTATCTAAGATGTATTTATCTCGGCTGATCATCACCTGAGCATCATGCACATTAAAGTTTCGTCTATCTAACTCTGCTACAACACTGGCAAATAACACTGGCTGATCTTTAGTGTACACAAACAGCTCAGATCCTCCTCGGGTTGGTTGAGGGTTAATTAATACCAGTGGTGAGTCTGGATCTTCTTGATTTAAGATAGCTTGTGCGTGCCAAGCTAATTGCTGCGGCGTATGACGCAAGAAGTAATCAGCCTTAAAGCGTTGCCATAACACTTCGATTTCTCTTGGAGTAAAGCCTTGGCTTCTGAGAACGGCAGAGGCTTGCTGTTGGTTGTGCCTAATTCTTTCTCGTACATCAACAGGGTGCTCTAAACCGCGTCTTAATGCCCTTTGGGTTGAGTAGAATAGCTCGGCTAATAGTGAGCGCTTCCAGCTATTCCACAGCTCAGGGTTCGTTGCACAAATGTCGGCAACCGTTAAACAAACTAAAAACTCTAGGTATTCTTCGGTTCTTACTTTTTTGGCAAAATCAGCGATAACATCCGGGTCTTGAATGTCTCGCTTTTGTGCTGTGACAGACATCAACAAGTGATTTCGCACCAACCATGCCACCAATTTTGCTTCCGGTTTTGACAGGTTATGCTCGATACAAAAATCATAAGCTTCACCTTCACCAATGACTGAGTGATCGCCACCGCGGCCCTTTCCTATGTCGTGGAAAATAGCGGCAATGATTAGCAATTCTGGCTTTTGAATTCTAGGTAACACTTCACAACAGATTGGGTGTCGTTCTCGATTGCTAACATCACCAAAGCTATTGATGTGCTTGAGCAGTCGCATACTATGTTCATCAACGGTGTATACATGGAACAGGTCAAATTGCATCTGCCCAACAATATGACTCCATTGTGGTAAGTATGCGGACAAGACGCCCAGTTGATGCATTAAACCAAATGCTTTGGTTAAAGAATTGGGATGCTTCACCAACTGCATAAATTTATCGCGAGCATCAGGAATGGTGTGTAAGAAGCGACTTAGACGACGTCGAGCTGTGCGAAGTTGACGCAATGTTGGCGGCGCAACACCGGTAATGGTTGAGTCATTGGCAATATGAATAAACATATCCAAAATGGTCTCAGGACGAGCTTGAAATAGTGCAGGCTTTCTTGCTTCAATGAGGTGACCTCTACGCTGAAAGTCTTCACTGATAACTTGTGCAGGAACTAGCTTACCTTGATTTAAAATGGCTTGATCAAAGAGCTTGAGCAACATTTTGTTGAGTTCAATAATGCGACGAAGTGTACGGTAGAACTCCTTCATCATGCGCTCAACAGGTTGGTTTCTTTCCCCTGTAAAGCCTAAGTTCTCGGCCACGGTTGCTTGATAGGCAAATGACAATCGGTTGTCATAGCGTTTCAGTTCAATATGCAGCGCAAAACGAATTCGCCATAAAAAATCTTGGCACTCTTGTAGCTCTCGGTATTCAGCGTCGGTTAAAAAACCATGATGACTCATTTCCAGTAGTGAGGTTGCACCAAAGTGACGTCTGGCGACCCAACTGAGCGTATGGATATCTCGTAGTCCACCAGGACTGGATTTGATATCAGGTTCTAGGTTATACCCAGTATCATGGTAGCGAGCGTGTCGCTCTTTTTGTTCTTCTAATTTGGCTTTATAAAAGACTGCGCTAGGCCAGAAATTCTCTGAGCTGATTTCATTTCGTAATATGTGATAGCAGTTTGCACTACCACAAATAAGACGTGATTCTTGAAGATTAGTGGCAACGGTTAAGTCATCTTTGCCGACTTCTAAACACTCACTCACACTGCGCACACTATGACCAACTTCTAATCGAAGATCCCACAGTAAGGTCACAAACTCACTGATTCTAGGCGTCAGCTCTGCTTTGAGAGTGCGTTTAGAGAGTATTAAAATATCAATGTCTGAGAGTGGATGCAGCTCACTACGGCCATATCCTCCTACCGCAACAAGAGATAGTCCTTCCACTTTGTCAAAGTTAAAGTATTGCCATAAACGCTCTAATAGAGAGTCCATAAAATCACTTCGTTGCTGAACGAGATGGTTGACCGAGTGATGTTCGAAAAATGACTGCTTTTGCTGATCACTGAATGTATGCAGTAAGTCTCGCAGAGTTTTGACATCCAGTTGCTCGTCTAAGAGTTGACTGGGAGAGAGGGCATCTAGGTTTGGCACGCACTAAATCCTTTTATGCTGTAGTTCATTACAATTGATATTTCCCTAAATATTAGGTGATAGCAAGCTAAAGATTTCCTTTCTTTCTTCCTCGTTAAATCTTGTTAAGAAAATCAGTATTTTCAAACACTTTGGAAATCTTGTTCTAATCTAATAGAGGTACTCAATCCATCTCTGGGGATGTATGAAAAGGCGTTTTTCAATAAAAGTGACCGTTATCGGTCTCTTTATTCTTATTACTTGTATAACCGCGACTGTCGCGATCAGCTTGCAGTACTATTTTAGTCGCGAGCAAGCACTGCATACCGCGTTAGAAAAGTATCAGAGTGTCTCTTATTCCATGGGAATGGAGGTCCGAGAGCAAGATCAAATTATTACCAATGTGACGAAGTTGCTTGCCGACCTTGGGCGGGGCTTTGAACGATTCGATGATAATAATATTGCGAGAAACACCTTTGCCAATTTAATGAATGATAACCCTATGTTTTATAGCACTTATATTGCTAGGGGAGATGGACATTTTTACCAACTGATCAATCTAGAATCTGTTGACGGGTTACGTGCGAATTTTTCTGCATCTGCCGAAGATCGCTGGGTGCTCGTTGAGATAAAGCAAAACCATGCTAAAAACACTTCATTTTATGATAAAGACTTTAAATTACGCCAAACCATTGCTGAACAGAGTAAATTTAATGCGTTAGAGCGGCCGTGGTTTGTGAAAGCGAAAGAAAGATCGGTATACAAAACAGCTCCTTATTTATTCCATAATGTTCAATTAAACGGACAAACATTCTCATCTCGTATCCACAATTCAAGTTTTGATAGTGTCATCGGCGTTGATGTTGTGATTGCTTCTTTAGCCAAGGAAGTAAAAGAAAATTTAGGCATTGTTAAGACCGAGTTACCGGTACAGTTTTATATTTATGATGAGTCGGGCTCATTGTACGCCTCATCTGAAGAAGATAGGTATTCTGCTCTTCCTCCCATTACGCCAATGGATTTAACCTCACAAGAACAAGCGCTAATTACGGCGACAGGCCCCATTGAAATATCGAGCCAAACCGATTGGCCACCTTTGGATTTTTCAGTATTTGGTAAACCTAGTGGGTATTTTGTCGATCTCGCGCGGATTGTATCGTTAAAAACAGGGGCGGAATTTAAATTTATTAATGGTTTTAGCTGGTTAGAGTTGGTTGATGCCTATAAAAATGGCGCGATCGATATTTTATCTCCGGTAGCCAATAATGCGACAACTCGCTCTTATGGCACATTGAGCACCGCATTGGCTCAATTTGATTTTTCTATTGCCCAGTCTAGTGATAAGGCGATAAAGGGGGGGACGGTTGATCTTAGTCAGTTGCAAGGCAAGCGCCTAGGGATACTTAAAGGCTGGTCAATTATTGAGGAAATCCGCGCTAATTATCCTGATATTCAAATTGTAGAAATTGACAAACTACACTCAGCGTTGAAAGCACTGCACAACAATGAACTCGATGGCGTGATGGATCTGAGCATTATCTTGCAAAGCACGATAGAGCAGCGTTTTATCAAAGGACTCACTTTAAACACGGTTGAATCGAACGATAAATTTGCAGGTGCCAGTTCGTTTCACATGGTGACTAAGAATCTTGATCCCGAACTGGCTAGTATTATCAACCGAGCCATTTCCGAAATATCGCAAAGTGAAATTCAATTTATTAGGGATAAGTGGTTTTCTGGTGATAGTCCGCAAGGCATTGTTCCTTATGAGTTTCTTATTGATGCAACCAGTGACAAGACGTTAAGGGATAAGCTGTCGCAATTTGAAGCCGATGGAGTCAGCTACTTTGGTTTTGTTCAGCAAATTGATTTATATGAACATGGCACTGAGTATTTAGGGATTACCGTGCCTACTGATGAATTGCTTGATGCTGCTTTGAGTAATGTTGCTGCATCGACATTAGGCTCAGCGGCACTATTGGCATTATTGATACCATTATCTCGTTTATTCTCTAATCCTATCATTAAGCCTATTCATGAACTAATTGAACAAACCGTTACCGTGCGCAAGCGTCAATATTTAGAGGTTTCACATGTGCAAACTCGAATTAAAGAGCTGGATGAGCTTTCCAAATCAATCAAAGTAACGGCAGCAGAATTAGCCAGTTATGAAAAGCAGCAGCAAGAGTTTGTCGATTCATTTATTCAGCTTATTGCTCAGGCTATTGATGATAAATCGCCATACACCGCAGGGCATTGTAATCGAGTACCTGATTTGGCCATAATGTTAGCCAAGGAAGCCGAAAATGCCAGTAATGGCAGCTTTGCTACCTTTAAGTTTGCTAATGATATTGAGCGAAGGGAGTTCAAAATTGCCGCTTGGCTGCATGATTGTGGAAAGATCACGACACCGGAACATATTGTCGATAAAGGCTCAAAGCTCGAAGCTAACTATAATCGAATTCATGAAATCCGCACCCGCTTTGAAGTGATGATTCGCGATCAAGTCATCGCTGCCTACAAAAATAATGCGCCGTATTATCGACCTGATGAAGATGCGGTATTGCAGCAAAATATCGATGAGTTAAGACAAGAGTTTGCGCTGGTGGCGCAGGCTAATATCGGTAGTGAAGCTATAGATGAAAGTACGGTTGAGCGCATCCAAGATATCGCCAACAAAACTTGGATACGCTATTTAGATAATCGTCTTGGACTATCGCCAGAAGAAGAGCGTCACCTTATGGCAAGCCAAGCCACATCCTCAACACCTGCGCTAGAGACCTTACTAGCCGATAGACCGGAACACCTTTTGGCCCATCCTAATAAAATTGAGTTTGATCCGCGTTTTGAAATTAAGATGACGGTGCCTGAATATCTGGCTAATCAAGGAGAGGTATACAACCTTTGTATTGGTCGCGGCACGTTAACCGCAGAAGATCGATATAAGATTAATGAGCACATCATTAGCACCATTAAAATGCTAGAAAGCATGCCGTTTCCTGATGAGTTATCAAAGGTGCCACGTTATGCTTCAACGCATCACGAAACAATGAAGGGGACAGGTTATCCAAGGCAACTAAAAGGTGAGGATTTGAGTATTCCAGAGCGCATTATTGCACTAGCGGATGTATTTGAAGCACTAACCGCAGCGGATAGACCTTATAAAAAAGCCAAAACATTGAGTGAATCATTGAAGATCATGCGCTTCATGGTGCTTGATGAGCATCTAGATAAAGAAGTGTATTTGTTATTTTTGCAAACAGGCAGTTATCTGCATTATGCCAAGCAGCATTTAGAGCCAGAGCAAATAGATGAGATTGATATTAAGGATTATTGGGTTTAAAAAAGGTTCTAGGTCTGAGAGGACCTAGAACCTAAAGTTTGCTATTTATTAATCATTAGGCGAGGGATAGATTCTTCCCCGCGAAGCGTTAGCACTTCACAGCCTTGCTTGGTTACAACAATAGTGTGCTCCCATTGCGCTGAGTTTTTGCTATCACCTGTGTATACCGTCCAATCATCGTTGGCATCGATAGTACAACCAAATTTACCAGCGTTAATCATAGGCTCAATGGTAAAACACATGCCTTCTTTTAATACGCGACGATCAAAGTTTTTGTAGTGCACAACTTGCGGTTCTTCATGGAACTCATTGCCAATACCGTGACCACAAAAATCTTTAACAATAGAGAACTTGTTGCGAGGGTTCTTTTTATTGTTGTCTTTGATGTATTTTTCAATCGTGGTACCGATCTCACCAACCGTAGCACCTGGTTTAACTTGCTTTAGTGCTAAGTAAAGCGCTTCTTGAGCAACCATGCATAAACGTTTGTCTGCTGGCGTAACATCGCCAATCAAAAACATTTTTGAGGTATCACCATGGTAGCCTTGTGGGCGAGTACTTAGGTCTGCGTTTTCGTCATCAGGGATAATCACAGTGATATCGATATTTACGATATCGCCATTTTTAAGCACAGCCGGTTTCTTTTGACCGTTGCTACCTACTTCGTCCTCACTTGCAGGAATACCATGACACACAATGTGATTGATAGACGTACAAATAGACTTAGGGAACCCGTGATAATCTAGCGGTGCAGAGTAAGCGCCATTTTCTAGGGTAAACTCATGACAAAGTGTATTTAATTCTTCCGTTGTTACCCCTTCTTTTACATAAGGGGCAATCATTTCTAAAACGCTCGCGGCTAACTTGCCTGCTACGCGCATTTTTTCGATTTCAGCTTCGGTTTTGATTTTTATCGACATGCTGTACTCATTTAACTATTGCTTCAATTCTCTTTATTCTAACAATACTGCGCCTACTCGCAAATGAAAATAAAACTCAGCTAGCGATGACTTACCCCTGATAAATGAAATAAATGTGATATTTCTGGTAATCACAGGTCAAAATATGGTATAAAGCGCGCCGAGATAGATTCCATTTTCTTCCAATTTCATGTTGGGCGAGGTGGTTATTTATGTCACTTACTTAATTTACTTAAATCACACACATTTCGTCACATGTTTCGGGGTGCTTTACTGCTTGTTAATACAAGTAGCGAGAGTCGAGACCATGGGAAGTGTGGAGGCCTAACCCCAATAGAGGATTTTAAAATGGCAACTGTATCAATGCGCGATATGCTTAAAGCTGGTGTTCACTTCGGTCACCAAACTCGTTACTGGAACCCAAAAATGAAGCCATTCATCTTTGGTGCTCGTAACAAAGTACATATCATCAACCTAGAAAAAACTGTTCCTATGTTCAACGAAGCTCTAGCTGAAATTGCTAAAGTTGGCGAGAAAAAAGGTAAAGTTCTTTTTGTTGGTACTAAACGCGCTGCATCTGAAGCTGTAAAAGAAGCTGCTATCGCAAGCAACCAATTCTACGTTAACAACCGCTGGTTAGGTGGTATGTTGACTAACTACAAAACTGTTCGTCAATCAATTAAGCGTCTAAAAGAACTTGAAGCTCAAGCTCAAGATGGCACTTTTGAGAAACTAACTAAGAAAGAAGCTCTAATGCGTACTCGTGAAATGGAGAAGCTAGAGAAATCTCTTGGTGGTATCAAAGATATGGGCGGCCTACCTGACGCTCTATTCGTAATTGATGCAGATCACGAACACATTGCAGTTAAAGAAGCGAACAACCTAGGTATCCCAGTATACGCTGTTGTTGATACTAACTCTGATCCAGACGGTGTTGATTTCATCATCCCTGGTAACGACGACGCAATCCGCGCGGTACAACTTTACCTTAACGCTGCAGCACTAGCTGTAACTGAAGGCCGTAACAAAGACGCAGCTCCTGCTGCTGAAAAAGACGGTTTTGTAGAAGAAGCTGAATAATAGCGGCTCCGAGTGACACTTAGCATAGTAGTTTGTCGGACTACCGACGAATCTATATACTAAGTGCAGTATACATCAGGGGCCCCAATTTAGGCCCCTGAATTTTACCCGAATCAACTGAGGATTAGAGAATGGCTGTAACTGCTGCTCTAGTAAAAGAACTGCGCGACCGTACTGGCGCAGGTATGATGGACTGTAAGAAAGCGCTGACTGCTACAGACGGCGACATCGAACAAGCAATTGAGAACATGCGTAAATCTGGCGCTGCTAAAGCGGCTAAAAAAGCTGGTAACGTAGCAGCTGAAGGCGCAATCATTGTTAAAGATGCAAACGGCGTAGCTGTTCTTCTTGAAGTTAACTGTCAAACTGACTTTGTTGCTAAAGATGCAAGCTTCAACGCTTTTGCTGATGAAGTAGCTGATGCTGCTCTAGCTTCACAAGCTTCTGTTGAAGAACTACAAGCACAATTCGAAGAAGTTCGTATTGCACTAGTAGCTAAAATCGGTGAGAACATCAACATCCGTCGCGTACAATACGTGAAAGGTGCTGCTCTTGCTGCTTACCGTCATGGTACTAAAATCGGTGTTGTTGTTGCTGGTGAAGGCGACGCAGAAACACTTAAGCACGTTGCTATGCACGTTGCTGCTTCTCGTCCAGAGTTCCTTAACCCTTCTGACGTTCCAGCTAATGTAGTTGAGAAAGAAAAAGCGGTTCAAGTTGAAATCGCAATGAACGAAGGCAAACCTGCTGAGATCGCAGAGAAAATGGTTGTTGGCCGTATGAAGAAATTCACGGGCGAAATCTCTCTAACAGGTCAAGCATTTGTTATGGAACCTAAAAAATCTGTTGGTGAAGTTCTTAAAGAGCGTAACGCAACAGTTTCTGATTTCGTTTGCCTAGTTGTAGGTGAAGGTATCGAGAAGAAAGCAGAAATGAGCTTTGCTGACGAAGTAGCAGCGGTTCAAAAAGGTTAATCATTAGCCTTAATGAATATTTAAAAGACCGTGGCTATTGCTACGGTCTTTTTACGATTAAACGTTAAACTTTTAGCAGTCGACAATAACGATTTATAATAGCTAAACTAAGCTGAGTCTTTATTTTCAACTGTTAATCAATGAACTCTTTAGAAGGTATACTTCATGACTACAAATCCTAAACCAGCATATCAGCGTATTTTATTGAAACTGAGTGGTGAGGCCCTACAAGGTTCAGAAGGTTTTGGTATCGACCCAACAATTCTTGAGCGTATGGCTCAGGAAGTCAAAGAGTTGGTTGAACTTGGTGTTGAAGTGGGTGTTGTTATTGGTGGTGGTAACCTTTTCCGCGGTGCAGGTCTTGCAGAAGCGGGTATGAATCGCGTAGTGGGCGATCATATGGGTATGCTAGCAACAGTAATGAATGGCCTTGCAATGCGTGATGCACTTCATCGCGCATATGTAAATGCACGCGTTATGTCTGCAATCCAATTAAAGGGTGTGTGTGATGACTATAACTGGGCGGATGCAATTCGTGAACTTCGCCAAGGCCGTGTAGTGATTTTCTCTGCAGGTACAGGTAATCCATTCTTTACTACAGATTCAGCTGCATGTCTTCGCGGCATCGAAATTGAAGCGGATCTTGTATTAAAAGCGACAAAAGTTGACGGCGTATACAATGCTGACCCTGCAACTAACCCAGACGCTGAACTTTACAGCCAGTTATCGTACAATGAAGTTCTAGATAAAGAACTTAAAGTGATGGATCTAGCCGCATTCACATTGGCTCGTGATCACAACATGCCTATTCGTGTATTTAATATGAACAAGCCAGGCGCACTACGTCGCGTGGTTATGGGTGAAGCTGAAGGTACACTTATCAGCAACGCGGAATAATCGCCCTAGCACAACTTATGATGGTCATTGGACCTTGACAATTTCAAAGGTGAAATCGTGATTAACGAAATCAAGCAAGACGCGCAACAGCGCATGGAAAAAAGCGTTGAAGCGCTAAAGAATACTCTTTCAAAAGTGCGCACAGGTCGTGCACACCCAAGCCTTCTATCTGGTCTATCTGTTGAGTACTACGGTGCACCAACACCTCTAAACCAAGTAGCTAACGTAGTAGCAGAGGACGCACGTACTCTAGCAATTACGGTTTTTGATAGAGAACTAGCGCCTAAAGTTGAAAAAGCAATTCTTCAATCAGATCTAGGTCTTAACCCAATGTCAGCGGGTACGGTTATTCGTGTTCCACTTCCTCCGCTAACAGAAGAACGTCGTAAAGATCTTGTTAAGATCGTTCGTGGCGAAGCAGAAGGCGCACGTGTAGCAGTACGTAACATTCGTCGTGATGCTAACAGCGATTTTAAAGCTCTTCTAAAAGACAAAGAAATCTCTGAAGATGAAGATCGTAAAGCACAAGACGAAATTCAAAAACTGACTGATGTTGCAGTTAAGAACGTTGATGATGTTCTTGCGGCAAAAGAAAAAGAGTTGATGGAAGTTTAGAAAACTGCCGATTGATTGATTCTTAAAACGCTGCACCTACAGTGCAGCGTTTTTTTCTGCTATTATCTCCCACCTGTTAATTATTCCTTATCTTCTCTATGCCAGACACATCAGTAACACCTAGCGCTATTCCCCAGCATATTGCCATCATTATGGATGGAAACGGCCGTTGGGCTAAATCTCATGGCAAGCCACGAGTTTATGGGCATAAAAAAGGTGTGAGTGCCGTTAGAAAAACCATTACTGGTGCGGCAAAACTTGGTGTTAAATCGATTACTTTATTCGCTTTTAGTAGTGAAAACTGGCGTCGCCCAGAAGAGGAAGTCAGTCTTTTAATGGAGCTGTTTTTGACTCTGTTATCAACAGAAATAAAGCGACTGCATAAAAATGATCTTAAACTAAGAATTATTGGCGACAAAAGTGGCTTTAATTCTCGATTGCAGAAAAAGATAGCGGACGCAGAAGCGTTAACGGAAAACAACACCGGTTTAGTCATTAATGTCGCGGCTAATTACGGTGGTAAATGGGATATCACACAGGCAACCCGACGTATTGCCGAAAAAGCAATTCGTGGTGAAATTCAGCCACAAGATATTACCGAACAACTTATTTCACAAGAAGTGTGTTTAGCCGATTTACCTGATGTGGATCTATTGATTCGCACCAGTGGCGAGTCACGCTTGAGTAATTTTTTATTGTGGCAAGTGGCTTACGCAGAATTCTATTTTTGTGATAAACACTGGCCAGACTTTGATGAAGACGGCTTAGCCGAAGCAATCTCTTGGTATATCAATCGAGAACGTCGATTTGGTTGTACCGGAGAACAGATCAAAGCACTTATGGATAACAAATAAGGAAATAGCCTTGAAGCAGCGTATTATAACGGCTTTAATCCTCGGCCCATTAGTTATTTTGGGCGTATTCCAACTTCCGTTTGTTGGCTTTATGCTGATGTTAGGTGCTATCACTTTGATAGGTCTGTGGGAGTGGACTCAGTTTATTGAATCAGGTACTCGTTCAACAAAAATGATTTTGTTGCTAACGGGCTTTCTAACTCTATTCTCTTGTATACCCTCATACACCATATCAAACCCCGAACTAACCAGTAATTTAATGATAGTGATTGCGGTTGGCGCGGTCTGGTGGCTTATCGCAAGTGGCTTAGCCATTACTTACCCTAAAAGTGCTAAGTTGTGGAAAGATTCCGATATATTGAGATTTTTCTTTGGCTTGTTAACTCTGGTTCCTTTCTTTTGGAGCATTGTAGCGCTTCGCTCGGTCAATATAGATATCGACGTTTATTATGGTGCTAAGCTTGTTATGTTCGTCTGTGCATTGGTATGGGCTGCGGATAGCGGTGCTTACTTTGCGGGTCGACACTTTGGTAAACATAAAATGGCACCGCACGTCAGCCCAAACAAAACCATCGAAGGTCTTATTGGCGGCATCATAGTGGCATTATTGGTCGGTTGGGGCGTAGCCACTTGGTTTGAACTTCAGTTCTCGACGCCTTGGTTGATGATATTACTAACATTAGTGACGGTGATTATTTCGGTATTAGGCGATTTAGTCGAAAGTATGTTTAAGCGAGTCGCAGGCATTAAAGATAGTAGCAATATCATTCCTGGACATGGCGGCGTATTAGATCGTGTAGACAGTCTTACAGCGGCATTTCCTGTGTTTACCGTTCTTTATTTCATGTTGCAGTAAACGATACTGAATAGGTCAATTAACATGAAAAATATCAGCATATTAGGTGCAACAGGCTCCATTGGTAGCAGCACCTTAAAAGTGATTGCGCAAAATCCGGAGCAATATCGAGTCTTTGCTTTAGGGGCTGGTAGCAATCATGCTCAAATGTTCACTTTATGTCAGCAATGGCATCCTAAGTACGTTGCTATGGCGGATAAAACCGCTGCTTTGGCGCTACAAAGAGAGCTAGCGGCTGTTGGTAATAAGGCGGAAGTATTAGCCGGTGATGAAGGGCTTTGCCATATTGCAGCTTTACCTGAAGTGGATATGGTTATGGCGGCAATTGTTGGCGCAGCAGGTCTATTGTCGACAATGGCTGCAGTGCAAGCAGGCAAGCGAGTATTGCTCGCCAACAAAGAAGCACTGGTTATGTCCGGTCAGTTATTTGTTGATGCGGTGAAAAAGCACAATGCTGAACTTATGCCTGTTGATAGTGAACACAATGCTATTTTTCAATGTCTTCCTCAATCTATTCAAACCGATCTTGGTCACTGCTCGCTTGCCGATGCTGGCGTACATAAGATTTTATTAACCGGTTCTGGTGGTCCGTTTCGCTACAGTGACATAGACACTCTTAAATCGGTTACACCGGCGCAGGCAATTGCTCATCCGAATTGGTCTATGGGACCAAAAATCTCGGTAGATTCGGCCAGCATGATGAATAAAGGCCTTGAGTATATCGAAGCTCGTTGGCTATTTAATGCCTCAAAAGAGCAGTTGAAAGTGGTTATTCATCCACAATCTGTTATTCATTCAATGGTTCAGTACAGTGACGGTTCAACCCTTGCACAAATGGGTGAGCCTGATATGTGCACACCAATTGCCCTCACGCTTGCTTACCCAAATCGTATAAAAGCGGGAGTGAAACCTTTAGATTTTACCGAATTAGGTGAACTTAGCTTTATTAAGCCTGATTTTGCTCGATATCCATGCTTGGAACTGGCGATTGAAGCTTGTTATAGTGGGCAACATGCCACAACGGCTTTGAATGCTGCTAATGAGGTGGCTGTCGAGGCATTTTTACAACAAAAAATTGCGTTTACGGACATTGCTCGCATAAATAGAATCGTAATGAACAAGGTTTGTGCAACTGAGCAAGCCTATCAATTGGATAGCTTGGAAAGCTTGATTGAGCTAGATAGAATGGTTCGCATTCTCGCTTGTGAACAGTTAAGTTAAGGATAGACGTAATGACCTCCATTTTATGGAATTTTGCTTCATTTGTAGTCGCACTGGGTATTTTAGTTGCCGTGCATGAATACGGTCACTTTTGGGTTGCCCGTCGCTGTGGAGTGAAAGTTCATAAATTTTCCATTGGCTTTGGTAAATCTATTTGGAAAAAAATAGGTAAAACAGGCACGGAATATTCTATCTCAGTGATTCCATTGGGCGGTTATGTCAAGATGCTTGATAGCCGAGTGGATGACGTTGCCGAACACGAAAAAAACCTCGCATTTGATAATAAAAAACTATGGCAACGTAGTGCGATTGTTGCCGCAGGTCCAATGGCGAACTTTATTTTTGCTATTGTCGCTTACTGGTTAGTTTTTCTTATTGGCGTTCCTGCAGTAAAACCTGTGATTGGTGAAGTTACGCCAAATTCTATTGTTGCTCAAGCCGGAATTCAGCCAGGCATGGAACTTAAATCCATTGATGGCGTCAAAACTGCTGATTGGGAATCTGTGAATATGGGTCTCATTGCCAGAATTGGTGATGATCATATGCAGGTAACGGTTGCTTCAGATAATGAGATAGGGCAACAACAGACCCTAAACCTTAATCTTGATGGCTGGAACTTTGACCCTGAAACTGAGTCAGCAATGACCACTTTAGGCTTTAGACCGTATTCACCGGAAATTTACCTTACTCTTGCTCATGTTCAAGAGGGAGGGGCTGCGCAGAAGGCTGGGTTGCTAATTGGTGACACCATTTTGGCAGTGAATGACAACTCTGTGAGCAAGTGGCAAGATTTTGCTTCAATTATTCGCCATAATCCCGACCACCCATTGAAACTTGATATTGAGCGTAATGGTGTGACTTTACCTATAACCTTAACTCCAGGCGTTCGTAAAGCAGGAGACGGTAATATAGGTTTTGCGGGTGTTTCTCCAAAAGTCGGCACTTGGCCTGATGATTATCGATTTGATTTAAGATTTGGCCCACTAGAGTCAATAGGTCGAGCAATTGATAAAACCAAACAAGTCACTTCGTTAACATTGAGTATGTTGAAGAAGCTGGTTGTCGGTGATGTAGGATTAAACAACCTTAGCGGTCCAATCTCGATTGCTAAAGGTGCTGGAGCGACAGCTGATTATGGTTTTGTTTATTTCTTAGGTTTTTTAGCTTTAATTAGCATTAACTTAGGAATTATTAATTTGATGCCACTGCCTATATTAGATGGTGGTCATCTGTTGTTTTTTGCAATCGAGGCGGTTACCCGTCGCCCGGTACCAGAGAAAATTCAAGAAATGGGGTATCGCGTTGGTGGAGCAGTAGTGTTTGCACTGATGTCTATCGCAATTTTAAACGATTTTATGCGTCTGTAATTCTTAAGGACTCACAGCGTATTTTTATAGGAAATTAGAAGTCGATATGTCTCTAAAACGTATCCTGCTTACCGCGTTACTACTTGGAAGTAGTGCTGTTTACGGTGCAGAAAATTTTGTCGTTCAAGATATCAAAATTGAAGGTCTTCAACGTGTTGCACTCGGTGCTGCATTGCTAGAGATGCCCGTTCGTGTTGGTGACACTGTTGGCACTAAAGATGTCTCTGGCATCATCAAATCTTTGTATAGTTCTGGTAACTATGAAGATGTGAAAGTACTGAGAGAGGGCGACGTATTAGTTGTTCGTGTGACTGAGCGTCCAACCATTGCCAGTGTGTCATTTTCTGGTAACAAGGCGATAGAAGAAGACCAACTTAAACAGAACCTTAATTCTTCTAATGTTCGTGTTGGTGAAGCTCTTGATCGCACAGCGCTGAGTACCATAGAAAAAGGTCTAGAAGACTTCTATTACAGTGTGGGTAAATATAACGCTTCTGTTCAAGCGGTTGTGACCCCATTACCTCGTAACCGAGCCGATCTTAAATTTGTCTTCTCAGAAGGTGTCTCGGCAAAAATTCAACAAATTAACTTCATTGGCAATACTGTCTTTACCGATAGTGACCTGCTATCGCGCTTTAACTTAAATGTTGATGTGCCATGGTGGAACTTCATGGCCGATGAAAAGTATCAAAAGCAAGTACTGGCCGGTGATCTAGAGGCCCTTAAATCTTATTACCTTAATCAGGGTTATTTGAAATTTAAGGTCGACTCAAGCCAAGTTGCTATCTCTCCAGATAAGAAGGGTGTGTATATCACTCTTTTCTTAGACGAAGGTGAACAATATACGGTCGACAAAGTCGATGTACGTGGTGAGCTTATCGGAAAGCGCGATGAGTTTGAGCAGATGAATCCATTTAAACAAGGTGACGTGTACAGCGGCGCTTCTGTTACAGGTATGGAAGAGTCAATCAAACGAGTGCTGGGTGAAGCAGGCTACGCATACCCTAACGTAAGAACCATTCCAGAATTTGATGATGAGAACCATACGGTATCTCTAGTGGTTAATGTTGAAGCGGGCAATCGTATTTATGTTCGTGATATCCGTTTTGTCGGTAACAACACCACCAAAGATGAAGTGCTTCGCCGTGAAATGCGTCAAATGGAAGGCAGTTGGCTGAATTCGAAAAACCTTGATACGGGTAAAACACGTTTAAACCGTTTGGGTTTCTTTGAAACTGTTGATGTGCAGACCGTTCGCGTTCCAGGAACTGATGATCAGGTTGATGTTGTTTACTCAGTTAAAGAAGCGAACTCAGGCAGTGTGAACTTTGGTGTTGGTTACGGTACTGAATCAGGTATTAGTTTCCAAGTTGGCTTACAGCAAGATAACTTCTTAGGTACAGGTAACCGCGTTGGTATCAGCGCCATGATGAACGATTACCAAAAAAATATCAGCTTGGAATATCGTGACCCTTACTGGAACTTAGATGGCGTTAGCTTGGGTGGTAAGGTCTTCTACAACAAATTTGAAGCATCAGAAGCGGGTATTGTTGACTACACCAACGAAAGTTACGGCGGTTCTTTAACTTGGGGTTTCCCATTTGATGAATTGAACTTCTTTGAAGTTGGGGTTGGCTATACGCACAACAGCTTGTCAAACCTTGATCCGTACGTTCAGATAGAAAACTTCCTTCAATCTCAGGGTAGTAACTACAATGCGATTGAAAATACGCTAAATACTGATGATTTTGACGTTTCTCTGACTTGGACGCGTAATAATCTAAACCGAAGTGTTTTCCCAACATCGGGTAACCACCAACGTTTTACGGGTAAAGTGACAGTTCCGGGATCGGATGCTCAATACTATAAACTTCAGTATGATGCGAGACAGTATTTCCCCCTTAACCAAAAACAAACCTTTGCTTTATTGTTTCGTGGACGTTTAGGTTATGGTAATGGTTACGGCAAAACCGGTGGCAATGATAACTTGTACCCGTTTTATGAGAACTTCTACGCAGGTGGCTTCACCACGCTACGTGGCTTTGGTTCAAACAGTGCCGGACCGAAAGCAGTATATGATGATCCATCAGGTTGTTCGGGCAACGTAGGGGGAAATAACCCTTGTTACTCAGCGACGGATGAATCAGCCGGTGGTAACGCCACTATGCTAGGTAGTATTGAACTTATCGTTCCTACGCCATTTGCAGGTGAGAGTTTCCGCAACCAAATACGTACCAGTGTATTCTTTGATATTGCCAGCGTATGGGATACAGAGTTTAACGATGTGGACGTAGACCAAAATTTACCGGGTTCGGAATACTATTATGATTATTCTGACCCATTTGCTTACCGTGCGTCGGTAGGTGCAGCGTTACAGTGGATGTCACCAATGGGACCTTTAGTGTTCTCGTTGGCAACACCGATAGAATTTTATGAGGGTGATGATAAAGAAGTCTTCACCTTCACAATTGGTAGAACCTTCTAAACTTTAAGGAATATATTTTGAAAAAACTAATTAAAGCAGCAGGCTTAAGTCTTGTAGTTTTATCTACATCTCTAGTAGCCCATGCCGCAGAAGCTGCGCAGAAGGTTGCTTACGTGAATACAGCTCAAGTCTTCCAAGAGCTACCTCAACGTGAAGCGGTACTAAAAACGCTGCAAGATGAGTTTAAAGACAAAACAGCTGAGCTAAAAACCATCGAAGGCAAAATTAAGGCGAAAGCTGATAAAGCGCGCCGCGATGCAGCTCTACTAGGTGATGACGGTGTTCGTCAACTGCAAATTGAAATTGCTGGCCTAGAAGCTGAATACAAACTTAAAGGTCAATCTCTAGAGCGTGACGGTAAACGTCGTGAAGCTCAAGAGAAGCAAAAGCTATTCAAAGCGATTCAAGATGCTGTGACTGTTGTTGCTAAACGTGAAGGTGTAGACATGGTTGTTGATGCTCAAGCACTGCAATATGCAAAACCAGAGCTAGACCTATCTCAAAAAGTTATCGACGAATTGAATAAGTAATTAACTATGACAGAACTGACGTTACAACAACTTGAAAGCATCACAGGTGGCACTTTACATGGTGACCCTGAGACTAGGGTATCTTCGGTCGCAGCTATGGATAAAGCCATAGAAGGGCAAATCACCTTCTTGTCTAATCCTCGCTACAAGAAGCAACTCGCCGAGTGTAAGGCGTCAGTTGTCATGGTAAAAGAGAGCGAGCGAGAGCTTTGCACTGGTAATACACTTGTCGTGCCAGACCCTTACGTGGCTTACGCTAAGGTAGCTCAAGCTTTCAATACGCCAGAGTTACCAGCACAAGACATTGCACCGTCTGCATTTATTGCAGAGGATGCTACTTTAGGCGCTAATGTTTCTGTGGGGCCGAATGCGACCATAGAATCAGGCGCAGTATTGGGTGACAATGTTAGCATTGGCGCGGGTGCTTATGTGGGCAAAAACGCAGTAATTGGCGCTGGCACTCAGCTATGGGCAAACGCAACTCTGTATCATCATGTACAAGTGGGTGAACGATGCGTTTTCCATTCTAGTTCTGTGATTGGTGCTGATGGTTTTGGCTATGCAAATGAACGTGGTGAGTGGATTAAAATCCCTCAAGTGGGCATCGTTAAAATTGGCGATCGTGTTGAAGTGGGCGCAAGCACGACTATCGACCGAGGCGCTCTAGACGATACTATTATTGAGAGCAATGTGATTTTAGATAATCAAATTCAAATTGGTCACAATGTTCACATTAGCTATGGTTCTTGTATTGCAGGTGGTACGGTCGTTGGTGGCAGTACTCACATTGGTAAATATTGTATTATTGGTGGTGGCGCAGCCATTTCTGGACACTTAGAGATTGCTGACGGTAGCATGATCTCAGGTCGAGCTATGATACTAAAAAGTATTACCGAAAAAGGCGTGTATTCTTCTGGTATGCCTGCTCAACCCAATAGAGAGTGGCGTAAATCGGTTGCTCGTTTAAATAGGCTTGAGGATATGCTCAATCGCCTAAATGAATTGGAAAAAAAGATCGCTTCTTAAAAGTTAATATTAAGGCCTGCGATATGCAGGTCTTTTTAGTCTATGATTGTTAAATAAATTAAAGCGTTACATTAAAGGAAACACACTTTGACTTCTGAAAAAAAGACCATGGATATTATGGAGATTCAATCTCTTCTTCCTCACCGTTATCCGTTTTTGCTACTCGATCGCGTTACTGACTACGAAGAAGGTAAGTATCTTATTGGTTTAAAAAACGTAACCTTTAATGAGCCTCAGTTCACAGGTCACTTTCCACAATTACCTGTATTTCCAGGCGTGTTAATTCTTGAAGCAATGGCTCAAGCAACTGGCTTGCTGGCATTTAAAACCTTTGGTGAGCCTAAAGAAAATGAATTGTATTACTTTGCTAGTGTAGATAAAGCGAAGTTCCGTAAACCTGTTAGCCCAGGCGACCAAATGATCATCGAAGTAGAACTATTGAAAAACCGTCGCGGCATTGCGATGTTCAATGGTACTGCTAAAGTTGATGGTGAAGTTGTTTGTTCTGCAGAACTAAAATGTGCTCGTCGAGAATTCTAATATGATTGATCCTACTGCAAAAATTCACCCTACTGCAGTTATTGAAGGTAATGTAAAAATCGGTGCCAACACAACGGTGGGGCCGTTTACATACATCAGTGGCGATGTAGAGATTGGTGAAGATAATGAGATTATGTCTCATGTCGTAATTAAAGGTTTAACTAAAATTGGTAATGGAAACCGAGTGTTTTCTTTTGCAATTTTAGGTGAAGAAAACCAAGATAAAAAATATCACGGTGAAGCGACACAGTTAATTGTTGGTGATCGTAATATTATTCGTGAAAGTGTACAGATGCACCGTGGTACTGTTCAGGATAAAGGCATTACTCAAGTAGGTAGCGATAACCTATTTTGTGTTAATGCACATATCGCTCATGACTGTGTGATTGGCGATAACGTTATTCTAGGCAATAACGCAACGCTAGCAGGCCACGTTAAGGTTCAAGATTTCGTTATCTTAACGGCTTTAGTACCTGTACATCAGTTCTGTACCTTAGGTGCTCACGCCTTTATTGGCGGTGGTTCAACGGTTGCTCAAGACATTCCTCCGTTTGTTATGGCGCAAGGTAACCACTGTAGTCCTATCGGCATTAACTCTGAAGGTATGAAACGTCGCGGCTTTGAAAAGCAAGACATTCTTGCTGTGCGTCGTGCATTCAAAACTTTGTATCGTACTGGTTTAACACTAGACGAAGCCAAAGAAGAGATGAAAGCGTCTGCCGAAGAATACCCTGCGGTTAAGCAGTTTTTAGATTACCTAAATAATAATGTTACTCGTGGCATTATTCGCTAGTACTAATATTTAGTTTTTCTTTTAAAGATCGCTGTAATGGGCGATCTTTTTGTTTGTGTATGGAGTGCATTTTATGAGTCGACCATTGCGTATTGGTGTTGTTGTCGGAGAGTTGTCTGGGGACACATTAGGTGAAGGTCTTATCAAAGGAATCCAGCAGCGTTATCCTGATGCTGAATTTGTTGGTATTGCTGGACCTAAAATGCAGGCATTAGGTTGCCGTTCATTATTTGATATGGAAGAATTATCGGTAATGGGCTTGGTGGAAGTATTAGGTCGCTTACGCCGAATTTTACACATCAAGAAAGAAGTTGCTAAATTTTTCAAACAATGGCAACCGGATGTCTTTATCGGTATCGATGCGCCAGACTTTAACCTGCGTCTTGAGCTAGAGCTGAAAAATGCTGGGCTTAAAACCGTTCACTATGTCAGCCCATCCGTATGGGCTTGGCGTCCAAAACGTATTTTCAAAATTGACGCTGCCACCGATTTAGTTCTCGCCTTTTTGCCGTTTGAAAAAGCGTTTTATGATAAATATAACGTCGCTTGTGAGTTTGTCGGTCATACCTTAGCCGATGCTATTCCATTGCAATCAAGTAAAAGTGAAGCTAGAGAACGCTTTGGGTTACAACAAGATAGACGTTGGATTGCAGTACTGCCGGGGAGTCGCCGTGGGGAAGTAAAACTGATGGCAGAGGACTTTATTCAAGGCTGTAAGTTATTAAATCAAAAGTATCCTGATATCGGTTTTATCGTCTCAGCAGTCAATCCTGCAAGACGTGCTCAGTTTGAAGAAATTTGGCAGCAAAGCGCCCCGGAACTTGATTTTCAAATCATAGAAGAAAACTCCGCACGTAATATTATGGCGGCAGCGGATTTTATCTTGCTAGCATGCGGCACTGCGGTTTTAGAAGGTATGTTGGTTAATCGTCCGATGGTGACGGCATATAAAGTAAATAAGATCTCAGGTTTTATTGCTAAGCGCATGATGCTAAACAAGTATTACAGCCTGCCGAACCTTCTTGCAGATGAAGAGCTTATTACTGAACTGATTATGGAACAGTGCAATCCTGCGCAGATCTTTGAGTCTATGCAAACGCTTATTGATGGGGATACCTCCTACATGACCAATAAGTTTACTGAAATGCACGCATGGATTAAACGTGATGCTGATACTCAAGCTGCCAACGCTGTACTCGATTTAATAGGCAAGTAAAATGGTTAAAGCAAAGATTGAATACCCTCCTTTTGAATATCCGCAAGGCTATAGCTTATTTGCTGGGGTTGATGAAGTAGGGCGTGGTCCATTAGTTGGGGATGTGGTGACAGCCGCTGTGATTCTTGACCCTAACAATCCGATTCAAGGATTAACGGACTCTAAAGCTCTATCTGAGAAAAAACGCTTAGCGCTTTTTCCTGAAATTAAAGAAAAAGCATTAGCATGGTCAGTGGGTCGTTGTTCTCCTGATGAAATTGATGAACTGAACATTTTACACGCTACTATGTTAGCCATGACAAGAGCCATCGAAGGTCTAGCGCTACAGCCTGACTTTGCGTTAATTGATGGTAATCGAGTGCCGACTATTGCGATGCCTGGCTTAGCAGTAGTCAAAGGGGACTTGAGAGTGGCTGAAATTAGCGCCGCCTCGATTATTGCTAAAGTCGTACGCGACCAAGAAATGGTTGAGCTTGATGAAAAGCACCCACAATTTGGTTTTGCTAAGCATAAAGGTTACCCAACCAAAGCCCACTTCGCTGCGATTGAAGAACATGGCGTGATTGCCGAGCACAGAAAAAGCTTTAAGCCAGTTAAACGAGCGTTAGGTCTTCTTGACTAGCGAGATAATAGAGTAATTATGACCCAGCCTAAGTTTATACATTTACGCGTTCACAGTGACTATTCCATGGTGGATGGCTTGTCTAAGGTGCCACCTTTAGTTAAAAAAGTGGCAGAGCTTGGCATGCCAGCGGTAGCGCTGACCGATTTTACCAACCTGTGTGGCTTAGTTAAGTTTTACAATAACGCCCATAACTCAGGTGTTAAGCCGATTATTGGCGCTGACTTTACGATGCAATCAGCAGAGTTTGGTGAAGAGCTGACGCGTATTACTGTTTTGGCTAGCAATAATCAGGGTTATAAAAACCTGACCTTATTGATCTCAAAAGCTTATCTTCGTGGACATGTGCAGCATCAACCTGTGATAGACAAAGCATGGTTAGCAGAGCTTAGTGAAGGTCTTATTGTTCTATCTGGTGGTAAAAGTGGTGAAGTAGGTAAAGCATTACTGAAAGGTAATCATGAACTAGCCCAGCAATGTATCGAATTTTATCAACAGCACTTTGCCGATCACTTCTATCTTGAATTAACCCGTACCGGTCGCGCTGACGAAGAAAGCTATCTTCATTTCGCATTAGAGTGCGCCGCGCAATATGATCTGCCTGTCGTGGCCACCAACGAAGTAGTATTTGTTAATCAAGACCAATTTGATGCCCACGAAATACGTGTCGCTATCCATGATGGCTTCACCATCGAAGATCCTCGTCGTCCTAAAAACTACAGTGCTCAGCAATACCTGCGCACCGAAGACGAAATGTGTGAGCTATTCTCGGATATTCCAGAAGCGCTGCAAAACAGTGTTGAGATCGCTAAGCGTTGTAATGTAACAGTGCGCCTTGGGGAATACTTCCTACCTAATTTCCCAACCGGTGATATGTCCATTGAGGAATTTTTGGTACATAAATCTGAAGAAGGTTTGGAAGAGCGTCTTGAGTTTCTTTTCCCTGATCCTAAAGTTCGTGAGCAAAAACGCCCTGAATATGACGAGCGATTAGAGATTGAATTAAAAGTAGTAAACCAGATGGGATTCCCTGGTTACTTCTTGATTGTAATGGAATTTATTCAGTGGTCTAAGGATAACGATATTCCTGTAGGCCCGGGTCGTGGTTCTGGTGCGGGCTCATTGGTGGCTTACGCACTCAAAATCACCGACCTTGATCCGTTAGAATACGACTTACTGTTTGAGCGATTTTTGAACCCTGAACGTGTTTCCATGCCCGATTTCGATATCGACTTTTGTATGGATAAGCGTGATCAGGTCATCGATCATGTTGCCGAATTGTACGGTCGTGACGCGGTATCTCAGATCATTACCTTTGGTACTATGGCAGCAAAAGCGGTTATTCGTGATGTTGGTCGTGTATTGGGTCACCCTTATGGTTTTGTTGACCGTATTTCTAAACTGGTTCCGCCCGATCCGGGAATGACCCTAAGCAAAGCGTTCGATGCAGAGCCGCAGCTAGGTGAGTTGTATGACGCAGATGAAGAGGTCAAAGATCTCATCGATATGTGTCGCATTTTGGAAGGTTGTACTCGTAACGCAGGTAAACACGCTGGTGGCGTAGTTATTTCGCCGACCACCATTACCGACTTTGCGCCAATTTATGCCGATGCTGAAGGGCATTTCCCTGTTACGCAATTTGATAAAAACGACGTTGAAACTGCCGGTCTGGTTAAGTTCGATTTCTTGGGACTGCGTACTTTAACCATCATTGATTGGGCATTAGGGCTAATTAACCCTCGCTTGGCTAAAAATGGTGAGGCTCCGATACGAATTGAGTCTATACCACTAGAAGATGAAGCTGCATTTAGAATACTGAAAAACTCAGAAACCACCGCCGTTTTCCAGTTAGAATCTCGCGGTATGAAGGACTTGATTAAGCGTCTTCAGCCGGACTGTTTTGAAGATATTATTGCACTGGTAGCCTTGTTCCGTCCCGGTCCTTTGCAATCGGGCATGGTAGATAACTTTATTGACCGTAAGCATGGCCGTGAAGCGATTTCTTATCCTGATGAACATTGGCAACATGAATCACTGAAAGAAACCCTAGATCCGACCTACGGCATCATATTGTACCAAGAACAGGTTATGCAAATAGCCCAGATCTTGGCAGGTTATACCTTAGGCGGCGCGGATATGCTGCGTCGTGCAATGGGTAAGAAAAAACCTGAAGAGATGGAGAAGCAGCGCTCAATCTTTAAAGAAGGTGCAGAGAACAACGGAGTTGATGGCGAGTTGTCGATGAAAATCTTCGACTTGGTAGAAAAGTTTGCAGGCTATGGTTTTAACAAATCACACTCAGCGGCTTATGCGTTAGTTTCTTATCAAACCTTATGGCTTAAAACCCATTATCCTGCTGAGTTTATGGCGGCGGTAATGACGGCCGATATGGATAACACCGAGAAGGTCGTTGGCCTTGTTGATGAGTGTATTCGTATGGGGCTCAAGCTGCTACCTCCGGATGTAAACTCAGGGCTTTATCGTTTTAATGTGGATGATACTGGCGCGATTGTGTATGGTATTGGCGCAATTAAAGGGGTTGGTGAAGGTCCGATTGAAAGCATTATTGAAGCGCGAACCAAAGACGGTCACTTTAAAGACTTATTTGATTTTTGTGCTCGTGTTGATCTTAAAAAGTGTAACAAGCGAGTCATTGAAAAATTGATTCAGGCTGGTGCTCTTGATCGCTTAGGCCCTCATAGAGCGGCCATGATGGCATCGGTGGATGCGGCAGTTAAAGCGGCCGGTCAATATCACCAAGCTGAAGCATTTGGTCAAAGTGATATGTTTGGCGTGCTCACTGATACACATTCAGATGTAGAGCAGGCGTATGCACAAGTGCCCAAATGGCCAGAGAAGATTTGGCTAGAAGGTGAGCGCGAAACACTGGGGCTTTATCTTACTGGACACCCGATTAATCTTTATCTTCGTGAGTTGGCTAAATACACTAGCTGTCGATTGAACAATGCAACACCGACTCGACGTGATCAATCTGTTACGTTATCCGGTTTAGTGATTGCGGCTAAAGTGATGACGACCAAGCGCGGAACTCGCATTGGTATTTTGACTTTAGATGACCGTTCTGGCCGAATGGAAGTGATGCTTTTTTCTGATGTGCTAGAAAAGTATGCAGAATTTGTAGAAAAAGATAGAATTGTGGTAGTTTCTGGACAGGTCAGCTTTGATGATTTCAATGGTGGCCTTAAAATGACGGCGCGTGAGATTATGGATCTTGGCCATGCTCGCGAAAAATATGCCTCTGGACTCAGTATTTCGATATCAGAGTCGCAAATCGATGCGAAGTTCTTTGAGCGCTTTAGTCAAGTGTTAGAGCCGCATCGCGCTGGTACTATTCCAGTTAATATTTATTATCAACGTAGTGACGCAAGAGCCAAGCTCTCTTTAGGTGTCGAATGGCGAGTAACGCCAAGTGATACGTTGATTGACGATTTAAAGCTATTGCTTGGTAACGACCAGGTGGAACTCGAATTTAACTAATGACAGAACATGCTGTTATTAGCTCAAAAGAATGAAGGAATGCTAGATGAGTTTGAACTTTCTAGAGTTTGAAAAGCCAATTGCTGAGCTTGAAGCTAAAATTGAAGCCCTGCGCGATGTGAGTCGACACGGCGGAAGCGAAGGCGTGGATCTGGACAAAGAGATTGCCTCTCTTGAAAAGAAAAGCCTAGAGCTGAAAAAGAAAATCTTTGGTGATTTAGGAGCTTGGCAGGTTGCTCAACTTGCTCGTCATCCACAGCGCCCTTACACTTATGATTACATCGAAAATGCATTTTCTGAATTTGATGAGTTATGCGGTGATCGTACATTTGCAGACGACAAAGCAATTGTTGGTGGTATGGCGCGTTTAGATGGCCGTCCTGTTATGATCATTGGTCATCAAAAAGGTCGCGAAACAAAAGAAAAAGTGATTCGTAACTTTGGCATGCCAAAACCAGAAGGTTACCGTAAAGCACTTCGTCTAATGAAGATGGCGGAACGTTTTAACATGCCAATTATCACTTTTATTGATACTGCTGGCGCATACCCGGGTGTGGGTGCGGAAGAGCGCGGTCAGTCAGAAGCAATTGCAACTAACTTAAAAGTAATGGCTGGCTTAACGGTTCCCGTTATCTGTAACGTTGTAGGTGAAGGCGGTTCTGGTGGTGCATTGGCAATTGGTGTTGGCGATTACGTTAACATGCTTCAATACTCTACTTATTCTGTTATTTCCCCAGAAGGTTGTGCTTCTATTTTATGGCGTGACTCTGAGAAGGCACCGCAAGCTGCTGAAGCGATGGGCCTAGTTGCTCCTCGTTTGAAAGAGCTAGGTCTTATCGATGAAATCATCTCTGAGCCTTTAGGCGGAGCGCATCGCGATCCTGTTAGCACAGCGGAAAATATTAAAGCGGTGCTTATCAGTCAGCTTAAAGAGCTGGAAGGTAAGAGCAATGAGCAATTATTAGAGCGTCGTTACGATCGCCTAATGAGTTACGGATACTGTTAATCACCACTTTGTTGGTGAGTATAACGTGATTAGAAAGGTGAGCTTAGGCTCACCTTTTTTGATTAATATAAGTGAGTACTGTCGTGAACCTTGTCTTCAACACCTTTTCTCAAGTTATGGACTCTCATTGCCATGACGGCTCTAAGCTTGTTTTAGCTTTAAGTGGTGGGCTGGACTCACGAGTAATGTTGCATTGTTTAGCTCAGTATCACGCCTGCAACCCTGAACAACAGGTTATTGCGGTACATATTCATCATGGGTTAAGTCGCCATGCAGACCAATGGGCACAGCAATGCCAACAATGGTGTGAACAAGCTGATGTGCCTTTTTTTCTAGAGCATGCCCAGCTTGATTTAAATAGCAAACAAAGCCTTGAAGCCCAAGCCCGAGATGCGCGCTATCAATTGCTGGCAAAGCACCTACAAGCGAATGATCTATTACTGACTGCTCAGCATGCCGATGATCAATTAGAAACCATGTTATTGGCATTAAAACGAGGTAGTGGTCCAAAAGGGTTAGCCGCAATGGGGGCGATATCCTCCTTTAAAGATGCTTGGCTAGTGAGGCCCTTTCTTTCGCTGCGCCGAGAGCAGTTGCAGGCATACGCACAGCAACAATCGTTGAACTGGGTTGAGGACGAAAGTAATCAAGATACAAAGTTTGACCGAAATTTTTTAAGACATGCCGTGATCCCAGTTTTATCTTCTCGTTGGCCTGAAATTCAAAAAAATGCATTGCGTAGTGCCGAGCTCTGTTATGAGCAAGAACAGCTCCTTGACGAGCTTCTGGCTAGCCATTATCAACATGCATTACAAGATGACGGCAGTTTATGCATTAAAACGCTGTGTGAGGCCTCTGAGGCGATTCGTCATCGCTTGATTCGTCGTTGGTTTGAGCAGCATAAATATTCAATGCCTAGCCAAAAGCAGCTAAAGTTAATTTATAACGAGGTTATCAATGCCGCCCCTGATGCCAATCCAAAGTTGGTCACAAGAGAGGTGAGTGTGCGTCGTTTTAAACAATCTATCTATTTAGTTGAACAGGTGGATGTGCCAGCGCACTGGCAATCTCCCTTGATAATGGATCAGAAAGCCACGCTTCCTAGTCAGCTTGGTCATGTTGTACTTGGTCAGAACCTTGATTTAGGCGTTGGTGTTCGCGCTCCACAACAAGATGAGAAAGTCTGGATTCAGTTTAATCCTGCAGGTTTAAGTGCGCACCCTCAAGGACGCTCAGGGAGCCGAAAATTAAAAAAACTGTTTCAGGAGTATCAAATTCCACCATGGAAACGTTCACTGATACCCATTTTGATGTATAACGAGAATATCGTTGCGGTTGGTGATTTATTTGTATGCCGAGACTACACGGGGTTAAGCCACCGCTTTTATTGGGAAAAAACATAATATACAAGGTGTTAATATGAAGAAGTCACTCGTTGTTGCCGCTCTTTTCGCATCGGTAATCGGTGCAACGGCGAATGCTGCTGATATTGAAGCGGGTAAAGCGAAAGCACAAATTTGTGCCGCTTGCCACGGTGCAGATGGTAAATCTGGAATTGATGGTTACCCTCACTTAAATGGCCAAAATGCAAAATACATCGTGAGTTCGCTAAAAGCATACAAAGCAAAAGAACGAAATGGTGGATTGGCTGTAGTGATGCAAGCACAAGCCTCAATGCTTAATGACCAAGATATGGAAAATCTTGCGGCTTATTACTCAACAATGAAATAATTAGGCTATTTTACTCAGCTCACCCAAGATTGATGAATTCGTATATGGTTAATTTATTTGAAATCGTTAATAATACTTGGATAAGTTAAAGCCGGAACAAACTAGGGAATAGAAATGAAAAAGATTGAAGCTATCATTAAACCTTTTAAGCTCGATGATGTACGAGAGGCGTTAGCTGAAGTAGGCATTACAGGGATGACCGTTTCTGAAGTGAAAGGCTTTGGTCGTCAAAAAGGCCATACGGAACTGTATCGTGGCGCTGAGTACATGGTTGATTTTTTACCAAAAGTTAAATTAGAGATCGTAGTCTCTGATGATGTAGCCGCTCAATGTATCGACAGCATCGTTGAAACGGCGCAAACGGGTAAAATTGGCGATGGCAAAATTTTTGTCACTAATGTAGAGCGAGTTGTACGTATTCGTACAGGAGAAGAAGACGAAGACGCAATCTAAGCCGTCGGCAGTCTATCTCAGTAGTTTTATTACTGTTAAACCCCTGCCTATGTGCGGGGGTTTGTTGTTTTTAGTCTGCAAATTACCGTCTGCATCGTTTTACATAATCAATACCAATCACAGTAATTAAATGATCAAATATTTATTACGATTGATATAACCCACCTATAAGGTAACTGAATAATGAAAATAGGTATCACCAAAAAAGGAGTTACTTGGGTTGTCGTCATTGTTTCATCAATAGCCACACTATTACTGGGATACTTCTTTTCCATACCTAACTCCCAGAGTCTTGTGATCACCGATGGTATTAAAGATAGGCAAAGTGGTACGTCTTTACAGTGCCGAGCCTTTGAAGGCAGCGGTGAAGCACTTGATAATCAGGGACACATCAACGTATTGGTGTGGAACCTATATAAACAAAATCGACAGAATTGGAAATCGGAGCTAACAGAGCATCTACAAGGAGCTCAGATTGGTTTACTACAAGAAGTCAGCCTTACTGATGAGTTCAAAGCTTGGCTCTATAAAGAGAATTGGGTAGGGCAGCAAGCAAAAGCATTTGAAGCATTAGATGTGAGCACTGGCGTATTAAATCTAGCCCCTGTTTACCCATTACGTATTTGCGCTCAATTAGATACCGAACCTTGGATACGTTTACCTAAGTCGGCTTTATTTGCCACCTACCCATTGTCTAATGGCGAGATAATTGCCGTCGGAAATTTGCATGGGATCAACTTTACTCTTGGTACTAATGAATACTTTAAGCAGGTACTGGCATTAGTAAATAAGCTTAAACATCATCATGGCCCTGTCATACTCGGTGGAGATTTTAATACTTGGAGTGATGGCCGATTAGAGAAGTTAGCGCAAGTGGTATCAGATGCCAATTTACAAGAAGTGTTTTTTAGTAGTGGTCATCAAACTGAATTTTTAAATGGTCATGTGTTAGACCATATCTATTATCGTGGGCTTACCTTAGTAAAAGCCGAGGCACCCGCAAGTGATGCCTCTGACCATAACCCTTTACTTGCTCACTTTGTGATAAGAGAGACTAAACTGTCACTTTAGTGACATCGACATACAGCTTTAGCTTTTGTCCGGGTTTAAGGTATTTAGACTTACTTAAATTATTCCACTTAATCACATCGCTAGAACGCACTTTAAAGCGACTAGCGATAGTGCTGATACTGTCTCCACTGCGCACATTGTAATAGACAGTACGCATTACCGCGCCCGGTGAGCCTTTCTTCCACACCACTAAGTTTTGTCCAACACGCAATGTATCTTTTGGCGCCATGCCATTCCATTTTGCTAAAGATTGCACTGAAACATTATGTTCCTTGGCAATGTTCCAGAAACTCTCCCCTGATTTAACCGTATGTGAAATTTTATAGTCACCTCGGCTACGAGATTGAGTTTGTTTTAGGCGGTTTTGCGCACTTAGTACATAAGCATTGTTTGATTGTGTTGATGTTGGAATCAACAAGTAATGCCCAGCTCTAATGTTCACATTCGACATACCATTAGCATTTTGAATGACTTTGATAGTGGTATTGTGTTTTTGTGCAATTTTTCCAAGGCTATCGCCTGACTGCACTTTATAGCGAATAAGTTTTACGCCTTTACCGCGGTTTTTCTCAACTTGAGCTAAGAACTGCTCTTGTTTCTCAATCGGTATTAGTAGCTGTTGTGGCCCATCTGGTGCAGTTGCCCATTGGTTATAGGCTGGGTTGTAGCTTTGCAGTTCTTTTACAGATATACCTGCGTATTGGGCTGCAATACCTAGATCCAACTGCTCTTTAGGGTGTACTTGCACAAGCACTGGCTTGTTCTCAATCGGTGGTATTTCAACGCCATATTTTTCTGGGTTAGCCACAATGTCAGCAATGGCCATTAATTTAGGAACGTAAGCACTGGTCTCTTTAGGTAATTCAAGAGAGAAGAAATCCGTTGGTTTATTTAAACGACGATTTTTACGAATAGCACTGCTGACACGCCCGCCGCCACTATTGTATGCCGCGATAGCATGGTTCCAGTTACCATCAAAACGTGAATTTAAGTCGTGCAGATATTTCAATGCCGCATCGGTTGAGGCAACTACATCACGGCGACCGTCATACCAGTAGTTTTGCTCAAGGCCATACCACTTTCCTGTGCCCGGAATAAATTGCCACAGTCCAGCTGCGCTACCGTGCGAATAAGCAAAGGCATCATAAGAGCTTTCTACGACAGGCAATAGAGCCAGTTCCATCGGTAAGTTCTTTTCTTCAATTCTTTCAACAATGATATGAAGGTAAGGCTGTGCTCTTTTTGAGACTGTTTTTAGGTGGTTTGGGTGTTTGATGTACCAATTACGGTAGTACTCCACTTTTTTATCGTTGGCAACGGGCATTTTTAATTGCATACCGATGCGCTTCCATAAGTCTTTTTGCTCTTGTGGAGTAGGCTCTGGCGCTTTTTCTTCAACCTTCACCGGTTCAGTAGCAACTACTTCCTCAGGTTGAACCTTAGGTGTAACCACAACAGTCTGGCTTTGTTCTGTTGTTGGTGTGCTCTCGGAGGTTGCATTTTCTGTGGGCTGTTGAGGTGTTTGACAGCCCGTAAGAACCAGAGCGAATATCCAACTGTATTTCAATTTCATTAAAAAAGCCTTCGTGCAATATGATACCAATCCAGATAAATTCTGCTCACTATATGAGATAGCCAGAACTGTCATTTATCTGAATTGGGGTTATTCTAAAATTGTGCCTGAGTGTACTCAATTAGAAGCTATCTTTCCATTTACGCAGTGCGGTAAACACGCCTTCAGGGCTAAGATCGTCGGTTCTATGTGAAACAGAATTGATAACTTCGGGGAAATCGACCCTCAAAAATGGGTTAATCCATTTTTCTTGCTCAATTGTTGTGGGCAAGGTCGGCTTTTGATGTGCTCTAAGCTGATTCACTTTTTCACGATAAATTTGTAACTGATCGTTACCAGGTTCTATAGCCATAGCAAAGGATAAGTTACTCGAAGTATATTCATGGGCTGAATAGACTTCAGTTTCTACCGGTAAACCGGCCAGTTTTTGTAACGACTGCCACATTTGGGCGGGTGTCCCTTCAAAGACTCTACCGCAACCAGCAGAGAATAAAACGTCACCGCAAAATAGTTTACCATCACCTAAAAAACCAATATGACCTAGAGTGTGACCCGGCAAAGCTAAAACTAAGAAGTTCTCACCAAACAAGTCCAACTGCTGTCCTGAATCGACGGAATGAGTTAAACCTGCCACCGCATCATTTTTAGGACCTACAATAGTCACATCAGTAAAGGCACGTTTGAGCTCAGATACACCACCAATATGATCGGAATGATGGTGGGTAATCAAGATAGTTGTCAGCTTTAGTTGGTGCTGTGTAAGGTAGGCTAAAACAGGTGCAGCATCCCCCGGATCAACTACTGCACATTGACCTTGGTTATTGTGAATCAGCCAGATGTAATTATCATTAAATGCAGGTATGCTTTTTACGACTAACATTAAGATATTCCTATTGTTTCTATACGGATGACTGCTGAATGCGCCCAGCTCGAATATCACGGAAAATGATTCAACCCCATTCATGGGATGAACTACCTAAACATATGTGGGTACGTGACGCAATTCAAATGCGTCTTGATGAATGGTGCCCAAAACTCTTTGGCTATCACATGCTAAAGCTCGGTGGTTTGAGTTGTGAGATTACCAGTTGTAACTGTAATATCCAGCATCAAATTAATTTAGATATTGAAAACCCGATTCACAATATTATTGCCGATGCATATGATTTGCCATTTTTGGAAAAAAGCATTGATGTGGTACTGATGGCGCACCAACTGGATTATTGCCTAGATCCTCATCGGTTATTACGTGAAGTGGATCGAGTGATGATTGATGATGGGTATTTAATATTAACCGGATTTAACCCGATTAGCTTATCTGGCTTAAACAGTTTAATGCCATGGCGCAAACACAATATGCCGTGGAGTGGGCGGATGTTTACGCCTCATCGAGTAAAAGATTGGCTTAGTCTGTTAAATTACCAAGTTGTGCATATGGACAGTTATGGGCTAATACCTGCGCAAAAACAGCGTGCAATATGGACTTGGATAGAAAATGGGATTGGCAGTTGGAGTACGCCATTTTCAAGTCAGTACTTTATCGTGGCGCGTAAAAGAACTTATCCCTTAAAACCAATTAAACCTCACTGGAAATTAAAGAGACAGCTCTCTCCGGTGAGGCTAAATTGTCGGATTAAATCTTAGTTCTAATCTTATGAAGGCTGATAACCCGTATCTTCATCGGTAGGGGTTTCTGCAGCAAGACGGGCAATTTCATCACAGATTTCGTTTTCTCTATGACCGGCGTGACCTTTAACCCACTTCCAGTCTACTTCGTGACGTTGGCTTTCTTTATCTAATGCCTGCCAAAGGTCGGCATTTTTCACCGGCTTTTTGCTGGCTGTTTTCCAGTCACGTTTTTTCCAATTATGAATCCATTGGGTAATACCTTGGCGTACATACTGGCTATCGGTGGTCAATACTACTTTGCAGGGTTCTTTTAGAAGTTTGAGTCCTTCTATTGCTGCCATCATTTCCATTCGGTTATTGGTGGTCAGGGTAAAACCTTTAGCAATTTGCTTTTCGTGCTCTTTATAGCGTATGACAATGCCATAACCGCCAGGTCCTGGATTGCCTAAGCATGATCCATCTGTGAAAATCTCAACGTGTTTATTCATGATTTGGTATGATTACCTAATAACAGCCTTATCTTTAGTCTGACACAGTTTTAATTATGAATACTAGTAACAATTCGCGCCGTATTGTGGTGCTCGATACAGAAACAACCGGTATGAACCGCGAAGGCGGCCCTACCTACCTTGGTCATCGAATCATTGAGATTGGTGCCGTGGAAATCGTGAACCGTAAATTAACCGGTCGCCATTTCCATGTGTACATTAAACCTGATCGTGAAATTCAGCCTGAAGCGATTGCAGTTCACGGTATTACCGATGAATTTTTGCTGGATAAGCCTGAATATAAGGACATCCATAAAGAGTTTTTGGCCTTTATTGATGGCGCAGAACTTGTTGCTCATAACGCTCCCTTTGATGTGGGCTTTATGGATAACGAGTTTCAAAAGTTAGATCGGACGATTGGTAAAACGCAAGATCACTGCAAAATTACCGATACACTGGCAATGGCAAAACGTTTGCCCAACATGCCTGCGCGTAAAAACCTTGATTCGTTAGCCAAACATTTCACCATTGATATATCCGCGCGTGTTTTGCACGGCGCGTTACTCGATGCTGAAATTCTAGCGGATGTTTACTTGTTTATGACAGGTGGACAGACGGCAATTCAATTTAATGGTGATAATGCGCAAGGGGCGGGCGGTTCTATGATTCAGCGCGTTGCTTCTGGGCGAGCGCCACTTAAAGTGATAAAAGCCAGTGATGAGGAATTAGCAGAGCATACGCAAAGGCTAAAACTGCTATCGGGTGAACCTAACTGGTAAGTCAGCCTGATAAGCTTGTTGCTATCTAAACATAAAGATAAACAAAACGCCGCCCTAATAGTGAATCACTGTTAGGGCGGCGTTATTTTTGCAAGCTAAACTTTTGCAACCTGAACATCTTAGCTAACGGAGCATTTTAGTTAATTACTCACTTAATTAACGGCACATTTTAAAAAATATGTCATTAAGCATTACTGGCAGTGCACTCTTTTTGCGCTGTGGCATTGGCAGGCAGATGCTCAGGATCAAAATCATCGACGTTGATGCTTCTTAATCTGTGTTGTTCCGCCTCTTGTAAAATCTCCGCTTCTTCTTGGCTGATAATATTGGCTTGTAACCCTTGCTCGGCAATCAGATCGAGTCGAGTAAAGGGTTTACGCTGCTCTAGAGCTTTACATATTTTATTAAAAATCGGCTCTGCTTGTAGCACTACCGTTAGCGCAAGCTCTAGTTGGCCGTGTACGCAGTGCTTTGATGGTTCAAAATATTGGTTTCGACCCAAGCGTGAACGAGTGCTGCTAGGGGTTTGCAGAATTTTAGCCAATTGACTATCCAGTTTATCCGATGGCACTTTGCGTACTCGCCCGATAGGCATTAATAACACTCGAAGTTTTAGTCCGATCCATTTATTTGGGAAATTCACTAAGAAGTCATACATAGCCGATTCAATTTTAAATAAGCTGTTTTGCGCGCTCCAATGCACCAGAGGTAAATCTTCTTTTGGGCTGCCATCTAATTCAAAACGTTTTAGCATCGCAGAGCACAAATATAATTGCCCAAGCATATCGGCTAAGCGCGCAGAAAGACGCTCTTTGCGTTTTAAAGAACCGCCAAGGACTGCCATCGAAATATCCGATAATAACGCCAGATTAGCACTGTAGCGATTGAGTTGCTGGTAGTAGCGTTTGCTTGCATCTTTGGTTGGAGAATCCGAGCCTCGTCCATCGGTGACAGAAAACACCAAACTACGCGACAGGTTACTCATAGCAAAACCAATATGACTAAATAAAGCATCATCAAATTGGGCAAGAGCATCAGGCTTATCGCTGTAAGCCAGCTCCATTTCTTTTAAAACATACGGGTGACAGCGAATGGCACCTTGACCATAAATCATCAATGAGCGAGTCAGTATGTTTGCGCCCTCTACCGTTACAGATATGGGTGCGCCTTGATAGGCTCGACCTAGGAAATTAGAAGGGCCAAGCATTACGCCTTTACCGCCGGCGATATCCATGGCATCAATTGCCGCTTTTTGTCCAAGATCGGTACAGTGGAATTTCACAATCGCTGAGATAACCGACGGTTTTGCGCCATTATCGATAGCGCCCATAGTCAGCAGATTCGCCCCTTCTAATAGATAAGCACTGCCTGCAATACGAGCCAGTGGTTCTTCAATTCCTTCCATTCGGCCTATCGGTTGTTTGAACTGGCGACGAATACGTGCGTAAGCGCCGATGGCCAATGCATTAGTTTTAATGCCACCAGTATTGGTTGATGGCAGGGTAATTGCGCGTCCAACAGAGAGGCACTCAACCAGCATTTTCCATCCTTGGCCTGCCATTTCCTGTCCACCAATAATAAAATCCAGAGGTACAAAAAGATCATTGGCTTGGGTTGGTCCATTTTGGAATGGGATATTGAGAGGAAAGTGCCTACGGCCGATTTTTACACCTTCAAGGTTAGTGGGGATTAATGCACAGGTAATGCCGAGTTCTTTAGTATCACCAAGTAATCCATCAGGATCTCTTAGCTTGAAAGCAAGCCCTAGTACTGTCGCCACAGGAGCAAGGGTAATGTAGCGTTTATTCCAAGTTAGGCGCATGCCGAGCACTTCTTTGCCTTGCCATTGCCCCTTGCATACTATTCCAAAGTCTGGGATCGCGCCTGCATCCGAGCCCGCTTCAGGATTGGTTAGCGCAAAGCAGGGGATCTCTTGTCCTTTGGCAAGCCTTGGTAAGTAGTGATCTCGCTGCTGTTGCGTGCCATACATTTGCAGTAATTCGCCTGGCCCTAGTGAGTTAGGTACACCGACAGTGGAGGCAACCACGATAGAAGTACCTGCCAGTCTTTGTAGCACTAGCGCTTGAGCGTAAGCTGAAAACTCCAGACCGCCGTATTTTTTCTTAATGATCATGGCAAAAAACTTATGCTCTTTTAGATACTGCCAAATCTCTGGCGGCATATCGGCAAGTTCATGAGTAATTTCATAGTCATTGACCATGGCGCACAATTCATTAACCGGCCCATCAAGAAAGGCTTTTTCTTCAGTTGATAGTGTCGATTTTGGAATGTCCTTTAGAAATTGCCAATTAGGCTTGCCCTGAAATAACTCGGCTTCCCACCAAGTTGTACCCGCATCCAGTGCTTCTTTCTCTGTTTGAGACATAGGAGGTAGCACGCTCTTAAATAACGTTAAAGCTTTGTTGGTGACTGTTTTTTGACGCCAAGTATCCAGCTTCATGAATGCAGTGATGCCAAGTAGTAGAGCCCACGGGAAAATAGAAAACTCGACCGCAATAGAGTAAATCAGCAGCGCGACGCTGGTGCTAATAAAGGCACTAAAAAGCGATGTTCGGTGATACAAGCATGCGCCTAAAACAATGACCAGTAACAGTAGAGCAAAAAATATTTCCATTATAAGTGAATCTCCATTTGCCGAGGTTAGAGCTGAAAGATAGGTAAGAGGTCTAACCAGTTATCTTAGTATTGCAAATGTTAAGATTTTGTAAAGTATTGTTGGTGATAATTTGTGAGTTGTATCATGAGCGCCTCAATCAAAGAAAAGCTGACGTAATAGTAAGCAATGTGACTATTGCGTTGAAAATCTGACGAGATGACTCTCGACACTGCTAAACTTTTCTTGCTACATTCGAGGCTACAGCGTTAGCAGAAAAACTTAGGAGAGATCAGCAATGTATCAGGACCTTATTAAGAGTGAATTATCTGAGGCAGCCGTCGTATTACAGGCATTTTTGTCAGACGACAAAAATATTGCGCAGATAGAATTAGCAGCCAAAACAATTGCAGACTCATTTAAGCAAGGCGGTAAGGTTTTATCTTGTGGTAATGGTGGATCTCATTGTGATGCGATGCATTTTGCCGAAGAGTTGACTGGACGTTATCGTGAAAATCGACCGGGCTACCCGGGTATTGCTATTTCTGATCCTAGTCACTTGTCTTGTGTCAGTAATGACTTTGGTTATGATCATGTCTTCTCTCGTTATGTAGAAGCGGTAGGCCAATCGGGAGATGTATTGTTTGGTTTATCTACTTCGGGTAATTCAGGCAACATTCTTAAAGCGATTGAAGCTGCTAAAGCAAAAGGCATGAAGACTATTGCCTTAACGGGTAAAGATGGTGGTAAAATGGCCGGTATTGCGGACGTTGAAGTACGAGTACCACATTTTGGTTACGCTGATCGTATTCAAGAGATCCATATCAAAATAATCCATATCATCATTCAATTGATTGAAAAAGAGATGGAAGATTAGCAAGGACACTGAGATGACCTTAGTAGGAGAGTGTTATGTGTGAACTGCTTGGCATGAGTGCAAATGTGCCAACAGATATCTGTTTTAGCTTTACCGGTCTAATTCAGCGTGGAGGCAATACAGGGCCTCATACTGATGGCTGGGGGATTACCTTTTATGAAGGGAAGGGCTTTCGCACCTTTAAAGATCCTAACCCAAGCTGCGATTCAAAAATTGCAGAGTTGGTACAAAGCTATCCTATTAAGAGCCGTGCAGTTATCAGCCATATTCGTCAGGCAAACCGTGGTGGGGTTAATTTAGAAAATACTCACCCGTTTACCCGAGAACTATGGGGCCGATACTGGACTTTTGCTCACAATGGGCAGTTGTCCGATTATCATGATTTAAAAACGGGTCGATACCGTTCGGTCGGAAAAACAGACAGTGAATTCTCCTTTTGTTGGATTTTACAAAAGCTAGAAGAAAAGTATCCTGAGCCGCCTCAAGATATGATGCCTGTTTTTGCATACCTAGTGACGTTATGTGATCAGCTGAAAAGCTATGGCGTATTTAATATGCTGCTTTCAGATGGTGAATACGTGATGGCGTATTGTACTAATCATCTGTACTACATTACGCGCCGCGCTCCATTTGGCAAAGCAAGCTTGATTGATGAAGATGTCACCATTAACTTCCAAGAAGAAACAACGCCTAATGATGTCGTTTCTGTTCTTGCGACACAGCCTTTAACAGATAATGAAACTTGGCACCGCTTAAAACCGGGGGAATTTACACTGTTTCAACATGGTGAATTGGTTGCGAGCAATTCAGATGCATTAGTTGATGTACCTTATGCTGCGCCAAAACCGGCGAGTCAGGCTCCGACCGAAGCACTTGAATAGTAAAGTTAAAACAAATTGTTAGACAAAAAAAAGCAGACTTTAAAAAGTCTGCTTTTTTATTATGAGTCTTTCCAGAGTATCTCACCGGAGGCTATCTTTCGAATAACATCAGGATAGAGTTGATGTTCAGCTTTTTGTACTTTATTCATCAAGCTTTGCGCATCATCTTCTGCTGAGATGGGCACTTTTATTTGATCAATAATAGGACCGCTGTCTAACTCTGCTGTGACAAAATGTACTGTGCTGCCATGTTCACTATCACCAGCATCAATTGCGCGTTGGTGAGTGTGCAGGCCGGGATACTTAGGCAAAAGAGAAGGGTGGATGTTGATCATCTTACCAAGGTAGTGTTCAACAAATTCTTCACTCAAAATTCTCATATAGCCTGCCAGTACAATTAAGTCTGGCTGATACTTATCAATTTGCTCAATTAAAGCCAAATCAAAGCTGAGCCTATCTGGAAAGCTAGTATGAGATAATGCATGAGCAGGAATCGTCGCACTTTGTGCGCGCTCAAGGCCGAAGGCACTTTCTTTATTACTAAAGACCGCACAGATTTCAGCCTTGATATCGCCGCTAGCACAAGCATCCATTATCGCTTGTAAATTGCTTCCATTCCCTGATACGAGAACGACGATTCTAGTCATAGTTAGCAGATCTCTACTTGCTCTTCTTCGCCATTTGCTTCAGCGATTTGACCAATAACCCAAGCGTTTTCGCTTTCTTCGATTAGAAGGTCAACAGCCGCTTGTGCTTGATCTTGAGGAAGTGCAACGATAAGGCCAACACCACAGTTAAATGTGCGGTACATTTCGCGAGTTTCAACGTTGCCGTTTTCTTGCAACCAGTTGAACACTGTTGGCCACTGCCAGCTGTTACCATCGATAACGGCTTTAGTACCTTCAGGAAGTACGCGAGGGATGTTTTCCCAGAAGCCACCGCCAGTGATATGAGAAATAGCATGAATGTCGTGCTTCTCAATCATTTTAAGCGCTGATTTGATGTAAATTTTTGTTGGTTGTAGCAAGTGCTCACCAAGTGGTTTGCCTTCTAGGTCTTGGTTTAGATCCGCTTGTGAAACTTCAAGGATCTTACGAACTAGAGAGTAACCATTAGAGTGTGGGCCACTTGAACCGACTGCGATTAGAGCGTCACCAGCAGCAACTTTAGTACCATCGATGATGTCTTCTTTTTCTACAACACCAACACAGAAGCCAGCAACATCGTAGTCGTCGCCTTCGTACATGCCAGGCATTTCAGCAGTTTCGCCACCGATTAATGAACAACCAGCTTGCACACAACCTTCAGCAATACCCGCCACAACGTCAGCTGCAGTTTCTACGTCAAGCTTCCCTGTTGCGTAGTAATCTAAGAAGAATAGAGGCTCGCCACCTTGAACGATAAGGTCATTCACACACATTGCAACTAAGTCGATGCCGATGGTGTCATGTTTTTTCATATCTAGAGCAAGGCGTAGTTTTGTACCAACGCCATCTGTACCCGAAACCAGTACTGGTTGCTTGTATTTGGTTGGCAATTCGCATAATGCACCAAAACCACCAATGCCACCCATGACCTCTGGACGACGCGTGCGTTTTACAGCACCTTTAATTTTGTCAACCAGTGCGTTGCCAGCATCAATATCTACACCAGCATCTTTATAGCTCAGAGAAGGCTTGTTACTACTCACGGGAAATTCCTCGTTTAGAAAAGTTAGGGAAGAAAAATCGGCGCTATTCTAACAAGGGATAATCCACAATAGCAAACGTTTGCGTGGATATTTATGTTAGTTGCCGATTTCTGCCTATCATAGGGCAGCTAAATTGTACCCAAATTGAACAATTAAAAATAGATCAATGCCTTGTATAGGCACTAATAGCCTGAGATATAAATGCAAATCCTTTTAATTAGCTAGTAAATTTAGTGTCGCTCGTAACTTGGGACTGTTTGGGTATATAATTCGTTGGTTTGTTGATTTTTGATTGGAGAAAGATATGAGAGTTGTTGAAGTAAAGCACCCACTTGTAAAACATAAACTAGGTTTAATGCGCGAGGGCGACATCAGCACTAAGCGTTTTAGAGAATTAGCAACAGAAGTGGGTAGCTTACTGACTTATGAAGCGACAGCTGATTTCGAAACAGAGCGTGTCACTATCAAAGGATGGGACGGCGATGTTGAAGTTGACCAAATCAAAGGTAAAAAAGTTACGGTAGTACCAATCTTGCGTGCAGGTCTTGGCATGATGGACGGCGTTCTAGAGCATATGCCTAGTGCTAAAATCAGTGTGGTTGGTATCTATCGTGATGAAGAAACACTAGAGCCAGTACCTTACTTTAACAAGTTAGCGTCTTGCATTGACGAGCGTATTGCTTTGGTTGTTGATCCAATGCTTGCAACTGGCGGTTCTATGATTGCAACAATCGATCTATTAAAAGAGCAAGGTTGTAAAACAATTAAAGCCTTGGTACTTGTTGCCGCTCCTGAAGGTATTGAAGCTTTAGAAAAAGCGCATCCAGATATCGAGCTTTACACCGCCGCTATTGATGAGTGCTTAAATGACAAAGGTTACATTGTTCCAGGTCTTGGTGACGCTGGTGACAAAATCTTTGGTACTAAGTAGTTATTGAGATAAAACCGACAACTAGAGCATTTTTAAATGGGCTCTACTTGTCGGTTTTAGTATCTTTGCTTATTATTTTCTAACTACTTCATAATATTGAGTAATTTATGCGATTTTTAGCTTGTTTACTTGTGACGATAACGTCTTTTTCTGCCTTTGCAGTCACGAAAGTGAATGTATTTGACACCCAAGCTGTGGTTATTGAACAGCAAGATGGTGCTAAACATAGCGGCGAAGAATTAGCGCGTCGCGAAGGAATGAGAGACGTTATAGTTAAAGCTACTGGGGACTCAGCATCTTTGGATAATGCCGTAATCAAAAAGGCCATTACTCAAAGCAGTCGTTTTTTGTCCACCATAACGCCATCGCAAAAGAATGGGCAACCTATCTTAAAGATGTCGTTTAACCCAAAACAGATTCAATCTTTACTGGCTCAAGCCAATCTTCCTTATTGGCCTGATGAGCGTGCTCGCTTGTTGGTGTGGATTGTTGAAGATAATGGATATGATCGCACCATCAGTTGGGAGCAGTCAGAAAGAACATCCGTTGCTAATCTTCGCTATGTAGCAGGAAAAAAAGGCTTACCAATTATTGTACCTGTGGGCGATATTGATGATGTGACTAGCATTAAGCCGACAGAGCTATGGGGCGGTTTTACTAAGCAAATATCACAAAGTAGCCATCGTTATAATGTGGATGCGGTTGTGGTGGCTCGAATCACCCGCAACGGTAAACATCAAAACCTAAGATGGACTTTGTATGATGATAAGCCGCAATTTATTGCAGATGCTTCTTTAAATGCCGTAACGGGTAACGCTTCTGGTACTAATAAGCAGATTACAGAATCGCTAGTGGCAGAGCTGGGTCGTTATTACGCCAACAAAAGCTCAGCTAAAGCCAGTGGTGAGATTTCATCTTCAATCACGGTCAAATTCAGTGGTGTTAATGCGGCTACATCGTATTTTAATATTGAACGCATGCTAGAGAATTTATCCAGTGTTGCATCTGTTGAGCTAAGCCACGTTGTGGGTGCCGAAGTCGATTTCCAAGTGAACTTAATTACAGATAAAGCCGACTTTGAACGCCAGCTATTACGCAGCAATAAAGTGAGTAAAGCAAAAGTGGTTGCTGCGCCAGTTACTCCAGTTGCACCTGTGGCGAGCGAAACACAAACGCCAGATACTCAAGGTACAGCTATTCAAGGTACAGATACTCAAGATGCGGGTTCTCTCAAGGATTCAGCGCCTGCAACAACTGCACCTGTTGTCGCCGAGCCAACGCAACCACAAGAAGCGACAGAGCAAGCTTTAGACTATGAATGGCACTCTTAACTTAAGCCATTGATAATGTAAATTAGTCATAGAGACAAAAACGCCCCTGCACTTATTGAAAAGTGCAGGGGCGTTTTATTATAAACTACACCAACGCATTTAAAACCTAGCGGCTAAAGCGCTGTTGCTCTTCTTGTTTATATTCTGATAGCTTCTTTAGCTTTAATCCTAACTCGCGTCCTCTCTGGCGGCTATAAACCGTATTACCAACAAAGGCGATACTAGTAATGACCAGTTCAATAATCGCTAATGTTCTTTCTCCTTCATCGATGTATACCAATGTTAAAGAATGCAGAAAGTAGAGCAATAAGATGAAGTTTGCCCAAGCAAAGGTGTAAGGCTTTTGCGCCACGATGCCTTTGATAGGAAAGAGCAGTGGCAAAGTCCAAGCAATGGTTAAAAACCAAGGACTGAACTCTGCTGGTGGAGAGATAACGCTGTGCCACAATAAGACCCAAACTAGCAATGAGAAATGCCCAATTTGAGCAACTCGTAGCCATCGTTTGGTATTGGGAGCCATTGCTAGAGGATCTGATGACATTATAGGATCTCTAATACCTGCTCAGGTGGACGGCCGTGTCTTGCTTTGCCATTAGCCACAACAATAGGGCGCTCAATAAGCTTACGGTTCTCTAACATCGCTTCAAATAACGCTTGGTTAGTCAAAGAGTCATCAGCAAGGTTCAGCTCTTTGTAGATGTCTTCTTTAGTGCGCATCATTGCTCGTACATCGGTAAGTTCTAACTGAGAGTAAAGGGTGTTGAGTGAATCAACAGTTAGGTCTTCTTCAAGATAAAGTACGACTTCTGGCGCAATCCCTTTTTCTTCTAATAGTGCTAATGTTTCTCTGCTTTTTGAGCATCGAGGATTATGATAAATGACAACAGACATGACATTTCCTTTTAGTTTTGTAGCGCCATAAATTGGTCGCGTTGTTGTAATAGTTGGTCAATTCGCGCATCGAAGCGAGCTTGTTGTAAGCTGCCAAGATCCGAAAGTTGCGCTGCTTGAGTAAAGCTTTGAATTGCACGGTTCCAGTTGGCACTTAGTGCATACTGTTCGCCTCGCGCTGCTACTTCATTTGCTGGGTCACTTAGATTAGCACTGGCTTTGCTCAGAAGGTGCCAGCCATTGCTATCGTCAGGATTGGCATGAGTGTATCTCTGAAGTAGTCGCGCCGCCTCACTGTTTTTGTCAGACTCAATTAAAACATTTGCAAGGTTAATAAGGAGTGTTGGATTACTAGGTTTTACTTTTAGTGCGTTTTCTAACATCGATTGCGCCTTTGCCGGTGTTTTCTTGGCAATATAAAGGTCTGATAACGCATCTAATATGAAATTACTGTGTGGTTGCTGTTTTTGTAATGCCAGCAGTAGCTTTTCGGCTTGGTCTAATTTTTTACTATCTAAATACACCAAAGCTTGGCCATATTGATAGGCCGGTTTTATCGTATTGGAAGATTTCTTTTCTTTTCGCTGCAACCAATCCATCGCCGCATCACTATTAATGCCTACATAGCGAGCCACAATACGAGCTTTTGCCATGTGGAAGGCAAGTGAAGGCGGAACCGCTTTAGCCGGATAAGCATCGGCTCTGGCTCGGGTATCGGTAATTCGATCTTCTGGTAATGGGTGAGTCAGTAACATCGGTGGCGGTTTGCTAGCATAGCGGTACTCATCGGCTAAACGGCCAAAGAAATGCGGCATTGCATGAGGATCAAAGCCTGTTTTGATTAGAGTACGCATGCCAACTCGGTCGGCTTCTTTTTCATTACTACGTGTATAATTGATTGCGCTTTGCATTGCGCCCGCTTGGGTTGCGGTAAGGGCGGCAATTCCAGCCTCTGGCGCGGCAATGGCTAATAATATTGAGCCTGCCAATGCGGCTAAAGTTACCGGAGTTTTACGCGCTTCATCTTCCATACGGCGAGCTAAATGTCGCTGGGTAACGTGCGCAATTTCGTGGGCAACAACCGAAGCCAGCTCCCCTTCAGAATTTGCGTGCAAAAATAGACCTGTATGCAGCGCTACGTGACCACCAAAAAAGGCGAATGCATTAATGTTTCGTTCTCGAATCAAGAAAAAAGTGAACGGTGTTTTTACATCTTCAGAATTTGCCACAAGGCGATAACCTAAGCCTGAAACATATTCAGATAAAACAGGATCGCTGAGTATTGGTTGGCTAGCTCTAAGGATGCGCATATAGGCATCGCCGTAATGTTGTTCTTGAGCAATAGTTAGCGTAGCACCTGCTGTAGTCCCTATATCGGGCAGGTCAGAAGCATTAGCAATGCTTACAGCACTCACCGACAATACCGCACCGAGCAGTATGGCTTTGAGTCGCTTTGTTGCGAACAGCGTTTGGCGTTTTACAGTAAAAGCATTCATTGTCTAATTAACGTGAGATCCTGTTTCCGTTATATGAGGGTTATACAGTGATAAGACCCTATCGAGTCCATTTGGTTTCTTGATTAGAACAAAATGATACTTGTTAACAAATTAGCTACTAGGTTAACACGGGATAAAGGTGGTTTTGAACTAAAAAAGATTTACAATAGATGCATTTAGAATAAATAGAACTCGCTCTTACTATGCTTAATGACTCCACTGTGCCTAGCCAACCTGCTAGACCCAGCGAAATAATTGATCTTACCCAAGAGCGTTGCCCAATGAGCTTATTACTAGCTAAGCGTGCCAGTCGAGCATTAAAAGTATCTCAGAGCTTAACTTTTATTGTTAGGGATGTCGCTTCCGTGAACGATATGCAGTCCTATTTTACGTGTCACGAAATGCTCGTGGAGGCTCGCAAAGCTTCTGACTATTATTACTTAACCATAACCAAAGAGTAGTTCTATGCTTGATATGATGAAGCAGTGGTATAAACGCCGATTCTCAGATCCTCATGCGGTGAGTCTAGCTGTCATTATAATATTTGGTTTCATTACCATTTACTTTTTCGGACACCTTATTGCTCCACTTTTAGTCGCAATTGTTTTGGCCTATCTGTTGGAGTGGCCAGTGGTAAAATTAAATCGACTTGGTCTACCAAGGACGTTATCGGTGATCATCGTGTTACTGCTATTTGTCGGCTTGGTTTTAATCGCATTTATTGGCATTGTTCCGACCATCTGGCAACAGATCGGTAACTTGGTTAATGATGTGCCTAAAATGTACCTAGAGCTACAAAGCTACATTAATAGCATTCCAGAACGTTACCCTGAATTTGCCACCGTAACCAACATCGAATTTATGTTTGTCGATTTTAAAAATAAATTTGTTGGCTTGGGTGAAAGCGTATTAAAAGGCTCTTTGGCTTCAATTATTAGCCTTGCAACGTTAGGGGTATATCTGATTTTAGTGCCACTGCTGATCTTCTTCTTGTTGAAAGATAAAGAGCAGATGCTAGGTATGTTAGGAGGCATTTTGCCTAAAAACAGAAACCTAGCCCATCAAGTATGGAATGAAATGAACGGCCAAATCTCTAACTATATTCGCGGTAAAGTGCTTGAGATATTGATAGTCGGTGGTATCAGTTATATTACCTTTATCATTTTAGATCTGCGCTATTCAGCCTTACTTGCGGTCGCAGTAGGTCTTTCAGTATTGATTCCATACATAGGCGCCGCTGCGGTGACCGTGCCAGTGGCTATCGTCGGATTATTCCAATGGGGTTTAACACCACCGTTCTATTACCTAATGATTGCCTACGCCATTATTCAAACCTTAGACGGTAACGTTTTAGTACCAGTGCTGTTTTCTGAGGCAGTAAACCTGCACCCTGTAGCAATTATTATTTCAGTATTGGTATTTGGTGGCTTATGGGGTTTCTGGGGGATCTTCTTTGCCATTCCTTTGGCAACGCTAGTGAAAGCGGTAGTCAACGCAATTAACCATCCAGAGTTAGACGCCTCCCGATAATCAACTGCACAAATAACAAAGCCAGTCATGTTCTATATGAATATGACTGGCTTTTTGTTTTTGTATCTAGTTACTCATTCGCTTTAAATCATTTTAAGGAGGCAGGCACAGATTCATTATCTCTACCTACCACCATGACTTAATGGTCTACTTGCTATTCAAATAATCCAAAACCACTTCATGGTGAGTTTTCGTTTTGAACTTGTTGAATACGTGTTCAATGACACCTTCTTCGTTAATTAGGAAGCTGATGCGGTGCAGGCCATCGTAGGTTTTTCCCATGTAGATGTACCCTTGGAAATTTTTTCAGACTCAACTTCTGACAATTTATAATAAACTCTATCTTTAACAGTGAGTTAGGTTAATAATTTCTCTTACTGAACCTCAATTATAGCGGTTGTCATATTTTTTGTAAATCGGGCTGATTTTGACGCTTTTCCAAGCGTAAACTTGTCATAAAAACTAAGGTGTTGCTATAGGTTGATAGTCATTACGATGGGAGCGCTTGGTGATCACACACATATACACTTGTCATCCAACTCACTTTTGGACAGAAACGAGTTGAGTGCTCCAGCCTAAATCCACCCATCGGATAACTTCAAGTATCCTAAGACTGCCTTTGCTGGCAGTGCTCGATTTGCGAGGATCTAAACTAAAGCTTTTTAATACTGTTTAATAAAGCCGCGAAGACTATTCACAGAAAACCGTTCCTAATTGTTGAATTGCTGTCTTTACTTCTTCAGTCAAACCAAAGCCAAAATTCAGCCTTAGACAATGATTGCAATCTTCTTCGAGTGAGAAAAAGTGTCCGGGTACAAAGTGTTTACCTAAGCTAGAAGCTTCTTCGATTTTCGCTTCTAGGTTGGGTAGGCGATTAGGTAGTTTAACCCATAAAACAAAGCCGCCTTCGGGCTCTGATACCCAGGTACCTTCGGGAAAAGCTTCCAAAATGGCTAAACGTACTTCATCACGAAATGAAACTAGTGTTGATCTCAATTTACGCATGTGAAGGTCGTAACCACCAGAACGTAAAAACTCCGCTATCGCAGCTTGTGGAAACTCTGCTGTATATTTTGAAGTGCTTTGCTTAAGTTCTTTGATTTTTTCAGTATGGTTACTGGCTGCTATCCAACCAATTCTTAGACCCGGCGCTATTGCTTTAGTAAAAGTATTACACAGAATGACGTCAGATGAATAAGTGCGAATGGGCTTTGGCCTTCTTTTGGTAAAATGAATATCACCATAAACGTCATCTTCGATAATCGTGAATCGATGCAATTTAGACAGTTCAACAAGTCGTTGTTTGTGACTTTCACTCAGCAATATTCCATCAGGGTTATTGAAGTTTGCGTTAAACACCATGACCTTAACCTTATGCCTCTCAAGATGATGTTCAATGTCATCGAAATGTTGAACGCTGATACATTTGAGACCTAACTCAGAGATGAATTTCAGTGTGTAGAAATAAGTCGGTGATTGAACAAGAACGGTGTCACCCTGAGACGTTGTTGCTCTTAAAGCAAGAGACAACGATTCGAGACCACCATTTGTGATACATATTTCGTTCTTAGAAAAAGAGCATCCGTATTCGATCGCACGTCTTATGATTTCGTCTATCAATAACTCATGACCATGTCCAGAAATGTTCCCACCGAGCAAATTGGGGTTCTGATAGATTTGCTTGCGCATAATTTTACTGATCTTTTGAACCGGATACAGGTCGATATGTCCATTCGATAAGGTCAACCCAGAGTTGTTCTCCGAAGCTAGTAGTGAGTAGAGGTGCTCCTTCTCGTTAGGAATGCTGTCGCCATTAATACTTGGTAGCATACTTCTAACGAAGTAACCTTTTTTAGGCATTGCATAAACAATGCGCTCGTCTTCTAACAGGCGCATCGCATTGAGTACAGTGAGGTTACTAACACCATACTCTTTAGCGACTTTTCGTATTGAAGGGAGCTTGGTGTCTTGAGCGATATTCCCTTTCTGTATTGATTGAATAATACTGTTTGCAATGCGTTGATAGATTGGTTTGTTGTCCATAACTTTCACAATATAAATTGCCTGCATCTGTTATACAACAGATTGTACACATCTGTATATATTCGATAATGCCATATTCTATTAACTTAATGCTCTATGTTGTAATTAAGAGAATGGATGCTCGATGACCCTAAAAATAGAGAAATTAATAGAAAATCTTTCAGCATGCCGCGATATCTCATCTATCAAATCGCATTTATCGAATGTTGATTTAGACACCAGTGATGTAACTGACTATGTCAGGTTTGAAAGTGAAGGTTATTCGAGAAATCGCGTAATAAAAACGGATAGATTTGAAGTTCTCGTTCTATGCTGGAAGCCTGGACAAAAAAGCAGAATACACAATCACGCTGATTCGATTTGTGCATTTAAGGTAATTAAAGGCGCATTAATAAACACTAACTATCGACAAGACGGGAATAATGTACTCTTTACGTCTGCTAACAAGCTTTCACTCTCTCAGCATATCGTATTATCAGGAGTAGATAACTTTCATAAAATAGCGAATGACTATCCAGGTAGTGCTGTCTCCATTCATTTCTACTCCCCACCAATTGAACATTATCAAGTAGCTATTCAAGAGAAGGATGGAAGTTTAATAGAGGGGGTTGTGTTGTGATTAAGACTTTTGAGCTAGATGGAAGTATCAAAAATGCAGTGTATGAGTTCATCACTCAACATTTGAAGGAAATAAACCCATACACGTGCGAGCAGCATTATGCGCAAGCATTGAGCCAGTTTATGTTTTCAGTCTTAATGTATTCAGATAACAACGAAGGCGTAGCGCTCGGTAAACTCATTAGAAAAATTCAAAACAGTACTGTTCCTTCAATACCTACAGTTCACATCAAGAATATTGCAGGAGAGCCACCGGGTACTTTGATAGCGCCAAGGAAAGATAGAGGATTTGACTACAGTACTAACCGCTATGACAGAATGAAGACCTGTTTTTTTACTGAATGGATTTCATCGGCGGTAGCTTTGCTCTTTCGTCATACCAATATAATTCATCCATCTGAGCATGGTGGCGTAAACAGGTTCCATATGGTGTCGCCAATATGTGACCAAGAAAGTAGAACCTTGAGCGCTAGTACAGGAGGTGGGGAGTTCCTCCAGCATAGTGATGCGACTGTCTACACCTCTATTAAGACAACTCAAGTGCTTGAACGATATTTGAGGCGACTTGGGACCTCTAGTTCGATATCTGCTCGTGTTCTAGGTTTGTCAGAAAAGAAATTTCAATCACAAGTACTATGTGGAAAATATTCTAGAGTTGACGCAACAATGCTGACAGGGATCGTGAACAAGAGCACTAAAACACTAATAACTTCACCGGAAATACTTCAGAGCTATCTAATTGAGCAAGGTTTTGGTCAACCTGAATTCAAAAAGTTATCGGGAATGCCCATCGCGCATATTGCAGGTCCCGCTGACGGTGAAATTTCAGGATTTGTGGGCAATATTACAGCTCCCTTATTAATCAGTGATGAAGGAGAAATCTTGGGTACCTGCATCAACTTAGCCCCTAATCGAATGATTTATGTGGGTAATTGTGAGGAGGATAAAGCGCTATTTTCTAAGTTCTGCGCTTACGCTATCGCCTGTCCTAGTTTGGAGGTAATAGTAGAGGCATCAGATGTTCTATTGTTCCCCAACTTGGCTTCAAAAGACCAGAGTAATGTGACGCACGGTCGCGAGAAAATTGCCAACGACTCCTATAACGTGGAAGTTGACGGAGTCGTTTTAAGAAGAAGCCTTTGCCGACAATACTTGGTTCATTGCAATGCCTTGAACATTGAGGAGTAATACTATGGAACTTGCTAGTGAACTATTATTATTCCTATTTTTCGCTGCCATTATCGCTGGATGCATAGACGCTTTAGCCGGTGGTGGAGGGCTGATTACGATACCTGTAATGTTAATGTGTGGCTTACCTCCAGTGTCAGCGATTGCTACTAACAAACTAGGTGGCGTCGGTGGGACGCTATCTGCCTCATTACATTTCATAAAAACAGGTGACATTAAGCTTGGTGAAGTAAAGTGGATGATGCTGACAACATTCTTAGGTTCATTTTTAGGAGGGATGATTTTAACCTTGATTAGTGGTGACTTTCTGTCTCTAATCGTTCCGTTTCTACTCATTGGCTTTTCCCTCTATTTTTTGTTTTCGCCAAATATAGGTGACGTTGATCAAGAAAAGAAAATATCACCTTATGTATATACTCTCGTAGTTGCGACTTCTATTGGTTTTTATGATGGTTTTTTTGGTCCGGGAACAGGTTCTTTTTTTGCAATATCTCTAGTATTTTTATTAGGGTTTAATTTAGTGAAGGCAACCGCCCAAACTAAAATACTCAACTTCAGCAGCAATTTGGCGGCTCTACTGTACTTTATCTACGATGGGCACATTATTTGGGATGTTGGTTTGTTGATGTTTATCGGACAAGTCATCGGGGGGAAGATTGGTGCAAAGCTGGTTTTATCCAAAGGTAAACAGCTTATCAAGTTTGTGATGATTGCAGTGACTATAGGTGTGTCCACTAAAATGCTGTTCATAAGCTAACAGATGGCTGGCACTGAAGACGCTTATTTTGAGGGCTAATGTAATGACCACTCCTATTATTTCCAACAGTTCCACCGAAAGAGAAATTCGAGAGCAAACTATGAAAAAATCCCGTATCGCACTAGGTTTTTTGGATTAGATTAATTAAGTCAATCTGAGCTCACTGTATAATAGCGGTATGTTAGTGTTGGCACACAATGGTCGGGTGGACGACACTTGTTACCAAGTGCCGTCTCCCTAAGAACCCAGCGTGCAACTTTCACTGCACTAGGCTCAAGCCTCCACAAAGGCATCAAATGATACCCAGCAACTTATAAGGCAGTCGGAGCAGGTTCGTTCCAAGAGTTACGAGCTAGCCTTTTAGACTTCCTCTTTACCAAGTATTTTTGGTAAAGAGGGTCAAATGGTGTCGCTGCACTTCGGATTTTTACATGCCTTTCTATTGGCACTTTGGCTATTTGGAAGAGATTGAACTGGCAAGGTTCTGTCGCAAACTTTGAGGCTTTAGGTTAGGATTTGTTCAATTCCCACTAAACACTCTGAATCCTAATATTTAAAGGCTGCCACTTTCCCTCTGAAGTTATTCTCGAAACCGTACGTTATTATCTCGCCTATAAACTCAGTTATCGTGAAATTGAAGAGATACAATTAGAGCGCGGAGTCGTTGTGGATCATGCCACTATTAACCGTTGGGTTATCAAATTCACACCACTGTTAGAGCATAGAGCGAGGCGTAGAAAGAAGCCGGTATCTGACTCGTGGCGTATGGATGAAATCTACATCAAAGTAAAGGGCAAGTGGGTCTATTATTACCGAGCCGTCGATAAATTTGGACATGTGGTCGATTATTATCTGAGTCCTAATCGTGATGAGGCTGCGGCTAAAGCCTTTCTGAATAAGGCTATAGTCCAAAATGGTTTACCAAGAAAAATGGTTATAGATGGAAGTAAGAGTAACTACGCGGCCCTTGATTCGATGAATATTCAGCTCTGGTTGACGGGTTATTTTATGCTCTCACTGGTAGATATTTTGGACATTAAATATTTAAACAATATCGTAGAGCAGAGTCACCGTTGGGTGAAGCAGAAAACACGTCAAGCCTTAGGTTGGAAGTCAATGGAAGGAGCGTTGGCCAGTTTACATGGACGAGAAGTGTGGACGATGTTGAAACAAGAGCAGATAGGTATTGAAGGCCAAACGGCCTTTGAGAGGTTCTACGCACTCGCAGGATAATTGTCTCTGGAGGATAGCTCTGTCACACCTTTAAGTATATTTGCGACAGAACCACATGTCGTCATAATAAGATTAATCATGCCACTATTAGGGCAATAATCAACTTTGCGAATAAGAATAATGTGTTATCGAAAGAAGAAATTTGCTGTTTGGGGGGAATGGTTATAAATAGAAAAGGGGCATAAATGAGCTAGCCAAGTATGATTAAGGGATAATCAGCATTGAGTCGGCTACTCAGTGAACAAATCTGCCTGAAACTCTGCCTTCTTGTTATGCAGGCTACGGTCTTCCAGCCAAGAGTAGAAACGACTTCGAGATACTTGTACCCCTTTGTCACTAAGCTTCCTTAAAATTTCAGCCTTTGACTTGTCAGAATCAAGCATATTCAATATGAGCGCTGTATGCTCATCAAGCTTGGATTTAACCTTCTGTCCCTTCTGGCGGCCAGATGATAGTCCTTTGGCCTTACGTTTAGCATGACCTGCCTTGGCTCGCTCAGAGCGCTTCTGGGCCTCGACGGCACTGGCAAAGGACTGCCCAATAACGGTAAAAATGATTTCTGCATTATCAACGTTTTCTGAGTTAATGATGGTGTCACTGTATGCCAAATGCAGTTCACCGTAGGAGGCTATCTGGCCTATAGCGCCTACTAGCTCCATAACCTTGTGGCGACCCAGGCGAGTTATATCCGATACAATGATACTTTGTTGAGAGGAGATGAGGGGATATAACTTCCGCTCACTCAGTTCAGTCTTGGTGGCAGACACATGTTCTTCGATCCAATCTGATATTTGAATGCCATGTTTAGCGGCGTACGCCTTGATAGCTTCTCTTTGAGATTCACCATCGGCTCTCTGTGAATCTGATACTCGAATGTAACCAATCATGCCTGCCCCAAGTTGAAGAGTTAATTGTTCATGGACGGTTATTTGCTGTTTAGGTAGCCCAATACAACTTCATGGTGATCTTTGGTTTTGAACTTGTTGAAAACATGCTCAAGGTTGCCAGACTCATCAATCAGGAAGCTTGTTCTTACAACGCCCATTTTTTCACGACCCATGAACTTCTTGAGTTGCCAAACACCGTACTTCTCACAAACTTCGTGTTCTTCATCAGCTAGTAGAGTGAAGTTAAGCTCTTGCTTATTGATGAAGTTCGTCAGCTTTTTTGGGGTGTCAGGGCTAATACCAAGCACAACAACATTGTGGGCATCTAGTTCAGCTTTCGTGTCACGCAATCCCTGAGCCTGAACGGTACAGCCAGGAGTCGAAGCGCGTGGGTAGAAATAGAGTAGTACCTTCTTTCCTTGAAGCTCAGAGAGCGTCACTGGGTTATTGTCTTGATCATTCAGAGTGAAATCTGGTGCAAGCTGTCCAGCTTCGATTGCCATTTGTTTTTCCTTACTTTCTCAATTAATGGTATTTGTGTAGCGTTTTTCACTACGTCCTTTTTAGAGCATTTTTATTACGTTAGAGCATACACTTTTATCGATAATTCAGTGTCCTGTCTAGTGATTACTCCAAACAGGACAGCCTTGAATGGTAGTGTTAACTACTTTGGTTTTCTAAATGGGTGTGTAACCACATTGTCTAAACAAGTCGAGACGATTTTATCCATAGCTTTTTCTCGCTGACTCTCATGCAGCATATCCATCAGCTCTTGAACTACTTTTACATGAGTGGCAGCTTGAACAGCTAATGCCTCCTTATGGCTTTGAGCCTCATCGTAATATTCTTTTTTCTTTTTATTGGCTTGCGTTCGTTCACCTTTGAGCGCCTTTATTTCCTTTTGAAGCACCTCAATAGGGGAATCTGTATTCTCATCTTGAGCAACTTGTACTTCTAATGATTTGTTCTTTATCATCAGAACGACATCGCTGTGCCTTCTGAGTGCGCCAGCAGAAAGCCCCGCCTCTTTTTCAACGCTACTGTTGTTGATTTTGAGTTTGCCTTTTCGCGCCTTATTACGCAGCTCTCTCGATGTTAACTTTGCTACATCACCGCTCAGCAGCCTTTCTAATGCGTCAATTAGCTTCTTTTTTGTTGTCTGTGACATTATGAAACAACTCCAAATGGGATGAGTAAATCCCTAACTTCATTAGGAAAAACGACTGGCTCATAGTCGATACCTAAATCATTCATAATACGTTCTGCCGCTTGAATTTTAATGTAAGATTCAGAGGCAGTTTGAGGGGTGAGTTCATTATTTTCAATATCGTAAAGCATGTGAATTTCAGCTTCTTTACGCTTTGCTTCAGCAAATACGGTATCCACGATGTAGTCATTCTTGCAATCTACACATTCAATTAGGTTGACAAGCGTTCTTAAGCCACAAGTGGTCGAAGTGCAATATATCCCAGGTGCAACCGCATGAAGGTGTCGTTTTTTATTTCGAATTTGATTTTTCCAGAAATTTAGAGAAAGCATGTCATTATCCACTTTGTCTGTGAATAAGTTACGGTCTGTTATGGTCATGCTTTTAGCAAACTCTTTGCCTTTACCGCCTGCAACTCTTTCCTTGTTTGCCAATTTCTCATAGATATTCAAATAGACACGAGCTTTTTGGTTGATTCGCTCTTCATCAATTTCGTTTTCTTTGCTCCCCCCCTAAATGCAATAGATGAGATACATCGAACTGCTGTACTTGAGTTGATCTTGTATCTTTATACGGAATTTCAAGATTCAAAGGCACTACATTTTGATTGTTCCGCACATGCTTGACGGCTTTGGACTGTTTTGCGATTTTACTTTTCGCCATTACGACCAACCTCCGTTTATTTTGCGGTTTTTGGCTTTAGCCGTGTTGATTTGGTCGTCTAGCTTATTCATGTACTGAATGTACTTTTCAGTGGTCGATGTACTCGCGTGTCCCATCAATTCCGCTAAGTCACCCATAAGGTAGTCATAGCTAACATCTCGCTCTTTTGACTTATCCCAAAGCCAGTGAGTTGCAAAGGTAGAACGTAAATCATGGATTCGGTAATACCAAGATGTGTCCATTTCGCGAATCTGTTTTCTAAGGTTTGAAAAGTGCGTTTCTAGTGTATTGGCTGAGTAAGGCACACCTTTGTTTGAGAGAAATAGGTACTCAACGGTATCGATTACACTGCCTGCTTGAACAAGCTTATTACGTTTGTTTAGGTTTTTAAGTTGCGCATGGCTTTCTTTGTGTATCTCTAGCTCTTCGTACAGTTCGATGGGGATTTCTACGGTACGCGCCTTACTGCCTTTAGTGTGGGTAATTTTGATAGGTACAGCTTCCAAGTCACTGTAGTCAGCGTTTCCGATATCGTGAGCTGGGAAGTGAATGGCTTCATCTATTCTAAGTCCTGCTTCGACACATAGGCGAAAGATGAGTTTTGTCGTCTTTGGGAGTGGCGTTATATGTTCATTAAATAATGCTTTGTGCTCGGGATGCATGGGCTTGAGCTTTTTGTGAGCAGGCGTATTTTGTTTTTTAGGGAACATCCTCATTATATTGGAAGTTTCATAAGTGCGCTGAGAGCCAGATTTTGTGTGAGCCAGCATATCGTGTTGGTTTAATTCCTGATGCACTGTTTCTGTGGTGTAGTGGGTAACGATATTTTCATTGTTATTTTTGATGTAGCCGTTTTTTTGCATCCACTTATAGAACCCAACTACCACACCCATATAGGTGCGAGCGGTAGATAAGCTAAAAGCCTCGCTGCCATTCGCCCCTTCAATATCATTGCAGTTCGCAAGCAGGAACTCAGCAAATCGCCAGGGAGCACCTTCTTCTTCGTATTTCGATAGGGTTTTATAGGTTAGGTATTCACATGGTATTTCATGACCATCTTCATCAACTTGAGAATGGTGAGTCGAATCCAAATAACGCGTGAAAGCCAGCAAACCTTTTGCGATTGAGCCTGTGTCTTTTACTGCTGCTTCACCACGCAATTTAGAGACTAGGTAAAGAGACTGTGGATAAACCACTCTACCGTCAGGAGCAACGATGATATCGGTTTTCTTTATGCGTGATTCTAGGTTGGAAGGGGAAAGGTAGGGAGAATGTGTCACTTCCCCTGATTGAATATCGGTATTTGTAGAGATTCTCAGCTTTGCTAATGTATCGACTTCGACAGAAAGAAGTCGGTAGTCATCATAAACATCAGAACATTTTTCTTTGTACGTTTTTATCACAAAACAACCCTCGATATGCTACCCACACATCAAAGATAGATTTGTCATAAACACTTATCAAGGTTTTTTGTCATTGTTTTTTTCTAAGGGGAACAACCTTTTCTCCCCAGACGCCAAAGGCTTCTGCCACGCTGTGGTCTTCATCGGATAGTAGGGTGAAATTAAGGCTGTCACGCTCAATAAATTTACCTAAGCGTTTTACCGGATCAATGCTGACGCCAAATACCACAACGTTGTGTGCATCGAGTTCGGCTTTTATATCACGCAAGCCTTGAGCTTGAACTGTGCAGCCGAGGGTCATGGCTTTTGGGTAAAAGTAAAACAGTACTTTTTTACCTTTGAGGTCTTGTAATGAGATGGCTTTGTCATCTTGATCCAGAAGAGTGACGTCGGGAGCCGGAGAGCCTGCTGTTAAAGTTTGCATGTAAAGTCCTTGAACATTAACCGTTGTTGATGAAATTAAGAGTGCCTTTTACATTTAATGAATCACAAAGAGAGGTAAAGTCTTCTTGCAGTTGCATTAAGTTGTACTCTTCAGATAAAGAGGCGCTAAGTGTAATTTGAAACTGATCTTCGCCAAACTCGGTGCTTTCTTTAGTTAAAGTACGGGCGCTTAAAGAGCTGATACCGATGTCTTTGTCGGCAAAGAAGTGGGTAACTTGTTCTGTTAGGCCAATTTTATCGGTCGCTTGTATATTGGCTTCTAAGGTAAATTGTTGCATCAAATCTGAGTGAGTTGAGGTGCGCTTAACCATAGTAATTAAGTCATGTTGCTGACCCAATTGCGGTAAAGAGTGCTCGACACGAGTAATTTGAGATAGGGTGCCAGAAATGAGCATGATGAGGGTAAAGTCGTTTCCAAATAGCGCAATGCGACTGTCGACAATGTTACAACCGAGCTCGGACACAAGATGAATAATTTTATTGCCAATACCGGGGCGGTCTGTGCCGATGGCAGTGATGACTAAATGCTGCGCCATAATCGTATCCTTTGACTGATTTAATGTTAGTAGTCTACACGGAATCGCTCATTTCTGGGTTGGTGAATATTAGAAATTTTCACTTAATGGGCGTTTGTTCATTATAGAAGTTCAATTGAGTCTATCGTGTGCAAATAAATGGTAAAAACTTCACGCCAGCGCTTATATCCGCTTGTGTTATCCAATCTCTATCAAGTACCATGCGATATTAATGAAATTTAGGGAGTGAATCATGTTTTCAGGAAGTATCGTTGCTTTAATAACGCCTTTCAATGCCGATGATGAAGTGGACTACCAAAGTCTCAAGAACTTAGTTGAGTTCCATGTAGATGCGGGCACTTCTGCAATTGTAGCCGTAGGCACAACTGGAGAGTCGGCAACGCTTACCGTTGATGAACATGTGAAGGTCGTGACTAAGGTAGTTGAATATGCTGCTGGCCGCGTTCAAGTTATTGCGGGAACTGGCGCTAATGCAACTCATGAAGCGATTACATTTAGCCGTTTGCTTAATAACTCAGGTATTGCAGGCTGTTTAAGTGTCACCCCATATTACAACAAGCCAACACAAGAAGGCCTTTACCAGCACTTTAAAGCCATTGCTAAAGAAAGCGCTGTGCCGATCATCTTATATAATGTCCCAGGTCGTACTGGTGTCGACATGCAACCAGAAACGGTCGCAAGATTGGCAAAACTAGACAACATAGTGGCACTTAAAGATGCAACGGGTGATTTATCCCGAGTGGCAAAATATAAGGAACTTTGTGGCGAAGACTTTATCTTACTTAGTGGCGATGACGCGACAGGTTTAGAGTTCGTTAAACTAGGTGGACACGGCGTTATCTCTGTGACCAACAATATCGCCGCGCGTGATATGGCCGATATGTTTAAATTGGCGCAACAGAATAACTATGCTGAAGCTGAAATCATTAACCAACGTTTAATGGGACTGCATAGCGGCTTATTTGTTGAATCTAGCCCAATCCCAGTTAAGTGGGCAGCTCGCCAAGTTAATCTTATCGAAAATGATTTATTGCGCTTGCCAATGACACCATTATCGCCAGCAGGCCAAGAGGTTGTTAACGCAGCTCTTGCTCAAGCTAATATTAAGTAAATCTATTATCTACGATTCGAACCTAGATGGGTTGTAAGGGTCAGGAGTATCAATGAAGTTTGTTAATCAGCTAGTGATCAGTGCACTGGCTGTCGCTATGTTAAGTGGTTGCGCCGAAAATGCAGCAGAGCGTCGTCAAGCTAAGGACGATTTTAAGTATCTTGAAGCAACGCCTATGCCTGATATTGTATCAAGCCCAGAGCAGCAGCTTGAAGTGTACCCTGACTACGTTATACCGAAAGGTGACTATGTTGGCGGCATTGGCAAAGAAGTAGATATTCGCCCTCCTCAGCAAGTACTAGAGCTTATTCCTGGTGCTCGTACTGAGCAAAATGATGGCGTTGTTACTTTATGGCTATTGACCCAAGACGATCGCGATAAAGTCTGGCAAACAGCAAAAGACATGATTGAAGCTCGTGATATTAAGCTTCTTGATTCAAGCGATGATCGCCTTGAAACCGACTGGATCGTTTGGCACGAAGAAGACGAAGAAGAAACCTTAAGTAGTCGTTATCTTATTGAACGATTTGAGGCGAATTCTCGTTTTGGCTTCCGTATTAGCTTAATTGCTTGGAAGGAAGGCAGCACTGAAATGCCAGTCAGTTACACTGACAAAGAGCGTTATAACACCTTCATGACTAATATTGTGATGTCTCGTTATGATGATGCAGTTCGCGCCGAAGCGGCTAAGCAAGCATTGCAACTGGTCAAAGTGATACCTTTGAGCCTAGGTAAAGATCGTAGCGGATTACCGATTGTTATTGCCCGTGCTCGATACGATGTATTCTGGCAGCGAATCCCTGAATTGCTACCAACGTTAGGCTTTGAATTAGATGAGCGTAACCAATCACAAGGTACAATTAAGACGTCTTATGCAGCGCCAGATGATGAGTTCTGGGAAAGTATTGGTACTAAGCCACTGACTTATAACTCAGAAACTTACACATTCTTGTTAGGTGATTTAGGAAACCGAACTTCAATTAACGTGACTGATGCGGCAGGTAAACCTGTGACAGAAGAAATGTTAAAAGAGTTAATCCCAACACTATCAATAATGATGGAACAAAGCAGTCAATCTACGGATGCGGATGCTGAGACTGAAGAGTAATAGTGTTAGCGAGACTGTCCTAAATTCTGTGTAACTGCCTACACTTAATGCCGTAATGGCTAAGGAAAGGCAACATGGATAAGAAAGCACTTGAAGCTTTTGCTAAAGAAGCAGCAAAAGGAATTAAAAGCCCTGAAGATTTAACCGAATTCAGTCAGATGCTCAAAAAGATCACTGTTGAAGCAGCTCTCAATGCTGAAATGGATGAGCATCTTGGCTACGAAAAACACCAACAATCCAAATCAAAAAACAGCCGTAACGGAAAGAGCAGCAAGCGGATCAAAACCGAAGATGGGGAGTTCGA
>NZ_LZFW01000005.1 GCF_001676025.1 Vibrio sp. UCD-FRSSP16_30
GCCAAGCCAAGTACTTGCTGCTAAAGGTTCAATCAACCCACACACTAAATTTGAGTCAGAAGTGTACGTTCTTTCAAAAGACGAAGGCGGCCGCCACACTCCTTTCTTCAAAGGTTACCGTCCACAGTTCTACTTCCGTACAACTGACGTAACAGGCGACATCACTCTACCGGAAGGTGTTGAGATGGTAATGCCAGGCGACAACGTTCAAATGACTGTTGAGCTAATCGCTCCAATCGCAATGGACGAAGGTCTACGCTTCGCAATCCGTGAAGGTGGCCGTACTGTTGGTGCTGGTGTTGTTGCTAAGATCTTTGACTAATATTTAGTTAATATCTTGCACACTTCTTCTTTATGAAGAACACGCATAGTAAAAGGGGAGCTTCGGCTTCCCTTTTTGTTTTTCTATCTCCCAGAACCCATTCCCTACTTCTTTAGATTATTTTTCACCCACCTCTTGCATCCCATCTTAGCTTCTGTATAATCCTTCCCACTGACTTAAGTCGGTTGTGAACCAATGAGCACTGAGGGGCTAGGTTATCCTAGGTAACGTATACTCAGCTTATGTTCGCGGTTAATACAATTAATAAAATAGCGTTAAGCTACAAGTTAATAGAAAATTAACTGACAATGCTTCCTGATTTTGGAGGCTACGGTTTCACATAAATCAATCGGCATTCCCTTATTATATTAAGCGTGAGTGGCGATATTGTTTGTGTATTTAATTATTAATTGGAGCTCTGTCTCATGCAGAACCAACGTATTCGTATCCGCCTTAAAGCTTTTGATTACAAGTTAATCGATGCTTCAACTGCGGAAATCGTTGAAACAGCAAAACGTACTGGCGCACAGGTTCGTGGTCCTATTCCACTTCCTACTCGTAAAGAGCGTTTCACTGTTCTAACTTCTCCACACGTTAACAAAGATGCGCGTGATCAGTACGAAATTCGTACTCACAAGCGTTTGATCGACATCGTAGAACCAACTGACAAGACTGTAGATGCTCTTATGCGTCTAGACCTTGCAGCTGGTGTTGATGTTCAAATCAGCTTAGGTTAAGGGAGATTAGAATAATGATAGGTCTAGTCGGACGTAAAGTGGGTATGACCCGCGTATTTACCGAAGAAGGCGTTTCTATTCCAGTAACAGTTGTGGAAGTAGAATCTAACCGTGTTTCTCAAGTGCGTACACTTGAAGTTGATGGTTATTCTGCAATCCAAATTACTGCTGGTTCTAAGAAAGCTAACCGTGTAAGCAAGCCAGAAGCTGGTCACTTTGCGAAAGCAGGTGTTGAAGCGGGCCGCGGTCTTTGGGAATTCCGTTTAGAAAACGGTGAAGAGTTTGAAGTTGGCGCTGAGCTAAACGTAGAACTTTTCAATGAAGTAAAAAAAGTAGACGTTACTGGTACATCTAAAGGTAAAGGCTTCCAAGGCGCTATTAAGCGTTGGAACTTCTCTACTCAAGATATGACTCACGGTAACTCTTTGTCTCACCGTGCACCGGGTTCAATTGGCCAATGTCAAACTCCAGGTCGCGTGTTTAAAGGCAAAAAAATGGCTGGTCACATGGGTGCTGAGCGTGTAACGACTCAAAACCTAGAGATCGTACGTGTTGACGCTGAGCGCAATCTGCTTCTTATTAAAGGTGCAGTACCAGGCTCAATCGGCGGCAACGTTATCGTAAAACCAGCTGTTAAAGCTTAACGTCTAGGAGTAAGTAATGGAATTGATAGTTAAAGGTGCTGATGCACTAACTGTTTCCGAGACTACTTTCGGACGTGACTTTAACGAAGCTCTTGTACACCAAGTAGTTGTTGCGTTTGCAGCAGGTGCTCGTCAAGGTACTCGTGCTCAAAAGACTCGTTCTGAAGTATCTGGCGGTGGCGCTAAGCCATGGCGTCAAAAAGGTACTGGCCGTGCTCGTGCTGGTACAATTCGTAGCCCAATCTGGCGTACAGGTGGTGTTACTTTTGCTGCGAAACCACAAGATCACAGCCAAAAAGTAAACAAAAAAATGTACCGCGGTGCTATGAAAAGCATTCTTTCTGAGTTAATTCGTCAAGAGCGTTTAATCGTTGTTGATAACTTCTCAGTAGAAGCACCAAAAACTAAAGAGCTATTAGCTAAGCTTAATGAACTTGAGCTTAACGATGTTCTGATTGTGACTAGTGAAGTAGATGAGAATCTATTCTTGGCTGCTCGTAACCTTTATAAAGTTGATGCACGTGACGTTGCTGGTATTGATCCAGTAAGTCTAATTGCTTTCGACAAGGTACTAATTACTGCTGATGCAGTGAAGCAAGTTGAGGAGATGCTGGCATGATCACTGAAGAGCGTCTACTAAAAGTTCTACGTGCTCCACATATCTCTGAAAAAGCAACTATGGCTGCTGAGAAAGCGAACACTATCGTTTTCAAAGTATCTAAAGAAGCAACTAAAAAAGAGATCAAAGCAGCTGTAGAAAAGCTATTTGAAGTTGAAGTTAAGTCTGTAAATACTCTTGTTCAAAAGGGTAAGACCAAACGTCAAGGTATGCGTGAAGGCCGTCGTTCAGACGTGAAAAAAGCTTACGTTACCTTGAAAGAAGGTCAAGATCTTGACTTCGTTGGCGGTGCGGAATAACAGGAGTAGTTAAGAATGGCTATTGTTAAATGTAAGCCGACTTCCCCTGGTCGTCGTCACGTAGTTAAAGTTGTTAACGCTGACCTCCACAAGGGTAAGCCATACGCTCCACTTTTAGAGAAAAACTCTAAAAATGGTGGTCGTAACAACAACGGTCGTATCACAGTACGTCACATCGGTGGTGGTCATAAACACCATTACCGTCTAGTTGACTTTAAACGTACTAAAGATGGCATCCCAGCGAAAGTTGAGCGCCTAGAATACGATCCAAACCGTAGCGCAAACATTGCTCTAGTTCTGTACGCAGACGGTGAGCGCCGCTACATCATCGCACCTAAAGGCATTTCAGCTGGAGATTCAATCCAGTCTGGTGTTGATGCGCCAATCAAAGCAGGTAACACTCTGCCGATGCGCAACATCCCAGTAGGTTCAACAGTACACTGTGTTGAACTTAAGCCTGGTAAAGGTGCACAAATTGCTCGTTCTGCAGGTGCATACGCACAAATCATCGCTCGCGATGGTGCATATGTAACTCTACGCCTACGTTCTGGTGAGATGCGCAAAGTACTTTCTGAAGGTCGTGCTACGATCGGTGAAGTTGGTAACTCTGAGCACATGCTACGTGAACTAGGTAAAGCTGGTGCTTCACGCTGGCGCGGCGTACGTCCAACCGTACGTGGTGTTGTAATGAACCCGGTAGATCACCCACACGGTGGTGGTGAAGGTCGTACTTCTGGTGGTCGTCACCCAGTATCACCTTGGGGTCAGCCTACTAAAGGCTTTAAGACTCGTAAGAACAAGCGCACTGACAAGTACATCGTACGTCGTCGTAACAAGTAATCTATAAAGAGGAATCGCCATGCCACGTTCTCTCAAGAAAGGTCCTTTTATTGACCTGCACTTGCTGAAGAAGGTAGAGAAAGCGGTGGAAAGCGGAGACAAAAAGCCTATTAAGACTTGGTCCCGTCGTTCAATGATCATCCCAACAATGATTGGTTTGACCATCGCTGTCCATAATGGTCGTCAGCACGTACCAGTTTTCGTTACCGAAGAAATGATCGGTCACAAACTGGGCGAATTTGCGCCAACTCGTACTTATCGCGGCCATGCTGCAGATAAGAAAGCTAAGAAGAAGTAAGGAGTAGATGATGGAAGCTTTAGCTAAACATAACTTTGCTCGTATTTCTCCACAGAAAGCGCGCCTTGTTGCGGATCTTATCCGTGGCAAGAATGTTGATCAAGCACTAGAAATTCTAACTTTCAGCAACAAAAAAGCTGCTGTACTAGTTAAGAAAGTTCTTGAATCAGCAATCGCGAACGCTGAGCATAACGAAGGTGCAGATATCGACGATCTAAATGTCGCTAAAATCTTCGTAGATGAAGGTCCTATCATGAAGCGTATTATGCCTCGTGCTAAAGGCCGTGCCGACCGTATCTTGAAGCGTTCTTGCCACATCACAATTGTTGTTGCAGACGCTTAAGACTAGGAGATAAGCAATGGGTCAGAAAGTACATCCTAATGGTATTCGTCTTGGCATCGTCAAGCCTTGGAATGCTACATGGTTTGCTAATACCAAAGATTTCGCTGACAACCTAGACGGCGACTTCAAGGTACGTCAGTTCCTCACTAAGGAACTTTCAAAAGCGTCTCTTTCACGTATCGTTATCGAACGTCCAGCTAAGAGCATTCGTGTGACTATTCACACAGCTCGTCCTGGCGTTGTTATCGGTAAGAAAGGCGAAGACGTTGAGAAGCTACGCGCAGCTGTAGCTAAGATTGCAGGTGTTCCAGCACAAATTAACATCGCTGAGGTTCGTAAACCTGAGCTTGATGGTCAATTAGTAGCTGATAGCATCGCATCTCAGTTAGAGCGTCGTGTTATGTTCCGTCGTGCTATGAAGCGCGCGGTTCAAAACGCAATGCGTCTTGGCGCTAAAGGTATCAAAGTAGAAGTAAGCGGCCGTCTTGGCGGTGCTGAAATCGCGCGTACTGAATGGTACCGTGAAGGCCGTGTGCCACTACATACTCTTCGTGCTGACATCGATTACGCAACTTCTTCGGCTCACACCCAATACGGTGTGATCGGCATTAAAGTCTGGATCTTCAAAGGAGAAATCCTTGGTGGAATGCCAGCTGCTAATGCAGTAGAGCCTAAGGCTGACAAGCCTAAGAAGCAGCGTAAAAGCCGTAAGTAAGGAGACGACAGATGCTACAACCTAAACGTACTAAGTTCCGTAAGGTTCAGACAGGTCGTAACCGTGGCCTAGCTAAAGGTACTGAAGTAAGCTTCGGCGAATTCGGTCTTAAAGCTGTTGGTCGCGGACGTATTACTGCTCGTCAAATCGAAGCGGCACGTCGTGCTATGACGCGTCACGTAAAACGTCAAGGTCAAATTTGGATTCGTATCTTCCCAGACAAGCCAATTACTGAAAAACCTCTTGAAGTTCGTCAAGGTAAAGGTAAAGGTAATGTTGAGTACTGGGTTGCTCAAGTCCAACCTGGCAAGGTTATGTACGAAATGAATGGCGTACCTGAAGAGTTGGCACGTGAAGCGTTCCGCCTAGCGGCATGTAAACTGCCTATCAAAACAACATTTGTAACTAAGCAGGTGATGTAATGAAAGCACAAGAGCTACGTGAAAAAAGCGTTGAAGAATTAAACGCTGAGCTATTGAATCTGCTACGTGAACAGTTTAACTTGCGCATGCAAGCTGCGACTGGTCAACTACAGCAGACACATACTCTTAAAGCTGTACGTCGTGATATCGCACGTGTTAAAACCGTATTGACTGAGAAGGCAGACGCATAATGAGCGACAAATCCCGTACTTCACTTGGTCGTGTTGTTAGTGACAAAGGCGAAAAGTCTATTGTTGTTGCTATCGAGCGCATGGTTAAACACCCAATTTACGGCAAGTACGTAAAGCGCACGACTAAGATCCACGCACACGATGAAAACAACGAGTCTAGCCTAGGCGATACCGTTGAAATCAAAGAGTGTCGTCCACTGTCTAAGACTAAGTCTTGGACTTTGGTAAAAGTTGTAACAAAAGCGAAGATTTAATTTTCTTTAATTTTTAACAACTTAAAGCGGCTTCCTAATTTAATTGGGGGCCGCTTATTTTTTGTCTACCCAATCGGGACAAAGGGTGTTACAATTCGCGTCCCTTTAAAGAGGCAGCCCGACCCGAGAGGGTCTAGTTTTTAATATTTAGCGGAGCACTAACAATGATCCAAATGCAAAGTACACTTGACGCTGCAGATAACTCTGGTGCGCGCAAGGTAATGTGTATTAAGGTTCTGGGTGGCTCACACCGTCGTTATGCACATATCGGTGACATCATTAAAGTTACAGTGAAGGAAGCAATTCCTCGCGGTAAAGTTAAAAAAGGTGATGTACTGAAGGCGGTTGTTGTGCGCACTCGTAAAGGCGTACGTCGTCCAGACGGTTCTGTCATTCGCTTCGACCGTAATGCTTGTGTATTGTTGAATGACACTACTGAGCAACCAGTCGGCACTCGTATCTTTGGCCCAGTGACTCGTGAACTTCGTAATGCGAAATTCATGAAAATTGTTTCACTGGCTCCAGAAGTACTATAAGGAGCAGTAAAATGGCAGCTAAAATCCGTCGTGATGACGAAGTAATCGTTCTTGCTGGTAAAGATAAAGGCAAGAAAGGTAAAGTAACTAAGGTTCTGACAACTGGTAAAGTTATCGTTGAAGGTATCAATCTTGTTAAAAAACATCAGAAGCCTGTACCGGCTATGAATGTTCAAGGTGGTATCGTAGAGCAAGAAGCAGCAATTGATGCTTCAAACATTGCAGTCTACAACGCAGCTACTGGCAAAGCAGACCGTATCGGTTTCCGTTTCGAAGATGGTAAGAAGGTTCGCTTCTTTAAATCTAACGGCGAAACCGTTTCTAACTAAAACAGAGTAATTTGGAGTGAACTATGGCGAAACTGCATGATTACTACAAGTCGTCTGTAGTTGCTGAACTTACCAAAGAGTTCAGCTACTCAAGCGTCATGCAAGTCCCTAGAATCGATAAGATCACCCTTAATATGGGTGTGGGTGAAGCAATCAATGACAAAAAGCTTCTAGAAAACGCAGCTTCTGATATGGCAACGATCTCTGGTCAAAAGCCACTTATCACTAAAGCGCGTAAATCTGTTGCTGGATTTAAAATCCGTGAAGGCTACCCAATCGGTTGTAAAGTAACCTTGCGTGGCGAACGTATGTGGGATTTCTTTGAGCGTTTGATTAACATCGCTCTACCACGTGTACGTGACTTCCGTGGTGTTAGCGCTAAGTCTTTTGACGGACGCGGTAACTACAGCATGGGCGTTCGCGAGCAAATCATCTTCCCGGAAATCGACTTTGATAAAGTTGATCGCGTTCGTGGTCTTGATATTACTATCACGACATCTGCGAATTCCGATGAGGAAGGCCGAGCTTTGCTGGCTGCCTTTAACTTCCCATTCCGTAAGTAAGGTGAAGGGTTACTGTTATGGCTAAACAATCTATGAAAGCGCGTGAAACTAAACGTGCTAAGCTAGTAGCTAAATTCGCTGAAAAGCGTCGTGCGCTTAAGATCACTATTAGTGACCTTAACGCATCTGAAGAAGAGCGTTGGGATGCAGTTCTTAAATTGCAATCTCTACCACGTGATTCAAGTGCATCGCGTCAGCGTAATCGTTGCAACCAAACTGGTCGTCCACACGGTTACCTACGTAAATTCGGTCTTAGCCGTATTAAGGTTCGTGAAGCTTGCATGAAAGGCGAGATTCCGGGTCTTCGTAAGGCTAGCTGGTAATTGCCACTTAATCATTTGGAGTAAATCGTATGAGCATGCAAGATCCGATTTCGGATATGCTGACCCGCATTCGTAACGGTCAGTCAGCAAGTAAAGTTGCTGTAAAAATGCCTTCTTCAAAGCTTAAAGTTGCAATTGCTACTTTGCTAAAAAACGAAGGTTACATCACAGACTTCGCTGTAGAAAGCGGAGCAAAACCAGAGCTAGAAGTTACTCTTAAGTACTTCCAAGCAAAACCAGTAATCGAGCAAATCCAACGTGTTTCTCGTCCAGGTCTGCGTGTCTATAAAAATAAAGACAGCCTTCCTTCAGTGATGGGTGGTTTGGGTATTGCTGTAGTGTCCACTTCCAAAGGTCTTATGTCTGACCGCGCCGCTCGCAAAGCGGGTCTTGGTGGTGAGATCATCTGCTACGTAGCTTAAGGAGTAGAATATGTCTCGTGTTGCTAAAGCACCTGTCGCTATTCCAGCTGGAGTAGAGGTGAAGATTAATGGTCAAGAAATAACTGTGAAAGGTCCTAAAGGTGAACTTTCTCGCGTTTTCAATAACGCAGCAGTAATTTCTCAGGAAGATAACAACCTAACTTTCGGTCCACGTGAAGGTGTTGCTGGTGCTTGGGCACAAGCAGGTACTGCACGTGCACTTGTAAACAACATGGTTGTTGGTGTTACTGAAGGCTTTACCAAGAAACTGACTCTTAAGGGTGTTGGTTACCGTGCTGCTGTTAAAGGCAACGCTGTAAACTTGACTCTAGGTTTCTCTCACCCAGTTGAGCACGCTGTGCCAGCGGGTATTAAAGCTGAATGTCCAAGCCAAACTGAAATTGTTCTAACTGGTGCTGATAAGCAACTAGTTGGTCAAGTTGCGGCTGACATTCGTTCTTACCGTGAGCCAGAACCTTATAAAGGTAAAGGCGTTCGTTACGCAGATGAATATGTGCGTACCAAAGAAGCTAAGAAGAAGTAAGGTAACACTATGGATAAGAAAGCATCTCGCATCCGTCGTGCTACACGTGCACGTCGTAAGATTGCTGAACTTCGTGTGAATCGTCTTGTAGTACATCGTACTCCTCGTCATGTGTATGCACAGGTTATTGCACCAAACGGCTCTGAGGTTATCGCAGCTGCTTCTACTGTAGAAAAAGCGATCCGTGAGCAAGTTAAGAACACTGGTAACGTTGACGCTGCTAAAGCTGTAGGTAAAGCTATTGCTGAGCGCGCTATCGAAAAAGGCATTTCAAATGTTGCTTTCGATCGTTCTGGTTTCCAATACCACGGTCGAGTAGCGGCGCTAGCAGATTCTGCTCGCGAAGCTGGTCTTAAATTCTAAGGTAGGGTTGATCGATGGCTAGAGAACAACAACAAGCTTCAGATTTGGCAGAAAAACTTATCGCCGTTAACCGCGTTGCAAAAACGGTTAAAGGTGGTCGAATCTTTAGTTTTACTGCACTAACAGTAGTTGGTGACGGTAATGGTCGCATTGGTTTCGGTTACGGCAAAGCTCGTGAAGTACCAGCTGCGATTCAAAAAGCAATGGAAAAAGCACGTCGTAACATGGTTACTATCGCGCTAAACGAGGGTACTCTTCACCACGCGGTGAAAGGTCGTCATACTGGCTCTAAAGTATACATGCAGCCAGCAGCGGAAGGTACAGGTATCATCGCCGGTGGTGCGATGCGTGCAGTACTTGAAGTTGTAGGTGTTCGAAACGTACTTGCGAAAGCATACGGTTCTACGAACCCTATCAACGTAGTTCGCGCGACTATTGATGGTTTAAGCGGTATGAAATCTCCAGAGATGATTGCTGCTAAACGTGGTCTAACTGTTGAAAATATTTCGGAGTAAGCACCATGGCAACTATCAAAGTAACTCAAACTAAAAGCTCAATCGGTCGTCTACCTAAGCACAAATTGTGTTTACGTGGTCTTGGCCTTCGTCGCATCAACCATACAGTAGAACTTGAAGATACGCCGTCAGTTCGCGGCATGATCAACAAGGTTTACTACATGGTTAAAGTTGAGGAGTAATCAGAATGCGTTTGAATACTCTATCACCGGCTGCAGGTTCTAAGCCTTCTAAGAAGCGCGTAGGCCGTGGTATCGGTTCTGGCCTTGGTAAAACAGGTGGCCGTGGCCACAAAGGTCAAAAGTCACGCTCTGGCGGCAGTGTTCGTCCAGGTTTTGAAGGCGGTCAAATGCCTTTGAAACAGCGTCTACCTAAGTTCGGTTTCACTTCTCGTAAGAGTCTAGTGACTGCTGAAGTTCGTCTAGCTGAGCTAGCGAAAGTAACTGGTGACGTTGTAGATCTTAACAGCCTTAAAGCTGCTAACGTAGTCACTAAGAACATCGAGTTTGTTAAAGTTGTTCTTTCTGGCGAAATTAACAAAGCTGTGACTGTTAAAGGTCTTCGCGTAACTAAAGGCGCTAAAGCTGCTATTGAAGCTGCCGGCGGTAAAATCGAAGAATAATCTTCGAGGGAAAGGTACAGATGGCTAAAAAACCAGGACAAGATTTTAGTAGTGCAAAAAGTGGCGTATCGGAACTAAAAACACGCTTATTATTCGTATTAGGTGCGTTGTTAGTATTTCGTGCGGGTTCTTTTGTGCCGATCCCTGGTATTGACGCGGCTGTACTTGCCCAACTGTTAGACCAGCAACAAGGTACCATCGTAGAAATGTTTAACATGTTCTCCGGTGGTGCACTTTCGCGTGCATCTATCTTGGCCCTTGGTATCATGCCGTATATTTCGGCATCGATTGTGGTCCAATTGCTAACTGTGGTTCATCCCGCTCTTGCAGAGCTTAAAAAAGAGGGTGAAGCTGGCCGTCGTAAGATCAGTCAGTACACACGTTATGGCACGCTTGTACTTGCAACATTCCAAGCTATCGGTATAGCAACAGGCTTACCGAACATGGTCGACAATCTGGTTGTTATCAACCAAACCATGTTCACCCTGATTGCAACCGTGAGTTTAGTAACCGGCACCATGTTTTTGATGTGGTTAGGTGAACAAATTACAGAGCGCGGAATTGGTAACGGTATATCGTTAATCATCTTTGCAGGTATTGTCGCAGGATTGCCTAAAGCAATCGGTTCAACAATTGAGCAGGCGCGTCAAGGTGAATTGCACGTACTTCTTCTATTGTTGATTGCTGTAATTGCATTTGCTGTTATCTACTTTGTTGTGTTCATGGAACGTGGTCAACGTCGTATCGTCGTTAACTATGCCAAGCGCCAACAGGGTCGTAAAGTTTATGCAGCGCAGAGCTCTCATTTGCCATTAAAAATTAATATGGCCGGTGTTATCCCTGCAATTTTTGCATCAAGTATTATTTTGTTCCCAGGAACATTAGCACAGTGGTTTGGTCAGAACGGTCAAAGTGCAACATTTGGTTGGTTAACCGATGTTTCACTGGCACTAAGTCCAGGTCAGCCTCTGTACGTAATGCTTTATGCATCAGCGATCATCTTTTTCTGTTTCTTTTACACGGCGTTGGTATTCAACCCGCGTGAGACAGCAGATAATTTGAAGAAGTCTGGTGCTTTCGTACCCGGCATCCGCCCAGGAGAGCAGACAGCTAGATACATCGATAAAGTAATGACTAGACTAACCCTTGCAGGTGCTCTATATATTACATTTATCTGTCTGATTCCCGAGTTCATGATGGTCATGTGGAACGTACGTTTCTACTTTGGCGGCACATCACTACTTATCGTAGTTGTTGTAATCATGGATTTCATGGCACAGGTACAGACTCATCTGATGTCACAACAGTATGATTCTGTGTTGAAGAAAGCAAACCTTAAGAGTTATAACCGATAATTCGGCTGTAGTTCTGGGTTTCATTTACGGAGTTTAGCAATGAAAGTTCGTGCTTCCGTTAAAAAAATCTGCCGTAACTGTAAGGTTATCAAGCGCAACGGTGTTGTGCGTATAATCTGCAGTGAGCCAAAGCATAAACAACGCCAAGGCTAATTAGTAGAATTTTTTACTTGAAAAACAGGGTAGGTTCGAGTATATTCCTCGGCCTACCTTTTGCGTGCAAAAGAAGTAGTATGCCGCAGCGTATCCTAGACGGGCTTTGCTGCGGATAATTCTTTACATAAGTACTAGGAGTGAATAGTGGCCCGTATAGCAGGCATTAACATTCCTGATCATAAACATGCTGTGATTGCATTAACTGCAATCTTCGGCATCGGTAAGACCCGTTCTCAAGCTATTTTAGCTGAAGTGGGTATTGCTGAAAATGTTAAGATCAGTGAACTAACAGAAGAGCAGATCAATCAACTGCGTGACGGTGTAGCTAAATACACTGTAGAAGGTGATCTACGTCGTGAAGTCTCGATGAACATCAAGCGTCTTATGGACCTTGGCTGTTACCGCGGTCTTCGTCATCGTCGCAGTCTACCTCTACGTGGACAGCGTACTAAAACCAACGCTCGCACCCGCAAGGGTCCGCGTAAGCCGATCAAGAAATAGTCGGAAGGATATAGTACAATGGCAAAACAACCAACTCGCGCACGTAAACGCGTTCGCAAGCAAGTAGCTGATGGCGTAGCGCACATTCATGCTTCTTTCAACAACACAATCGTGACTATCACAGACCGTCAAGGTAACGCACTAGCTTGGGCTACTGCAGGTGGTTCAGGTTTCCGTGGTTCTCGTAAGTCAACTCCGTTCGCAGCTCAGGTTGCAGCAGAGCGCGCTGGCGAAATGGCTAAAGAATATGGCCTAAAGAACTTGGAAGTTATGGTTAAGGGCCCTGGTCCTGGTCGTGAGTCAACTATCCGCGCATTAAACGCTGCTGGATACCGCATCACTAACATCGTTGATGCAACTCCGATCCCTCATAACGGTTGTCGTCCACCTAAGAAACGTCGCGTTTAAGTTTCGTTTCTAGGAATATTGGAGAAAGAACATGGCTAGATATTTGGGTCCTAAGCTGAAGCTTAGCCGTCGCGAAGGTACTGACTTATTCCTTAAGTCTGGTGTCCGTGCGATCGATACCAAGTGTAAAATTGATAACGCACCAGGTGTACACGGCGCTCGTCGCGGTCGTCTATCTGAATATGGCGTTCAGCTTCGTGAGAAGCAAAAAGTTCGTCGTACTTACGGCGTTCTAGAAAAACAATTCCGTAACTACTACAAAGATGCTGCTCGCCTTAAAGGCAACACAGGTGAAAACTTGCTGCAGCTTCTTGAAGGTCGTCTTGATAATGTAGTTTACCGAATGGGCTTTGGCGCAACTCGCGCAGAAGCACGTCAACTATGTAGCCATAAAGCTATCCTAGTTAACGGTAAAGTTGTAAACGTTCCTTCATTTAAAGTTGCACCGAACGACGTTGTTTCAATTCGTGAGAAAGCTAAAACGCAATCTCGCATTAAAGCGGCTCTAGAAGTTGCTGAACAACGCGAAAAGTCAACTTGGATTGAAGTAGATGGCAGCAAAATGGAAGGCACATTCAAACGTTTACCAGAACGTTCTGATCTGTCTGCTGACATCAACGAACACCTGATCGTCGAACTTTACTCTAAGTAAGGTTTAAACTAAAGAGAGGACACAATGCAGGGTTCTGTAACAGAATTTCTTAAGCCACGTCTTGTTGATATCGAACAGATCAACACGACACACGCAAAAGTAACTCTTGAGCCATTAGAGCGTGGTTTTGGCCATACTCTTGGTAATGCACTTCGCCGTATTCTTTTATCTTCTATGCCGGGTTGTGCCGTAACAGAAGTTGAGATTGAAGGTGTGCTACACGAATACAGCACTAAAGAAGGCGTTCAAGAAGACATTCTTGAAATCCTACTTAACCTTAAGGGTTTAGCTGTACGCGTAGCGGAAGGCAAAGATGACGTGTTTATTACACTGAACAAATCAGGCTCAGGCCCTGTGGTTGCAGGTGACATCACCCATGATGGTGATGTAGAGATCGCTAACCCAGAGCACGTTATTTGTCACTTAACTGATGACAACGCTGATATCGCTATGCGTATAAAAGTTGAACGTGGTCGTGGTTATGTTCCCGCTTCATCTCGTATCCATACTGAAGAAGATGAGCGTCCAATCGGTCGTCTACTTGTTGACGCAACATACAGCCCTGTAGACAAAATTGCCTACAGCGTTGAAGCGGCACGTGTAGAACAACGTACTGACTTGGATAAACTTGTCATCGACATGGAAACAAACGGTACTCTTGAGCCAGAAGAAGCTATCCGTCGTGCAGCAACTATTCTTGCTGAACAATTGGATGCTTTCGTAGATCTTCGTGATGTACGTGTTCAGGAAGTTATCGAAGAGAAGCCGGAGTTCGATCCTATCCTACTTCGTCCTGTAGACGATCTTGAGCTAACAGTTCGCTCTGCCAACTGTCTAAAAGCAGAAGCGATTCACTACATTGGTGATCTTGTTCAGCGTACTGAAGTGGAGCTTCTTAAAACCCCTAACCTTGGTAAGAAATCACTTACTGAGATCAAGGATGTGCTTGCTTCTCGCGGTCTGTCTCTAGGTATGCGCCTAGAAAACTGGCCACCAGCGTCAATCGCTGAAGATTAATCAATAATAGTTAGAAGGATTAGGTCATGCGCCATCGTAAGAGTGGTCGTCAACTCAACCGCAACAGCTCACATCGCAAAGCGATGTTCAGCAATATGGCTAGCTCTCTTGTACGTCATGAAGTTATCAAGACTACATTGCCAAAAGCAAAAGAGCTACGTCGCGTAGTTGAGCCTTTGATTACATTAGCTAAGACTGACAGTGTTGCTAACCGTCGTCTAGCATTTGCTCGCACTCGTGATAACGAAGTTGTGGCAAAACTATTTAACGAACTAGGTCCACGTTTCGCTGCCCGTCAAGGCGGTTATACTCGTATCCTAAAAGCAGGTTTCCGTACTGGCGATAAAGCACCAATGGCATTCATTGAGCTTGTCGATCGTCCAGTTGCTGAAGAAGCTGCTGAGTAATAGTTCAGTTAGAACTAAAAAGCCGAGCATTTATGCTCGGCTTTTTTGTGTCTGTTTTTTAATAACTCTCTAAGCACCCCATAAACTGCCTAGTGAACCTAATAGATTGCTGCTTGCGCCTTCAGAGGTCAGGTATTGCAGAATCACTGGCGCAAATTGCGTAACCAATGCAGGATCAATTCCCAAACCTTCAAAAGTGCTTTTTACTGAGTCCATATTGGTAATCATCGAGGTCAGCCCTGTTGAGCCTGTAAAATTATTTAGACCCGGTATTAAAGAACTTAATTCGCTAGAGTTTTCATCCGATAACTGTGTTTGAGCAAGTGATAGCAATGCTCCCGCGCCACCAGCCGCTTGAGTTGGACTAACGTCTAGTTGACTACTAATCATGTCGGTTAAAGGTGTACTTTGTGCGGTATTTAGCTGTTGTGAGATTTGTCCTGTTAGCGCAGACATATCGGTAGATTTATCTTCATCATCGCTCGATCCAAACCCAAAAAAAGCATAGCTTGGTGCGCTGAGTACCAAAGCGCCTATTAGTGTTGTTGCTGCAATCCCTTTCATTCCCTATTCCTCTTTATTTGGGGTTCTTTAAGTCTAGGAAACGTTTGTTAGGTTTGCTTACTTTAATACCAATCGTAGCAAATCTCTTAGCAGCCTAGCGGGTTTTAATACTTGATAACCGAGTTAAAATTTTTGATTGTAGAATAACGACTTATCGAAATTATTCGCCTGTTCTCAAGTATTTTTCCTCCGCTATTTCTGAACATTTAATTACTGTGATTGGTATAACTTTAGATAACAAAAACGGCGCCGAAGCGCCGTAAATAACAAGTTACTTTAGACAAATGCCTATTGATTCAGTGCTTGTTCTAAATCTTGTAAAATATCATCGATATGTTCGATGCCTACAGACAGACGAATCATCTCAGGACTGACACCCGCATTTTTCTGTTCTTGCTCTGTGAGCTGTCGGTGCGTAGTGGATGCAGGGTGACAAGCTAGAGATTTAGCATCACCGATATTGACCAATCGCTTAAATATTTGCAGTGCATCGTAGAATTTAACGCCTGCTTCATAACCATCTTTTAAGCCAAACGATAGAATGCTTGATGGCGTTCCTTGCATGTATTTCTTCGACAGTTCATAGAAAGGTGAATCTTCTAGACCGGCGTAGCTAACCCAGCTTACCTTAGGGTGATTTTGTAGGAAGTTAGCGACTTTAATCGCATTCTCACAGTGTCGTTCCATACGCAACGAAAGAGTTTCAAGCCCTTGCATCAACATGAAAGCGTTCATTGGTGATAGAGCTGAGCCTGTATTTCTTAATGGCACAGTACGTGCTCGCCCAATAAAGGCTGCTTCCCCAAATGCTTCAGCATAAACAACACCATGGTATGAAGGCTCTGGTTGGTTAAACACACGAAAACGCTCTTTGTGTTCAGCCCAAGGGAATTTACCAGAATCGATAATCATACCGCCCAATGTTGTGCCGTGGCCACCTACATATTTTGTTAATGAGTGAACGACGATATCAGCGCCATGTTCGATAGGTTTGCACACTGAAGGTGTTGCAACCGTATTATCGACAATCACCGGTACGCCTTGTTCATGTGCTAATTTACTGATCCCTTCAAGATCAGCAATGTTACCTGCCGGGTTACCAATAGATTCGCAGTAAACGGCTTTGGTATTTTCATCAATTAATGCCGCTAGAGACTCAGGTTTGTCATCTTCAGCAAATTTTACTTGGATACCTAAGCTTGGGAACATATGCGCGAATAAGGTGTAAGTACCACCATACAACTGTGGCGTAGAGACAATATTATCTCCAGCTTGCGCTAGGGTTAACACCGCATAGTGAATAGCCGAACTGCCCGAACTAACTGCAAGACCAGCTATACCTCCTTCTAGCGCCGCCATGCGCTTTTCTAATACATCGTTAGTTGGGTTCATGATTCGAGTATAGATATTACCGGGTACGGCTAGATCGAATAGATCTGCGCCATGTTGTGCATCATCAAATTCATAAGCGACAGTTTGATAAATTGGTGTAGCACATGACTTAGTCGTTGGGTCTGTTTCATATCCGTGATGGATCGCGAGAGTTTGGTCTTTCATTCGTTTCTTCCTTTCCTTGTGATAAGGATAAGATGCCATGAATGACTATGCTTCGACAAGGGGGGGAATGTCTCGTTTTTGAATGTACGCACATACAAAAAAGGCTTTTCCATAAGGAAAAGCCTTTTTAACTAAGTCTTTGAAATAATTACAGGATAGCCAGTAATTCTACTTCAAATACTAGAGCTGCAAATGGAGGGATTGCCGCGCCAGCGCCGCGCTCACCGTATGCAAGATCTTGTGGGATGTATAGTTTCCACTTAGAACCAACAGGCATAAGTTGAAGAGCTTCAACCCAACCTTTGATAACGCCAGTTACAGGGAACTCAGCAGGTTGACCGCGAGATACAGAGCTGTCAAATACAGTACCGTCTGTTAGCTCACCGTGGTAATGAACACGTACTTGAGCGTCAGAAGTTGGAACTTCACCAGTACCTTCAGTTAGTACTTCGTATTGAAGACCAGACTCAAGAACAGTAACGTCAGAACGAAGAGCGTTGTCTGTTAGGAAAGCTTCACCGTCAGCAGCAGCAACTTTAGATAGCTCTGCACGCGCAGCTTCAGCGCGAGTGTGTAGTTCTTGAAGTGCGTTGTTGATTTCGTCAACTTCGATTGCTGGCATGCCGCCAGTCAATGCTGTTGCGATACCCGCTGCGATTGCATCAACGCTTAGGCCGTCAAGACCACTGCCAGCAAGTTGCTGACCCATTTGTAGACCGATACCGTAGCTTGCTTTTTGCTCTACAGTTTCAAATTGAACTTCAGACATAGTTGTCACTCTCAGTTTTTTGATATAAAGGCGCAAGCATACCAGTTCTGGCTCGAGTTGAAAATTACTGTGGTGGGCAGATAATAGATAGTGCTCAAATAATGTAGAAAATCTAAATAGAACGGCTAATGCATTTTCAAATACTTGGCTTAAAAAGTGCTTTGTGACGAATTATCTCTCAATTTGACCTAAATTTGTCCTTATTATGTTTGATGAGCAACACGGGGTGTGTTCATTACCTCGTTTTTTTTATATCCTGATAGAAATGGATAAGTCGGAGTGAGATAGGATGAATCGACGTACCCGCTCTAAAAGACACACAGAGTTACTTGCAGACAAGTGGAATCAAATAGAGTGGATGACGCTGCCTTCAAAGGTTAAAGGTGTCTTTACATCATTACCGTTACCTAAGTGGCATCGTCGCGCTTTAATGGTGTTGGTGCCGGTCACTATCATCTTAATAATGATGCCAACGCCAAAGAGCTCAACCGAAGTTAAAGTGGCTACACCAACAGATGCACGAGTATCTGTGCCCATCAACACTCGCGGTTTAAGTGAGCAGCGAACCAGCAGCACCACAACATCACATGTCGTTGTTTCTGGTGAGGTGCCAGCTAAAGGGTTATGGATTGACTATAAAGTAAAAGCCGGTGATACCTTGGCTAATGTATTTCGTGCCAATAACCTGAGTATGACCGATTTAAATGCGCTCGCTAAAATTGAAGGAATAGATAAGCCTCTAAGCCAAATTAAGCAAGGTCAACTAGTGCGCTTTAAGCGTGATGATGAAGGACGCCTTGATATTCTTCAATTAGAAAGAGATAACGATTCAGTGATGTTTTTCCGTCTTTCTAATGGTGGTTTTGGTCGTAGTAAGTAATTACTTCAGTGGTGTTCTTCGCATATCAATGTGAGGAATGCCATCTTCAAGATAAGGCTTAGAGAAAGCTTCAAAACCATGCTGTTGGTAAAAGGCTTCTAGGTGAGCTTGAGCACCAATTTCAATTGTTTGGTTAGGCCATAACTGCTGACATCCTTCAACGGCTTTAGTCATGAGTTGATGGCCTATTTTAAGCTCTCGAACTAATGGACTAACCACTACTCGGCCAATACTGACCGCAGGATAAGATAAACCTGCCGGAATAAGTCTCGCCACTGCAACAACTTCATTCTCTTTTAAACCAATCAAATGTCGAACCCCTTTAGCATGATCTTTATCATCCAATTCAGGGTAGGCACATTCTTGTTCTACAACGAATACATCGACGCGAAGTTTGAGCATTTTATAAAGAAGGTGATTGTCGATTTCTGTAAATGAAAGAAGTTGCCAATTAATCATATTAGGGAAAACCTATGAACCTAAAATAGAGGCAAATAGGTTACCACTTTTTGATGATGATCGTCAGGCTTTGACAATACTGGCTGTTTTTAAGTCTATAAAGTAATAACAGATAAAAATATAGAATTTCCAGTTATAAATCTTACACGGCATAATCAGTTTAACCGTATGACTAGGACGTTATTATGCTCGACACTGTTGTTCCCCTTAGCCCGCGCTCGGCTGTTGATTCCAAACTACCTTATACCGCTCTTAAAGCAGGAGAAGTTGCTCTGGTAGGTGCAGGACCCGGTGATCCAGAGCTTTTGACGATCAAGGCGCTTAATATGCTAAGGCAGGCTGAGGTAATCCTTTATGATTATCTGGTATCTGACGAGATATTATCGCTTGTTTCTAGTGATGCTATTTTAGTGTGTGTGGGCAAACGTGCCGGTGCGCATAGTGTGCCGCAACATAAAACCAATCAGTTATTGGTTGATTTTGCTAAACAAGGATATCGAGTTGTACGCATTAAAGGTGGCGATCCTTTTGTGTTTGGACGTGGTGCTGAAGAGTTAGAAGTGCTGGTTGATAATGGCGTGAGCTTTCAAGTGATTCCTGGCATTACTGCAGCGTCAGGCGCGACTGCTTATGCGGGTATTCCTTTAACACATCGTGATTACGCTCAATCCGCTATGTTTGTCACTGGGCATTTAAAGGATGAGGATTCTAGTGTTGATTGGTCGACACTTGCTCGAGCCAATCAGACTCTGGTTATTTATATGGGATTGATGAAGTCGAGTATCATTGAGCAACAGTTAACCCAGCATGGAAGATCCACAGATACACCGATTGCGATTATAGAGCGCGGAACACAGTCTTCTCAGAAAGTCATTTATGGAAGCTTATCGGAGCTAAGTGAATTATCAAAACAGGCAGCATCTCCGGCTTTGATTGTGGTAGGGGAAGTGGTTGCGTTAGGTAAAAAGCTTGCTTGGTTTGACGCTGATAATCAACATAACCAGCAGCAAGCTTGTGCTCAATAAAATCGGCTACTAGCCATCAATTACATGATGGCTAGTAGATTGTGGCGAGTTAGTCGTCATACTCTTCAATAGCGGTACCATTTAACAGATAGCCTGTTTCAGCCAGTTCATGCTCTACTGTTTGTGCTTTCAACTCACCCACCACATAGACCACATCCCAAAGCTCTTGTATTGGCGCTCCACTTGGAAACTTAACGTAAATAATTTGGTTTGGCGGTGGTGGTGGTACATGAATACAAGCACCAAAGTAAGGAACTAATAGAAACTCAGTCACCTGATTTGCATCCCCCTCTAGTGGGATAACAAAACCAGGAATTCTAACTTGGCTGCCATTCAGTTCAGTACGAACTGTACCTACCATCGATTGTGGCGCTGCGCCTCCATTATGTGAAGTCGCAATCGGCAAACCTTGATGATCAAACTGAGCTCGTTCACTTTCCGGAATGAGGTCAATCCAATTTAGCGTTAATGGCTCTGCGTGAGCCATTATTGATGACAGCATTAATGCCAGTACAAAACAGCATTGAGCAAGTTTCTTCATTTCTTCTCTCTTAAATTCTTATGGTCATGCCGTCCGCAAGCGACTGGCGGTATGCTCTAAAGGCTGGAATAAATCCGATAATAACTCCTGCGCCTAAAACCAAACCGACTAAAGTCCATTCATGAGGAGTCAACATGCTAAGTTCGATACTTATACCATAGAGTCGCTGGGCGATGGGATGTATTATTAGTAGAAGTGCATACAAACCAGCAATACCGGTGATAATCCCGGCTAATGTAAGTGCTGTTGCCTCACTAATTAATAGTGTAAAGATATGTCGTGGACGTGCGCCCATTGCTCTTAAAATGGCCATTTCTCGTCGACGTTCTTGTAAGCTCGTCAGCAAACTACTGAGCATACCGAGTAAGCCTGATATTACGACAAAGCCAGAGACAATTAACAGAGCTTGCTCTGCAACAGACATCATTCCCCATAATTCATGTAACGCAATACCAGGTAAAATGGCGCTTAATGGCTCTTTATTATAGGTATTAATCTGTCTTTGTAGTGCAAAGGTTTGTATTTTGGATTTAAGCCCTAGCATAAATGCAGTGATTTGCTTAGGTTGAAAATCGATAGTCTTGAGGACTTCAGCACCAGGGTTTCCGCCCATATTCGCGCCAGACTCCCAACCAACATGGATAGCTTCAATCGCTTTTAACGAAACATGTACGGTTTTATCTACAGGTGTCCCCGTTGGAGCCAAAATACCCACCACTGTAAATGGCAGGTTATCATGTCGGGCAAATCCAACATCAGAAATACCATGTGCAATGATAATTTTGGTGCCAACTTTGTAACCAAGCGCTTTAGCGACATCGGAACCAATGACAGTGTCGAATAGCCCTGTAAAAGGTCTACCTTCGGTTAATTGTAAGTGCTGTTTTCTACCGTATTTATAGTGATCAAAATAGGCTTGAGTTGTACCCATGACTCTAAAACCTTTATGTGAGTCACCTAGAGAAATAGGGATAGCCCAATCAACAACTGGGCTATTGCTAAATTCTTCAAAGCTTTTCCAGTCGATATTATTGGTGGCATTACCAATACGGAAAACAGAGTAGAGTAGGAGGTTTACTTGACCTGAACGAGCGCCCACGATCAAGTCTGTACCAGAAATTGTATTGGCAAAGCTATTTTTAGCTTCGGTGCGAATACGCTCTACACCAAGCAATAAAATCACCGAGATTGCGACCGTTAAAATGGTCAGAAAAGCGGTTGTTTTTCGATTGGAAAGACTTTTCCAAGCTAAATGTGCTGTCGTTTTCATTAGCTTACAGCTCCGCTTTTAACTAGATTGATATCTTGAAGGTTAAGGCGAGTATTGAAAAGTGCCTCAAGGGTTGGATCATGACTAACAAAGACGAGAGTAGATTGAGCTTGTTCGGCTTGTTCCATTAACAGTTCGATAAATGCACTGCGGTTAGCAAAGTCGAGGGCTGAGGTTGGCTCATCGGCAATGACCAAACGAGGCTTACCAATAAGGGCTCGAGCTGCGGCAACACGCTGTTGCTGGCCAATACTTAAATCAACCACATGTTTATCTAATAGGTCTTCAGCAAGGTGTAAACGCTGTAATATTTGGCGTGCTTGCTCTTTTAGGTCACCGTCAACTGCGTGTTTTCTTTTGCCTGAAAAGTGGCAAGGGAGAATAACGTTGTCGATAACTGATAAATAGGGAAGTAAATTAAACTGTTGAAATATATAGCCAATATTATCAGCTCTGAATCGATCTCTTTGAGTTTGAGAAAGAGAGGCTAATTCAGTATTGAGTACTTTGAGAGAACCACTTTCACAGGTTGTAATGCCAGTAAATAAGTTTAATAAGGTCGATTTACCGCAGCCACTAGGGCCTTTGATAAAGACATGTTGGCCTTGTTTAACTGATAGTGTTGGGATATCTAGTGTCGGAGTAGAATTACCCGGCCATGAGAAACGAACATCATTAAGTTCGATTACGGTATCTATTTTGGGATGTTTAGCCACTGTATTTCCTATGACATTTCGCAGAAGTGATGAAAAACGGCCATCACTGAGTGATGACCGTTGATACTAAAACTTAATAACAGTGTTGTCTTTAGCTAATTCTGAAGCAAGTTGCGCTGTATCAGTGAGTAGGTTCACATGAACGACGTGTGTGCCTGTAAATAGTTCAAACCAGTTAGTGTCGATTTGGCTCAGTTTACTGATGTCTTTACATTGGTATTGGTAAGCAATGTTAAATGCACCGTGGCCATCATGATGTTCATGTTCATGTTTGTCATGATCATGCTTGTCATGGTCGTGGTCATCATGGTGATCTTTGTGGTCAGCATGGTCGTGTTTATCGTGATCATGCTTATCATGGTCATGGCTGTCATGATGGTCTTTATGATCTGCATGATCGTGATGCTCATGCTTGTCGTGGTCATGATCTTCATGCTCATCACCAGACAGTTTATGTGTTACATCTTTAGAGGCTAATGTACAACCAGCATCAGCACTCAATGTTAGGATTGAATCTGCTGAATTTAAGTGAGCCATTGCTGTATCTAGTACTTTCTGTTGCTTTTTGTTCGTTGGAATATGTTCAAAACCAAGCACATCAGCACCAGGAGCTAAGATCTCAACCAAAAGATCGTTGCCGTCTTGAGCAATATTAAATTCAACACTGCCGTGTACATGAGCGCCATGTTGACGGAAGTTTTCTTCAGCATGAGAAGAAACAGAAGTTACTGCTAGCGCAAGTACGCTTAGTGGAAGTAGAGGTTTCATTGCTTTAATCATTAGTGTCATTACCTATCTATTCAGACCTAATTAAAGTTTATTAATTCAGTCTTTCATTAATATTTCTCTGCGGCATTTTTATCAAGTTAAATACGCCGTATGTAGGGCGTATTTAACTTGCGATGTCTCAGCAGAACTTGGCAGCGAAGCATATGCAAAGTGAGCTTAAAGGTCTTTCTTAATTAAAGTGATAACGTGTTGGATCTCTTTAGGTGTTAATTCACCATCCTTTGCCCAAAGAATATTACCGTCTTTACCTTGTAGCGCAATCATCGAAGTTTTTGCGTCAAGATCCCACGCTTTAGCAACCATTCCGTCTTTATCTAGAACAATAGAAGAATAAGAAAACTCTCGTTTACTATCTTCAGCACTCGATTTAACGAATGAACTCGTGCCCCAGATAGCATCATCCTGGTTGATTATAGTCGTAGTTTGGTACTTATCCTTTGGTAGATTGGCATCGATAATTGCATCTATCATTGGCTTATTTAAAGCCTTAGCTGCAGAGCGACCTGCGATAGCTTGAATTACTCGAGTTTTGCCAATCATGCTTGCTGACTGCCATTGATGATATGTTATATCATCTCCGTTTGCCATGACTTCTCCGTAGTCAGTTACACTTACCGTCGGAACTGTGGTCCCCACATTTAGGTTGATAGCCCATGATGAGAGTGGTGCTGTGAGAGCGAGTACGGCAATTAAGTGCTTTATCTGCATGTATTTATCCATTGTTGTTTTGTATGAGTTAATTGAGCTTAAGTATATGTTAAACCGTTAAGTTCACATCTATCATTAGTTATTTTGTGCGGGAAAGCAGACTCCTGTGCCACCAATTCCACAGTAGCCATCCGGATTCTTTGCCAAATACTGTTGATGATACAGTTCAGCAAAATAATAAGTTTTGGCAGGTGATATTTCTGTAGTAATAAAGGACTTTCCTGACTGATTAAGTAGTTGTTGATACTTATGCTGTGATGCTTCTGCGAGAATATTTTGTTCACTACTATAAGTATAAATAGCAGAACGATATTGTGTTCCCGTGTCATTTCCTTGACGCATTCCTTGAGTAGGATCGTGCTTTTCCCAAAAGATCTGTAGTAATGTATCTAACGAGATTTGTGTAGGATCGTAGATAACTTTAACAACTTCAGTGTGCCCAGTTTGTCCTGAGCAAACTTCTTCATAAGTTGGGTTTGGAGTATAACCACCGGTATAGCCAACAGATGTAGAAATAACACCGGGGGTATTCCAGAAGAGTTGTTCTGCGCCCCAAAAACAACCTAAACCAAGTGAAATTTGCTGATAACCTTCTGCAGGAGGTGCAGTTAAAACTGTTTGGTTAATAAAGTGCAGACCCAAATTTTCAATAGGATTTGTTCGGCCTGGAAGTGCATCTTTCTCTGAAATCATCGTTTGTTTGTCAAACATGTGCTCTCCTAGCAAAAGTAAGTGTTTTTTTGAATTTTGTATCGTGGATCAATCCTTTATACTACTTAGTCGACCCATGGGGAAATTTTCTGGCTATACCTCTGTTTCGTTACAGGAAGTACAGTAACAATTAAATAATGAATCAACGCGTAATACGGATATTTATCGCTTTTGTCCTTTTGGTTTTTAGCCAAATGAGTCAAGCCGAAGCTACCCTCAATGTTAATGGACTTTCTGGTAAGGTCGAAGATAACGTTGATGCGTACCTGTCTGCCATTCCCGAGGAAGAATACTCTACCTCTCTTCGTTTTCAATCCCGTATTGAAGACAGCATTACCGATGCTGTTAGAGCGCTGGGTTATTACCATCCTATTTTTAAGTTTACAGTCAGTGACGATGAACAAACACTCAATGTAGATGTTGAATTAGGCGATCCCGTTATTATCGATACTTTGGATATTGAGATAAGCGGTGAAGCAGAGCAAGACCCACAGTTTATCGCGCTTGTTCAAGCGAGCAATTTAAAACCAGGCGTGGTTTTAAGTCACGGTGATTATGATGCCCTTAAATCTGGGTTACGTAACCTAGCATTGAAACGTGGCTATTTTGAGGGAGATTTTAGTGTTACTCGTTTGGAAATTGCCCCTGAACTGAACAAAGCCTTTATCCATTTACACTATGAAAGTGGCATTCGATATCGATTTGGTCCAACCAAAATATCCGGTTCTCAAATAGAAGAAGACAGGGTTTATTCTTTAATCCCCTTTAAGCAAGGCGATCCCTATTCGGCAAGTAAAATTGGTTTGCTTAACCAAAACCTATCAAGTACATCTTGGTTTTCAACGGTCTATGTTGAACCTGACTTGAGTCAGGTGGGTGATGGTAATCGAGAGTTGCCAATGACCATTCAGCTTTCACCTCAATCTCGACATCAAGTGGAGACCGGTATTGGTTACTCAACCGATGTTGGTGTTAGAGGGTCTTTGAGTTGGAGAAGGCCATGGCTCAATGCTCAAGGGCATAGTTTTGATAGCAGCTTTGTCTTATCTAAACCAGAGCAGCAAATTGTTGTGGGTTATAAAATTCCCTTAGAGGATGTGCTTCGTGAATATTATCGTATTCAATACGGTATGAAGTATTTAGATAATAACGATACTACCAGTTTAGAGTCTAGCTTAGGTCTAGAAAGGCACTGGGAGCTCGATAGTGGTTGGCATCGTACACTATTTATTCGCCTGTTAAATGAAGACTTTACGCAGGGAGCTCAAGACGATCAGTTTACTATGCTGTTACCTGGTATTTCGTTTTCTAAGACACGAACTCGAGGTGGTCCCATGCCTACATGGGGAGATAAGCAATCAATCACCTTTGAGTATGGCGATCCTGCCCTTTTTTCCGAAGCAAGAGTATTACGTGTATTAGGTCGCACCACTTGGATTAGAAGTTATAAAAAGAATCATCGTGGCATTTTCTATATTGGCGGCGGTGCTAACTTTACCGAATCTGTATTTGATCTACCTCCTTCTTTACGTTTCTTTGCTGGTGGTGATAACAACCTACGTGGCTATAAATACGAGTCGATCTCCCCTAAAGATGGTCAAGATAAGCTAACGGGGGCAAAGTTTATGGCAACAACCAGCTTAGAGTACCAATATCGAGTTTATGGAGATTGGTGGCTGGCGACTTTTGTTGACTATGGTGATGCATGGAATGAAACGCCTTTATGGAAAACCGGTACGGGTGTCGGTATTCGCTGGGCTTCACCTGTTGGCCCTGTGAGATTGGATTTTGCCTTTGGTTTAGATGCTGATGAAGGAACTGATAAGTTCCAAATTCACTTTGGTTTAGGTCCGGAGTTGTAATGAATAAAGACGTGCAACGCAGTGAAGAAAAAGCAGTCGATAGCGTTACGACCGGCAAAGCTGTCTCTGAATCAAAAGCCACATTAAAAACAAAGAAAACCAAATCAAAAGATAAGAAAAAACGTCCTCTATGGCGTCGTATTTTATGGACCTTGACCCATATTTCTTTGGGCGTTATTGCGCTTATCTTGCTTATACTCTTATTGCTTTGGGGCTTACTGTTCACCAATCCTGGCTTAAATAGCATTCTTTGGGGGGCGGAGAAGGTCGTTCCTGAATTGACGGTTGACCGTACCGAAGGTGCTTTATTAACGGACTTTCAATTGTATGGCATTGGCTATGATAACCCTGCTTTATCCAGCAAATTAAAAGCTGACAAGCTTGAAATGGACATACAGTTACATTGTCTTATAGAGCTTCAAGTGTGTATTAAAACGTTAGGGATTGAAGGTGCTAATTTTTCTCTTACCGATCTTCCGCCTACTGAAGAACCTGTCGATGAAGTCAGCGAACCTATCCGCAGTGTGTCATTACCTTTTGGCTTAGGGGTTAAAGTTGAGAGGCTGTACTTAAATAAAATTAATTTGGATGTGTTAGGTAACAAAGTTGCTTGGCAAACCTTTGAAACTGGCGCGCAAATGCGCTTTGGTGGCTTAACGTTAAGCCCAACTCGTTTTGAGGGTGCCAGAGTTAGCCTTGCAACCAATCAGGAGCAGGAGCCCTCAGCTAAATCAGAGCCTTCGGCTAAACCTGATCCCTCAACCAAACAACAAGATCTAGCGGCGTCAGAACAAGAACCGCTTACTCAAAAGCAACAAGCCGCAAATGAAACCTCACAAACGTCTACTGATGCTATCAGTAGCAAGATTGTGTTACCTGAAATCTGGATACCTTTAAGCATCAACATACAAGACATCACAGTGACAGATTTTCAATTGTCATCCCCTGATGTTCAGATAGATAGAGCGCATTTAGTCGCTTCAGCGCAAGGTAATAATGTCAATATCGAGCAGTTTGAATTAGCCATGCCGATTGCCGATGTTAACTTGAAAGGTAATGCCCAGCTAAAAGGTGACTATGCATTAACGGTTGATGCTAGCGCTAAAGTGAAACAAACCACGCTAGCAGGGCAGTCAGTGTCTTTAAATGCAGAGGGAAGTGTTGCTGATCTCACCCTAGATGCAGGCTTGAGAGACCTTATTGTCGCTGATATTGATGCGAAGTTGCAGTTACTTGATCCTGCATTACCTTTTGATATCAATTTAAGTAAAGCAAAAGTGCAGTGGCCATTGCGCGGAGAAGCTGATTATAAAGCGCAAATTGATACCTTACAGGCGAAAGGAATATTAAATCAATACGACTTAGATTTAATTGCTGCGGCGCAAGGTAAGCAAATTCCAGATGTTAATTTGTCTGTGGATGGCGAAGGTAACTTAGAACAAATTCAGTTAAAACATATTGATGTTGAGACTCTCAAAGGCGCAATTAAAGGCAGTGTATTAGCCAATTGGGCCGCGCCAATTAATTGGCAGGCTGAGTTAAATCTCGAGCACATTCAGCCAGGAAGTTATTGGCCTCAAGCAGAAGGTGACATTAGTGGCAACTTAATCACTACTGGACGTTTACCGGAGGCGGGTGGCTGGGAGGTTGAGCTTTCGCATCTTGATATCGATGGTATTTTCCGTAACTACCCACTTAATATTAATGGTGTGTTGCAGGCAAAAGACATCTCTGGAAAAGGCGATTTTCGTGTCAATACTCCGGGTATGGTCATCGCTCATGGTCAGAATAAAATTCAGGTCTCAGGTAATTTGAATGAAGATTGGAATATCAACACTAAGATTGATATTCCTGAAATTAAAAATACGGTTCCGGATGTAAGTGGTCGTGCGATTGGCTTAATTAAAGTGAGAGGCGCATTTGCTACTCCGGAAATTATTACCGATTTAACGGCAACTAAAATAGCTTGGCTTGATCAATTGAGCGTTGCTTCCATCTCATTACAAGGGGATGTGAGTCCACTGCCGGCTCCTAAGGGCAGCTTAGATCTTGTGGTTGAAGGTGTTGATCATCTTGAACAAAAAGTAAAACGCAGTGAGTTTAGCTTTAGTGGTTCTCAGCAAGATCATCGAGCTTCGTTTAGTGTTGATTCTGATGTCGTTCAAGGCGGATTTAGTATTTCTGGTAGCCTACAAACCAAACCAGGGTTGAAATGGCAGGGTCAATTAGAAGATGCCAGTTTAACTACTGTTCAGGGTGAGTGGGTTGTCGATCATAGCCCTAAACTTTCTTATGACGGCGATACTCAGATAGCCTTTGTAGAAGCGCATTGCTGGTTACAGGCTGATTCTAAATTGTGTCTAGATAAAGACGTTAAAGCAGGACAATCAGGAGAAGTATTTGCCAGCATTCAACACTTTAACTTTTCTCAGGTAAGTACTCTTTTACCTAAAGATATTTCCTTAGTAGGTAAGGTCGATGCCAATGTAAGAGCAAAATGGTCGCCGAATGCCTTACCAGAAGTAGAGATGAAAGTTAAGCTGCCAGAGGGCAGTGTGACACAGCATTTAGATCGCCCATTAGTTGTTGGCTGGAATCAGGTCAACTTTGATGCAAGTTTGATTAAAGATGACTTAAAAGCCAACTGGAATATTGATTTTACCGATAATGGTGATGTTCTAGGTCGAGTCGAGTTAGACAAAGTTTCTAAAGAGAACAAGCAAATTGATGCGCGTATCCAATTGCAACAAATCACCTTGGGTATGCTGGCGCCATTGTTTGGGGAGTTCAGCCAAGTTGAAGCCGATATCAACTCTGATATTAAACTAAAAGGCCCAGTTAAAAAGCCTCAGATATTTGGGGATTTCCGAGTAGAGCATATTATTGCAACCGGTGATGTAACCCCAATTGACGTTACCGGAGGGCAACTTATTGCTAAATTTTCCGGTTATCAAGGTGACTTGGATGCCAAAATAGAGACCCAAGAAGGGGATCTATTAATGAATGGTGACGGTGACTGGCGTGATATCGAAAATTGGGCTGCCAACCTTAATATATCGGCTGATCAGTTGCTTGTTGAAGTTCCGCCTATGGTTAAGGCCAAAGTAGAGCCTGATATCAATGTTGCGGTAACGCCCGGTTTGATTGATGTGAAAGGTAAAGTCCGACTGCCTTGGGGAAGAATTACCGTTGAAGAACTTCCGCCATCAGCCATTTCTGTTTCTTCAGATGAAGTCATTGTAGATAAAGATCTTAAACCGTTAGAAGAGAGCTCCAAGTTCCCATTCAAGATCAAAACTGACATCAACGTGATTATCGGTAATGACTTCTTATTGAGTGCATTTGGCTTGAAAGGTGGTCTTGTTGGTGAGATTAATGTTTCTCAAAAGAACAATGCACCGTTTATTTTAGGCGAGGTGAATATCGTTGACGGTAAGTATCGCTCGTTTGGTCAAGACCTATTAATAGAAGAAGGCAAAGTGCTGTTTAATGGCCCTGCCGATCTTCCTTATCTATCCATTAAAGCCATTCGAAACCCTGACAATACAGAAGATGATGTTATTGCTGGTATTAAGGTCACAGGCCCTGCCGATGAACCGAATATCGAAGTGTTTTCAGAGCCATCGATGCCACAAGCAAATGCGCTGTCTTATATTTTACGAGGACAGGATATCGATAGTGATTCCGGTGGTAATGCCATGACAACCGCCCTTATTGGCTTAAGCTTGGCAAAAAGTGGCCGAGTAGTGGGCGAAATTGGTGAGGCTTTCGGTGTTAGCGATCTGCAATTGGATACCGCAGGCAGTGGTGATGATTCTCAAGTTACGGTGAGTGGCTATATTCTACCTGGATTGCAAGTGAAGTACGGGGTCGGAATATTTGAATCTATCGGTGAATTTACTTTCCGCTATCGTTTAATGAAAGATCTTTACCTAGAATTAGTATCAGGCACAGATAGCGCAGTAGACCTGTTATATCAGTTTGAATTTGATTAGCTATAACACAGGATGATGGTATGCAGCATTTAGTTTTTGTTTATGGAACCTTAAGGCAAGGTGAAGCAAACCACTTCCTTTTGCAAGGTAGCGAATTACTTGGTTTGTATGAGACTCCACCGCAATATACGTTGTACGACTTTAGCGCCTTTCCCGGATTAGTCGAAGGCTACGATAGCATCACAGGAGAGGTCTATCGGATTACAGATGATGTGCTAGCTAAGCTTGATATTCTTGAAGATATTCCCATTGAGTATCGACGAGAAACGATAGAAACCACCTTTGGAGAAGCATGGATTTATATTTATCAAGGCACGGAGTCAGGTAAGGCGATTGAATCTGGAGATTGGAATTTACGTAACTGACCACTGATTGCGGTTGATATAATACAAGGATGTTGTAATGAAATGGATGCTCGTACTATTGAGTAGTTTTGTTCTTTGGGGTTGCGTTGGTAAGCCAGAGCAAGTGACACCCGTGAGTAATTTTCAATTAGACCGATATTTAGGTCAATGGTATGAAATTGCGCGTTTAGATCACTCTTTTGAGCGAGGTATGACAGAGGTGTCCGCTCAATATTCAATGCGAGATGATGGTGGTGTTCGGGTATTAAATCGAGGGTATTCGACAAAAGACAATGAATGGAGTGATGCTGAAGGTAAGGCTTATTTTGTTGATTCTACTGATTCAGGTTACTTGAAAGTATCATTTTTTGGTCCCTTTTATGGCTCATATATCGTATTTGAATTAGAGCAGGACAATTACGATTATGCTTTTGTTTCGGGTCCAGATCATTCTTACTTATGGCTTCTTTCTCGAACGCCGACCATCAGTGATGAGATTAAGCAGAAATTTAAAAGCCAAGCAAAAGAGCTTGGCTTTGATACTGATAAACTAATTTGGGTCAAACAGACCGTAGATTAGTATTGGTCAGGGTTTTGTTCGATGAAACCATGCAGCGTTTCAATCATAGCGTTAGAGCCAACAAAGAATGGTACACGTTGATGTAATTCTGTTGGTTTAACTTCCATGATGCGTTTTTCGCCGTCAGTTGCTCGACCACCAGCTTGCTCCATTAAGAATGCCATTGGGTTACATTCATAAAGAAGACGCAGTTTACCCATAGGGTAAGAGCGAGTACTTGGGTATAGGAAGATACCACCCATTAGCAAGTTTCTGTGGAAGTCAGATACCAATGAACCGATGTAACGTGAAGTGTACGGACGGTTTGTTGGAGTATCTTCTTCTTGGCAGTATTTGATGTATTTTTTAACACCAAGTGGGAATTTTACGTAGTTACCTTCATTGATAGAGTAAACCTTGCCTTCATTAGGGATGGTCATGCTCTCATGAGATAAACAGAATACGCCAATAGATGGGTCGTATGTGAAGCCGTGAACACCAGCACCCGTTGTGTAAACTAGCATAGTAGAAGAACCGTAAATCACGTAGCCAGATGCGACTTGCTCAGTACCAGGTTGTAGGTAATCTTCTTTTTCTGTTGGTGATCCAATTGGTGAAATACGACGGTAGATAGAGAAAATAGTACCTACAGATACGTTCACATCAATGTTGCTTGAACCATCTAGTGGGTCCATTAATACTACATATTTAGCATTTAGGTTTCGTGCACTAGCGAAAGAAACCGCTTCGTCTTCTTCTTCACTTGCAATACCACAAACTTGGTCGCGAGCTTCTAGGGCACTTTTAAACGTGTCATTTGCAAGTACATCAAGTTTTTGTTGTGCTTCACCTTGGATATTTTCAGCGCCAGCAGCACCAGTAATATCAACTAAGCCAGCTTTATTGATTTCACGGTGGACAATCTTAGCAGCAAGACTAATAGAAGATAGTAATGACGATAATTCACCACTAGCCGCAGGGAAGTCATTTTGCTTCTCTACGATAAATTCACCTAACGTTCTTAAATTGGACATGGGGGATTCCGTTTATTTGTATGACAAGTTCTTTTTTTAGCCAAATATACAGCACAAAACATATTATGGCACGAAAACTAATTGATCTATTTCACAGTTTTCTGACTTTAATCGTTCCAAATTGTATGTGTTCATGTCGAAAATCTGGGTAAAATTAGATTATAAGGCTTATTGGCGAGCCTAAAACTTTAGTCGCCTCACAAAGATAGCGAGAATTCTATGCATATTCATATACTTGGCGTTTGTGGCACCTTCATGGGAGGTGCTGCGGTATTGGCAAAGCAACTTGGGCACAAAGTAACAGGCAGTGACGCAAACGTTTACCCTCCGATGAGTACACTTCTTGAATCGGAAGGTGTTGAGATAATTCAAGGCTATGATCCGAAGCAACTAGAGCCTCGTCCTGATCTTGTGGTCATTGGCAATGCAATGAGCCGCGGTAACCCATGTGTTGAGTATGTTTTAGACAATAATTTGCGCTACACATCTGGACCTCAGTGGTTACAAGAGTTCTTATTGCATGATCGTTGGGTGCTGGCGGTTGCGGGTACTCATGGTAAAACCACGACAGCCAGTATGCTGTCGTGGGTATTAGAGGCGTGTGGTTATGAACCTGGCTTTCTTGTCGGCGGCGTACTGGGTAATTTTGGACAATCAGCTCGCCTAGGCGATAGCATGTTTTTTGTCGTAGAGGCGGATGAATACGACAGCGCTTTCTTTGATAAACGTTCTAAGTTTGTGCATTACCATCCACGTACACTGGTCATGAACAATCTTGAATTTGATCATGCTGATATTTTTGATGACTTAGAAGCGATTAAACGTCAGTTCCATCATCTAGTGCGAACCGTGCCAAGCAATGGGCGTATTTTTGCACCGTCAGATGATGTGGCATTAAACGATGTGTTATCTCGAGGTTGTTGGAGTGAAACAGAGTTTTCCCACAAAGATTGGCAAGCCAATAAATTGAAAGCCGATGGCAGTCATTTTGAAGTGTACTTTGAGCTGCAAAAAGTTGGTGAAGTTAATTGGGATTTAGTCGGTGATCATAACGTCAATAATGCTTTGATGGCGATTGCAGCTGCGCGTCATGTAGGGGTTGTTGCTGACCTAGCGTGTGAAGCACTGGGGCGTTTTATCAACACTAAACGTCGTCTTGAGCTTAAAGGTGAAGTTGGCGGTATTACGGTTTATGATGATTTTGCCCATCACCCAACCGCCATTAAGCTCACTTTAGGCGGCTTGCGTAACAAAGTGGGTGAGCAGAGAATTCTGGCAGTATTAGAGCCAAGATCGAGCACCATGAAAATGGGTGTGCATAAACAGACTTTAGCCGCCTCTTTAGTTGCCGCGGATAAAGTTTATCTTTACCAACCCGACAACATTGACTGGTCAGTGGATGATATTGCCCAACAATGTTCGCAAGCGACTTTTACATCCCGATCGGTTGATGACATCGTTGCAGAGCTAGTCAAAGAATCTCAAGCAGGGGATCAAATTCTAATTATGAGTAATGGCGGTTTTGAAGGTATTCATACTAAGCTATTAAACGCACTACAAGTAGCAGGGAACTAATGCAAGACAAGACGCAGGATAAGACGCAACAAAAGAGTATTACCTTAGCGATGACGGGGGCTTCTGGCGCGCCGTATGGATTGGCATTGCTCAAAAAGCTTTTACAGGCAGACTATCGTGTGTATTTTTTGGTTTCGTCAGCCGCTAGAGTGGTATTGGCCACTGAGCACAATCTTAAACTGCCTAGTGGTCCTGATGCGATTAAAGCGACACTGGTCGAGTATTTGGGTTGTGATGACTCACAGCTGGTGGTGTGCGGAAAAGAAGACTGGTTTTCGCCAGTGGCTTCTGGATCGGCTGCGCCAAAACAAATGATTGTTTGTCCGTGTTCTGCCGGTAGCCTTGCTTCTATTGCGCATGGTATGTCTGACAATCTTATTGAGCGAGCAGCAGATGTGGTATTAAAAGAGCGCGGTCAGCTGATTCTTGTGGTTCGAGAAACGCCGTTCTCTACTTTGCATTTAGAAAATATGCTCAAGCTTTCAAAAATGGGGGCAACCATTATGCCCGCAGCTCCCGGCTTTTATCATCAACCACAATCAATTGATGATCTGGTTAACTTTATGGTGGCGCGAGTACTTGATCATGTTGGGATCAGTCAGGATCTCGTGCAGCCTTGGGGTTACGATAGGCGTCAGTAGCAATTATGTTTTTAAATCAGGGTTCTAAATAATGGTTTAAATAGCGAATAAACAACGCCAGCAGGAATGCTGGCGTTATTTTTACTTACCGTGATTAGTATTAAAGATTTTCCTCTGCAAATTCAGCTAAGCGACTGCGAACCACACCATTGAGGTGCACGTTAGCGGAACCTTCAAAGTTTTTAAAACGCTCCACCATATAAGTCAGCCCTGATGTTACCGGCGTTAAATAAGCCGAATCGATCTGCGCAAGATTTCCTGAACAGACAATTTTAGTCCCTTCACCGCATCGAGTAATGATGGTTTTGATTTGTGAGGCGGTTAAGTTCTGGCATTCATCAAGCAATACAAACGCATTTTGAATAGAGCGTCCACGCATAAAGTTAATCGACTTAAACTGAATATTGGCTTTCTCGCAGATGTAACGCAAAGAGCCTTCAGTGCAGTGATCGTTTTTATGTAATGCCTCGAGCGTATCGGTCACCGCCGCCAGCCAAGGCAGCATTTTTTCTTCTTCATTGCCCGGTAAAAAACCAATGGACTCACCAATATCTGGGGTATTGCGAGTCACAATGATTTTATCAAACATCTTATATTCGACGGTTTGTTCAAGTGCTGCGGCCATTGCTAATAGGGTTTTACCACTACCGGCTGCACCGGTTAAGATGACTAGGTCGATATCCGGATCCATCAGTGCATCTAGGGCCATGCCTTGGTAGATGTTTTTCGGTTTTATATCCCACGCGCGGCGGTTCATCATTTTGTCGCAGCTGAGATCTTTTAAAGTGATGGACTCTGCGTTGATGTCGGTAATGCGAGCGGCAAAGTCACTATCAGAGTCGAGGATATATTGATTGATATAAGGCATCTCAATGACTGACTGATTAATGAGATGATGCGCTTTACCCGCTAAAGCAATGGAATTAACTTCATCCACTTTATCCCAAAAAGATCCCTCGTATTGAGTAAAACCTTTAGTGAGATACTGCACATCATCAATGAGCTGATCAGTGCGGTAATCTTCAACGTGTCGCACCCCGGCACCTTTTGCTCTTAGGCGCATATTGATGTCTTTAGTGACGAGTACCACTTCTCTCGGTGAGCGTTTATTTTGCAGGTAAATAACCGCGTTTAAGATGCGGTTGTCACCCGCCTTATCAGCAAAAGCTTTAACGGTTTCTTGCAACTCAAAGTCTGCCAGTATTGATAAAGTGCCGCCTACGTGATTTTCGTTGTGAAAGCGAATACCTTCAGATATCTGATCAGGCGTCGCTTCCCGAAAAATATCTTCTAAGGTTCGTATCGCAACACGCGCATCGTGTGCTACATCTCGTTTGCTGTCTTTAATTCGGTCTAGTTCTTCTAATACTGTCATCGGAATGACGACGTCGTGTTCATGAAAGGAATAAATAGCATGTGGTTCGTGAAGTAGGATATTGGTGTCTAATACAAAAATCTTGCGTTCGCTATCACCCATAAGCGTCTCCTTTGCTTATTTGACGTTGTGTATCAGAGCGATCTCAAAATTCAGATAGTAACCTGATGAAGAGAGCACAGTTTGATATTGATAACCTCTTCTATTTTAAGCCTAGTTTAGTTTCATTTCGTTGACAGTGAGATTGCACTATTTATATCCATTAAACGTAAGGTTTTACGTGCTCCTAGTGCATCGATGTACTATTATGACGCCCTTTTTCTGACAGGAAACTTTGACTGATTTGTCGAGTTTTCTTCTATGATTGTTAGAGTTAAATTTATAAAAGGGTATTAGCTGAATGGCATTTGCGATTGGTCAACGTTGGATTAGTGATACAGAAAGTGATTTAGGACTAGGAACTATAGTGGCTATTGATGCGCGAACAGTGACTTTAATGTTTGCCGCCTCTGAAGAAGAGCGACTGTATGCTATCAATGATGCTCCAATTACTCGTGTTACTTTTGCTGTTGGTGACACCATCGAAGCCCATGAAGGGTGGTCACTGATTGTCGAGGAAGTGAACGAAGAAAAAGGCGTGCTTTGTTATAGAGGTACTCGAGAGGATACTGATGAGCAAGGTATTGAACTTCGTGAAATTTTCCTAAGTCACCAAATTCGCTTTAATAAGCCACAGGATAAGTTATTTACTGGGCAAATTGACCGCATGGACAATTTTGTATTGCGCTATCAAGCGTTGAATAACCAGTATCAACAACATAAAAGCCCATTGCGAGGCCTAACTGGCATGCGTGCAGGTTTGATTCCTCACCAGCTATTTATTGCCCAAGAAGTAGGGCGTCGTCACGCACCTCGTGTTTTACTTGCTGATGAAGTCGGTTTGGGTAAAACCATTGAAGCGGGTATGATTATCCACCAACAGGTGCTCGCCGGTCGCGCAGAACGAATTCTTATCGTTGTTCCTGAAACTCTAATCCATCAATGGCTGGTGGAGATGATGCGCCGCTTTAATCTGCACTTTTCTGTGTTTGATGAAGAGCGTTGTGTTGAAGCTTATGCAGATGCTGCCAATCCGTTTGATACTCAGCAATTTGTATTGTGTTCATTAGACTTTCTTAAAAACAGCCCTAAACGCCATCAGCAAGCACTTGAAGCGCAGTGGGACTTGTTAGTTGTCGATGAAGCTCATCACCTAGAGTGGAGCTTAGAGGCGCCAAGTGAAGAGTATTTAGCGGTAGAGTCTTTAGCATCAAAGATTCCTGCGGTATTACTACTAACAGCAACCCCTGAGCAATTAGGCCGTGAGAGTCACTTTGCTCGACTTCGCCTGCTAGATCCTGACCGTTTTTATGACTACCAAAGCTTTGTCGACGAAGAAGAAAACTACGCACCGGTTGCCGAAGCTGTCAGTCAGTTATTGTCTGGACAAGCACTACCAGATGATGCGAAAAATCAAATCACTGAGCTGTTATCAGAGCAAGACGTAGAGCCTATCTTTAAAGCGATTGCGGATCAGCAGCACCCAGAACAACAAGCACTGGCAAGACAAGAGTTGGTAGACAACTTGATGGACCGCCATGGTACAGGGCGAGTGCTATTTCGTAATACTCGTGCCGCGATAAAAGGTTTCCCTGAGCGTCGAGTTCATTTATTACCTATGCCGATGCCAGAGCAATATACTCGCGCAATTAAAGTGTCGAAGATATTTAATGTTGATCTTTCTTTGGATAAACAAGCGGGCATCATGCTTTATCCTGAAGAAGTATTCCAAGAGCTTGGGGATACCGGCGCATGGTGGCAATTTGATAGCCGAGTTGATTGGCTGATTGAAAAAGTGAAACAAAAACGTGCAGATAAAATTTTGGTGATTGCATCGCGATCGGCAACTGCACTACAGCTAGAGCAAGCATTGCGTGAGCGAGAAGGCATCCGAGCGACGGTATTCCACGAAGGAATGTCAATTATTGAACGAGATAAAGCAGCTGCTTATTTTGCCCAAGAAGAGGGTGGTGCTCAGGTACTTATCTGTTCTGAAATTGGCTCAGAAGGTCGTAATTTCCAGTTTGCTAATCAACTGGTGATGTTTGATCTTCCGTTTAATCCAGACCTTCTTGAACAGCGAATTGGTCGTTTAGACCGTATTGGGCAAAACTCAGATATCGATGTTTTTGTTCCATATTTAGAGGGAAGCTCACAGAGCGTATTGGCTCGCTGGTACAGTGAAGGACTGAATGCGTTTGCGGAAACGTGCCCAACAGGCAGAACGGTCTACGAGAAGTTCTCTTATGAGTTAACTGAGATGATTGCTACGGGTGATTGCTCTGAGCTTGATGATGTTATTGCTCAGTCAGTGAAGATTAATCAGCAGTTAAAACAAGATCTTGAACATGGTCGCGATAGATTATTAGAAATGCATTCTAATGGCGGCGAGCGAGCTCAAGACTTAGTGCAGGAAATTGCAGCTAAAGATAACGATACTAAATTTGTTAGCTTCGCCTTGAGCTTATTTGATTGTATTGGCCTAAATCAAGATGACAAAGGTGAAAACGCACTGGTTGTGACACCTTCTGAGCACATGCTTGTGCCAAGTTATCCTGGCCTTCCTTATGACGGCGCAACCATTACTTTTGAGCGTGATATTGCCTTGTCTCGTGAAGATATGAACTTTATGTCTTGGGAACATCCAATGATTCAAGGTGGTATTGATTTACTGCTTAGTGAAGGTGTGGGGGCGTCAGCGGTCTCTTTGTTAAAAAACAAAGCGCTTCCAGTAGGCACCATGCTTTTAGAGTTGGTATACCTTGTTGATGCCCAAGCACCAAAACGCAGTGGTATCGCACGATTCTTGCCACAAACGCCAATTCGCCTAATGTTAGATGGCAAAGGTAATGATCTTTCAGCGCAAGTTGAGTTTGAAAGTTTTAACCGCCAACTAAGTCCGATTAATCGTCATATGGCAAGTAAATTGGTTACTTCTGTTCAAGGGCAAGTACAAGCATTAATTGCGGCAGGTGATGAGAAAATACTGCCTAAGCATGAGCTAGTAAAACAGCAAGCTAAGGCCGAAATGGAAACCAGCCTCAATGCAGAGCTTGCAAGATTATTGGCACTAAAAGCAGTTAACCCGAACATTCGTGATGAAGAAGTAGAAGCCATTGAGCAACAGATTACCGAGCTAGGTAGCTTTATCTCACAAGCTCAAATTCAATTAGATTCTTTGCGTCTAATCGTTGTTTCTCACAACTAGAGTGAAATAAATTATGGCCATGATTGAGTATCGCCCTCCAATAGATCCGTGGATAGATATTGTGTATCAAGATGAACATATCTTGGTAGCCAATAAGCCAGCTGGATTATTGTCAGTACCGGGGCGAGAAGAAAAGCATTACGACAGTTTATGGAGTCGCCTTGTGGCGGAATATCCTGAGATCCAAGTTGTGCATCGCTTGGACATGGCCACCTCTGGTTTAATGCTGTTTGCTCTGTCTAAAGAGGCAGAGCGACACATAAAGAAACAGTTCCAATATCGCCTAACACATAAAGTGTATTACGCTCGTGTGTGGGGCGAAATAGAAGAAAAAGAAGGTATTGTCGATTTACCTCTGATTTGTGATTGGCCGAATAGACCAAGACAAAAAGTATGCACTCAAGACGGCAAGCCTTCACGCACTGATTATCAGAAAGTACAGCAAGAAGAAAAAACCTGTATTGTTCGCCTATTGCCAATTACAGGACGTTCACATCAACTGCGCGTGCATATGAGTGAAATAGGTCATTCGATTGTGGGTGATGAATTTTACTCTGAAGGTGAGGCGCAAGCCTTTTCAGACCGATTACAACTGCACTCTACTGAACTGAGTTTTTATCACCCAAAAGATAATCAGTTAGTCAGTATGTTTGTGCCATGCGACTTTTATCCGCAAGCAAAACCATTAGTATTAGAACTCTACTCAGCTGAACCTGAGTTGCCGGACTATAAAACTTTGCCTAAGCACTAGCTTTAAGTGTTCAGCATAAGCGCTAAAATACTAAGGATTACGCATGTCATCATCTCTACCTAAGGTTGTCTTTTTAGATAAGGCAACCATTCCTGCGCATATTGAATTTCGAGAATTAAACTTCCCGCATCAGTGGGTGGAGTATGATTATACCTCCCCTGAGCAACTCGCCGAGCGACTGCAAGACGCTGATATTGTGATTAGCAATAAAGTACAGCTTAATGCTCAGATGTTAAGCCAGTATCCGAAAATTAAGCTGATCGCGGTGTCTGCGACAGGAACCAATAATGTCGATTTAGAGTATTGCCGCACGCAAAATATTGCAGTGTGTAATATTCAAGGATATGCAACTCGCTCAGTACCAGAGCACGCTATCAGCATGATCTTTGCTTTAAAACGCAACCTGTTTGCTTATCACCAAGATATAGCTAATGGGGTTTGGCAGCACGATAAACAGTTTTGCTTTTTTACCCATCCTATTACCGATGTCGCAGAGTCAACCATTGCGATTGTTGGCAGTGGTAACTTAGGTGAGGGGGTTGCCACGCTTTCTCGTGCATTGGGCATGCAAGTGATTTTTGCCGAGCGCAAAGGATGTGGTGATGTTCGTGAGGGTTATGTCTCGTTTGAAAGTGCGCTACAACAAGCTGATATTGTGACGCTACATTGCCCTTTGACTGATGCCACCACTGATCTCATTGCCGCAAAAGAGTTAGCACTCATGAAGCCTACTGCAATATTAATCAATGCCGGCAGAGGTGGGTTGGTTAATGAATCTGATTTAGTTGAAGCGTTAAAGTCGGCTCAAATTGCCGGTGCGGGTGTGGATGTTTTCACTCAAGAACCTGCTGATGAGTCCAATCCGCTACTTGCCAATATTAGTTTGCCTAATTTATTGCTCACCCCACATGTAGCTTGGGGGAGTGACTCGGCATTAACGAGTTTAGTAAATATATTATTAAATAATATAGAGCACTTCATGCAAGGAAAATCATTAAACCGAGTTGTTTAGCTAGGGTGAATGCATAAGCCAATCATGACCATCATCTCCACAAGACGCCGTGAAATCATCCATGATGGCTTCAAGTGGTATCCATGCCACAAATCAATGCCACAAATCCATACAAAAAAGCTAGTTCCTATAATGCACATGATGTTGTTCAAAGAACGTTCGTGATCTCACCCTGATTGTTCAGCCAGTTCATTTCTTCTTAATAAAAAAGGGCAGCTAGTGTTAGTACTAGCTGCCCTTTTTATTATCTGTATATGGCTTAACCTTGTGGCTTAATCACCAGTACATTAACAGGAGAGTTATGCACTACTTTGGTTGCCACTGAACCTAGTACAACATTATCAATTTTAGAGCGCTTATGACTTGGCATCACAATCAGGTCTGCACCTAGTTTTTCGGCATAATCGATAATCGTAGAGTAAGGTTTACCTTCGGCAATATGTATATGGTAAACCAACTCAGGGTCGATAAGCTTATCTGCAAAGTCGCGTAATTGCGCCTCAACATCTTTCTTCATATCTTGCACGGCATCTTTAGGAAAATAAGTCGCAACCATAGACATGTGAATTCCAGGTAATACGTTAAGCAAATGCAGTTGTGCGTGGCTTTGTTTGGCATGCCACACAGCCGCTTTTAATGCTTTATCGCAGAACCCTTTTTCGTTGAGGTCTACGGGAACTAAGATCTGTTTGTACATGGAAAGTGCTCTTCATATTTCAGTCATGCCATTGCCCCATACTGTGAGGTATGGGGCATTGAGCCAAATCAAACTATGCGACGATAGACTCTCTTGCGATGCGACGTTTTTGATTTATGACCATTAAAATGACTAATAGCAATGCTGGAATAAAGACTAATTCTTTCATCGGGCGTTCAGCCTTTTGAATGATATGTTTTATTTGCCAATCAAAATCAATACCAGAGGCTTCTGCTGGGCTACCAAATTCCACCATATCGATAATGACTTTATCAGCACTTTTTGACAGCATTAATCCCATTGATGAAATACGATCTTCTGCGGTGGTTGCGTCATCATCAAAAGGTAAGCGAACCGTCTTACTCATGAACTTACCGTCTAGAGTTTCACCTTCCACTCGCATCTCTAGTGGTTGGCCAATAGGCATGTCTTGCACCACCGTTGATATCTGCGTTGCCGGTACTTCAATCTTAGCGGGATAGACTTGATCCCACCAAAAACCAGGGCGGAAGAAGGTAAAGGTCAGCAATAATAACGCGATGGTTTCCCACCATTTATTCTTGGTAAACCACCATCCTTGTGTCGCAGCCGAAAAGAGCAACATTGCAGTTGTCGCAGATAAAACCGTCAGTAATAAATGCCACCAACTGTCTATTCCCATCATCAATAATTGGGTATTGAACACGAACATAAACGGCAAGATTGCGGTTCGTATGTCATAGGTAAAACCTTGAATACCGGTTCTAATTGGGTCTGATTTAGCAATTGCCGCTGCGGCAAAAGCGGCTAAACCTACTGGCGGTGTATCGTCGGCTAAAATACCAAAATAGAATACAAATAGATGCACCGCGATAAGCGGTATAATCAGTCCGTGGGCGGCACCTAGCGTAACAATCACTGGAGCCATCAATGTTGATACCACGATATAGTTTGCCGTTGTTGGCAACCCCATTCCTAGTACTAAGCTAATGATCGCTGTAAACAGTAACATCATGATAATGTTGCCACCGGAAATGAACTGCACAAAGTCTGTCATAACCAAACCAATTCCGGTGAGGGTCACCACACCAACCACGGTGCCGGCCGCCGCCGTTGCAACGCCAATGCCTATCATGTTCCTTGCGCCAGAAACCAGTGCTTCCAGTAAGTCATTAACGCCTAATTTAAAGGCTGCCATTGTATTATTTTGTTTATTAAACAGATCCATGAGTGGACGTTGGGTCAACAAAATAAAGATCATAAATACCGTTGCCCAAAATGCCGATAGCCCCGGAGAGAAGCGTTCCACAGTTAGGCACCATACTAAGACCACGATAGGAAGTAGGAAATGCAGTCCCGATTTGACGGTCGGTCCGACATCGGGGATTTCGGTCAGCTCAGGATCCATTTCTGCATGTTCCTGATAGCGAGAAGAAACCCGAACGAGAGCAACATAACAAAGCAGTAAAATAACGGTTACAACAGAGGTTGCTGCATCGCCAAATACACCTTTAGTCCAGCCAATTCCGTAATATACCACCGCACTAATCACGCATAAGCCAAGAATGGTACCGGTAAAGGAAAGTAGGCTTTGCAACTTAGTTGGAGTATGACGACGAGGCAGACCTTGCATACCTGCTTTACACGCCTCTAAGTGCACAATATAGATAAGCGCAATATAGGAGATAAGAGCCGGTAGTAGCGCCGCTTTAATCACTTCTACATAAGAGATCCCGACATATTCAACCATCAAAAAGGCAGCCGCGCCCATAATGGGAGGAGTCAACTGACCATTGGTGGATGCAGCCACTTCTACTGCGCCCGCTTTTGTACCAGGAAATCCCACTCGCTTCATCAGTGGAATAGTAAAGGTACCAGTGGTTACAACATTGGCAATTGAGGAACCCGAAACTAAGCCTGAAAGTCCAGAAGCGACAACCGCAGCTTTGGCTGGTCCTCCGCGCATATGGCCCAATAAAGAAAAGGCGACTTTAATAAAGTAAGCACCTGCTCCGGCACGCTCTAGCATTGCTCCGAATAGTACAAATAGAAAGACAAAAGAGGTTGAAACCCCTAACGCAATCCCAAATACGCCTTCTGTCGTTAGCCACAGATGGGACATTGCTTTGTTTAAGCTTGCGCCTTTGTGAGCAATAACGTCTGGCATATGTGGGCCAGCAAAGGTGTAGGTAAGGAATATCGCCGCAACCACCATCAGAGGTGGACCTAATGCACGGCGTGTTGCTTCGAGTAGTAACACCATTCCTATTACGGCACTGACAACGTCAAGAGAGGTTGGTGCCCCAGAGCGGCCTGCTAACTGGGTGTAAAATAGATAAATGTAAGCGGCCGCTAAACTGCCTGATATTGCCAAGAACCAATCAATAGCGGGAATCCTATCTCGCGGCGATCTTTTCATCGCAGGATAAGCAGTAAAAGCAAGGAAGATAGCAAACGCAAGGTGAATAGATCGCGCTTCAGTATCGTTTAAAATGGCAAAATTGAAAATAAATGGCAGTGGTGAGGCGTACCATAGCTGAAATAGTGACCAGCATAATGGTACAAACCAGAGAATTTTCCCCGGTATTCCGGCAGGGTTTCGTGCTCCTGTTTCGGACTGAGCGACAATATCTTGCGCTTCTTGAGCTGGAGTTGTTGAATGTGTCATTAGTGTATCCTAATTCTGTTGACGCGATACTTGGATAGCTGCAAAGGGATTGCTGTTAATTACTGAGCGGCTTTAAGCCAAGCTAAAATACTAACTAAAAGTGTTGCCATAGAGAGGGGTGCTACCAAAAAGTGGTAAGCAAGAAAGCCCCAATGAAAATTGGGTTTAGCTAGTGGGGATAAGCTCCCCATTTCTACAAGTCAGTGAAAAAGGAGGCAAGTTGCCTCCTTTTATATTTGGTCTATTTAAGTAGACCGACTTCTCTGTAGTATTTTTCTGCACCAGGGTGAAGAGGAATAGAGATGCCGTCTTTAACCATATTTTCTTTTTTAAGGTTAGCGAAGGCTGGGTGTAAACGTTTAAAGGTATTGAAGTTCTCAAATACAGCTTTAGCAACGGTATAGGCGACTTCATCAGAAACGTCTGATGTTGTTACCATTGTTGCCGCTACACCAAAGCTTTTCACGTCTTGGTCTGTGCCACGGTACATGCCAGCAGGAACTGTGCTAAATGCGTAGTAAGGATTATCCGCTACGATTTTATCAATTTCAGGACCAGTTGCTGGGACCAGTTTAGCGTCACAAGAAGTGGTTGCTTCTTTGATTGATCCGTTTGGATGACCAACCATATAGATGAACGCATCAATTTTATTATCACAAAGGGCTTGTGAACGCTCAGAACCTTTAAGTTCAGAAGCTAGCTTGAAGCTGTCATTTGTCCATCCCAAGGCGTCCATGACCACACCCATTGTTGCGCGGTCACCAGAACCTGGGTTACCGATATTGACTCGTTTGCCGGCTAAATCAGTCACATTGTTTATGCCAGCATCTTGACGTGCAATGATGTTAAAAGGTTCGGTATGAAGAGAGAACACAGCACGCAGTTTTTTGTATGGGCCTTGCTCTGAAAACTTGCTGGTTCCGTTGTAACCATGGAACTGCCAGTCAGACTGCACAATACCAAAATCAAGCTCGCCTGAACGAAGTGTATTTACGTTGTAAATTGAACCACCAGTTGATTCAACTGAGCAACGTACATTGTGATCATTGCGATCTTTGTTCACTAATTTACATATTGCGCCACCTGTAGGGTAGTAAACACCCGTTACAGAACCAGTACCAATAGTAATGAACTCTTGAGCTGAAACTACGCCAGCACCCATAATGGTTGCGGCAATTGCACCTACTTTAATTACTTTCTTAAATGCCATGATGTTGCTTCCTTATGTCCATGATCATACCAACAGCCTTCTTTGTGCTGTTGAGGTTTCCTGTATGGAAACGGCATCTTTTTCAATTGGATCTGTCACCTACAAAACTGCTATGTATCTGATCTCATTGAATCTTTAAGCTTAGTGAGATTGTTATAGGAACGGTTAGTATTCCATCAGTAGTGAAGGGCAAAACGTTGAAAAAGTGACTGGATCATATCAAAAAACAATGCGAAATAGGGTGCGTATATCAATTGATGCATAGGAAATTAATCACTTATATGATCGAATAAATATGATTGAGTGATTAATGTGTTTTAAAACAATAAGTTAGAGGGTTTTGGCGGTGAGGTGGTATTTTTCTGAGCTGTGATCGCAATCACAGCCTAAGAATTAGGCTGTGATAAGGAGATTATCAAGGTTTATCCGGCGTATTCGAATAGGTCGCAGACTGACTCAAACAGTTGTTTTGTATCAATATCTAAGGTTGGAGTGATGAAAATAGTATCGTCTCCGGCAACAACGCCAAGGATACCTTCAGACTTACCAAGAGAGTCGAGTAGGCGAGCAATAAGTTGAGCACCAGCTGGGCCAGTATGAATAACAACAAGCGCGTTGTTGTAATCAATATCTAAAACAAGCTCACGTAGCGAGCTTGAAACAGTCGGTACTCCAAGTTCTGCTGGAAGACAGTAAACCATTTCCATTTTTGCATTACGTGTACGAACTGCACCAAACTTAGTGAGCATGCGAGAGACTTTAGATTGGTTGATATTATCAAACCCTTCTAGTTTTAGCGCCTCAACGATTTCGCTCTGTGAGCCGAAACGTTCTTGTTTCAAAAGAGATTTGAATTCGCGGACTAAACGGTCCTGTTTTTCGCTGTTTCGCATGACTTGTTCCACATATAATTGGTTTTGATTTTTATCAGAGACCAGTATCCCATTAATAGAGTGTCTCATATAACGTTCTTATACCCAAGCGGTCGAGCGATGAGTCGAGAAAAACGAGCGACTTAGTGTGTCAATTCGTGATGAAGGGCTGTGAATGCAATGAATCAGCCTTGGATGAGTGAGTAAGGTCGCAAAGGTGGCGTTACACATTTGTAAATGCAAAGTAAATATTATAATTTCGGAACAATATAAACGGAACTTGAATGACCCTATTTTTTCCAAGGAGAACACAATGAAAGTCGCTGTTATCGGAGCCGCTGGTGGTATTGGACAAGCACTCGCTCTACTACTTAAAAATAATCTTCCTGCTGGATCAGATCTAGCTCTTTATGATATTGCACCAGTTACTCCTGGTGTGGCAGCTGATCTTGATCATATCCCAACGCCAGTCTCTGTTACCGGTTTTGCAGGCCCAGATCCAACGCCAGCTCTAGAAGGCGCAGATGTCGTACTTATTTCCGCCGGCGTTGCACGTAAACCTGGTATGGATCGTGAAGATCTATTCAACGTTAATGCAGGCATTGTTAAGTCTTTAGCGGAAAGAATTGCTGTTGTATGTCCAACAGCATGTATTGGCATCATTACTAACCCTGTGAATACGACAGTCGCAATTGCTGCTGACGTTCTTAAAAAGGCAGGCGTTTATGATAAGCGTCGCTTGTTTGGTGTAACTACTCTGGATGTGATTCGTTCAGAAACATTTATTGGCCAGCTAAGAGGTTTGGATCCGACTAAACTAGATGTCCCAGTAATTGGCGGACACTCTGGCGTGACTATTTTACCTTTGCTATCACAGGTGGAAGGCGTTGAGTTTACTGATGAAGAAGTGTCGTCTCTAACGACTCGAATTCAGAATGCAGGTACCGAAGTTGTTGAGGCTAAAGCGGGTGGCGGTAGCGCTACGTTGTCTATGGGACAAGCAGCCTGTCGTTTCGGTCTGTCTTTAGTCAAAGCACTTCAAGGTGAAGCCAATATTGTTGAGTGTGCTTACGTTGAAGGTAATGGTGAGCATAGCCGTTTCTTCGCACAGCCAGTTAAGCTTGGCAAAGAAGGTGTTGAAGAGGTATTGGGTTATGGTGTACTTAGCGACTTCGAACGTGCCGCATTAGACGATATGCTTGAAACCCTTAGCGCTGATATTAGTAAAGGTGAAGAGTTCGCAAAATAGCATCAATGGCTATTGGTTCGATCGAATAAATGAAAGGCGGATCATCATGATCCGCCTTTTTTATTCTATTTATTACGCTTGACGGCCAAATGAGCTAATGCTTCAAGCGCCTGCTTCTCTGGTGAATCAGGTAAGATGGCTAGGGCTGCAATAGCCTTATCCGCTTCTTGGTTAGCCACTTGGGTGGTGTACTCTAAAGAGCCTGTTTCATGCATAGCCGCTAAGATATCACTTAGACGGTCCATACCATTGGCTTTCTCGATAGCTTCAACAATCATCTGTTGTTGCTCAGTAGAGCCATGCTGCATGGCGTACAGTAACGGGAGGGTAGGTTTACCTTCGGCAAGATCATCACCCACGTTTTTCCCCATCTCTTTGCCATCGGCAGTGTAATCTAATACATCATCGACCAATTGGAATGCCGTCCCTAGGTGTCGGCCATAGTTTTGCATAGCCGTTTCTATTTCAGGACTTGCATCCGTTAATATTGCAGCAAGTTGCGAGGCAGATTCAAACAAGCGAGCAGTTTTTGAATAAATGACCTGCATATAGCTTTCTTCAGTGGTAGAAGCATCGTTACAGTTCATTAACTGCTGTACTTCACCTTCGGCAATTACGTTTACAGCTTCACTCATCAACTCAAGGATCCTTATTGATCCTAAGCTAGTCATCATTTGAAAAGAGCGGGTGTAAATGTAATCACCGACAAGTACGCTAGCGGCATTGCCAAAAGCAGCATTGGCCGTTTCTTTGCCTCGTCGCATATCCGATTCGTCAACAACATCATCATGTAGCAAGGTAGCAGTGTGGATAAACTCAATAAATGCAGCTGCGGTAATATGGCCTTCTCCTGAATAGCCTAAAGCACGAGCTGAAAGAAGCGTTATGAGAGGGCGTAGACGTTTACCACCGCCACTGACAATGTAATAGCCTAATTGATTAATTAGAGCGACTTCAGATGTCAGTTGAGCGTGAATAGTTTGGTCCACTTTTGCCATGTCGTCAGCAGTAAGAGCCTGGATAGCATTAAAGTCCATGATACTTCCGGTTTTGAGTTGCTACTACGCAGTAGCTAAAATGATAATTAATGTCGAATTTTACACTAAAAAACGTTGCCAAATACAGCTGTAAAAGGCATCATTCTCACACTTTTATGTGGCGATTATCTTTTCGCCTATTTTTTTAAAATATGGCTTGTTTTATGTGATGCGTTCACGTAGAATCTGCGCCCTATTGATGAATTAGTTAGCGCACACCCGATATGCTAAAATTAAGCAAAGGCTGTGCGGAAAAAGCGGAGTAAAATATGTACGCTGTTTTCCAATCTGGTGGTAAACAACACCGTGTAAGCGAAGGCCAAACTCTTCGTTTAGAGAAATTGGACGTTGAAACTGGTGCAACTGTTGAGTTTGACTCAGTTCTTATGATCGCTAACGGTGAAGAAATCACTGTTGGTGCACCTCTTGTTGAAGGTGGCAAAGTTGTAGCTGAAGTGGTTAAGCACGGTCGTGGCGATAAAGTAAAAATCGTTAAATTCCGTCGTCGTAAGCACTCTCGTAAGCAACAAGGTCATCGTCAGTGGTTCACTGAAGTGAAGATCACTGGCATCAACGCTTAAGTATTAGGAGAGTTTAACAATGGCACACAAAAAAGCTGGTGGTTCTACTCGTAACGGTCGCGATTCAGAAAGCAAACGTCTTGGCGTTAAGCGTTTTGGTGGCGAATCAGTTCTAGCGGGTAACATCATCGTTCGTCAACGTGGTACTAAATTCCACGCTGGTAACAACGTTGGTATCGGTAAAGACCATACTCTTTTCGCTCTTACTGAAGGTAAAGTGAAATTTGAAGTTAAAGGTCCTAAGAACCGTAAATTCGTTAGCATCGACTCTGAGTAATTAATACTTAGTTTCAAGCTGAATTCAAAAGCCCTGCCGATTCGGCGGGGTTTTTTATTTGTAGGATACTAGGTTTCTTAGCCCTAGGCCCTTAGTGAATGATTATCTAGGGCCTATAGCCAAGAATCCCAGATCCTGTTTAGATTTGGATCTGCTAAAGTTGATCCAGACGGGATATTCACACCAATACGGAGTGAGAAATGAAATTCGTAGATGAAGCAACAGTAAAAATAGAAGCAGGCGATGGCGGTAACGGCATTGTCAGTTTCTGGCGTGAAAAATTTATTACTAAAGGCGGCCCTGACGGCGGCGATGGCGGCGACGGTGGCGATGTTTACCTTGAAGCTGACGAGAACCTAAATACTCTTATTGATTACCGTTTCCAACGTTTCTATGCCGCTGATCGTGGTGAGAATGGTCGCGGTGGTAACTGTACTGGTAAGCGTGGTAAAGATCTTACATTGAAAGTACCTGTTGGTACTCGTGCTGTTGATATTCACACCAATGAAGTTGTTGGTGAAGTTGCAGAGCATGGCAAGAAAGTAATGATTGGTAAAGGTGGCTGGCATGGCTTGGGTAACACCCGCTTTAAGTCATCGGTTAACCGTGCACCTCGTCAAAAAACAATGGGTACTAAAGGTGAAGTTCGTGAACTTCGTTTAGAGCTACTATTGTTAGCTGATGTTGGCATGCTTGGTCTGCCAAATGCTGGTAAATCAACTTTCATTCGTTCAGTTTCTGCTGCGAAACCAAAAGTAGCGGATTATCCATTTACGACTCTTATCCCAAGCTTGGGTGTAGTGAGTGTGGTTCCAGAAAAGAGCTTCGTTGTTGCTGATATTCCAGGACTTATTGAAGGTGCAGCTGATGGCGCCGGTCTTGGTATTCGTTTCTTGAAGCACTTGGAACGTTGTCGTGTATTGCTGCATGTTATTGATATCATGCCAGTTGACGAAAGTGATCCTGTCCAAAATGCACTAACCATCATTGATGAGCTAGAGCAATACAGTGAAAAACTTGCAGGTAAACCTCGCTGGTTAGTATTCAACAAAGTTGATCTTATGCCAGAAGATGAAGCCAATGAAGTGATCCAACAGATCGTTGATGCGCTTGGTTGGGAAGAGCAATACTTTAAGATTTCAGCAATCAATAAGTTTGGTACTAAAGAGCTATGCTACAAATTAGCCGACTTCATGGAAGCACTACCTCGTCACGCTGAAGAAATTGAAGAAGAAGATAAAGTCGACTTTATGTGGGATGACTACCATAAAGATGCGATGTCTGGCAGCAATGTTATCACTGAAGAAGGTGATGATGACTGGGATGACGACGACGATGAAGATGATGGTCACGTCATCTACGTTCGTGATTAATCTCATCAGTAGACAATGAATTGATTTTTAAACATAATAAAAAGAGCCCGAATTATTTCTGGCTCTTTTTTTGTGCGTTGTATAGCCTCATCTCAAGGATCTGAGATTATGAATCTAAACCAAAAGATCTCCAATCTTGAAGCGTTTATCTTTTCTAAATACCGTATTGTTCATGGCATTCGTATTGCGGTGGCTTTTGTATTAACACTGATCGTGACGTCTTTCTTTGATCTACCCGAACGATCGTGGATCCTAATTACATTATTTGTGGTGATTGGCCCGATGTCTTATCTAGGGAATGTTATACCTAGAGCTTGGCATCGAGTATTAGGGACGTTAATTGGTGCAGCCTCAGGGATATTAGGTATCGCAATAAGTCAGCACTCTATGGTGCTGATGTATGTTTGGTGCTCTGTTGTTATTTTCTTGAGTGGTTACTTTGCTTTAGGTAAAAGGCCCTATGTTGGCATACTGATTGGTATTACTTTGGGGGTCACTTTAGGTGCCTCAAATGCCGATATTCATGTTGCTATTTGGCGGGGATTTGATGTTGTTATTGGTTGTGTCATTGCAGTCTTGTTTTGCCTCATTCACCCCCAGAGAGCCTTTATACACTGGCGTTTAAGGATGGTGAGTACCTTAACCAATATCTCTAAACTATATCATCTTTCTTATTCTCTCAATGTGTTAGAAAAACCAAGTTTAGAGCCTTTTCGAAGTACGATAATCAAAGAAATGAACGTCATTAATACCTTGGTTTCACCTTCGATAAAAGAGACCAAACTGAAGCGTCAATTGCTTGATGCCATTAATATTCAGATACGGAACTTAGTCAATATTATCGAGTTATTGAATCACTCATACTGGAGTGATAGAGAAAGCCATTTAAATATGCTCTGGTCTAAGTCTTTAAATAGTTGCCAAAAACAGATTGAACAAGAGCTGCTAGATCTCGCCTATTTAGTTGAAAAAGGTGAGGTTCGAGGAGGATTAAAAATTGATGGATCCGATGAAATTACGCGTGAATTAAAAGACAATATTGCAGAACTAGGTGGTGATGAGTCTAATATTTATGGCTATGTTTGGTTGAATCTTAAATTGATCGAAGATTTAGGCGACTTGAAACGATTGTTGATTTTCGCTCTAAATTTATCGCATAAGCAGTAACCGTGTTGAACTTTAAAATTCGTTTGTTTTCAATCAACTTAATTTGAGATATGGGTATTGTTTTACATGCAAACCCAATAGAATATTGACTTTATTTTAAGCTGTTTTAAGAAAAGAATGGAATCTAAACAACGCGCTATATCCCGCCTTATTGCTCAAGCCGGGCAAATGTTACATGCGCATGGTGCTGAAAGCGCTCTGATTGGCGGCATCATGCAACGTATTGGTTTAGCCTGCGGTATGGATGAGGTTGAAGTCTCCCTTTCTGCAAGTTCATTAGTCATCACAACTGTAACTGATGAACACTGCATGACCACAACTCGTCGTTGTCCCGACCGAGGGATTAACATGAAAGTGGTGACGGAAGTTCAGCGAGTCTGCATCATGCTTGAAAAAGGCATTTTAGACCATGAGTTAGCCCAACAGAAACTAGATAAGATCACTCCTGAACGATATAACCGTTGGTTAGTCGTATTTATGATTGGTTTATCTTGCGCTGCATTTAGTCACCTTGCAGGAGGTAATAATGCAGTCTTCGTGATGACATTTGTTGCTTCTGCCATTGGGATGATTGTGAGACAAGAGATAGGTCATCGTCACTTTAATCCGCTGCTTAACTTCGCTACAACAGCCTTTGTAACTACCTTTATTTCAGCTCAAGCCGTGGTCTTTGAAATTGGTAATGATCCCAACTTAGTCATGGCATCATCAGTACTGATGCTGGTTCCTGGATTTCCTTTGATTAATGCAGTAGCCGATGTCCTCAAAGGCTACATTAATATGGGTATCGCTCGTTTTGTTATGGGGAGTTTGTTAACGCTTGCCACTTGTTTGGGGATCGTTGCTGTCAGTGGTGTGTTAGGTCTATTTGGAGTTGCACTATGAATGAGTTTCTTTCGCTGTTGCTTGGCCTTATTGATGATATGTTCTTTGCTGCGATTCCTGCGGTGGGTTTTGCATTGGTTTTTAATGTACCCACTAGCGCGTTAAAATATTGCGCATTAGGAGGTGCTATCGGTCATGGCTCTCGCTATTTGTTACTGCATTTTGGCGTCCCTATTGAATGGGCTACGTTATTTGCTGCCACTCTTGTTGGTTTTATAGGCGTTGCTTGGTCGCATCGCTTTTTAGCCCACCCTAAAGTATTTACCATTGCCGCAATGATCCCTATGGTTCCGGGGGTGTATGCCTTTAATGCCATGATTGCTATGGTAGAAATAAATCAAGCAGGCTATAGCCATGTACTATTTGCTAGCTTGATAGAGAATTTTTTAACTGCAATGTTTATTATTGCAGGGCTTGCAATCGGGCTGGCAATGCCCGGATTGTTTATTTATCGTCGTCGTCCTATTGTTTAAAGGTACATCAATGATCATCAGTATGATTGCCGCTATGGCTAACAACCGTGTTATCGGTAAAGATAATCAAATGCCATGGCATTTACCCGCAGATTTTATCTGGTTTAAGAAGTGCACTATGGGTAAACCCGTCATTATGGGTAGAAAAACTTATGAATCGATAGGTCGCCCGTTGCCTGGCCGCCATAACCTTGTCATTAGTCGAGATGCTAATTTAAGCATTGAAGGTGTGACGACGGTGACTTCTATTGAGTCGGCATTAGCGCTTGTATCTGATGAGCAAGAAGTGATGATTATTGGTGGCGGTTCTATTTATGAGCGCTGTTTATCACTTGCAGATAAGCTTTATCTTACTCATATCGATCTGGAAGTGGATGGTGATACGCAGTTTCCTGATTGGGGAGAGGATTGGACACAAACCCATAGTGAGCATTATTCTGCGGATGAAAAAAATGCGTACTCAATGGAATTTATTGTTTTGGATAAGCAGAAATAGTCGCTATTTGACTCATACCAATCAGAGATTTACTACGATTGGTATCATTATTAACGGTTGGGATATTGATGGCAAAAGATCGGTTTAGCAATTTAGATCTTAATTTATTAAAGACGCTTGTTGTGCTATTTCAAGAGCTCAATATGCGTAAAGCATCAACACGCCTTAATGTCACCCAACCTGCAATAAGCCAAGCACTGCAAAAGTTGCGTTACCATTTTGATGATGAGCTATTTGTTAAAGTTCGCTCAGGGTTAGAACCAACGAGCTTTACTGTGGAGTTGATTGAAAGAATCACGCCACATATTGATGGTTTAGCTCAAGCAGTAAATAGCTTAAATGAGTTTAACCCTCAATATCTTGATCATAATGTCAGCATTATCTGTACCTCAGTTGTTGAGTCCTCGCTTATTGGAAGGCTTTATGAGCGAGTAAGGGAGCTTGCTCCTAGTTTGCAATTGGAGTTTGCAAGTTGGGGGGAGGACTCTTTACAACAGTTGATTAAAGGAACTTCATTGCTGGCCATTGGCTATGAAAATAAGGATTTTAAAGAGGTTTATAGTCAGCGGTTACTTGATATCGATGGCGTTCTTATTGTAAGAAAAGATCATCCGTTATCAGGAAGAGTTATTGAGCTAGAAGAGCTACAAGGTGCTGAATTTGCATCATTTGTCACTAAGGGCTGGAATGATAATCGGGTTGTTATAGCCGATGTTTTAGCTAAGCAGAACATCAATATTCAAGTAGGTGTTCGGTCTGAGTTACTTTACCCTGTCATTGATATAGTCAGGCGCAGTGATGCAATCATGGCCCATTCAACTATTTTCCCTTTCTTAGCCTTTCCTGAATTAACCCCGCTAAAGGTCAATGTAGATCGCTCTGTTACCAAAGTGCCTTTATATATTCACTATCATGTCAAAGATAGGAATAACCCATTAATTAAATGGTTGATCAATATTATAAGTTCGGAATTGAAACAGCAGATAGCTGATAACAAATGCTTATTAGACTAATAAGATCTTCTTAATTCTACTTATTATTCAGCTTACCTATACTTCTCATCAATCCAGACACAAGACGCTTATTTAATCGTTACAGATGTAGCGTCGAACTTTATTGATGAGACTTAAAATGAACAAATTTACTACTTTAGTTGCAAGCACTGTACTTCTTTCATTCTCAGTATTAGCGGATGATGCTGCAGTTATTAAGCAAGAAGCGAATGGACACCGAATTGGTGTTGGCTTTGCAACAACCAAGGATGTAACTCATGATGACCTTAGCCTAGGTAATGGATTGAAACTAGAATATGGCTATGAGTTTAATAATATTATTGGCGTGAATTTTTCTTATTCTGGTTTTAGTGATAGCTATTCAGAGCAAGGTATTACACTAAAAGTAGAAGGCTCAACCTTTAAGCTTGATACGGATATCGGTTACACATTCCATTTTGACCGCTTCTCTATTAAACCGTATGGTGCAATTGGTGTGGTTAAACTCAATGAAGAATGGAATTTATATGGTGAGAAAGACGATTTTGATGACACTACGCTATTCTTGGGTGTAGGTGCAAGAGCGACACTCGATCAGCATTATTATGCCGATATGCGTATTGAAGGCTTTTCTACTGACTACGCAGATTATGGTCAATTCTCACTCACGTTTGGTTATCGCTTTTAGAGCTGACTATTTTAATTACAGCGCTGCTTGAATAAAGTAGCGCTTGTCTTCCCAGCGTAACATCGTCATATGGTTTCCCCATACACAGCCTGTATCTAGCCCAATCACATCATCAGACTCTATCCCCATTAGAGCAGCCCAATGCCCAAAAATGGCCTGCTTGGGTAATGTTTGCCTTTGCTTTAATTCAAACCAAGGTATTAATGTACTTTTATCTTCTTGCTCTGGAGGAAGTTTGCTTGCCATATCAAGGCGACCATCATGATAGCAATAGCGCATGCGAGTGAGTGCATTGATATTAAAGCGCAAGCGAGCCATACCTTGTAGATAAGGACTCCAGATATCGGGAGCGTTTCCGTACATCTCTTTGATTAACGATTGCCAGTTATCACCGGATAACACCGATTCTACTTCTTGAGCCGCTTGTCTTGCTTGTTGCAATGTCCATAGGGGATAAATACCTGCATGGCTCATGACAAACTCTGGATGCTCGACTAACAATGGTTGCTGTCTTAACCAGTCAATGATGTCACTGCAATCGTCGGCGTCAAAAATAGCTTGTGTCTTATCTTTAGGGTTCACTCGATGAAGACCTAAGTAAACACCAATAAGGTGCAGATCATGATTACCTAATACTACTTTGACTGAATCACCTAAAGAGCGAATAAAGCGTAAAGATTCTAGTGACTTAGGACCTCTAGCAACCAGATCGCCGGCTATCCATAAAGTATCTTTTTGTGAATCAAAGGAGACTTGCTCTAGCAATAAAAGGAGTTCATCCAAGCATCCTTGGATATCTCCAACAAGATAGTTGGACAAATAAATAGCCTCTGGTTAGTTGATGATATTTGGAATCGAAAGGTTAAAGGGAGCGACTTGGGCATTAAAGAGCGCACCATCTTTGGTTTGCATAACATAATGGCCCTGCATAACCCCGACCGGCGTTTCTAAGGCTGAACCACTGGTATAAGTGTAATCATCATTGGCTGCAATTGTGGGTTTTTCTCCAACAACACCATCACCTTCAACCGTAATTTGCTTGCCATTACCATCGGTGATTAGCCAGTATCGAGAAAGGAGTTGTACGGGGTGTTGGCTGAGGTTTCTTATCGTAATCATGTAGGCAAATACATAGTGACCGTTATCAGGCTCTGACTGGGCCTCTATGTATTTGGTTTGTACATGACATTTGATACAAGGTTGACTGACGTCCATGTGGCCTCCTTGTTAAGGTCTGTGACCTTAGTGCATTAGTTATTAGTTATTAGTTATTAGTTATTATGATGGTCCGCTAACCAGTTGGCCATATCGACAAATTGTTTCAGAGTCAGATTTTCTGGGCGCATACCTGGGTTGATATCCAGTTGCTCCATAACTTCTGTGCTGACCAATGAACGATAGCAGTTACGAATGGTTTTACGGCGTTGGTTAAATCCATCACGACATACTCTGTCTAGCCATTTTAGGTCTTTAGCAGGGTAAGGTAGGACTTCATACGGCATTAGTCGAACCACGGCAGAATCCACTTTCGGTGGTGGAATAAATGCAGTCGGTGGAACTTCTAGAACCGGCATAACTTTACAGTAATATTGCGCCATCACAGTAAGACGGCCATAAGCTTTAGTGCCAGGACCTGCAGCAAGACGGTTAACCACTTCTTTTTGCAGCATAAAGTGCATATCTTCAATGTCTTTATGGAACTCAAAAAGGTGGAACATCAGCGGCGTAGAGATGTTGTATGGCAAGTTACCAAAAATACGTAACTTATTATTTGGCTTCACTAGTTGGGTGAAGTCAAAACGCATCGCATCACCTTCGTGAATTGTTAGCTTTTCACTCAAGTCTGGATGGTTGCGTAAACGCTCGGCTAAATCTCTGTCTAATTCAATAACGGTTAGCTTATCAACGAGTTTACCCACTGGCTCCGTAATTGCTCCCAAACCTGGGCCAATCTCAACCAAGTTTTGGCCTGGTCTTGGGTTAATAGATGAAACGATACCGTCAATAATATACGGGTCGTGTAGAAAGTTTTGACCAAAACGTTTGCGCGCTTTGTGTCCTAAGTGGACATCGTTACTCATTGTTTTTTCTCAACTAATTCAATCGCGTGGGAAAGTGCAGTTTGGAAACTTCCTGTATCCACATTGCCTGTGCCGGCCAAATCTAAGGCTGTGCCATGGTCGACAGAGGTTCTTATAAAGGGTAGACCTAAAGTAATGTTCACGGAGTGTCCAAAGCCTTTATATTTTAGCACTGGAAGTACTTGATCGTGATACATACCTAAAATCACATCTGCATCTTGCAGATATTTGTGATTAAAAATGGTGTCAGCAGGTAATGGACCAACAATATCCATGCCTTGCGCTCTTAGTTTGTCTAGAGTAGGAGAGATAGTTTGAATCTCTTCTTGTCCTAAACAACCATCTTCTCCTGCATGAGGATTTAATCCGCAGACATAAATACGAGGCTTCGGCAGGGCAAATTTTGTGACCATATCTTTATGCAAAATTTGCATAATTTGCTCAATTCTTTCTTCAGTTACGGCTTTTGATACATAAGCTAAAGGAATATGAGTGGTAACCAGTGCTACTTTTAGACCTTCCGTAGCGAGCATCATTACCACCATAGGGGTATTGGATTGCTCAGCAAAAAACTCAGTGTGACCACTAAATGCCACACCAGCTCGGTTAATCACCCCTTTGTGTACGGGGCCGGTAACTATAGCGTCAAACTCATCATTCATACAGCCTTGAGCTGCTCTTTCTAGAGTTTTTAATACATAGTGTCCGTTGGCTTCGTTAAGTTGCCCTATTACCGTTTGTTCCGCTAAGGGAATATGCTCTACGAGTAATGTTCCTTTGCGTTGCGGAGTTAGCTTAGTCTCTGCATTGTAATTAATTAGCTCGACGTCAATACCAAGGTGCAATGCTCGCTGCTCTAGCATATTTTTATCAGCACAGATTACCAATTGATGAGGGTAATCACTACTGACTAGTGATAGCGCTAGATCTGGGCCAACACCTGCAGGTTCGCCTGCGGTGATGATGATTCGTTTACAGGTCATTTTCAGCCTCTTCATCATCTTGTTGATCCAGTCTTTCGATAAAGGCGCTGGCTCTTAGTTCTTGCATCCAAGCACTGGTTTCTTCATTAAACTTACGGTTAAACAAGATTCTGTAAGCTTTGTTATTCATCGCGCTATCAGTGCGGTCAACTTGGCGACGGTCAAGAACTTCGACAATATGCCAACCATGTACGGTTTCAAATGGTTCACTGATTTGACCGACAGGTAAGGTTTCAACTTGATGTTTAAACTCTGGAACGTAAAGGTCTGGTGTTTGATAGCCGAGTTCACCATCGCGGGCCGCAGAGCCTGTATCGGCACTATATTGGCGAGCTAACTCACCAAATGTGGCTTCGCCAGCATTGATTTTACGAATAAAATCAGTGAGCTCTCGTTTTGCACCATCATCACTTAAAATAACAGATGTTTTAATTAGGATATGACGTGCATTAACTTCTGTAACGGCAACGGTTTTTAGACCTTGAACATCATTGATCTTTAGAATGTGGAAACCAACGCCACTGCGGAAAGGGCCAATAATGGCATCTTTACCTTGGGTGGTGATTTGGTCGGCAAAGATAGTTGGCATTTCTTCTTTATGCATCCAACCCCACTCACCGCCATCTAATGCTTTTGGCCCTTTAGAGTAGGCAATGGCAAGATCATCAAACTTATCGCCGTTTTTAAGTCTTTCTACTAACTGGTTCGCTTTATCTTCAATTTCAGCTTTAGATTGTTCATCATTAAAACGAAGCTGAATATGGGAAATATTATAATTAACGTTTTTATTGGATTCTTGCGCAAGCATTCCCGCTAGAGTTTCAACTTCAGCTGGAAGGATATTGATGCGACGGCGAACCAAAGCGTTACGAGCTTCTGATATGGCAACCTCAGTACGAATTTGCTCTCTAAATTCCGTATAGCTTAGCCCTTGAGCTTTAACGCTGGCCATGAGTTGAGCTTGGCTTTGTTTGTTTTTCTCAGCAATGCTTTTGATGGCTTGATCAAGACGATTATCATCAATTCTTACGCCAATTCTTTTCGCTTCTTGAGATTGCAATTTATCCATAATCAATTTATCGATAACTTGCTCTTTTAGAACACTGGCCTCAGGAAGCGCTTGGTTATTCTCTTGAGTGTGGAGTTTTAGCGTTTTCGTTGCACCATCAATGTCGCTTTGTAAAATTACGCCATCGTTAACGATTACAACTACTCTGTCTAATTCAACCGGTGCTGCCATAGTCATAGCAGGAACCAAGATTAGGATCATCGAAGCAATGAGTCGTTTAAACTTATTCATTAGTTTTCCAATACATCTTATGAGTCACCGGATTATTCCCGCGACATTCTAGTTATTTAAATAGAAAGGACGACCGTAACCTAGAGCGTTACCCCCGTCACCAAAATCTGTGCCAAAGTTAGTACCAAATCCAATAATGCCGATATTGAAGCTAATATTCTCTTCATATTCAGGACCCGGATCTGGTGTTTGAGTTCTGGTCCATGAGCGCAATTGATCGGTATAAGTAATACCTACATACCAACAGTCGGAGGTATAAGTCACTCTTGCAAGAGATTCAAGAGGCATATTTTCTGTTGTATCGTAAAAATACTGACCATTCACACTCCAGTTTTTATTGATTTTATAGCCGCCTAAAACACCAACTTGCGAAATACCATCAGTTGTAATGTGATCTAAGTGAATGGAATTACCTACAGTTTTGTCTAGATAGCTACGAGTGACATAGCGGTAGTTGGTTTGGATATAACCTGGCCCACGACGATACTCTAAAGCGCTGTCGGCAAGCTGTATTTCTTCATCACCAATATCATATTGAATACCACCATGATAGAAGAGGTAATCATTGAAGTTAAAGTCACTCTCGACCGCCCATGCGGAATAGTTTGAATCAGCAGGATCACCTGTGTTGGTATTACTGTTTTGTAGGTAATAAATCTGCCCGAAAGAAACGTTCATTCTTTCTTTATAACTCGAGTCATAGAAGCGAGTGGTCGCACCATAGCTGACTTGGTTTGCCGCCGCTATCTTATCAACACCACCGTACTTACGGGTTCTAAATAGCCCGTAATAATCTAATTGCAATAATGAAGTGTCGTAATTATAGATGTTGCTTTGATCTTCATACGGCACATACAAGTATTGAACTTTAGGCTCTAAAGTTTGTGTATAGCCATCAATAAAGGTGGTATCGCGCTCTAGGAAAAGTGTACCTGTACTGCGAAATTCAGGGATAAAACGAGTGACATCAGATTCTAGATTTTTAGTATCCTCGTGGCTCATATCGACATCATTAAGATCTTGATGGTAATAAGTACCTAATAAACGTCCTTCACTTTCCCAACTGCCCCAAGTCGTTGTTAGAGGGATTGTCACACCTGGTTCGATATGGACTCGTGTTGCTTGCGTAGGTTTTCTATTACGCTCATCATCTGTTGTAAAATGAGTTGCGTGACTGATAACGTCAAAATTGACATTATTCATTAGCTGAGGATAGAAATAATGCGCACTTAGCTGTGGCAGCATTCTATATGGCAAGTTATCTGTATCTGATAATAACTGAAAATCACGGACTAATAGGCTGGTATCCCAGTGCTCATTGCGATAAGAAACTTTACCTTGTTGCAGTAACTGGCCATCTTCTCGTTCACCTATGTTGGATGAAATATCAGAGAAGTATTCAATATCACTAACTTTTGCGTAATCAACTTCTACTTTCCAGTTTCGGTCAAACACACCATAGTGCGAGTAACCAATTCCCCAACGATCTCCGAGATCAGGGTATTTCTGATCGTCTGCTAGGTATTGCGCCTCTATTTGACCACGGCCCCAGTCATTTAAATATCGGAAGGTCCCATCAGTTTGTAGGCCACGTTCTGACATGTATTTAAAGGTGGTTTCCAAGTCATAATTTGGCGCTAAGTTCCAATAAATAGGAACGTCTAATTCAAAGCCATCACTGGTGCCATAGGCGACTGTTGGATAAAGAAAACCGGTTTTACGAGCATCACTGATGGGTACTGTTAACCAAGGTAAGTAAAATACTGGCACCTTTTGAATTTCAAAACGCGGATTATATAAGGTGGCTTCTTCTGCTTCTTGATCGATTTCAATAGAAGAAGAAACTAAACGCCATGAGTCATCATCTTCTGGACAAGAGGTAATGGTGCCATCTTTTAGTTCATAGAATAATTTACCTTCAGCACGAATAACCTTGGCATCACCTCGGCCGGTTTGACATAGCAGGTGATAGTTTGCCATCTCCAGCGTAGTGACATCCGTATCAAGGTTGGTTGTGGCAGTCTCTGAAGTCGTCTTGATTTGACCATTGGTCATCTCAACGTTGCCTTTTGCCACAATCGTATTTTCGGCTTGATAAAGCGTAACGCTATCTGCGTTGACACGTTTTGTGCCTTGCGTTACTTGAACGTTGCCACTATAAGTTGCTTCTTTACCATTAATGCCATCAAGAGAGTCAGCTTCTACACGAGTTGGCAGAGCGTTTTCTTGCTCGGCATTTGCAGGGGGCAAACACTGCTCTGTAAGATCAAAGGTTTGCTCTTTGGCTGCAGAAAGTAGTGCTGTCAACTCGGCAGCAGGCTCTGCATTTTGTTCTACAGTAGAATTGTCAGTCTGAGAGCCACTGAGATCAACATTTGCAACTGAGCCTTGATCTTCAGGGGAGTTCTCCTGCACACTAGTTTCTGCCTGCGCATTTGTAACCCACAATGCTGTGGTTATAGAAAGAGCGAGCCAGGTGCGGGGAAATTTTGACATCGAATAGAAACTTCCTTGATGATGAATAAGTCCGTAGACTGTAGTTGACCGTTTACTCGGCAGAATGTTCCTTATGATAATAGAATTTGGAGCATCAGGCACTAAAAGAGAACATTACTCTATAAAAATTAGTAGATTGAGAAAGAAGCATGCATTTTTTTGGTAAGATTTTAGGCGCATTTTTTGGTTTTTTGTTCGGCGGGCCTGTTGGCGCACTGATCGGAATGTATATCGGGCACCGTTTTGATAGGGCAAAAACTATCAGTCAGGCTCGAAGAGGCGGCTTTGGTGGGTATCAAAGAACCGCTAATCCAGCTCAACAGGCGGAGTTCTTCCAAGCCGCTTTTTCGGTTATGGGACATGTTTCCAAAGCGAAAGGCAAAGTAACCCAAGAAGATATTCAGCTTGCAAGCATCATGATGCAACGTATGAACTTGGATGAAAGCCAAAGACAAGTCGCTCAAGCTGCGTTTCGTGAAGGTAAATCTTCATCGTTTCCTCTTAGAGATGTCTTAAACCGGGTTAAGGAAGTCAGTAGTGGTCGACGTGATCTTATACAATTCTTCCTTGAACTGCAGATTTCAGCTGCTTTTGCTGATGGGAGCATACATCCGAATGAGCGTGATGTTTTGCACATTGTGGCAGAAGTGCTTGGATTTAACGCAGCTCAATTAGAGCGTCGCTTAAAGATGCAAGAAGCCGCTTATCGCTTTCAACAAAGTGGTGGTCATGGTGGTCAGTATTCTGGTGGTGGTTATCAGCAACAGGCAACCACACAAGATCAATTGGCAGCTGCCTATGCGATTCTTGGTGTTGAAGCCACAGCAGAGCCTAAAGAGATTAAGCGAGCGTACCGTAAGCTGATGAATGAGCATCATCCAGATAAATTATCAGCGAAAGGCTTGCCACCAGAGATGCTAGAAGTGGCAAAAGAAAAAGCACAAGAAATTCAAAACGCCTATGATGTAGTTAAGAAAGAGCGAGGCTTTAAATAATAAGTTAACTAACAAACTGAAATAATAGGGGCTCGATGATGGATAACTATAATGACGTTTTAGAGTTTTGGTTTGAGGAGTTACAGCCTAAAGATTGGTTTGTTTCAAACTCAGATTTAGATAAACAAATCACTCAAAAATTTGCTCAATTACATCAAAGAGCCATTCAATGTGAGCTTGTCAGTTGGCGTTGTTGTGCGCAAGGGCGCTTAGCTGAGATCATTGTTCTGGATCAGTTTTCTCGTAACATGTTTAGAGATTCACCTTTCGCATTTGCTTGCGATTCGCAAGCTTTAGTTCTCGCACAAGAGGCGGTGTTACAAGGTGTAGATCTTAAATTATCTGAACAGCAAAGAAGCTTTCTTTACATGCCCTATATGCATAGTGAGTCCTTACTTATACATGAGCATGGTTTACGACTATTTACTCAAAGCAACCTGCAACAAAATAGAGAGTTTCATTTGAAACACACGGCTATTTTGGAGCAATTTGGTCGCTATCCGCATCGAAATAAAGTGTTAGGGCGTCAAAGTAGCGCAGAAGAATTAGAATTTTTAACACAGCCAGATTCTTTCTTCTAATGTTGTTTATTTCGCTTCATTAAGCTGCCAGTTATAGTCATAAATAATTTTACCATTGAATGTGCTGATATCCGTTCTATAGCGTGATAGATGCTCAACAACGTGCTTCGAACCTGCAAAATCTACTGCAAACCACTCATAAATGGAGGATAGCTGAAGCTTTCCTTCAATTAATTTCGCGCCTTTATCACTATTAATGAATGCCTTAGCGCTTTGCTGTAAAAGCTGCTGGGTATTTTGCGCAGTAAATGCCTGTGGCTGCAGGTTAGGGCAACCTAGACTGGCACAATTGACTGCATAATGGGTTCGAGGATCGTTCCAGATAGGACGTAAAATTCGATGCTCAATATCATTAAGAGTTAATGATTTTCCTGCGACTTTAATCAGTTCTTTATCCCATGGACCAAAGCTAAATAATCCCCCTAATTTGGTGATCGATTTTGTTGGGTAGTTATCCAAAATCAGATTGACCGTCAGGCTATTGTAGAGGTTCACCCAGTAGGCGTATTGCTGTGCTTTTGTATATTGGCGAGGGTCAATATTCGCCAGTGTTGCAAGATAATCTTTGAGAGCTTGTTTATCTTTTGGCGTAACAGAAGAGTAGCGAAACAGAGTATTATCACCTTGCTTTATTAAGTAGCGATCCAATAGAGACTGCCACTGACTATGATCAATGCTTTGCTGGCTTTGAGTGTGTTTATCCCAATATGACCAAAGCTCTGATTTTGGAGCAGCAACGCTATTAAATGATAATAGTGTGATAATGAGCATCCATACTTTTAGCATATTTTTCTCCGCTGTAAGCCAATAAAAAAGGCCTTGTAATTAATAACAAGACCTTTCTAGAGTGAAATCTATTTCAAAATAGAATGATTAGCGCATAAATGCAGGAATCTTCTCTTCATATTGTGAAATTTTCTCAGCGTGCTGAAGGGTTAGACCAATATTGTCTAAACCATTTAGCAAGCAATGACGACGGAACTCATCAATCTCAAAACTGTACTGTTTATCGTTTGCTGTCACGGTCATTGCTTCTAGATCAACGGTGATTTGAGCGCCTTCATTTGACTCAACAAAAGTGAATATCTCATCAACTTCAGCTTCAGTTAAACGGACCGGCACCATTTGGTTATTGATTGAATTACCGTAAAAAATATCGGCAAAGCTAGGCGCTATCATGACTTGAATACCGTAATCGGCAAGTGCCCAAGGTGCGTGCTCACGAGATGAGCCACAACCAAAGTTTTCACGAGCCAGCAGGATACTTGCTCCCTGATAACGCGCTGCATTCATGATAAATTCTGGGTTTGGCTGTTGGCCTGCATCATCAAGAAAGCGCCAGTCATTAAATAAATGCTGACCAAAACCTGTGCGAGTTACTTTTTGTAGAAACTGCTTTGGGATGATGGCATCGGTATCGATATTAGCGATATCAAGAGGAACGACTAAGCCTGTATGTTGTTTAAAACCTGACATGTTATTTCCTCTTACTGCTGCTCAAAAGAACGAATATCAACAAAGTGACCAGCGATGGCAGCGGCGGCGGCCATTGCAGGGCTGACTAGGTGTGTGCGGCCTTCACGACCTTGGCGACCTTCAAAGTTACGGTTGCTGGTTGAAGCGCAACGCTCTTTTGGCCCAAGACGGTCGTTATTCATCGCAAGACACATAGAACAGCCAGGTAAGCGCCATTCAAAGCCTGCTGCAATAAAGATCTTATCTAAGCCTTCCGCTTCAGCTTGCGCTTTCACTTGTTCAGAGCCTGGGACAATCAGTGCTTGTACATGCTCCGCTACTTGTCGACCTTGTGCTACTTTTGCCGCAGCGCGCATATCTTCGATGCGAGAGTTAGTACAAGAGCCAACAAACACTTTATCAACAGAGTAATCCGATAGAGATTTACCGGCTTCTAATCCCATGTAAGCCAATGCTTTTTCTGCAGAAGCTTTTTCTACAGGATCGGCAAAGCTAGTCGGGTTAGGAATTGGGGTATCAACAGAAATCACCTGACCTGGGTTTGTGCCCCAAGTCACCTGTGGTTTAATTTCCGTCGCATCTAGGGTAACAACAGCATCAAACTTAGCGTCGTCATCCGTTTTTAGAGTCGACCAATATTCAACTGCTTCATTCCAATCATCAGCAGTGGGTGCAAATTTGCGTCCCTTGATATAATCAAAAGTGGTTTGATCTGGTGCAACAAGGCCGGCCTTAGCGCCTAGCTCGATGGCCATGTTACATACCGTCATACGGCCTTCCATAGAAAGGTCTGTAATCGCTTCGCCACAGAATTCAACAACGTATCCTGTACCGCCAGCTGCGGTTGTTTTGCCAATAATGGCCAGTACGATGTCTTTCGCGGTAATGCCGTGTGCAACTTTGCCTTTAACTTCAATCTTCATGGTCTTAGCACGTGATTGTTTTAAAGTTTGCGTTGCAAGCACATGCTCAACTTCAGAGGTACCAATACCAAAGGCGATAGAACCAAATGCGCCGTGAGTGGCGGTATGTGAGTCTCCACAAACAATCGTCATACCCGGCAGAGTAATGCCTAGCTCAGGGCCCATTACATGCACAATACCTTGGTATTTGCTGTTTAGATCGTATAGACGTACACCAAACTCGGCACAGTTTTGCGAAAGGGTTTCCATTTGGATACGAGCCATTTCACCAGAGGCATTAATGTCTTTAGTGGTGGTCGAAACGTTGTGGTCCATCGTTGCAAAAGTTTTGCTAGTTTGACGAACGCGACGGCCTTTTTCTCGTAACCCATCAAATGCTTGTGGTGAGGTAACTTCGTGAACTAGGTGTCTATCAATGTACAAAATCGGGTTTTCACCCTCAGCTTCTACGGCAATATGTGCGTCGTAGATTTTTTCGTATAAAGTTTTAGCCATGACTATTTCCTTATTTCCCATGTATTTTATTAAAAGAGCGCTAAAGCGCCCTAAAGACACACAGGAAATTAATCGATTCGTTTATTAAGAGTTAAGAACGTACTGTGCAATTTTGTCGCCCATCTCTGATGTGCTAAGTGCTGGCTTATCGCTTGCAAGATCTGCGGTTAGTTCGCCTGCTGATAATGCTTTAGAGACCGCATTTTCAATATCTTTTGCAGCCGCTTCTTCACCTAAGCTGTAACGTAGCATTAGCGCTGCTGATAGAATTTGCGCGACAGGGTTGGCAATGTTTTTGCCTGCAATATCAGGAGCACTACCACCTGCTGGCTCATATAAACCAAAGTTACTTTCGTTCAAACTTGCTGAAGGTAGCATACCCATAGAGCCCGTAATCATGGCACATTCATCAGAGATGATATCGCCGAAGATGTTTGAACACAGCATAATGTCAAATTGTGATGGCTCTTTGATCAACTGCATGGTCGCGTTATCGATGTACATGTGGTTTAGCTCAACATCAGGGTAGTCTTTTGCGACTTCCTCAACCACTTCACGCCACAGAATAGAGCTTTGTAGAACATTGGCTTTATCAATGGAGTAAACGTTTTTATCGCGTAAACGTGCTGATTCAAAAGCAATGCGTGCGATGCGTTCAATTTCGTAGCGATGATACACTTCAGTATCAAATGCTTTTTCGTTTGCGCCTTCGCCTTCACGGCCTTTTGGCTGACCAAAGTAAATGCCACCGGTTAATTCACGAACCACTACGATGTCGAAACCACGACCAGAAATATCAGCACGAAGTGGTGAGAAAGCTTCTAAACCTTGGTGAATTTGTGCAGGGCGCAGATTACAAAACAGTTGGAAATGCTTACGAAGAGGAAGCAATGCACCGCGCTCAGGTTGATCATTTGGTGGTAGGTTTTCCCACTTAGGACCACCGACAGAGCCAAATAGGATCGCATCAGAAGCTTCACAACCATTTAATGTTGATTGTGGTAGTGGTGAGCCATGATTATCGATCGCAATACCACCCACATCAAACTCGCTACGCTCAAATTTAAGCGCATGCTTAGTTTCGATAGCGTTTAGAACTTTATGTGCTTGTTGCATTACTTCTGGGCCAATACCGTCACCGGGTAAAACGGCAATCTTGTAAGATTTATCTGCCATGAAATGGTCTTCCTTAAATTATATTTGTTTATACCTCCCCCTTAAATAATGAGCGGGGGAGTAATGGTTTAAACTGTTGCTTGTCTTTTTTGTTTCATTTCTTCGATTTGGTCGGCGCGATGAATGCTATTAATGACATGCAGAAGCGCTTGACCTGAGGCTTCAACGATATCTGTTGCCAAGCCCGTACCATGATATTTTCGACCTTTGTAATTAGCAATGATATCAGCCTGACCTAGGCCGTCTTCACCTTCGCCTTTTGCAGTAAGGTCAAATTTATCTAATACAATATCGTAACCCGTTAGACGATAGATACATTGATAAAGCGCATCAACAGGCCCATTACCTACCGCGGCTTCGCATTTTTCTTCATCGCCACAAAGCAGTTTGATACTGGTGGTTGCCATGATGCTACCGGATTGAACACTTAGGTATTTCAATTTAAAGAAATCATCTTCATCACGAAGATTAGAGAAATGCATCAATGCTTCTAAGTCGTAATCGAACACTTGGCCTTTACGATCAGCTAGCTTCAAGAAGTCAGCATAAAGTGCATCAAGGTTATATTCTTCGTCTTTGTAACCCATGCTGTCCATGTGACTCTTCACAGCAGCACGACCGGAGCGACTGGTTAGATTCAACGCTTGGTTTTTTAAGCCGATAGACTCTGGAGTCATGATTTCATAGGTGTTTTTGTTTTTAAGCATGCCATCTTGGTGAATACCAGAAGAGTGGCTAAATGCATTGGCGCCCACAATCGCTTTGTTAGCTTGCACTGGCATATTACAAAGTTGAGAGACAAGTTTGCTGGTGCGATGAATTTCATCATGTTTAAGACCAGTTTGTACCCCTAGGAAGGGTTCGCGAGTCTTTAAGATCATCGCCACTTCTTCTAGAGAACAGTTACCCGCTCGCTCACCGATGCCATTAATTGTGCCTTCAATTTGACGTGCACCCGCTTGAACCGCGGCAATAGAGTTGGCAACAGACATACCCAAGTCATCGTGACAGTGCACAGAGATAATGGCTTTATCAATATTCGGAACACGATTAAATAGTGTTTCAATGATGCTGCCAAATTCGTTGGGTATGGTGTAGCCCACAGTATCGGGGATATTAATGGTACTGGCACCAGCATTGATGGCCGCTTCCACCATACGACAAAGATTGTCGATTGGAGTACGTCCAGCATCTTCACATGAAAACTCGACATCATCGGTGTAATTTCTTGCATGTTTAACTGCATTTACACCCATTTCAATCACATCATCGTAGCTGCGACGCAGTTTATCTTGAACGTGAATGGTTGAAGTTGAGATAAAGGTGTGGATTCGAAATTGATCGGCAACCTTTAGTGCTTGCGCTGCTGCATCAATGTCTTTAGCCACTGCGCGAGATAGAGCACAAATACGACTATTTTTGATGTGTTTGGCAATGGTTTGTACTGATTCAAAGTCACCCGGAGAAGAGATGGGGAAACCAGCTTCAATAACATCAACACCTAAGCGCTCAAGAGCATAGGCAATTTGCAATTTTTCTTTGACGGTTAGGCTTGCAGAAAGAGCCTGCTCGCCATCTCGTAGTGTGGTATCAAAGATAATGACCTGATTGCTCATATTGGCTTCCTTTTCCAGCATTGTAATTATGTTTCTATACAAAAAAACCCGCACTTGAAGGGCGGGTTTTTATCAATCTTGGTGGTGTTTTTATTCCACTAGCAACCCGCGTGTTTATGTCACGATTAGCAGGAGGAGCAGAGATATTGAAACGAAAAATTTCATTTTTAAAACAATCCACAAATGAGTTAACAAATTAATACCGCAATTTACCTATAAGCGTCAAGAAGAAAGTTCAATAATCATTCATATAAAGAAGGTTTTATGACTGGATACGCAGTTGGACTTCATGTAAGCAATTGAAACTTAAAGGTTATCTGCGCTGTTTTATTTCGGTTAATTAATTTGAACTTCATTATAACGATACTGCAACTATCGTTAATCAATCAGCTGACTATTACAGTAGAAATGTATGCACCTATAAGCTCTCGTTATCTTATAAAGGAAATAGATAAGGTAATTGCTTGTTTTTAACTTTATCAACCCGCTTGTATCTTAATGATAAGGTCATTTTTGCTACTAACGATGATAAAGTACATGGTTCAGGTCTAGTTGGTAGCAGATGTTATTGATTTATATGGATCTGGGACTCAGCAAAATATGGCTATTGACTGTCGCGAGTGTAATTTGAAAAACGCACTATTTAATAGCCTCAACTTTCTCGAAAATATGCTTAAGCATTTGTTTTGCATCCTATCATTAGTAATGATGACATAAATCGCTACAGCACTAGGACGATAATCCATGAAACTCAATCGTAAATTTCTTTTTTTCCCTGCTGTCGCGGTTGGAGTCATCATCTTATTGATCATGATTGAAACTCGTCCGGATGTACCGACTAAGCCTGCCGGAGATAGAGCAAAACCGGTAAAAGTGATGACCATGAATCCTATCTCAATCGCGCCTGAGGCTATTGGTTTTGGACAGGTGGCGGCCAAGTTTGAGTGGAAATCAATTGCCGAAGTATCGGGTAAAGTGGTTTATCGAAATCCACAGTTAGAGCGCGGAAGAGTGTTAAAAGCGGGCACCGAAGTATTGAGGATTGACCCTTTAGATTACGAGCTAAAGCTAGTGCAAGCTAAAGCCGATTTAAGCTCAACACAAACGCAGCTTAAAAAACTCGCATTAGAAAATAAAAACAGTCAAAACAGCCTGAAAATTGAAAGAACTCGTCTTAAATTAGCCAATACTGAGTTGAAACGAGTTCAAGATTTGAGAAACAAGAAAGTGGCTTCTCAATCAGATGTCGATACCCAGCAGCAAGCCTATCTTGCACAGCAAAAATTAGTACAAGATATTGAAAATCAAATTGCCTTGTATCCTGATGAAAAGAAAGTCGCCGCAGCATTAATTGAAGTGAATCGAGCGAAAGTAAAAGAAGCTGAACGTTCTCTTGAGAAAACGAAAGTCATTTTGCCTCGCGACCTGCGTATTTCCACTGTTGATATAGAACTTAATCAGGTAGTGAACATGCAACAACAGATGTTTACGGCTCAAGGGTTAGATGTCATGGAAATTGAAGCGCAAATATCCATTCATGACATGCAACTGCTTACGCAAAGCTTAAACACTAAGCAAAATAACTCAACCAATTCATTACCAGATTTTTCACGTCTTACAGCGTCAGTTACGTTATCCAGTGGTCACTTCAAAGAAGTGTGGCCAGCTAAAGTGGTGCGAGTGAGCGATTCTATCGATTCTACTCATGCGACTGTGGGGGTGATTCTTGAGATTAAACAAACGGATCTACAGCACCTATCAAACCGTACCTTATCCATGTTAAGTGGCATGCTTGTGCGAGCTAAAATTGATGGAATAGCATCATCGTCATGGGCTATCCCGGAAAGAGCTCTGCATGGGGATCATGTGTATATATTTGAGAATAATAAATTAAAGATTTTACCAGTATCGGTTTATTATCGACGTGATCAGCAGGTTGTTGTTGAGGGGGATCTATCGAAAGGTGATCAACTGATCTTGAACGATCTACTGCCGGCTATCTCAAATATGTCCCTTAAGCTTGAAACAGTAAGTGATGAGCCTAAAGATCAGGAGGATGCTGCGTGATTCGCTTTTTTGCAAGGCATCCAACCGCTGCCAACTTATTGATGTTTTTGATTTTCCTTGTTGGCGTACTTTCTTTGCCAACAATTAAACGTGAAACTTTCCCTGAGTTTTCACCTCCTTACATTATGGCTACGATAGTCTATCCGGGCGCTTCTCCTATGGAGGTAGAAGAGAGCTTGTGTGTGCGCATGGAAGATGCTGTAGACGGTTTATCGAATATCGAAGAAACCACCTGTGAGGCTGTAGAAGGCAGTGCAAGGTTGACATTGAAGCTCAACACTTCGGCTGATATAGGCCGCATGCTGGTGGATGTGCAAACCAAAATTAATGCCATTAACGACTTTCCTGATGAAATTGAATCGCCGGTCGTGCAAGAGCTTGATTGGAATGAACCCGTTGTCGATGTGGCAATTACCGCCAATACCAGTTGGCCAGAGCTTAAAGCATACGCGGAACATCTAAAGCGTATTATGAAGTTAGATTATGGCGTTTCATTGGTTGATGTGACTGGTTTCTCTGATCATGAATACCGCGTTGAACTCAATACATACGCAATGCGTCAGTTGGGTCTAACCATTAATGATATCGCCACGCAAATAGGCAAGCAAAACGTCAAACTGCCAAGTGGTAGTGTTGAAACTCCGCAAAAGAATCTACTTATACGTTTTGATGAGAGACAAATTACGCCAGATCAACTTGAGAATATAGTGGTGGGTTCAGGCTCTAATGGCGCGATTGTTCGATTGCGCGATGTCGCAACGATCACCGATCGTTTCGAGTTAGACGAACAAAAGATTCTATTTGATCAAACACCTTCAGCCATATTAAAAGTCAGTAAAAACAAAGAAGATGATGCATTAAGAATTAAAGATGATGTGGTGCGATTTGTCGAGGCGCAGCGAGCTATCGCCCCTGATGGTGTCACCATCAGTATGACTAACGATCTTTCATCGGTATTGTGGGATCGATTGACCATGATGGTGCGCAATGGCTGGCAAGGCATTGTGCTAGTTTTCGCTACCATGTGGCTGTTTTTCAGTTTGCGCTACTCTTTTTGGGTTGCTGCCGGTCTGCCTGTCGCCTTCTTAGGCGGACTATTTATGATGGCTAATTTAGGCATCTCTATCAATATTATGTCGCTAGTAGGGCTACTGATGGCGATAGGTATCATGATGGATGATGCCATAGTCATTGCCGAATCCATCGCCTCCCATTTAGATCGGGGGCTAAATATTGATGATGCGGTCTATGAAGGGGTCAAAAAGGTACTTCCCGGTGTTGTCTCTTCTTTTCTCACTACAGTGTGTATTTTTGGTAGTTTACTGTTTCTTGATGGTGAGATGGGCGCAGTACTGAAAGCGGTGCCGCAAGTACTGATATTGGTATTGAGTTTAAGCCTTGTCGAAGCATTTTTAATTTTGCCCCACCATCTAGCTCATTCACTGCATAGTGCGAAAAAAGAACGACCAGATTTGCATTTTAAAACGGTCTTTTTAAGAAAGTTTGATGAGTTCCGCAATGGCACATTAGTCCGTGCTGTCGACAAAGTGGTGGAGTATCGTTACTTATTTATGGGCTCTGTTATTGCCGCCTTACTGATATCGGTTTCGTTATTGGCTGGTGGCTATCTTAAGTTTGTACCATTCCCCGATTTAGATGGTGATATCGCCGAAGCTCGAATTATTTTACCTCCAGGTTCTACCTTGTCTCAAACTGAAGCTGTGGTTGACCGTTTGGTTATATCAGCTAAGAAACTGGATAAAGAGTGGACGAAAAACGTAGAAAATGGCGTACCGCTCATTCAGCACATTACGGCCAGTTATAATTCTAATGCCGATGCCAACGAATCCGGTCCGCACATTGCGACAGTACGTTTAGACTTACTGGGAGCGGAAGAGCGAAATACTCTTTTAGATGATTTTATTGATGCTTGGCGAAGTGATGTAGGGGAGCTTGCTACCCCCATTTCGCTAGTCTTCAAACAACCGACAATGGGGCCGGGTGGTCGCGCGATTGAAATTCGTCTACAACATGACAACCTTGAATCTTTGAAAGCGGCTTCTATTGAAGTGCAATCTTATCTTAACGAATTTGATGGCGTCCATGGGGTGCTTGATGACATGCGAATGGGTAAAGAAGAGGTATTGGTAAAATTACGTCCTGGAGCTGAGGCTTATGGGGTGAATGGACAGATGATTGCGAGCCAGTTGCGGGCGGCATTTTATGGTGAAACCGCTGATGAAATACAAATCGGCGTAGAAAACATAAAAGTTGAAGTACGTCTTGATGAGGCAGAAGCTGGTAATCTACAGCGCTTGGCTAATTTCCCTATCATCATGCCTAGTGGCGCACAGATCCCACTTGGAACGTTAGCCAGTTTTGATTTTCAGCGAAATTATGTACGAATTCAGCGCATTAATGGTATGCGAACGGTCGCGGTGTTTAGTGATTTAGATACTGCGAAAGCAAGTTCAGGTGAAATTATTAACACCTTTAGAACTCAAGAACTGCCTAAGCTGAAAAAAGAATACCCCGGTATTCGTATTGATTTTGAAGGGGAATCGAAAGACACCGCTAAAACCAGCTCTTCTATGGGTAAAGGATTTTTAGTCGGCCTGTTTGGTGTGTTTGCCATTTTAAGTTACCAGTTCCGCAGTTACATTGAGCCTTTTGTGGTGATGTTGGCGATCCCTCTGGCGCTAATTGGTGTCATTTGGGGGCACTTCTTTCTGGGGCATAACATGAGTATGCCGAGCATCATGGGCTTTATTTCATTAGCAGGGATTGTGGTGAATGACTCGATACTGCTGGTGCAATATATTCGTTTTCATATAGATGAAGGCGAGACAGTACGAGAAGCGGTGGTAAAAGCCAGTCAGGAGCGTTTCCGCGCCGTATTTATTACCTCCCTTACAACAGCCGCAGGTTTACTACCTCTTTTGCTTGAAACCAGCTTACAAGCACAGGTTATTCAGCCATTGGTCATCTCTATTGTGTTTGGTATTTTTGCATCAACAGTACTGGTGCTGTTTATGGTGCCATGTGCGTACACTATTTTGGCTGATTTTGGAAAGATATCTAAGCATGAAAATCTTGATAATTAGTTTTAAATCATAAGCTTAGTTTTTATAAATAAAAAACCTATGAAACTGTAATTTCATAGCAAACAAAACGTCACTTATTTGTCACTTAACTTCCTTAGCTTGGGATCAACTAAACTAAGGAAGTTAAGTAGGACAGGGAAATGAGTAGTTTTGATTTTGATAGCCAGGGTAGGCAAAGTATCAACCCTATTGTTCGTTTCGATTTAGCATTCTCACTATTTTGTACCGAACATAAATATGCCAATCAAGTGAGCTTAATTAGTCGCGCCGTATCTCATTCGGGAGATGGTCATTTATATGTCGTATTAGCGTTAATCGCTTATATGATTGATTCAACTATTGGTAGCTTGTTTTTAGCGTGTGGTCTGCTCGCTTTTGCTATTGAGCTTCCCATCTATTGGCTAACTAAAAATAGTGTTCGCCGTCGCCGTCCTCATGAGTTATCTGCACGTTTTACCAACTTTATAGAACCATCAGATAAATACAGTTTACCTTCGGGGCATACCGCTGCTGCCACTATCATGGCGATCAATATCAGCATGTTCTTTCCTAGCCTAGCCATTTTTGCCGTTGTTTGGGCAAGTCTAATTGCACTATCTCGTATATTGCTTGGTGTGCACTTTTTCAGTGACATCGTGGCTGGGATGATTCTTGGTTTAGTCAGCGCGCTGACTGCAATGGCGATTATAGGGGCTTAACATGAAAATATTATATGGTGTTCAAGGCACAGGTAATGGCCACATTGCACGAGCAAGAGCGATGGCAGAAGCATTTAAAAAAAGAGATAACGTTGAAGTTGATTTTGTCTTTTCAGGTAGAGAAAAACAAAAGTATTTCTCTATGGATGCCTTTGATGGTTATCGCACTTTTTCCGGGTTGACCTTCAACTCTAATAGCGGAAAAGTGGATTACTTAAAAACAGCCACCAATAATAATGTGGTTGAGTTACTGCAAGATATTAAAACTCTAGACGTTAAAAAATACGATTTAGTGCTTAATGATTTTGAGCCGATTAGTGCTTGGGCTGCCAAGAAACATAAAGTGCCTTGTATCGGCATTAGTCACCAAAATGCATTTCGCTACCAAGTACCCAAAAAAGGGTATGGGCTAATGGATAAAACCATTATTCATCATTTTGCGCCATCTGATTTTCAGGTTGGACTGCATTGGTATCATTTTGATCAGCCGATCTTACCGCCTATTGTTCACGTGTGTGATACACAAAGCACGGCCGAAGAAGCATTTGTTTTGGTGTATTTACCTTTTGAAGATTTAAAGCAAGTGAGAGAGTTACTGCAACGTCTCTCTGGGTATTCTTTTCGTTGTTATCACCCTGATATTAAGCAAGCGCGAGATACTGATAACGTGCAGCTTCGCCCTCTGTCATTTAGCGAGTTTCAACGAGACCTTGCCAGTTGTCACGGTGTGATTGCCAATGGCGGTTTTGAGTTACCGTCAGAGGCTCTTTCTTTAGGAAAGAAGCTGTTGCTAAAACCTCTTGATGGGCAATTTGAGCAGCAAAGTAATGTCGCAACATTAGAGTATCTTGGTTTGGGTAGCGCAATGCTTGAGCTTGAATTGGGTACGATACGTAAGTGGCTTGAAGAGGATACACCTGACCCTATTCATTACCCTGATGTTGCAGGCGCAATTTCTGATTGGGTGTTGGAAGGGGATTGGAACCAGCAACAAAAGCTCAGTCAAAATCTGTGGAAACAAGTCAGTTTCCCAACACATATGACCCATCTGCTAGATTAATCAATTGCTGTTTTTTGAATGGTAAAATTGATTTGATCAATAAGTTGTTTAAGAGAACCGCCATCAAAGATGGGGGTTTTCTTATCAATATCCGACGTTAATTAAGCGATAGACTGTGTTTTTCTTATCTAAAAATAACTTTTTATTTTTTTAGGTTTTACCTAAGTTATTGTTTTTTTATGGCAAAACATGGTAATAACTAAAATGTACTGATTCTTTGTCAATTTGCTTGTTCTGACCTAATGATATGCAACATATTAGGGCTATTGAGTATTCACCCCGTTAATGATTGTTGGTCGGTTTTTGTTTCATACCTCACTTTCTTGATATGAAATTTACCGTTAAAACCAATACTCAGTAGGGGACTAAATAGAGAGAAAAGCGAATGTTGATGAGTAATAGTACACATGAATTACCACAAGCTACAAGTAACAAGGGAAGCACACTTAGAGGTGTCGATCTTAACTTGTTGATCGTGTTTGATGCAGTGATGCAAGAACAAAATATTACTCGTGCAGCTCGAAATTTAAATATGTCTCAACCTGCCGTTAGTAATGCAGTATCACGTTTAAAAGTGATGTTTAAAGATGACTTATTTATGCGTAAAGGACGCGGTATCGCTCCAACGCTGCGCGCTCGCCAATTATCAACACCAGTACGTCAAGCATTGCAGTTAGTAAAAAATGAATTGCCAGGAGAGCTATTTGATCCTGAAACTTCTAGCCATACGTTTTCTGTGGCGATAGCGACACCGAACGATGTGCGCTTTGCTCCAGAGCTTATTAATAGCACCACTAAGAAAGCACCAAACGTGAAGTTACATCTTGATTCTGCTGGTGGCGTTTCTCTTCAAGAACAAATCATTCAGCAAGAAATAGATTTTATTATTGATAACACATGCTTTGATGAAGTGGGTTTTATTAGTACAGAAATGTTCAGTGATGATTTGGTCGTGATATGTGCTCTCAATCATCCTCGATTAGGACAAAAAACTGAACTGACGATGGATCAATTGTTACTTGAGCAACATGCCAGTTTGTCTCCTTCTAGCGATGTGATGGATTTGAATACCATTGTCTACCATAATCTACCAGTACAGTGGGCTTATCGTGGAGCAACATTAGGTAACTTGATTGCCATTGCAGCGCAATCAGAACTTGTTTGCGTAGTACCTCGTTGGGTAAAAGACTTTTTCCCAACAAGTTTAGAGTTACATGCGATGCCATTTCCTGGTGAGCAAGCAAGCATAAAAACCTATTTAACATGGCATGAATCTCGTCAAAGTGATGCGGCGCATACTTGGATGCGAGAGCAACTGATGACAGTTTGCAACGATGTTGTTGAGAAAGGGTAATCACACATATTCACCTAGTATCATTTGATGAATTGCCAAGCATCGGAAGCTAATGCCTTCGGTGCTTTTTTTATGTTCAATTATTGGTGATTGCTGCTCTTACCAGTCATAAAAAAGCGGACTTATGTTCAATTTTGTATAATAGAACGGCAACTGGAATTGCCTTTTATTTACTCGACTGTAAACTATTTAACTTACTCAGCTTACACGTGTAAGCCAAAAGGCAGAGGTTTATGAGCAACTCAAAGTTTCACATAGTTAAGAAGGTTCGCCAGCAAGTTGTCGACGGAGGAAACCGTGTCGCACTTAAGCATAAAGTAAATGGTGCTTGGTGTGATATTTCTTGGTCACAGTTTGGACAGCAAATGGATGCTGTTTCTATGGCACTTTTAGCTCAAGGATTGAGTGTTCAAGATAAAGTTGGGATTTACTCCAATAACATGCCTAAATGGACAATGGCAGACCTAGGTTCACTACAAGCACGAGTTGTTACTGTTCCTATTTATCCGACTAATACTGCCGATCAGTCTGCATACGTTATTCAAAATGCTGATGTAAAAGTACTGTTCGTTGGCGAGCAGGAACAATACGATATATCAGTTTCGATCTTTGAGCAGTGTGAGCAACTTGAGCTTATCGTTGCGATGTGTGACAGCATTAAATTAGCTGATAACGATTTCAGTGTCTCATGGCAGCAGTTTACACAATCACAGTCAGCAAATGCTCAAACACTCAAAGAAGAGTTTGAACAGCGCATTCAAGATGCCACTCTAGATGATCTCGTTACGTTGATTTACACTTCAGGTACAACGGGTCAGCCAAAAGGTGTCATGTTAGATTATGCTAACTTTGCCTCCCAGCTTGAAGGACATGCGATACGTCTTAACTTAACTAAAGATGATGTTTCATTGTGCTTCTTGCCATTATCTCATGTCTTTGAGCGCGCATGGACGATGTTTGTTCTCTACACTGGGGCAACAAATGCTTACTTAGTTGATACCATGCAAGTTCGTGATGCACTAGGTGAGGTTAAGCCTACCGTTATGTGTGCAGTTCCGCGCTTCTATGAGAAAATTTTCTCTGCTATTCACGAAAAAGTATCTCATTCTTCATTTGTGAAAAAAGCGATGTTTACGTGGGCTGTCAACATGGGGGCGCGCCTAGCACTGTGTAAGCAAGAGCAGCGTGAACCTTCTTACTTACTCACTCGTAGCCATGCACTAGCTGACAAATTGGTACTGAGCAAGTTAAGAGCTTTATTGGGTGGCAATATCACCATGATGCCTTGTGGTGGCGCTAAACTAGATGAAACGATCGGTCGTTTTTTCCATGCATTAGGGCTTAATGTTAAGCTTGGCTATGGAATGACAGAAACAACCGCTACGGTTTCTTGTTGGGATGAACCTAACTTTGACCCTGACTCTATTGGTACATCAATGCCAGGAGCTCAGGTTAAAATCGGTGAGAACAATGAGATTCTAGTTAAAGGGCCAATGGTCATGCGTGGCTATTATAAACTTCCTGAAGAAACCGCGAAAACCTTTGATGAAAACGGTTTTCTGAAGACAGGTGACGCCGGTCATTTTGATGATAATGGCAGTCTTTTTATTACCGATCGTATTAAAGAGTTGATGAAAACATCGGGTGGTAAATACATTGCGCCACAAGTTGTTGAAGGCACTATTGGTAAAGATCATTTTATTGAGCAAATTGCGGTTATTGCTGATACTCGTAAATTTGTTTCAGCTCTTATCGTACCAAGTTACGAAGCATTAGAAGTGCATGCCAAAGAGCTCAATATTAAATATCAAGATAAAGTGGATTTGCTAAAACACAGTCAGATAGTGGAAATGCTAGAAGCTCGTGTGACTGAGTTACAGAAAAACTTAGCTAAGTTTGAACAAGTAAAAAAATTCAAACTTCTGCCAAAGGCATTCTCTATGGAGAAGGGTGAACTTACGCCAACTCAGAAGCTTCGTCGTAAGGTTATCAATGACCGTTATCAAGACGAAATTGAAGAAATGTACAATGACAAAGACAAAAGTAAGTCAAAGCCTAAAAAGTAATGGCTTAATCGAATAAATAAACCCCTGTAACCTGTTTTAGGTTACAGGGGTTTTTTATTTGTAGGGATAAAGAGTACAACCTTAACCGTCTAATGCTACGACTTATTTAGTACTCATATTACTGTTAATGAAATGTGATTTTGTCGTGGACAGATAGTGGGCAAAAACGGTATGGTGAACGAGTTATCTATGTCAGCTATAGCTGACATAAGAACATAGTAGAATCGTTGTTGAGGTAGCACTTAGGTTACTCGACAGGGAATAAGATACTTTAGGCTACGAATAAGCCCTAGCTATGTAACCCAACGAATAAATAACCCACATTTATTCGTCGATGGTAAGGAGAAAGTTAATGGAAATGTTATCTGGCGCAGAAATAATCGTCCAGTCATTGATCGAAGAGCAAGTTGAGCAGATCTTTGGCTATCCTGGCGGTTCCGTTCTTGATATTTATGATGCCCTTCATGCAAAAACTGACCAAATAAAACACGTTTTAGTTCGCCATGAGCAAGCAGCCACACACATGGCTGATGGCTACGCACGTTCAACAGGTAAACCCGGCGTTGTATTAGTCTGTTCAGGCCCTGGCGCGACCAATACAGTAACTGGAATCGCAACCGCTTATATGGATTCAATTCCAATGATCGTGATCTCAGGAAACGTACCAAATAGTTTAATTGGTAATGATGCGTTTCAAGAGTGTGACATCGTTGGGGTGTCTCGACCAATTGTAAAACATAGTTTTTTAGTCAAGCGCGCTGAAGATATCGCTGAAACGGTTAAAAAAGCCTTTTTTATTGCCTCGACGGGTCGACCTGGTCCTGTGGTCATTGATGTGCCAAAAGACATCATGAACCCGCAAATTAAATTGCCTTATCAATACCCAGAAACTATCAAAATGCGCTCTTATAACCCAACAACGTCTGGGCATAAAGGGCAAATCAAAAAGGCATTGAAAGCGCTTCTAGAAGCGAAAAAACCAGTACTGTATGTTGGTGGTGGCGCGGTCATCTCTGAGTCTGATAAATACCTCCTAAATCTAGCTGAGAAGCTTAACTTACCTGTAGTCAGTACATTGATGGGCTTAGGTGCTTTCCCTGGTATGCATAATAACTCCTTAGGGATGTTAGGAATGCACGGCACCTATGAAGCCAATATGGCAATGCACAATGCTGATCTTATTTTTGGTGTGGGTGTTCGCTTTGATGATCGAACAACCAACAACTTAGAAAAATACTGTCCTGATGCAAAAGTCATTCATATCGATATAGATCCTTCATCAGTATCTAAAAATGTACGCGCTGATCTGCCTATTGTTGGTTCTGCGGATAAAGTATTGGAATGCATGGTGTCGTTGTTAGATAACCAAGATGCAGACAATGATAAGCAAGCAATCGATAGCTGGTGGAGCGAAATTCAAACTTGGCGTGATCGTAATTGCTTAGCTTATGACAAATCATCAGACAAAATTAAGCCACAACAAGTTATTGAAACACTGCACAAACTGACTGATGGCGATGCTTATGTTGCATCCGATGTTGGTCAGCATCAAATGTTTGCAGCGCTATATTATCCGTTCAAGCAGTCTCGTCGTTGGATTAACTCTGGCGGACTTGGCACTATGGGCTTTGGTTTACCTGCCGGTATGGGAGTTAAGTTCGCTCACCCTGAAGAAGAAGTAGTAGTGGTGACCGGAGATGGCAGTATTCAAATGAATATCCAAGAGCTTTCTACCGCTCTGCAATATGGTATCCCAGTTAAAATCATTAACTTAAACAACCGTTTCTTAGGCATGGTTAAGCAGTGGCAAGACATTATCTATGAAGGGCGTCATTCCAACTCATACATGACATCAGTTCCTGACTTTGCCGCTATTGCAGAGGCTTATGGACATGTTGGTATCCGCATATCTTCACCGGATGAGTTAGAGTCAGGGCTACAAAAAGCCCTTGATCTGAAAGATCGCTTAGTCTTTGTCGATATTAGTGTTGATGAAACAGAGCACGTCTACCCAATGCAGGTTAAAGGTGAAGGCATGGATAGTATGTGGTTAAGCAAGACGGAGAGAACTTAATATGAGACATATCATTTCGTTACTAATGGAAAACCAACCTGGCTCACTGTCTCGCGTTGTCGGTTTGTTTTCTCAACGTGGTTATAACATTGAGTCTTTAACGGTTTCTCCAACTGACGATGAAACCCTTTCTCGTCTAAATATCACAACAGAAACTAATGAATTACAACTTGAGCAAATTCAAAAACAGTTGCATAAGCTGATTGATGTGCTCAAGGTTCAAGAGGTCACCGAGTCTGATTATATTGAGCGTGAGCTGATGATGGTGAAGTTAAAAGCCTCTGGATTTGCTCGTGCAGAAGTAAAGCGAACGGCTGACATTTTCCGCGGACAAATTGTCGATGTCACGGCATCTCAATATACCGTTCAACTAGCGGGTACCAGCGATAAATTAGATGCCTTTATCAAAGCTGTTTCTGAGCTTACTGACGTAATTGAAGTAGCTCGAAGCGGTGTTGTGGGTATTGCACGCGGTGAAAGAGCATTGAAAGCTTAGTTTTAATTTAAGCATTACAGGTTATCGAACATGCTCTCATAAAGTATAAAGTCTGATTAACCTTATGAAATAACAATGTTTATATTAGTTTTACTAAAACCATCTCTATACAGAGGTGGTTTTTTATTGGCTAAAAATTAGAGCTAGAACAAAAAGTCATACAAATAGCATTGATTGAATGTTTTTTGAACGATAAAATACACTTTGTGGAATAATACAGTATCGCAGAGTAAGAGAGAGGGACTTCCTCCTTCGTGATCAGATTGAGGCGAAGTATGTTTAAAAATACATTTATAAGATTAATTGTTGGTGGTTTGCTTGTTATGGCAATGACGCTAAATACCATTTATTTTTTGCCATTGGTGTTACTGATGAATACGCATCGCCGAGAGCTTTTTTCTTACTAGAATCTGTTTTATCACAAATATTAGACATAAAAAAAGAGAGCCWTAWGGCTCTCTTTTTTGTATCTGAACTGAGCTATAAATTATAGAACGTGTACAGATGCAGTGTTAGTAGTACCTGAAGCAACTAGTGCACCAGAAACCATAACTACGATGTCGCCTTTCTTACCAAAACCAGCTTCAAGAACGTATTCTTTACCGTTTTTGTAGAATTCATCAGTGTTGTTGATTGATTCAACAAGAACTGGACGAACACCTTTAGTAAGAACTAGTTGTGCAGCTGTTTTAGCATTAGTAGTAAGAGCTACGATGCTTGCTGTTGGGAAGTACTTACGTACTGAACGTGCAGACTTGCCGCCTTCAGTAGCAACAATGATAAGTGGAGCTGCAAGTTTTTCAGCAGTATCAACCGCGCCTTTACATACTGCTTCAGTGATGCGTAGACGAGGGCTATCTAGGCGAGAACCTAGTTCAGCTTTAAGTGCGCCGTCAGTACGGTTAGCAATTTGAGCCATGATAGTTACAGCTTCAACTGGGTACTTACCTTTAGCAGTTTCACCAGAAAGCATTACTGCATCAGTACCATCCATGATTGCGTTTGCAACGTCACCCGCTTCTGCGCGAGTTGGACGTGGGTTTTGAATCATAGAATCAAGCATTTGAGTTGCAGTGATAACCATCTTACGAGCACGGTTACATTTCTCAATCATCATCTTCTGAGCGAAGATTACTTCTTCAGCTGGGATTTCAACACCTAGATCGCCACGAGCAACCATGATGCCGTCAGAAGCTTCAAGAATAGCGTCAAAGTTATCAACACCTTCTTGGTTCTCAATTTTAGAGATGATGTGGATGTTTTCGCCGCCGTTAGCGTTTAGAAGCTCACGGATTTCTTTAACGTCTTCTTCTTTACGGATGAAAGAAGCAGCAACGAAATCAACGCCTTGCTCACAACCAAATTTAAGGTCAGCTTTATCTTTTTCAGAAAGAGCAGGAAGCTGAACAGAAACGCCAGGAAGGTTAACACCTTTGTTTTCGCCTAGTGCACCGTTGTTAAGAACTTTACACTTAACTTCAGTTGCAGTAGTAGCAAGAACTTCCATCTCGATTAGACCGTCGTCTACTAGGATAGTGTTACCAGCAGTTAGGTCATTTGCGAAACCAAGGTAAGTTACAGCAACGATGTCTTTGTTACCCACTACAGATGCGTCTGTAGTGAAAGTGAATTCTTGACCAGCAACTAGATCAACGTCATTGCCGTCTTCTAGTTTGATTGTACGGATTTCTGGACCTTTAGTGTCTAGAAGGATAGCAAGTTGCTTACCTACAGTAGACATAACTTCACGGAAGTTAACGATACGGCCAGCGTGCTCTTCAAAGTTACCGTGAGAGAAGTTCAGGCGCATTACGTTCATGCCTGCATTTACAAGTTCAGTTAGCTTCTCTACAGATTCAGTTTTAGGGCCAATCGTACATACGATTTTGGTCTTTTTCATGGAAAATACTCTCCGGTAAGTATTGCATAAGTTCAAATAGGATACTGGCGGCTATATTACTTCATTTGTAATTAAATTACAAAAATTACCGAGTCTTTATGACTTTAGGTTCATTTGATTTTAATACGCTGCCTTGGCGATTAATTATACAGAAAAAGGCATTACTTGAGCCTATTTCGTATTCTTTTTCGCCGAATTTACCATTGCAGAACGAATAAGGGCATTTCCCAATCAGTCTGCACTGGTGAAAATTTTGTAATAAAGTTTCTTTATGGCGTCGGATTCTAACACCGAAATAGTTCAAGTTCACGGTTTAGAATTGTCTTAGAACAAGGTTTTAGCGCAAAAGAATTATTTTTAACAATGAAATAATTATATAAGGCGAAAACTAGCCCAATTATGTATTTTGCAAGGCGTCAATTTTGTGCAATTACGGATTAATCTCATTTTGCAGAGTATGGTAATCTATTTTAAATCTTCTTTTATAACGGAATCAGAGCATGTCGCAGACTCATTTTTACTCAATAGGCACGCCAGGACAAAAGTGGACACAGCAACAAGTCCAGCAATGGTGTGATAGCCGTGAAATTCAGCGCTCTTATAATCAAGAGGTTGTTAGCAAGATGGAATCTATTGCTTCTGATTTTGAAAAAATCAAATACGGTGAATTGGATTATCCGACAGGCCCATACCCGCTATTTGGATTTAAATCAAAGCAGTGGAGTGATAAAAAACCAACCGTGCTAGTGACTGGCGGTGTGCATGGCTATGAAACCAGTGGTGTGCAAGGCGCTCTTTTATTTTTAGAGGAAAAAGCGGCGCAGTATCTTAGCCACTTTAATTTGATAGTTGCGCCTTGCGTGTCCCCATGGGGCTATGAAGTGATTAATCGATGGAACCCAAAAGCTGTCGACCCAAACCGCTCATTTATCGAAAATAGCCCCGCTCCGGAAGCGGCAATGGTTATGCAGTTTGTTCAAGATCTCAACGTTGAAATACTTGCTCATATTGATTTACATGAAACGACTGATAGTGATGAAGATGAGTTTCGCCCTGCATTAGCGGCTCGCGATGGCTTGGAATATTGTAAAGGTTCGATTCCTGATGGTTTTTATACCGTAGGTGATACAGAGAACCCTTGTGAAGAGATGCAAGCTGCCATTATTGCCTCCGTTGCAAAAGTGACCCACATTGCCCCAGCTGATCCTGACGGTACGATCATCGGCTCTGAGGTTGTGCAACATGGCGTCATTAATTATCCATTAGAAGCATTAGGCTTGTGTGCTGGATTTAGTAAAGCCAAATATACCACGACTACGGAAGTGTACCCTGATAGTACTAAAGCAACTGCCGAAGAGTGTAATCAAGCACAAGTTGCCGCGATTGTGGGCATGTTAGATTATTTGAAGGCGCTTTAATCAGCATGGAATCAAGAAGAGGTTACGAGTGACTTGGTCATCGTAATCTCTTTATTCATTAATGCCGTTACATCTTTGTATAGCATTGGTAGCACGATAATCGTTAGTACAATATTAGACATAGGAACGGCCAACCAAACACCATTGACTCCAAGCCATTGAGGTACAAAGAACAAAAATGGTATTTGCACCACCATATTACCTATCGAAACAAAGATCGCCTTGCCTGCTTTACCCACCGACATGAAATAAACCGATGCTAAAAACAGAACACCATCAAGGAACAGTGCACTTGTATGAAGGCGCATTCCTAAAGTGGTGGTTGCCATTAATTGTGTATTTGAGTCCGAAAACCACGAAATGAAAAACTCTGGAAATAGGTTAAGCAGTGCCACAGTGACAAGCCCTGAAATTAACACAACTTTAAGGGCTAACAGCAAGGTACCTTTAATTCGATGGTATCGTCTTTCACCAAAATCATAGCTGATGGGAGGCTGCATCCCTGAAGCAATGCCTTCGGCAAAAAGGTAATACAGAGTCGCGATATAGCCAATAATAGCAAAAGCACCAACATGAATTTCACTGCCATATTCCATTAATAAACGGTTATGCAGTGCGACAACAAATGAAAAATAAGCAAACATCAACATACTTGATGCGCCTAGCTGACAGGTACGAATGGTTTTATTGATATTAAGGGAAAGTCCGGTTAGTCGAATCTCTGCTTTGTTTGACAAAAAATAAGCAAAGCCAAGCATAATTACAATTAGTTGTGATAGCGCTGTAGCAATAGCTGCGCCCTGTAGTCCTTGTTCAAGAATGCCAAGATAAAGGTAATCAAGTGCAATATTGAGCACCGCGCCAATAATGGTCAATACTGTCGCAATTTTGGGGCTGTTGTCATTTCGGACTAGCATAGGAATAGCGGCAGAAAATATTGCTGCAGGAGCGCTATAGACAAAGACCTTGATGTAGTCGTAGCCATGGATAAGAGAATCGCCGCTAGCGCCTTGCAATAGTAATAAATCACGCCCCCATAGAGCAACAATAGGCATGGATATTAAAGAAAACAGAATGCAAAGTCCGATGGCTGCTTGTAAAACACTCGAGGCTTTATCTAGCTGTTTCTCCCCTCGATACATAGAGATAAGACTGCCTGCCCCCATCCCTACTAAAATGCCAAAACCCATAATGGTCGCGATAATAGGCCAAGCCATATTGATACCAGCAAGGCCGGAATAACCCACATAATGACCCACAAAAATACCATCAATAATTTGGTATAAACCATTGATCAGCATTGCCGCTACTGAAGGAATAGCAAAGCGCCAAAATACGCGGCTTATGGATTCATTTTTCTCTATGTTGTCGGCTGTCATGTTATCGGATCAATATGAATAAAGTTGACGCTATTATCCATCTAAATGTGATATATAAAAGTTAGTTACCATCCGAAAACCGTATAGGTTATGTATGAATTGGACATTGGACCAACTGTCAGCATTTGTCTTTTCGGCTCAATTAGGTTCTTTTTCGGCTGCTGCTCGCAAGCTTGGAAAGGCGCAATCTAGAGTCAGTACAGCTGTGGCAAACCTAGAAGCAGATCTGGGATTTGAGCTCTTTGATCGTTCAAGAAAACTGCCTGAACTAACTCCCCTGGGAAAAGAAATATTAATTGAAGCAAAAGGTGTGCTCGAGCAAGCTCAACGCTTGCAATCTCGAGCATTAAGTGTCGCTAAAGACGAAGAAATTGAGCTTGTTTTAGCGGTAGATGAAGCGATACAAGCTATGGCATTTGCTCCTATTTTTGTCTCCCTTGGAGAGACGTTCCCTAATTTAAAATTAACGATTATTAATGGCTCACGAGAGGATATTTCGTCTTATGTAGAGCAGGGGAAAGCTGATCTTGGTGTATTGTTTAAATCTCGCCAAATAAATGAAGAGTTGGAATTTACCTCCATAGGGCAATATCGTTTGCATCTCATTGCTGGACTTAATCATCCACTCACACAACATAATGCGCCCTCTATCACCGATCTTCAGCAGTTTCGGCAGTTAGTGATATGTGATCGAAACGGGCAGGGAAGAGACGAACCTCTAGGGACACATCATTGGTACATCGATAGTTATTATGTAATTGGCGATCTAGTTGGAAATGGAATGGGCTGGGCATTGATCCCTGAACATATAGCAACAGCTCAATGGTACAAAGATAGCTTGGTTCAGTTATCAACTACGAACCTCCCCGTTAGCTTAACGTCTGATATTGGATTGGTTCGCCGCCGAGATAGCGGTGTTGGGGTTGTTTCACAATGGTTACATAACTCATTGAAAAATATCCTTATAGAACCACTGTAATTTTACAATACTTAGGTATAGAACGGTCTACTTCTATTTGTATGATTAATTAAAATAATCGATTTAACTATTTGTGTGACAATTTGATGCTTAATGGTTTTGTGATCTGTGACGTGTCGTGAATGTAAAGTTGCATTTTTGTGTCTGTTATCTTTGCGTGATTGAGCGTAGATTCTGCGTTCAATTTTTCAATTAGTCGATGAAGTAACTTTATGGCAGATCTTACCCCGAACTCTTTTGAGTCCTTTCTTCCCCCACAAATGGCTGAACGAGCGGCTGAAATAGGCGAAGGTAAAGTCAATAAGAATCAATTCAAATCGTTTCTACTGGCGGTCGCCGCAGGTATGCATATCGGTATTGCTTTTGTTTTTTATACTGTTGTTACAACGGGCGCGGCTGATATGCCTTATGGCATGGCTAAGTTGATGGGTGGATTGGCATTCAGTCTTGGCTTGATATTGGTCGTGATTACTGGCGGAGAGCTATTTACTAGTAGCGTGCTAACGCTAGTGGCAAAAGCCACTGGACGTGTGTCATGGAAGGCACTTTTTAAGAACTGGGCTGTGGTTTATGTTGGTAACTTTGTCGGTGCATCGCTACTGATCATTATTATGATGATTACTAAAGAGTATATGAGTGATGGTGGCTTAATGGGCTTAAATGCTATGGCCATTTCTCAACACAAACTGCACCATACATTTTGGCAAGCCGTTGCTTTAGGCTTGATGTGTAATCTGCTGGTTTGCTTGGCAATTTGGATGACATTTAGTGCCCGCTCACTGACAGATAAAGTAGTTATTTTGATCCTACCTGTTGCAATGTTTGTCGCTTCTGGTTTTGAGCATAGCATTGCAAATATGTTCCAAGTTCCAATGGCGATTGCAATTAAGACTTTTGCTCCAGCAGAGTTTTGGCAAATGACAGGCGCTAATATTGCGGATTATGCCGACCTTAACGTGGTTGATTTTATTGTAAATAATTTAATTCCGGTCACTATGGGTAACATTATTGGTGGCGGATTATTTGTTGGAATTTACTTTTGGATGATTTACTTAAAAGAATAATGTCTAGATATTTCAGCATAAAAAAAGAAGCCAATTAGGCAAGCTATTACGCTTTCGTGTTGATCAATAGCTAGCCAGAAATGATCAAAGCCTCCAATATACTGGATGTATACGCAGTGTATTGGAGGCTTTCATGAGACAAAAATCTGTCCAGAGCAAATCTCAACCAAGAGTTCCCCGTGAGTCGCACGGTATCAATGTGAACTAATGTAGTAACACTACCTGCCAAAACTTCAACATACCTACCAGCAACATACGTTCTGACCCGAACTACCGAATCAGTGGAACTAAGCGCAACGGTTCTTCTCTGCTTTGCAAGAAATGTAATAGCTACATGACGATTAAAAGTAACCAAGCTATCTATGAGGAAGTAGAGCGAGCCAGATACCTAACTGAAAGAGCGCAAGTCATTAGGCAGGATGAGGCTGTTGAAATTAGAAAGATCCTCTACACCTAGAGTTCAGTTAATCAAAAATCTCGTAGTGTCGCTCAACATTGGCTGTAACTTGCCCCCAGTATGATTTCTTTACTCTAATCTGATGTTTATCGAAGGCTTCCCTATCGGTGAACTCTTCATAAACGTCAAATCTGTTTGGATTACCCTTGTTTTTGGTGACTTCAAATACCAAACAGCCGTCTTCTTCAAGTGTAAGCTTGGTGTGTGTTGGCAGTTCTTGCTCAACTGTTTGTAAATCATCACTCGATACTACGATGAAGCCCTTAAGTATGATTTTGGACATTTGCACTCCTTGCAATGGCGATTCAGTTAGTGTGAGCATAAATAAAAAGGGGATGTTTTACCATCCCCTAAATTCATCAACACAAAAGCGTAATAGCTTGCCAATTAGGCTTCTTTTTTTATTTTAGGCTGTTACTCAATAATAGTGTTAGGGCGAACGCATGAGTGAACACTTATCGACCAATCATGTACATCATCTCCACAAGACGCCGTGAAATCATCCTTGATGGCTTCATTGTGGCATCCATGCCACAAATCCATGCAATAAAGGCTTGCTCCTATAATGCACATGATTTTGTTCAAATAACGTTCGTGATCTCACCCTGATAATAGTGTCAGCAGTTATTTACTGCTGCTACTTGCTACTTTGCATTAGCTTTTCAGCTTTGTTGGCTTTCATAATAAAGAGCAAGCCAATCAATGGAACAACAATAGCAGTGTAAGGAATCATGCTAGCACCTAACTGTCCATCGAGTACCATTCCGCCAAGGAATCCACCAAAAGCATTGGCAAGGTTAAAGGCTGAAATATTGGCCGTTGCTGCTAGTTCTTGTCCGTCACCACCGTGGTTCATTACGCGAAGTTGCATTGCTGGAACGTTAGCAAATGAAGCGATACCAAAGATAAATAGTGCACCGACAAATAATACTTTGTTGTCAGTAACCAAGCCGACCAGCACTAATGATGCAATCATTGCGATAGCCCAAAATAGAGAGGCTTTAGATAAGCTTTTATCTGAAGAGCGACCACCTAAGGTGTTACCTATGATTAGGCCAAGACCCACTAAGACTAAAATCCAAGTAACAGCATCTTGTCCAAAACCCGTCACGTGCATTGCGATAGGAGCAATGTAACCATACAAAGTCATGAAGCCTGACCATGCAAAAGCGGTAATCGCTAAGCTGATTAGAAGCATTGGGTTTTTAAATGCAAGAAGCTGTGTTTTGATGCTTTTTGCTTCGCCGTGTCCAGAAGAATGGATAGCAAGCATAATAAAGATAAGAGCAACTGCGCCAAAAGCAGCAACAGTGAAGAAAGTATTGCTCCAACCAAAGGTTAAGCTAATCCATGTCCCCGCCGGTACACCGAGAACGTTGGCTAGAGTTAAACCTGCGAACATTTGTCCTACCGCGCGACCTGCCATTTTTTCAGAGACTAAGTTAGTGGCTACAACGGCACCAATACCGTAGAAAGGACCTTGTACTAGGCCTGCAATTACGCGACTTGCTAATAACAAAGAGTAGCTAGGAGCGAGAGCAGAAAGAACGTTACCTATAATGAAAAGCCCCATTAGGCCAATCAATACATTCTTTTTATTAAACTTAGCAAGGTAGATGGTCAAAATTGGACCACCGATAACAATCGCTAGAGCATAAGCACTGATGAGGTAACCTGCCTGACCTTCAGTGATGGATAGTGAGGTTGCGATTTGCGGCAGAATACCAGCAATAACAAATTCAGCCGTACCGATAGCAAACGCAGCTAGCGTTAATATCCATACTTGTAGGGGCATTTTTTCTTGGTTCATCAGTATTCCAACGGTGTAAATTATCTATGTCGTTATTATGACTGTTATAAATATTTTGATAATTACCTATAATATGAATACATTATTTACTTGTGATTAATAATCCTAATGTTGTGAACAAATTCTACGTGCAATTTAATGAATGAACCTTTTGAGTAAGTGGTATGGATAAGTTTTCTGATATGGCGATGTTCGCCACTATAGTGAAGTTAAAGACAATGGCAGGAGCGGCCCGTGAGCTTGGTGTTTCTGCGGCCTCTATTACCAATCGCTTACGCGCCCTTGAAGATCGCTACGGCGTAAAACTGCTAAATAGAACCACAAGGCATATATCATTAACTGATTCGGGCGAAACCTATTATCGCTCGTGCATTGATATTCTTGAAAGTGTTTATGATGTAGAGCAGTTACTTACGAAAGGGGCTCGGGCCACACAAGGGCCAATTAAAATCGTTGCGCCTAAAGATATAGGCAAGCAGGTTATTTTACCTATATTGACCGAGTTTACCTCGTTATACCCAGAAGTGACGCCTCACATTTATTTAAATGATCACGTCTATAATATTGCCGAAAGTGAAGTGGATATTATTATTCGTTATGGAGAGCTATACGATAGTAATGTTATCTCTAGGCGATTAGGTCGCAGTGAAAGGGTGCTGTGTACTTCACCTGATTACTTAAAGGAACACGGTGCACCTAAAGCGCTTAATGATTTAATCACACATAAAACATTAGTTATGCTCAGCTCTCAAGAAGAGCTGAAAACTTGGTACTTTAGAAAAGGTGAAAAGCTAGAGTCGGTAACCGTATCGCCTGCATACCTGTCCGATGATGGTGAAATTATTAAGCAGTTGGCTGTGGATGGATTGGGCATTGCCATGAAGTCTCGACTCGATATTCAGCAGGAGATTCAGCAAGGCAGTTTAGTGACACTATTTGATGAATATATAAAAAACTTTAATTCGGCTACCGCTGATAGCAGTTCGGACTTAAAGGTTTATTATTTAGATAAAAGACATCAGCCTAAGCGTATTCGTCTCTTTTTAGATTTTCTTTATCAAAAATTTGCAGAGCTAGATGGTTAAAACCCGACAACTATGAATAACAAGGTGTCGGGTTTATGTCAGCTAATACTAAGAGATAAATTAGCTCACTTTCGCTTCTGTTTTCTCTTCTTTATCTGAGAAAATATCAGCAACTTTATCTCTTTCTAGCGTGCCTTCAAGTTCGCCATCTTCATTGATTACCGGTAACGAGTAATCAGAAGATATGGCCTCGGTAAGCACCTCTTCAATAGCAGATTCAGATGAAATGGTCGGTACATCTTCATACAAACACGGCTCAATGTTATCAATCGCATCATCTTGAGAAGCTTCTTGTAGTGCTTCTTCGGTAATAAGACCTTGATAACCCTCGTCTGTCACATGATAACCATAATCATGCTCTGAGTTTCTCATCTGTTTTAACGCGCCTTCAATGGTGCTGGTGGTAATGCGCAAAGCTGGCTTTTGCATTACAGTCTCAACGGTTAGGGCGCGAGCACGATTGACATCTTTTACGAACGCTTCGACATAGTCTGTTGCAGGGTGAAGTAAGATCTCATCCGGCGTACCTTGCTGAACGAGCTCACCATCTTTCAAGATAGCGATTTTGTCACCAATGCGCAGTGCTTCATCCAAATCATGAGTAATAAAGATAATGGTTTTATGCAGCTTCTCTTGCAGCTCGATAAGTTGGTCTTGCATCTCACTTCTAATTAATGGATCTAGAGCTGAAAATGCTTCATCCATTAATAGAATTTCCGCATCGGTACACAACGCTCTTGCAAGGCCGACTCGTTGCTGCTGACCACCAGAGAGTTGCGATGGATATTGTTCTTCGTAGCCTTTTAAGCCAACCGTCTCTATCCACTGCGTGGCAGTTTGTATGCGCTTAGATTTCTCAATGCCTTGAATTTCCAAGCCATAAGCAACGTTATCAATTACTTTTCGATGAGGAAGCAGTCCAAAGCGTTGGAATACCATCGACATTTTATGGCGACGAAACTGCTCAAGCTCTTTCGCTGCAAATTTCATTACATCGACACCATCAACTTCTATTTGCCCTTCACTTGGGTCAATAAGACGGTTGAAGTGACGAATCAATGTTGATTTTCCTGAGCCAGATAAGCCCATAATAACGAATATCTCACCATTATGAATATCAAGATTGATGTCTTTTAAACCCACGGTATGACCGGTTTTTGCCAGTACCTCATCCTTACTTAGTCCCTGTTTAACCATCGGTAATACCGACTCTGGTTTAGGGCCAAATATTTTATAAAGACCAGAGATTTTGATTAGAGGCTTAGTCATGTCTTAAATCTCCTAGGTGAGCTTGAGTTCGTTTTGCGTAGGCTTGAGTGGAGCGGTCAATCAAAATAGCCAATACCACAATCGCTAATCCGTTGAGCAGACCGAGTGTGAAGTATTGATTGGTAATCGATCTAAGAACAGGCTGACCTAAGCCTTTAACACCAATCATAGAAGCAATAACCACCATCGATAGCGCCATCATTACCGTCTGGTTAATACCAGCCATAATGGTTGGCATAGCTAAAGGCAGCTGTACGCCAAACAAGCGTTGACTGCGACTTGCGCCAAAAGCGGTGGCCGCTTCCATCACTTCTTTGTCTACTAAGCGAATGCCAAGGTTTGTTAAGCGAATTACAGGCGGAATTGCGTAAATTACTACGGCAATAAGCCCGGGGATTTTACCTATGCCTAATAGCATGACCACGGGAATTAAATACACAAAGGCGGGCATGGTTTGCATGATGTCGAGAATAGGAGTGACAACACTTTGGATGCGATTAGATCGCGCCATGGCAATACCAATAGGGATACCGACAATAATGGCCAGTGCGGTACATACGGTAATGATACTTAGCGTTCGCATCGTATCTTCCCACATTCCTAGATAACCAATAAATAGAAGTGCGATTACACCGCCGACAGTCAGTTTTACAGAGTGACTGGCGATATAAATCAGTGCGCTAATGACCGCGAGTACGACAAACCAAGGGGTGGCAAGCAAAAGCTTTTCAAACCACACCAAGAAAGTAAGAAGGGGATCAAATAGGGATTCGATGAAGTCGCCATATTCTCTCGAAAAATCTTTGTAAGCACCGTCCAATGTTTTGCGAATAGTACGCATTGTTGAACGGTCGATTTCCGGAAAACTGGACAACCAACTGCTATCGAACATATACATTCCTTTATATAATAAAAAGGGTAACCCGAGTTACCCTTTGTTTTGGTTTATGTATGAATTTACAGGTTAGCGGTTATTTTCTTAGCGACTTCAGGAGAAACCCACTGCTTCCAAATTTCAGGAGAGGTTTCAAGGAAGTGATACATGGTATCTTCAGAGCTTGCTTGCTCGTCTTCCATCCAGGCTAGTAGCTTGTTCATGTCTGCGTTGGTAAAACCACGCTTAGCAAGGTATTCCATAGCTTGTGGGTTGTTATTCGCAAAATCTTTTACGACAACCGTGTTTACTGGCGATGGTGGATACATAGAAACGGTTGGGTTTTCACAACCTTCAACAGCGATACAGCTAGTAAATGCTTCTTCATCGACACCACTACCAAAATCAACTTTAACCATTTCGTATTTACCTAGCACAGCCGTTGGTGCCCAGTAATAACCAAACCAACCTTCTTTGCGCTCATAGGCTTTAGCGATAGAGCCAGATAGACCTGCGCTTGAGCCAGAATCGATGAGTTCAAAGCCGGCTTCTTCAAGTTTGAGTGCTTCAAATAAGTGACCACCAGAGATTTGACATCCCCAACCAGCAGGACAGCCGTAGAAACCAGAGACCGAAGGATCTTCTGGGTGCTTGAATAGTTTCGCGTGTTTTTTGACGCCTTCAATTGTTGCCAATTCTGGGTATTGTTTTACCAAGTAAGATGGAACCCAAAATCCTTCTTCACCACCATCGACAAGTGCGTTACCAGCGTAAGCGAGTCGACCTTCTTCAACGCCTTTTTCTATAGCGTCTTTTACTGAGTTAGTCCAAAGCTCTGGTGCAATATCAGGCTGTCCTTTCTCAATCATAGAGGTGGCCGTTGGCATGGTATCGCCTGGGGTAAGTTGTGCATCACAGCCATAGCCATGTTTTAGAACAAATTGGTCAATATTGGCGATAACACTGGCTGAGTTCCAGTTCATATCGGCGATAGTCACGGTACCGCATTCGTTGGCGTGAACATGGGTTGAAACACTTGCAATTACAGCCAGTGAGGCTAGCTTCCACTTCATAATAAATCCTTTATATATGCGCTTGTTTCCATAAAGAATACATTATATCTATTGGTTATTATACCCCTGCGCCTTTAGAACGAAAAAATCGGAATACTAAAATCAGAAAAAATCGAGTCGTTTACAATGCAAATTAAAAGCAGAGTTAAAGTTGATTTCAATCAAGCTCACTTGGTTAAAATGCTTTATTTATCAACGGCTTGAGCTGTGTTGCTGGTGGCGGTATATGTAAGGCTAAAATATTGATTAGTTAAAAGTGACTTTGATTAATTATTAATTTTTTAAAAACCATACAAATGATGCAGTGGGAGCGGGCTTAACTACTGTAGTGAGGGCACTATTGACCGATAGAATATAATCAGCATTAATTGGATAAAATAGACTCATGTTAGTGCGTAAGTCATAATGGTTTTATCTGTAAGAAAATCATATATAAACATACCAGTGGGGCCTCATCTTGCTATGAAGTTTGACCTATTAAGTCGATTGCACCGTTTTGCTCGCTTGCCATTAATAGCGCTTGGATTCAGCAGTCTTTTTCTGTCGGCATCAGCCTTTGCTACGGATATATCAAATGATGTTGGTGGTCGCCATGAAGATGGTGGATATTTTGAAATTGGTGGCAGTTTACTGGTGACCAATCAAATTGATATTCGTGAAACAGAGCATAAAGATATTAGCCCATTACTGCTTCTTAGTGGTGTGTATCAATATAAAGGGGCTTTTGTCGAAATGGTTCACCTATCCCAAGATGGGGTGAATTTGGGGTACAATTTTTGGAACTCAGAGCATTGGTCTATTGATTTTCTTGCTGCAAATATTACAGGCGTGTGGAAAAAATCGGATGATGATGTCGATCTTAGCCAGTTAAATGAAGAACAACGCGATGCTTATTTAATGGGTGATGAGGATTATTTTATAGGCGCAGGACTAAGAGCAACTCGTTATTGGGGTGATAATTATGTCTTTCAACTTCGCGCGGTAAGCGATTATAAAGACAATATGGGTTTCCAAAGTACGGCACGGCTAGGTAAATCTTGGCAGGTGAAAAATTGGGACTTACACGCATTAGGTAGCGTTATATATTCGTCGAGTAAACTGGTGCGAAATGTCTATGGCGTAAGCAGTGAAGAGGCAACAACTCAGTTTCATCAATATGAACCAGATGATGCCTTTAGCTACAGCTTTGAGCTAGGAGCGGCTTACCCAATTAGTCAGAACGTGGTTTTTCGTTCAACCTACCGCATAACCGCACTCTCCGATGAGATTACAGATAGCCCATTTAGCCAAGCTGATTACAATTCGTTATTTAACGTTTCAGTCAGCTATGTGTTCTAGGTGGCATCATGAATAAAATATTATGCTGTCTGTTATTACTGATTATTAAACCTAGTTTTGCCTTTGCAAAAGATGCCTTAATTGAATTTACGGCAACCCCTAAGCAATGTGTTGCGTTGCACAAAGGACAGGACTGTTATCAAAACGTCACTTTTCAGTGGAAAACGCCCGACGAAGGTCGATATTGTCTGCTGCAACATGATAGTAAAAAAACAGTTACTTGCTGGAGTGGGCATGTTGTACAGCAATTTGAATATAGCTTTAAAGGCAGCAAAACCACGAAGTTTATTTTAATCGATCAAAGTACAACCGATCTATTAGCTGAAGTAAAAGTGGAAGTAACCTGGGTATACAAAGCACCTAAGCAGTCTCAGTCAGGGTGGAGATTATTTTGACCAATAAACAGCACATATTAGTTGTCGAAGACGATACGTCATTAGCAGAATGGATTGGTGACTACTTACTGGATCATGATTATAGCGTGACAGTGGCAAGCCAAGGTGACTTTGCCCTAGAGATGATAGAAGAAGAAACTCCCGATCTTGTTTTATTGGATGTCATGTTGCCAGTGAAAAATGGTTTTGATGTGTGCAAAGAGGCAAGGGAGTTTTACTTCGGTCCAATACTCTTTATGACTGCCTGTGTTGAAGATGGTGATGAAATACGAGGTTTGGAAGTTGGGGCCGATGACTATCTAACTAAGCCGATTCGCCCCAAGGTCATGCTGGCACATATTAAAGCATTACTGCGCCGCTCTACTGATGAAAAACCTAAACAAGTACTGCAATTTGGTTCTTTAGTCCTTAATGCGACGGCTAAATCAGTCATGATTGATTCACATACCTTAGATCTTAATGCTAACGAATTTGATGCATTTTGGGCTTTGGCCTCTCATGCAGGTTCCATTGTGGCTCGTACTGATCTGATCACAGAGTTGCGAGGCATTGAATATGATGGATTTGATCGTTCGATTGATATTCGTATCTCTCGATTAAGAAAAAAGCTACAAGAAGCGCCACAGCAGCCATATAAAATCAAAACCATTCGTGGACAGGGTTACCTTTTCTGTCGTGATGATGATTAATCAGTAAGAGTTCTGAGTATGAGAAAGTTAATTATCTCGCTGGTGGTGGTGGTTCTTGCCTCGATTGTGACACTTGGTTGGTCTATTAGTGAATATGCTAGTCAGCACGAGACTCATTCTAGTTCCGAAGTAAACCGAGAACGAATTCAAGCATTGCAATTAGCCGGTACAAAGCTTGCTCGCTCTTTGGATGATCAGCATGTTGATTTGCCACAATGGATAGACAGTTGGAATAAACACAATGATGAGCAACTGTCTTTAATCGATGAAAGCCAGTTTCCACTCCCTTCGTCTTTAAAAATTCAGTTTGAATCTGAAGGTCAGCTGTTACTTGAGTCCGATGAAGGGCTGTCCTTTAATTATCGACTGCCCGACACTGGGAAAGTACTGCATATTCAAACTCAACTAGTGCCTAATCCACAAGTCGGTCCCGATTTAAATAAGCTATATACGCTTTTATTTTATGCAGGAATTGTGCTTATTTTATTGCTGTGGGTTTCTCCATTAATAAAACAATTACTTAATTTAAGTAAAGTGACTAAATCCTTTGGCTCAGGTGAATTGCAGCAAAGAATCACTATTAATCGGTCCTCTTATATCGCCGAAATCGAAACAGAATTTAATCGAATGGCCGATCGTATTCAGCAACTTATTGACGACAACAAGCTGCTAAGCCGGGCTGTCTCCCATGACCTAAAAACACCGATTGCTCGACTGCGCTTTGGTATTGAGGCAATTGAAGAAACGGACAATGAAACATTAAGATTAAAATACTTTAGCCGTTTAAATCGTGATTTAGATGCAATGGAAGAATTAGTCTCGACCTTGCTTAATTATGCGAGATTAGATCAGGCTAATATCCAGCCTAACCTAGAGCCTATTGAGCTGAATAGTTGGCTAGAAGATAAGCTAACTAAGAGCACCCTATATTCACATGAAATTGAATTTATTCCTTATTCTCAACCATTAGTGGTGAATAGCGATCCTAAATATCTATCACTTCAGTTAGGCAATCTATTAAGTAATGCTGAGCGTTTTGGGCGTTCTAAAATTCGATTACAGCTGACGTTACAGCAAGGGGTGATTGAATTAAGTGTCGATGATGATGGTCAAGGTGTGGCAGATCAAGAAGTAGAGCAAGTGATTAAACCGTTTGTTCGTGGTCAGCAAAGCCGCGACAATGCAGGTCATGGTATGGGGCTTGCGATTGTTGATCGTATTGGAGTGTGGATGGGCTCGGAACTTTCGATTCATCGCTCTAAAGATCTTGGCGGGGCAAGTATGAGATTGAGTTTTACACCTGCCAAAGAGATAAAATAAAAGCGCCTTGTTAAAAACAAGGCGCTTAATGGTCAGTCAGAGAAATGAAATTAGTTATCTACTTTTAAATGATTAAGAATAAACTCAGTGTCATAAACTCTATTTGTCGAACTGCTCGGCTTACTGGCTAATCCCGTTACTTCAACAACGCTCGATCCTTCTCTTAAAGAAGAGGATGTGCCTATCACGAAGTCATTACTCATTGTATGACCGACACCAACTTGACCTACAGAGTCACGATTAGTCAGCTCTGTTGTGTAGGTAAAGTAAGGGTAGTTTGCTTGGTGGCAAAGCTCCGCTGACTTATACATAATGTATTTACGAAGTTTTGAGCGGTCAGTGTAGCTATTACCGACAAAACTAATCTGCCAACTATCCGATGCAATTTGGGTGGTTTCAAACCCTTTACCAAATGTCCAAAAACTCTTTTTGGTGCCGTAAGGTGTGGCGCACGCCGTAAGCATAAATGCCAATACGGTGATGAGTGATACGTTTCTAAATAATTTCATTCTCTGGCTTTTCATTATTGATTACCTTTGTCTAATTAGAATGCGTAGTTCACGCCTAGAGTGGTAGCCCATTGGTTTTGGCTATCAATCAATGGAGAATCAGCTAAGTCTTTGCTTAGGTATGAGTAGCCAGTTGCTTGAGTAATATCAAGGTGGTCAGTTACAGGAATAATTAGGTTGTAACCCACTTTATAAGCAAACGCGCCGTCTGCTTTATAGGCAGGACGACCTGCTGTTGCATCAGATTGTGAAACGCCACCGTAGTAGTTTACAAAGTCTTCACTGTAGTAGTGAACACCAGCGAAAGGTACTAGATCTGCAAAGCCTAAGTTCATTGGGTGGTAATAAGTGATGTCTGATTGGAAGCCTTCGTATGCGCCAGTCACATCTTGTTGGAATTTACCAGAAAGAGTGCCTTGACCAAGGTGTACATCAGCACTTAAACCTAGGTCACCACTAGGGTTACGGTCTTTCATTCCTTTTAGAATAGTCGCATCATCCGCATCAAAACCTGGGTTTAGAACGGCGTAAACACCCATGTTAAGAACATCGTCGTTGTTACCTAGGAAACGATAGTTAACACCGGTTAGGTCAGCGTTAAAGTCTTCACCGTGGTAACCGCCGTTAAGGTAAGCACTAACTTGATGTTTTTGGCCTTTATAGAATTTGCTGGCAGTAACTAGACCGCCACCGACGAATGCTTGTCCTTGGTGAGAGTAAACATTACCGTTGCGAATGTATGTGTTACCTGCATCTGCTAGAGCTGATTGTGAAAGTAAAAGTGCCGCAGCAACTAAACATAATTTTTTCATAATAAAACCTTTTTTCTGTCTCAAACTTCAATGAGGTCACTATAAGTGAATACAGCAAAGAACTTTGTAACCGAATGTATCCTGAGTATTCCTTATCAAATACTCACAGGTTTTATGTTTTTATCTTTAATTGAACGTTTAACGGGTGAGTTGTATTTAATTACGCTTTAGTTCGAGATCTCATTAATAAGATAACTGTTACCTTTGTGTACATAAATTAATGTTAAGTGACACCTTTCCCCTTGATTGTATATTGACCATCTATTTTACCGATTCAATTTGAATGCATCATAGCTCGTGTGATCTAAAGCGGGTTATTGCGTGTTTTATCAGAACTTTATGTTTTTTATCAGCATGTTCGAAGCTTTTAAGCAGAGCTTTAAAGTGTGATCTGCTTGTGTGCAATATTAAAATGTTGCTGTTTCGTGTCATTTTTATTGTGATAAGCATCTTAGTTCTTATTTTAAGGTTGCTTTTTTGTTGCGAAGTGGTCGCTTCTGGTCAATTCTAATTCCTACAGAAAATGAACTTGTATTATAAGAATATAAACATCATGAGTCTGTTTGATAGGGATTGAAGGTTGTTGAGTCGTAAAAAATCTTCATGAGATAATAATCTTTAGGGATATCATTATTATGATACTTAAGACAAAACGTAACTATATTGCAGCTGTTGTTGCTGCCGCTTTATCTGTTGGAACATTACCTGCTGTTCATGCCGCAACTGTTTCGATTGAAAACTCAAGTTTTGAAAGTAGTTTTGATGGATGGGCTGACACTGATCCTTCTGCCATTTCTGGAGACGCTAACACAGGTTCAGCATCAGCAAAGATCACAGGTTCTGCTGGTAAAGTTGAGCAGGTGTTATCCGTTGATGCAAATACTACTTATTTATTAAGTGCTTATATTAAAGGTTCGGGTGAAATCGGCGTAGATGTTGCTGGAGAAACATACAGCAGCACTGGTGGCGGTGACGACTTTGAAGAGGTCACTCTTTCATTCAATTCAGGCTCAGCAACATCAGTTACTATCTATGGTGGCTATAATGGCGACGAAGGTCGCTTCGATGATTTCACTTTAGTAAGCTCAGATTCTGATGCCGACTCAGGCGCTGGTGATGATTCTGGTTCAGGATCTGATGGCGATTCAGGCTCTGGTGATGATTCGGGTTCTGATGCAGATTCTGGTGATACAGGCGCTGTGGGCAGTTGTTCTACAAGCAATGAATTGACCATTGTTGACGGATTTGATGACGGTACCAATGACGGTCATGGTCCAGAAAATGCGTACGATAATAATACAACTGATGACTCTCGCTGGTCTTCAAACGGTGTTGGCAAGTCGATTACATTTGATTTAGGTGCTGAAGCATCGGTTACTGATGTTGCTATTCAGTGGTACAAAGGTAATCAGCGTAGTTCTTACTTCGAAATTGATACATCAACAGATAACAGCACTTGGACAAATGTATTAGCTGGTGGCATTTCATCGGGTGCAGACTCAAGTTATGAAGATATCGATGTCGAAGACAGTGATGCACGTTATGTACGTATTACGGGCTCTGGTAACTCTGCAGGCTCTAGCTGGAACAGTATCATCGAAACACAAGTTTATGGTTGTGATGGTACAGAAGATGATTCTGACACAGGTGGCGGTGACGACTCTGGCTCTGGTGAAGGTGACTCAGGTTCAGGCGATGATTCGGGTACCGGTGGCGGCGATTCAGGTTCAGGTGATGATGTAGTTGTAGGTAGCTGTAACATTGACATGTCTATCTGGGGTTACACGGTTGGTGACGGCGTATCAATGAACGACGTTGAAGACATTCAAGACTTAGTTGATAACAAAACACTGGGTGCTGACGGCGAAGAAGAAATTACATTTGAAAATGGTTGTGTAACCTTCCAAGTTGCTAACGAAGCAGGCAGTTCAGGTGGCTCAAGCTACCCACGTTCTGAGCTACGTGAACTTATCACACGATACACTGATGGCGGCGATGCAAACGTTACTGGTTTAACTAAAAATAACTGGGTAACAAGTGAAGCATCATCATCGAACCAAGATAAAGTTGGTGGTGTTGATGGCAACATGAAAGCTACGCTAGTTGTTAATACCGTATCGGTTGATGCTGATAGTGAAGATCAAATTGGTCGTATCATCGTTGGTCAAATCCACGGTGAAGATCATGAGCCAGTGAAAATCTACTACCGTAAACTGCCTGAGCATGACAAAGGTTCGGTATTCTTTACTGTAGATGATTCAAGTGGCGACCCAGGTGACCGTATCAACATTATTGGTTTCACGGATAAGAATGATACTGACCAAGACGCAAGTGGTGACCCAGTTGAACCAGAAAATGGTATTGCACTAGGCGATGAGTGGAGCTACGAGATTGACCTAACAGGTGACCAACTAAAAGTTACTGTATGGCATGACGGCTACACTTATACTACTGCCGATTCAATTGCTTATACTAAAACTCGTTCTAAGCAGTTAATTAATAACTCAACAGATACAGACGCTATTACAATTGATGACTTCTACTCCTCTGATTATATGTACTTCAAAGCAGGTCTATATAATCAAAACAAATCAGGAACAGAGTCTCCAGCATACGCTTCTGTAACATTCACAGTTATTGATGTTACTCATGACTAATTAAGTTGATAACTTAATACCTTTAAAGCAGCCTTCGGGCTGCTTTTTTAGTTTAACTCTAAAGATGATTTATCCCTTTAGATAAATTGAGAATAGATAGCGGAGGTATGTTGTTGGACTCTACCTCCTTATAAAAACCTTAGCCTACGATTGTTTATTACCCACAGTGTGCTGAGGTTTTGTTAATCCTTGATTGATATCTAAAATATCCTGCTCTGTAAGAGAGCCTGTAACGAGTTTGACATGCAGGCCACTGAGGATGTAGTCGTAACGAGCATTCGCCAAGTTGCGTTCAGCTTCAAATACTCGACGATTCGAGTTGAGGACGTCCACTATAGTACGTGTTCCAACTTTGAATCCAGCCAAGGTTGCTTTAAGTGCGGCATGAGCTGATTCAATATAATGCTCGTATGCTTTTAAAGTGCCATAGGCTGCATTCACATTATTATGGTATGCACGAATTTCACTATCTACGGTACGGTACTCACCTTCTAGCTTTTTACTAGATGCGACGAAATCAGCCTCGGCTTGCTCTGATTTGGCGGTCGTTTTACCACCAGAATAGATGGGTACTGTTAACGTTAATCCGGCATTTAATTCATTGCCATGCGAGTGGTCAATACTGGATCGTCCCCAAGCATTTTTGTAGTCTTCATTGCCGTAGGAAGCATTGAGATTGAGAGAAGGGAGATGTTTAGACTGATTGGCTGCAATGTTGTCTTTGGCTACATCTTTTTCTATACGGGCCGCAAGTAATTCTAGATTTTGCTTATGAGCTTTTTGAACCAATTCTTCTTCACTAGCCGTAGAGCGTGCTGCTGAAAAACGCTTAAGATTAAGAGTGTCGATATCTTGATATTTTTCATCAGTGATTTGGCGTAGTTTCTCATAGCTATTGATTAGACTATTTTCAGCAATCACTTCTTCTGCAACAACACCATCATATTGTGCTTCGGCATCGTGTATGTCTGCATTGGCAGATAACCCTGCTCGGTGTCTTTTCTTTACCTGATCAAGTTGATTTGCAACGGCTTGTTTTTCTTGACGCACAGATTCCAATTTATCTTGAGCACGCAAAACGGCGAAATAGGCATCAGTGGTGCGATATATTAAGTCTTGTTGGGAAGCGGCATAGACAGCATCGGCTTGACGGGCTTGTTTTTCAGCTATGGCAAGATTGACCCAACTAGAGCGTTGATATAACTCTTGTTCTAGAACAAGGCGCGCACTCGTCGTGTAACCTTCTTCGTAGTCTTGAACAGGATGATTGCCATTTGTATATTCTCCACCCTGGTGATCTTGAACCAAAGCTTCAGCTTTACCAACTAAATTAATTTGAGGAAGTAAGGGGGAACGTTGTGCGTCTACATTAGAAAAAGCAGCATCACGCTGTGCTTTTGTTGTTTGTAACTTAATGTCTTTTTGTTTAGCTTGGTTATAGACTTCAGATAAGTTTGTTGCTTGAGTAATGCTTGAGGTAGAGAGGAAGAACAGTCCGATCAATATTGCTAATGGTTTTTTCATAATATTCGTTCAAGATTTCATAATCTAAATAATAGTAATTATTAAGCAGGTTGACGCGCCTGTTCTTTTAAATACTCATAAACATTAGATTAGACATATGATAGCCAACAACAAATTATGCTAATAAGTTTATAAAAACAAATGCTATAAAATATTGATTAATCTGGTATTTTGTATTACTTAATGCCAGTATGCATAACGTGCTGGGGTTGATTTACGCACTGAAAAATAAAGGTTTTTGTATCAAGCGCTTGTGTATTTATCATACAGTAAGACAGTTCAATTTAGGGTCTTATTTTTGATAAGTAAGTTTTTAATTATGGGGTGATAGGTCGGGGCATTACACTTGTTAATAAGAGGTAGAAGCACTAAAATATTTCACTATTTTAATTCCACTATATTGGATAAAGAGTGAAAAATAAAAAATTTAAGCTTTTCTTTGGTGGAAGCAATACTTATATATTAATAATAATCTCATTGTTTATCAATATATTATCTTTGGCTATGCCATTTTCAATGTTGCATACCTACGATCGTATTTTACCTAATCAAAGTTATGATACAGCCACTATATTATTTGTTGGCGTGCTTATCGCTATTACTTTAGAAGCTATTTTACGTTATTTTCGTAGTTGGTTATTAGCTGCATCAGGTGCTAATTTTGAACTGCATACAGCTAAAGATGTTATATCCTCATTATTTAAGGGGAATTATCAAAACATTGCGAAAATGAATGTTGGACGTGTATTTAATGGTGTTTCTGCAATATCCAATATTCGTGATATGTATTCAGGGCAAGCGCTATTAGCGTTGGTGGATTTGCCTTTTGCTGCATTGTTTTTTTGGCTTGTTTATTTCATCGGTGGAAAGCTTATTTGGGTTCCAGTGATGGTATGGCTTGCTGTGGGTGTCATGATTCTCGTGTTAGGCCGCAAGCTAACAAGGCTTACCCATGATCTTTCATTAACTGAAAGTCAACGATCTCGTATTTTTATTAAGGTTTTTTCTGGGTTAACGGCGATTAAAGCTACGGCTCAAGAAACAACACTTTTTAATCAATTTCGCCGTACTAACTATCGTATTCAACAGCAGCAGAAGCAAGTCGACTGGCTGTCTATTCGCTTACAAGAGTGCATCGGTGGCGCCTCTCAATTCACAACACTTGCGATTATATTCCTTGGCTCAGTTATGGTTATTTATGGAGAGATGACTGTCGGTGGATTGACTGCATGCTCTATTTTAGCTGGCCGTGCAGTCGCACCATTAAGCTCATTGATTGGTCTCTATACGCGAGTTGCGGCAGCTCAAGTTGCTAAGAAAGAAGTCCAAGATCTTATTGATTTACCCGAAGTTCAGTTTGCCAATAAGGTGAAAATTGAAGATAAGCTTGAGGCTGAAGAGATTCATTTTGATGATGTTGAGATGGATGTGGTTAGTAAAGTATTAGTATTCAAAGATATCACGCTTCCTAAAAACGGCCTTATTAAGGTGACTTCCAATGCTCTATTTTTTGCTTCTGAGGTATTGTCCTTAGTTGCTGGACTGGAGCCACCTCGTCAAGGTTCAGTCAAAATAGGGGGCACGAATCTTTATGATTACAACTATGAACAATTTCGTGAATCCGTCGTGCTCTCTAGTGCATGGCCAACCTTATTCTCAGGTACGGTTCTGGAAAATATGACCATGTTTACTCCTGCTCTAGAAAATAAAGCGATGGAGATTGCCGATGAGTTAGGTATCACCACAATGTTGGCTGAATTATCTTCTGGATACCAAACGCGGATTAATGAAAGTGGCACGGATTCGTTTAATAAAGGGGTAATTAAACTTATTGCCTTGGTTCGTGCATTTGTTCAAGAGGCTACCATTATTGCGTTAGAGCAACCATTTTTGTCTCTTGATATTACATCGTCAGAAAAACTGACTCACTATCTTATCTCGCAAAAATCAAAGCGTACAATTTTGATCTCTAGTTATGCAACGCCACTTGATGATCATTTTGATGGTGTACTTAGCATAGATACTGATGGGATAGGTCATTTTGATTTGTCTCAAGGTGGTTTGTAATGAATAAAAATAGTGAACACTTTGATACGTTAAAGCGCACCTCTATTGCGCTTCTTAAACAAGTCGGGATGAATGCTCAGGCGAGAAACCTGACAAGAAACCCCACTCTCGAGCGTATGACGCCTGTAGATTTATCTGAGCAATTAAAGAAGTTTAATATTACTTTTACGGTTAATAAGGCTCATAGAAATCAACTTGAAGAGAGCTATCATCCTTTTATTGGTATTCGAACGGCTGAAAAAGATTCAGAAAACGAGTACCAAGCATCTCTATTCCGTCATAGAGGGAAGAGATACGAGATTAATCTTGTTGGTTCAAATACCTGGGAAGAAATAAGCTTTGAAGAGATTCAAAGTTTTTCTCATATTATAGTTTTAGAAACGCTTCCTAGTCGTCAAATAAATATTCGAACATATTTAAAAGAATTAAATCAACGCCGTAAGTGGTATTGGCCTGTTTTGATTTTGACTTTGATGTCGACTATTACTGGATTATCCATTCCTTTATTTACCATGACAGTATATGACAAGGTTATTGGCTCACATTTAGTCATGGTATTACCTCAAATTGCAGTTGGGGCTGTTATTGCACTATTTATTTATGTTGGGGCAAGGCTGCTACGTGGATATATATTATCTAAAACAGTTACTGAGTTTGTTCGTGAAATTGCCAATATAACTTTCTATAGATTGTGTTATATACCGCTGATGCTATTAAGCCGAGTTGGTATTACCAATCATATCAATCGTATGAAAAACACCGAACGAGTACGCTCTATATTAGCTGGTACCGTTGGTGGCAGTATGCTTGATTTACCGTTTGTCGTCATAGTGTTAGTTGTTATTGCACTGTTGGCGGGGTGGTTAGTATTAGTGCCAATATGTATGTTGGTGCTTAATTATATTATATCGTTACTACTGACTAAATATACTAATGCAGCGTTACCCTTAATTTACAATGAGCATCAAGATGCAGTAACTGAATTATCAAGAAATATTCTTTTCTTGAAATCGGGAGGGAGTGCGAGTGGTTGGATTACTAACTTGCACCGCGTTAATCGAGAAAATGCCAGACAGAACTTTTTGTTTGCGAAACGTAATGGCTTGTTTGCAGCCGTTAGTCAATTTATGGCGATGGCAACAGGATTAACTACCATTTTTGTCGGTATTTTTTTAGTACTTAATCAGTCAATCACGTCAGGAGCGCTAATCGCTTGTGTCATGCTTATTTGGCGAATTACCGGCCCGGCATCAATGGCGTTTTCTTCTTCACTTAAATTCACCATGATACAAAGTGCGATTAAGCAATTTGATGGATTCTTAAGTGTTCCCACTGAGAATAATGAATTGCGGTTGGATATTCCCAATATTCAACAAGCACCAAAACTATTATTTAAAGGTGTGACTTTTCGATATTCAGCCGAAGGTTCTCCAGCACTTAGTAATGTTGAAAGCAGTATTGAGAATGGTTCGATTGTCGCCGTTATTGGACCAAATGGTTGTGGTAAAAGCACCTTGTTATTAACAGCCCTTGGGGTGATAGAACCTCAAGCTGGGTTTGTTTCGGTGAATGAAAGCAACATTCGTCAATACGATCCAAGTGTCTTTAGGGGGTGGTGCTCTTATGCGCCTGCAGAAACGAATTTAGTGGAAGGATCTTTGGCTCAAAATATAAGAGCGGTTAAAGCAGATGCGACAGACGCAGATATTTTAAATGCCTTAATCCAAGCGGGTGCTCAGCCTCTTCTTGATATTGTGGGTGGGGACATCAATCAAGATCTATTTGATGCGTGCAATATCATGATGTCGTCACTTGAGGTTGAAGCCATCGCTTTGGCTAGAGTGATTATTAGTGACTCTAATTTCATTTTAATGGATGAACCTATTTCAAGTGGTAATCCAGTCGTCAAAGCTGCGTTCTCTAAGTTTTTAGATAGCGCGAAAGGAAGTAAAACCGTCATTTTCTCTACACATGATCAATCAATTTTAGAGCATGTAGATCAAGTCATCGTTATGGATAAAGGAACCATCGCATATAGCGGGCCAGTTTCAGGTTAGCGTCTTTAGATGCTAGTGATGAAACAAATATTACAATTAATGAGGTACATATGAGCAATTCAAACCGTGACTGGCCAGAGCACGAATTTTCAAACACCATCGAATCCTCTAGAGATCGCCGCATCATTCGTTGGGTTGCATTGTTTATTTGTGTATCTATCGCCGGATTGGTGTTGTGGTCTACTCAAGCTGAGGTTGAAGAAATCTCTAAGAGTAAAGGTCAAATTGTTCCCCTAGGGCATAAGCGAGTTATCCAGTCTGAGCATGGCGGTACGATTTTCTCAGTAGATGCACAAGAAGGCGGAGTGGTCTCAAAAGGTGAAAGTTTGGTTCATTTTTCTTCTGTGGTCAGCGTATCGACCAAAGAAGAACTTGAAGCAAAAAAAGCCAATTTAGAAATGAAATTGCTGCGTTTTGATGCCTTTATGCGTGGCACTACCCCAGATTTCAGCAAATTCGATAGTAAATATAGCAAGTTGATATCAAGCCATTTAGATGCGCTGAATGATATGAACAAAAAACGAGATGCCATTATTCGAGTAACAGCGGCAGAAATTGCTAAAACTCAGGCAGAGGTATCGGGCTTATTGCAAGAAGAGCCAGTACTACGCTCTCAGCTTAAATCGTCAAAAGATGAACTCGACATGATGAGCCAGCCTGGGGTGGGTGATGCGGTGTCAGAGGTGCAACGCCTTGATACCAAACAGAAATATGAATCACTACTACGTCAGGTAAAAGTACTGAAAGGGAAGCATGACGTACTCAATAAAACCTTAGTTCATCTTCAGCAACAGTCACTACAAAAAAAAGCAGAGTTAGTTGCCGAAGTATCTGAAAAACGAACCGAAGTTCAAACTGAATTAATCCAAGCTCAAGCCAGATTAAGAAAAAATACCAATGAGGTGAAGGCTGATACGGTGAGAACACCTGTCGATGGTGTCATCCAGTCTATTCCTAGTAAGTCGGTAGGGAGTGTAGTTAAACCCGGTGGCACTGTTGCTGTCATTGTCCCTATGACCAAACAAGGCTTAATGGAAACTAAATTATCCCCACGCGATGTTGGTTTTGTTCGAGTAGGTGATGTTGCGAGAATTAAAATTGATGCCTTCGATTATAGCCGATACGGCACATTGCTTGGCATTGTTACGCATATTTCCCCAACCACGGATCAAGATGAGCGTGGTGGAGTTTATTACAAAGTGAAAATAGCTATCGAAAAGCCCTATTTTACAAAGGGTTCAACAGATTTGAAAACGATTCCAGGTATGACAGGTGAGGCCGACATTATTACGGGCAAAAAAACTGTTTTTGAATATTTATGGAAACCCGTATTTACCAATGTTACTGGCGCGTTTGGCGAGAGATAAGGAAAGAAAAAAATGTCTAAGACTACAAAAACACCACAAGACAAAACTATCTCTAAAGCGAAACAGCAACAGAAACAAGCAGAGAAGTTAAAAGCGTCAGAGTTTCGTGTACAAGAGAATGAACTGGGAAGGCCGGTTGTTGATATTGTTGCTGCTCAGTCGGTATCTCATTCGCACACTGCACGCGCATCGGTTCAAAATCCACAGAGTGAGTTGCCGGCAGCGCAATCAACTGAGCATATCAGTCATCCAGTGCTAACGCAGCATGATGTGGCAGCTCCTGTCTTTATCGGCAAGGTAGTACCTCAGAATAATAGCGATCACACACAATTCCAACATTCTCAAGTTGTGACTCCACATGGTGTTGTTGAAGTGCATTCTAATGGGGTATTTCAGGTTTTCTCAGTAGGTCCCACTCTTGTTAGTGGCTCTGCACCCATTTTAGTTCATCAGATGGTTGATGGGCATGCTGTTGGTCACTCTTTTACCATGGTTAAAAGTGGTGCCGGTATTTCAATTATTTCTGGAGATACTGCGGCTGTTGTTACCGAAGATGTTGCGGTACAAGCTGGCCAGTTGGTTGCAAGTGGTGTACTTGTTGAAAGTGCGACTAGCTTAAAAGGGTTTAATGACTCTGATCTTCAAGGCGTATATGGTCATTTCCAACTAGATAAGCAAGGCCACTGGCAGTATTCTGCCAATGATCTCGATCCACGAATTCAGGCATTGAAGCTAGGGGAGACCCTAACTGAAGTTGTTCCTGCCTCAAGTAATAGTGGTTGGAATCATGATATTACGATTGTGATTCGAGGCACTGAAGACAAAGCGATTATTTCTGGGGCTGGTGTTGGTCATGTCATTGAAGATACTGATGTTCAGGCTGGAAATCTGCATACAAAAGGTCAATTTAATATTACTGATTCAGACCATGATGATGCATTCTTTCGTCCGTTAAATGTCTCAGCCCAGCATGGTGAGTTTACCATGGATGAGGATGGGCATTGGTCATTTTCTGTTTTAGATAGTGATAAAGCAATTCAGCAGCTTGGTGTTGGTGAGTCATTCTCAGAAACATTTGCGGTGACATCAAAAGATGGCGGTACTTCTCACGATGTTGTTGTAACCATTTCGGGTATTAATGATGTCCCAGTGCTATCAGTAGTACAAAATGATCATACAGCAGGTACATTAAATACGGCAGACATAGATACTACGGACACTCATACTTATGGTATCTCAGGTGGTACTACATCAGGTCAATCGGTCGTCGCTAAAGGCACATTTGGGGATTTAACTTTAGATCCTAAAACCGGTGATTATCACTATACCTTGCATGCCGATGCCATCCATCAAGGTATGAATTACAATGCAAAAACACACACCTATACGGGGCATGATACCTTTGAGGTGAGCACCGATGATCATCATGGTGGAGTAGATACTAAGTTCATTACTTTTGATCCAACAGCAACAATCACGGCTCCAACTTCTGCTGGTGGTCACCCTACCGTTACCACAACAGTGCCAACAATAACTGGCGTAAGTACCTCCGCGTTAATTACCCCCACTTTAACCCCAGCGCAACCAACGGTGACGTTAACGGGTTTAACACCAAATACTGATACAGGTTCAAGCAATACCGACGGCATTACCTCTAACTCTAAGCCAACGGTAGTCGGCCATACTGATATTCCTTATTCATACGTTGATATCACAGATGGTGTCGGCAAGGTGGTGGGTTCAGGTTATACCGATGCCAATGGGCACTTTGAAATCGCAATTGATTTAGCTAAACCTACTTCTTTTGGGGGGGATACGCATCATCTAAGTGCTAAAGTCACAGACCCATCGGGCCATGATAGCCATACCACTACGGATTTACCGGTAGTGATTGATCAGTCAGTGAATGCACCAGATGCAACGAATACGGTGACGGAAGATCATCAACCATCAGCCGCGGGGGAGCTTATTCCTCATGCCGAACACGGTGATGTGGTTACGGCGGGTGATATTCAAGGTCAGCATGGCAAGTTCCATCTTGATCAAAATGGTCATTACACGTATCAGTTAGATAACAAAGCCGCTCAGCATTTAGCGGAAGGTGAGAAGATCACCGATCATACACCGTACACAGTGACGGATGTGGCAGGTAACACCAATACTGGCGATCTGACTGTTACGATCCTCGGGACCAATGACAAACCTGTCTTATCTGTGGCGCAAACCACGCACATTGCAGGCACATTACAAACAGCCGATGTGGACAGCAAAGATTCGCACACTTATGGGGTGAAAACGGGCGCAGCTTCTGGCCAGATGGTTATCGCTACAGGCACCTTTGGTGATCTGAGCTTAGATCCAAAAACAGGTGATTATCACTACACCTTACATGCTGATGCTATCCATCAAGGCATGAGCTATGACGCAAAAACATACACTTACTCAGGTCAAGATACCTTTGAGGTGAGCACCGATGATCATCATGGTGGGGTAGATACTAAGTTCATTACTTTCGAACCCACTGCAACGCTTAGCAAGCCATCAACGACTGGCGGTCAACCAACGGTCACCACTACAGTTCCAACGCCAACGAATGTGAGTAATACGGCGCCAACAGTGCCAACTCAATCTCCGGCACAACCAACGGTGACGCTAACAGGTTTAACGTCAGCAACAGATACAGGCTCAAGCAATACCGACGGTATTACCTTTAACGCGACCCCAACGGTGGTCGGTCATACCGATATTCCATTCTCCCATGTTGATATCACCGATGGCACAGGCAAGGTAGTCGGCTCTGGCTACACCGATGGCAAGGGTCATTTTGAAATCCAAGTAGATTTAGGCTCATCCATTTCTACAGGGGGGGATACTCATAATCTAGGTGCTAAAGTTACAGATCCATCGGGACATGATGGTCAAACAGTGACGGGTTTACCTGTTGTGGTTGATCAACACACAGTGGCAAGTGTTGTAATAACAGATGGAGCGAATCTTGACGGGGTTATTAATAACGTAGAGCAAAGCAAAGCTCATATTACAGGTACCATTGAAGCAGGCGCACATCTTGATAGCCTAGTGGTAACGGACAGTCAAGGTCATAGCGTAACCGTTGATACTTCTCACGTTAAGGTTAAAAGCGATGGCTCTTTTGAGTTGAATGTGGAATTAACCAAAGCAAATGGTGAGTCGGGCGCCGCTTCACAGCTTGTGGATGGTGATTTGAGTGTTGCAATACATTCAACGGATATCGCGGGTAATAGTACAGATGCGACTTCAGCTCATATTCAGTTAGATACCACAACGGCAGTACCTACGCTCAATGGACTGGCCAACCCAACGCATAACTCGAACAATACGCCGCCAATCACGGGCAGTGCAGAGCCTAATGCTATCGTTACCATTAAAGATAATGGCGCGGTGATTGCCACTGTCACAGCGGATAAAACCGGTGACTTTAGCTTTACGCCATCAAAACCGCTGCCTGATGGGGACCACAGCTTTACTGCCAGTGCGATAGATACCGCAGGGAACCATTCAAAAGACAGTCAGCCATTGATTACGCACATTGATGCTTCCATCGAAGCACCAAAAGTGACTCTGACCGATGGGAATCACAGCGATTCCATCAATGCTACCGAGCAAGCCCATGCCACGTTATCGGGTGAGTTGACGGATATTGTCATCGATAGCACTACGAAGGTAACAGAGGTTGTCATTACTGATAGCGCTCATAAGCAAGTGGTATTAACACCACAGCAGCTTGCTACGCTCAATGGCAATGTAGATCATCAAACAGGTCACTTTAACCTTACCGATGTCGATCTTACCAGTCTTACCGATGGCGACCTAACTGTTACGTTGACAGCAACGGATGCGGCAGGGAACCACAAAGATGGCAGTGCAACCGCGCATCTTGATACGACCATTTCAAAACCTGTAGTGGATTTGACCAATGGCTCAGACAGTGCCGGCGCGAACACGGCAGGGACTGACACAGATAATTTGACCAAGGACACTAATCCAACGTTTACGTTAGGTAGCATTGACCCTGACGCACAATCAGTAGAAGTGTTCATTGATGGTAGCTCAGTAGGTCAGGCTACTAACACTGGTGGTCAGTGGCACATTCAGGTGGACCCTGCGAACCCACTTTCAGAGGCATCACATGATGTCACAGCGAAGGTGACCGACAAGGCAGGTAACACCAGTACGTCTGATGCATTGACGGTAACCGTTGACACACATACCGACGCCACCGTTGCCATCACCGATGGTACGGCAACGACAGACGCTCACCATGACGCCGTAATTAATCATGACGAGCAAAGTCATGCGCACATTACAGGTACCATTGAAGCGGGCGCGCATCTTGACAGCTTAGTGGTGACAGACAGTAAAGGGAATGCGGTAACGGTTGATACCTCTGCGGTTACCGTTAATCCCAATGGCACTTTTGAGCTTAATGTCGATTTAACCAAAGCCAATGGTGAGTCGGGCGCCGCTTCACAGCTTGTGGATGGTGATCTGAGTGTTGCAATACATTCAACGGATATCGCGGGTAATAGTACAGATGCGACTTCAGCTCATATTCAGTTAGATACCACAACGGCAGTGCCTACGCTCAATGGACTGGCGAACCCAGCGCATAACTCGGATAATACACCACCAATCACGGGCAGTGCAGAGCCTAATGCTATCGTTACCATTAAAGATAATGGCGCGGTGATTGCCACTGTCACAGCGAATAAAACCGGTGACTTTAGCTTTACGCCAGCAAAACCGCTGCCTGATGGGGACCATAGCTTTACTGCCAGTGCAGTAGATACCGCAGGGAACCACTCAAAAGACAGTCAGCCATTGATTACGCACATTGATGCTTCCATCGAAGCACCAAAAGTGACTCTGACCGATGGGAATCACAGCGATTCCATTAATGCTACTGAGCAAGCCCATGCCACGTTATCGGGTGAGTTGACGGATATTGTCATCGATAGCACCACGAAGGTAACAGAGGTTGTCATTACTGATAGCACTCATAAGCAAGTGGTATTAACACCACAGCAGCTTGCTATGCTCAATGGCAATGTAGATCATCAAACAGGTCACTTTAGCCTTACCGATGTAGATCTTACTAGTCTTACCGATGGCGACCTAACTGTTACGTTGACAGCAACGGATGCGGCAGGGAACCACAAAGATGGCAGTGCAACCGCGCATCTTGATACAAGTATATTAAAACCATCGGTTAAATTTGAAAAAGCAGGTTCAGATGGTATTTATAATGCACAAGAAGTGGGTACGGATGGCACAGTAACAGCCACCATTACCCCAGCTACGGATGCACAATCTGGTGACGTACTGACGTACACCGTTGGCAATGGTCAAACACAAACCCATACATTGACCGACACCGACTTACACTCAGGATTTAATGTAGAAGTACACCCTGGCGAGTCAGTCAGTGCAACCGTGACGGATGCGGCAGGAAATACATCACCGGCAGGTGCAGGCACAGCAGCGACAGCCGATCTTGGGGCGAATGCGCCAAAAGTTGACTTTGAATCAGCCGGTAAAGATGGCATTTATAACGCAAAAGAAGTGGGTACGGATGGCACAGTAACAGCCATCATTACCCCAGACACGGATGCAAAATCTGGTGACGTACTGACGTACACCGTTGGTAGTGGACAAGCGCAAACCCATACATTGACCGACACCGATATAAAATCTGGATTTAATGTTGAGGTCATTCCTGGCGAGTCAGTCAGTGCAACCGTGACGGATGCGGCAGGAAATACATCACTTGCAGGTGCAGGCACAGCAGCGAAAGCTGATGTCGATATTCTTGCACCAAAAGTAACTCTTACGGATGCTAATCACAGCGATTCCATCAATGCTACTGAGCAAGCCCATGCCACGTTATCGGGTGAGTTGACGGATATTGTCATCGATAGCACCACGAAGGTAACAGAGGTTGTCATTACTGATAGCGCTCATAAGCAAGTGGTATTAACACCACAGCAGCTTGCTACGCTCAATGGCAATGTAGATCATCAAACAGGTCACTTTAGCCTTACCGATGTCGATCTTACTAGTCTTACCGATGGCGACCTAACTGTTACGTTGACAGCAACGGATGCGGCAGGGAACCACAAAGATGGCAGTGCAACCGCGCATCTTGATACGACCATTTCAAAACCTGTAGTGGATTTGATCAATGGCTCAGACAGTGCCGGCGCGAACACGGCAGGGACTGACACAGATAATTTGACCAAGGACACTAATCCAACGTTTACGTTAGGTAGCATTGACCCTGACGCACAATCAGTAGAAGTGTTCATTGATGGTAGCTCAGTAGGTCAGGCTACTAACACTGGTAGTCAGTGGCACATTCAGGTGGACCCTACGAACCCACTTTCAGATGCATCACATGATGTCACAGCGAAGGTGACCGACAAGGCAGGTAACACCAGTACGTCTGATGCATTGACGGTAACCGTTGACACACATACCGACGCCACCGTTGCCATCACCGATGGTACGGCTACGACAGACGCTCATCATGACGCCGTAATTAATCATGACGAGCAGAGCAAAGCACACATTTCAGGTCAGATTGAAGCGGGAGCGCACCTTGATAGTGTAGTGGTGACGGACAGTAAAGGGAATGCAGTGACGGTTGACACCTCAGCCGTTACAGTTAATCCCAATGGCACCTTTGAGCTGAATGTGGATTTAACCAAAGCCAATGGTGTATCAGGCGCCGCCTCACAACTTATTGATGGTGACTTGAGTGTTGCGATACATTCAACGGATAAAGCAGGGAATCCCTCACCTCAAACAACGGTTCATATTCAGTTAGATACGACAACGGCAGTGCCTACGCTCAATGGACTGGCGAACCCAGCGCATAACTCGGATAATACACCACCAATCACGGGCAGTGCAGAGCCTAATGCTATCGTTACCATTAAAGATAATGGCGCGGTGATTGCCACTGTCACAGCGGATAAAACCGGTGACTTTAGCTTTACGCCATCAAAACCGCTGCCTGATGGGGACCACAGCTTTACTGCCAGTGCGATAGATACCGCAGGGAACCACTCAAAAGACAGTCAGCCATTGATTACGCACATTGATGCTTCCATCGAAGCACCAAAAGTGACTCTGACCGATGGGAATCACAGCGATTCCATTAATACTACCGAGCAAGCCCATGCCACGTTATCGGGTGAGTTGACGGATATTGTCATCGATAGCACTACGAAGGTAACAGAGGTTGTCATTACTGATAGCGCTCATAAGCAAGTGGTATTAACACCACAGCAGCTTGCTACGCTCAATGGCAATGTAGATCATCAAACAGGTCACTTTAGCCTTACCGATGTCGATCTTACTAGTCTTACCGATGGCGACCTAACTGTTACGTTGACAGCAACGGATGCGGCAGGGAACCACAAAGATGGCAGTGCAACCGCGCATCTTGATACGACCATTTCAAAACCTGTAGTGGATTTGACCAATGGCTCAGACAGTGCCGGCGCGAACACGGCAGGGACTGACACAGATAATTTGACCAAGGACACTAATCCAACGTTTACGTTAGGTAGCATTGACCCTGCCGCACAATCAGTAGAAGTGTTCATTGATGGTAGCTCAGTAGGTCA
>NZ_LZFW01000006.1 GCF_001676025.1 Vibrio sp. UCD-FRSSP16_30
CCTTGGTGAGCCATTACCTCACCAACTAGCTAATCCCACCTGGGCATATCCTGAAGCGAGAGGCCCGAAGGTCCCCCTCTTTGGTCCGTAGACGTTATGCGGTATTAGCTATCGTTTCCAATAGTTATCCCCCACATCAGGGCAATTTCCCAGGCATTACTCACCCGTCCGCCGCTCGACGCCCAACAAATCACCCGAAGGGTCAATGTTGTCGTTTCCGCTCGACTTGCATGTGTTAGGCCTGCCGCCAGCGTTCAATCTGAGCCATGATCAAACTCTTCAATTAAAGTTTTTTTGGCCGCTCTTATAAAAAGGCGACCGGCTCAATGAATACTGACTTCAAAACTGTTCCTTACTCGAAAGTAAGAAGTAATTTTAAAGCTATTACTATTCCAACAGAATAGTAATGAATTGACTGTGCTCTTATTGGTTTTCACTTTTCCTCTCTATTTAAAGAAAGTAGTAAAACAAACCAGCTCAAGGCTGATTTCCAATTTGATATTGGTCACTCAGTTCATTGATAAATCTTTTCGATTATCATCAACGAGTGCCCACACAGATTGATAGGTTTAAATTGTTAAAGAGCGTGCTTTAGATGATTCCTTTTGTGAGGTACATCTCAAAGCGGACGGCCATTCTAGCGTTTTGAACCTCAGTGTCAAACACTTTTTTAAGTTTATTTTCTAAAAGAAGTTAAACTCAAATGGTTCGGCTAAACTGCCTATGAATCACTGCGAAGCGTTGTGCGCTCTGCCGTGTCAGTGAGGCGCATTATAGAGAACATTGACGCATCGGCAAGGCTTTTTTTCAAAAAACTTAATAAAAATAGCTTTTCGCTCAAATTTTGACTGAAAGCCCTATTTATCCATTTTTACCCCCCTTTTAGGTACAGGTTATCCACAGAGTTATTCAAAAACACAAAAAAACCGCCAAATTGGCGGTTTGATTTTAATTGTTTTATGGCTGCTTATATTTAGATACCAGAGCCATTTTCTTCTTCATTATCTTCATGAAGCCCACATTCTCTCTTTAATCCAAAGAAACGAGTATCTTGCTCTTTCATTCCTTCTACATACTTTGTGGTTGTATGCACATCACCAATAGAGATATACCCCTGCTCTTTAAGAGGATGCTGTGGAAGACCATGCTCTTCTATATACTGATTTATTTGCTCACTAGTCCAGTCGACTATAGGTAAGAATTTAAATACACCATTTTGTATAGATAAAATAGGCAACCCTTGTCTTGAGTCTGATTGGCTTCTACGTAATCCGGAGAACCAAGTTCCAACATTCAGTTCAGTTAAAGCTCGGCGCATCGGCTCTACTTTATTTAACTGATTATACTGAGTTAGCCCTTCGACACCTTTATTCCATAGCTGACCATAGCGAGCTTCTTGCCAAGCTGAGCTGAGTACGCTTTTATAAACTTTAAGGTTTAACCCCAATAGTACTGTTAGCTCATCGATAAATTGATAGGTCTCAGGGAATAGATACCCTGTATCCGTCAATATCACCGCGATATCTTGTTGTTGGCGCGTAACTAGATGAAGCATTACCGCAGCTTGAGCTCCAAAACTTGAAGAAAGAGCGTGGCTTCCTTGCAAATTATTCAATGCCCATGCAATACGCTGCTGTGTCGTCATATCTTCGAGTTCAGCATTTAATCTCGCCAACTCTAAAGTTTGCTCAACTTTATTAAGATTTACGATCTCTTGCAGATCTGGTTTTTGTTTAAGTTCAAGCATGAAAATCCCTCTTAGATACTAAGACTTCTTTTACAATGCCATCTCTAATGACAAAGTCCCCAAATGCTTCTTGTGGTTGACGACTTGCAGTCCATCGTTCCACCAGCGTATCAATATCTTCAAGTATCTGCGCTGAGCTGGCATTTTCTTTGTAGATCTTAGGTACGCGAGTACCTGCTTTATTACCACCAAGGTATACGTTGTATCTATCTGGTGCTTTACCTACTAGACCGATTTCGGCCAACATTGCTCTACCACAACCATTCGGACAGCCAGTTACGCGTAAAATGATACTTTCATCTTCGTCCACACCATGCTTTTTCAGTATGCCTTCAACATCAGTCACAAACTGAGGAAGAAAACGTTCTGCTTCTGCCATTGCTAGAGGACAAGTAGGAAATGCCACACACGCCATAGAATCTTTACGTTGTTGAGACGTTGTTGAATCTAAAAGACCATGCTCAAAAGCTAGCTTCTCTATTTTATCTTTATCTTCTAAAGGGACACCGGCAACAATCAAGTTTTGATTTGCCGTCATACGCAAATCACCTTTATGGATTTTCGCTATTTCAGCAACACCCGTTTTTAATGGCTTGCCTGGGAAGTCGAGTAACCTTCCGTTCTCAATGAACAGAGTTAAGTGGTGCTTACCGTCTATTCCTTCTAACCAACCAAGCTTGTCACCACGGTTAGTAAGTTGATACTCTTGAACTGGCTCAAAGGTAATTCCCGCTCTTTTTTCTACTTCTTGCTTAAATACATCAATACCAACGCGATCTAGTGTGTATTTTGTTTTCGCATTTTTACGGTTTGAACGGTTACCCCAGTCACGCTGAGTGGTAACAACTGCCGCGGCAACTTCTAAAGTATGCTCCAGAGGAATGTAACCAAACTCATCGGCTTTTCTAGGATAGGTCGAAGTATCACCGTGAGTCATTGCTAACCCACCGCCAACCAATACATTAAAGCCGACTAACTTGCCATCTTTAGCAATCGCAATAAAGTTCAAATCATTGGCGTGTAAATCAACATCATTATCTGGTGGCACTACAACCGTAGTTTTGAATTTACGTGGTAAGTAGTTACTTCCCAGAATCGGTTCTTCATCTGTTGTTTCTACTTTTTCACCATCTAACCAGATCTCGGCATAAGCTCTAGTCTTTGGCAGTAGATGTTCACTGATCTTTGTTGCCCACTCATAGGCTTGCTGATGTAGCTCTGATTCAACAGGGTTACTTGAACAAAGTACATTTCGATTCACATCACCGGCTGTTGCGATTGAATCGATACCGATTGAATTTAAGGTTTGATGCATGAGCCTAATGTTTGGCTTCAATACGCCGTGAAACTGAAACGTTTGACGAGTAGTTAGTCTGATACTTCCATACATAGAGCTTTCAGTCGCAAACTTGTCGATAGCGAGCCATTGCTTAGGCGTAATCACACCGCCGGGCATGCGCGCACGCAACATCACATTATGCAAAGGTTCTAATTTTTGCTTTGCTCGCTCGTTACGAATGTCTCTATCATCTTGCTGATACATTCCATGAAAACGTATTAGCTGAAAGTTATCTGCTTCAAAGCCACCGGTAATCTCGTTTTTGAGGTCGTTAGTAATGGTGCCACGCAAAAAGTTACTTTCTCGTTTTAGTCTTTCATTGTCAGAAAGTGGGCCTAGTTCTTCACCCAATACAACTTGCTTTTCCATTAATATACGTCCCTTTGGTATCGTTTCTGTTTACGAAGATCTTTTAGCCACTCTTCAGCACTTTCTGAGCTTAATCCGCCTTGCTGTTGTGCAATATCTAATAGCGTTGTCTGTACATCTTTCGCCATTCTTTCTGCATCACCACAGACATAGAGGTATGCCCCGTCTTGCAACCATTGCCATAATTGCTCGGCGTTTTGTTTTAACTTGTCTTGCACATAAACTTTATTTGCGCCGTCTCGGCTAAAGGCCACATCAAGCTGACTTAATAAGCCGTCTTTTAAGTAACGCTGGAATTCGACTTGGTATAAGAAATCTTGAGCAAACGTTCTGTCGCCAAAGACTAACCAGTTTTTACCTTCGGCTTCTCTTGCATCACGCTCTTGTAAGAAACTTCTAAAAGGAGCAATACCTGTTCCTGGGCCAATCATGATAACTGGCGTATTGTCATCACTAGGTAGTTTGAAGTTATTGTTATGCTCGATGAACACCTTAACTTCTTCGCCTTCCTCTAAACCATTAGATAGGAATCCAGAAGCGCCACCGATTCGCTTACCTTTATTGGTATCGTATTCAACAACACCAACCGTTAAGTGCACTTCTTCATCCACTTCTGCCTGAGAAGAAGAGATAGAATATAAACGTGGAGTCAGTCGTCTTAGCATCGAAATTAATTCTTGAGCCGTTAGCTGTGCTTTCTTCTCTGCAATAACGTCAATGATTTGAGTTTTAGCGGCATACTCTCGAAGCTTATTTTTATCTTCGACTAATTTGAGTAGTTTTTTGCTATCAGACTTTTGCGCATACTGAGTCACAAACTGAGGATTAGATGAGGTCACTTCAAAAGACTCAATCAATGCCTGTTTGATTGAAATGGTTTGATCGTCAAGCTCAACCGTTTCGTCTTTATCAATGGCCGCCGTTGCTAGAATCGCATCCACCAGCTGTTCATCATTTTTATACCAAACGCCTAATGCATCGCCTGGCTGATAAGTAATGCCTGATTCTTCTAAATCAATTTCGATGTGTCTGACATCTTTGGTGGAATCACGACCGGTGATCTTTTGGTTGGTTAATAAGCTCGCGGTATAAGGTGATTGCTTGCTGTATTGAGAACCAGTAGTTGAAGTTGGTAAAGAGACAACTTCACCAGCAGTACTTGTTGATGATTTAAATAACTCACTGATGGTATCAAGAGCCTGAGTCTGCCATTGGGCAACCGGCGCTTCATAATCTAAGTCACAGTCAATTCGGTCAATAAACGGGGTTGCGCCTAGCTTGCTAAGTGCAGCGTCAAAGTCTTTACCTGTTTGGCAGAAGAACTCATAACTAGAATCACCAAGACCGATAACTGCATACTGCAACTTATCAAGTTTTGGCGCTTTCTTAGAATTGAGGTAATCATAAAACTCAATCGCATTATCAGGCACTTCACCTTCGCCGTTAGTAGAAGCAACCACAATAACGTGAGTTTCATTTTTTAAACTCTTGAGTTTATAGTCAGCAGCATCATAGAGTTTGGCGGCGTAGCCTTCCTCTTGTACTTTTGCATGCAACTGTTTAGCAACGCCTTTAGCGTTTCCAGTTTGAGAAGCAAAAATGATAGTCAGCTGTGAGGCTGTGCCAGTTGTACTCTCGACTTGAGGAACTGAGGCAATCGTATGATTTTGGCTGATACCATAAAAGTAACCACTAACCCATGCCAATTGTTGTGGCGATAGTTCAGCAGCAGCTTGTTTTAATTGGTTTGCTTGATTATCACTAAGTGGTGAAGCAAAGCCGGAAAGATCCTTGAGCAACATGGTCACATTATCCCTGTATATTACATGACCATAAGATTACCTATAATTTGTAATAGCAATAAAGAATAAAGAAGCATGTTTAATAATCAAAAGGAATGAAAAACTATTTCCCCTATAGTATTTCGACTCTCACTTGGCTAAATCCAACCGCCATAGCACTCTTTGAAGCAGAATCAAGATCGCTGTAGTAATGTTGTTCCCCTTGAGGATCTGTAAGGGCTAGGATGCCACCATGACTATCCCTAAACTCAACTAACCACAAGCCATCTTGGCTACTTTGCTCCACAATAGCTTCCACCAAACGCTCAGAACGATACAGCACACGAAGTTCATTGATTGTCATATAAAGCTTGCTCCCTATTTCTCCTATTAAGGATGGACCAAACTGATAAAAATGCGAGTTGATAACGACTATCAAATAGAATCTGGCAGATAATAAAAAACCCGTCACAAAAGGACAGGCTATTTATAGTATTCGTCGAATGAACCTAAACGGTATTACAGATTAGAAAGCAACTTGAGCACCAACAAACCAACCATCGACAAACCCGTAGGCTTTATCATCAATACTTTTAAAAGTGTAATCAAGTACTCGATATCCACCACGTAATACAATATCTGCAGAAGTTAAAGCAAAGGTATATTGCACACCACCAGTTACATCAGCAGATTTAATATCGCTAGTTTCACCATAATCAAACTCGCCAATGACCGCAAAATTGGTGTTGGGAACTTGGATTAGAGCATTCGCATACCAACTAAAGATAACCCCATCAAAATCGATACGTTGACCCGAGTCTTCATCATAAAATGAACTGTCTCGGTAATCGGTTAGAGTAAAGCCTGCATCTAGCTCTAAGTTCTCTGTTCTTAGAGGACGATAATAGAAAGTGTAATCAAACTTATCGTGAGCAATGTAGGTGGTGTCTAACCCTGTATATCGAATGCGAAAATTAGGAAGGTAAGGAACATCATGTTCAATTTGCGCAGATAACACTGGCAATTCATCATCATCTTGGCGAGTTTCTCGAATCTTTGTACTGCCCCAGAACATATCGGCAGTCACTTTTCCATGAATACCCGGCTGTGCCTCTTTAGCCTGCACAGCCCAAGAGCTTGCCAATGCACAGGCTCCGACAACAGCAACGAAAGTGCATCTGTTCATTCCCTACCCCTATAAAACTAAAATCATTCCTTTATATGCAGATACTAGCATACATAGATTTTAGTTAAATCAATAAGTAACGTTATGAACATGTACGGTAATACCTAAACAGGCCGTAGATAATGGCTCCGATTATAATATAAGGAAGTAAATTAAAAGCCGCCCCTAATAAACTCACCACAATACTCAGTGCAAATACCGCTGCAAACGCAACGAAGAAACCAAAAAATGTTAAGCCGACGAAGAAAAATACACCAAAGAACATAAGTAACATCAATAGCTCAAACATAGTGACTCCTAAATAAATTGACTACGACTCAATTAAGACCTGACTTTAGACCCCTTACTTTCCTATAAAGCAAGTACCTTGCCAAACTATCAATAATGCTAACACCTTGATAATAAAAAACAAAAAAGCCCTAATCATAGACAAGGGCTTTGTGCATTCGTTCAATGTGGTGTAAATAACCAACTAGTGGTTAAGCCTACACTCCCAACTCTTTAGGGATTTTAGCCAGTGCAGCTTCAACAACTTCGATACCTGAACCTGGCTTATGAGCATTCTCACTAATGTAACGTCGCCATTGACGAGCGCCCGGCATGCTTTGAAACAGTCCTAACATATGACGAGTAATGTGTCCTAGGTAAGCACCATCAGATAGTTGTTGTTCAATATACGGGTACATCAACTCAACCACTTCACTGCGTTTTATGATGGGTTTATCTTGGCCAAAGATAAGCTGATCCACCTCAGCCAATAAATAAGGATTCTGATACGCCTCTCGACCAATCATCACACCATCAAGGTGCTGTAGATGCTCAAGGGTTTCATCGATAGTTTTAACGCCGCCATTCACCCCAATATCTAGATGTGGAAAATCTTTCTTGATTTGATAGGCGCGAGGATAATCCAATGGTGGGATTTCGCGGTTCTCTTTAGGGCTAAGGCCACTTAACCATGCTTTACGAGCGTGGATAGTAAAATGCTCACAACCGCCTTTTTCATGAACGGTTGAAACAAAATCAGTTAAGAACTCATAAGAGTCTTGATCATCAATACCAATGCGCGTCTTTACTGTCACTGGAATATCAACCACCGATTTCATCTCAGCAATGCAATCAGCAACCAATTGTGGCTCACCCATAAGACAAGCACCAAAACGTCCATTTTGTACACGGTCAGAAGGACACCCAACATTTAAGTTAACCTCATCATAACCGCGCTCCTGCGCCAACTTGGCACAATGAGCAAGATCTTTAGCATTAGAACCACCAAGCTGCAAAGCAATGGGATGTTCTTGTTCGCTAAAACGTAAAAAATCACCTTTGCCATGAATGATGGCACCTGTCGTCACCATCTCTGTATACAAAAGAGTGTTCTGTGATAGCAGACGATGAAAATAGCGACAATGACGATCTGTCCAATCGAGCATTGGGGCGACAGATAAGCGAGATGATGAATACATAGTTAAGACCTTTTATTGAACTGTACAACACGAAACGAAATTGATGCTTGTGTTCGTGATGCTTAAGTAGAGATGACTCTCACCTCCACTTTGAACGGCGGATTATACGGCTTGGCTGAATCTTCATCAATCATAGACTTTGCCTATATACAACAAAGGCCATTTAGATATTATCCAAATGGCCTTTGTAAGCTATTTCTGTATTCATTTAGAATGCGGGCTCAATGGTGCCTTTAAAGGTTTTCTGTAAAAAATCACGCGTTGCTTGAGACTGGAATATTTTAACGAGTTTTAGGTAGCCAGGATTATTCTGTTGATCTTCTTTAGCTGCGATCACCATCACCGCAAGAGGTGCATCTTTTGACTCTAAATAGATGCCTTGTTTTTTAGGATCTAAACCCGCAGACATGACATAGTTCATTGTAATTGCAGCAGCATCCACATCATCAAGAGAACGGGGTAGTTGCGCAGCGTCCACTTCAACAAACTTTAGGTGTTTTGGGTTTGCGGTAATATCTTGTAGTGTGGCTTTTGAGCCTACTCCTGGCTTAAGAGTAATGAGGTTAGCTTCTTCTAATAGTAATAACCCACGTCCACCATTGGTTGGATCGTTGGGGATAGCAACTCGCGCTTCATTAGGCAATGCATCTATGGAGGTGAATTTATTTGAGTAGATCCCCATACGCATCAATATTGAACGGCCAATAGAGACTAAATGTGAATTATGACCTTCATTGTAGTTATCAAGAAAAGGCTGATGCTGATAACTATTAAGATCAATACTGCCATCCTCTAGCGCGGCATTGGGGGTGATGTAGTCAGAAAACTGTACCACTTCAACTTTGATTCCCTGTTTTGCCGCTTCTTTTGCGACAGCTTCAACCACTTGAGCATGAGGTCCAACAGTTGCGCCAATTTTAATCACTTTAGCTTCTTGTTGACCGCAAGCACTTAACCCTAATACCAATGCCGAGATAAATGCTAAACCGACTAACTGCTTTATTCCTTTCATGATCATTCCTATATTTAATTTTAGACTTCTAGCCATCTAAATTAAATATACTCTTTTGTGATTTGATAGCAATCATTAATTGTGATGCTAAGCACAGTCAATAAATGTCAGAAATAACTCAGGCAAAACAATAAAGGCCAGCACATGGCTGACCTTTATTGTTAATCGTTTTAGAAGTTACGAGCGCAAATTCTTAAACGCATTAATTAAACCATTGGTTGAGCTATCGTGAGAAGCAACTTCTACACTGTCTGCTAGCTCTGGTAAAATTTGGCTAGCCAATTGCTTACCAAGTTCTACGCCCCACTGATCAAAAGTAAAGATGTTCCAAATAACACCTTGTACAAAGATCTTATGTTCGTACATCGCAATCAGGTTGCCTAAAGTACGAGGCGTAATTTGCTTCACTAAGATTGAGTTAGTTGGGCGATTACCTTCAAACACTTTAAATGGTGCAAGCTCGGCAATTTCTTGCGCAGATTTACCTGCGGCCACTAATTCGGCTTCGACTACTTCACGAGATTTACCAAAGGCTAATGCTTCTGTTTGAGCAAAGAAGTTAGACATTAGTTTTTGATGATGATCACCCGTTGGGTTGTGGCTGTTCGCTGGAGCGATAAAGTCACAAGGAATCAGCTTAGTACCTTGGTGAATCAACTGATAGAAAGCGTGTTGGCCGTTTGTACCAGGTTCGCCCCAAATAATTGGACCTGTTTGGTAATCGACAGCATCGCCATTACGATCAGTGTATTTACCGTTTGATTCCATGTTACCTTGCTGGAAGTAAGCGGCAAAGCGGTGCATGTATTGGTCATATGGAAGTATGGTTTCTGACTCTGAACCGTGGAAGTTGTTATACCAAATACCAATAAGTGCCAGAATAGTTGGGATGTTGTTCTCAAGCTCAGTTGATTTGAAATGGTTATCCATTTCATGAGCACCCGCTAGCAACTCAATAAAATTGTCGTAACCCACGCCCAAGGCAATAGAAAGACCGATTGCTGACCATAAAGAATAACGACCGCCAACCCAATCCCAGAATTCAAACATGTTTGCAGTATCAATACCGAACTCAGAAACCGCTTCTGCGTTAGTCGATAAAGCGGCAAAGTGCTTAGCTACGTGAGCTTCATCTTGCGCTTCTGCTAGGAACCAATCACGAGCACTGTGTGCATTGGTCATTGTTTCTTGCGTAGTGAATGTTTTAGACGCGACTAAGAAAAGCGTCGTTTCTGGGTTTACATTCTTTAGCGCTTCAGCAATATGAGTGCCATCGACATTAGAAACAAAGTGTAGGTTTAGGTGATTTTTGAAAGGAGAAAGCGCTTCCGTCACCATGTATGGACCAAGATCTGAACCACCAATACCAATGTTCACAACATCAGTAATTGCTTTGCCCGTATAACCTTTCCACTCACCACCGATAACGCGATCAGTGAATGACTTAATTTTTTCAAGCACAGCATTAACTGCTGGCATCACATCTTCACCGTTAACAACCACAGGTGTGTTGCTACGATTACGCAAAGCGGTATGAAGAACTGAGCGCCCTTCTGTTTTGTTGATTGCTTCGCCTGAGAACATGGCGTCGATTGCTGATTGAAGCTCTGTTTGTTTAGCCAAATCAAACAAGTGCTTCATTGTTTCTTCGTTGACTAAGTTCTTTGAGTAATCAACTAAGATGTCATTACCGAAGTTTTTAGAGAAATGCGTAAAACGCTCAGAATCTTGAGCAAAGAGATCTTTCATCTCCATATCTTGAGCTGATTCAAAATGTGCGGTTAAAGCCTGCCATGCATCTGTGTGCGTTGGATTGATGTTTTTCAACATTATGATTCCTATTATTTTAATTTTAAGTTATGCCCAACCAAGGATTGTCATATCCATTATTGAGCTCCCCTGATACTGACGGTGATAACGCGCCTCTAAGGGCGATTATCTGAATAATTTGATTTTTATATGTATGCAATTGTAGTAGATATGCTTTGTCGTTAGATAGACTCAGCATCATCTTTAATGTAAGCAGGTATCACGCGAGACGTTAGCTTAGTCACTAATTCATAAGCTATCGTTCCCATGTATCTTGCTACTTCTTCCACTGGTAAAGACTCTCCCCAAAGTACGGCTAAGTCGCCTACTTCATCAGTGGCATCGGGACCTAAATCAACCGTTAACATATCCATTGAGACACGTCCGGATAACGGTACTTTGCGACCATTAATTAATATTGGCGTCCCATTTGGCGCAGTGCGAGGATATCCATCACCATATCCCACCGCAATCACACCTATTTTAGTATCTCGTTTACTTGTCCAATTTGCCCCATAGCCAACACTTTCACCAGCTTTAAGGTCATTAATAGCGATAAGATGTGAGCGTAATGTCATTACGGGGCGATAGCCAAGTTGCTGAGCATCATTGTCATTAAAAGGTGAGACCCCATACATGATGATCCCAGGACGAACCCACTCAAAATGACTATCACTACGAGACAATATGCCAGAGGATGCGGCGATTGAACGCTCTCCTTTACAACTTGCCGTCGTTTTCTTAAATAGCTCAAGTTGCTGTGAAGTGATTGGATTTTCTGGCTCATCAGCACAACCAAAATGACTGATGTATCGCAACGGATGAGAGACATTTTTACACTCATGTAAGCGTTGGATGTATTCATCATACTGCTCGGGACGAACTCCTAAGCGGTGCATGCCAGTATCCATTTTTAACCATACTACAACTGGGTTGTCTAGCTCTGCTTGCTCTAAAGCGAGCAGCTGTTCTTCACAATGAACAACTGTCTGTATGTTATTGGCGACTAAAATAGGTAAGTCACCATCGGAGTAAAAACCTTCCAACAACAAAATAGGTTTAACAATACCACCGGCTCGAAGCTGAAGTGCTTCTTCAACTCTGGCAACACCAAAAGCATCAGCACCTTCGGCGTGTTTAGCCACTTCCAAAGAACCATGCCCATAACCATTGGCTTTTACTACCGCAAGCAGACGACTATTAGGCGCTTGCTGATGCAAGCGTTTGATATTATGGCGCAATGCATCGGTGTTAATGGAAGCTACAGCAGCCTTTAATCTACTCATGATCTTTCCTACTCGTCATCATAATCAAATGCAGGGCCAGCATAGTTATCAAAACGAGAATACTGCCCTTGGAACGTTAAGCGTACCGAACCGATAGGACCGTTACGCTGCTTACCAAGGATAATCTCAGCCGTTCCCTTCATCGCACTGTCTGGGTTATAAACCTCATCGCGATAAATAAACATGATTAAATCGGCATCCTGCTCGATCGCACCTGATTCACGTAGATCCGAGTTGATCGGGCGTTTATCTGCACGTTGCTCCAATGAACGGTTAAGCTGTGAAAGCGCCACAACTGGTACGTTCAACTCTTTGGCTAACGCTTTTAAAGAGCGAGAAATTTCAGAGATTTCCAAAGTACGGTTATCTTGCATTCCCGGAACGCGCATCAACTGCAGGTAATCGACCATGATAAGGCTTAAACCACCATTATCACGGGCAATACGTCTCGCACGCGAACGAAGCTCTGTCGGTGTTAAACCCGAGCTATCATCAATGAACATATTCTTCTTCTGCATTAAAATGCCCATAGTAGAAGAAATACGAGCCCAATCTTCATCGTCCAATTGTCCGGTACGAATCTTGGTTTGATCCACTCGAGATAAAGACGCGAGCATTCTCATCATGATTTGTTCTGAGGGCATCTCTAGAGAGAAAATTAAAACCGGCTTGTCTGAATCCATTGCGGCGTTTTCACATAAGTTCATCGCAAAGGTTGTTTTACCCATAGATGGACGAGCTGCCACAATAATCAAGTCCGAAGGCTGAAGGCCTGCGGTCTTTTTATTTAAGTCATTAAAACCAGAATTCACACCGGTCACACCGTCTTGCGGTGTTTTGTATAGTGTCTCTATACGTTCCAGTGTTTTTTCTAGAATATTATCAACACTTTGCGGGCCATCTTTTTCACTAGAACGTTCTTCGGCAATGGCAAATACTTTACTCTCTGCAAAATCGACAAGATCGCTAGAAGAGCGCCCCTGCGGATCATAGCCCGCGTCAGCTATTTCATTTGCAACACCGATTAGATTTCTGACGACCGCACGCTCTGCCACAATTTCGGCATAAGCATTAATGTTGGCAGCACTTGGTGTGTTCTTAACTAAATCAGCTAAATAGGCAAAACCACCCACGTCTTCGAGTTGTTCTCGACGCTCTAAAAATTCAGATAAGGTAATGAGGTCCAGTGGTTGGCTATCTTCGAGCAGTGATTTTACCGCCTCAAATATCATTCTATGCGGTCGGCTATAGAAATCGGTGGCCATTACTTTCTCAGCAACCGTATCCCAGCGCTCATTATCTAGCAATAATCCGCCGATTACCGACTGTTCAGCCTCCAGTGAATGTGGAGGAGCCTTAATTGCATCGACTTGAGGATCGCGCTTTGTATTTGTTCGTTGATCTGCCATGGATATGCTCAGTGATTTGAGATTCCTTGCATTATACCAATGGTAATGATGATGTGGTCAAAAAATATGTTTTATCTAACAGCATTAATTCGGTTGCCTATATTTACAGAATGAAAATGCTAGTATTAGTATTTGGTTAACATTTACTTGTATAAGTATTTACCAAGTATTGACTATGCATCAATAACATAAGCTACAATGCTTTAGTATCCATTAAGTTAAAGGTATTTCGTGTCCAAAAAATTGCTATTTTGTCTGGGGTCTCTGATGTGCTCAGGGCTTCATGCGGAAGAGCCTGATGATACGAATATCGATAGCCCTTCCCCCTTTAAAACTGAAGTCGAATTCGGTTACCAAGCGCACAGCGGAAATTCCGACTCTGAATCTTTAAACTCACGACTTAGTGGTGAGTACATCAAAAACCGCTACCGTATTAATGGCGAGTGGAAATATTACTTGTTGTATAAAGATGGGGAAGAAGATAAACGGCAGTCTACCTATGATATTCAAGGGGATTATAAGCTTGGGCCCAAGAGCTATGGCTACGCCAACTTTAGCGGTTATGACTCTAAATACAGTGCTTACTTTACCGATTATACGGTCTCAATGGGTATGGGTTATCAAATAACCAATAGTAAATATCTTTTACTTGAAGGGGAATTAGGGCCGGGTTATCGCTATCAAGAGCCTAATTTAGATGAAATTGATGATGATGACATCGTCTTTCCTGAAACAGTTCAAGAAGCTATTATTCGTGGCAATCTATCGATGGTTTGGAAGCCGATCAAAACGCTGTCAATCGGTGGCAACCTAACTATTATCGCAGGTGAAAGTAACACTCGAACAGATACTGAGTTATCTGTAATCAACGCGATAACAGAAGATATCGCACTAAAGCTTGTTTACAATCGTCAGCATCACAACAAAGTCCCTGACGGACTCAGTAATACCGATTCTATTTTTTCAGTAAACCTACTTTTTCTTTTCTAATCCCCTTTCTTTAGACATATTGCTTTAGGCATAAAAAAACACCGACCAAGGTCGGTGTTTTAAAGTCGTCTTTAGAGTAAAAAATTACTCTGCAGGTACAACTTGTAGGTTCACAGTTGCGAAAACTTCAGAATGAAGTTGAACGCTTACTTCGAACTCACCAGTGTTACGTAGTGCGCCTTCAGGAAGACGAACTTCGCTCTTAGCAACTTCAACGCCAGCAGCTGTAACAGCGTCAGCGATGTCGCGAGTACCGATAGAACCGAATAGTTTACCTTCGTCACCAGCTTTTGATGCGATAACAACAGCTTCTAGAGCGTTAACTTTCTCAGCACGAGCTTGAGAAGCAGCTAGTTGCTCAGCAACTTTAGCTTCTAGTTCAGCACGACGAGCTTCAAACATTTCAACGTTAGCTTTAGTTGCCATTACTGCCTTATTCTGTGGAATAAGGTAGTTACGAGCGTAACCAGATTTAACGTTAACAGTATCGCCAAGTGCACCTAGGTTACCGATTTTATCAAGTAGAATAACTTGCATTATTTAATCCTCTATTCTTAATAAATCGACCGATTACTGATGCTTATCAGTGTACGGAAGTAGTGCTAGGTAGCGAGAACGCTTGATTGCACGAGCTAGTTGACGCTGATATTTAGCGCTTGTACCAGTAATACGGCTAGGTACAATTTTACCAGCTTCAGTGATGTAGTTTTTAAGAGTTGCTACGTCTTTGTAATCAATCTCTTGTACGCCTTCTGCAGTAAAACGGCAGAATTTACGACGACGGAAGAAACGAGCCATGGGCTATCTCCTGATCTTAAATTTGAGTGATATCTTGGGCATGCAAAACCAGTTTTCCTAAGCCATTTCGGCTAGTTTGATAAGCGACGAAGCCACTTACCCTGATTGTGCTGCCTTTAACTAGTTCTTGAGTTAAAGTGTGTGACTTTTTACCACTTACCACTACAGGCATTCGACAGTAAACCTGTCTTAGAAGCTCTGCTTCTATCACATCTGAGCGATGCTCAAGCCAAAACTGGCAATGTGATATCCCCGAGGGGCTTTGTGTTCGAATAGGGTCTTTAGTAACAGTGCCACTTAAGTCCATTCGATTGGTCATACAATCAATTACTCAGCAGATGCTTCTGGCTTAGCTTCAGTACGCTCTTCGCGGCGAGGAGCACGTTCAGCACGTTCTTCTTTTTGCTTAAGCATAATTGATTGCTCAGTCACAGCGCCTTTAGTGCGCATGATCATGTTGCGTAGAACTGCATCGTTAAAACGGAAAGCAGTTTCTAGCTCGTCGATCACAGCTTGATCAGCTTCAACGTTCATAAGAACGTAGTGAGCTTTATGAAGCTTGTTGATTGGGTAAGCCAGTTGACGACGACCCCAGTCTTCTAGACGGTGGATAGTACCGCCAGCTTCGTTGATAGAACCAGTGTAACGCTCGATCATGCCAGCAACTTGCTCGCTTTGATCAGGGTGCACCATGAATACGATTTCGTAATTACGCATTTGTTGCTCCTTACGGATTATTAGCTTCCACGAGTGGCCCGGTCGTCCAGAGGAAGCAAGGAACTAAAGATAAATGACCGAGTTTTAAGGACGGCAAATAGTACAGAAATCGCCCAGTAATATCAAGAGAAAAAGACGCAATGAGAAGATATAGTTTTTAGAGGTGTGTTTTTTGGTTTTTATCTATACAAATCAAGCAATAAAAACCGTTATATAAAGCACCAATATGCATTGATATAAAAATAGGAGCCTAGGCTCCTATTTATCACTGGTTATCGCTGGGACGACCTAATAATTTATTTTTGACGCTGTCTTACTGCTTCAAATAAGCATACGCCTGATGCAACAGAAACATTCAGACTTGATACAGAACCCGCCATCGGAATCTTAATCAGGTCGTCACAAGTTTCACGAGTTAGACGACGCATACCGTCACCTTCTGCGCCCATAACAATTGCCAAAGAGCCCGTAAGCTTACTTTGATAAACATCATGAGTTGCCTCACCTGCCGTACCTACAATCCAAACATTTTGTTCTTGTAGATGACGCATAGTGCGCGCAAGGTTAGTAACTCGAACCAAAGGGACGGTTTCTGCTGCGCCACAAGCAACTTTACTTACTGTTGCAGTCAAAGGCGCAGACTTATCTTTAGGTACGATAACCGCTGCCACACCGGCTGCATCTGCGTTACGCAAACAAGCGCCTAAGTTATGCGGATCAGTCACACCATCTAGAATAAGTAATAATGGGTTTTCATTAGACGCTAAAATGATATCCAGATCATTTTCATTTAATACTTTTGCAGCCTTAACACGCCCAATAATGCCTTGGTGATTAGCACCTTTAGACTTGTCATCTAATGCTTTGCGTCCCATCTGCTGAATAGACACGCCATACGCTTGTAGCTGGTTAATTAAAGGTAACAAACGGTCATCCTGACGCCCCTTTAAAACAAATACTTCGATAAAGCGTGCAGGATCATTCTCTAACACCGCTTTAATTGCGTGGATACCGTAAATATATTCGTTACTCATTAATCACTTCTCTTATTTCTTAGGAGCGCGAGCTTTATTTTTATTGCTGCGTGCTTTGTTTTTTCTGGCTTTCTGCGATTTTGATTTCTTTGATGCAGGCTTTGCATCGGTACTTCCATCAGGACGTACTGTAGGTTCAACCATCGTTTTAGCGCGCTTAGAACGCCCTTCTTTTTTTGCTGAACCGTCTTTCTTGCCATCAAAACGTTTTGCATCTTCTACAAGGCGCTTCTTAGCTGTTTTACCTTTGCCTTTTGGCACACGGTTACTGCCCGCAATTTCAAAATCAATCTGTTTGTCGTCTAGGTTAACCGCTAATACTTTAACTTTAACCTGATCGCCAAGACGATAGATCTGACCGGAACTTTCACCGACCAAACGCTGGCTAACCACATCATAACGATAGTAGTCATTAGCCAACGATGAAATGTGAACGAGGCCATCAATATGTAGGTCGGTTAATCGAACAAAGAAACCAAAACCGGTGACATTAGCAATAACACCATCCAGTTCTTCACCCACATGGTCTTGCATGTATTCACATTTTAGCCAATCCGCTACATCACGTGTAGCATCATCAGCGCGGCGCTCAGTCATCGAACACTGTTCACCAAATACGTTCATATCATCAAAAGAATAATGATAGCCACCCGTTGGGGTCCATCTATCAGTATTGTAACCTTCTTGCTTAGCAATCAGATACTTGATTGCACGGTGCAATAATAAGTCAGGATAGCGACGAATAGGTGAAGTGAAGTGAGCATAACGTTTGAGTGCCAGTCCAAAGTGACCTGCATTGTCTGGATTATACACAGCTTGCTTCATTGAGCGTAGCAGCATTGTCTGGATAAGCTCTTTATCCGGACGCTGAGTAACCACATGCATTAACTCTGCATAATCGGTTGGTGAAGGCTCTAGACCGCCATTTAGGGTTAAACCTAGCTCGCTCAAGAAGTCTTTAAAACCGACCAGTCTTTGCTCTCCCGGTGTTTCGTGAATACGATACAACGCAGGCTCTTTAAGCTTTTCTACAAAAGAAGCTGAAGCGATATTCGCTAAAATCATGCATTCTTCAATGAGCTTATGAGCGTCATTTCGAATAACCGGTTCAATGCGATCAATTTTTCTATCCGCATTAAAGATAAACTTCGTTTCTACGGTTTCAAACTCTATTGCGCCGCGACGCTCTCGAGATGTTTTAAGAATACCGTACATATTATGCAGCTCTTGCAGGTGTGGAACGACTGATTCATAGCGCTGATTCAGTTCTTCGTCACCATTAAGAATATCGTTCACCTTGGTGTAGGTTAAACGAGCGTGAGAGTTCATCACCGCTTCATAATGTTTATAACCAGAGAGCTTACCGCTGTCCGATACGGTCATTTCACAGACCATACACAAGCGATCAACTTGAGGGTTTAGCGAGCATAAGCCGTTAGATAACACCTCAGGTAGCATAGGCACAACCTGAGATGGGAAATACACTGAGTTACCACGATTAATCGCTTCTTTGTCTAGCGCTGAATCAGGGCGAACATAATAACTGACATCAGCAATGGCGACCCATAAGCGCCAGCCACCGCTTTTTTTCTTCTCACAATATACGGCATCATCAAAATCACGGGCATCTTCACCATCAATGGTGACTAATGGCAGATCTCTTAGATCTACACGTCCCTTTTTCGCTTCTTCTGGAACTTGTTCTTCTAATGAGGCAATTTGCTTGGTGACTTCTTCTGGCCATTCATTAGGAATTTGATGAGTGCGGATGGCGATTTGCGTTTCCATACCCGGTGCTAGGTTCTCACCTAATACGTCAATAATTTTACCTGACATACCACGAGAGCGACTGCCACGGTCTGTTACTTCAATCACAACAACATTACCCATACGAGCGCCCATTCGGTGCTCTTTAGGAATCAAAATGTCTTGATGGATTCTAGAATCATCAGCCACAACATAAGCGTGACCAAATTCAAGGAAGAAACGTCCGACGATTTGTATGGCACGCTCTTCAAGTACGCGAACGATGCGAGCTTCTTTACGACCTCGTTTATCGGTACCTGATTGTTGAGCTAAAACGTAGTCACCGTGAATGATGCCACGCATTTGATGGAAAGGCAGAACCAAGTCGTGATCTTTACCGATGACGCCTTCAGGGCGAACCCAGCCAAAACCATCTTTATGACCAATGACATGTCCTTTAATCATCTCTAATTTTTCAGGAACAGCAAAACATTGGCGACGAGTGAAAACTAATTGGCCATCACGTAGCATCGCATTTAATCGGCGACGTAAGCCTTCATACTGATCTTCACCGCTAAGTTCTAGTGCGGTAAATAGATCGTTGCGATTCATTGGCACGCCAGCACCTTCAAGAAAGCTTAGAAGAAACTCTCTACTCGGTACTGGGTTCTCGTAATTTTTAGCCTCTCGATCTGCATGGGGGTCAAGAGATTTAGAATCGGACATGGATGTGCTCATTAATTAGAATAATTAAGTAAAGTATATTCTAGTAATGCCTCACAAGGAAAAAATGCTTTAGTAATTAGTAAAATAATCGTCTTTTTCTATTAGCCTTTGGACAACAAAATCAGTAATTCTGAATTATCATCTAGAAGATCGTCTAAGTAGCAACGATCCAATTCTGCTAAAAATGCTTCTTTTGCTCGGTGAAGGTAGCTTTTTAGACGACAAGCAGGCGTGATATGGCAAAACTCTGGAGAACAATTAATTACCGTGAGAGGTTCTAGCTCCCGAATCACACTACCTATATTAATTTCACTAGCCGGTCTATTCAGTCTAATCCCACCATTCTTACCTCGAATGGTATGTATAAACTCTTTTTGGCCAAGTTTATTGACAATTTTCACCATGTGGTTGCGAGAGATACCAAACACCTCACTCACCTGAGTAATATTAGTAAGTTCATCATCTTTTAAGGCAGCCAAATAAATAAGAGTTCGAATGGCATAATCGGTAAAACTGGTAATTTGCATAGTGGTACTCCGTCTCGTCCTCACAGTGTAATTCTTTTGTTGACTTTAATATACGTTTTACACAACAATAAACATGACTTTAATATACACCTTTAGGCGAGATATAAGATGTTGGAACAAAAAACGATTGATACAGTTAAAGCCACAGCTCCTCTGCTTGCAGAAACGGGTCCTAAACTAACCGCTCATTTTTATGATCGTATGTTTACGCATAACCCTGAGTTGAAAGATATCTTTAACATGAGCAATCAGCGCAATGGTGATCAAAGAGAAGCACTATTTAATGCCATTTGTGGTTATGCTGCCAACATTGATAATCTTGAAGCATTACTACCTGCTGTAGAGAAAATTGCACAAAAACATACAAGCTTCATGATCACTGCGGAACAATACAGCATTGTTGGCGGTCATCTTTTAGCGACAATTGATGAGCTATTCTCTCCAGGTCAAGACGTTCTTGATGCTTGGGGTGAAGCGTACGGTTTACTAGCAAATATCTTTATTGACCGTGAAGAGCAAATCTACTCAGAAAACAATGACCTTAATGGCGGTTGGCGTGGACTAAGAGAATTTGAAGTTGTCGAGAAAACAGAAGAAAGCTCATTAATCAGCAGCTTTGTTTTCAAACCAACGGATGGCGGTCCTGTTATGGGCTTTAAACCAGGACAGTACCTTGGTATCTACATCAATACTCCGATGTTTGAAAACCAAGAAATTCGTCAATACAGCCTATCCGCTGCGCCAAACGAAAATACTTACCGTATTTCTGTAAAACGTGAAGGTGAAGGCCGTGTATCAAACTTCCTGCATGATCACCTAAAACAAGGTGAGACAGTACAACTTGCGGCTCCAGCAGGTGACTTCTTCCTAAACGCTGAGTCTAAAAAACCTGTAGTACTTATCTCAGCAGGTGTTGGCCTAACACCAATGCTTTCTATGCTAGAAACACTGCAAGGAAGTGAAGTACCTGTTACTTGGATTCATGCAACTGAAGACGGCAAGCAACATGCCTTTAAACAGCACGTTTCTGAACTATGTAGCAAACAAGACAACTGTGAAGCAATCACTTGGTACCGTAACCCTCTTGCAAGCGATACGCTAGCTCAAGATTACCAATTCGATGGCCTAATTGAACTGTCTAAACTGAACGAGAAACAACTACCGAAAGATGCAGACATCTACTTCTGTGGCCCTGTACCATTCATGCAAGCGGCTGCTAAACAGCTGATTACTCTTGGCTTCAATGAAGACCAAATTAATTACGAATGCTTTGGTCCACATAAAGTATTGTAATATCAATCGTAGTAATTAACGATCACCATATCGTAGATACAAAAAAACCGGCGCAAGCCGGTTTTTTTTATTCAAAGTTTAATTCGATTAAGCACCGAATGGATGAACTTTGATCATAGTCTCGTTACGGTCAGGACCTGTAGAGATGATATCAATTGGCACACCAGTTAGCTCTTCAATACGCTTGATGTAGTCAAGTGCAGCTTGTGGTAATGCATCAATAGATGTTGCACCGTAAGTCTTCTCAGACCAACCAGGCATAGTTTCGTAAATAGGTGTCGCTTCTTCGAATGCTTCAGCAGCCATTGGCGATACTTCTAATACAGAACCGTCATTCATCTTGTAACCAGTACAGATTTTTAGCTCTTCTAAGCCATCTAGTACGTCTAGTTTAGTTAGACAGAAACCTGAGATTGAGTTTAGTTGTACTGCACGACGCATAGCAACGGCATCAAACCAACCTGTACGGCGTAGACGACCAGTTGTCGCACCAAACTCATGACCAACTTCACCTAAGTGTTTGCCGATTGGATCTTGTTGTTCCAAACCGTCATACAACTCAGTTGGGAATGGACCTGAACCAACACGAGTACAGTAAGCTTTCGCAATACCTAGGATGTAACCGATGTGACGAGGACCAAAACCAGAACCTGCAGCAACACCACCAGCAGTAGTGTTAGAAGAAGTTACGTATGGGTAAGTACCGTGGTCGATATCTAGAAGCGTACCTTGAGCACCTTCGAACATGATTTTGTCGCCGCGCTTACGTGCTGCGTCTAGTTCGTCAGTAACATCAATAACCATTGAAGTTAGAAGATCCGCATAGCCCATAGCTTGCTCTAGAACTTCTTCGTAACTTACTGGGTCAACTTTATAGAAATGCTCAAGTTGGAAGTTATGGAACTTCATTACTTCTTTAAGCTTCTCTGCAAATGTAGCTTTGTCGAATAAGTCACCTACACGTAGGCCACGACGAGCTACTTTGTCTTCGTATGCTGGACCGATACCACGACCAGTAGTACCAATCGCTTTTTTACCAAGAGCAACTTCGCGCGCTTGATCGATAGCGATGTGGTAAGGAAGAATTAATGGACAAGCTTCTGAAATGAACAGACGTTCGCTAACAGGAATGCCGCGCTCTTCAAGAGGCTTCATTTCGTTAAGAAGCGCATCAGGAGAAAGTACTACACCGTTGCCAATAATGCATTTTACATTATCGCGTAGGATACCTGATGGAATTAAGTGTAGAACGGTTTTTTCACCGTCAATAACTAGAGTGTGGCCTGCATTATGACCGCCTTGATAGCGAACCACATACTTTGCATCTTCAGTTAAAAGGTCAACGATTTTACCTTTACCTTCGTCACCCCACTGGGTGCCTAAAACAACTACGTTATTTCCCATCTTTCCAATTCTGATTGCTAGTTAAAAAAGGATTTTAGCACCGAAAAGGCAAATTTGCAGTCATTTTTTGAGCGTTCACCATAAAATAATGATGGTTTTTCAAATTAAGTTAAGACCAATATTAAAACCTCAGCAATGCTTACAGTAGCATAAAGGTAATCACAGCCCCTGCAACAACAAGGCATCCGCCAATACGACGCAATTGATTATCAGGCTGCTGACTCATTTGTTGCATCATATTTCGCCAAGCATTAGGCGCAAGTAATGGACCTAAACCTTCCAATATCAGAACCAACCCTAATGCAATCCAAATTCCCTGGGACATAATCACTCTTCTTTTTAATTGATGAATAAAAAAGGCTCCTAAATAGGAGCCTTTGAAATAGTTAATTGAATCTACTTGCGAGGTGCACCTTTCGCATCGTTCATAAAGCGGAAGAAATCACTCTTAGGATCAAGGACCATAATGTCCCCTTTTTCAGAGAAAGATTTCTCATACGCTCTTAAAGAACGTACAAAGCTGTAGAACTCAGGATCTTTACTGTATGTATCAGAATAGATCTTAGCGGCTTTAGCATCTGCATCACCACGAGTAACTCGGGCTGTTCTATCTGCTTCGGCTAGTACTGTCGCAACTTCTAGCTCAGCTTGAGCACGGATAATCTCGGCTTTTTCACGACCTTGAGAACGGTGCTTACGAGCAACAGATTCACGCTCAGCACGCATACGACGATAGATAGACTCAGAGATTTCATCCGGTAGGTTGATTTTCTTCATTCGGAAATCAACAACGCGAACACCTAAGTCATCCATAGCACTTTGACGAGTATCATCTAGAACTACAGCCATGATTTTATCACGTTCGCCATCAATCTCTACCGCAGCGCGAGCCGCTTCAGAAACTGTATCGTCTAGCTCTGATTCATCAGGTAGTACCTTCTCATTACGAGGACCCGATACAATCTGCTTAATCTCACGAGAACCGATTTCTGCACGAAGTACATCCGTCACTTTACGCTCTAATAGCGCTTGCGCCGTTAGTGCATTACCGCCACCAGTTGCAAGATAGTATTGACCAAAATCTTCAATACGCCATTTCACGTATGAATCAATGATAACGTCTTTTTTCTCAGACGTTACGAAACGGTCAGAACGGCCATCCATCGTTTGGATACGAGCATCTAAGCGTCTCACGTTGTCAAACAATGGCATTTTAAAGTGCAGACCTGGCTCGTAAATACGAGACATTTCATTGTTATCTTTCAAGATACGACCAAATCGAACTACGATACCGCGCTCACCCTCAGGGACCACAAATACCGACATCAACAGTAGTGCAATGATAACTACTACTACAGGGATCATTAACTTACGCATTTCTAGTATCTCCCTTGACGAGTCGTTGTCGTTGGATGAGAGTTGGCAGCGGGTGTCGATGTTTTCGCTGCTTTATCTGCATCTAGCTCTATTTTATCGTAAGTTGAAGACGATTTACTTGCACGTTTAGTGGCTGAGCTGTCTTGACCTGCTAACTTATCAATTGGTAAGTAAAGTAGGTTGCCGCTTGATTCAGAATCAATCAGCACTTTTGATGTATTCGAATACACTTCTTCCATTGTATCTAAATACATACGGTTACGAGTCACTTCTGGAGCCGCTTGATATTCAGGTAGCAATTTCTCAAACTGAGCTACTTGACCAAACGCTTCATTTACAATGCGCTCACTGTAACCAAGAGCTTCTTTCTTCAGACGCTCTGCACGACCTGTTGCCTTAGGCAAAATTTCGTTTTTATAAGCTTCAGCTTCACGAATGAAACGTTCTTCATCTTCTCGTGCTGCGATAGCGTCATCAAATGAGTCTTTAACTTGCTCTGGTGGACGAGCAGATTGGAAGTTGACGTCGACAATCAAAATACCCATATCATAGCCATCAATGATGTTATTTAGAGTTTCTTGAGTGCTTTGACGAATTTGTTGACGACCACTAGTCAGGATACTATCCATCAATGAATCACCAATTACTGCACGAAGTGCAGAATCCGTCGCTTGACGTAAACTGTCATCAGCGTTAGTCACACGGTACAAGTATTTGTACGGATCAGACACTCGGTATTGAACACCCATACCAACAGTCACAACGTTTTCGTCTTTCGTTAGCATTAAGCCAGAAGCTTGTAGCGCACGAATTGCTTCAACGTTCACAGTTGTTACTTCATCAATAAAACGTGGACGCCAGTTTAGACCAGGATCAACGATGCGATCGTATTTACCTAGACGAAGGACGACCCCACGCTCTGCTTCACCTACGGTATAGAAACCGGAAGCAACCCAAATGACGATAGCCACTACAGCGATAAGTCCAAAACCAATAGCGCCGCCACCTTTAGAAGATGAGCCACCGCTACGCTTGCCAAATTTACCACCCAGCTTTTGACTCAGTTTATTAAAAACTTCGTCTAAATCTGGTGGTCCTTGATTGCGACCACCTGATTGTTGCTTGCCACGATCTTTATTGCCCCAAGGGTCATTATCGTGGCCATTATTTCCGTTGTTATTTCCAGGCTCGTTCCACGCCATTAGAAAACTCCATCACTAGATATGACGTTATAAAGTAACAGTCTTTTAACCGACTATAAAGTCGTCCAACTGCGCCTCTTCCCTCTTTTGCAGCCTAGCCCAATCGGCTTGCTGCATTCGAATATCAATCAACAAGTTGCCTTCTGAATCATAAGCTTCTTGTTGAATAGATTTCATGTTGAAGAATACACCGCGTAAACGCCCCTGATATAAGGGAGGAATACTCAGGCTATATTCGACCATTTGACTGGCTAAACGTTCAGTCAACGCTTGAAACAGTAGGTCTAACCCTAGCCCTTCCATCGCAGAAACCCATACGGTGGTCGGGATCCCCTCTTCATTATATTCAATACGAGGAGATTGCTGTTCCATATTGTCTATTTTGTTCATAACGAGCAAAACTGGAATTTCATGTGCATCGATTTCTTCTAAGACGATATCGACAGCCTGCACATTCTCCCTGAAACGCTCATCACTCGCATCTATAACATGTAACAAAATGTCAGCTTCTTGGGTTTCCTGCAAAGTTGCTTTAAAAGCAGCCACTAAATCATGCGGAAGATGACGAATAAAGCCAACAGTATCAGCTAAGATGGCTAAACCCACATCATCTAGCTCTATTTTGCGTAGAGTTGGGTCCAAGGTCGCAAATAATTGGTCAGCAGCATAGACACTTGCTTCTGTAATCTTATTGAACAACGTGGATTTGCCTGCGTTGGTATAACCAACTAAAGAGACAGTAGGGATCTCAGCACGCTTTCTAGCCCTGCGGCCTTGTTCACGCTGCTTAGCAACCTTATCCAAACGACGTAAAATCGCTTTGATTCGGTCTCTAAGTAAACGACGGTCAGTTTCAAGCTGAGTTTCACCCGGCCCTCTTAAACCAATACCGCCTTTTTGTCTCTCCAAGTGAGTCCAACCACGAATCAATCGGGTGGAAATATGGCGCAATTGTGCCAACTCAACTTGCAGTTTACCCTCGTGGGTTCTAGCCCTTTGTGCAAAAATATCCAAAATTAAACCTGTACGGTCTAAAACTCGGCATTCACATAATTGTTCGAGGTTTCTTTCTTGAGCAGGGGAAAGGGAATGATTGAAGATAACGATTTCGGCTTCAAACTGCCGAACCATTTCAGCAATCTCTTGAGCCTTACCCTCACCCACATAGTACTTAGCATGAGGAGTTTGACGACTACCCGTCACCGTTTGCAAGTTGTTAACACCTGCAGAAGACACTAACATTTCAAATTCTGCTAGGTCTTCCCACTCCCCTTCTTGTGTAAAATTAATATGAACAAGTATCGCCTGTTCACCTGATTCATACCGGTCAAACAAGCGATAAGCTCCTTACACAAATATTTTGATGATTAAATAACTTTTTCAATTAGTCTTCAGATTTCTCTTGAGCGCGATCTGCGCCACTGTGATGAGCTATTGCACGAGCAGGAACCACAGTCGAAATAGCATGCTTGTATACCATTTGATTCACGGTATTTTTAAGAAGGATAACAAATTGATCAAAAGACTCAATCTGTCCTTGAAGTTTGATGCCATTGACTAGGTAGATAGAAACCGGCACTCGCTCACGACGCAGTGCGTTTAAAAACGGGTCTTGTAAAGATTGCCCCTTTGCCATGTTATTTTCCTTATTAGTATGTTGTTGTAATTATTTAGCAAGTGACAGTAGAAAAGTTGTACTGCTTGCGCATCCTAGCTAAATCGAACAATACCTCAAAAACACTACATTCCATGTAGAGGTATTGCCTATGCAAAACGATCATATTATACACAGCAAATTCAATTAGATGCTATGACATTCGCTATAGTTTCTACACCTTGATCGATATTTAGACTATCAAGCCAAGTTAAGTTTTCCCAGCTACGAAGCCAAGTAATTTGACGCTTAGCCAGTTGCCTTGTGGCGCATACGCCCTTAAATATCGCTTCATCAAAGCTATATTCACCTTCAAGGTACCCCCACATTTGACGATACCCTACACAACGAATAGAAGGAAGATCTGCATTTAAATCAGTACGTTGATGCAATGCTCTCACTTCATCCTCAAAACCATCTGCAACCATATTCTCATAGCGAAGTTCAATTCTACGATGCAGTTCTGAGCGTTCTTGTGGCGCAATGGCAAACTGTTTCACATCATAAGGGATAGGATCGCCCTTTTGCTGAGTTAATTCAGTTAAAGACTTTCCTGTAATACGAAATACCTCTAAAGCTCGAGATAATCGTTGCGGATCATTAGGATGAATGCGCTCCGCCGCCACAGAATCGATAGATCTAAGCTCATCATGCAGAGCTTGCCAGCCTTTTTCTTGAGCTTCTTGTTCTATCTGAGCACGAATCTCTGGATTAGCACCCGGCAAAGGAGAAAGCCCTTCTAGCAATGCCTTGTAATACAGCATAGTACCGCCCACTAACATCGGGATCTTACCTTGCGAAGTAATCTCATCCATTAGCAGTAATGCATCACGACGAAAATCCGCCGCTGAGTATGATTGGCTTGGGTCAATGATATCAATCAAACGGTGAGGCGCAGCGGCTTGCTCTTCTGCTGACGGTTTGGCTGTACCAATATTCATCCCCTTATACACAAGGGCAGAATCGACACTAATCAATTCAATAGGAAAACGACGACGCAGTCGAATCGCAAGTTCAGTTTTACCAGAGGCCGTTGGGCCCATTAAAAATATGGCCAAAGGCAATTTATCATTCATGTAATAGCGCTTTAATTGGTGTGGAAAAATCCACTAATTGGATAAATTTGTCATCTTTCAAATCTAGACCCGAAGTGGAAACCCCTTCTAAATCTGAAAGTAACTGAATAGCTTCAGATAAAGTGTAGACCTTATCTTTCTCCGCAACCTGAGATGCAAGCCACAGGCTCAGCTCTTCAAATGACATTGATTGACCACTATTTAATAGCGCCAATAATTGCGAAAAAAGTTGTTGTAAATTATGTTGGCGCAATGGTTGAGGCACAGCCATAACCATTACTTTTGAACCGCCTTTAAACATCAGTTCAATGGCAAAACGCTCTAGCATCGGCTGAATTTGTTGAAGCTGAGAAATATCATCACTACTGACTCTTAAAGCCAGTGGAATTAATAATGGCTGTTTAATCAACTGCCTGAGATCAACCGATAACTGACCACGTAGCTTCAAGATTTCTGCTCTTGATAACGAAAGCAATGCACAACCTGCATTGCTATTAATTAATAAACAACGCCCTTCAACCACAGTTAGCGCTTTACCTAATTGAGTAATTGGCTGAGTCTGCGCCGTTTGCACTGACATAGGTTGTGCTGGCATAGATTGCACTGGCATCGTTTGTGCTGGCGCTGTCTTAACTGACGTTGGCTTAACTTGTGTTCGAGAGCTTTCTTCCGAGGCAGAAATAGAAGACGGCGCAGCTGTCATCAACTGTTGGTAAACCTCGACTTCTCGCTCAGAAACTTGTGACTTCTCGGCTCTAGGTCCTTGTCTTTGTCCTGAGCTTGATGCTGAAGATGAAGGCTTATCCTGAGCTTGAGCTTTATTTGGATATTGCGGCGTATGTTCTATTGCCTGAGTTTGTCGCTGTGAAGCCGAAACATCACGCAGGGCTACATTGCTTTGCTCTGCTGACGTCGGAGTTTTCGGCTCACTTTCAGCCGTTGGATGAGACGTAGCAAAAGCACTTTCTCGTCTTTGTTGTGGCATCATCTGCTGTGACTGCCCTAAAGCATCCACTAAAGCTTGATAGATAAAATCATGCACCAAACGCGCTTGATGAAAACGAACTTCATGCTTAGCAGGATGAACATTCACATCCACTTGATGAGCGTCTATTTCAATAAACAGCACATACGCAGCATATTGGTCAGATCTTAAGGTAAGCTCATAGCTTTGACGAATAGCATGATTAATCAGCTTATCGCGCATCATTCGGCCATTCACATAACAATACTGCAAATCACCTTGTGAGCGTGCGCCATCAGGCGTCGTTATCCAGCCATAAAGCTTTAAATCTTGATGCTGTAATTCGACCTTTAACATATTCTCGGCAAAATTCTTACCGCATACCGATTGAATACGTTGTTCAACTTGGCGCTCTGTTTTTGCCGCGCGATATTGCTTAACTAACTTACCGTTATGTCGAAGATTTAAAGTGACATCAAAGCAGCTCAATGCAATTCGCTTTAATAGTTCTTCAATGTGGGTAAATTCTGTTTTTTCGGTACGTAAGAACTTGCGTCTTGCTGGAGTATTAAAAAAGAGATCTAAAACCTCAACCGAAGTTCCTACAGGGTGAGCCGCCGGTTGCAGTTTTACCTGCATATCTCGCCCTTCAGAATAGGCAGACCATGCTTGCTCTTGTGTTGCGGTGCGTGAGGTCATCGTTAAACGAGAAACGGAGCTAATACTAGCCAACGCTTCACCGCGAAAGCCAAGACTCATAATCGCTTCAAGATCATCAAGTGTGGTAATTTTTGAGGTCGCATGTCGGCTTAACGCTAACTGCAATTCATCCTTAATAATGCCCTTGCCATTATCACGAATACGAATCAGCTTACTGCCGCCTTTTTCGATATCGATATCGATACGAGTTGCGCCAGCATCAATACTATTTTCAACCAACTCTTTCACAACAGAAGCGGGTCTTTCAACCACCTCTCCTGCTGCTATTTGGTTTGCCAGTCTTGCTGGCAGTATTTTTATTTCACTCATCGATTTGGAATAATTAGCACTTGCCCAATGGCAAGAGAATCAGAGCGGAGCTTATTCGCACTGCGAATACTACTTACTGATACCGCATATTTTGATGCAATTTTACCTAAGAACTCACCGCGTTGAACTTTGTGCTTACGAATCGGAGCATCTTTCACCGCAACGGTTATCTTTAGTTTTTTGCCAACATGTACCGTATTCGACTTGAGATTATTCTCACGCTTAATTGATGCGACCGAAACCTTATACTGACTGGCAATTTTACCTAGGTACTCACCAGATCTTACAGTATGAGTAACCGATTTTGTTTCTACAGAATTTAAAGTGCTCGAAACCACTGCCGCACCAGGAATCGTTAATTTCTGTCCAACCTTGACCGTATCACTCTTGAGTTTGTTCGCCGCTTTAAGAGCACTAACTGAAATGCCATGATTTTGGGCAATTTTAGAAAGGAAATCACCACGTTGAACGACATAAACACCATGCTGATGACTAACTGATTTATCAAAGCTAGTCCCTTCTGGTGGGCTGTTCTTCAGATAGGTCACAACCGCACGGCTTAACGCTGTCGCTAACTTGTCTTGATAAGAACGTTGGAACAGTAATTTCTCTTCGGTCGGATTAGAAATAAAACCTGTCTCAACTAACACTGACGGGATTTGTGGAGAACGTAATACCGCAAGGCTTGCTTCACTAGGTTTGCTTTTGTGCAAACGTGCCACTTTTTTAAGCTCACCCAGTATTTCTGTCGCGAGTTTCTCACCTTCACGCTTAGAGTGAGTAAACTGCAAATCAAGTAAGGTTTGGTTCACGTTCTTATCTGCGCGAGTCACCGTCGATGTACCACCCAACTTTCTAGATTGGCGTTCTTGGTTTTCGACCCAACGAGATATTTCTGTATTTCGGCGACGATCATTTAAGAAAAATACCGATGCGCCTCTCGGGCGTGGTGAGGTAAATGCATCAGCATGAATTGATATAAATAGATGTGCTTTTTGTTTATCGGCAATCGCGACACGTTGGTCTAAATGCACAAAGTAATCACCAGTTCGCGTCAGCTGAGTTCTTATTCCTGGAATCGCGTTTAACTGTGCTGCCAATTTTTTAGCAATATTTAAAGTCGCAAACTTCTCATATTTACGACTAGGCCCGATAGAGCCCGGATCTTTACCGCCATGGCCTGGGTCAATCACAATAAGCACGTCTTTTCGATGTGGCACACTGCTACTACTGACAACGACAGGTTTAGCTTGTGGCTTACTGGCTACCTTTGTTTTAGCAAAAGGAATATCAACCACCAATCTATGCCCATTGCCTTTACCCGGACCAAGCTTAAAGAGATTAGGGGAAGCTTTACCTTTTAATTCAAAAACCAAGCGAACGGTATTTTTACTCGGTGGTGAACTTTCACGAACCTTAGATAAAATAGGGCTTTTGGTCACTGACTTAGGCAGTTTGGCACTGTTTGAGCTGTTTTTAATATCAACAACTACCCGTTCAGGGCTACCTAAGGTAAAGAAACTGTACTCAGCAGCATGCGTAAGATCGATCACAGCTCTGGTATCTTTGCTGGTCGTAGAGATACGGATATCTTTTATTTCATTAGCTTGCACACTCACAAACAAAGAAGAAATAAAGAGCAACGTAAACGCCCATACTGAATTCTTGATCAATTTAGCTCCAGATTTTTCATCAGTGTTAATCCATTGTCACTGTTTGCTATAACAGTTGCGATGCGTCCTTCACCTTCATAGCGAATATCTATTTCAAGATCGGCTGCTGGTAAAAGCCCTGTACCTCTCTCCGGCCATTCGACAAGACAAATGGCATCAGGGGTAAAGTAGTCTCGAATACCCATAAACTCTAATTCTTCAGGGTCAGCCAGACGATAAAGGTCAAAGTGATAAACCTGCCACTGCTGCAAATCATAAGGTTCAACTAAGGTGTAAGTTGGACTTTTTACATTTCCCGTATGACCCATCGATTGAATAAACCCACGACTAAAGGTTGTTTTTCCTGCACCTAAATCGCCATGTAAATAAATCGTGGTTTGCTCAGAGCATAAGGCTGACAGTCTTGCCCCTAACTTTACGGTATCGTGCTCATCCTTGAGAGAGAAATGCTTCTGGGTCATAAAAGGTTCGTCTTAATTTGATTTTATAAGTTATGACCTAATTATCTCTACTCAGAGCGTTTTGTCGAGTAAACCTGCATTTTTGATAGGCGATGACCTATATTTTTCTTCCATAAGCAAAGAGAAAGTGTGACGAGGTTATCTATCAGCGCTTTTATTCGCTAAAATAGTACCATCTTCCTTCAATTGACAGTGTTATGGATCTTCAGCAATTAGCAGAACAAATTAAGCTATGGGGCAACGAACTTGGCTTTCAAAAAGTCGGTATTACCGATCTCGATTTATCTGCATGTGAAGATGGCTTAAATAAATGGCTGGAACAGGGCTACAACGGCAATATGGAATGGATGGAGCGTAATGCAGATAAACGCTTGCATCCCGATCAATTACACCCTGGGACACTAAGGGTGATCAGCGTTCGTTTAGATTACCTTCCTCCAGAAGCTCGTTTTGCCAGTAACCTTTCGGATCCAACAGAAGCTTATATTAGTCGATACGCATTAGGTCGTGATTACCATAAACTGATGCGAAATAAGCTAAAAAACTTAGCTCAGAAAATTGAACAAGAATTAGGGGATTTAAACTATCGCCCCTTTGTGGACTCCGCTCCAGTATTAGAGCGCCCTTTAGCCGATAAAGCAGGGCTTGGTTGGACAGGTAAGCACTCTTTATTACTCAATGATGATACTGGCTCTTGGTTCTTCCTTGGTGAACTCCTTATTGGCTTGCCATTACCTATTGATAAGCCCATCGAGAATCAGTGTGGTAAATGCCGTTCTTGTATTACCAGCTGTCCTACCGGCGCCATTGTTGAAGATGGCGTGATAGACGCACGCAAATGCATTTCTTATTTAACCATTGAATATGATGGCATTATTGATGATGAGCTGTGTGACGCAATGGGAAATCGGATTTATGGCTGTGATGACTGTCAATTAGTCTGCCCATTCAATCGACATGCTAGTGTCACCGAGCAAACAGACTTTCATCGAAGAGAAAGTATCGAAAATAGTAATTTAATGACTCTATTCTCTTGGACAGAGCAGGAGTTTCTGAAAAACTTTGAAGGTTCAGCAATACGTCGTATAGGCCATCAACAATGGCTGCGTAATTTATCAATTGCGATGGGAAATGGCTTTTATGCCGCAGAGACGATTGAAGCACTACAAAGTAAGCTTGGAATTAATGATGTACTCGACCATCACATTAACTATGCAATTAAGCGACTCACAGATCAAAGTCATACCTTATCTAACAAACAGCAACGATTGATTAGGATTGTCCAAAAAGGGTTGCCAAGAGATGCTTAATCAATAAAAACCAAACCGTGAACTCCAAAAGGAATTGGATATTCATCCCGCTTAGAATAATTCTCCATCAACTTCGCTTTATTCCCTCCGTTCAATGCATTATTAGACTTAAAATCAGCTTAATGTAGCAAGTAGACTACCAGTGTGGAAAAAGAAAACAAAATTAGAAGAATTTGAGCTGTGACTAAAGTTAAACACAGGCACGAAATATGATAAAGATCAAATAAAGTCGTATTTAAGATCGAGAGACTATGTATGGAAGATCAATGATAATTCGAATTAACTATTATATTTCAATAGCTTAACCTATATACCAGCATGCCATTCATTATTAAAAATCAAATAGATCTTGACATAAGATCTTTAAAAATATCTAAGAAATATATTTATCAACCAACTTATCCACAGATTTGGCTTTGTGGGTAAGTCTGTGTATTAATTCTGAATTGGAGTGATTAACTACTGGAATAGCTAGAGTTTAATAAAAGAAACTAAATAGAAAATAAACTATAAGAAAAAGAGTTAACTTAGAATTGAATTAGGAGTGATTATTTCAATAACAAGATAAATTAATAAAGTATCTTAGTTAAGGAAATTGGTTGCGGGGGCCGGATTTGAACCGACGACCTTCGGGTTATGAGCCCGACGAGCTACCAAACTGCTCCACCCCGCGTCCGTATTGTATCTTTCATTGTTAAGTACAATGACAACTTATTATCTCGAAAGAGATGGGAGCGATACGCTAAGTTCGCATTCCCTAAAGCATGAAATTATCACACCTTTAAAATGTGGTTGCGGGGGCTGGATTTGAACCAACGACCTTCGGGTTATGAGCCCGACGAGCTACCAAACTGCTCCACCCCGCGTCCGATTGTGTCACCGTTAAGTACGATGAAGACTTTTAATCTCTAAAAATAGATTGGAGCGACACACGAGGTTCGCTTTCCCTTGAACATAAGCGTGACCTCAACCTTGGCAAGGTTACGCTCTACCAACTGAGTTAGTAGTACATTCAATCTTTCTCAAAGAGATTGGAGCGACACACGAGGTTCGAACTCGTGACCTCAACCTTGGCAAGGTTGCGCTCTACCAACTGAGCTAGTGTCGCATTCCATAAAAGCATGAATTATCACACCTTTGAAATGTGGTTGCGGGGGCTGGATTTGAACCAACGACCTTCGGGTTATGAGCCCGACGAGCTACCAAACTGCTCCACCCCGCGTCCGATTGTGTCAACGTTAAGTACGATGAAGACTTTTAATCTCTGAAAGAGAAGTTGGAGCGACACACGAGGTTCGAACTCGTGACCTCAACCTTGGCAAGGTTGCGCTCTACCAACTGAGCTAGTGTCGCATTCCGTAAAGCATGAATTTATCACACCTTTGAAATATGGTTGCGGGGGCTGGATTTGAACCAACGACCTTCGGGTTATGAGCCCGACGAGCTACCAAACTGCTCCACCCCGCGTCCGATTGTGTCAACGTTAAGTACGATGAARACTTTTAATCTCTRAAAGAGAAGTTGGAGCGACACACGAGGTTCGAACTCGTGACCTCAACCTTGGCAAGGTTGCGCTCTACCAACTGAGCTAGTGTCGCTTCATAAACGTATTTAATCCGTTTAGGGGTGCGAATTATAAGAGGTTATTTTTGTGATGCAAGCCTTAATTTTTATTTTTTTATTCTTTCGCCCTAAACGAACAAAAAAGCATCAGATTGACATGATTGTTTTTCGGTAATAACGAAGTTCAGCAATCGATTCTCTAATATCGTCGAGCGCTAGGTGGACACCTTGCTTTGAAAACCCATCTAAAACTTCTGGTTTCCAGCGGCGAGTAAGCTCTTTTAGAGTACTGACGTCAACATAACGATAATGGAAGTATTGTTCTAACTCAGGCATATGCTTGTATAAGAAACGTCGATCTTGACCAATGCTGTTACCACAAATCGGTGACACACCTTTGGGAACCCACTTTTCTAAAAACTCAATGGTAAGTGCTACAGCTTGATTTTCATCTATAGCACTGTCTTTTACACGTTTAACTAATCCGCTATTGGTGTGAGTATTAGTGCACCAATCATCCATTATTGCTAACTCAGCATCAGATTGATGAATTGCGATAACTGGCCCTTCTGCCAAAATATTTAACTCGCTATCGGTCACGATAGACGCTATCTCAATCACTTTATGTACTTCAGGATCCAATCCTGTCATTTCAAGATCGACCCAGATTAAATTGTTATCGTTAAACGCCATGGATTACATTGCCTATTATTATGGTGAAGGAAACTTCCGTTATGCTTATAAAGTTCAAATCTTTGAATTGCATAATTTACAGCAGATATCGCTTAATCTCGCATCTTGATAGCGATTAGGTATATCATACTCTTCAATTATAGAAAGCCAACTGGACACATAAGAATACATGGCTAAGAAGAAAAAGCTAACCAAAGGACAAGTACGTCGTGTTCGCGGTAATCAAAAGAAGCGATTACAACAAGACAACGCTGTCCAATGGGACGAGCAAATGCTTGGTGAAACCAAAAAAGGCTTAGTGATCACTCGATTTGGCCAACATGCCGATATTGAAGACACTGAGACAGGAGACATTCACCGCTGTAATCTACGTCGTGGTATTGAAAGCTTAGTCTCTGGTGACCGTGTGCTTTGGCGTATAGGACTTGAGTCTATGGCTGGGATCTCTGGCGTTGTCGAAGCGGTAGAGCCAAGAACATCCATGCTCACAAGACCTGACTATTACGATGGTTTAAAGCCGGTAGCAGCAAATGTTGATCAGATGGTTATCGTATCATCAGTGCTTCCTGAGTTATCTCTATCTATCATTGATCGCTATTTAGTCGCCTCTGAAACGCTAAGCATTGCTCCGCTATTGGTGCTAAATAAAATCGATTTAACCACTAAAGAGCAACTTGCCACTCTTGAAGTCCAATTAAAAATTTATAGTGATATTGGTTATAAAGTTTTATTGGTCAGTAAAGAATCAGGTGAAGGTATCAGCGCTCTTGAAGATGAACTGGCAGGTAAGATTAATATCTTTGTTGGTCAATCTGGTGTGGGCAAGTCGAGCTTAGTTAACGCATTGATGCCTGAACTTGATGTAGAAGAAGGCGTGATATCAGAAAATTCTGGTCTTGGTCAGCACACTACAACAGCGGCAAGACTGTATCACTTCCCTGCTGGCGGCGATCTTATCGACTCTCCTGGAGTGCGTGAATTTGGCCTGTGGCACCTTGAACCCGATGAAGTGACTACGGCTTTTGTCGAGTTTAGAGAATTTTTGGGGCTATGTAAGTTCCGAGATTGTAAGCATGCCGACGATCCAGGCTGTGCATTACAGCAGGCTATTAGTGATGGCAAAATACATCCAAATCGCTTTGAAAACTATACAAGAATTATTGAAAGTATGGTGGAAAATAAAGCTAACCGTCAGTATTCAAAAAACAAGAAATTGGATCAGTAGTTTATTTAGACAAACTGCAACAGTTTAAGTAACATTCTGCCCCAATTTAGGAATAATGGACCTTATTGTGATTGATAAAATCAAAGTCGGCGCCCAATACTGGATGCCACAACACGGCCTTACACGCTTGGTTGGAAAACTTGCTTCTGCGAAACTGGGCGGATTTACTACGTCGATTATTCGCGGCTTCATCAAGCAATACAAAATTAACATGGACGAAGCACTACATTCAGATCCTGCTCACTTCAAAACCTTTAATGAGTTTTTTGTTCGTGAACTGAAACCTGGTATTAGACCTGTCGTTGAAGATGAATCAATTATCACCCATCCAGCTGATGCGTGTGTAAGCCAATTCGGTCCAATCGAAGATGGTAAATTAATTCAAGCGAAGAAGCATGACTACTCAGCACGCCAACTGCTTGGTGGTGATCTAAGCCTTGCAGAAGCCTTTACTGATGGCAGTTTTGCTACGCTATACCTTTCGCCAAGTGACTATCACCGAGTGCACATGCCGTGTGATGGAACACTAAGACAGATGATCTATGTTCCGGGTGACCTTTTCTCAGTTAATCCGTTAACCGCAGAAAACGTAGAAAATCTATTTGCACGCAATGAACGCGTTGTGTGTATTTTTGACACTGAATTTGGTCCAATGGCGCAAGTACTAGTGGGTGCAACCATTGTGGGTAGCATTGAGCTTACTTGGGCTGGCACAGTAACACCGCCACGCGGCAATACTGTTTATCGTTGGGATTATCCAGCTGACGGTGAAAAAGCCATTCAGATTAAGAAAGGGGAAGAAATGGGCCGCTTTAAGCTTGGCTCAACAGTGATTAACCTGTTCCCTAAAGGTGCTATCGAGTTTGATTCTAGTATGCAATTAGAAGCCACTACTCGCTTAGGTACCGCTTACGCTCGCAAGCTTTAATCTTAGTGAGATAAGCCATTGGTTAGACAAAAAAAGGAGCGAAAGCTCCTTTTTTATTTCCTTTCTATTTGCTTCCATCTACGGCATAGGTCATTTCAAGCCCCTGCTCTAGCAATAACAATTGCTCTTTTCCTGTTTTGGTCGCCACCGGTTTTACCATCGCCAATATCTGCAACATTCCCTGCATAATCATTGACTCTGTGACTTTATGAGTTGCATTCATTGCAGATTGATAGCCTAGCCACCCCGTTGCCACAAAGTGCAAATTAGTCACCAAACGAGGCATATCTTGAGGCTCAACAGAAATCAGCTCAAGAGTAGAGAAAGATTCGACTATTGCGACTAAATTGACTCTCAGTTTTTCCTGAACCTTTGAATAAGCACTATGAAGTTGTGCATCTCGGCTGACAATATCAGCGAGATTGGCGTAGAAAAAACGATATTTCCACATTAAAGAGAAAGTGGAATTGACGTAATGCTTCAATAATACAAGGCTTTCATCTTCACTTTCATAAGGACGAAATCTATCAAGTAACTCTGCGGTATAGTCCTCGAAGATGGCTCGAATGATCTCTTGTTTATTCGAGTAATGGTAATATAGATTGCCCGGACTAATCCCTAAGTATTCTGAGATATGATTAGTCGTGATATTGCGCTCACCGTGTAAGTTAAATAACTCAAGCGCACCTTTCACTATTCTTTGCTTTGTTTTCATTTGATGACTCAATACCTTAGGTCATTGTTAATTGATCAAAATAGTTTTGCTATACTCAGCATTCTCACTCTTAACGTAAAAGCTATTATTACTTTGTCTATCTCTCATTGGCTATCAGCCGCTAGACCTAAAACATTGCCACTGGCTTTAACTTCCATTGTTACAGGGAGTTGCTTAGCCTACACCCACCAGCATTTTTCTTGGAGTGTCAGCTTACTTTCATTGCTAACCGCAACCTTGCTACAAATATTATCAAACCTTGCCAACGATTATGGTGACTCTCAGCAAGGAACCGATAATCAAGATAGGCTTGGGCCAACAAGGGCAATACAGTCTGGTGAGATAAGTAGCAAACAAATGAGAATAGCAATGACAGCCTGCTCTATTTTGAGTTTAGCTGCTGGACTGGCTCTTATTCTAACATCATTAACCACCACAACCGATATTATGATTTTTCTTGGTTTAGGTGTGTTAGCCATATTTTGTGCAATCGCGTATACCGTAGGCAACCGACCATATGGCTACATGGGCTTAGGTGATCTTGCTGTTTATGTGTTCTTTGGTTTGCTTGGCGTCGGTGGCACATTTTATCTGCATACACTCAGCATATCAGCCGACTTATTTTTACCAGCAACCGCCACAGGCTTACTGGCCGTGGCGGTATTAAACGTGAACAATATGCGTGACTTAGACAATGACCAAGCTTTTGGTAAAACCACCATGGCTGTTCGGCTAGGCTTACCTAAAGCTAAGTTATATCACGCGTCTTTAATATCAATCGCATGGCTAGCCTACTTCGCCTTCATATTAAATAATCATTTCAGCCTATTGAGCTTACTGATAACTATGATTATCTTAGTACCTAGCTTCTTACATTTGCGTGCTCTACATAACGCGAAAGACAGCTTAGCGATAGCTCCGCTGATGGCCGATGTGGTAAAACTGGCTTTAATTGCTAACCTATTATTTTCTTTGGCAATTATTGTTTAGTAAAAAAGTTAACTGGCATCCGTTTTCAATTGCCATTGCAAGATATACTCAAGCATAGAAATACTAACTTAGAAGGTGACACTGATTATGGAATACAACACTTCAGCCCTGTGTGATGTCTACTTAGATCAGGTTGATGTCGTAGAACCAATGTTTAGCAACTTTGGTGGCCGCGCATCATTCGCAGGTCAGGTAACCACCATCAAGTGTTTTGAAGATAATGGACTGATACGTTCTGTTCTTGAGCAAGATGGGCAAGGTCGAGTATTACTTATTGATGGCGGTGGTTCATTAAGAAGAGCGCTGATCGATGCTGAAATAGCTTCTATTGCCGAAGATAATGAATGGGAAGGTATTGTTGTTTATGGTTCCGTCCGTGAAGTGGATGAACTAGAAGACATGAATATCGGTATTCAAGCATTAGCTTCTATTCCTGTTGGTGCAAGCCAAACAGATATCGGTGAAACTGACGTCCCGGTAAACTTTGGTGGTGTGAGTTTCTTACCAGAAGATTACCTCTATGCGGATAATACGGGCATTATTTTATCTCAAGAGCCCTTAGATACAAACTTTGAAATTGAAGAAGGCGATGTAGAATAACCCTTCTCCCTTGAACAAATTTAGAAAGCAGAGCGAGTTATTCGCTCTGCTTTTTTTGATTAAAAACAAAGCAAACTCGAATAATCACCAGTATTGGTAAAATAATTGCCTAACATCCAAACACTTGCAATAAGTTTCAGATAATCTTCCTCTTCTACGAACAAAGGAAGCGGTGGAATGACCAAAGAAAACAAGAGCCAAATAGCTAAGTTAGCTGTTTGTATCCTTATACCAATACTCATACTCTTAATGCCAAGTGCTTGGATTCCGATTCACGATCTTAGTGTCGTTCAGCATCGTCTATTGGCTATTTTCATCATGTCTGCCCTGCTTTGGGTACTTGAACCTGTTCCTGTGTTCGCCACTTCCATATTAATCATTACCCTTGAATTGATTTTCTTATCAGACAGAGGGCTTAACATCTTACGCCTCGATCATGCTAATGAAGCATTTGGCACACTGATTCCTTATACCGATATATTAGGCTCATTTTCATCTCCCATTATTATCTTGTTTATGGGTGGATTTGCGCTTGCCATTGCTGCCTCTAAATATCAATTGGATAACAACCTAGCGCGAGTGTTATTAAAGCCATTTGGCACGCAACCTAAGTTCATCATGTTAGGTCTAATGTTGATTACCGCTGTGTTCTCGATGTTTATGTCAAACACGGCCACAACCGTAATGATGCTTGCTCTGTTAGGGCCAATTGTTGCCTCTGCCAAACCTGGTGATCTTGGTATTAAGGCACTGGTACTGTGTATACCAATCGCCGCCAATACCGGCGGTATTGCCACTCCAATCGGTACGCCGCCCAATGCCATTGCCTTACAATATCTCACAGGTGAGAACAGCATCGACTTTCTTAGTTGGATGATGTTCGGTCTACCATTTGTCATTATTCAATTAGCTATTGCTTGGGTTTTGCTACAAAAACTGTTCCCCTCATCAGAAGATAAAATGGTTCTTTCATTAGAGGGTAAATTCCTTAAATCTTGGCAGGCTATAGTGGTTTATGTCACCTTCGCTTTAACCATAGTGCTTTGGATGACCACCAAACTTCATGGCATGAATACCTATGTTGTCTCGGTCATTCCTCTGGCGGTATTTACTCTGACCGGCATTATGGGCAAAAAAGAGATCAAACAAATTAACTGGGATGTACTTTGGTTGGTTGCAGGTGGTATTGCCATCGGACTGGCATTAGACAAAACGGGACTTGCCAAAGGGCTTGCTCACTCTATTGATTATCAAAGCCTATCGCCTGTGGCAGTTGTTATTACGCTATCCATCATTTGTTGGCTGATGGCTAACTTTATGTCCAACACCGCAACCGCAAACTTACTCATGCCTATTGCAGCTGCGATAGGTGCATCAATGCCAAGCTTAGTATCAGTAGGAGGCTTACAAGGATTACTTGTGGTTGTCGCCTTCTCTGCATCACTTGGTATGATCTTACCTGTATCCACACCACCTAACTCACTCGCCTATTCCACCGGCTTTATTGAAAGCAAAGATATGGCAAAAACTGGGATTATTCTTGGCATAGTTGGTTTGGCACTGGTTTACGTTGCTATGTTTTTATTAACTTAGGATTTCTATTAACTTAAAGCTTTTATTAACGTAAACCACTCTCTCATATAGGTTTTATCTGGATGTAGAAGGTACCAAATTTTATTTTAGAAGGAAGAAGTTATGTTTGTCATAGCCCATAGAGGGTCAAGGAGTACCCACCCTGAAAATACGCTACTTGCATTTGAAAATGCATTAGAAGGAGGGGTGAAAGCAATAGAATTGGATATTCATCAACATCAAGGTGAGTTTTGGGTGATTCATGATCGCTGGGTGAATCGCACCACTAATGGTTCCGGTCCTCTTAGCTGGTTTTCAGCTAAAGGCCTCAAAGAGCTTGATGCAGGCCAAGGGGAAACCATCCCCACCTTAAAAGAGGTGCTACGACATCTATCCGGTCGCTGCGCGCTTAATATAGAGCTCAAAGGGGTTGATGATATGACCGCCTTATTTGAGCATCTTGATTACGCCATCAATGAGTGTGGCTTTAATGCTGACCAATTACTGATTTCATCATTTAATCACCATTGGTTAGCAGAGCTTAATCGTCAACGTCCAGAATTTAAACTTGCGGCATTAACAGCAAATAAGCCGATTGGATTGTGTCAATTTGCTCAAGAGCTCAACGCCTATAGTATTAATATCGATCTGGATGTCATTGATGGTGAAATTGTCGATGATGCAAAAAAACGAGGGTTAAAAGTCTTTGTTTATACCGTCAATCGAGAAGAAGATTGGAAGCGATTAAGCACCATGGGTGTCGATGGTATATTTTGTGATAATCCAAATGAAGCGGTTAATTACTTTTTTACCACCACAACCCAACATAAAAACTGGCGCTAAAGGCAGATAGCCCCTGTAATCTATCTTAATTCAAGGGTTTATAATCAGTATAATATGATGCATATTGAGGTTATCTATCATCAACCACAATGTGCATCATGGGATACGAATGGTTGGCTCTCGCCGCAGCCTTCTTATGGGCAATATCTAGCCTAATATCAGTCAAACCTGCTCGTCATTTAGGTCCTTTTGCCTATAGCCGATGGCGCATGGGCTGTACCGCCGTCATGCTGACTGCCATGGCCGCCTTTACTGGTGGATGGAGCACAGTAACGTCAGGACACGTCGCGCCAATGGCCCTATCTGGTTTTATTGGCATATTCATTGGTGACACCGCTCTTTTTGCTTGTATGAACCGTATGGGCCCACGACGTGCAGGATTACTCTTTTCTTGTCATGCCGTATTCTCGGCGGTGATTGGTTACTGGCTGTTTAACGAACAATGGCAGGGACCTGAATTGCTGGGCGCGATACTGGTTTTTTCCGGGGTTGTGATTGCGATTTTCTTTGGCCGAAAACAAACCGAGCAACATGACTGGGAATCACTCAAGGGTAAAATGAATATAGGCATTGCTATTGGCCTACTTGCCGCACTGTGTCAGGCGCTAGGTGGCATCATTGCCAAACCTGTCATGCAAACCAGTGTCGACCCTATTGCCGCCTCAGCAATAAGAATGATCGCAGCATTTTTGGCTCACTCACTGTTTTTGTTCACCGGTGCCAAGCTGGCAAAACCTAAGTCGCCGATCAACCTCAGAATTTTTGCCATTACCGCATTAAATGGCTTTTTAGCCATGGCCGTAGGCATGACTCTGATTTTATACGCACTACAAGAAGGGAATGTGGGAATGGTAGCTCTGCTGTCTTCTACCACCCCAATAATGGTTCTGCCACTGCTTTGGCTTATCACTAAACAGCGCCCTAATCGTTACGCATGGTATGGCGCGATATTAGCAGTGGTAGGTACTGGCATTATCGTTAGCTAAGCTCTCGAAAACGGAAAAGCCGTAATATCATCAATATGTGCTTGCTGACACGCAAGCATAATTAATCGATCAATGCCTAATGCCACCCCTGAGCAATGAGGTAATCCATGACGCAGAGCGTCTATTAAATGGTAATCAATCGGCTGAGACTGTAAGCCCATTTGCAGACGCTTGGCATTATCCTGCTCAAAACGTTGTAATTGTTCATCGGCATCATCAAGCTCATGAAAACCATTGGCGAGTTCGATGCCTTTATAATAAACCTCAAAGCGATCAGCGACACGGCTATCCTTCGCGTTAATCTTTGCTAACGCAGCTTGAGAAGCGGGAAAGTCATACACAAATACTGGCGCTTCTAGCCCTATTTTTGCTTCAACCCCAATGCTAAATAATAGCTGTAATAAGGTATCTCTATCTTCTTCTGGTTCGGCAATATCAGCAAGACCTAACTCTTTAGCAACTAACTTGAGTTGTGCCATCGAAGATTCTAAAGGACACACCTTCAACACTGATATAAAGGCGTTTTGATAACTGATGCGCTGGGCTTTGTCACAGCTTAAAACCAACTGCAATAACTGGTCCATTTCGTCCATTAAATCATGATGATCAAACGCGACGCGATACCACTCTAATAGCGTAAATTCAGGGTTGTGATAACGCCCTGCTTCTTCATTGCGAAAGGCTTTAGCAATCTGATAAATACAGCCACTTCCCGCGGCCAACAATCGCTTCATATGAAATTCAGGGCTAGTCATAAAATACAGCTGTTTTCCGTCAGCATATCCCGGACCAATGAATTGAGTTTGGAAAGTATGCAGGTGAACATCAGTGACTGTGGCATGACTCATTGCGGGTGTATCCACTTCCATTACATTTCGCTGAGCAAAAAACTGCCTAATTTTAGCGATGATATCGGCTCGTTTTTTTAACGATGATAATTGGGCAGAGGGCTGCCAGTTGAGAGTAGTCATAAAATAACACCTGAAATAAGTTGAATAATAATCTCTAATTCACTGCCTATTTTGGCATGATAACGATCACACTCCCTGCTCTTTTTAGATTTTTTCACATTAAACATTCGAAATAATTAGATAAATCAATTTTTTCGAAGCGCGTATCCCATAGAATGGCTCGTAACAATCTTGTCTATCAAAATTATAAGCAGGAAAGTCTGCCTACACTCTGGAGGATACTGTGAAAGTACTACACACAGATATCGCGGTAATCGGCGCAGGTGGTGCCGGTCTTCGAACTGCTATCGCAGCAGCAGAAGCAAACCCTGAATTAGAAGTTGCGTTAATTTCCAAAGTTTACCCTATGCGCTCACACACTGTGGCTGCTGAGGGAGGCTCTGCCGCTGTCGTTAAAGATGAAGACAGCTTAGATAATCACTTCAATGATACCGTTGGTGGTGGCGACTGGCTTTGCGAACAAGACGTGGTTGAATACTTCGTCAAAAACGCGACCCGTGAAATGATCCAAATGGAGCAGTGGGGCTGCCCATGGAGCCGTAAAGAAAATGGCGAAATTAATGTACGTCGTTTTGGTGGCATGAAAGTAGAACGTACTTGGTTTGCTGCCGATAAAACTGGCTTCCACATGCTACATACCCTCTTCCAGACTTCGATTAAATATCCACAAATAAAGCGTTTTGATGAATATTTTGTTGTTGACCTATTGGTTGTCGATAATGAAGTTCAAGGTCTGATTGCCATCCATATGGCAGAAGGCGAATTAGTTACTATCAAAGCTAAATCAGTGGTTCTTGCAACTGGCGGTGCAGGTCGTGTTTATCACACCAACACCAATGGTGGTATCGTAACCGGTGACGGCATGGCAATGGCTTATCGTCATGGTGTTCCGCTTCGTGATATGGAGTTTGTTCAATATCACCCAACGGGTCTTCCTGGCACTGGTATTTTGATGACCGAAGGTTGTCGTGGTGAAGGCGGTATCATCGTCAATAAAGATGGCTATCGTTACCTTCAAGATTACGGCATGGGACCTGAAACTCCAGTCGGACAGCCTAAGAATAAACACATGGAGCTTGGCCCTCGCGATAAAGTATCGCAAGCATTCTGGCATGAGCAACAAAAAGGCAACACCATCAAACACCCTCTAGGGGATGTTGTTCATCTGGATCTACGTCATCTTGGTGAAGAGTACCTACATGAGCGTCTACCTTTCATTTGTGAATTAGCCAAAGCATACGTCAACGTTGACCCTGCTAAAGAGCCAATTCCAATTCGTCCAACGGTTCACTACACCATGGGCGGTATTGAAACTGATCCAAATTGTGAGACTCGCATTAAAGGCTTATTCGCCGTTGGTGAATGTGCTTCTATTGGTCTGCACGGCGCGAACCGTTTAGGCTCTAACTCTTTAGCTGAATTTGTTGTATTTGGTCGCGTTGCCGGTGAAGAAGCCGTTAAGCATGCCTCTGAGTTTAAAGGCTGGGATGATGACGCTATTCAAGCTCAAGTTGAGCTTGTTGAAGCTCGCATCGACGCATTGATGAATCAAGAAGGCGACGAAAACTGGGCAACTATCCGTACCGAAATGGGTAATGCGATGGAAGCTGGCTGTGGTATCTATCGAAGTGAAGACTTGATGCAAGAAACCATAGATAAGCTAACCGAGCTTAAAGAACGCTATAAAAAAATCAGCATTAAAGACAAAGGTAAGGTATTTAATACTGACCTGCTGTACGCCATTGAAATTGGCTACGGGCTGGAAGTGGCAGAAGCTATGGCTCACTCCGCATTATTGCGTAAAGAGTCTCGTGGAGCGCACCAGCGTCTTGATGAAGGCTGTACTGAGCGTGATGATGAAAACTTCTTGAAGCACTCATTAGCTTTCTACAAACCAAACAATGCACCAAGCATCGATTATAGCTCTGTGACCATCACTAAATCACAACCAAAAGCTCGTTTATACGGAGCTGAAGCTGAAGCTGCGGCTGCAGCAGAAGAAAAAGCAGCCAGCGATGCTGCAAATAATGCAGAGGAGCAAGAGTAATGCCAGCTCGAATTCAAAAAGTAGATATTCTGCGTTACGACCCAGAAAAAGATTCAAAGCCGTACTTGCAAACATTTGACGTACCATTTGATGACACAATGTCAGTACTTGATGCGCTTAGCTACATCAAGGATAACCTAGATAAAGACTTAGCTTATCGCTGGTCTTGTCGTATGGCGATCTGTGGTTCATGTGGCATCATGGTTAACCAAGTACCAAAACTTGCTTGTAAGACCTTCCTACGTGACTACCCTAACGGCCTAACAATTGAAGCCTTAGCAAACTTCCCAATCGAAAAAGATTTAATCGTAGATATGACGCCATTTATTGAGCGTTTAGAAGCGATTAAACCTTACATCATTGGTAACGACCGCACGCCAGAAGATGGAACGAATATCCAGACTCCTGAGCAAATGGCTCGCTATAAGCAGTTTGCAGCTTGTATCAACTGTGGTCTTTGTTACGCAGCTTGTCCTCAATTTGGCTTAAACCCAGATTTCTTAGGCCCTGCGGCACTGACTATGGCTCATCGTTACAACCTAGACAGCCGTGATGACGGTAAGCAAGAGCGTATGGAGCTTATCAATGGTGAGAACGGCGCTTGGGGCTGTACCTTTGTCGGTTACTGCTCTGTTGTATGTCCAAAGAGCGTTGATCCTGCTGGTGCGGTAAACCAAGGCAAAATTGAATCTTCAAAAGACTTTGTTATTGCGATGTTGAAGCCGGAGGATGCGTAATGAGCAATCGTAAACCCTATGTTCGCGAGATGAATCGCACCTGGTGGAAAGATCATTCTTTTTACCGCTTCTATATGCTGCGTGAAGCAACGGTTCTTCCTTTGGTTCTGTTTACCCTTTTCATTACTTTTGGCCTAGGTTCGTTGGTTAAAGGTCCTGAAGCGTGGGCAAGCTGGCTAGAGTTTATGGCGAACCCTGTTGTGATCATTATTAATATTTTGGCACTGCTGGGTAGCTTATTTCATGCGCAAACGTTCTTTAGCATGATGCCTCAAGTTATGCCTATGCGCTTTAAAGGTAAGGCTGTCGATAAAAAGACAATCGTACTGGCGCAATGGGCAGTGGTTGCTTTTATCTCTCTAATTGTTCTCGTCATTGTATAAGGAGTCGAATGTGATTAACAAAAACCCAAAACGTTCAGACGAACCCGTATGGTGGGGACTGTTTGGTGCTGGTGGTTCATGGTTTGCCATGATCACTCCTGTGACCATTTTTGTTCTAGGTATTCTGGTTCCGTTAGGCATTATTGATGCACACGCTATGAGTTACGAACGTGTGTCTACCTTTGTAACCAGCATTATTGGTGGCCTATTTGTCATCGGTACTATTGCACTACCTATGTGGCACGCAATGCACCGTATCCATCACGCAATGCACGATCTTAAATTCCATACTGGCACTACCGGAAAAGTTGCAGCTTACTTTATAGCAGCGTTTCTAAGCGGCCTTGCGGTTGTGTTTGTATTTATGGTCTAGCTTTAGCTAACAAACAAAAGGCCGCTGTTCTTATCGAACAGCGGCCTTTTTTAATGCAGAATAATCAATCGATTATTTTACACGTCCAACGTATTCGCCAGAGCGTGTATCACACTTAACAATTTCACCAATTGAGATGAATAGAGGTACGCGAACTACAGCACCAGTAACCAGTGTTGCAGGCTTGCCGCCAGTACCTTGAGTATCACCTTTTAGGCCAGGATCTGTTTCAACAACTTCCAGATCAACAAAGTTTGGTGGAGTAACGACAATTGGGTTACCATTCCACAAAGTGATCATACAAGTGTTATTCTCAACTAACCACTTAGCATTCTCACCAACCGCTTTTACGTCAGCTGCAATTTGCTCAAATGTTTCGCTGTTCATAAAGTGGTAGAATTCACCGTCCGAATATAGATAATCTAGGTCGACATCCAGAACGTCAGCAAGCTCAAAAGATTCACCTGACTTAAATGTCTTCTCTAGAACTTTGCCAGACAGTAATTTACGAACTTTAACGCGGTTAAACGCTTGGCCTTTACCTGGCTTAACGTATTCATTTTCTAGAATTGAGCATGGCTCGTTATCGAGCATGAACTTTAAACCGCCCTTAAATTCATTGGTACTTACAGTAGCCATTTTTTCCTCTTTATATTCTTAGAGTATGTTTTAATGCCGCATATAATAACCCAAAAACCTGTATCTGTTGAACAAAACTGGTTACAACAACTGGCGAATGGGATCTCAGATCCAAGCAAATTGCTCTCAATGCTTGATATTAACCCTCAAGATTGTGCAAATAGTTTATCAGCACGCAAACTTTTTGCGCAGCGAGTCCCTATAAGCTTTATCGAGAGAATGGAAAAAGGCAATCCCAATGATCCGCTTTTGATGCAAGTATTGCCGGTTGATGCGGAATTTAATGAAGTGGCTGGCTTTACAACCGATCCTCTAGAAGAGCAAGGAAACCAACAACCGAGCTTGCTGCACAAGTATAAAAGCCGAGTGCTTCTAATTTTAAAAGGCAGTTGCGCGGTCAATTGTCGCTACTGTTTCCGCCGTCACTTCCCTTATGAAGATAACAAGGGTTCCAAGTCCATCTGGCAACAAAACCTAGAATATATCGCGCAGCATCCACAGATAAATGAAGTGATTCTTTCTGGTGGCGATCCATTGATGGCAAAAGATCATGAATTGGAATGGCTAATACAACAAATAGAAAAAATTGAGCATGTACGAACATTGCGTATTCACTCTCGATTACCAGTGGTTATCCCTGCCAGAGTGACCGAAGCACTGTGCTCAATGCTAAAACAAACATCGCTAAATACTGTTTTAGTCACTCACATTAATCACCCTAATGAGATTAACCGTGAACTTACAACCGCAATGTCGAAGTTAAAGCAAAGCAACGTGACGCTACTCAACCAAAGCGTCATGCTAAAGGGAATTAATGATGATGTCGCGACGCTGACACAACTTAGCGAGCAACTCTTTAATGTTGGGATATTACCTTATTACATGCATGTACTAGACAAGGTACAAGGCGCTGCGCACTTCCATATTAGTGATGAAAAAGCGAAAGCATTAATCGCGGAGCTAATGACGGAAGTATCAGGATATTTAGTGCCTACCCTGACTCGAGAAGTGGGCGGAAAAGGCAGTAAAACGCCATTAGACTTACATTTAGAATAAAAAAAATCTGGCGAGGTTAGCCCTCGCCAGATTCAATATATTGTTATTGCGGATTACTTAGCAAAGTTCACAATAGGGAAACACTTAAAGAAACCGTTATCAGCACAGTTAATAAGCCCTATTTGTACACCTTCAATTTTGTCTGTCTTATTAAAGATACCTAGCTGGAAAGTCGAAGTTTTTGAGATACTTGCAATCGCAACATCCGCTACGGTTTTGCCTTCAGAGTAGTTTGCAAGACCCAAGTTTAGACCTTTAACATTGTTAGTAATGTTCACAGCACTGATGTTAGCACCCGTTGTATTACCCGGCATCCAGTTAAACAAACCGAAGGCTGCACCTGTCATTTGTTTGTTAACCTTAGCACCACCAAAGAAAATACCTAAGTTTACCCCAGTCATTTTATCACGCTCTGACATACCCAATACTGAGATATCAAGACCGGTTACTTCCGTTACTTGACCGTGCAATACAGAAAGACGAACACCACCAACAGAGTTAGCATTTGGCGCATTAAAGCCATTAATCGAAGAAAACATAACAGGTGTGCTATCTGCCATTGCAAATGGAGAAGCAAGTGCCGCCGCAGCTGTTAGTGCTAATAGTCGTTTTTTCATTTTAAAATCCATCTTATTGTGAATAACTTAACTGGTTTGATATGCAAACCCTGTAAAATTAAGCATAAAACAAAATAAACTTATTGCATATAAAATATGACTTTTTAAACCACTAATAAAAAAAAACCTCTGCATTAGCAGAGGTTTATAATCAACTTCAGTAAAAATCGACGTTTTTAGGCATCAATACCGCGAGATTTTAAGAACTCAGCGTAAGTGCCACGGAAATCGATAATTTGATTGTCTTTAATTTCCAAGATACGTGTTGCCAGTGAGTCAACAAAAACACGGTCATGAGAAACGAAGAACAAAGTGCCTTTGTAGTTTTCAAGCGCAAGGTTCAAAGACTCGATAGATTCCATATCCATGTGGTTAGTTGGCTCATCCATTAATAGGATGTTAGGTTTATGCATCATGATCTTACCTAGTAGCATACGACCTTGCTCACCACCAGAAAGAACTTTAACTGATTTCTTAATATCGTCCTGACCAAACAGCATACGACCAAGGAAGCTGCGTACAACCTGCTCATCGTCGCCTTCTTGACGCCATTGCGCCATCCAATCAAATACTTTGAGATCTTTCTCAAAGTCATGCGCATGGTCTTGAGCGTAATAGCCAATGTTTGAATTTTCTGACCATTTATACTCACCACCGCGAGGAGCAATAGCACCTGCTAGTGTGTTTAATAGCGTTGTTTTACCCACGCCATTTTCACCAATAATCGCCACGCGCTCACCGACTTCAAAAATAGCATTGAAGTTAGTGTATAAATCATCTTCAAAACCTTGAGTTAGGTTTTCAAGAATCAATGCATTACGAAATAGCTCTTTAGATTGCTCAAAACGAATGAATGGGTTTTGACGGCTTGATGCTTTTACTTCATCTAGCTGGATCTTATCAATACGTTTAGCACGAGAGGTGGCTTGTTTTGCTTTTGATGCGTTTGCAGAGAAACGAGATACGAAAGTTTGCAGCTCAGCAATTTGCGCTTTCTTCTTCGCATTATCAGACAATAAACGCTCACGAGCCTGCGTTGCCGCTGTCATGTATTCGTCGTAGTTACCTGGGTATAGACGAAGCTCACCGTAATCTAAATCGGCCATATGCGTACATACAGAGTTTAGGAAGTGACGGTCATGCGAGATAATGATCATGGTGCAGTTACGTTGGTTTAACGTCTCTTCCAACCAGCGAATCGTGTCCATATCCAAGTTGTTGGTAGGCTCATCAAGTAGCATGATATGCGGGTCAGCAAATAGAATTTGCGCAAGAAGCACACGCAGTTTCCAACCAGGAGCAACTTCGCTCATTAGGCCAAAGTGCTGTGATTCAGGAATACCCACACCCAAAAGCAATTCACCTGCTTTTGCTTCTGCCATGTAACCGTCCATTTCAGCGAACTCAACCTCAAGGTCGGCCACTTTCATGCCATCTTCTTCACTCATTTCTGCCAATGAGTAAATACGGTCACGCTCTTGCTTTACAGCCCATAGCTCTTTAAAGCCCATGATAACTGTATCGATAACAGTGAATTCTTCATAGGCAAACTGGTCCTGGTTTAGTTTCGCTACACGTTCGTTTGGATCGTAGCTAACATTACCACCTGAAGGCTCAAGCTCTCCGCTCAAGATCTTCATGAATGTGGACTTACCACAACCATTTGCACCGATCAGACCATAGCGATTACCTTCGCCAAATTTAACCGAAATGTTTTCAAATAGTGGCTTAGCACCAAATTGTTGAGTGATATTAGCTGTGGAAATCAAACCAGACCCTTATGCATTGAGAATTTAACCGCGCAAAGGTACTCGTTTGCGCTAAAAATAGCCAGTAAAGTTTGAACTAGCCCATATCTTTATAGATAAAAACTAGCTAACCACCAAACGATGACCTTCATTAACCGGCTCAAAATCAATAAAATGCTCGATGGCCTCTAATGAATCTTCAGCGTAGTGCGTCACATACAACAACTGGCTCATGTTGGTCTTTGCGATACGGTTTAAAACAAAGAACACCAACTTACGGTTAATGTAGTCTAGTCCTTGATAGGGTTCATCTAACACCAACAATGCAGGTTGCTTAATTAAAGCTCGGCCAATGAGCAGTAAACGCTGTTGTCCATAATCAAGGGTTTTAAAACCGACTTTTTCAAATTCACTCATTTCTAAAACGTTTAGCCACTGCTGAGCAATTTGGATTTGTTTTTTGCTCGGCTGTTCATACAGGCCAATGCTGTCAAAGAAGCCAGATAACAACACATCCAATGAACTGCAATTGACTCGGTATTGCAGATGCAACGCCGATGAAACAATGCCTATCTGCTTTTTGATGTCCCAAATACTTTCACCAGAACCACGCTTCATTCCGAGCACAGTAATGTCGTTGCTATAACACTGAGGGTGATCCCCCATAATTAGGCCCAGCAAGGTGCTTTTCCCACAACCATTGGGACCACGAATCTGCCAGTGCTGACCTATCTTGGCTTGCCAATTAAAGTCTTTGAAAATAACACCATCGAGATACTCCACTTTGACATTGTTCATATCGATAAGTGGGTCATGAAGCGTCTTCTGCTCATGATAAGATTCAATTAACTCAAATACACCGCCACCTTTTTGTTGCGACAGTTTCTTGATGTGTTGCTTAATCGGGTGATTATGCCATTCATCTAAGGTCATGGTTTGAGTTAAAGAGTGATGATCAAACAGCGCCACATGGCTAATGCAAGCAGGCAATTCGTCTTCACGAGAGGTAATGACGATTAACTGCATTTGTTGAGCGCAACGATTAAGCAATTGGCTGAGCGCCAATCGATGATCTTTATCTAAACCAGTATATGGCTCATCTAAAATTAATAACTCAGGTTTAGTGACTAAAGCGCGAGCAAGCATTGCACGTCTTGTTTCACCGGTAGATAACTGGCGAAACGGACGTTGACGCAGAGCTTGTAAATCCGTTTTATCAATCACATCATCAAGCTCTGATTGAGAACAACCCATATTAGAAATTAGCTGTTCTACCGTTGACCCATAATCAATACTGTCTTGAAAATCGGTCTCATCCTTGGCAATTTCTTCTTCTAACAAACGTTGTTGATGCAATAAAGACACACAGGCAATGCGTTGAGGGCTATCAGAGATCTCACCTGAGTTAGCACTTAACTCACCACTTAATAACTGAACAATGAGCGCTGAGCACTGGCTTTGTGATGAGAAGATCCCCCAGTGTTGCCCCGCCTCAATATGCCAATCCGCTATTGATAGCGCCGCCATGCCATCTTTGTATTTAAGTTTCTGTATGTGCATCATTGTTCTCTAACTGTTTCGATGAGCTTAGTGTGCAAGATATTTTGGGATAAGACTAGTCACTGACAAACATAAAAAAAGCACCACTTAAATAAGTGATGCTTTGGTTTTAGGAGAGCTAACCTATCGATAAATAATCATAGATAGGTTGTCAATGTCTCTACAACTGATGAATAGAAAGCGCTTTGCTTAAAAAGTCGAAAGTCACTTTATAAGCAGCTGTGGTTTCCGGAGTGAACCGAATATTGCCACCATTTTCATCAATCGCTAGTGAATCACTGGCAATAGAGACATCGGTAAATCCATGCTCACATTCTCCCCAATCACCACACGTGATTTTAAACTCATAGCCTGTTGTCGCAGTTAGTTCGCCTGTTGTAAACGACACAACTACTCCATCTTCCTCAACAAAAACCATTTTACGATCATCGGAATGATCCCAATCACCGGAGATTGAACCAGGGATATACCACTCTTTATCCACGTAACTCTCAACTAGTTTAGCCTCCAGAACTTCAGGATTAGCCGTATCAGTCGCGTTTAAGGCAAACTCATACATTCCCATTTCATTGACTTCAACTAAGCAGTTTTCATCACTACAGCCAATGGCACTATCCCAATCACCCAGTGTAAATTTATACTCAGCATTTTCACTTAAAGCCAATTTGGTGCTATACACACCGTTGGTTAAATAAGGTACTTCTATAGTTGCAGGATCCCAAGATGCCATAGGGAAGTTACCTGTAATATAAACAGTTGATGCGCCAAACGGTGGTAAATCCTGATCTTTTTCAACAACTGCTAAACCCTCACCTTGTGAGTCGCTCTGAGGCAGAACAAACACAGCAGTGGTTAATGCAGGAACAACAAACGTTCCCTCGGAGAATGTTGCAGTACTCACAATTGAATCGGCAGAGGTTGCATGAACATCGTGAAGTTCAAAACCTGTCACTCCCTCAATATCAAAGCTTTGTGCTGCTGACGAAGCGTTAATGATAACGACAATCGCATCATTATTTGGATCAAGATCCTTACCGGCAGAAATACCATCATCAATAGACATAACGATTAGGCCTTGGGTTTGCCCTTCACCTACGTTACGGAAATCGACACGCTTCATGACCTCTTCTTTGGAACTCAGTAAGAACAGTTCACTAGAGTTACGAATTTGCAGTAACTCAATAAATTGTTGCTTCGCCAGTTCAATATCTTGGACACTTGGTTCGTTGGTGCTATCGGCAATAATTTCAGAGATTAAATTCCAATTTGCACCATCTTTGTCAAAACGAGGTAATCCAACGTTCCAGTTATTATCTGAGCCATCAAATTTGACTCGATTAAACCAATCGCCAGAGTCATAAGAATCTCGCTGCATTGATTTAGAACGAAGTAGCTCCGATCCCATATGGATAAATGGAATACCCTGCCCCATCATCACAATAGATAAACCAAGCGATTGCATACGCGCTCGCTCATCTGAAGGTACATCTTTTGCCGATTTATAGGCATTGTTGTCCCAGAACGTTTGGTTATCATGCTTAGAGACATAAGAAATATTCTCTGAAGGATCTTGTGTGTAACCGGCAGGAGCACCGTTGTAGTCAATACTGCTTCCCTTTTGAGTCGCACCTGCATAATCAACTAGAATAAAGTCCGCCAAATTACCCGCCATACCCAAGCGCACTAAATCTTGATTATGTAATAGGTCTTCAGTTTCTTCTTCGCTCATTGCTCGACGTTCATTTGGATAGGCTGCATTAGCAAAACCCTGATTTCTGCGCAAACCAGTACCGTCGCCATCAAATGGGCTACCGCCACGCACAGCATCACGCAATCGATCAGAGAAAGTACCTATACCTGTTCCGGCCATATTAATTTGGGTTGCTTGCTCAAAACGCGCATTATTGGCAACTTCACCAAAGTCCCATCCCTCGCCATAGAACAAAATATCAGGACGAATTTTGCGGATTTCTTCTAGCGCTTCAATCATGAGATCTTTAGGTTGATGAGCCATGAGATCAAAGCGGAATCCATCCACATTATAATCTTTTGCCCACGTCACTAATGAGTCAATCATTAGCTTACCCATCATCAAGTGCTCTGTTGCTGTGTTGTCACAACAAGTTGAGTTTTCTACGCCACCCGTATTCACATTTAAACGGTGATAGTAGCCAGGGACAATCTTATCTAATACTGACTTATCATTGGTACCAGAAGCATTGGTATGGTTATAAACCACATCCATAATCAATTTAAGATCCATGTCATGAGTGGCTTTAACCATCTCACGAAACTCTTTCACGCGGGCAGAGCCATCAGCATTGGTCGCATAACTTCCTTCTGGAACCGTATAATGGAATGGGTCATATCCCCAGTTAAAGCTGTCTAAATCACGTAAATCGTTCATCAGAAGCTGTACTTGGTCAGTGGTAGGATCGTAGCTTTGTAAGACGCTATCTAAAGTAGCGTTTGAATCCTCAACATCACACACGACTGCGCTTGGTCTAATGTCACAAAGATCGCCGACAGTATCATTTATATCAACGGTTTCTTCTTCATTTACGGTGGCAATATCAAAGGCTGGAAGAATGTGGAGAGTGTTTAAGCCTGCCGCTTGAAGATCCTTAAGGTGACTAACGGATTCACGATCTTGTTCAGTAAGAGCAAGGTATTTTCCGTTGAGGCTTGCCGTTCCCTTGCTATCACTGAAACTAAAGTCTCTCAGGTGCGATTCATAAAGTACATGAAACTCATCTAAGTACTCTCCATCACTGTTTTTAGGCGTTTCTGGTCTATCGTAGTTATCCCAATTATCTGGTTTAAGATCCGGATCGTTATCTAAATCGACAACTTGAGAATAGGTAGAATTAGCGGAGACACTTAAAGAATAAGGGTCCGTCACCATCACTGTTTCAATTTGCTTAGTGGTTGGGTGATACACCGTTACTTCATAGCGATAAAACTGGTCTACAACATCGAGTACTTCGTCAGACTCCCAGATACCTGTTTGCATGTTCTCAGTTAATGGAACTTGCTTAATCTGTTCTTTAGCTGAGTTATAAATATAAAGATCGACATTCTGAGCTGTTGGAGCCCAAAGTTTGAATACTGTAGTTGAGTCATTAACGATAGCACCAAGCTGTTGTGAAATAGCATTACCTGCGCCCTCACGAACAAATACATCATCCAATACACCGGCTTTTTGTATTTCAGTTGAACTCGTTAGTTTATCTTCTTCATTGTAGGTCGCTAATATAATCTGACTTTTTAATATCTTATTTAACGTAGTATCTTCAACATTAATATGCGTTGCCGTTAGCCCAGCAAGGTGTGGGAAACGCGATTTAAGCTCATCACTTAAACTGCCTTCGATTTGCAAAGCAACCGACGTTCCACCAACAATATCTTTAGACTCTACATCAAGAGTCATGCTGTTGGTTGGTGAATAATAAAGTACTACTTTTTCGGCATGTGCAGCCGCTTCCAAACCAATAGTTTGTTTGTCTAACCAATGTGCTTTTTGCCCATCAATGGCAGTTGGTCGCTCAGCAATAGGTTCATAATAAAGTTCACTACTGCCATGGAAGCCAAATAAGCTACGAGTTTCGCCAAGTTGCGTGAGCTGTACTTTGTGATTAGCACTGCCAAAGCCTTTTTCATCACCCTTATGCAGGATAAAGTTCATACATTCATGTGGATCAGACGCTAACTCATCCACTTTCAGGACATAGTAAGCACCGTAAGTTCGATTAAAACCAGTCGCTAGGTAAGGTTCAGCCCAGCTAGTACCAGAGTCGCTGATACCCATGTCTTCTAAGTCAGTACTGGTACAACCCTCACCATTCCACAAGTGCAGACCCCAGTCGTCATAGTCACTTTCTGCAGCACCATCACGCTTATAATAGATAACAACTTCATCAGCTTGCGGTGGATAAAGGGCTTCATTGCCAGGAGTATCATCAGGGATAGGTGGATTGTCAGGAGAGACGGTATCGTCTCCACACCCAGAGAGTAAAGCGGCGACTAGCATCGGCATAGTCGCCTTCGCCAGTTTATTCACGTTAAAATTCATCTTCCTTCCTCTATGTCGTTCTTATTATGATTACATTCAAGATTGGCTCTTGATAGACGGACATATTAGTGAAGAACTCAAACTACATAACGTGATTAAACCCAAACAAAACCATTAAAAACAAACACATAAGAAGATAAAAGAATACGGTCACACATTGCAGGCATACAAAATATTATCGCACTCAATGTTTGTACGCTGAGTCGCTACGCCCCAAAAGTAGCGATGTACGCCCTCTTGTATACCCCGATTAGCATAATCATCATTGCCACCTCACACATTGTGCTTGAATGCTGTTTTTAACCCACAAAAAAACGGGAGCCTASTAGGCTCCCGTTTCTAATTTAAAGGTGACTGATGTGCTTACATCATGCCAGGCATACCGCCCATTCCACCCATGCCGCCCATATCAGGCATTGCTGGTGCATCGCCTTGTGGCTTATCAGTTACCATTGCTTCGGTAGTGATCATAAGACCAGCAACAGAGGCTGCAAACTGAAGTGCGCTACGAGTTACTTTAGTTGGGTCAAGGATACCCATCTCTAGCATGTCGCCGTATTCGCCAGTTGCTGCGTTGTAGCCGTAGCTACCTTCGCCTGCTTTAACGTTGTTTGCTACTACAGATTCTTCATCACCAGCATTTGCTGTAATTTGACGAATTGGTGATTCCATAGCACGTAGAGCAACGCGGATACCGACGTTTTGCTCTTCGTTGTCACCAGTAAGCTCTGTTAGCTTAGATGCAGCGCGAATTAGAGCAACACCACCACCAGCAACTACGCCTTCTTCAACCGCTGCGCGAGTTGCTTGTAGAGCATCTTCTACGCGGTCTTTTTTCTCTTTCATTTCAATTTCAGTTGCTGCGCCAACTTTGATAACAGCAACACCGCCAGCAAGTTTTGCTACGCGTTCTTGAAGTTTTTCTTTGTCGTAGTCAGAAGTTGCATCTTCAACTTGCTGACGAATCTGAGATACGCGAGCGTTGATTGCCACTTCATCACCAGCACCATCGATGATAGTCGATGTTTCTTTAGTGATAGATATGCGCTTAGCTTGACCTAGGTCTTCTAGAGTCACTTTTTCAAGATCTAGACCGATTTCTTCAGAAATCACAGTACCGCCAGTTAGGATAGCGATGTCTTGAAGCATTGCTTTACGACGGTCACCAAAACCAGGTGCTTTAACAGCAGCAACTTTAACGATACCACGCATGTTGTTTACAACCAGTGTTGCCAGTGCTTCACCTTCTACATCTTCAGCGATGATAAGCAGTGGACGTGATGCTTTAGCAACCGCTTCTAGGGTAGGAAGAAGCTCACGGATGTTTGATACTTTCTTATCGATAAGAAGAACAAATGGGCTTTCTAGATCAACAGAACCTGCTTCTTGGTTGTTGATGAAGTAAGGAGATAGGTAGCCACGATCAAACTGCATACCTTCAACTACGTCTAGCTCATCTTGTAGAGCCTGACCTTCTTCAACAGTGATAACACCGTCACGGCCAACTTTTTCCATTGCTTCAGCAATGATGTTACCGACAGTTGCATCAGAGTTTGCAGAGATAGTACCAACCTGAGCGATAGCTTTAGTATCTGCACATGGTTGAGACAGTGTTTTAAGCTCTTCAACTGCTGCAATTACTGCTTTGTCGATACCGCGCTTAAGATCCATTGGGTTCATGCCCGCAGCAACCGCTTTTAGGCCTTCAGTGATGATGGATTGTGCAAGTACTGTTGCAGTTGTTGTTCCGTCACCAGCAGCATCATTTGCTTGAGATGCTACTTCTTTAACCATTTGTGCGCCCATGTTTTGGAACTTGTCTTCAAGTTCAATTTCACGCGCTACAGATACACCATCTTTAGTGATCGTTGGTGCACCAAAAGATTTGTCTAGAACGACGTTACGGCCTTTAGGACCTAACGTTACTTTTACTGCGTCAGCTAGAACGTTGACACCTTCTAGCATTTTGATTCGTGCGTCGTTACCAAATTTAACGTCTTTAGCAGCCATTTTTTAATTCCTTTCTAAATTCGATTCTATTTTTAGTTGTTGATTCAGAGAATGGGGACTTATTCAACAATTGCCATGATGTCATTTTCAGACATGATAAGAACTTCTTTTCCATCAATCTTTTCAGTCTTAGTGCCGTAGCCTTCAGCGAAGATCACTGTGTCACCAACTTGAACGTCTAGAGCTTGAACAGTGCCGTTCTCTAGAATGCGACCTTTACCGACAGCAAGGATTTTACCGCGAGTAGATTTCTCAGCAGCAGAACCAGTTAACACGATGCCGCCAGCAGATTTTGATTCAACTTCTTGACGCTCAACGATAACTCGATCATGTAATGGACGGATATTCATCGATTGATTCTCCTAAATAATGTTTCTAACAAATGATTGCCGTTTCTTGGCTAGTGAAGAATATGTTGGGGGCAATCCGTGTGATCGCAAGGGCCTGAATAGAGTTTTTTATAAAAACTTAATATAAGTGTGCGCTTTGATAACCCACCGTCATTATTACTTCTCTGGTTGAATGTTATGTTACAGGTTATTCTAAGCGCCCATACAGAACAGCAGAATATCAATGCAGCGCGATAAACAAGGGCAAGATAAGCACGGACTACTCACCGCTCCCATAGACAAGGTATTGCGTCAAATGACTCTGCCTATGGTGCTAGGTATTGTTGCTATTTTAATGTTTAACCTTGTCGACACTTTCTTTATCTCACTGCTTGGAACTCAGGCCTTAGCCGCCATCAGTTTTACCTTCCCTGTTACCTTTGCCATGAATTGCATCACTATGGGCATAGGGATGGGGCTCTCCACTTTTGTTGGACGATTATTAGGTCAAAAGCAACCAGAGCAAGCGGCTAGATTTTCTAGTCATGGCATTTTATTGGCATTGGTATTGGTGTGTATTACATCATTTATCGGGCTACAAACTATCGATCCGCTATTTACACTGCTAGGTGCTAAAGCTGAGCTGCTGCCTCTCATCGACCAGTATATGTATATATGGTATCTAACCATTCCACTGCTGGTGATTCCGATGAGTGGCAATGCCGCTATCAGAGCTTGTGGTGACACTAAAACACCGGCAAAGATAATGATAATTGCCGGTGTTATTAATGGCATATTAGACCCATTATTAATCTTTGGTATTGGCCCCTTCCCGGAATTGGGCATCCAAGGGGCTGCCATTGCCAGTGGTATTAGCTGGTTTGGTGCAATGCTCTGTGCGTTTTATATATTAGTAGTTAAGGTTAAGCTGCTAGCCAAGCCGATACCAAAACAGCTATTAAGTGATTGGAAAAGCATATTACAAATAGGCACACCTGCGGCTCTATCTAATGCATTAAATCCTTTAAGCGCTGCCATTTTTATGACGATATTAGCCAAGCACGGAACAGAAGCTGTGGCTGCCTACGGAGCAGCACAACGCATCGAATCTCTGATGCTCATTGTCCTTATGGCGCTTACCTCAGTATTGACCCCTTTTATGTCACAAAACTTAGGGGCGAATAATCCCCAGCGAAGCTTCAAAGCACTGTTTATGTGTATGCGTTTCTCGCTATTTTTCCAGCTGCTGCTGTTTATTATGATGGTGCCACTGAGCAGTCATCTGGCAAACTTATTCAGCCAAGAACAAAGTGTGAATCATCTATTGTGGCTATATCTAGTCTGCGTGCCTGTAGGCTATGGATTTCAAGGGATTATCATGTTGTTGGTGAGCAGTTTAAATGCCATGCACAAACCGATATCGGCCTTTACTTGGAGTTGTTTACGCCTATTTGTATTCACCCTTCCTTGTGCATGGTTAGGCAGTCAATGGTTTGGTATTACCGGCCTATTTATTGGTATCGCATTGGGTAATGTCATTGGCGGAGTTGCGGGGTACTTGTATGCGTCAATGCTGTGTCGCAAAATCCTAAATGAAAAAAGCCCCGCTTAATCACTAAGCAGGGCGACTTGTTTAATCTAAGGATCAGTTCAAGGAAAGATTAAATCCCATCTCCACCGATAAATCGGTGTCCACGACCATTAAAATTTTGGTCCATATCTTCAGCTGGTTTATCGGATTTTGGCTTACCGGTAATTTTGGCAGGAACGCCAGCAACAGTGGTGTGTGGTAGTACTTCTTGCAATACCACAGAACAAGAGCCAATTTTCGCGCCCTCTCCCACTTCAATATTACCGAGAACCTTAGCGCCAGCACCAATCATAACCCCTTCACGAATCTTAGGGTGACGATCACCACCTTCCTTACCCGTACCGCCCAGAGTGACATCCTGCAAGATAGAAACGTCGTTTTCGACCACGGCTGTCTCACCAATCACAATGCCGGTGGCGTGGTCTAACATAATCGCTTTACCTATTTGCGCCGCAGGATGAATATCAACCTGACAAGCTACCGATATTTGGTTTTGCAGGTAAGTCGCCAGTGCAATCCGACCTTCCTTCCATAGCCAGTTAGCAATACGATAGCCCTGCAGTGCGTGATAGCCCTTTAAATACAATAAAGGAATAGAATACATCTCTACCGCAGGATCTCGATTAACCGTTGCACAAATATCACAAGCAGCCGAATCAGTAATGCTTGGGTCAGCGGCTAGGGCTTCATCAATAACATCACGAACCCCCATTGCTGGCATACTTGCTGTTTTTAATTTATTGGCAAGAATGTAACTCAGCGCAGCCGCAAAACTATCATGATTGATGATGGTTGCGTGATAAAAGCTAGCCAACATAGGCTCTTGTTCAGCTTGTTCGCGAGCCTCTTTAACGATGCATTGCCACACCGCATTAGATTCACACTCATCCATTGCAAAAATCCTTTTTAATTGTATTTATCGCTCTGATTTTTTATCACGGGCTAGTAGATCTTGAGCTGCTGCTCTGGCATCTTTACCCTGATAGAGAACTTGATAAATTTGATCAACGATTGGCATTTCTACCCCTTCGCGTCCCGCTAGCATCCATACTTCTTTAGTATTTCTGTAACCTTCGACAACCTGGCCGATCTCTTGTTGCGCAGTGTCTACATCTTGCCCTTTACCTAAGGCTAACCCAAAGCGACGGTTTCGAGACTGGTTATCAGTACAAGTTAAGACTAAATCGCCTAAGCCTGCCATCCCCATAAAGGTTTCAGGTTTTGCACCAAGGGCTGCGCCTAAACGCGTCATTTCAGCAAGGCCACGAGTAATAAGCGCGGTGCGAGCATTCGCGCCAAAGCCAATACCATCAGAGATGCCTGCACCAATCGCAATGACATTTTTCACTGCGCCGCCAAGCTGCATACCAATAAAGTCATCATTGGCGTACACACGGAACGATTTGCTACAGTGAATTTTTTCTTGTAAGTCAGTTGCAAAAGCAGGATCAGAAGAGGCAACCGCGATTGCAGTCGGTAAACCCATGGCTAATTCTTTGGCAAATGTAGGACCTGACAATACGGCTAAAGGATAGTCATCACCCAACTTTTCTTGAGCAACATCTTTTAGCAAACGGCCTGTTTCAGGCTCTAGCCCTTTTGTTGCCCAGCAAATACGAGCATCCGATTTTAAGTGTGGCTTCAAGCTATCGAGTACGATACCGAACACATGACTTGGCACAACCACTAAAAGATCACGATTTGCGGCAACCGCTTTTTCTAGATCACATTCAACAATCAGTGAATCAGGAAAGGGAACGTCGGGTAAAAACTCTTTATTCATACGGTCCGCTTGTAGCTTCTGCATATGTTGTTTTTCATGACCCCAGATCACCACTTTGGCGCCATTACGAGCGAGAGAGATCGCCAATGACGTACCATAAGAACCAGCACCAATGACGGTCATTGATACATCCTTTAGCTCACAATTTGATGATTCCATATTCCAATCCATAATACGTTGTGAAAGTTATTAGCTCAACTCAGCTAATTATTGAACGATAGTATAAATAAAAAATGCACAGCGCATCAGATAATTAGATGCAGTGTGCACTTATATTTCTAAGTAAATTCAATCGAGAAGACTGAATCTATCTCTAATTATGCGTCAGCTTGAGGCTGCTCTTCTTGTTGCTGTTGGCTTTGTAGGTAGTTCATGAACAACGCATCAAAGTTTACAGGTGCAAGGTTTAGCTGAGGGAAAGTACCTTTAACCACTAGGCTTGAGATAGTTTCACGAGCGTAAGGGAACAGGATGTTAGGGCAGAATGCACCTAGGCAATGTGCTAGTTGTCCTGGTTCCATTTCTTCTGCTGTGAAGATACCTGCTTGTTGGATTTCACAAAGGAAAGCAGTTTCTTCTGCGTTTTTAACTGTCACAGTTAGACGAAGAACAACTTCATATACGCCTTCACCTAGTTGAGCACTTTTAGTGTCTAGGTCTAGGTTTACATCTGGTTGCCATTCTTTTTGAAACATTGTTGGAGAGTTTGGCGCTTCAAAAGAAAGATCTTTTAAGAATACACGTTGAATAGTGAAGTTTTGTTGTGGATTTTGAGTTGCTGCTGCTTCAGACATTTTGTTATTCCTTAATTTGTATATCTTTGCATTGGGCACTTATGAGTTATGTGCCCAATCATTTAATTATTCAGTAAGAGCTTTTTGCTTTTTCTTTTTGCGTGGCTCTTTTTTAGCACGCACTAACGGTAGATTTGCATCACTCCAAGAAGATAAGCCGTGTTTCAAAATGAATACTTGTTCGAAACCAGCTTTAGCAAGTAAGTTAGCGTTTTCAACCGCAGTTTGACCTGTTTTACATACCACAATGATTGGGTCGCTTTTCTTATTTTCAAGCGAACCCCAAGTACCTTCTTTGATTTCAGACGGTAAAATGTGAACTGAGTCAGTAATATGACCTTTCTTAAACTCATCCTTGGTACGAATGTCGACTACCACACCATTTTCACGGTTGATTAGTAACGTCAAAGCCTGAGTATCAACTTCTTTATATCCAGCGGTTGTAGATTTGAAGATGTTCATCACCAAGGCCACAATAATACCAGCCCAAACTACACACAGAATCATGTTCTGGCGAACGAATTCGAATATTTCTTGCATCGTCGGATACTCTTTTTAATTCATAAAACAAAAATTTAACCGGCAGTATACCATTACAAACGCAGGATGCGAGATGAGCCCAAGTGTGATTGCTTTTTAAAAAGGAAACATAGATCACGAATACAGCACTATTCACGGTTTCTTTTTAAAGCCAAAAGCTAAGTTAAAGCGAATTTTCATAAACTGAAACCGTCTGTGAAATTTAGTTTCTTATAAAGAAGAGACTTCGGACTCAATCCTCCACCATCAACAACAAGAGCAAAATTAAATTGATCTTAAATGGCTTCAATTAAGGTATTCTGTAGTAAAATTACGTTAATTTAAGCTATTTAAAATTTAAATGAGGTCAAATTATGACAGCTAAGAAGCCTATGGCTCTTGTGATCCTTGATGGTTACGGACATCGCGAAGACAAAAACGACAACGCGATTGCTAATGCAAAAACACCCGTTTTAGACAGCCTTATCGCAAATCAACCAAATACTCTTATTGCCGCATCGGGCATTGAAGTGGGTTTACCTGATGGTCAAATGGGTAACTCTGAAGTAGGTCACACCAACATCGGTGCTGGTCGCGTTGTATATCAAGATCTTACTCGCATCACTAAGTCTATCGCTGACAAAGAGTTCCAACAAAATGAAACTCTTGTAAATGCTATGGATAAAGCGATCAAATCTGGTAACGCTGTTCATATCCTAGGTCTACTTTCTCCAGGTGGCGTTCACAGCCATGAAGACCACATCTATGCCGCTATCGAAATGGCAGCAGAACGTGGCGCAGAAAAGATTTACCTACACGGTTTCCTAGACGGACGCGACACACCACCTCGCTCAGCTGAAGGTTCTCTACAACGTTTCCAAGCGTTGTTTGCAAAACTAGGCAAAGGTCGCGTTGCTTCTCTTGTTGGTCGTTACTACTCAATGGATCGTGATAACAACTGGGATCGCGTTCAACAATCTTATGACCTTCTAACTGAAGCAAAATCAGAGTTTACTTTTGATGATGCAGTTGCAGGCCTAGAAGCGGCTTACGCTCGTGATGAAAACGATGAGTTTGTTAAACCAACAGAAATCAAAACAAGCACTGACGAATCAGCGGCTATCGTTGATGGCGATGCTGTTATCTTCATGAACTACCGTGCTGACCGTGCTCGTGAGATCACGCGTTGCTTCGTACCATCATTTGATGGTTTTGAGCGCAACACATTCCCAGCAGTTGATTTTGTTATGCTGACTCAATACGCAGCAGACATCCCTCTACTATGTGCGTTCCCACCAGCATCTTTAGAGAATACTTACGGCGAATGGCTTGCAAAAGAAGGCAAAACTCAGCTTCGTATCTCTGAAACTGAAAAATACGCTCACGTAACCTTCTTCTTTAATGGTGGCATTGAAGATGAATTTGCAGGTGAAGATCGTCAAATCGTTGCTTCTCCAAAAGTAGCAACTTACGACCTACAACCTGAAATGAGCTCAACAGAGCTAACTGACAAACTTGTTGTGGCAATTAAGTCAGGCAAATATGACGCGATTATTTGTAACTACCCTAACTGTGACATGGTTGGTCACACCGGTGTTTACAACGCTGCTGTAAAAGCAAGTGAAGCACTAGATGAGTGTGTAGGCCGTGTTGTTGACGCAATTAAAGAAGTTGATGGTCAACTGCTTATCACAGCAGACCACGGTAATGCAGAAATGATGGTTAACCCAGAAACAGGTGGTATCCATACTGCGCATACTAACCTTCCTGTTCCTTTGATCTACGTTGGTAATAAAGACCTAGAATTCAAAGAAAACGGTAAGCTTTCAGATCTTGCACCAACCATGCTAAAACTGACTGATATTGAGATCCCAGCAGAGATGTCTGGTCAGGTTCTTGTAAATCTGAAATAATTTTAGCTTAAATCACTTTGCTACAGTGTATGCTGTAGCAAAGAAGCCAAGATATAAGATTTAGGATGAATCTAATTCCTCAAAAAATATCACGATTAAAAAAATTCAACGCCAGTGTCGCATGCGCTGGCGTTTTGTTATGCCTGTCATCTTCCCTATTTACCGCCACAGTATCTGCTAATACAGAGCAACTGAAAGGGGTAAAAGGTGAAATTACTCGTCAACAAAAAAGCTTGTCGCAGCAGCAAAAAGAGCTGGATAAACTGCAAAAGCGATTAAAAAATGACGAGCTAGCCATTGCAAAAGCAAGTAAGAATCTCACTCAAACACGCTCTTCCTTAAAACGTTCTGAAGCTAATCTCAAAATTTATGATAAGCAGCATCAACAATTACTAGATAAGACAAAATCTCAAGCTGATGCTTTGCAAAAGCTAGTGAAGTCTTACTACATGATGCAAACCAACGCTAAAATCGAAAGCTTCTTAAGCCATGAGAGTACCGAAGAGAAAGATAGAATTAGCCAGTATTATCAATACTTAGCTAAGCAACGTGCGGCAACCATTACTGAACTGCAAAATACTAACAATCAGTTAGAACAAAAAAATCAGCAGTTAGTCGCAGAGCAAAAGCAGATAGAATCCTTACTCAATGAGCAAACCAAACTGCTCAGTAAATTAAGATCATCTCAAAATAATCGAAAAACCACGGTTAAAAAAATCAAACACGGCATTGCTGGCGATCATGCTTACCTCAATGAGCTCAAACGTAACGAAGCTCGATTGAAAGCAGAAATAGCCAAAGCGGCTAAACGTAATTCTGTGCCTATGGATGGTTTAGCAAAACAAAGAGGTAAGCTGCCTTGGCCGATTAAGGGCCGAATATTACACAATTACGGCACCAAACAAAGTGGTCAAGTGCACTGGAAAGGGCTGGTTATCAAGGCGCAGTATGAACAACCAGTTAAAGCTGTTTATCCAGGCACGGTAGTATTTGCTGATTACTTACGAGGCTACGGCTTAGTGCTACTTCTTGATCACGGTAAAGGCGATATGACCTTATACGGTTATAACCAAGTCCTCACTAAAAAAGAAGGGGATAAAGTGACAGCAGGAGAAACTATTGCCCTTGCTGGTGATACTGGTGGTCGCTCAACTCCTTCAGTTTACTTTGAATTAAGGCGAAATAGTAAAACCCAGAACCCGCGTTCTTGGTTAACTCGCTAAAGACAGAAACGCCAGCTTAAAAGCTGGCGTTTCTGTCTTTAGCAATTGGAAAGGTAGAAATTATTCTACTTCTTCCATTTTGCCTAGCATGTTGCGAATGCGCTCTTGCCACGCATCATGCTCAGCTTGAACTTGTTGTGCACGTTGTTCAGTTTCTACTTTCTCACCACGTAGCTGCTCAGTTTCATTAGCAAGTTGCTGCTTTTGTTCTTTCAGCTCGTCAACTTCCATTTGTAATAGAGTAATTGTATCTACTGCAGTTTGTACTTTGGCTTCTAATTTTTCTAACACTTCTAAAGACATCATGGCCTACCTAATTCGTTATCCATATATTAAAGACTGGCTTCCTAACCATTCTAACCACACCTATGTATATAAACACACCTAAAAATTTAATTCCGTTCTAAATGCCCAAAAAAAATACGATTCTAATCAAATCCTGACAATAGCAAACCATTTGGCTCGATTCACAAGCTTTGTTACAAAGCAAAATTAGCCAATATCAAATCATAGGCGGAAAGTTGAGCAAATTAAGCAAACGTTACCGTCAAGGTATGATAAGATCTCGGCGATTTTTTGAACCCTCTTAATTGGAGTCGATATGAAGCGCGATTTAGCGATAGCATTTTCTCGTGTAACAGAAGGCGCAGCTCTAGCTGGCTATAAATGGCTTGGGCGCGGAGACAAGAATGCGGCCGATGGTGCGGCTGTTGAAGTCATGCGAACCTTACTGAATAAAACAGAAATTAGCGGTGAGATTGTTATTGGTGAAGGCGAGATTGATGACGCGCCTATGCTATATATCGGCGAACATGTTGGTATTGGCGGTGATGCTGTAGATATCGCAGTCGACCCTATCGAGGGCACTCGCATGACAGCTATGGGGCAGTCAAATGCATTGGCTGTATTAGCCGCGGGTGAAAAAGGCAGCTTCCTGAAAGCTCCTGATATGTACATGGAAAAACTAGTTGTCGGCCCTGGCGCTAAAGGGGTTATTGATTTAACTAAGCCTCTTACTGAAAACTTAGTCAATGTTGCTAAGGCTTTAGGTAAAGAGCTGCATGAGCTAACGGTTATTACACTAGCTAAACCACGCCACGATCAAGTTATTACCGACATGCAAGCTATGGGTGTTCGCGTTTTTGCTGTGCCAGATGGTGATGTTGCAGCGTCTATCTTAACTTGTATGCCAGACAGTGAAGTCGACATGATGTACTGCATTGGCGGTGCACCAGAAGGCGTTGTTTCTGCCGCTGTTATTCGCGCACTTGATGGTGATATGCAAGCTCGTCTTCTACCTCGTAATGAAGTGAAAGGCGATACTGAAGAAAACCGCATCCACGGCAATGAAGAGCTAAAACGCTGTGCTGAGATGGGCGTAGAAGCTAATGTACTGCTCACCATGTCTGACATGGCTCGCAGTGATAATGTTGTATTTGCTGCTACCGGTATTACAAAAGGTGACTTACTAGAAGGTATTACTCGCCAAGGCAATATCGCGACAACTGAAACACTGTTGGTTCGTGGTCGTTGCCGTACTATCCGTCGCATCAAGTCGATTCATTATCTTGAGCGCAAGGATGACGAAATTAAAGAGCATATCCTTTAATTCAAGCATTAAAGAACGCAGCCATGGCTGCGTTCTTTTTAGTTTTTGAAAGGCTCACCGTAATCATTTTTAGTATCACTGCCTTTTAAGAAGCCACACTCTACTAATATCCACAGTCCACAAACTAAAGCTATCAACGATAAAACTCGTGACATCCCTTCCCCAGTTTCGGCCTGCGCAGAAAAAGGCACTAACAATCGTCCGATAATAAGCGGGATATTAAGAAGCAATAGTCGGTTTGACTTATTGCGATCATGCCAGCGTTTAGCTGTTACCGCTAAATCTGGGTATAGCAATAGCAGAGACATCACCGGTATAGCGTATAAAGCTGCGGTTGATGATATTTGTGCGAGCGCTGAACCTACCATCGACAAAAAAAGATAGTAGCTAATATTCCAAATCCAGAACTGCTTGCGGCCAATACGACCGTTAAATGAAAGTAATAAAAACCTAAAGTCCATGCTAGTACCTAAATATTGGTTTGCTTATAAAAACACTCTGCGTCCATCTCTCTAATATTAACGGTTAAGCTTCCAACCCAACTGGCTTGCTCTGTCAGTAATTGAAAAATACCGTGAGATAATAGTTTCTTCTGTTCTGTCGTTCTGCCACCAAGCAGCTCAACCGTGACATGAATAAAATCATGTTGGTCTTCACTATCTCCAATTAGCCATGAATGGCAACGTAAGGGTCTGGATTTTATAGAGTTAATTTCAAATAAATCACTTTCGATCATTACTTGATGCATATCTTGCAATAGAGAGTGGGTATTTAATCTGCCCTCTAAAGCATCTGTGTATTCCATTACTAAACTCGGCATTGTGAAGCCTCCTTGCATCATAGACCATACACTAACTGCATATTCATTCGCTAAGTTAAGCTTCGTTTTTGCCAATGAGATCACCCACGATTCATAGATTAAATTTTCGTGTGTAAGATTTGATTGCTTTCATGATCTCATAACTTTTATCTGTTATATTCTTTACATCTACAACGTATATTTTTTACTATTTTAGAAGGGAGTATTTTATGCGTCATCCTGTAGTTATGGGGAACTGGAAATTAAACGGCACTAAAGAAATGGTTGTCGACTTGCTAACTGGCTTAAATACTGAGCTAGAAGGTGTAACAGGTGTTGATGTGGCAGTTGCTCCACCAGCACTGTTTATTGACTTAACTGAGCGCACTCTTACCGATGCAGGTAGTGCTATCATTTTAGGTGCACAAAACACTGACGTGAATAATCAAGGTGCTTTTACTGGTGATCTATCACCAGCAATGTTGAAAGAGTTTGGGGCAACTCATATCATCATTGGTCACTCTGAGCGTCGTGAATACCATGAAGAATCAGATGAGTTTGTAGCTAAGAAATTCGCATTCCTAAAAGAAAACGGCTTAACTCCTGTTCTATGTATCGGTGAGTCTGACGCACAAAACGAAGCTGGCGAAACAGAAGCAGTATGTGCTCGTCAAATTGACGCAGTAATTAACCTATTAGGTGCTGAAGCACTTAATGGCGCAATCATCGCTTACGAACCAATCTGGGCTATCGGTACCGGTAAAGCGGCTACTGCTGATGATGCACAGCGCATCCACGCTTCTATTCGTGCTCACATCGCTGAGAAAAACGAAGAAGTGGCTAAAAATATTGTTATTCAATACGGCGGCTCAGTTAAACCAGAAAATGCAGCAGCATACTTTGCTCAACCAGACATCGATGGTGCTCTAGTGGGCGGCGCGGCTCTTGATGCGAAAAGCTTTGCAGCTATCGCAAAAGCAGCAGCTGAAGCAAAAGCTTAATCACAATTAAGTTGTGACAAGTTAATCAAAGGTCAGCCTAAGCTGACCTTTTTTATGTCGGTATAAAAACAAAAACCGCTACACATAGGCAGCGGTTTTCTTTATATAATTAACAGTATTTAGAATTGTTAATTAGAACAGCTCATCTGCAACGGTATAGAGGTCGCTACGAACAGGACGACGCATATTTTCAATTGCATCGATAATATCGTGGTGAACTAGCTCTTCTTTTTGAATACCAACACAGCGTCCGCCATGTCCTTCCAATAGAAGATGAACCGCATAGTTACCCATTCTAGAGGCTAATACACGGTCAAAAGCAGTTGGTCGGCCACCACGTTGAATGTGCCCAAGAACCGTGGCGCGAGTTTCACGACCTGTTGCTGCTTCAATATCTTTCGCAAGATCGTTGGCATCAAACATAAGTTCGGTTAAAGCCACAATTGCGTGCTTTTTACCTTTAGCAATGCCTTCTTCTATGCTCTGAATCAGCTCTTCTTTACTCCACTGACGCTCAGGAGTAATGATGTATTCACAGCCACCCGCAATCGCTGACATTAAGGTTAAATCACCACAGTGACGACCCATAATTTCAACAATCGAGATACGCTGATGCGAAGACGATGTATCACGTAGACGGTCAATCGCATCAATAACAGTGTTAAGAGCTGTTAAATAGCCGATAGTGTAGTCTGTACCCGCAATATCATTATCAATCGTGCCCGGTAGGCCGATACAAGGATAGCCCATTTCAGTAAGTTTCTTCGCACCCATGTACGAACCATCACCACCGACAACGACTAGTGCTTCAATACCATGCTCTTTAAGGTTTTCAATCGCTTTAGCACGTACAGCTTCATCTCTAAACTCAGGAAAACGTGCTGAACCTAAAAATGTACCGCCTTTGTTGATCACATCAGAGACACTTGAACGATCCAGTTTTTCGATGCGGTTTTCATACAAACCTTGGTAGCCATCATAAATACCAAAAACTTCAATCCCTTTTGATAATGCGGTGCGTACAACCCCTCGTACAGCAGCGTTCATTCCGGGTGCGTCACCACCACTTGTTAGTACACCAATTTTTTTAACCATGTTGCCCCTCAACTATTGGGATAGATCTAATTTATAATTTAAATTTGCCTTGTCATCGGCAGAAATACTGGCCACTCAGCTAAAGCTCCCTTCCTAGCTTTAGCAAGTAACACTAAATATTTTTCTTGATAAGAGTATTACAGTTTCCTTTATAGTTAAGATTGATTCAAATCAGAATCTGAAAACTTAGCTACCATCGAATAAAGACAGATGATCTGGCTAAATTTCACTCTATACTTGGTGTTTAACACTACCACCAAATGAGTTAACTATTATATTTGCTAATTACAGACATCGGATCTTGGTGTATCAGTACATCACACCCTTGAAAACGTTCCTGTAATTTACTTTCAACCTTATCAGCGATTATATGAGCTTCCATTAAAGGAAGAAGATCATCAAGTTCTAGATGTAACTGAATAAAACGAGTCGGCCCTGACATGCGTGTTCTCAAGTCATGAATGCCGTGCACTTCATCCACCGAAGTCGCAATCTCTTCTATCTCTACTAATTCAGAATCAGGAAGTTGTCGGTCAAGTAGCACTTGCACCGCTTCTGAGATCATTTTATAAGCGCTGAACAGAATAAACACACCGATACCGATAGCAAATACAGCATCAGCCTGCCCCATACCAAACATACTCAATACTAATGCCAATAAGATGGCAGCATTCATATAAAGGTCAGTTTGATAGTGCAGTGAATCGGCTGCTATCGCTTGGCTGCCTGTTTTTCTTACCACGTGCTTTTGGAAAGTTACCAAGGCAAATGTCACAGCCATGGCAAATAAACTAACGTAAATACCAAGCTCTGGCTGATTAAGTTCATGGGGACGGAAGAAACGATCAAAGCCATTTAGAATCAAAAAGAACGCCGACCCTGAAATAAACATGGATTGTGCCAGTGCGGCTAAAGATTCCGCCTTACCATGGCCAAAAGTATGCTCATCATCAGCAGGCTGCAGGGCGTATTTCAATACCACTAGGTTAATGGTTGATGCCGCAATATCTAGCAGTGAATCCACGACCGAGGCCAGTAAACTTACCGAACCTGTAATCCACCAAATAGCAATCTTCACGATTAGCAATAAAGTTGCAACCAATGTGGCTGACCACGCAGCAATGGTGACTAATTTTTTATACTCTGGGCTCATAATTTTTGACGAAATAAATTTGTACAAAGTATACACCGAAACATAACAGGGATGTAATACTCGGCAAAAGACAAGATCAAGGAAAGTGACATGAAGAAGTGGCTGAAAAATCTACTCAATCGATACGATGCTTGGTGCATCGAGTTGGGGTTAACGCCTGAGCATAAGCGTAGTTGCGTTGCTTATCGCTCCGAGCCTAACGACAAAAAGCGCAACCCTTGAGGGTTACGCTTGATATTTTTCACTAATTTAAATGCAGTAATGCCACTTTAATAAAAAATTACTGGCTGTCTTGTTTAGACATTTTCTTTTCCATCTTTTTGTCCATTTTGTTCTGCATTTTTTGTTCGCACTTAGCGGTTCGTTCCGCACCTTTATCTACAAGTTGCTGTTTTTGAGCATCCGTTAATACACTCATCATACGCTGTGTGGTACGCATTTTTTCAACATGCATTTGCGTGCGTTCTGCCACCATAGAAGCGGCTAGTTCATTGGCTTTTGCTTCATCAAAGTTAGGTGCAAGAACCAATTGCTGTTCTTGGGCTTTCATCTCTTTCTTCATTTCGCGGTTAGCATCACGCTTGCCTTTTTTAGACGCTTTCACTTCATCGCGAATTGTTTTTAATTCTGTTTTTTGTGCATCAGTAAGGTCTAAACCACGAAATGCACTTTTACCGTCCAAGTTCATTTCACAAGTTGGTCCGCCTTTATGGCCTCTGTCGCCACCTTTCTTGCCATTAGCAAGTACCGATGCACTACCTAAAGTCAATGGAACCATCATTGCTACTGCTAACCATTTTTTATTCATTGTCATGATACATACCTCGATAATTTAGACATTGCCTACTGTTTTCAGCAGATGCATTTAGAATAATAGCTAGGTTGTAAAGTGCGGTATGTAAAATGTAAAGATAAGTAAAGCCATTCCACGCTTTATACAATCCTCGTACAATCTAATTATCAAAGATAGCAGTAAAAGTGAGAGTTAATTGATGCCACATATATTATTGGTCGACGACGATACAGAACTAACCGCCCTATTAGAGGATATATTGACCTATGAGGGTTTTACTATTTCTATCGCGAACAATGGCATCGAAGGACTGAGTGCGGTCAGCGAAAGTATTGACCTAATTTTACTCGATATAATGATGCCAAAAATGAATGGCATGGAGATGCTGAAACTGCTCCGAGAAAACTGGCAAACACCGGTGCTCTTTCTTACTGCAAAAGGTGAAGAAATTGATCGAGTGATTGGATTAGAATTAGGGGCCGATGACTTTTTACCAAAGCCATTTAGTGACCGAGAACTACTGGCAAGAATTCGAGCTATATTACGCCGCACCCAACATGCCCCAGTATCCTCACAGCCAGAGAATAGCAGCACTACTGATATCAGCATCAATCCCAGCGCTCAAGAAGCTTATTGCCAAGATACTTTACTCGATTTAACCAGCACCGAATTTGCCCTTTTAGAATACTTCCTAAACCATCCAGGAACGATATTAACTAAAGAAAGCATTAGCCAAACTGTGCTTGGTAAACGCTTAGCCGCATTTGATAGAGCAGTCGATATGCACGTATCAAATCTACGCAAGAAATTACCAGAAAGAGAAGATGAGAAACCTCGCATTAAAACCCTGCGAGGCAAAGGTTACTTATTTGTCGAGACAAGCAAATGAACATCTTCAAATTCAATAGCCTTTATGGGCGTATTTTTGCCATTTTCTGGCTGACGATTCTCATCGTGCTACTGACAATGATCGGCTTTCAAAAACTCGATCCACGAGAACCACATGCTATTAATCAAGATTCACTCAATAAGATAAGCCATTTAGTACATCGTGTTGAAAATGATCTCAATGCCGACCCTGACCCCATCAATGCATTAAAATCTCTAGAAAAACGTCGATTTAGCGGCAAGAAATTTCGCCTTTACTTGGCTGATAGTGAAGGAAATTTAATTAGTAAAGAACATGGAATGCGACGCCAAGCGCTGCAATCTATGGCCGCGCAGTACAATGATGCCTTGCAACCTAGCCAAAAACTCTTTGATCGCTATATGGTGGCAGGACCATTTCCTATCTTAATCAATGAGGTTAACTATCGAGGCTATATAGGATTTATCGTCAAACGACCACCGCCATTACTATTATCTCTGTTAGACGCCCCGTTTAAATTAATGTTGTTTATCATGCTTATCAGTACACCATTACTGTTACTTTCTGCTTGGCGTTTAAGCCTACCAGCAAGACGACTTGAGCATGCGGCAAAACGTGTGACACAAGGTGTTTTTGAAGTCGACCCTAGCCTTGAACAAGGCACTAGTGAATTTAAACAAACAGGGGCAAGCTTTAACCAAATGGTGTTATCCGTTAATCAGATGGTCTCTGGGCAACAAAAGCTTCTATCCGATATCTCCCATGAACTTCGCTCTCCTCTTACTCGCTTAAGAATGGCCAACGCACTCGCCACCAGAAAACAAGGCGCTTCCAAAGAGCTAGAGCGCATTGAAACTGAGTCTGAAAGATTAGAGCAAATGATTAAAGACCTTTTAAATTTGTCTCGAATGCAAATCGACAGTCATCATAATCGGGTGCAAGTTAATGCACCTTTATTGTGGAATGAGATTTTATTAGATGCGAAATTTGAAGCAGAGCAAAATCAAATCAGCTTAAACTACCAAGCCATTCCTAATGTTTCATTATTCGGTAGCCAGAAGTTACTGGTCAGTGCTTTTGAAAATATCGTGCGCAATGCCATTCGCTATGGACAATCCAAAATCGAAGTATCATTTTCTGTCGCAGAAGGTCAATTAACCTTTGTGGTTGAAGACGATGGACAAGGTGTACCAGAAGATGAACTGAACAATATTTTCCGTCCCTTCTATCGCGTATCAACCGCAAGAGATCGAGAAAGTGGTGGTACGGGTTTAGGCTTGGCGATTACGGAAAATGCCGTTCTTCAGCATAACGGGACGATTAAAGCGGCATCAAGCCCTTCCCTTGGAGGCTTACAAATGACGGTACAGCTTCCTATCTCGGAATAAATTAAGCCAATATGGTCGGCAGTACATTCCAAATGTGTTTGGGTATATACTGCCTCCATTCAACTTACAGATAGTGATTGCTTAATGTTTGACATCGCCTTATACGAACCAGAAATCGCGCCTAATACAGGCAACATCATTCGACTTTGCGCAAATTGCGGCGCTAACTTACATCTTATTGAGCCGTTAGGGTTTGATTTAGACGAAAAGAAAGTAAGACGTGCAGGCCTAGATTATCATGATCTTGCTCGTGTAAAACTGCATAAAAACTATCAAGCTTTCATCGACTTTTTAAATGAGCGAGATGGTGAGTATCGTATCTTTGCTTGTACAACGAAAACCACTGGGCATCATGTCGACGCTCAATATCAGCAAGGTGATGTATTACTTTTTGGGCCAGAAACACGAGGCTTACCTGCAGACTTAATCGAAGCTTTACCTATGCAGCAAAGAGTTCGTATTCCTATGGTTGCAGATAGTCGCTCACTTAATCTATCTAATGCAGTGGCTATTATTGTATTTGAAGCGTGGCGTCAGATGGGATTTGAAGGCGCTGTATAAAACAGCCCCTTCTTCTTTTATATATTCTAGATTCTAATTTATATAGAAGCTAATTCAGACGGTCTTTATCTTGACCGTCTTTTTCCTCAAATTCACCTTCAAACACATTGCCATCATCTTTGCTTTTCTCTGCAAATGGGTTTTGCTGAAAGTTAGCATTTTGAAAACCAGAGTTCATACCATTCATTTTTACTTTCTTCATCAACTGCTGAGCAATGATTGCTCTAGGTTTTGGTAATAGCACCAACATACCTAAACAGTCAGTCATAAAGCCAGGGGTAAGCAGAAGTACACCTGCAATGGCTAACATCACTCCTTCAATAATTTGTTGAGCGGGCATTTCTCCTTGTTGAAGGCGAGACTGCACCGACAGCAGAGTCGCAAGACCTTGACTACGAACCAAGGATGCACCGATAAACGCGGTCAAGATGCACAAAAATATCGTCGGCCAAACACCCAGAAATCCACCTACATGAATAAATAGACTAATCTCGACTATTGGCACCAATATAAATAACAACAATAAAATAAGAAACACATATCCTCCTCAGAATCAGACGCTCAGTTTAAGCTCAAAAAGGGTACAAGCTCAATTAATATCTGGCGGATATTGAGCAAGCAGATGTAATTACACCTTGTTAATGAAAGAGTCAGAGATCCATCAACAAAATGAGCTATTTTTACATGACAAAAGTGATCTATTCATGAGTTTTTCTGGACGATTTTAGTATGATGAAACTTCATAAAATCTAGTCTGATTTTAAAAAAGTAGCTGAATGGACGCACGAACAGCATTGGTCTCACTCACAAGCACCAGCTGTCAATATAATCCCAAAATAAAGGTCCATACGATGACGACAACTCCTACTCTAGCAGCAACTCGTATAGAAGAAGATCTTCTTGGCCAACGTCATGTCCCAGCAGAAGCTTACTATGGCATTCATACTCTACGCGCAATAGAAAACTTCAACATTTCAACAATGACCATTTCTGATGTGCCAGAGTTTGTGCGTGGTATGGTCATGACCAAAAAAGCAGCTGCGATTGCCAATAAAGAACTGTGCGTAATTCAGCCAGATGTGGCCAAGCACATTATCCAAGCATGTGATTTAATCCTAGATACAGGCTGCTGTATGGATCAATTCCCTTCAGATGTATTTCAAGGCGGCGCAGGCACTTCAGTCAATATGAATGCCAATGAGGTCATTGCAAACCTAGCACTAGAATTAATGGGTAAAGAAAAAGGCCAATATGACATTATTAACCCTAATGATGATGTCAACAAAAGCCAATCAACAAACTGTGCCTACCCTACCGGATTTCGTATCGCCGTTTATAACAGCGTCAATAAACTGATTGAAGCCATCGAATACCTAAAAGGGGCTTTTGATGCGAAAAGTGAGAAATTTAACAAGATACTAAAAATGGGACGTACACAGCTACAAGATGCTGTGCCTATGACTGTCGGCCAAGAGTTTCGCGCATGGTCTGTGACCCTTTCAGAAGAAATTAGAAATCTACAATACACCGCAAAGCTATTATTAGAAGTTAACTTAGGTGCAACCGCAATTGGTACTGGTCTAAATGCTGCCGAAGGCTATCAAGATCTAGCGGTGAAAGCTTTAGCCGAAGTAACTGGGCTGGAATGTGTTGCAGCAGAAGATCTTATCGAAGCTACTTCAGATTGTGGCGCTTATGTCATGATGCATGGTGCATTAAAGCGTCTTGCGGTGAAGTTATCTAAAATTTGTAATGATTTACGTCTATTATCATCAGGACCTCGTGCAGGTTTTAATGAACTTAATTTGCCTGAACTTCAAGCTGGATCATCAATCATGCCAGCAAAAGTAAACCCTGTAGTGCCGGAAGTGGTCAATCAAGTTTGCTTTAAAGTTCTAGGTAACGATAATACGATTTCATTTGCAGCCGAAGGTGGTCAGTTACAGCTTAATGTTATGGAACCGGTTATCGCTCAAAGCATGTTTGAGTCACTAGAAATTCTAACTAATGCTTCGATTAACCTACGCGACAAATGCATTGATGGCATCACAGTAAATAAAGAAGTCTGTGAAAGTCATGTCTTCAATTCAATCGGTATCGTGACTTATTTAAATCCATACATTGGGCATCACGAAGGCGATATCGTTGGGAAAATCTGTGCTGAGACAGGCAAAAATGTACGCGAAGTTGTGCTAGAGAGAAACCTTCTTACAGAGGCTGAACTCGAAGAGATTTTCTCTGTTGAGAACCTAATGAAGCCTCAAGATAGGGCAAAACGCTTTTCCTAACTTTTTGCTATTAACTTAGCCAAATTTTAGTCATAGAAAAAACAATAAATGCATGCCTGATTTAACGATCAGGCATGCATTTCAATATTTAAAGCATCAGGCAATTTTTTATGTTTGAGCACAAATACTCACTTTAATTACGTAAGGAAATCCATCATGGTAATGATAGAACTGCTTGTTGTTCTAATGTTTATATACATAGGTGCCAGAATTGGCGGCATCGGTATCGGCTTAGCCGGTGGCCTCGGTGTCATTGCTCTGTCCCTCGTACTTGGCGTCCCAACTAGCCAGAGCTACATCCCCGTTGATGTTATCTTAATTATTATGTCGGTTATCACTGCAATTGCAGCAATGCAGGTTGCAGGCGGTATGGACTGGTTAGTGCAAATTGCCGAAAACTTTCTGCGCAAAAACCCAGAGAGAATTACTTTCTATGCGCCGATAGTGACTTTCTTAATGACACTAATGGCAGGTACTGGACATACTGCATTCTCAACACTGCCTGTAATTGCAGAAGTTGCAAAAGGCCAAGGTATTCGCCCTTCTAGACCCCTTTCTATTGCTGTAGTTGCTTCTCAAATTGCAATCACTGCATCTCCAATCTCTGCCGCTGTTGTGGCATTCTCGGCAATGCTAGAGCCTCTAGGTGTTGGCTATCTCACTCTTCTTGCGATTTGTATTCCGACCACATTTATCGCCTGTATGGTAGGTGCATTTGTTGCCAACTTCATCGGTTGCCCATTAAAAGACGATCCTGTTTATCAAGAGCGTTTAGAGCAAGGTCTTATCAAGCTGGATACCACTAGCAAGCGTGAGATCCTGCCAACGGCAAAACGTGCTACTTTCATTTTCCTAGGTGCCATTACATTTGTGGTTTTATACGCAGCCGCAATTTCACACTCTGTTGGTTTGATTGAGAACCCCGCTCTAGGTCGTAACGAAGCTATCATGACAGTGATGCTTGGTGCGGCGGCAATTATTGTTCTAACAACAAAAATTGATGCTTCACTTATTCCTGCCGCGGCAACTTTCCGCTCAGGTATGACCGCATGTGTGTGTGTACTTGGTGTGGCTTGGCTTGGCTCAACGTTTGTCAACGCACACGTTGATGGCATTAAAGAACTAGCAAGCTCACTGCTTACTGATTACCCATGGATGCTCGCACTTGTTTTATTCTGCGCTTCTATGTTGTTGTACTCTCAAGGCGCAACAACCGTTGCTCTTATGCCAGCAGCACTTGCAATTGGCGTTGCACCTTTAACTGCCGTTGCTTCTTTTGCAGCCGTAAGTGCTCTGTTTGTTCTACCAACCTACCCTACGCTTTTAGCCGCGGTAGAAATGGATGACACTGGCTCAACACGAATTGGTAAATATGTCTTCAACCACCCGTTCTTCCTTCCGGGTGTGGCGACAATCACAACATCAGTAACGTTAGGCTTTACCTTCGGTAGCTTCTTCATCTAAACATCTGTTTGTTGTCACGATAAAGTTCCCACCTTATTAAGGAGTGCCATAGTGCACTCCTTATTTTTTGAAAACCTGCCAAGCCACCCAGAAAAGTAATAAGCTCTTGATAGTCTGTAGGCTAACGAAACTTATTCCGCTACTATCAGGTCTACTAGTTATCTGAACTTAATTTATACACTACTATGCGCGCAGTCTTACTTTCATTATTGTTCCTTTGTTTCTCGCAAACAGCCCTAGCTGCATTCAACAGCGACTCAACTTCTACGGCTCAAAATAACTTTGAACAAGCCAGTTTTGGTCAGTCTGATTTTGTGCGTGTTGATCAAGCTTTTCCTTTTGATTTTATTCAGCAAGATAACCAAGTCCAACTCAATTGGCAGGTAGCAGACGGCTATTATCTTTATCAATCACGATTTCATGTCACGGCCAATAATGCCAGCTTAGGTGAGTTGTCACTAAAAGATGGAACGCCGTATCAAGATGAGTTTTTTGGTCTGGTAAACATTTATACAGAGCCTGTTACTATTACCGTTCCCATCACAGCTCAAAATGATAATGCGCAGCTTGTCGTTCAGTTTCAAGGGTGCGCTAAAGCAGGGTTTTGTTATCCGCCAGAAACCAAAATCATTGATCTTCAGCCCACAACTGGCGCAAGCGCAGTCTCCACTAGCAAAAATAACACCGCTGCAATCAAGCAAACCGCTACCACTGATACCAACCAAGCCTCGCTACCAAAAAGCGAAAGCGACATGGCGGCTATGCTAGGTGATTCAATTTGGACACCGCTCATATTCTTAGCATTAGGTATTGGTCTTGCCTTTACCCCTTGCGTGCTACCTATGTACCCAATTCTAACCAGCATTGTATTGGGTAACGGCAAGCAATCTCACGCTCGCGCTTTATCACTGTCTTTTGTTTATGTACAAGGTATGGCACTGACCTACACACTTTTAGGTTTAGTTGTCGCGTCCGCTGGTATGCAATTTCAAGCGGCATTGCAGCATCCGGTCGTACTGATAACCATTAGTGTACTGTTTGTATTGCTGTCTCTATCTATGTTTGGTTTATACAACCTGCAATTGCCAAGTAGCTTACAAACCAAGCTTAATGAAATCAGTAATCAGCAAAAAGGTGGCCAGTGGTTTGGCGCTTTTGCGATGGGTGTTATTTCGGGACTGGTTTGCTCACCCTGCACCACCGCGCCGCTCTCTGGAGCGTTATTGTATGTGGCGCAAACAGGCGACCTATTTACCGGCGCAATCACTCTATATGCTCTAGCACTTGGAATGGGTATACCGCTTATTACCCTTGCAGTGTTTGGCAACCGTTTCCTACCCAAAGCCGGCTTATGGATGGATAAAGTCAAAGTACTATTTGGCTTTGTATTACTTGCCGCACCGCTGTTTTTCTTAGAAAGAATCCTTAGCGAACAATGGGTTTCAGCGCTTTGGTCAATTTTAGGCGTAACCTTTTTTGCTTGGCTTTATCACGCAAAAAATCACTTACCATTTGGCAGTTGGAAACAGAGCTTAGTGGGTATTATTGCCGTATTAGGACTCATAGGTTCCGCTCAACCGGTATGGAATAAAATATTGGGCTTAGATAGTCATATCGAAGCGCCTAAAGCGAATATTGAATTTATTAAAGTTTCGACAATTCAAGATCTTCAATATCAACTCGACCAAGCAAAACTGGCCGGAAAACCAGTCATGCTCGACTTTTATGCTGACTGGTGTGTGGCGTGTAAAGAGTTTGAAAAATACACTTTTCATGAAGCCAACGTAGAACAAAAACTACAGCAGTTTGTTTTATTGCAGGCTGATGTGACAAAAAATCAGGCTCAAGATATTCAGCTTCTTGAACATTTGCAGGTGTTAGGACTCCCTACCATCGACTTTTGGGATGCCAACGGACAACGTTTGTCCTCCTCCCGATTGACTGGATTTGTTAAAGCAGAACCTTTTTTAAATCATCTGCAACGCGTTAATCCATAACTGAAAATAATTAACGCTCAAGTGATAAGTAATAGTGATCAGCAATAGTAACAAGCAATAACAGCGCCCATTAATTCATTTAATGGGCGCTTTTTATTGTTCATCGCAGAATGGCGTATAAATAAACATCGATATGACCCAGAGTTTTCATCACTCAATGTTGTTCATTAAACGAAAACTATCAATAATTGAATAGACAATAATTAACGACACGGATAAAAGTGATATGGATGCCACTTACACGATTGTTATCGCGGATGATCACCCGCTATTTAGAAATGCGCTGTTTCAATCGGTGCACATGGCAATTAGTGGCGCAAACTTACTTGAAGCCGACTCACTCACAACCCTACTTGATCTGCTGCGTAAACAAGATGACGTAGACCTTGTGCTGTTAGATTTGAAAATGCCAGGGGCGAACGGCATGTCAGGGTTAATGCAGCTGCGCAGTGAGTTCCCTGATATTGCGGTGGTTGTTATCTCCGCCAGCGAAGAACCCTCAGTGGTTAGCCAAGTGAAAAGTCACGGCGCATTTGGATTTATCCCTAAATCTACCGATATGCGCAGTTTGATTAATGCCCTCAACCAAGTATTAAATGGCGACCCATTTTTCCCCGAAGGGTTAGTTAAACAAGCCGAACAATATAGCGACATCACCGATAAGCTCACCTCACTAACCCCTCAGCAATACAAAGTGCTAGCGATGCTTGCCGACGGTTTGCTGAACAAGCAAATTGCTTATGAGTTGGATGTGTCCGTTGCAACAATCAAAGCGCACATGACCGCTATTTTTAGAAAGCTAGGTGTGACCAACAGAACTCAAGCCGTTATCTTATTACAGCAATCTGAAATCAGCTCTTAGCTCATAGCTCATAGCTGGCAATTCATAGCTACCGATTCATAATGGCGAGTCTATAACGCAAAAATCATAGCCCGAGCAATCAAACTGAGCGATAAAACAATTTATCTAAGCTTAAGAGTATTAGACCTTAGGCTAACATCCTGCGAAACCCAGTTCACACTTCCACACCTAAAAATCATATCTAACTGATTTAATTAAAATTAACACCTACAACCTTCACGACCAAAGTTCAAAAGAGTTATTAGAGCCGCACTGCTATCGTATGCTTGAAACATTTTATTAACAAGCTAGCGTAAGGAGACGGCTATGTCGTTTGAAAGTGAAGAGCGAGCTCAAGCCTACTGGAAGAAAAATGTTCGACTTATGATCAACCTACTGGTGATCTGGTTTGTTGCATCATTTGGCTGCGGTATTTTATTTGTAGATGAACTTAATCAGTTCCAAATCGGTGGGTATAAACTCGGATTTTGGTTTGCACAGCAAGGTGCGATTTACTGTTTCTTAGGCATTATTTTCTACTATTCGTGGAAGATGCGTCAGATTGACCGCGAATTTAACGTAGAAGAATAGGGAGCAATAAAGATGGATCTTAAAACAATCACATATCTGGTAGTAGGGGCGACATTCGTACTCTATATCGGGATTGCCATATGGGCGAGAGCAGGTACGACTAAGGAATTCTATGTCGCCGGCGGTGGTATTCACCCTATAGCAAACGGCATGGCTACAGCCGCAGACTGGATGTCGGCCGCTTCGTTTATTTCAATGGCAGGTCTTATCGCGTTTATGGGATACGGCGGTTCGGTATTCCTAATGGGTTGGACTGGCGGCTACGTTCTGTTAGCTCTACTGCTTGCTCCTTACCTGCGTAAATTTGGTAAGTTCACTGTTCCCGAGTTTGTTGGTGAACGATTTTACTCTAAAGCGGCCCGAGTGGTTGCTGTTGCCTGTCTTATCATCGCATCGGTCACTTATGTTATCGGTCAGATGAAAGGGGTTGGCGTTGCCTTTGGTCGCTTCCTTGAAGTGGACTACGCAACCGGACTTGGCATCGGTATGTGTATCGTGTTCATCTACGCCGTTATGGGTGGCATGAAAGGCATTACTTACACCCAGATTGCTCAATACTGCGTACTCATTCTTGCTTACACTATTCCAGCAGTATTTATCTCTCTACAACTAACCGGTCACGCTCTACCACAAATTGGTTTAGGCAGTACCATGACCGGAACCGATGTCTACTTGCTCGACCGGCTTGATCAGGTGGTGACCGAACTCGGCTTTACCGAATACACCACGCAAGTGCGGGGAGACACACTCAATATGTTTGTGTACACCATGTCACTAATGATCGGTACAGCAGGTCTACCCCATGTAATTATCCGCTTCTTTACTGTACCTAAGGTACGTGATGCTCGTACATCAGCAGGTTGGGCTTTAGTCTTCATTGCCATTCTTTATACAACTGCGCCAGCGGTTGCGGCAATGGCTCGTCTAAACTTAATGGAAACGGTAAACCTTCCATCAGGTCAAAACCTTGTGTATGACGAACGTCCTGATTGGTTTAGAAATTGGGAAAAAACAGGTCTATTAGGCTTTGAAGATAAAAACCAAGATGGTGCGATTCAATATACTTCTAGCGCAGAAACCAATGAGCTAAAAGTGGATAGAGACATCATGGTATTGGCAAACCCTGAGATTGCTAAACTGCCAAACTGGGTGATTGCATTGGTTGCAGCCGGTGGACTAGCAGCTGCTCTATCAACAGCGGCAGGCTTGTTACTTGCGATATCCTCGGCGATATCCCATGACCTGATAAAAGGGGTAATAAACCCCAATATATCTGAGAAAAACGAACTGCTCTCCAGTCGGATAGCAATGGCCGTAGCAATTGGGGTAGCGGGGTATCTGGGACTCAATCCACCGGGCTTTGCCGCCGGTACGGTAGCACTGGCGTTTGGACTGGCCGCCTCCTCCATCTTCCCGGCATTAATGATGGGTATATTCAGTAAATCCATCAACAAAGAAGGCGCGATTGCAGGGATGATCGCAGGTATCAGTATTACTTTGTTCTACGTATTCCAACACAAAGGCATCCTATTTGTTGCGGATTGGAAATACCTAGAAAGCTGGGGTAGTAACTGGTTCCTAGGCATCGAACCTAATGCCTTTGGTGCAATTGGCGCGGTATTTAACTTTGTTGTGGCATTTGCAGTATCGAGAGTAACTAAAGAAACACCACAAGAAGTAAAAGACCTTGTAGAGCACGTTCGAGTTCCAGCAGGAGCGGGAGCAGCTCAAGACCATTAATCGATTAGTTTAACCTAGTCCACAAAAGCCCCTACGGGGGCTTTTTTAATCAACGCAGTCGAGTATGGTAATAACAAGGGTGTTTAGGAAAACAACACCTTATGCCCATCACCCCACTATTTACATTGTCGCTAGGATGCAAAAATGTTCAAAAATAAACACTTTATCGTCGCTCTTCTGGTTGCGCCTATTTTAGCGGTCATCACTTACTTTGGTATTGATATCGCCGTGAGTGAAAAACCACACGCAGCCAAACATGGGGAAAGCTACAAACTGGCCAGTAAATCAAACTGTCGTTATACCAGTGGATTATGCGACTTTGAAAACGGCGAATTTAAGGTGCAATTTCGTTCTGAAAAGCTCACTGACAATACTCTAGATCTGACTCTTAGCTCAAAATTCCCTTTGCAAGGTATCAAGGTAGCACTCACTGGAAGTGAGCAAACGCAACAGCCGATTGCAATGACCTCAACAAACAAAGATATGCGTCACTGGGCAATTTCATTGCCAGTAACCAATATTAAAGACAAAAGTTTACGTGTCGCCATTCAAGCAGACGACACATATTACTATGGTGAAACAGACACTACCTTTGTGGTTTACGAGACACTCTTCACCGAAGAAAAATAGCTTTCAAATTTGTTAAGAAGGGTTCGAAGTTTTAATGGCTTAACAGGCTTAGGTAAAAACTCAAACCCTTCTTGCTGAACCTCTTCCATAATATCTGGGGTTCTATCTGCGCTGATAATAACCCCTTTAAACTCACAGCCAAGTACCTGACGAAAACGCTGCAGTACTTGCAAACCCGTTCTGCCATTTTCTAAGCGGTAATCAGAAAGAATCACATCTGGCTGCCAATGACTGTCAATTTGCAACAAGCTCTGCTCAAGATCGGTTGCCAATCGAATATCACAGCCCCAACGTCCAAGTAAGTTCTCCATTCCCTCTAAGATTGACACCTCATCATCAACACATAATATGCGTAGATGATTAAGAGGGCTTTTGGTTACCACAGGCTTAGAGGCAACGATAGGCGCATTCACTTTTTCAGTAAGAGGAACCGTGATACTAAAAACACTGCCTTTACCCGGCCATGAACGTAGCGCAATGTTGTGTCCAAGCAATTGGGCAATCCCTTTTGAAATTGCCAGCCCCAAGCCTAAGCCTTTATCTGAGCGTATCTGATGGGTACGAGTAAATTCCTCAAAGATGATTTGCTGTTTATTCTCTTCTACGCCAATGCCGTTATCCCATACTTGAATTGATAAGCTATCTCCTGCTCGCCGAGCGCCAAGAACAACTTTGCCTTGCGGGCTGTATCTAAATGCATTGGTAAGAAAGTTCTGAATAACGCGGCGCAGTAATTTAGGATCAGAATGAACAAACAACGAGGTGGGGATGGTTCTAAAATTAACGCCTTGCTCTTCGGCAATTACACCAAATTCAGCATCAAGGTTAGATAGCATCTCACTTAACGCAAATGGCTGTGCATTGGCCTCCAACTTGCCTGACTCTAAACGAGAAATATCCAACAGATCACTAATCAGCTCTTCCGCCGCCTCCATGGCACTTTCAATATGCCGAGCGACGCGCTGAGTTTCGTTATCTTTGGCTATTTCCGATAATGAAGAGGTAAATAATCGAGCCGCATTTAAGGGTTGCATCAAGTCATGACTGACAGCGGCAAGAAAGCGTGATTTTGATTGTGATTCCTGCTCTGAGCGCTGTGTGGCAATCGTTAACTGACGGTTTAACTGCTCTAATTCATAGGTTCGTTCTTGCACTCTTTCTTCAAGAGTGACATTGGCATCTTTTAGCGCCTGCTCAGCTTGGCGATAGACGGTAATATCGGTAAAACTCATTGCAAAACCGCCTCCGGGCATGGGGTTACCCTGCACTTCAATCTCTCGACCATCTAAACGCTGACGAGAAGAAGTATGGCTAGATCCTCTTTCTAAATGCTCGATGCGTCGCCTTACATGAACTTCCGGATCTCCCGGACCACAAAGCCCTTGCTCGGCATTATGTCGTATCACATCCGCGATGGGGCGACCCACTTGAATTAATCCGGCAGGAAATTCAAATAGCTCTAAATAACGCTGATTCCACGCCACCAATCTGAGCTGCTTATCAACCACCGCAATTCCTTGCTCAATATGCTCGATAGCACCTTGCAATAAGCTTCGGCTAAAGTCATACAGCTCGGAAGCTTCATCGACTATGGTCGCCACTTCTTCAAGCTGCATGTTTTTACCCTGCAAAGCAGAAGTAAGCACTAACTTTGCAGATGAAGCACCAAACACTCCGGCCAAGACACGCTCGGTATGACGGATTAATGTTGAAGGCGCATATTGATTTGGCATCAATACCGTATCTTGCTGACTCCAGAATTGATTAAAGGCATTGCGGACTCGTTGCCGACCCACAAACTTAGACGCAACCAACTCCAATTCCGCGACGGTAACACGGCTTTGATAGAGGCTAATATTATCCGAGTCAGGTTGCGGCGATCCAACAAAGGAAGCCGATTGTAAGCGCTCACTAATGTTTGAGCGACTTAATATAGAGACTGCTACATAACAAACACTATTGGCGCTAATGCTCAGTAGCATTCCCCAATCAGAGTTTTTAATATCAAGATGAGCCAAAAATTCTGGCGGCGAGATAATCCAAAGCAGAACATTACTTTGTTCATCCCCTGCCAAAATTCCCGTCTGACTCATCAAAGTCACTAACCACAATACAAAACCAACCACTAAACCGACATACACACCATTGCGATTGCCATGACGCCAATACATCCCACCCAGTAATGCGGGAGCAAACTGAGTGACAGCCGCAAACGAAAGAAAGCCAATAGCCGATAAACTGCCAATACTGTCCAGCACTTGATAAAAGAACCACGCGCCAACAAGTAAGATGACGATAAGCACTCGGCGAATAACCAATAATCGTCCAGAGAAATGCCTAAAATTATGCTGAGAGAGTTTCATTCGGCGAAGAAGTAACGGCATCACTAAATCATTAGAGACCATAATCGCCAACGCGATAGTTGAGACAATGACCATGCCACTTGCCGCCGATACCCCACCAATAAAGGCCAGTAATGCGACACTATCAGCTCCTAATGCTAGAGGTAGACTAATCACATATCCGTCTGCGGGGCTATTGGGTAATAAGCTTGAACCTAGCCATGCGATAGGTAAAACAAACAGGCCCATTAACACTAGATAACCGGGAAATACTCGGCGAGCGGTATGTAAATCTTGAGCGCGTTCGTTTTCAACCACCATGGTATGAAACTGCCTAGGTAAGCAGAAAATAGCCATCATAGTGAGCAGAGTATGAATTAATAAAGTAGGAATATTAGGAGCCGAATAGTTTTGTTTAGCGACCTGCCAAAGCTCGACATCGCCTCGTTGCAGTACCGTCACCACCACAAATAAACCCACAAACAAAAATGCCACCAGCTTAACGATAGACTCAAACGCTATCGCCATCATCATGCCCCGGTGGTGCTCAGTATTATCAATATGGCGTGTACCAAACAGTACGGTAAAAGTGGCAAGGGCGACCACCATCAGCCAAGACACAAGATAAGATTGGCCGCGACTTTCCCCTAATATTTCTGGGGCAGCTAACTCAATTCCCATCATAATGCCGCGCATCTGCAAAGCGATATAAGGCAAAATACCCACCACAGAGATGAGCGTAACAAAGACAGCTAGACCTTGAGATTTACCATAACGAGCGGCAATAAAATCGGCAATGGAGTTAATGTGTTCTCGCTTTGCCACCAAAATCATTCGAGCTAACACTCGCCAGAAAAAGACAAATACGATGATAGGAGCAAGGTAAACGGGCAGGAATGCCCAAGGGTTATTAGCGGCTTGGCCTACGGTACCAAAAAAGGTCCATGAGGTGCAGTAAACGGCAATCGAAAGGCTGTAAACCCAAGGTCGCCAACTGGCTAACCATTGAGGGCGTTTATCTCCGTACCATGCAATTAAAAATAGCAGTACCAAATAAAGCAGTGATGCAGGGACAACAACCCATCCTGGCATAAATAATCCTTAACCTGTCTTACATCAATCGTAATAAGTAACTGTTCAGCCTAAATAGTTACTATGATCGATATTAGCAATTCCATTGCGACCAAATTAAATATGCCTATCAAAAGATAGGCATATCGTTAATGGTATAAGACTAGTCAAGATTCACTTTATAGTTCAATTGGTTAGCTTATTTTTGTGGCTCAATTCCCACTTCTTCAGTATTACCTTTCGCTGGGTCTAATTTTATGAACATCGACAGTAATCCCATGCCTGCCATTGCCCAAAATACATTCGCTCCCCACAACTCATATCCCCAGCCACTAAGTGCCGTCATCGCTGCCATCACCATCCCTAAAGGAATCGCGTTATACAGAGCCTGTAATGCCACCATTTTATGTGATTCTGCATTTTGGATATAACGAATGGCGGCAATATGCGCCAAAGCAAAAGTAATACCATGTAATAATTGAATAAGCACTAAAGCAAACAGCATGGTGGTGGATGCCGTTAAGCCCCAGCGAACCATGACCCCAACAGAGGCGACTAAGAATAACGAACGTAATGTCCACTGACCAAACCAACGCTGGCTAAAGGCAAAAATACATACCTCAGCAACAACGCCCAAGCTCCATAAATACCCAATAATATCTGCGGTATAACCTGCTTCTTTCCAGTAAATAGTGCTAAAACCGTAATAAGCAGCGTGACTACCTTGAATCAAGGCAATCAATGCCATGAACTTAATGACCGGCCATTCACGCAATAGGCTGCTCAGTTTAGGTCTGCTAGTAACAGCATTACCTTGCGTCACCGGCATAGGGTTTGGATTACGCATAGAGGCAATAATAGAGAAAGCAATGCCCGCCAAAGCGGTATACACAATCCAATCAATGCCAAAGTGAGCCACAAGGAAGCCCACCACAGTTGAACCGGCAATAAAGGCAATAGAACCCCACAGACGAGTACGACCATAGTCGAGCATTTTTAGGCGAGCATAGTGATTGGCCATTGCATCCGATAACGGAACAATTGGCCCACAACACAGGTTAAATAGGATTGTTGCAGCAGCCATTAACCAAAAACTTCCCCCAGTAAAAAAGTGGAAAGCAATGAACGCTAACGAGCCCAGATTTAAAATACGCAGTGTAGGAAGCAAATGCTCTACTTTATGTATTCTCGGTGTAATGACTAAATTTGCGACACAACGAGTAGCAAATGCCACACCAAGCAATAATCCAATATCTGATGCTGAAACACCCTGCCCTTTAAACCATAGAGCCCAAAATGGCAGATAAACGCCATAAGCAAAAAAGAACCCCATAAAGTACTGAGAAAGCCATGCAAATGGCGACGGTTTCAACATTGAGCAATCCTAAAATAAAGCTAATTCTGGCGGCAATTATGAAGTGAACCTTGTGGAATAAAAAGGGATAACTGTTATTTCACCTTTTCCTTATTAGACCAAAGTCGTCTGGAGCTTATTTGTAAATTTGTCAAACTAAGCAATGTCGAGGTTTGTCGCGAAAGGATTAAGTCTTCATGCCTGAAAAATTTAATACTCAGCATCCACCGTTTGATCGCTTAACGACTCGTGAAATAGAGCAGTTAAAAGCATCATTAGATATTGCCTATTTTCGCTCTGGTGACACTTTGCTAGAGAGTGGACAAACAAGCACTCACCTGTTTGTTTTAATCAAAGGGGCCGTCGAAGAAAAACACCAACAAGAAGTGTTTGCCCATTATGGTCACGATGATCTATTTGATATCCGCTCTCTATTTGAAGGCAAGGTTCGCCACCAATATATCGCCTTAGAAGATGTGCTGTGCTATTTGCTTCCTAGTGAAGTCTTTTTGGAATTGTTTAATAAGAACCAATCTTTTGCTGACTACTTTGATAGCCGGCTCTCTAAGCGACAGCAGCTAATTAAAGAAGCCAAAAAACAACAAAACTTAGCGGAGTTTATTCTGACTAAAGTGGATGAGTCTATCTATCACCCTCCCCTAATTCTCACCCCTGATACCTCCATTAAAGAAGCAACGGTATTACTCAACAAAGACGATATTGACGCCGCCTTAGTCAAGCTTTCTGCTGATGATCCTCGACGACAAAATAGCCCCTTAGTCTCACCTTACGCAATTGTCACCAGAACCAATTTATTACACTCGCTAGTGTTGCAAGAAATGAGCATGCACACCCCAGTGACCGACATATCTACATTTCCTGTATTTGAGGTACATGAAGGCGATTTTGTATTTAACGCCATGCTGACCATGACTCGTAATAAAATGAAAAGAGTGATGGTAGTGAACGATAAACAAGCCGTTGGCATGCTCGATCTCACTCAGATATTAAGTGCCTTCTCTTCACACTCTCATGTTCTTAGCTTAAGCATTGCCAGAGCTAAAAACATCGAGGAACTGGCTCAAGCTTCCCAACGTCAGCATGATTTTGTAAAAAGCTTATTAATCAACGGAATACGAACTCGATTTATCATGGAGCTAATTTCCGTACTCAATGAACAAATTATAGAAAAAGCCTTCAATATAATTATTCCTCAACATATGCAGCAGCACTGTTGTCTGCTTGTCTTAGGCTCTGAAGGACGTGCTGAGCAGGTTTTAAAAACCGATCAAGATAATGCGCTGATTATAGAAGATGGAATTGAATGGCCAGAATGCCAGTCAAATATGGATCAGTTTAGCGAAACCTTATTGCAACTTGGTTATCCTCTTTGTCCCGGTAAAGTCATGGTCAACAATCCACTCTGGGTTGCTAGCCAAAGTCAGTGGCAAAAGAAAGTCACGCAATGGATTGAAGTCAGTAACGCCGATTCTGTTATGCAATTGGCTATATTTTCCGATGCACTGCCCGTAGCAGGTAATAAACAGTTGTTAGAGCCTATTTTTGACTCTCTACACAGCACGCTTGCAGGTCGTATGCTAACCCTATCTGATTTTGTCAGACCCGCTCTACAATTCTCCGTCCCCCTCACTTTATTTGGCAACGTCAAAAGTAAAAAAGAGGGTTTGGATATCAAGCAAGGGGGTATATTTTCTATCGTACACGGTATTCGAGCATTAGCTTTAGAGCACGATATTCGCCAGCGAAATACCTTTGACCGAATAGAAGCATTACATAAATTGGGTTGCCTAGAAGACGATACTGCTGACAATCTCACAGAATCACTGAAACTGTTCTTTAAACTGCGTTTAGCTCAGCAACTTGCCCACCAAAATGATTCTAACGGCTTATATTCCAACAGATTGGATTTAAATACCCTAGATAGAACCGAGCGAGATTTGCTTAGACACAGCTTACATGTCGTCAAAAAATTTAAGCAGTTCCTTAGTTTTCATTATCAGATTAGGGACTAACCATGAACTGCCTATTTAAGTATTACTGGCATCGAAAGCTAAAAGGCTCTCCCTTTCAAACCCTGTTCACACACAATGACAGCAATGAATATGTGTCTATTGATTGTGAAACCACCAGCTTAGAACCGACAAGAGCCGAGCTTGTCACCATAGCCGCCACCAAGATCATAGATAATCGAATCCTGACCAGTGACCCTTTTCACGTTAAGTTAAAAGCGCCTAAATCTTTAGATGAACACTCTATTAAGGTGCATCAAATTCGCCATCAAGACTTGGGGGATGGTTTAGATGAAAAAGAAGCATTACTGCAACTTCTGGATTTTATTGGTAATAGAACAATTGTGGGTTATCACATTCGCTATGATAAAAAAATTCTCGATAGAGCATTTAAAAAACACTTCGGCTTTCCTTTGCCCAATAGCATTATTGAAGTGAGCACTATCTATCAGCAAAAATTAGAGAAACACCTGCAAAACGCCTACTTCGACTTAAGTCTTGAGGCCATTTGCCGTCACTTAGATTTACCGATCCGCGATCACCACAATGCATTACAAGATGCGATTACCGCAGCTCTGGTCTTTGTTCGCCTAACCAAAGGGGATTTACCGAGCTTGAGCATGCCACACATCAAGTAACATTTAACCTCTCAGTTATCAAAATAAGCCTTTAATTTAACAGCAATAGTTGTCATCTCATCCTAAAGTCTAATTGTGAAAATGATGCAGGTAATAGAGAGTTAGTTAAAACGCCAAATGGAACGTCAGTTAGCGAGCGACTGCCACACATTACAATGGCAGAGTTCACAAGGAGAGAAGCAATGAGTGAAGCCCACATTTATCCAGTTAAAAATAATATTACATCTGTCACCCATGCAGACAATGACACCTACTTAAGCATGTATAAGCAGTCTGTTGAGAACCCTGATGGTTTTTGGGCAGAGCATGGCAAAATCGTCGACTGGATTAAACCCTTCACTAAGGTCAAGGAAACCTCATTTGATTCCGGCCATGTTGGCATCAAATGGTTTGAAGATGGAACATTAAATGTCTCAGCCAACTGTATTGATCGTCACCTAGCAAAGCGCGGTGATGAAGTGGCCATTATTTGGGAAGGCGACGATCCCGCCGATGATAAAACCCTTACCTTTAATGAACTGCACAAAGAAGTCTGCTTATTTTCTAATGCCCTAAAAGCGCAAGGAGTTAAAAAAGGCGACGTTGTTTGTCTTTATATGCCAATGGTGCCCGAAGCGGCTGTGGCAATGCTAGCTTGTACTCGAATTGGCGCAGTGCACACAGTGGTCTTTGGCGGTTTCTCCCCAGAAGCACTCGCAGGACGCATTGATGATTCCGATTCAACTATTGTTATCACCGCCGATGAAGGCGTTCGTGGTGGTCGTGCTGTTCCCCTTAAAAAGAATGTCGACCAAGCGCTCAGTAATCCATGTGTGACCTCCATCCGTAAAGTCATCGTATTCCAACGTACTGGCGCTGATGTGGAGTGGAATAATGAAATGGATATTTGGTGGCATGATGCTATTGCAGATGTTGATGCACACTGCCCGCCCGAAGAAATGAACGCCGAAGATCCTCTGTTTATCCTTTACACCTCTGGCTCAACCGGTAAACCAAAAGGGGTATTGCACACTACTGGCGGTTACCTTGTTTACGCCACCATGACCTTTAAATACGTGTTTGATTATCAGCCCGATGACGTATTTTGGTGTACAGCCGATGTCGGTTGGATAACTGGTCACTCGTATTTAATTTATGGCCCTCTGGCAAACGGCGCTAAAACTATTTTATTTGAAGGGGTACCTAACTACCCAAATACCAGTCGCATGAGCGAAGTGGTAGATAAACACCACGTGACGCTTCTTTATACTGCGCCGACTGCCATTCGAGCACTAATGGCAAAAGGTGATGAAGCGATTGAAGGTACAAAACGAGATAGCCTGCGCATTATGGGCTCGGTAGGTGAACCGATAAACCCAGAAGCATGGGAGTGGTATTACAACACCATAGGTAATGCGCAATCTCCAATTGTCGATACTTGGTGGCAGACAGAGACCGGCGGCATCTTGATTACCCCACTACCCGGTGCAACCGCTCTTAAACCAGGTTCCGCTACCCGTCCATTCTTTGGCGTACAACCGGCTTTGGTTGATAATATGGGTAATATCATTGAAGGCGAGGCCTCGGGTAACTTGGTTATTGTTGATTCTTGGCCGGGTCAAATGCGCACTGTTTATGGCGATCATGATCGCTTTGAACAAACTTACTTCTCTACATTCCAAGGTATGTACTTTACCGGAGATGGCGCAAGACGAGATGAAGATGGCTATTACTGGATCACCGGCCGTGTTGATGACGTATTAAATATATCAGGACACAGGATGGGCACCGCAGAGCTTGAGTCGGCATTAGTCGCTCATAACAAAATTGCCGAAGCGGCTATCGTAGGTGTGCCTCATGATATTAAAGGTCAGGCAATTTATGCTTATATTACGCTCAACGCTGGTGAATACCCTGATGCGGACTTACATAAGGAGGTCAAAGATTGGGTAAGAAAAGAAATTGGCCCCATTGCCGTACCTGATACTTTGCATTGGACTGACTCTCTGCCTAAAACTCGATCAGGAAAAATCATGCGCCGAATTTTGAGAAAAATTGCCACTGGTGATACTAGCAATCTTGGTGATACCTCAACATTGGCCGACCCAAGTGTGGTTGAAAAGCTGATTTATGAAAAAGGTGAACTGGTATAACCAGCATACCTAAAACAATAAGCCGTCACAGTGTGGCGGCTATAAACTTAATATCCAGCAAACATTAAGATCCTTAGAATCAATAACTTATATAATTACTAATACTTAACAACCTTTTCATTCCACTTCAGAACAACAACAAGTTTCTCAATCTGCCTCTCCTGTGATTAGACCAGTAAATTGCTGTTAATTTCGCTGAATTAGCTATAATCAGACGCTAATTTGCTTTTTTACACAATTCTGACTGGAAATTCACAAGAATTCGTAAAATAATTATAAGCAACTGTGAATAACTCACAATAATGGAAGATAGCGACAAGATGACAACAAAATCACGTGTTCTACTCCTAAATGGTCCAAACTTAAACCTGCTCGGTAAACGAGAACCTGAAGTGTACGGTTACGCCACACTTGATGACATAGTTGAAGACCTAAAAAAACAAGCCATGCAAAACGGTATAGAGCTCACTCATATCCAGTCCAATCGTGAATATGAGCTAATAGAGGCTATCCACAATGCTATGGGAGAGATTGATTTTATCATCATCAACCCTGCCGCTTTCACTCATACCAGTGTTGCATTAAGAGATGCATTGCTTGGCGTGAGCATTCCATTTATTGAAGTTCACCTATCTAACGTACATGCCAGAGAGCCATTTCGTCATCATTCCTACCTATCTGATAAAGCAGTTGGGGTGATTTGCGGGCTAGGCGCTCAAGGCTACAATTTCGCACTGTCTGCAGCTAAGCATCATCTGCAGACAAAATAAATCTAAGCCAACTCGATAACCTCGAGCGGCCAACACAGACAAGAGAAAAATCATGGATATTCGCAAAATAAAGAAGCTAATCGAACTAGTTGAAGAGTCGGGAATTGCAGAACTTGAGATTTCTGAAGGTGAAGAATCAGTACGTATTAGCCGTCACGGCAATGCGCCTGTAGCACCATTCCAATATGCAGCGCCTGCTCCTGTAGCCGCTCCTGCACCGGTAGCCGCTCCAGTAGCTGCGCCAGTAGTAGAAGCAGCAGCACCTGTTGAAACAGGTCATAAAGTTCTTTCACCTATGGTTGGTACTTTCTACCGCGCTCCTGGTCCAGACACTAAATCTTTTGTCGAAGTAGGCCAAACGGTATCTGAAGGTGACACTATTTGTATTGTTGAAGCTATGAAAATGATGAACCAGATCGAAGCTGATAAATCAGGTGTCGTGACTGCGATTCTTGTTGACGATGGTGCTCCGATAGAATTTGACCAAGCACTGATCGTTATCGAATAATTGAGGTCCACACTATGCTAGACAAATTAGTCATCGCGAACCGAGGCGAAATTGCGCTTCGTATTCTTCGCGCATGTAAAGAGCTAGGTATCAAAACCGTAGCCGTTCACTCAACAGCTGACCGTGATCTTAAACACGTACTTCTTGCTGATGAGTCAATCTGTATCGGTCCTGCTCGAGGCATTGACAGCTACCTAAACATTCCTCGCATTATTTCAGCGGCGGAAGTATCAGGCGCTGTTGCTATTCACCCAGGTTACGGTTTCTTATCTGAGAATGCTGACTTTGCTGAACAAGTAGAAAAATCAGGCTTCATTTTCGTTGGTCCAAAAGCTGAAACTATCCGCATCATGGGTGATAAAGTTGCAGCTATCAACGCAATGAAAAAAGCTGGTGTTCCTTGTGTTCCAGGTTCTGACGGCCCTCTTGATGACAACGCATCAACAAACAAATCTCATGCTAAACGCATCGGTTACCCAGTGATCATCAAAGCCTCTGGTGGCGGCGGTGGTCGTGGTATGCGCGTTGTACGTGCTGAAGCAGATCTAATTGAAGCAATTGCTATGACTCGTGCAGAAGCAAAAGCGGCCTTCAACAACGACGTTGTTTACATGGAGAAATACCTTGAAAACCCTCGTCACGTTGAAGTTCAGATTATTGCTGATGGCCAAGGTGGCGCAATTCACCTAGGTGAGCGTGACTGCTCTATGCAACGTCGTCACCAAAAAGTAGTTGAAGAAGCTCCAGCACCGGGTATCACTGATGATATGCGTAAGTATATCGGTGAGCGTTGTACGCGTGCTTGTGTTGAAATCAACTACCGCGGCGCAGGTACTTTTGAGTTCCTATACGAAAACGGCGAGTTCTACTTCATTGAAATGAACACCCGTATTCAGGTAGAGCACCCAGTAACAGAAATGGTTACCGGCGTTGACCTAATCAAAGAGCAGCTTCGTGTTGCAGCAGGTCAACCTCTATCATTTACTCAAGATGATATCAAACTGCGCGGCCACTCTATCGAATGTCGTATCAACGCAGAAGATCCTGAACGTTTCCTACCATGCCCTGGTAAAATTGAGCGCTTCCATGCTCCAGGCGGTATGGGTGTTCGTTGGGAATCTCACATCTACTCAGGTTACACAGTGCCACCTCATTACGATTCAATGATTGGTAAACTGATCACCTTTGGTGAGAACCGTGACGTTGCGATTGCACGCATGAAAAATGCATTAAGCGAAATGATTATTGAGGGCATCAAAACAAACGTGCCATTACAACTTGAAATCATGAATGACGAGAATTTCCAACACGGTGGTGCAAACATCCACTACCTAGAGAAGAAACTCGGTCTTCAATAATACCAAGCTAATTTGGTAATACGCTTTAACGCGCAATTATAAGGGTCACAGCCAAGCTATTGGCTGTGACCCTTTTTCTTTCCATAGATGAAGTTGGTTAAAATTACTGCTAAAATCCACGCCAATCATCAAAACTCAGAGTGAACTCCATGCCTTGGATTCAAATCAAACTTAATGCTACTGACAAAAACGCTGAACAAATCAGTGATATGTTAGTGGAACAAACCGCAGCCCTTTCCGTTACTTTCTTGGACGCTAAAGATACGCCTATATTCGAGCCACTGCCCGGTGAAACTCGCTTATGGGGTGATATTGATATTCTTGCGTTATACGATGCAGAAGCCGATACACAATGGATTATCAGCCAGATAAAGGCGAGCAATCTTCTTGAAGATGGATTTGCACATAAAATTGAGCAGCTTGAAGATAAAGACTGGGAACGTGAGTGGATGGATAACTTCCACCCAATGAAGTTTGGTGAGCGTCTATGGGTTTGCCCTAGCTGGCGTGATGTTCCAGATCCAGATGCAGTTAATGTCATGCTTGACCCAGGCCTAGCCTTTGGCACAGGCACGCACCCAACAACATCACTTTGTTTAGAGTGGCTTGAAGGATTAGATCTTAAAGACAAAACAGTGGTCGATTTTGGTTGTGGTTCCGGCATCCTTGCGATCGCCGCGATCAAACTTGGCGCTAAAAAAGTTATCGGGATCGACATCGATCCACAGGCGATCGTCGCTTCAACCGATAATGCTGGGCGTAATGGTGTAAAAGATCAGTTAGAACTATTCTTGCCTCAAGACCAACCAGAAGGGCTGATTGCCGATGTCGTGGTCGCTAATATCTTAGCTGGACCATTGCGTGATCTCTCTGGTGTTATCAAGTCTCTAGTAAAAGAAAACGGCGAACTAGCCATGTCTGGTGTTCTCGATACACAAGCAGAAGACGTAGCAAACTATTACCGTGATCAGTTTGATATAAACCCAATTGCAGAGATGCAAGAGTGGTGTCGCGTCTCTGGAAAAAAGCACTCTAGTTGAGTCACATCAAAATTTGAGCAAAAAACATTCAATTTAACGAATATTTTTTGAAATGCTCAAATATTAGGCTTTTCACGCGACCAAAAAATGCGTAAAATGCGCGCCCTTGCTGTTAATAATGTGACCATGATTTGAAAATCGGTAAATACCAACTTAAGAATAATTTGATTGTAGCACCTATGGCGGGAGTTACAGATAGACCGTTTCGAGAGTTGTGTCTACGGTATGGTGCTGGTATGGCTGTCAGTGAAATGATGCTTGCCAACCCTAAAACATGGAATACGTCAAAATCACTGCAACGAAGAGTACATGAAGCCGAATCGGGCATTCGCTCAGTACAGATTGCAGGATCAGATCCACAATTAATGGCAGCAGCGGCACAATTTAATGTTGAAAGCGGTGCGCAAATCATCGATATCAATATGGGTTGTCCAGCTAAAAAAGTGAACAAAAAACTAGCCGGTTCAGCACTACTAAAGCATCCAGAGCTTGTTCAACAAATTCTGAAAGCGGTGGTAGATGCGGTTGATGTCCCTGTGACACTAAAAACCAGAACCGGTTGGGACATAGAACATAAGAACTGTGTCGAAATCGCTAAAATGGCCGAAGACTGCGGCATACAAGCCCTCGCCTTACATGGTAGGACGCGTACTTGTATGTACAAGGGAGAGGCAGAATATGAAAGCATCAGAGCAGTTAAGCAAGCTATTTCAATACCTGTTATCGCCAATGGCGATATAGATAGCCCAGAAAAAGCAAAGCATGTACTGGAATTTACCGGTGCAGACGCCTTGATGATTGGTCGTCCCGCCCAGGGTCGTCCGTGGATTTTTCAAGAAATCCAACACTATTTAGAACACGGCACCACGATGTCTGAGCCTCCTATACAGGAAGTAAAAGATATCATGCTTGGTCACGTTCATGAGCTTCACCTATTTTATGGTGAGTTCTTAGGTCCGCGCATTGCACGAAAGCATGTGGGTTGGTACTTAAAAGAGCATGAACAAGCGCGTGAGTTTCGCCGTATCTTTAATGCTATCGAAGTTGCTCAAGAGCAATTAGACGCATTAGAAGAGTATTTCAATTCCTATCGCAGATAGGGATATGGTTGCATTATAATTACGAGAAGAGCTAGACTGAATATGTTCGAACAAAACCTGACTTCTGAAGCACTAACAGTTACTACTGTAACTGCCCAAGACCAAATCGCGCAAAAACCACTTCGCGACTCAGTAAAAGTTTCAGTAAAAAACTACCTTGCACAATTAAACGGTCAGGATGTAGACGACCTTTATGAGTTAGTACTAGCTGAGGTTGAACAACCACTACTAGACATGATCATGCAATACACTCGCGGCAACCAAACTCGCGCTGCATCTATGATGGGTATCAACCGTGGTACACTTCGTAAGAAACTTAAAAAATACGGCATGAATTAATAGAAATTATTCAAGCTTATGAATTTAAAAGGTTTATCATTTTTTGATAAACCTTTTTTTTGATCTTAACCAAACAAAAATGATCTTCCAATATTTCATTTTTATAGTTATTGATTTTGCATAAGCAGAAAGCATGCACAGCTGTTCAACCATAATAAACACTAAAAATGATCACCAAGCATTTCATAAATATAGTTATTGAGCTTACCCTACCAAAATAGCTGTACACCTATTTTAGGGGATGGTTACATCATGATCGATGATGCTTTGCTGTTCTCTATCATTCAAAAACCAAGACATAAAAAAGACCTACTGAAATCAGCAGGCCTTAATCCATATCTATGATGGTAATAGCGAGTTAACGACTCAACAGTGCCGTAGCTTTACTAGCGTAATGACGAAGCATAAGAAGCGCTAACACTATCGCAGATGAAATACTTAACCAATGAGGCAATACTTCGTGCTCTCCCGCGCTTAGTGACTGAACAGAGAATCCATAAGTTGAGACTAAGTAGTCTGTTGCAAGGCCAAATACGATTGCAGTACCTACTACCCCAACCAGATAAGCAAATAAAGAACGCATACCTAGCTCTTTACCAACAACACCTAAAGTCGCGACATTCGTTGCCGGGCCTGCCAGCATAAATACTAATACAGCTCCTGGGCTAATCCCTGACATAAGCAGTCCTGCGGCAATGGGTGTAGAAGCAGTGGCACAAATGTACATAGGAACACTAATTGCCACCATGAGCAGCATGCTCCAAATCGTCCCACCCCACTGAGCAAGAAAATCAGTTTCTATGTACGTTTGCACTAAAGCGGCAAAGATCAAACCAATGATCAACCAAGTACTAATGTCCCTTACTAAATCTGTCGCAGCAAAACTGACACCTGACTTAAATTTTTGCACAGCCGATTTATTAGAAACTGTCGATGCAGAAGAACAACCGCCAGATTTTTTTGAGCTTAGATTTGATGAACTCGATTTTGATGAGCTAGAACAACAAGATGATTTAACCGGCTCGGAAACAACTGGAGCTGCAACAGTGGTACTGGGTGATTGGCTTTTAGAAGAACAGCATGATGTTTGTTTTTTAGTTGAGCAGCATGAAGAAGCAGCTGATTCTAATTGAGCTTTAGATTGTTCATCTTCTTTACCCACTAATAAGCCAGCAACGATAGCACTGGTAATGGCGGCAATCGGTCTGATTATCGCCATAAAAGGTCCAAGTAATGCGTATGAGACCGAAACTGAATCTATGCCGGTCTCAGGTGTAGCAACTAAAAACGAGGTGGTTGCACTTTTTGAAGCGCCACTGCGACGTAAGCCGAGCGCCGCTGGTATCACACCGCAAGAACAAAGAGGTAAAGGCGCGCCAATAAAAGCCGCTTTGATTGTAGTTTTGGCCCCTTTACCGCCTAAATGTTTTGCTAATAGATCGGTTGGTACCCACTCTTTTAATAGTCCTGCGACCATTAGTCCTAATAACATCCAAAAGCCTGACTCTATAAACAAGTCGACAAAGTTACCTATAAAATTCACTTCGCTTCCTCTCTAACATCACAATCAGCACTGTCTAATGCTTCTAAAATAGAGCAGTGAGTCGCTGGTTCATCGCCACCACAACAAGAAGCACTTAACTTAGTTAATGAGCTTTGAAATACCTGCAATTCACGTATTTTTTCTTCAACTTGAGCCAATTTAATATCAACGATTTCCTTGGCTTCATGGCAACTATAATCGTCTCGTGCAATTTGGATTGATAATAAATCTTCAATCTCAGTTAGTGTAAAACCCACCTTTTTTGCACGAATAATAAAACCAAGTTTATCCACATCTTTATCGGTGTATACTCGATAACCACCTGCACTGCGCGAGGTAGCTTTTAGTAATCCGTGCTTTTCATAGAAGCGTAAGGTGTCTGGCTTTAAGTTAAACTGCTTTGCCAACTCTCCAATTCTATACATTTTAATACTCATAAATTGACTATCACTACCCTAAGTATAAACCTTAGATGTAACTCCAAGGTCAAGCTTCTATGTAAATAAAAACAGTTAATAAAAACAGCCATTATGTTTAAGTTGTATTTTCTTCACTTTGCACTCCAATGACCCTCAAATGAGAGTTTTTTACAATAAAATGCAAATGCCAAACGATTGCGCGAGCTTTTTAGTAAATTATTCGCTAGAATACGCGCCATTAGAATTGATGAAATTTTGCACGCGAAAGGTTTTTGTCAAAGTAGTTTAATAGTCTTAGTTCAGACTCTATTTTAATAAACATCTTTTCATCCAACTTGATTCCAAAATCAGCAGATGTTGTGAGGATGCGCCATACCATCAAGGTAATGATTCGGGGCTTCTTCTTCACTCTGCGATAGCGGATAATTTTAAGTACTTGAGGAATATGGAAGCATGAGTATCGCTCGCCCAATTCGCCGCGCTCTTATCAGCGTATCTGATAAAACTGGCATCGTAGAGTTTGCTAAAGCACTCGCTGAACGCAATGTTGAACTTCTTTCTACTGGTGGCACAGCTCGCCTACTTGCAGAGCAAGGTCTAGCTGTGACTGAAGTGTCTGACTACACTGGCTTCCCAGAAATGATGGACGGCCGTGTTAAGACTCTTCACCCTAAAGTACACGGTGGTGTACTGGGTCGTCGTGGTCAAGATGATGACATCATGGCAAAACACGACATCAAGCCTATCGATATGGTTGTTGTTAACCTATATCCATTTGCTGAAACAGTAGCAAAAGAAGGTTGTACTCTTGCTGACGCAGTTGAGAACATCGACATCGGTGGTCCAACAATGGTTCGCTCTGCTGCGAAAAACCACAAAGATGTGGCTATCGTAGTGAATGCACACGACTACAGCCGTGTTATTACAGAAATGGATAGCAACGAGAAATCTCTAACACTAGACACTCGTTTTGACCTAGCCATTGCTGCATTTGAGCACACCGCGTCTTATGATGGCATGATTGCTAACTACTTCGGTACTATGGTTCCTTCTTACGGCGACAATAAAGAAGGCGACCAAGAGTCTAAATTCCCTCGCACTTTCAACCAACAGTTCGAGAAAAAACAAGACATGCGCTACGGTGAAAACAGCCACCAAGCAGCGGCATTCTATGTTGAAGCGAATCCAGAAGAAGCGTCTGTATCAACAGCACGTCAAATCCAAGGTAAAGCACTTTCTTATAACAACATTGCTGATACAGATTCAGCACTTGAGTGTGTTAAAGAATTTGATGAACCAGCATGTGTCATCGTTAAGCACGCAAACCCATGTGGTGTTGCACTAGGTAAAGACATCCTAGAAGCTTACAACCGTGCATACCAAACCGATCCAACTTCAGCCTTTGGTGGCATCATTGCATTCAACCAAGAGCTTGATGCAGCAACGGCTACAGCAATCACTGAGCGTCAATTTGTTGAAGTGATTATTGCACCTTCTGTATCAAAAGAAGCTGCAGAAATCGTAGCTGCTAAGAAGAATCTTCGTCTTCTTGAGTGTGGCGAATGGACAAGCAAAACAACTGGCTTTGACGTGAAACGCGTTAACGGTGGTCTGCTAGTTCAAGACCGCGACCAAGGCATGGTATCTCAAGATGACCTTACGGTTGTTTCTGAGCGTCAACCAACAGCAGAAGAGCTAAAAGATGCATTGTTCTGCTGGAAAGTAGCGAAGTACGTTAAATCTAACGCTATCGTTTACTCTAAAGGCGACATGACTATCGGCGTAGGTGCTGGCCAAATGAGCCGCGTTTACTCTGCGAAAATTGCAGGTATTAAAGCCGCTGACGAAGGTCTACAAGTTGAAGGTTGCGTAATGGCATCGGATGCTTTCTTCCCATTCCGCGATGGCATTGATGCAGCAGCAGATGCTGGTATCAAATGCGTTATCCAACCTGGCGGCTCTATGCGTGACCAAGAAGTTATCGATGCAGCTAACGAGTACGGCATGGCGATGATCTTTACTGGTATGCGTCACTTCCGTCACTAATATTTCGACACCTTTAGCACTGCCGTGATAATCATATTGTCACGGCAGTGCTTAGTTATTGAGATACCGCTTTAATTTCTTTCAAGAGTGTCTTTTCAAGCAGCAAAGACAGCAATTTTTGAGTTAAGGATAATATATGAACGTTCTTATTATTGGTGCTGGCGGTCGTGAGCACGCACTAGGCTGGAAAGCCGCGCAAAACCCTAATGTTGAGACGATATTCATTGCACCTGGTAATGCAGGTACTGCTATCGAGCCAAAACTACAAAACGTAAACATTGGCGTTGAAGATATCGATGCATTGGTTGCTTTCGCTAAAGAAAAGAACATCGAACTGACTATCGTAGGCCCTGAAGCGCCTCTAGTTATCGGTGTTGTTGATGCATTCCGTGAAGCTGGCCTACCTATCTTTGGTCCAACTCAAGCGGCAGCACAACTTGAAGGTTCTAAAGCTTTCACTAAAGATTTCCTAGCTCGTCATGATATTCCAACTGGTTACTACTCAAACTTCACTGAAATTGAGCCTGCACTGGCTTACGTTCGTGAACAAGGTGCACCGATTGTTGTTAAAGCTGACGGTCTAGCCGCAGGTAAAGGCGTTATCGTTGCGATGACACTGGAAGAAGCCGAAGACGCAATCAAAGACATGCTTGCGGGTAATGCCTTTGGTGAAGCCGGTAGCCGCGTAGTTATCGAAGAGTTCCTAGAAGGCGAAGAAGCAAGCTTCATCGTTATGGTAGACGGCTCTAGCGTGCTGCCTATGGCAACCAGTCAAGATCACAAACGTGTTGGCGACAAAGATACTGGCCCTAACACTGGCGGCATGGGTGCATACTCTCCAGCTCCTGTTGTGACTCCAGAAATTCATAACCGTATTCTTGAGGAAGTTATCTACCCAACAGTACGTGGTATGGATGCAGAAGGCGCACCTTACACTGGTTTCCTATATGCAGGTCTTATGATTGCAGCTGACGGAACACCTAAAGTTATCGAATATAACTGCCGCTTTGGTGACCCTGAAACGCAACCTATTATGATGCGTATGGAGTCTGACCTTGTTGAACTTTGCCTAATGGCAATCGACGAGAAACTAGACCAAGCAGAATCTAAATGGGATCCACGCGCTTCTATCGGTGTGGTTCTTGCAGCCGGTGGTTACCCAGCAGACTATGCCAAAGGCGATGTAATTTCTTTGCCTACAAGCGAAGTTGAAGGTCAAAAGATCTTCCACGCAGGTACTGCAAACAACGAATCTGGCGATGTAGTGACTAACGGTGGCCGTGTACTTTGTGCAACCGCACTAGGCAACACTGTTTCTGAAGCTCAAGAGCAAGCATACGCCCTAGCAAAACAAGTCAGCTGGAACGGTATGTTCCACCGCAACGACATTGGCTACCGCGCCATTGCTCGTGAGCAACAAAAGTAATTAATACTGACGATTACTAATGCAAAAGAGCCACTTAAAATGAAGTGGCTCTTTTCTTTTTAAGTCTTTATTTTCTAGCTTCATCTTTAAGAGAAAGCGAAAAGATTAGCTTACTCAACAGGCCTTTCAATACACTCAGCACCACCGTGCTGTAGGATCAGTAATTTATCGACCATCACGCTTTTGGCTTTGTATTCTCCAACAAAAGCGGCAAAGTTTTCTTCGTCTCTTAAACGCTCAACCACCACTGGTGGTAATTGATGTTTAAATTTAATGTCTTTAAACACTTTGCCTTCACAGGTCATAAAGACCCCTTCTTTCCAATAGCCCTGAATTAACTCCAGACCTTTTTTTTCTTGAGCCTGATTCATAGCCAAAAGATCATTGGCTTGCTGTTTGATTTCAGCAATGCGGTTTTTATTCATTGGTCGAACTTTGCCATCTAAGCGCAAGCGCTGGTACACAGCTTCACCTTGGCCACTAAAACGCAAAGTCACTTGATAAGGAAGCGTCTCTCCTGAGGCTGAAAGTCTTTCACCAGTGCGCGTCATTTCACGAAGGACATCATTATCCCAAGAGTAATGGCTGCGATACCAAGTATTATTTTTAAACGCGACATGATCTGAGCTTGATTCTGGTGAATTTGCACGTTCAGTCAACCAGTAGAGAGAAGTTTTTGTATCATCAATATTACCGCCTGAATGTTCGACAGGGGTGGCTGATTGACGCAGCGGAGCCGTTGCAGAGGAACAACCCGTTAGGGTTAATATAACTAAAGCAGAACTAATGAGATATTTCATAAAAATACGCCGAGCGATGACACTCGGCGTATTTTACATTAATTAACTGAATCTTTCAGCGCTTTACCAGCAGTAAATGCAGGAACATTTGCTGCTGCAATTTGAATCTCTTCGCCAGTCTTAGGGTTACGACCAGTACGTGCATTACGATGAGATACTTTAAATGTACCAAAACCAATTAGTTGAACTTGGTCGCCCTCTTTTAGAGCATCTGTTACGCCTTCAAGAGTAGCTTCAAGAGCTGCTTTTGCTTGAGCTTTTGATAGATCTGCTTTTTCTGCAATTGCATCGATTAATTGGGTCTTGTTCATTGGGGTTTCCCTTCTAAAGTTTTTGAGAACAAAGCCACTCTAAATCATAAAGGCTCTGTCTGGCAAAGGGTTGCAAGCGATCTTTCGGTTTAAGTGAACATTTTTTAGCTCATTCTGTAGTTCAACTCACAAATTCACCACTGCTATCATGCTCGACGCTTGTATTTCCAACACTTTGAACCTACTTAACAAACTATCTATTGCTGATTATGCCTGTCATAATCAGCTTGTTTTATACACAATTTACTAAGGTACTATGTTACTTCTAACGATCTATATTTCCGTCGCCATTGGCATCTCATTCATTTGTTCAGTATTAGAAGCTGTGCTTTTGAGCATCTCTCCTAGCTACATTGCTCAGCTAAGACAGCAAGGACACCCGGCGGCGAATAAGCTTGGTAAACTTAAGTCTGATATTGACCGCCCACTGGCGTCAATTTTAACACTCAATACGATTGCTCATACGATTGGCGCAGCCAGCGCGGGCGCACAAGCCTCTGTCGTATTTGGTAGTGAGTGGTTAGGTGTCTTTTCGGCTGTATTGACCTTAGGCATACTTATTTTATCGGAAATTGTACCTAAAACTATTGGCGCAACTTACTGGCGACAACTTGCTCCTGCAACCGCAACAACTCTTAATTGGATGGTATGGGGTTTGCGCCCTTTTGTCTGGTTCTCAGAGCAAATTACTAAACGCCTATCCCGTGGCAACATGGAACCAAAATTACGCGATGAGATTTCGGCAATGGCAATTTTAGCCAAAGAGTCGGATGAGTTTGGCGAAGATGAAACAAGACTACTAAACAATTTGTTGAATCTACCTAATGTGCCAGTGACCAAAGTTATGACACCTCGCCCGGTAGTTTTTCGTGTAAATGCCGCACTCTCTATCAACGAGTTTTTAACCACTCATCACGATACCCCCTTCTCTCGACCTTTAGTTTACGTTGAGCAAAAGGATAATATTTGTGGGTTTGTACACCGCTTAGAATTATTTAAGCTGCAACAGCAAGGCCGTGGCAATGAACTGCTTGGTAATGTGATGCGTCCGATTCATGTGTTCTTAAATAACAGCGCTCTGCCAAAAGTTTTTACCAATATGCTGGCGCAAAGACGACATATTACCTTGGTGGTAGATGAGTACGGTACAGTGCAAGGCATTGTGACACTGGAAGATATTTTTGAATTTTTACTCGGCTTAGAAATTATTGATGAAGCAGACAAAAACCAAGATATGCAGCAGTTAGCTCACGACCGCTGGGATAAATGGACCAAACAGCATGGCGTTATTATCAATACTGATGAAGAACCAGACGAAAATAAAGATAATAAGAAAGCCACGGATTCATCAACTGTAAATCCATTAGATAAATAATACCAATCACAGTAAGTAAATGATCAGAAATAGCGCAGGAAAAACACTTGAGAACAAGGCGAATATTTTTGATAAGTAGTTATTCTACAATCAAAAATTTCAACGCGGTTATCAAGTGTTTTAACCAGCTAGGCTGAGGCTGTAACAGATTCTGTGTAACTGACATTTAGTTTATGTGCTTCTCGACACGGTCTTCGAACTCGATGATAAATCGACTCATCGCCTGACGCCAGTTTTGAATGGGCATCGTCCATTTTTTACTAGCATCTTTAATCGCTAAATAAACCATCTTAGTTGCAGCTTCATCATTTGGGAAGATTTTACGCTTCTTCAAAGCCTTACGTATCACGCTGTTGAGTGATTCAATCGCATTGGTTGTGTAAATGGCTTTTCGAATATCTTGCGGGTAGTTAAATAGCGTATTCAAGTTTTGCCAGTGATTACGCCAAGACTTGGTTATTTGAGGGTACTGGGCATCCCAGGTTTCACCGAACCGCTCTAATTCAAGTAACGCTTCGTCTTCTGTTGCCGAACGGTATACTCGTTTCAAATCAGCCGTGACCGCTTTGTAGTCTTTCCAAGAGACGTATTTCAGAGAATTGCGTACCATGTGAACGATGCATAGCTGAATGTGTGTTTCAGGGAACACGGTATTGATGGCATCAGGAAAACCTTTGAGGCCATCCACGCAAGCTATAAGTATATCCTCAACGCCACGTTGGTTAAGCTCTGTCAAAACATTGAGCCAGAACTTTGCGCCTTCATTTTCTG
>NZ_LZFW01000007.1 GCF_001676025.1 Vibrio sp. UCD-FRSSP16_30
GCTTAAATCAGCGTACATTTGTTTTAATCGTCGGTTTTCTTCTTCAAGCTCTTTCAGTCGTTTGATGTCCGAACTATCCATACCTCCATATTTGGCTCGCCAGTTATAGTACGTTGCATCTGATATGCCATATTCACGACAGGCATCAGAGACCTTTCGGCCTGCTTCAACTTCCTTCAAGATTTTAACAATCTGTGATTCTGTATAGCGTGATTTTTTCATGATCATTCTCCGTTTTATCTAGTTTAAACGGAAGAACTCTAAATCGGAATACACCTATTTTAGGGGATGGTTACAATTGGTGTTATCTGGTCGTCGTATTGAGCGATTGCTTGATCTGAAAGAAGCACTATCTGTGCCTGTACACGTCATGCAATTGGACGTTCGTGATGCTGACGCAGTAAAACAGGCGGTAGACGCTCTGCCAGATGAGTTTTCAGCCGTAACTGCTCTCGTTAACAATGCAGGCTTAGCCCTTGCGTCACAAGGTGCTCCAGAGGTTGAGTTAGCCGATTGGCATACCATGATCGATACCAATGTGACAGGTTTAGTCAATGTTACCCATGCTCTATTACCTACCCTCATCAAAACAGGCGCAGGCGCAACCATCATCAATGTGGGCTCAATTGCAGGTCAATGGCCCTACCCTGGAAGCCATGTATATGGGGCGAGCAAGGCATTTGTTAAGCAGTTCAGTTACAACCTAAGATGTGATTTACAAGGTACAGGAGTGCGCGTTACTGACCTCTCGCCAGGCATTGCAGAAACCGAGTTCACGCTAGTGCGCACTAAAGGCGATCAAAGAGCTTCTGATAATTTATACCAAGGTACAACACCACTTAGTGCCGAAGATATTGCAGAGCAGATGTTCTACATAGCGTCACTACCGGATCACATCAACATCAACCGTGTAGAGGTAATGCCAACGCGTCAGGCGTGGTCTCCATTTGCGATTGATCGCGACTAATATTGTTCGCAATTGAACTTGTAGGCCCTAGTTATCAACCAGCATCGCCTGAATATCTTGAGCATGTGATAAGCCGTTGCTGACTAGGTGCTCATTAAAGGTAATTAACTCAGTTCTGGACAAAAATGAGTTAGTGACTTTGAAGAATTGGCAAAAGATAAATCAACTCAGGTAAGGAAACTACAACAGGCAAAACCTGTCCCTATGAGGTCGTTTAAGATTAATCGTATAGTTTTACTTAGGAGAAGCTTGAAATGTCTGTTTCCATTGACTTAACTTCTCTATTTACGATGGACCAAAATCGATCCTTAATATCATTGTCTGATAACTTCAATTTATGAACTGGAATTCCCACATCATGAGAAACTACTTCTTTCATACTTTTTATTTTGTATGAATCAAAGTTTGGGAAGTAGTTACTCTTCCATTTATGATGCTTAACTTCATGTATTGCTCTAGTTAGCTTTTTAACGTTCTTATAATCCACACGATTTTTAACGCAAAGATGCTTTATCATGTTGTCGAGTTCAAAAAGCATTTTCATATCGTCAATTTCAGAAAAAAAGAATAACCACCCCTTACACTTATTGCTTGCTATACATCCGGTTATTCTCAAATTGAGTTTCCAGAATAGAAGTGCTTTTGAGCGATGTTTACCCGCATTTGCATAAGAGGTAAAAAGAGCGGCTATGGAGTCTTGAAATCGCTTTCTACTAGATTCTCTTACTGAAATTGACACTTCGTTTTTATGTATTGTTGGGTTATATACATAGCCAAGATAAGAGAATTCTTGATCTATAGGAGTTATCGTTGTTTTATCCGAGTTTTGTTCGAGATCGTGAACGTTCAAGCCTATCTTTGTAGCCTCATGAACAAAATCTTCATAGATTTTTTGAGCATCCTTTTCTTTGCAAAAAATAAGTACATCATCGACATATCTTTTGTAGAAGATGTCAGGCTTTTTCAGTTTCTTGTCTAGCTCCATCATATAAATTTCAGCAAGCACGTTTGAGATAGATAAGCCTTGTGGTACGCCGATTATATTACTTTGATTCTTCTGGAACCCTGTAGATATGGCAGCATGAATCAATTTTATTGCATCACTTTCAACACCTAGTTTAGCTAGTTGATTCAAAAGGTTTTGATGATTAACAGTAGGGTAGAAGTTTTTTATGTCTATCTTTATTGCAGTTTCATAAAGTCTAGAATCAAGAGCTTGTTTTACTTCTCTAGTTACTTGCTGAGGTACCTGAACACTTAATTTTTGTCCAAAGTTTTTCTGTAGATAATTGTTAAGGGCTTTTAGAGTAATTCGATCTCTTAGGGTAGGGATCGCAATTTGTCTGGGATGTTTGTTGGCCCCTTTAGATATCAGTTTTTCTTTGTATCTAGTGAAATTGTATTTACCAAAATAAACCTTAGTGACAATAGTATGGAGTTCTTGGCTTTGTACCTTGGAGAAATGCTTTGGTTGAATACAGTCCACACCGGTAACTTTTGATAGAGCAAAGTGTGTTAAGTAAATGTCTCTTAAGTTTTCAGGGGTAAAGGTGTCGGATATCGAAGTGGTCATAAATTAGTCACACCTTTAAAAATAGAAAAATAGATTAACAACACAGGTGCTAATATTAGTGCTGCGATGCTGATGACTTTGACAATACGTAGCCCAAAATATAAGACAAAGTCCAGCTTAGTCGCGACTATCGTAAGTTCACTTTTATCTTTGGTATTCAGATAAGCTTCTACTTTTGAGTTAATGAAGTCAGACCAAAAATGGTTTTCGCAGGAATCAAGGATCTGTGTGTATCTTGCTTCATCTTCTTCAGATAAGGAGTCTTTGTCTTTAACTTTTGAATACAATGCTTGTAGCTGGATATAGCCACTTTTTAGTTTTGCGACTCTATCACTATAGCGGCCTAATGAGGATAAAAGAGAAGCACAAAAAACAAATACAGAAAAGCAAATAAACAGCTTTGAGGTGAGATCAGGTTGCTCCGCCCCTAGCACTAGCACTGAAGCAAAAACACCACATAGTGAATACCAAAAAAGAGCTAGGTTTGACCATGTAGCCATGCTATTTAATCTTTTTTCGGCATTAATCCAGTTTTTTCGTGTCCACCAAATGTTATCTTTATTCATAGATGCTCCGAATGAATGCCCTGCGGGAATACTTTAAGACCGTTAACGCCCTTAAAAAGAGCTACTTCACAAAGGAAGTAAGCGATAAATCGCTTCATGATTAGAATCACCTCTTTTGGAGGCTTGTAGACATACACACCGACAGGGCGGTTATGATGGTAGCACTTCGCCGTATTGCATACAATTGATGGGAGTGGAACCAGATAAAATTTTAATCGGTTTATTAATATGTTAGCGTCTTTTCCTTACTATACCGATGGGGATAATTGATTATAAACCTGCCAAGCCACATTTAAACTTCTATACCCAATAACTTAAGCTACGTCTTTAATTAGTCGACCAATGTTCTTTCGGATAAGATTCAGTAGTGGAAATGTATGCTTCTAGATTTTAAAAATCATTTGATCTAACGCGTATTGGGGCAAAAGTAATTCAGCCATATTGAGTCAAAGCACAAAAAATGCAAATCATGCCATGTTTACCCTTAGCCACTTCTTAACATTGGAATTCATGATTCGAATTTGACCATTATCAAATCATTTCTTGAGTTGAATAAGGGTTAATTACGCATCATAATATGATTCGTATCGTTCGCTTTTTCAAATCAAGGAAACTATATGTGGATCTGGCAGCAAGAAACTTGGCCTAAATTTAGCTGGGATAAAAATACCATCGAGCCAATCATTAGACAGACTCGCTTAAATCAAGGCATTCTCTTGGGCAAGATCTATGCCCACTCTCAAGATGAAAAAGCAAGTATGCTCGATACACTTTTGGCCAATATTGTTCACTCAAGCGCCATTGAAGGTGAAAAACTGAATGCATTTTCCGTGCGGTCTTCATTAGCGAATAAACTTGGAGTCTCTGAAGAGCGTCCTTTTCCTACTACAGAACAAACTGACGGCCTAGCGGAAATCATGTTAGATGCCGTTGAAAATTTAGATACAGATTTAACACTGGAAAGGATTTTACACTGGCATCATCGGTTGTTTCCTGCAGGTTACACCATGTTTAACCCTGTGATAGGAGGGCAATTACGAGGCGATACACCGATGCAAGTCGTCTCTGGGCGTATCGATAGGCCAATTGTTCACTTTGAAGCGCCAGAGCGAGATATCTTAGATAAAGAACTCGGCTATTTTATTCAGTGGTTTAATGACTCTAAAACGGATATTTCAATAGACCCATTAATTAGAGCGGCAATCACTCACTTATGGTTCGTAACGCTTCATCCGTTAGATGATGGCAATGGACGTATCACTCGTTTGTTGACTGACCTCGCCTTGGCTCAAGCAGAGCAGCAGTCCGTGCGATTTTACGCAATGTCTGTGGGCATCTTAGCGAATCGAAAAAGTTACTATGACATCCTTGAGAAAAACCAAAAAAGCAATACTGACATTACGGCTTGGCTAGTTTGGTTTTTTGAAATTCTAAATAATACATTTGATGAAGTGCTAAAGGAGATCGACCAAACCATCTTTAAAACCCACTTTTGGCATGAGATTGACCAAACTAAGCTGTCTAAAGAGCAAGTCAAAGTACTAAATAGAATGCTCGATGGGGATTTTCCTGATGGAATAAATACATCTCAATACCATAAAGTCACAAAGGTAAGTAAACCGACTGCGACGCGACATTTAGCTGCATTGGTTGAGAATAACGGCTTGGTCAAATCAGGTGTAGGGCGTAGTACTAGATATCGACTAAGGAAGTAAACCGACCTCAACTGGCAAACAAGGGGGGGGGGGTAATAATCAACCTACCTCAGCTTGCAAAAAAAGAGGGAAACCGTAACTCATTAAAGGTAATTAACTCAGTTCTGGACAAAACTTTGTTAGTGATTTTACTAAATTAGTATTTTACGGATTACTTCGGGTATTGAAAACTTAATTGAGTGGCCAGCATCATTCATTCACTAAAAGGTCAATATCAGCTGTATTGACCTTCGTTCCGAAAGCATGTTTCTAAATACTATGGGTACATCACGTTGTGCTTACTGTATAAGAATCGAACTACGCCTTGAGAGTTTAGAATTCCATGAATGAAGATTGAAAACCAGTTATTGGGTGTACTGTACGACTGATCATACCGATTCAAGGCATCATTCAAATATCTCGAAAAGTCCGCTACTGTCGGAATATTGGCTAACGGTAATGTTTGAATTTTAGAGCTTGGATTTTGCGTAGTTGTATCCCATTCACCTTCTAGCCAATTTATAATTCCTGATGGAATAACCACTTTTTCAGCATGATATTTAATGCTGTTAATCTCAGGGTGTTGTGGCAAAACATAATCTATTTTAATTTTAGCGTTTGGGAATTGAGGATCTTGAACAATACTGCACGACAAAAGCCTCTGATTAAGAATAAGATCGTAATAAGGATGTAGTATTCTTTTACTCACACCCTTTAAATTTTTTCCTCTTTTACTATTGCAATCACAAGCTGGAACTAGATTCTTAGAATATACAGCAAACCAAGGGTAATCATCTTTAGGAAATAGGTGATCAAGAGTCCCTGTTTTTAACGAACCACACATTGGACAGACGTTCGGTGAAGATGCTCTCAGTTCATCAATAAACTTTAGGTCAGATGGTGGCGAAGCATAATGCTTCTTTAGGGCTGACGATAAGTTATTGGTAATATTGACGTTAGCAACTAATAGAGCGTTACCATCATTAGCGTCATAGTTTTGATATCCATTTAAAATGGCTTGTAACTGATTACTCAAATAAGGATAGCTTGTTCTATCGAGTCTAGTATTTTGAGAAGTAGCTGTTATTTTTACAGTATCATTTACTACTGGTGCAGGAAGCTTTTTCAAAGTTTAGCCTCCATCATGCGTTTTAATCGCATTAAGGCTGATAGTGATATTTCATTTCCAAGCTGTTCTTCTATGTCAGAAAAGTTCTTGTCTTTCACTTTCTCGTAGAGCTTTTCTGAAAGTCTTATTTCAGTATCTTCCTGAAAGATAAACTGCGAAATAGAGTCTACTGTTGCACCAAATGTCGGTAGCCTAGGTTTATCGGTCAGCAGTCTATTACCTGATAATGAGAGCACTGCTACCTGTTCATTAGGTACTTCACGGACAAAATACGCTGAATGAGTCGCTATGAGTGCCTGAGAGCCTGTTTTTTCTAGTAAGAAGTCTAGTAGCCCTATGAAATCAACAATCATGTTCGGGTGCATGTGTGTTTCAGGTTCATCCATCAGTACAAACGTACCGTTTTCAATGAATAAGCAACTCAGTAAGGCAAACTTAAAGAAGGTTAGCTGACCACTACTAAGAGGGTAAAAACCATCTCCTCTTTTTGCTTTTGGATCTAAATTAGGTTCAATATCAGCCCAGTGGTTTAAAGTGTCCTGTTCAGCACTCCCACATATAAATGTTGATAAGTTTAAAAGTCGTTCTGACTTTAATTGAACATAAATTTTATTAGGGTCTAAGCCTGCTTGCTCCAAAGCGTCTAAGAAAAGCTCTTTACGTGAATATTCACCAATCTCATCTTGACTTCTTGCTAATTTCACTAGGCAATCACCAATATAATGTGTTCCTTTGCGAGTAAGGGTTAAGCGTCGATAGTAGAGCTTTTGTGTTACTTTTCTTTCTTGTGGAAAGGTATTTGTTGTTTCTCCAGGTGTCGCTATCGCAATTATACGGTTGATAAGAGGTCGCTTGCCGTTACCATCAACCAGCGACAATCCTTTATCTTTGTATTGAAGTGCACCTCGACAAAATGCCTTTAGTGATTCGCTTTTGCCAACACCATTTTTACCAATAAGTACAAATATTCGCTTTGGTATAATACTCTGATGATTGTATTTTAGTGACAGCTGATGAGGTTCCTCAAAACCATCTAGGTTGAACTTAAGTTCTAACGAGTTAGATATAGCACTATCAGTTTTTAGCTCTTCACCAATAACAATACTATTGGCGTTATGATAAGCGAAGAACGGCTCCGAGTTCCGCATGAAACCAAGTTTAAACACTTCAGTGTCAATGGCTTTTTTTACCCACTTTTCATCAGTATTTTTATATTTAGAAAGATCGTTTACTGAGCATAAGAATAGTTCGACTCCTTCACGGCCAAACTCGTCGTAAAGGTCTCGGTAGCTTTGCATTTCAGGTAGCAAGGTAAAAAATGGAGGAAGGTCTTCCGAGTAAACGACCTCTTGATTGGTCTTTATAAGGTGTTCCGATAAAGTTTTTCTTTTTTCATAAAATAGAAACTCTTCCTCTTCTTCAATATTGTCAGGTGCCATAAAACCAATGAGCATTGACCCTTCCATCGGTCTATGGTCTTTAGATATACAAACCTTGAATTCACATCTAATTTTGAACCCAAAGTCATTCCATGATGTTTCAGTAGGTGAAATGATCACTTGACCAGGCAGTGGTACATGTTCAGCGCTTTTATTTAAGCTAAATAAAACCTGTAGTAGTTCCATTTATTATTCCTATTTACTGATAGCTTTAACAGCAATAAATTTGGCCAACCTATATACCCAAGTAGATGGTTGTTTGGATTGAAGTTCTATCACCGATTCAGTTTTTAGCTGATGGTTGAAATTTCTTTCAGGGCCTTTCATTCTAATTCTGCTAATTGGAATCGCCCAGTGGCCAAACATTTTATGAAGCGACAGGCTCATTTTCTAGCTGCCTCTCTTCTGCTCATACTCTTATAACCACCTAAATAATCACATAAAAAATGAACATCAACCACATTTACCTGTTGGAAAATGAACTAATTCAGATTTCTTGACATATCCTCCCTGATAGCAAGAGCTAATTTCCTCACTGATAGGATGATTACCTGTCGCTATGTAGCATTTGAGCGACAATGTTTTTCAATGACAATGCCAATATGCAAGTTCTAGTCATAATTTTTTCTAATGCAAAATTCTCTTACTATAGAAGCTAGGAATGCTGATGAAACTCGCCTTGGGGCAGAACTTTGTTAGCTGAACGGTTGACTCAGCTCACTTCTGGGCATTTACATGTTACGATTTTAGTGAATGTGGGACTTTCGGATAAGTTTTGTAAGGAAAAAAGAAAGACTTAACTCCGATAAATTCTAAAAGAAATACTCGAAAGAAGTCACTACCAAAAGCAATAAAACCCATAACATCAGTTTGAACGTCGTATTGTTCGACTTTATCATCAAAAATATTTCTGCAAGGTAATGGTCGTATCGCCCTTTCCCCTGAGCAGAAGAAACCGTTTTTGAATCTTTGAACAATTCCAACGCATGGTAGCAATTTAAATATTCCAAGCCTGCAACATATCGCCGACGTTGCTCTGCTGGTATATACACATTACCTAACTTATGAGGTGCCTTAATGGCTAACGTGATAGAAAACTCACGATAACCCGCTATCAGTGCCCGTTCAAGTTCAGCAAATTCACGCTCAGTAATGGCCAGTTGCACATAAGCTTCATGGACATCCCCCCCAATACACCCATCTTTTATCAAGGTCGCAGGGTCATCATCAAAGGCGTTGAGCGACAATTTGATTCGGTCTGGACTCTGATAATTACCATCATCATCTTCAAAATAGAAACCATCCCCAACCGACGTTACCGTTAGCGTTGCGGAAAGCCCTCTTTTGACTGTAAAGCGTACGTGCTCAGCTAGCTCAAAACGCTCGACTTCCTCGAGCTCACGCTTATTTGCAGGCTCATTAAAAACCCACGGCGCTGAGCGTTCGCTCCAATACTCATACCCTTGCATCTCAAACTTTTCCTGAGCGCAACTTAATGTCGCTTGCCTTAAAGCTAATTCGTGTCCAATTATCGACAAGTTCCACAGTTGCCCCTTCAAGTTTTATTGTCGTGACCACTGTAAACCATCGATATTGAGCCAAGCACAGCGCAATCTTAGGTTCTATTCATAAGCAATGTGACATCAGGAGTGTAGTGGATTAACAGATTTGGCCACATAGCTAGAGTTTTTGCCATAAAGAAAAGTATGTCAGACACCTAGCTCTATACTACTTAGAAAATCCAGCGTAAAACATAATGGGGCATAGATGAGTTTGGAGTGTTTCTAACTAATAAAAAATGCTTACCGAAAAATAGGGTTCATCAACGATTATCGAGTATAGGTAATCGTGATGCCGTTAAGATCACTTTTCCATACAGCAGAACGACTTTTATCGGCGCTTTGCCAGTATAAAGTTCGTGGTTTAGTGGCCGAATAGCGGTTGATCAGCAGCAAAACTTCTCGGTCTACAGAGGCGACAGATTGGTGCTTCATTTCTTGCTCTATATCTAAAGTGACCCCATCAATCAACAGTTTCTTTAACTTAAAACCATCTTGGCGTAGCCCAAGTTGCAAGTTATTAAAATTAACGAGTGAAAATTCACTACTGAGCAGTAATGTTGTCGGTGATGTAGATTTTGTAGAAGTTGCAGATGTGTCATGCTCAAAACTGATCGTGGCATATACCTGTGTGGCATGAATAGTGACTAAGTCACTGCAAAACAGAGGCTTATCTAACTCTGAACACTCAAACCATGCATTTGATGATTGAAAGTCTTGTTCAAGCCAAGGACTGTATTGCGAAGAAATAAAGGAGTAATACCAATAAGGATTAGCGGCGGCCGACACATACACCGACATCATAAGGCTACAAATTAACAGGATAAATTTTTTAACACTCATGTATATGAACTTGATTTCATGGCTGTTTTACTAATATAGCAAAATAAAAACATCAATTTATACCTTTGCGCTTGCGCAGTTAATGATCTGTATTACAAATTCCTTACAGGAGGTTTGAGCTCCTCTCTTAGCTTCGTCATTCTAGCAACATATTATTATAAGAATGATTTGAAACGGAGCATCAATAACAATGAAAAAAAGCCTTACTTATTGCGCTATATTGTCGGCCATCACTTTAACCAGTCCTCTTCTTTACGCCGAACCAAATATATCGATTGCCACTAGCACCACTGCGCGAGACTTTCCGCTCAATGCTAATGAGCCTTTAATTGTGACACTCAATAAAAACAAATATGTTTTCAAGGTTGCAGGACTTGAGGGAAATTGTACTGCGCCAGAATCACAGAGAGTTCGCTTTAACACGCCACTTGGCTTGAATTGTCAAAGCGATACTGAACTGCCATTTAATATTCGTTTTTCTGGCGATTACGCCATTAGTTACGATGAGCAAGCACAAACGTTATCAGTAAAGCGCCAGCCCACCACATCAAAGACTCAACAGTTTGTCAGACCACTACCAAAAGTAGGCTGTGAAACGTATACCGATATGCCTGCTGTCATTAAGGTCGCTGACACTTTTGCTGACGGTACGCAATTAAAAGAAGCCTTTAGTGGGCAAACGGCCACGGTCAGTAATGGCACGGTCACCTTTAATCCAACCCGCAGCACTGGCGGAGTTATGTTGATTGAAAAGGTCGCTGCCAATAAAAAAATCGACCAACCTTTAGATTGGCGAAATGCCAACATCTACTTTGTGATGGTCGATCGCTTTAATAATGGCGATAACAGCAACGATCACAGTTATGGTCGTAAAAGCGATGGGCAACAAGAAATTGGTACTTTTCATGGTGGCGACCTCAAGGGTGTGATTGAGAAACTAGATTACATTCAATCGCTTGGCACTGACGCTATTTGGCTTTCACCTATTGTTGAGCAAGTGCACGGGTTTGTCGGAGGTGGCGACAAAGGATCATTTCCTTTCTATGCCTATCATGGATATTGGTCTAGAGATTTCACTAAAATCGACCACAATTTTGGGGATGATAACGATCTCAAAACCTTAGTCGAAGAAGCTCACAAACGTGGCATCAAAGTGATGCTAGATGCGGTAATTAATCATCCAGGTTACGCTACGTTAGCCGATATTCAATTTGATGATATTGCGGTTCTTACCCCAGAAGCAAAAGGCAAAGATCTGACGCAGTGGAAACCAAAGCCAGGTAATAACTGGCACTCTTCCCATGAATTAATTGATTATAAAAGCCCTAACTGGTCAACATGGTGGGGAGCTGACTGGGTGCGTAGCGGTCTACCTGGGTATGACAAACCGGGAAGTGGCGCTAAAACACTAACATTGGCTGGGCTTCCTGATTTTAAAACAGAATCCGACAAGTTTGTGACCCCTCCACAATGGCTGTTAGATAACCCTGGCACTCACGTCATCGCGCAAAAAGACTATCGAGTGGCTGATTACTTAGTTGAATGGCAAACCGATTGGGTGAAACGTTTTGGCATTGATGCCTTTCGCGTTGACACGGTTAAGCATGTTGAAGGTGAGGTTTGGCTAGATCTTAAAGCGCAAGCCAGTAAAAAACTGGCCCAATGGCAAAAAGACAACGATCGCCCGCAAGAACCCTTTTGGATGATGGGTGAAGTATGGGCTCACTCAGCTTATCGTTCGCCGTATGCCGATGAAGGCTTTGATGCATTGATTAACTTCGATATGCAAAAGCAACTGGATAGAGGCGCAGTGTGTTTGTCCGATATGCGTAATACCTATACAAACTACGCTAAAGAAATTCAAGAAAATCCAGGCTATACACCGGTAAGTTACATGTCTTCTCACGACACGGAGCTGTTCTTCGCACGCTTTAAGTCATTTGAAATGCAACGAAATGCCGCTAATGCGCTATTGCTCTCTCCTGGAGCCATTCAAATTTACTATGGTGACGAAGTCGCAAGAGACATTGGGCCGTATGCTGACGACTTCCACCAAGGCACTCGCTCTGACATGCCATGGGCGCTAAACGAGCAAAGAGAAGCCCTACTCAATCACTGGCAAACCCTTGGTCAGTTTCGTCAAAGGCACCCTGCTATCGGCGGTGGTATCCATACTGACTTAACGCAAGCTCGAGGCTATGCTTTCTCTAGAACCTTAAATGATGACTCGGTGATTGTGTATTACTCGGGTAAATAACTAATATTTATACCCATCACGTCTATTTAGCCCTGCTCTACCTGCAGGGCTATCAGGTACTTTCCAAATAACACTCTACTTTCAAATGGCAGTCTATTTTGTCAATGACGCCCCATTGTTACTGGTAGCCACCCTTTCATTTTTCATTCTTTTACTCTTTCTCTTGGCACACTTCAATTTAAAAAATACGCATCGGCTATTTTTTGAAATTGGTTCAGCAAACATTATCTAAATGATAACTATTTGCATTATTGACAATTGATTGCTGTTGTCTTTATGACAATCAAATAAGTCCGCCAATCATAACCAATTGAATATATTGGTTTTATTTTTTTGGCACGCCATTTGCTATGTATATAGCATCAACCAGACAATCAATTAGACAAGAGAACCTTATGTATCAGATGTTTCTAGAAAATAAAACCGACGAGGCTTTTATTGAAGAACTGCACTGCCATTCAGCTCACTGTGTCTTAAATGATCGCAAATCACTGCTTAGTTCATTTGTTTGCAGCGCAGTACATCGCTTTCACTCTGTCTTGTCTAAATCATTAAGTAGCATGCAGGTTAAACCCGGTCATGTTGCACAACACTTTACATCTATCACACAAAACCATGTGTAGGAGAAAAAAATGAGCCATTTAAGAATCCCAAAAAACTGGACTGTACAACGTTCTACTCCTTTCTTTACTAAAAACAGCGTGCCACCTGCATTGTTGACTCATCACAACACAGCAGCAGATGTATTTGGACAGCTTTGCGTAATGGAAGGCACAGTAACTTACTACGGCTTTGCTGATGGTGATGCGACTGAACCAGAAGTTTGTGTTGTGATCAATGCAGGTCAATTTGCAACAAGTCCTCCGCAATACTGGCACCGCATTGAAATGTCAGATGATGCGCAGTTCAACATCAACTTCTGGTCTGATGCAGACAAGCGAAACCAACAGATGTTTAGCGCTAAGAAATAAACTGATTAAGTTCAGACAAAAAAATACCCAGCCAAATGGCTGGGTATTTTCATATAAAGAAATCGCTTTAGGTTAGATTGCCCAACCACCAGCATAGAAAACAACAAGCATGATGGTAATTAATACCACACCAAAGTTAAGTTTTTTCCACTCGCCAGCAAAGATACGTCCCACTACAAGACACATAAAGCCAAGCATAATACCCGTTACGATGTTACCGGTTAGTACGATAAATACCGCACAAACTAGTCCAGATAATGCATCAACAGAATCGTCAAAGTTAAGCTTACGAACGTTACCTAGCATAAGCAGACCAACATACATCAATGCTGGCGCAGTTGCGTAACCCGGTACTAAGTAGCTAATTGGTGCGACAAATAGCATGAATAAGAACAATACGCCAACAACCACCGCTGTTAGACCTGTTTTACCGCCCGCTGCTGTGCCCGCCGCAGATTCGATATAAACAGCTGCTGGTGCGCCGCCGACTGCGCCAGAAACAATGCTAGACACTGAATCTGATGTTAGCGCTTTGCCACCGTCAATAATGTTACCGTCTTTATCAAGCAAGTTTGCTTGACCTGCTACCGCGCGAATGGTGCCCGTTGCATCAAAAATTGCGGTCATTACTAGCGCAAGAACACTTGGCAATACAAGAGGGTTAAGTGCGCCCATGATATCCATAGTGCCAATCAAAGAGTTTTCGCCACCAAAACTTGGTAAAGCAAAGAAGCCTTGAAACTTAACTGAAGGATCAAAGATAAGGCCGATGATAGAGATCGCCACGATCACAATCAAAATACCACCCGGTACTCGGCGTTTTTCTAGACCAAAAATTGCCGCCAAACCAAGAACAGACATGATCACTGGGAAAGAAGTAAATTCACCTAACGTTACAGGAAGACCTTCAAACGGGTTTTTAATGACAAGGCCAACACCGCTTGCCGCGATAAGAAGAAGGAATAAACCAATACCGATACCTGTACCGTGTGCGATACCTTCAGGTAGGTTAGTTAAAATCCATTGGCGAATGCCCGTTACTGTAATAGCAGTAAACACCACGCCCATTAAGAAGACTGCGCCCAGAGCAACAGGAATTGAAACGCCCTGCCCTAGAACCAAACTAAATGCAGTAAATGCGGTTAACGAAATGGCACAACCAATCGCCATCGGCAAGTTTGCCCAAAGACCCATTAGTAGTGAACCAAATGCAGCAATTAGACAGGTTGCAATAAAGACAGAACCTTGGTCAAAACCTGCCGCACCCAACATGTTTGGTACCACAATGACCGAGTACACCATTGCTAAGAAGGTAGTAAAGCCCGCTAATACTTCACGACGAACATTACTTCCGCGCTGTGAAATTAAAAAGAACTTATCAAGCCAACCACCTGAGGCAGGTGCACCATTATTGTTCAGTCCCGATTCTTGGGGCTGAGTTGATGTATTCTCAGACATGTTATTTCCTTCGTTCTGGTCGAAAAAGTACTTGCTGTAAGTGCCCTTTCGTAAAATGTAAGTAAAAATTTCAGTGGCGAGAAAATACAGGTAAACGTTTGCGTGTGCAATAGATAAAGCTCTAGGATTCAGATTTGGAAGAAAAAACTACAGAAGTATAGGTTTGGAAGCATGCTTCACTGTTAAAAAGTGTGGGGGGCTGGTCCTTGGTCCTTGGTCCTTGGTCCTTGGTCCTTGGTCCTTGGTCCTGCATGATATGAGTCACTAGAATTATTAGTGATAACGATCACTTAATATTATCAAAATCTGGCTATATATTACCTATTTTATCCTTAGCAATTATATATGTGATCTCGATTTGTCTATTCGTCACAATTATAATTAACTTGTATTTTATTAATTAATTATTTGCCTTATTATTCCTGACATCAAGTTATACATTGCAAAATAAAACGGAGACATCAAAATGTCTATGTATCTAAAATCGCAATTTAAAGGAGAGCTGATCATGTTGGCTTGGTATAATATCGATCATCAACTGTCGTTTCACCTTTCATCAGAATAAGCCTTCAACTACTTGTCATTCGATCTATCTCGATAATGACTAAACCACTGTACAGCCAAGCGTAACAGGCAAAGACAACCTCTTTATTTACAATGGCTTATGGTCTTTTATTTATTATCTACAAACTTAGTTTAATCCTTAAGTTCTTTTATGCAGTCTTATTGCTTTATTCTATTTAGATATACCGAATGACATCATCAATTAAATATAAAATTAAAATAACTTATTAATCTCTCTAGATAATAAGCATGTATATTTACGCTTTAAATAAATAAAACAATAAGCGTATTTAAATAAAACTAATTATAAAAGTGGTGTTTTAAACACCCGAAATCTAAAGGTAATATTATGGAAAACTTCAAGCACCTACCAGAACCATTCCGCATCCGTGTTATTGAGCCAGTAAAACGTACCACTCGTGAGTATCGTGAAGAAGCAATCATTAAGTCTGGTATGAACCCATTCTTGCTAGACAGCGACGATGTGTTTATTGATCTACTAACAGATAGTGGTACTGGTGCAATTACACAAAAAATGCAAGCAGCAATGCTTATGGGTGATGAAGCATACAGTGGCAGCCGTAGCTACTACGCACTCTCTAATGCAGTAAAAGACATCTTTGGTTATAACCACACCATTCCAACTCACCAAGGACGTGGCGCAGAGCAAATTTACATTCCGGTTCTCATTAAGAAGCGTGAGCTAGAAAAAGGCCTGGACCGCACTAAGATGGTTGCCCTATCTAACTACTTCTTTGATACCACGCAGGGTCACACTCAAGTGAACTGTTGTGTAGCGAAAAACGTTTACACAGAAGAAGCATTTGATACCTCTGTAAATGCAGACTTTAAAGGCAACTTCGACCTAGTAAAACTAGAAGAAGCTATTTTAGAAGCTGACCCTAAAAACGTTCCTTACATTGTTAGCACCATCACTTGTAACTCTGCCGGTGGCCAACCAGTTTCTATCGCTAACTTAAAAGCGGTTTATGAAATGGCGCAGAAGTACGATATCCCAGTTGTTATGGATTCGGCTCGTTACGCTGAAAATGCTTACTTTATTCAGCAACGTGAAGAAGGATACAAAGACTGGTCTATTATCGACATCACTCGTGAAACCTATAAGTACGCTGATGCACTAGCAATGTCTGCTAAAAAAGATGCAATGGTACAAATGGGCGGCCTATTGTGCTTCAAAGATGACTCAATGCTAGATTCTTACACTGAGTGTCGCACGCTTTGTGTTGTTCAAGAAGGTTTCCCAACTTACGGCGGCCTAGAAGGCGGCGCAATGGAACGTCTTGCGGTTGGTCTTTACGATGGCATGCGCCAAGAGTGGCTTGCTTACCGTATTGGTCAGGTTCAATACTTAGTAGATGGCCTAGAGAAGATTGGCGTTATCTGTCAGCAAGCCGGTGGCCACGCAGCCTTTGTTGATGCAGGCAAACTGCTTCCACACATTCCTGCAGGTCAATTCCCTGCGCACGCACTAGCATGTGAGCTATATAAAGTGGCGGGTATCCGCGCTGTAGAAATCGGTTCACTACTTCTAGGTCGCGACCCTGCAACTGGCGAGCAGCATGTTTGTCCGGCAGAGTTACTTCGCTTAACCATTCCTCGTGCAACCTACACACAAACGCACATGGACTTCGTTATCGAAGCCTTCCAAAAAGTAAAAGAAAATGCCGCTAATGTGAAAGGACTTGAGTTCACATACGAGCCTCAAGTATTACGCCACTTCACAGCGCGACTAAAAGAAATCGAGCCTGCGCAAGTTGAAGTTCAAACACAAGAGAGAGTATTAGAACCAGCATAATTTACTGATAAACAAGGCCTCTTTTGAGGCCTTTTATATTTCCAGCCCAAAACCAACAAAAAAATAAAATAGGTTTGGGTATTAGATTCTAATAACGTGAAACAAGGTATTATCTATGGAACAAACTATTGAGTTAGCACCCGAACGTGGTGCTAAAGACAAAAGCCCATCCTTAATTGGCGGTGCTTGTATTATCGCAAGTGTCTGTGTTGGCGCCGGAATGCTGGGATTACCTAGCGCAGGCGCAGGCGCATGGACAATGTGGTCAATTATTGCCATTTCTTTAACTATGGTGGTCATGACTATCTCAGGTTGGATGCTTCTAGAAGCGTACAAAACCTACGATCTAAAAGCCTCTTTTAATACAGTAACCAAAGACATACTTGGTGAGAAAGTAAATTTCTTCAACAACTTAACGGTTTATTTTGTTGGCGGTATTTTACTTTATGCATACACCACATCTTCAGGTTTGATCCTGCAAGGTATGCTCGGTGTTAGCAGTCAGATTTCTTCTATACTATTTGTTTTAGTGTTCTCCATTTTCGTCTGGCATTCTACTCGCGCGGTTGATCGCATCTCGGTTGTTCTTATCACATTTATGATTCTTAGCTTCGTATTTGGTGTATCAGGACTGGCCTTTAATGTTGATTTCGCCATTTTAACCGATTCGATTAATACTAATGCGACTTACACACCGTATGTATTAGCGATGCTGCCAGTTGCTTTAACCTCTTTTGGTTACCACCACTCAGTAAGTTCAATGCGCGCTTACTACGGTAATGAACACAAAGCTAGCCGCGCTATTTTACTTGGCACTGGCATTGCTTTAGGGCTTTACTTCTTATGGCTATTTAGCATCTTTGGTAACCTGCCAAGAGAGCAGTTTATTCCTGTCATTGAACAAGGCGGAAACATTGATGCCCTATTAGGTGCATTAAGTACCGTGATTGAATCAGACAAAGTAGCCAGCGCAATTAACACCTTCTCTATGGCCGCTATCTTGTCATCATTCATTGGTGTTGGCTTGGGTGTGTTTGATTATCTTGCTGATTTATTTAAGTTTGAAGACACCAAACAGGGCCGTACTAAAACTTGGGCAATCACCTTCTTACCGCCTCTTGCTCTGTCTTTACTGTTCCCATTTGGCTTTGTTATTGCCATTGGTTACGCAGGCGCAGCAGCAACGGTATGGACATGTATTATCCCTGCACTACTTGTTTATAAAGCACGTCAAGCACATAAAGGCGAAGAGTCCTTTAAAGCTCCAGGCGGTAACGCGATGGTATTTGGCGTAATTACTTTTGGTGTCCTAACGGCAATCTTCCACTTAATGTCGATGGTGGGTCTACTGCCTAGTTTTGTGGGGTAAGGAAATCTAAACCCTAGAATAAAAAATAGAGTGAATGCGCTCAGATTACTAACAAACCCCGCTTTTTAGTGGGGTTCTTTTTTTTAATAAGCGACCGTCAGAAAGCGCTTGAAATTTATATTAATGATTTTCATTTTCTGCAAATTCGTTCCTCAATATTTACGTCTATTTGTATCACCTAATCAATACCGCTTAATCAATCAATTTAATTATAAAAACACCTTCTCAGATCACAATTATAGGATGTGACTATTTGCATATTCTCATCCTCACATAGACTAGTCGAAAAATATAACTAACTGATTTAAATGCAAAAATTAACTACAGTCACTTTGGTAGCTTTAGTCGATTTAAGAGTTTTAATCACTTCAATCACTTTAATAACAGGGTGTTATTATGAAATACAAACGCTTAGTCATTCCCATGCTACTGGCTTTTTCGAGCGCTGCTTTTTCTGCTGAAATTTATGATCAAAACAAAAGTTACACTGGCGGTGAGCGTGTCTCATTCAACGGTGCTATTTATGAAGCTCAGTGGTGGGTAAACCCTAACCAATCTCCTGCTGATGTGACTGGAAATAGCTGGGAATCTCCGTGGATTTTAATTTCTGAATCCGGTGGTGAGACGACCCCTCCTCCAGCTGCTCCTGATGAGCCAGTAGAACCAACTCCGCCAGTTGTACCGCCAATCGAGGGCGATTACCCAGCTTATGTTGAAGGTGAAACCTATGTTGGAGGCGATATAGTGCTCAACTCGGGCAAACTGTACCGCTGTAAAGAGGGTGTTACTCAAACATGGTGTTCTGGCCCTGCATGGGCTTACGCTCCGGGCACGGGAACGGCTTGGGATCAAGCGTGGGAAGAAGTTGCAGACGGAACTCCGCCGTCGGATCCACAGCCATCGGATCCTGAAGTTACGCCAGATCCAGACCCAACACCCGACCCTGCTCCAGAACCCGATCCAAGCCCTGACCCAAGCCCAGATCCTGAACCTACTCCAGATCCAGAGCCTAGCCCTGAGCCAGAAGACGGCTATGTGGTTTACCAAGAGGATTTGGACGCTAAAGAAGCTGAGTTAACCAACTTCCCAGCAATGGCATCGGTAAAAGAGTTAATTCGCACCATTGATAATGCCACCGTAAATGCCATTAAACCGCTAGCAGAGAGCAATCCTGACAACGTTAAGCGTATTGAAAGTATTGTTTCAGAAGCGGATTGGGAGTTTATCTTCCCAGATCGTACACCTGAATATACCTATCGCCACTTCTTGCAAGCTACTGGTAAATTCCCTGCGTTTTGTGGCACTTACGATGACGGGCGTGATTCAGATGCCATTTGTCGTAAAGCATTGGCAACTATGTTTGCTCACTTTACCCAAGAGACAGGCGGTCATACCGCAGATTGGCCAGTACCAGAATGGCGTCAAGGTTTAGTTCATGTCCGTGAAATGGGCTGGGATGAAACGATGCGCGGCGGCTACAACGGTGAATGTAACCCTGATGTATGGCAAGGACAAACTTGGCCATGTGGCACCTTCGAAAATGGTGAGTTCAAATCATACTTTGGTCGTGGTGCTAAGCAGTTGAGCTACAACTACAACTATGGCCCATTTTCTGAAGCGATGTTTGGTACGGTTCGCACCTTACTCGACAATCCAGAAATGGTGGCGGATACGTGGTTAAACTTTGCTTCGGCAGTCTTCTTCTTTACCTACCCACAACCGCCTAAACCGGCCATGATGCATGTCATTGATGGCACATGGCAACCAAACGAGCGTGATTTAGCCAATGGCTTAGTTTCTGGTTTTGGTGTCACAACACAAATCATCAACGGTGGCGTCGAATGTGGTGGATCAGTGGAAATTGCCCAATCATTAAACCGCATCGACTACTACAAAAACTTTGCTCAATATTTACAGGTACCAATCGCGGATGATGAAGTCTTAGGTTGTAAAGAAATGAAGCAGTTTGATACTGATGGCGCTGGCGCACTCAGTATTTACTGGGAAAAGGACTGGGGATGGTCATCAGACACACCAACTGGCGAAACATATTCATGCCAAATGGTCGGTTACCAAACACCTTTCTCTGCGTTCAAACAAGGTGATTTCACTAAGTGTGTGGTCGCTAACTTCCCTGATGTGATCATCAAGTAGTTTGATCAATAACCTAAAAGGCGGTCTCTTTGAGGCTGCCTCAGATTACAGATGAACCCCGCTTTTTAGTGGGGTTCTTTTTTAATAGGTACCCATCAAGATTCTTACCTAATTACACGGTTTGAAGTCTCGATAGACTATTTTTACTCTAAAAAGTAACTAAATAAGAGGAGTTTGCAGCATATCAGAGTATTCATATTTCGATACTCCTATATGCTCAAAGGCCTAGCTTGAAAGCCAGACCTTTGTCGGTAGTCTAAAAAAAGAGAGCGAATGCTCTCTTTTTTATCGTTTACTTAGCCTAGTTAAGCGGAGTAAAGTTTTGCACTGCCATTTCTGATACTTCAGGAATTTGCAGTGATTCACCATTGCTTTCTAGCTTTTTGATGTAGTTAATCAATGAGTCAGTGTAAAGCAGACCAGTGTCTTCACGACGCTCCGCATCTTCAAATACAGGGATGAATGAATCATAACCGTCTTTACCACCAGCAATGTAGTCGTTAGTTACCACAACATATTCATTGGTAAGTTCAATCGCGTGCCAGTCTGCAAATGAACCATCTGCATTTTTACGACGTGCTTCTACGTTAGTTAAACGCTCGCCTTTCGCTGCATTCATATCAATATCAAAACGCAGGTTAGCCGCCGCAGGGAATGAACCACTAGAGCCATTAACCACAACTGAATCAATTGCATCTTCAAGCGTATTGACTATTTCTTGGCCTGTCATATCAAGGTTAACCAAGAAGTTAGTAAATGGTAGAACATTAAACGCATGACCTACCGATACGTCACCAGCTTCGATTGTTGTACGCACACCACCGCTGTTTTGAATCGCAATATCAGAACGGATAGACATATCAACAAACGCTTCTGATACTACGTTGCCCATAATGCTGCCATGTGCATTCATAAATTCGCGCTCAGCACTGCCTTCAACACACAATGCACCAGATGAGTGATTTGAACCTGGGGTACGTTCGTTACATAAAAGGCCATCACTGTTACCGATAAGCTCTTCCATTTTCTCATCAACTTGCGCAGCAAACACAGCTAACTTATCTGCTGTCACTTGATCTTCTAGTACTGAACTCAGCTCTGGCTTATCAGCAATGTATTGCTGGATAGTGTCAAGTTCCTCAGCAGTATGAACGCCTTCGCTTTCTTCTGCTGTATTTTCAAAAGTGTCGCCAAGCAGCAAGTGAGGCGTACCCGCACATTGAGTCACATTACCTTGTGCGTCAAAGCTGACATTAAGCTCACCAAGAATCAGGCTGTTATCCCAAGCGTGCACAATACACACTTCCTCGCCGTCAGCATTGCGTACTACTGTTGGGTATTCACCCGCAGCGCTACCGAAGCCAATTTCAGTATAAAAATCATTGTCTCCAAGTAGAGTATGGCTGTCGCCACCAACAATGACGTCAACGCCTGTTAGTTGCTCTGCCATGGCAACATCATTGTTGAAAGTGTAGTGAGTCAGTAGAACAATTTTGTCTACGCCTTCTTCTTGAAGCTCATCGATATAACGCTGTGATGTTTCGACTTCATCGAGGAAGGTAGTGTCATCTGATGGCGATGATGATGCTTGCGTTTTGGCTGCGATATCGATACCAATTACGCCAACCTTTTGACCTGATACATCAAAAACTTTGTACGGCTGGTACATATCGTAAATTGGGTTAGTTGATGGTACTTCGATGTTAGCTGCAAGAACTTCAGTGCCACAGCCATCTTCGCCGTTCTGTAATGTATCGATGAAGTGAGCAAGCTGCTCGTTACCATCATCAAATTCGTGGTTACCCAGAGCGAATGCGTCAAAACAAACTTGGTTCATCATTAAGGCATCAGGAAGCTCTTCACGGAACAAGCTGTAGTACATCGTACCGGTTATTGCGTCACCCGCATGCAAACGAAGCGTGTTGTCATTTTGTAACTCATTGAACTTAGTCACAAGACGAGGGAAGCCACCGACTTCAACTTCTGTTGCAACACCACCAAGGTTCAATTCAACCCCAGTTGCATCCAATTTTGAGTGATGATCATTAATATGTAAAAGACGAAGATTAAATGTTTCTCTATCTTGCGTCTCGTTGTCTGTGCTAGAAGAGTTACAGCCAACAAGGCCGGCAACCACCGCTACTGCTAATAGTGTCTTTTTCATTTTAATTTCCATTTTTATATTTATTTGCTTGATTAACTCAGAATGTATCTCTGTATATGCGGTGCATCGTAAAGACAATAAATTACGAAAATATTACAACAGAGAATAAATATAAAAATTAAAAAATACGCATAATAAAAGAAATAAAGTTAATGAACTTATTATTACAATTATATTTAAAAAATATAATAAATGGCACTTATTCCACCATAAAAAGCCTTTAGGATCAGCGTATTGAGTAATTAACATACAGATAGATTACAGTTTGATTAAGCATTAAATATAAAAGAAAAACGACAATAAATTAAAAATATAAATGTCACATTTACATTTTAAGATTCCGGCCAAGCAAAATAACCCGTATCAAGGATACTTAATGAACAAAATAAAAATGGCTTGGTCTCTACCCTGCTTTTTAATTGCAAGCAGTGCCAGCGCTAATATTATCATCTCTGAAGTGGTCGAAGGTGCAAGCTATAATAAAGCCATTGAGATTGCCAATGTAGGACATAGTGCTGTCACCCTAGATGGCTACGTACTGCAAAAAGAAACTAACTTAGGTGGTGACTGGGCAGCGGATTACTCACTTGATGGTATCACTCTTGAACCATTTGAAACTTTCGTAGTTGGGCATGCTAGTGTTGCTGACGATCTTGCATTAAGAGTTAACGCTCTAAACAGCACTATCACCAATTTCAACGGCAATGACCCACTTCGCCTTCTCTTCAACGGTGAAGTTGTCGACCTATTTGGCCCTAGCGGAATGGGCGGAACTGGTGATTTTAATAAAGACAAAACATTCGTTCGTTGCAACTATCAAGCCAATGCATCTTGGGATGAGTCTCAGTGGTTTACGCTAGCAAAAGATGATTGGACTGATTTAGGCAACATTGAACCATCATGTGAAGGCGCTGTAGTCCCTGAACCTCCGGTTGCCGAAGAAGCAACCATCATGCAGTTGCAAGGCGAAGGCATCTATTCTCCTTACACAGATCCTGATAATTATAAATTTGAGTCCGATGAAACGTTTAAAGTCACGGGCATCGTTACTCACGTACAAACCTCAAATTTAGGTAATGACTTGCTGACTGGCTTCTTTATGCAAGATCCAGCAGCAGACACTAGCTCAAATGCTTCAAACGGCATTTTTGTTAACGCTAATGTTAGCAATATCAAGGTTGGTAACGAAGTTGCGGTTATCGCAAAAGTGCAGGAGCACTACTCTTGGACTCAGCTAGGTTCTACCTCAACACCTGCATTTGTTGAAGTGCTTGGCGAAGGTGAAAGCGTCGAGCCTACTGCGATTACAGCCCTTGAAAGCGATGAAAACTTTGAACAAACGCTAGAACGTTACGAAGGCATGTTGGTTCGCGTCAACAATGCAACGGATATGCATGTTACTCGTACTTTTGGTTTTGATTACAGCGCATACCGTAACAACATGGTACTTGCTCATCAAGCAGTCAACTACCATCCAAACCAGCTCAACACACCACTAACCGCTGGCGCTAGCGCGCAAGATGCAAGCAATGCTGACCGTCGTCTATTTGTAGAGTCATCCATTGAGGCCGCTGACGGCGTTGTACCTTGGTATCCTAACTTTGCACAAGACAACGGCACAGGCACCAGTGATGACTATATCCGTGTTGGTGCTCAGCTTAGCGAAGAAGGCTTAACTGGCGTACTGGGCTACTCATATTCTGAATACCGCTTATACGTACACAACACGGCTGACAACGGCACTTTTGTTGAAAACGAACGCTCCCTAGCGCCTAACCTAGAAGAGGGAGAGTTAGTTGTTTCTAGCTTCAACGTTCTCAACTTCTTCAACTCTCCATTTGGTGGTCGCGATAACCCAACCAACAGCAACCGTGGCGCAGAAAGCCTTGCTGAATTTGATGTGCAATTAGAGAAAATCGTTTCTGCATTAGTTGCTATCGACGCTGATATCTACGGCCTAATTGAAATTGAAAACAACGGTTTTGACGAAGATTCTGCTATTCATGTACTGGTTGAAACGCTAAATAGCCGCCTAGACGAAGCTGATCAATACCAGATTGCAATGCCTAACGATCTTGAAGGCGAAGGCTTTGTTGGTACCGATGCCATCACGAACAAAATCATTTATCGTCCTAGCACTGCTACGTTAAATGACACTTACGTGATTGAACTGCCACAGCAACACGTAACAGAAAATGGTAGCACTAAGAGCGCTTATCAGCGTGATGCATTCACTGCTTCTTTTGCTGTTGAAAATGCCGACAAAGATCTAGTGATTTCGACCAACCACTTCAAATCAAAAGGTTCGACGTGCTGGGAAGATGAAGCCACCGCTGATCAAGAAAACGACGTGAACATCCAAGGCAGCTGTGAGCACTTCCGCGTATCAGCCGCTTACCAACTGGCTCAAGAGCTAACTAAGATTGATGGCTACAAAGTGGTTATGGGCGACCTTAACAGCTACGGCCAAGAAGATCCTATCTTAGTGTTGACCAACCGTGACAATGCACCTGCAGACTATGAAATCTATGCAGCGCGCAACACTTACATTGGTGGTGACGCCACAAGCGGTACTCCACTACACGGTGAAGAAGGCGCGTTGATTGAAGAATCATTCAACTACCTAGACATTGTTGAAGAGCTTAAGCCAAAGACTTACAGCTATTCATACAATGATGCAATGGGTACGCTAGATTACGTTTTGGTTGATAATGAGCTAAAAGATTATGTTGTGGATGCCGAAGTATGGTCAATTAACGCCGTTGAATCCTCTTTGTTCCAATACGCTAACGAGCATACTGGCGACCTAGTGAAACACAATGATGCATACCGCTCTTCTGACCACGATCCAACAATTATTGTATTAGCATTCAACAATAATGATGAAGGCTCTGAAGACGGCGATGATAACTTGCCAGAAGGTGACGACGGATCTGAAGATGGAGACAACAATGCTCCTGAAGCTCCTGAAGCTCCTGAAGCTCCTGAAGATGATAATGGCAGTGATAACGACTCACAAGACGGTGGCAACAATGTAGAAGGATCAAGCGGCGGTAGCTTTGATTTCTTGATGTTAATGCTAATGGCTGGCGGATTGGTAGCACGTCGCCGTTCTAAGCAATAATTGTAAACAGTAACACTGTATTGCAAAGATAAAAGTAAGCCGGCGAATGATTCGCCGGCTTTTTGTTTTGGTCAGTTTATTTAAATTAGCCAAAAAACTTTTTAAATAAATCATCCTTACGAGCACCATCTTGTTTGGTCATCAATTGTACGTAATAAGGAATACTATCTGGCGCTTTATCGTTGGAATAACCAAATGCCGACGTTAATCTCTGTAATAACAGCGGTGCATTACTGCTGAGTGTTGCGGTATCTTGTACTTCAAACTTATTTAAATAGAGATTTGGCTGACCTAATATAGCTTGATGCCTATTAGTCCCATCAATTGAAATTAGTAACGTCTTATCTTTCCATTGCTGTGTTCTATCATTTACTACATTTTTGAATGCGACAAAATCTGCAGGGGGCATCTTGGCATCATCAACTCCTAAAGAGCAACATGCATCTGGTATAGGATTTGCGTCAAAACGGTCTTGAAACTCTTGGCTATTAAGAACAAAAGCTATTTGGCCAAGCACGCGAGTGGCATTAGTATTCTCTGTCTTCGTTGAAGTAGATGAAAACTTGAACTTTATATCGGCAAATACAGGGACCAAAACATCATTAACAACATAGTCAGCTTCGGCTTTATTATGCTCAGTCACATAAACAGCATCGCTATGAGTTAAATGAAATTTATTTTCTAATTTTTTCTCAATAGTCGCATCACTGTGTTTAACAATATCACCAAGATCTTCTCCTGCCTGATCGAGTACTTTTTTCATCTCTTTGCCAACAGAATCTACCTGTTCGCTACCACTATCACAGCCATTTAAAACTAAAGCTGCAACAGCCGCGAGTACCAAACCTTTAACCTTCAAATTCATTGCCAACACCCTAAAACCAATGCTTCATCAACAAGCGCAATATTTAGCAAACAATGCGCTCAGTTGAATAATTGGCACGGAGTATGAAGGAAGATAGCCAAAGCCCAAAACTAAACTATGTTTTCAAATATGGTTTTAAAATATGGCTTTCGTATATGAGCTTTTATCGCATTAACTTCAAAATATTGCGTATCGATAAAACAACACCTGAAAACACGGTGATTTTAAAACAAATTTCCGAGGTCTTATGAATTGAAGTAAATACGTCACTTTGTGTTACCACTGGGCCTTGCGCCTGCATGTGCACTATCTCTGGCACAAAGTAGAATCCGAACAGCAGCCCCGTTGTGACCATTAAGCTCATGCTGATGATCGCTATCCAATCGGTCCCTTTTTTGAAATAGCTGAACAGCTCAAATACGCAGGCAAAAATGCACACCATAACCAAGGGGTACGATAATCGTACAAAGACTTCGGTCATCAATAGTCCTTCTTGAAAACGGCTCAGTAACGAGCTGCCAAGAAAGCTGCTGGAGTTAAAAATAACAGGGGCGACAACCACACCAGAAAATAACGAAAAGCCCATAATAATGGTCAGCAAAATAACGTAAGTCACAGCGACTGTTTTGAACAGTTGATTCATCTCTTTACCTTAAAATTTTTAGCCGAAATCACGTCTACATTTACCAATCAAACTCATGGGCAATATCAATTCCCTTCGTTGCCAAATAGGCAAATACCGACTCGACGGTGTTATTGATTACCCGCTCTGCTGGGTAACCTACGTCAGTGATTAACGCTTTTGCTTTATCAAAGCGCCCTAGATCCCAAGCATTATGCGCATCAGAACCCACGCTAATTGGTGCATCATATTTTTTGGCTAACTGAGCAATTTTTTGACAGTTATCAAAACAGCCTTTTCTAGAATATAAGAAGGAACTATTATTTATCTCAAGCGCCACATTTTGTTGCGCGGCCAATTTTACAATCTGCTCAATATGGATAGGAAAACGAGTATTACCGGGGTGAGTCACAACATGAATCTTGCCACTTTTTATCACATTACTCATCGCTTCTGTATTGGCATCGATATCTCGCGGCGCAAATACTGGCGGATGAAAACCGGTAAGAATAATATCTAAACTGGCGCGAGTAGGCTCATCAATATCAATGTTACCTTCAAGATCTTTAATATTACTCTCTATGCCACGTAATATGCCCACGCCATCCGCAACACGAGGGAAGGTAAGGCTGTTAACAAAGTGCCAGCGATGCGGTGCGTCTTCCATATCCGGCCCATGATCGGTATTCGCAAACAAGCGAATACCTCGCTTTGGCGCTTCACGCACATAATCATGTATGGTGCTATAGGCATGATGACTGGCTAAAGTATGGGTATGCAAATCCACTTCTAATTTATAACTCATGATTCAAACCTTTGTTTAACTAAACGACTGAGATCAGTACCAATATATTTCACTACCATATACGACTTAGTTTTGATTTTCATTGCTTTGATTAGCTCTACTTTATTAAACCCTGCATTTCACCCTATCGAACGATAACCATGACACCCAAATCACCATCATCATAAACACACAAGATCCTGAGCATGAACAGCTATTAAGCATTCAATTGAACTGTGTTAAGGTTTGTATTGCTCTATAAACACGGATGAGGACTTACAGTGAAAGTGAGATTATTGCTTAACGGGAAAAAAGCATCTCTAGCGACAGTGCGAGAAGCTGTTTTTGCCATTAGGGCTGACGGAACCGACTTAGAAGTTCGCCCCACTTGGGAGGCTGGAGATATCGATCGCCTCGTGCAAGAAGCCGTTGAGCAAAACTGCGACCGGTTAATAGCAGGAGGTGGTGACGGGACAATCAATGAAGTCGTGAATGCTTTAATGAAGATTCCAAAACTACAGCGTCCAGAACTCGCAGTACTGCCACTGGGCACAGCAAACGATTTTGCAACCTCATGCCTTATCCCAACTCAACTTGAATACGATGCACTAAAATTAGCCATTAGCGGTGAAAGCCACTATGTCGATGTCATCAAAGCAGGCTCTCACTACTTTATGAATATGGCCACTGGTGGTTTTGGCGCGCAAGTTACTGCAACGACCCCTGTAGCATTAAAGAACTTCCTTGGTGGCGGCGCTTATACGCTTACTGGTTTGGTTCAAGCACTTAACTTTCAGCCTTTTTCTGGTCAAGTTATTTTTGATAATAATGTTATCGATAGCAACGTTATTGTCGGCGCGGTATGTAATGGCCGACAAGCTGGCGGTGGACAAGTGCTATCACCGAACTCATTCATAAATGACGGTAAAATGGAGGTTATATCCCTTAGTGACTTTCCAAAAACTGCTCTTCCCTTAGTGTTACAAGAGCTCAACGATCCTAAGCCTGACGGTCAATATGTGCGAAAAATTCAAGTAGAAAGCATCGAATGGCAAGCTGATACTTTAATGCCGATTAATTTGGATGGTGAGCCGATTACAAGTAATAAGATTAAATTTGAAGTCTGCGCATCTCAGATCAAGATGGTTTTACCTGCGGCGTGTCCGTTATTAAAATAACAGATGAGCATTAGATGTAGATTGTAATTTTAATAAGGCATTCGATGTTAAGTAAGGGGGTAAATCCTACCTAATCACTGAAATAGGATAAGTAAAAAACAGTAGGTGGCAAAAGTTGAATAGAAAATGTGTTAATACCGCAATCCATAATCGACCAGATAAGTGGAACATCATTCCGTAGCCTACCCCTGCAAGTGTTGCAAAAATGACAAACGCTAACCCACCCGCAATATGCGCAAAGCCAAATAATCCACTGGCTACAGCTAAAGCAATTTTCCAATCAAACTTAGAAGTTAAGCTTTGCTGAATAAGACCTCGAAAAATGGCTTCTTCAACAACACAGGTGAGTAGCAAATTATTGAGCGCAAACAGCCACCACCAAGCTGGAATCGTCACTTCTATGCCTATTTTCCCCATCATTACGGCAATGGGAAGTAACGTACTAAGAAAAAGTAATGAGGTGATGATAGCCCTTGGATTCAGTGTTTTGTTTTGCCCAAGAAGCTGAGGGTAAGCAAGCAGTAAAGCGAAGAAGATAATAGGTTTATCTAGATTTAGATACAAATTGAATGTAATGCTGTTTGGTCCAGTTCGCACATTATCGAGAACATGCAAATTATCAAAACCAGGCAATAGATGCAGTGCTAATCCAGCGCACCATGCGATAACGACCACCCATGCACTGTATTTGCGCCAACCACTTAGCTGTGGGATTTGCCAAGCCATAGCAAGGCCAAAAATGATAGTGCCAATGGCTAGAATGGACAGTCGGGACTCAAGATACGCCCCAATCACCGCAATGGCTAAACCAATAAATCCCGCTTTAGAATAACCAAACAGCGCGCAGGCCATCGCAACCGCTAACGGAACCCAAATCCAAAAATCACTACTTAATAGCATTAGTTACTAACACATATTAAAAACATATATTAAAAACATAGCGTCCTCAAACTAGCGTTGATGCAGAGTAAATACAGCCTTAACCTGCTTTTACTTTTTCTTGTGGTCATCATCAAGATAACCACAATTCAATACATTAAAGAATAATACTGATAAATCATAGGCATATAGGTGCACCACTTCAAGCATCGTGGCTTTAGTTTACGGTTGTTTTTTCTACAATCACCTATAATATTCAAAACTCTATTTGTGGTTAGATAGCCAAAACTATTTGAGATATATAATATCGCCACTTATTATCACCAAATGACCTAGTCCTATAGCCCGGAGAGAACTCAACGTTGAACGCACAACAACCCACTAAGCAATCGACTAAACAGCCCGTTATTCGTTTAACTGGAGTCAGTAAAAGCTTTGATGGCAAAGAGATCATTGGCAATCTCAATTTAGATGTTAATCATGGCGAGTTTCTTACCATTCTTGGGCCATCTGGGTGCGGTAAAACGACAGTACTGCGCATGATTGCAGGATTTGAAAACGTTGATAGCGGCAATATTGTTCTGGATAAGCAAAACGTTACCGATATCCCCGCCGAGCAAAGACACGTTAATACGGTCTTTCAAAGCTATGCGTTATTTCCTCACATGAGCGTATTTGAAAACGTTGCTTTTGGGCTACGAATGCAAAAAGTACCTACTGCCGAAATTGAACCTAGAGTCATGGAAGCGTTGCAAATGGTGCGTTTAGGCTCAATGAGTCAGCGTAAGCCAAGCCAACTTTCCGGTGGTCAACAACAACGTGTTGCCATTGCTCGCGCGGTGGTCAACAAACCCAAAGTATTGCTACTTGATGAGTCTTTATCTGCATTGGATTACAAGCTTAGAAAGCAAATGCAGATAGAGCTTAAACAACTGCAGCGCCAACTGGGCATTACCTTTATCTTTGTGACCCACGATCAAGAAGAAGCACTTTCCATGTCAGATCGCATTATTGTGATGCGAGATGGCATCATTGAACAAGATGGTACGCCGCGGGAAATTTACGAAGAGCCTAAAAACTTATTCGTGGCGCGATTTATTGGCGAAATTAATGTGTTTGATGCAGTGGCAAAGCAGCGAATCGATGATAAGCGCATCAGTGCAACCATTGAAGGCATCGATTCTGTCATCTATTTTGATCAAGATGTCACTAGCGGAGAAAAGCTGCGAGTACTGCTTCGCCCAGAAGATCTTAGGCTAAAAGAGATCAAAGAATCCGAACAAAAAGGCATTGTTGGGCACGTTATTGAGCGCACCTATAAAGGCATGACACTAGATTCAGTGATTGAACTTGAGTCTGGATTAAAAGTGATGATCAGTGAGTTTTTTAATGAAGACGATCCTGATGTTGACCACTCCCTAGGGCAAAAAGTAGCCATTACTTGGGTTGAGAGTTGGGAGGTCGTATTGCATGATGAGCAAGAAATTTAATCTACAAAACATCATCATTGCAGTCATTGTCTGTTGGTTAACGCTGTTTGTTTTAGTCCCCAATTTAATGATTATTGCCACCAGTTTTTTAACTCGTGATGATGCCAATCTTATTGATCTGACTTTCACTTTCGATAACTATGCCCGATTAATTGACCCTTTGTACGCCAAAGTACTGTGGCACTCATTTTATATGGCAATTATCGCCACCACGATATGTCTTGTCATTGGCTACCCTTTTGCCTACATCGTCAGCAAAATGCCGACAAAATGGCGACCTTTGATGCTATTTTTAGTGATTGTGCCTTTTTGGACTAACTCATTAATCAGAACTTATGGCTTAAAAATTGTGCTTGGCACACAGGGAATATTCAACAAATCTTTAATGGCCTTAGATATTATCGACAAGCCGATACGAATTATGTACACCGAAACCGCGGTCATGATTGGCTTGGTCTATATTTTATTGCCATTTATGATATTGCCCCTTTATTCCGCCATCGAAAAACTCGACAGAACCTATATTGAAGCGGCCAAAGATTTGGGTGCTAATAAACTGCGCACGTTTACCAAAGTCATATTGCCCCTAACGATGCCAGGCATCATTGGCGGATGCTTATTAGTACTTTTACCTGCGCTAGGAATGTTTTACGTCGCCGACCTCCTAGGCGGAGCGAAAAACTTACTCATTGGTAATGTCATCAAAAGTCAGGTACTCAACTCCCGCGATTGGCCTTTTGGCGCAGCCACCAGCATAGCGTTAACTCTAGTAATGGCGATTATGCTTTACGCCTACTATCGAGCCGGAAAGTTATTAAATAGAAAAGGGGAGCTAGGCTAATGGGACGCACACTTAGGTTTAGCTTTATGAGCTTGGTGTACGCATTTTTGTACCTGCCCATCATAGTGTTAATTGCCAATTCATTTAATGCCAATAAATTTGGTATGAAATGGGGTGGATTTACCACTAAATGGTATGAGAGTTTAGTCAATAACGACAGCTTAATGCAGGCCGCGTGGCACTCATTAAACATTGCAGTTTTCTCGGCAACTGCTGCGACCTTAATCGGCAGTCTTACCGCTGTGGCGCTTTTCCGTTATCAATTTAAAGGTAAAAAAGCGGTCAATGGCATGTTATTTGTGGTGATGATGTCCCCTGATATCGTAATGGCTATCTCTTTGCTGGCACTGTTTCTTGTGATTGGTGCGCAGCTAGGGTTTTTCACCTTACTGATTGCACACATTACGTTTTGCCTACCGTTTGTGGTGGTCACGGTTTACAGTCGCTTAAATGGATTTAATGTAAAAATGCTGGAAGCGGCCAAAGACTTAGGCGCAGGTGAATGGACGATACTCAAAAAAATCATCTTACCGTTGGCGATGCCTGCGGTCGCCGCAGGGTGGTTACTGAGCTTCACCTTGTCATTAGATGACGTCATTATTAGCTCTTTTGTAACCGGCCCTGCTTATGAAATATTGCCTTTGAAAATCTATTCAATGGTTAAAGTTGGCATCTCTCCTGAGGTCAATGCATTGGCTACATCGATGTTGGTAGTGTCATTAGTCTTGGTAATAATTTCACAGCTTATTGCACGAGAAAAAGTGAAGTAGTCTAGAATTATCAAGTTATCCCTCCTGCCGAATATACCAATCAGCAGGTTAATTACTCTTGTTCATTAAGGCTTTGTCATTAAAGCTGTGAAGTGACTAAAAGATGGAAATGTGATGAAACGTAAATTGTATGCGACCGCCCTTTTTATGGCGACACTGTTCTCTCTCCCAGCATGGTCTGCGGACAAAGAACTGTATTTTTATAACTGGTCAGAATATATCCCAGACCAAGTGTTAAAAGACTTTACTAAAGAGACTGGTATCAAGGTGATTTATTCAACCTATGAGTCTAACGAAAGCATGTACGCCAAGCTTAAAACACAAGGTTCAGGCTATGATTTGATTGTACCTTCTGCCTACTTTGTCTCTAAAATGCGTAAAGAGGGCATGCTACAAAAGATTGATAAATCGCAACTTAAACATTTTGCCGATCTTGATCCTAAATATCTTAATAAGCCATTTGACCCAAGCAACAATTACTCTATCCCTTATATTTGGGGCGCAACTGGCATCGGTGTGAATACCGATATGATAGACAAATCCAGCATCACCAAATGGGACGATTTGTGGGACAAAAAGTGGGAAGGTCAGCTAATGCTGATTGATGACACTCGAGAAGTGTTCCACATTGCATTAACTAAGCTTGGCTACTCACCTAACACCACCAACCCAGACGAAATTAAAGCCGCCTATGAAGAGCTTAAAAAGCTGATGCCAAATGTCTTGGTATTCAACTCGGATTTCCCTGCAAACCCTTATATGGCGGGTGAAGTGTCGCTAGGTATGTTGTGGAATGGTTCTGCTTATATGGCTCGTCAAGAAGGCGCTTCAATTGACATCGTATGGCCTAAAAAAGGCACTATTTTGTGGATGGACAGCCTAGCGATCCCATCTGGTGCTAAAAACACCAAAGCGGCGCACATGATGATTGATTTTCTACTGCGCCCAGAAAACGCGGCCAAAATTGCTTTAGAAATTGGCTACCCAACACCAGTCGCTACTGCCCAAGCGTTATTACCGAAAGAATTCTCTGAAAACCCGAATATCTACCCTCCTCAAGAGGCACTAGATAACGGTACTTGGCAAGATTCTGTGGGTGACGCCAATGTATTGTATGAAGAGTACTATCAAAAACTCAAAGTAGAATAAGCGAATAATGCTTTTCTGACTGTTATTTGAAGACATTAAAAAGCCCGCAGATGATTTCATCGCGGGCTTTATTTTTAGACCGTATCCACTAAGCGAAGCGTCAACTAGGTAGGGCGAACGCATGAGCGAACACTTATCGACCAATCATGTACATCATCTCCACAAGACGCCGTGAAATCATCCTTGATGGCTTCATAGTGGCATCCATGCTACAAATCCATGCAACAAAGGCTTGTTCCGCTAATGCACATGATTTTGTTCAAATAACGTTCGTGATCTCACCCTAGTCAACTAAGCGAAGCGCTTTACTTGGCTCATCCAAATTTGCTGCTGGGACTGAAATTGATCTTTAAGTTGCTGATGGTGAATCATAAACACTTCCAACTCATGACTTTTTAAAACCTGCTGCTTTTTGTTCTGCAATAAGTGCTTTTTGCTATTGTAGTAATCCTGCATGCTTTCAATCAGAGACTCAAATTCTTGCTCCAACTTAGTGGTAATAGAAGGACAAGCGTTCATCTCATTAAGCTTATGATTGGCATTTTGTAGCATCATCATAGCGCGCGCTTTTTCAATTTTAAATTGCGGTGTGACACGCAGCTTTTCGGTCCAACCAATCCAAGAACACGCTTTAATTAACCACTTCGTCGGATCGTAATGCCACCAACAAATCCCATTGCGATAGTCGTTCTCAAATAGATGATGGAAGTTGTGATAACCTTCGCCAAAAGTAAAGAATGCCAGTATGCCGTTATCTCTCGCCGAATTCTTTTTGGTAAAGGTTTGCTTACCCCAAATGTGCGCTAACGAGTTGATAAAAAAGGTGGTGTGATGACTTAAGACCAACCTTACAGCGCCAACCACTAAAAACATTCCAATAATGTCATTATAAATAATGCCCAGTAATATCGGGAATCCAAAGTTAGTCGCTATCGCAAGTGGACCATAATATTTATGTTGCCACTGCACTACCCTATCCTTTTTCAAATCACGACAGTTTTCATAGTTCGAATAGGTTTGCTGATTATAATCACGCAACATCCAACCCATATGCGAATACCAAAAACCGCGTGATGCCGAATAAGGGTCTTTCGAGTCATGATCCACATGCTTATGGTGCTCACGATGATCGGATGACCAGTGAAGGGCGCTATTTTGCAAAGAAAATGCACCGCCAATCGCAAAAATACCTTTCAGAATCGAATTAGCCTGATACGTCTTATGACTCCAAAGACGATGGTATCCCGCAGTAATGGACAGATTAGTAAAACTAAACGCAATAATGAACCAGATTAGATGTGCCCAGTTCAAGCCATAGCTAAAGGCATACCAAGGGGTAATGACCACAGCTAATAATAAACTCGATACAAATATAAAGATGTTAAACCATAGTAAAGGTGGACGTTGAGTGCTCACGGTAACTCCATTTTTCAGTTTCAGCTTACAACTGTTCGCTAGAATATCTGGCTTATTGCCGTAAATCAAATAGCGTGATCACATTGAAAGTAAAATTATGTTGCTGTTCGAAGCGGAATTTATCGAAATTAAAGCTTGAGTAGCTTTAAAAATAAAGCCTAAGCCGTGAACAATCAAAACTAGATCCAAACTCAAACGACCAACTGCATTTCATTAAAAATGCTTGTTGGTCGTTTTTTGTTTTCGCAATAGATTTCTTCGTTCTGAGGAGGTTCTAGCCGTCGTTACTTTTTATCCGCAGGCACGTAAATAAGCCGTCCATCATCTAGCATATAGGTTTGTCCGGCTAGGCTGCCTACCCCTTCACCTATTTCATCAGAGGTTTCATAGCGGGTCATGGTTTCACCATCTTTAATGGTGATTTTCATGTTTTCCTGCCCCGGATTTTCAATTAAAACTGAATTATCCGGTAATTGACTACTGGTTACGTTCAGTATCATCAAAAATGCCATGATAATGGCGAACAGATCTACCATATTAATTATCGATAAGATGGGATCATCGGCGTCATCAGATTCAAGAAAGCGCATTATTTTTGCTCCTTGAGTTCAATAGCGCACATATCCTCTAACATCCAACGACGACGAATGGTCATGATGCTAAAGGTAATACTGGCGGCGATCAGCGCTAGTATCGATGCCGAAAATGCCACGATCATTTCTTGAGCAACCTTATCAATCGCGCCTTCTCCCATTGCGACCAATGCAGGGCCAATGGCAATCATGGTGGTGACAATACCTAACATTGGACCTGAGCGACTCACGATGCGCAGCGGTTCTAATTGCTTGATAATCCAGAGCTCTAACTGGTCACCTTGATAGACATTTTTTGCCTTAGCGTAGCGGTGCAGTATTGGTACATAGCTTGAACGTTGGCGTTGAATAAACTCCATAGCAAAGCGCCCAACGCTATAGAGCGAATAAACAGCAATAATGATGACCAGCACCATAATCGGTTGCATGAATAGGGTTGCGAATTGGTAAATTAAACTTTCTAGTTGATTCATTTTTCATCTCGATAAATAAAGTGTTGTCGCACTGCGCCAAAGGCAATGCAGGCAAAAATAGCAATGATAAGGAACAGCATTTTTTTGTCGCTCATTGACTGCGGTTCTTCATAGGCTGGGATTTCTTGCATCACATTGCCTGAGACTGTGGGCGCACTAGGCGCTTGCCCTGCACTGCCAGATAAACCAAAGCCAGCGGCAGTCTGCTCAATAAACTCAGCGGTCACGTTATGGGTTTGATGATAATCCACCATAGACTCAAGCTGCTGATGTCGCTCTAGTAGTGCTTGTAACCTTGCCTCATCAGCTTCCCAATAGCCTTTACGCACCGCTTCTAACATACGTTCAATGATTTGCATTTGGGCGGCAGGTTGATGCTGTTTAAACCACTCATTTATCCCAAGATCGTGCTTATCATCTATATACACTTCACTTAATGCTTCCCACTGATAATCACTCACGGTTTCTGGCGCCGTTACCTGCCAGCCGAATAAATTGTTAGTGATATCAAGCATATTAAGTGCGCCAGCGTAACCTTCATCTTGCATAGCTTTGATCCAAACTGGATTCATGTAGCGAGCATTGAGCTCTTCGGCGATAAATTTACCGGCAGAAACCGTGCGACTGTTAGACTCCCTTAAATCATTAATATACAGAGAAGGATCTTGACCTGATGCTCGACGTACAGCGGCGGCTAAGCCACCGAGATATTCAAAAGGATGATCGGTTGATAGCAAGCCGTGCAGACGACTGGTTCGAGTCATAACCGCCGCATCAACAGAGGCTAACTGAGATTCAAATAAATTGGTGTCACCCAATTTTTCTCCCCAAACCTGCGTGCCATAAGCGTATTGCAGTCGGTTGGTAAATTGTTCACCAAGTGCATCATCGTCTTCCCAGTCTTGCGACTGAACAGCAAGATGGTTGACTCCACTGCCATAGTCACCCGGTTCATTGCTAAAGATCCGCAGTGCCGACAACATAGACGCACGTTCACTGCTATAACCAAGATCTCTAAGCTTATCGCTCAATTTTTGGCTATTTTTAGCTATAGCATTACCATCATCAAGCTGACTAAGTTGCTCAATCGCATGACTTAGCTTTAGCATAAACCCGTCAAATTGATCGCGATAAACTGATGTTGCTTGAATAACGACATCAATGCGCGGATGAGTAAGCTCCGAGGTTGGAATGATATCAAGGCGAAGCAAATTGCCGCCTCGATCCCAAACCGGTTTTAACCCTAGCGCACGTAATACCTGAGCTTCTAGCATGCCAAAGTGACGTTGGGTTTCTCCTGCCCACAGCGAAAAAGCAATTTTATTTGGATACTCGCCATTTTCCGCTAAATGTACATCCAGTAAGTTTTGCAGCTCTTTTTCTGCCGCAGTATAAGCCTGTGAACTTGGGACTTTGGCTGGATCAAAACCAAACAGATTAGTGCCACTGGTGGTTGATGGATTTTTCAATGGATCGCCGCCACTCCCCGCTTTTAAAAACCCGCCATTCATGCCCGTAATCAGTGCTTCTATCTCACCCGGTTGGGACAAGGATTGATAAGATGTGACAATGCTTTTTGCCACAGTTTGTCGCGCCGGTTCAACACTGGTTGGATCTTGCAATGCTTGGCTTAACCACTGGTAAGGCTTGGTATGCTCAAGAGGATCAAGACTGCCTTCAAACTGTTTCCAGAAATTAGCAGGCTCATCCATAAACAGCTTTAGGTACTCATCACCTTGCTGCTGCAAAATGGTGTACAGAATATCTTGCTGTGATTTTGTATGTCCAAATACATGTAAGCCCAGCGGCACCGATGATGCAGCGAGTCTATCGATATGCTCTTCGAGCTCATCCAATACATCGTCAAAATGATTTTCAAGCTCGGTTGCCTGCTCATTAATCGAGACACCCATATCATCAAGGACATTAAGCTCTAGTATTTTGTTGCGCAGTGATAGTTGAATCTCATCTTTGACCGAACCTGGTAGCGCTGTTTTGTAATCCCCTAGCAGACGATTTAGCTCAACGTATTCACCATATAACCCCGCAGGACCAAACGTTGGCGTTTGATGACTAATGATGGTCGCACGGCCTCGGCGTTTTGCCTGAATCGCTTCGGCAATATTGTCTTGAATGTACGGATATAAGACCGGAAGGTCACCCAAAGTAAGAAATGGGAAATCGTTTCTTGATAACCCTCTAGATTTACCCGGTGTCCATTCTTGGGTGCCGTGAGTACCTAAGTGGACTAACGCATCTAGATTGTTTTCTTGATATTGCAGTTGCAACCACAGATAAGCGGCAAGATACAAATGATTGGGTGGCTCTTTTACTGCATGAATAGAATGGCCAACTTCTCCAGCGCGAGGAGGCTGTGGCAGTAACCACAAATTGCCTTGCTTGAGCAAAGGAAACACAAAAGCGGGTTCACCATTAACTTGCAGTAACCCCTTATAACGCAATGGATGTCCCCACCACTGATTGACAAAAACGCGCGTTTCCATCGGCATCGTTTTATACCAACGCATGTAAGATCTCAGTGGCAAAGCAACGGCGTAGCCTTTATCTAAAAGTTGTTGAAGCTGACTTGGTTGGTAGTAGCCCGATAATAATTCCTTGGCATCAGCAATGACTTTTTGCTCATCAAGCTGCGGAATATCAAAGCCTTCTTCGCGTAAACCACTGGCAATACTTGATATGCTAAGTGGAATGTTAAGGTTTGAGGCCGAAATATTTTCAGCCCCAGCAGGTGCATTCCAAAACATAACGGCTAAAGACTTATCCTGAGTCACTTTTGTTTGCAGGCGATAATAAGAGTGAGCACGCCCAAACAATAGCTCCAACTGCTCTGGAATGTAGTGTTTATCAGTATCACTTTCAGCAGAAATCACTAGTGGGTCTGTTAACCCCCATGTTTCTGGCGTAGAAAGCATGACTGATGCACTGCGCTGATCAATTCCAACATCGCTATTTCGCCAATCATCAATGGTCCCACTACGATAATGCAGAGTTTGGATCATTGGCACATTCAGCTTTGCTAGCTCACTCTTACGCTGTTCACCTTTCTGCAAGTGCGTCATATTGACTAGCATGGTTGGTTTGATGTCATTCCATGGCCAATCCAGTCCATTATCGTTATCTAAATAGAAAATAACAGGAGTGATATTAGCTTTATTAGCCGCTTCAATCAGCTGGTCAAGCGGTTCAAATTCTTGATTGGTAATTTGGTTTCGCGCAGTGACAAAGCCCACCAGCGGTTGATCTTTGTTGTATTTTACAGATTTTAAATAGGCATTAAGATCCGTCGTTGTCCCTTCATTATAATAAATGCCGTGTGATGGCACACGCTCTGCTACAGGCAAGTTTTTAAGTGAGCGACCATTATTTTTCGCATCGATAGCAGCAAAAAACGCATTATAATTATTCACTGTGCCATTAAGGTAATAGCCCATGAGAATACGATGGAATCCTGTGTCGATTTGGTCGCTTGCACTTGGCGGCCCCCCACCCAGCATTACCCAATTTTTAGTCTCGGGAATGGATGAAACAATCTCCATTAACCTTTGACGGTCGGGTCTACGAGGGGTGTCTAATACCACCAAATCAACATCATTTAACAGGCCAACATTGTATTCCAACGGAGTGTAGCTAACTAACTCAACTTGTTGATTATTAGCGTATTGTTTAAGGCGCTCTATTTTGGCATGAGGGACAAAATCCGTATGCACTATAGCAACTTTCGTTGCTACAGCAGGCGTTGACAAAAACAATAAAAAGCAGCCAATAACCATGGCTGCTTTGTTTATTAAATTATGCATCCATTAAAACCTGTATGTACCGTTTAGGTAAACTTGACGAGGCTGGATTGCGTAAGTAAAAAACTCTGACTCATCTTCTAAATAGGTATCAAGTAAATTTGAGACACCCATAGAGACATCAAAACTATTTAGGCTATAGTTTGCTGCAAAATCATAAACTTGGTATGCAGGTAGTTTTTCACCTTCATCCGTTTGAGAGCCAATATGACGCATACTAACTTGAGTGGTTAACTGCTCTGTAGTTTTCCAATTAATGGCTAAATAAGCTTGTGATTTAGGCTTATTCTCAATGACTTCACCTGTTGATTTATCTTCTGTATCCAGCAGGGTCAGGTTCATGTTTACGTACCAAGCAGGAGCTAAGGTAACATTACCAGACCATTCAATACCTTTGATTTCTGCTTCATTAATATTGACGTATTGATATATCGTTGAACCTGCAATAGGACGACCACAGCTTGCAATACATTCCAAATCAATAAGATTTTCTACGTTATTTTGAAACAATGTAACCGTACTTCCCCAGCGTTCAGTATTATACGCTGCTGATATTTCATACGATTTATTCACTTCAGGTTTTAAATCTGCATTGCCTTTAAGATCAAATGGGCGACCAACAGCGGTACTGTAGTACTCTGGAGAAGATTGCTTAATGGTTGGTGCTTTAAAGCCTTCACCATATCCACCTTTAAAGGTCCAATTTTGCGTTGGGTTATACACTAAGTAAGCACGAGGAGAGAAATGGCTACCAAAATCGGCATGGTTGTCATAGCGACCACCTAAAAGCAGTGACAGTTCGTCAGTTAGACTAATATCATCTTGTAAAAATAGCGCACCTTGGCTTGCCGAGCCTCCACCAGTGGTGATGTCAACACTATCAAGACGTTGCTCACTCCATTGGCCACCCAGTGTTACGTGATGAATATCAAAAGCAAAGAACTGGATGTAACCATCAACAATATCTTCATCAATATCGTTGGGATCGTTTGGTGCACCTATTGTTTTTTCATTGGTTTGAGAGACGCGTGAACCGTATACGCGCAGCTGAGTGTCTGCAAAATCCCAATAACCGGAGTGTGTAACGCCATATTCAAAGGTATCGTAAGTCGTTGTGCTGCGGATTTTATCACCCGAGGTATCATCATTTGAGTCATACCAGCTGTCAGTTTGTGCGACGCGAGTATAAACATCGACTTCTTGTTGTGGGCTAATAATAGTTTGCAGTTCAACATCAACAAAAGTATTACGATTTCCGGCAATATCCGTCTCATTTTCACGATTACGATTTTCGATAAGGCCTTGATAAGCATGCCCTGTCGTCACTTTCATCAATACCGTGTCGTCAATAAGAGCACCCGATGCACTGACTTCAATATTTCCAGTATCACCATCTTCACCAATCGCAGTTGAGCCGCCGCCACGAACACTGCCAGACCATTCATTCGATTTTGGTTTTGTAATAACGTTAATCACGCCACCCAAGGCATCTGAACCATAAAGAGCTGACATAGGGCCTTTGATAACTTCAATACGCTCAATGTCTGAAACTGGGATATTTTGCAGCTCAAAGTTAGAGTGACCTAGCATGTCCGAAGCACGACTCATGCGGCGACCATCAATCAATATCAAACTTTGTGAAACGTCCATTCCTCGAATCTCAATACCCTGACGACCTTGACCGATATCAGCAATATGAACACCAGCGGTCGTCGCCAGTGCGTCAGCTAAATTGTTGTATGGCATCAACGCCAACTCTTCTTTAGTGATGATCGAAACACTTGCCGGTACTTCAGATACTTTGGTTTGATAAGAGGTTGCCGTGACAACCATTACTTCATCTGTGTTTTGTGCAGCAGAGACACCTGCACAGAAAAAAGCAGCCGCCAACGGGGCTAAACGAACGTTATTCATAAAATTCCATAATACTTTGAGTGAAATTACAATCGGTCGATATGTTACAACATAACATAAGACTTTCAAGTGCTTGTTTACAAAAGATCAGAAATAATTAAGAACAACGTAATATGCATGTCACTTATCTAGAGCTTATCTAGCCACCCAAGTTAAATCGCACAATCCACAACCATCAACTAAACTCATACTGTCAAAATATGTTGGAGAAGTACTATGCCTCGCCCTCGTAGGACTCAAATTAGTATTGAAGACACACCTTATTACCATTGTTGTAGTCGCGTTGTTAGGCGTGCTTATCTTTGTGGTGATGACCTATTTTCAGGCAAAAATTATGACCATAGACGAAGCTGGGTTGAAGGTTTATTGGTTAAATTGGAAGCTGCATTCTCCATCGATATAGCAGCTTTCGCAGTCATGTCGAATCATCTGCATGTGATACTACGAATTGATGTTGATACCGCAAATAATTGGAGTGATAGAAAGGTTCTCCAGCAATGGCACAAGTTATTTAAAGGCGATGAGTTGACACAAAAATTCGTTCGAGGTGAACTAATTGAAGCCCACGAAGTTGCTAGATTAAAACATTCTATAGCAACCTTTCGAAGCCGATTATGCGATATTAGCTGGTTTATGCGCTGCTTGAATGAACCGATTGCAAGACAAGCAAATCAAGAAGATAACTGCGGTGGTCGCTTCTGGGAGGGACGGTTTAAGTCTCAAGCACTGCTCGATGATACGGCATTACTAACTTGCATGGCATATGTCGATTTAAACCCTATCAGAGCTAAGATGGCTCAAACATTAGAGCAGTCAAATCACACCAGCATTCAGCTCCGTATCAAAGCTGCATTGAGAGGAAAACAACCTAAAGCACTTCTGCCATTTACTGGAAATGAACGTGAGAATCAACCAAAAGGTATTGCATTTTCGCTAAAAGAATACCTTACATTAGTCGATGAAACTGGGCGTATTATCCGTAATGATAAACATGGTGTTATCAGTGAAAACAGTAAGACGTTGCTCTCTAAAATGAAAATACCTCATGACAACTGGATCAAATTAACCACAGAGTTTGGCCTGCTATTTCATGGCCCCGTCGGGACTATCGAAGAGCTTACTTACTACTGTGAGCATTTAGAAAAACAAAGACGACATTTTTCTGGCGATTGTCAGTACTTTAAGTCTGGCTAACTCTGCTACAAATTTATTATAACTCTACTTTATAACCCTATTGGCATAATGGGGATTGAGCGTGCCCAAATTTCATGTTTTCTCCATGTATCCGTTCATATCGATAGATAAACACCCGATATGCTCACTTCAAAAGCCTTATTTTTTAATATCTGTATTTCTGGGTCAGTCACAGTAAATTTATGCGGCTATGTGGTTGATTTATCTTGGGTGGCTTGATTTAAACACCATAACATAAAGGCTGCTATCATATTGATATTACTTAGAATCTTTAAGCAAAAAAATTCCAGCACACTCATGTACTGGAATTTAAAAATAATAACACGTATTTTTATTTAATATTAAACTGAGTGGACATCAAACAGATTAATGCTTCTTACGCTTTGGCCCACCACGGACTAGGTCTTGCCCTGTTTGGAATACATCTTCTGTTACCCAGCGAGACAACAATAATTGGTGCTTGTCATCTAACACTGCCACAAAACGGCGACCGTCTTTATTGCTTGTTGCCAACGCAAGACCTTCAACGTTACTTAAACTAAAACCGCCATCTTCAACAGCGATTAAGAAAGCTTCTAGCTCTTCTAAGGTAGTGATGATATCAGCATCATTGTTCATGTTTATCTTCTCTATTAAGCAATAATAATGGCGAGATGGTGCGATATTTTGCGGTTAAATGCAACTGTGTGAAAGCCCATCTGGAATATTTAATGACTTAGCCAAACATCTCACTACTTTCATTGAATCTGCGTTAAATAACGAATCCAGTTAAGCGCACTTTGACTCGATTCTATCTGATTTGCTTTTTGCGCATGACGCAGTGCGCGGTCTTTATCCCCTAAACGATAATAGGCATCCACACGAGTTAGCTCTCTTCGACTACTGGATTTAACACTGTTCAATTGGGTCAACGCCGTCTTATATTGCTTATGCTGCATCAACAATTGGATATAAGACCATTGATATTTACGGTCTTTTTCAACTGCTCTTGACCACGCTGATAGAGATTGCTCCCAATCCCTTGCTTGCTGCCAATATTGCGCTTCCCTCGCCAAATCATTGGCTTTGCTGTTGTCTGCTTTATTTAACAGATGAAAAATCTCAGCGGATTTCTGCGGTACTTTTTGTTTGGAATACAGTTGCGCCATTAAACGATATTGGGCATCAGTTAATGAAAAACCAGCACGTTCATATTGTTTTAGTGTGGCTAACGCCTGCGGAAATTGTTCAACTCTCAAATATAAATTCAGAGTTTGTAACCACCAGCGCGATTGCTCTGGCTCAAATCCTCTTAAAATCAGGGTCGTTTTTAGCGCGCTATTCCAGCGTTTTAAGGATAATTCAGCGCCCAAGCGTAAATTAAGCATCGGAACCGTTACTTTTCCGCCATTGTTGCGATAGCCATGAGTGGCCGCGATTACTGCTTTCCACTCTTCCAGTTGGTAATTACCTTGAGCAATGCGTAACCAAACTTGCTGAATGCTCGTTGCATCAATAATTTTATGAGTATTATTTTGTACGATAACCTGATGATAGGTCGCTAAAGCTTTACGGGTGTGCCCGTTAGATAGCTGAATATCCCCTAGCATACGTTGCGTTTCTATCTGTTGCTCAATGGGTAATCCATTTACACTAACCGCTTGGGTTAGCGCTTCTTCAGCTTGGTTATTTTGTTTCTGTTGCCAGTATAAAATGCCCAGCATTCGCTGCACAAAAGCAGTATCGTAAGCATGATTCCCTTTTATCTTTTCTAAAGTCTGTATGGCTTTTACATTGTTATCTTTGTTTTGTAATTCATAAGCTTGATGCACTCTAGTGGCAACAGAACGGCTTAATTCTTGCGCACTGACCTGCATTGATAGCACACTAAGTACTATGGCTAAAACAATCGCTAAATTTGTCATTTTTGCAGTTTAAACTCCAACTTTAACGTCTGGCCTTTTCTCGCCGTTGCCTTACCATCGACGATAAGCGGCTGATACTTCCAGCGCTGCAGGGCTCTTTTGGCCTCTCTGTCGAAGATTCGGTTAGGTTGACTTTGCAAAACTTGAATGTCCGTTGGTCTGCCATTTTGATTAATGGTAAAACTCATCACCACAAAGCCTTCAATTTTTCGGCTAAGCGCTCGGGTTGGGTACCTTGGCTCAATTCGATGCAGTGGCATTGCCTGCTGATTTTGCCCAATACTGAGAGGGCCAGGGCTTGAAATGGCAAGACCTGAAACTGAAGTATCAATAGACACCTGCGGCAATTCAAAATGACTTAACGCCATTGGCGTACTGGAGACATTATTCGAGCTACTGGATTTCATCTCCGGTGGCTGTACTGGCTTTTTCGGCGGATCAGGCAGTTGTCTTTGACGTCGCTGTGCTTGACTGTCTTGCTCTACTTGCAAGATATCAAAGCTCAACAATGGCTTGGTCACTTGTAGCGGCGTTTTACCTAAATTAACCAACCAAGTCATGAAACCAAATACAAATAGGGTAAGCAAAAATGCAATGGGTGCCGCGATAAATAGTCGTTTCATGAACTGTCTCTATTTCGCCGCAGTGGCAAGAGCAATTTTTTCAACGCCCGCCCCTTTTACTCCGTCCATCACTTCAACCACAGTACCGTTAAAGGCAAATTTGTCTGCTTGAATGACAACAGAAGCATCTGGCTTATCGATTAATAGGTTTTCTAGGGTGGCTTGTACACGCTCTGAGTCGACTAAGCGTTTATCGATATACACTTGATTATTATCGGTAATCGCAATAAAAATACCGGCATCTTGCTGACTGGTTGAATTTGCCGCTTGAGGACGATTCACCTCAACACCGGACTCTCGCACAAAGGAGCTGGTAACAATAAAGAAGATCAACATGATAAATACGATGTCGAGCATTGAGGTCATATCAACCTGCGCTTCTTCATTTTTCTCACGACGTCGCCCTAATCTCATTTTAATAAAACCTCTATATGACGAAACTGCAGTGATGCTCTAAAGATTGAATCAGCATCACTCATTAACTACAAAAACTATGGGGTATGAATACGAAGCAAGCGCTCTAAATGCAATTGTTTACGCTCTGCTAACCCACATAACCTTGAATACACAAACATACTGACTAAAGCTGCGACCATGCCTGCCATGGTTGGGATAGTCGCCATGGAAATTCCCGCCGCCATTAAACGAGGCTCACTATTGCCTTGCGCAGCCATGACATCAAACACGGAAATCATCCCAGTCACAGTGCCAAGCAAACCCAGCATAGGAAAGAGCGAAATTAACACCTTCATCAAGGATAACCAGCGTTTAAGATCCAACTCCGATTGCGCAAGCCAAGCCTCTCTTTGAGATAAGGCAAACCATGAATGACGGTCTGTTCGCACCTGCCATTTTAGAACCCACTTCTGCTGGTATTTTGGAAAAACCCACACAAAGTACATCACTCTATCCAGTACCAAAATCCAGAAAAAAAGCATCACAATGGCAAGCCACCATAAAACCGGACCACCACGAAACATTAACTGCTCAATTGAGCTGATAACGCTAAGATCGGTGAACCAAGTAAAATTCGTGACAAGATCAATCATTACGCAAGACTCGCCGAATTCTGCTCTGGCTGCTGCACTACATGATTCGTTTGGCTACCCGCTAACATGGCCTGTCGCTCTGCACTTTCAGCAACAAGACCGACACCCTGCTTCTCAATAATATTACGAATGCTCTCCGATAGGCTCGATAACATATTGTGAACCAGCAGTAGTGGCATCGCCGCAACCAAACCTAGCACAGTGGTAATCAAAGCCATGGAAATGCCACCTGCCATAATACGAGGATCGGCATTACCAAATTGAGTAATGGTTTGGAACGTATCAATCATGCCCGTCACCGTACCCAACAGTCCCAACATAGGGGCAATGGCGGCCAACAATTTAACCGTCGAGATGCCTTTATCTAGCTGCTCTTGCTCATCCATTACCGCTTCTAGCAAGCGCAATTCTAAAGCTTCCAAGGTCGGGCTATTATCCACTTGGTGAACCAAGATAATACGTCCAAGCGGGTTATCTGATTTTGGTGTATCAACCTGCTTTAATTGCTTATTAATTTTTGACTTAATCGCAACTAACACAATAGAGCGATACACACCAATTAATAGACCAATGCCTAACAGACTAATGATAATTTTACCGACAATGCCACCTTGTTCGATGCGCTGCATTATCGTTGGGTTATTTGCCAATTGTTCAAGCAAAGCGCCACGCGAAGCATCAATCGTCACCAGCGTAGTCGCAGTGGTTAAATTAGCAGAAACTAACAAAGGATTGCTCGGCTGCACAATATAAGACGTGGCCATTTTTTTAGCCGGATCCCATGTTAAATAACCGTGTTCATCAGCTAAGGCAAATGCCCCCATACGCAGAACACGTTTTTGCTGTATCTCACCTGCGCCATTAACATACGGCACATTAAGTAGCGTTGCTTGCGCGCTATTGGTGATTTGGTTCTCATAGGCATGCCACAAGCCATATAACTGAGCTTTAGAAGGGATTGATTTTGCATCAATAATGGTATGAATAAGGTCAATGTCCTTATCTAAACCAATCGAAGCAACCGAGCGTTCTTGCTCTAGTTGCACATCTTTTGCACCTTGACGGACAACACCAAAGATTTCACCTAAGCTACCGGTTGCCAGCGTCAGTTGCTTCTCTTTCTCTGCCAATGTTTGCTCATTATCATCAAATTGATCACTTAATGACTCGATGCTTTTATTGAGGCTATTACGCTGTTTAAGTAATGCCTTGTATTCACTTTTGAGCTGTTGCTCTGTAGCTTTAAATGCTTGTTCACGCTGTTTATTCTGCTGTTGCTCAGCCTGTTTTGCTTTTGCTGTATTTTGCAAAAGGTCTTGATTAGCATAGCTTGACGTCGCTGAAAATAGCGTAATAACAGCCAGTGTAATGATCGTGAGGTAATGTTTCATAATTTACTCCCCCTCGCCTTTAGGTAACGAACCTTTAGATAGCGAAACCGGCAGTTCTAATAGTGTTGGAGAGGCTTGTTTTGCCGCAACATCAAATGCCTTATCAATATCATGACCAATGCTACGATCCTGCGCTATCCACATTTTCTGACTGTGATCCCAAGCCCAGTAACCTTGATGATCTTTAGAGCGAGCAACCAATGAAATTCGTCCAAGATACAGTTTTTCGACAATAATTGACTGACCATCAATGACAATTGGACCTGAATACGCAGCCATCTTGGTGCCGTAGTCCATCTCAATCTGATACGCTTCAAGAATTCGACGATACTTTTCAGCATCACTAATGTCAGCTTGTGTCATCATAGTCGACAGTTTTTCTAATCGCTCGTGACGAGCTTCACAGCGGATAGGACGATCATTATCCTGAATGGTTTTCAACCCTTCGAGCATTTCGTACATTAATGGCACGATACTCTGTCTGATCTCATCAATTTGAGAAATTTGTGCGTTATAACTGTTAATTTCATCAGCTTGACTCGCAATAAGCCCATTAAGGTGTGTTTGATACACTTTTAGATTGTTGACTTCTTGCTTTAGAGCGGCAATATCCGCTTCTAATCTAATGGATTCATCACTGCTTTTGGCAACTTTAGTTTGACTATGAGCGGCATTTTTAGTGATTTGCGTTTCTAAATTTTGTGATTTCTGCAAATTGGATTGCGAAGTAGCAAACGCTAAAGTACTTGTTATCGACAAGCTTGCAACTAGCACAGCTCGCACTGATTTGTGGTTCATATTTATCTCGTTAAATCTTTGATTTAGCTTATATTGAATACGGTACTGCACCAAAGAGAGTCACGACCCTACTTTGGGATATTTGACGATATAGTAAAAACAAATCATTCGGCTATATTTGATCTCAATCCTTTTTAACCGAAATGTATTTCATTTATCGTGGTAAAACATCCATATTGTGACATTAACGCAAATGAGAAGCGGTATTATTTGCAATAAGTTTCGCCATACTAGAGATAAACATCAATTGTTGCAATAAAATTGCATCCATACCGCAAACTCTCACACAATAATAACTTGTTATATCAATTCCCTAATACTCCAGCTAGAACCCTTGCAGTTGGTCTTTACATAACCTTACATTAGCTTACGCTAACATTCATTCCAGCGCCTATTCTTTGATTGTAGACATTAATGAGGACAGGATTATGAAACACTCAACAGCACTAGCACTACTTACTACACTGATTGTATCTGTCGCTTTTGGCGTCAATGCCGCAGGCCAAGGTAAACAAGCAAACAGTGCAAACCCAACGCCAAACTTCACCGCTGTGGATGCAGATCAGGATGGAAAAGTCAGCGCCGATGAATTTAATGCCTTTAAAGCTCAAAGAATGACACAGCGAGCACAAGAAGGTCGCCAAATGAAGAATGTCTCTAAAGCTGCCACATTTGATTCTTTAGATGCAAATCAGGATGGATACATTGATAAGGCTGAGTTTGATGTGCATGCCCGCAATGCTAATCGTGACGGCAATGCTAATCGAGACGGCAAAGGCAATCGTGATGGTAGTGGTAATAAAGGAAACCGAAACAACGGCAACAAAGGAAATGGCGACGGTATAAATGCGATGGACCTTGAAAGCTAATCATTTAAATCAAAAGCGAGTACTTCAAATTCAGCCTAATTTGAAATACTCGCTTTTCTGTGCAATTTTATTCCCTCCAACTCTTGACCTAGCAAACCCAAACAGTGTTTAATTGCGCCCCTTTTATTTATGAGTCGGGCTGCAAGATGGATAAAGATACAATAGCAATAGGTTTTGATTACGGCACAGCAAACTGCTCTGTCGCCCACATTATTGATAACCAAGCTATCCAAATTCCACTGGCAAATGGTGATAAATACATCTCCTCGACTCTCTGTGCTCCAACATCTGAAGCACTGTCTGAATATCTGTATAAAAGAAAGAATATTCTCCCTGCCACTCCTCATGGCGAAAGCATTTTGCAACGTGCTATTCGCACCAATAGAGAAGAAGGCATTGATGTCATGGAAGAAGAGTTCCTGTTTGGTCAGGCCGCTCTTGATCTCTACCTGCAAGACCCAAAAGATGTGTATTACATCAAATCGCCAAAGTCTTTTCTTGGTGCTCGTGGTTTAAGGGATGCTCAACTGGCCTTCTTTGAAGATCTTGTTTGCGCAATGATGGAAAACGTTAAATCTCAGGCTGAACAGTCATTAGGCAAAACCCTTACCGATACCGTTATTGGTCGCCCAGTAAACTTTTTAGGGCGCGGAGGGGAAGAATCGAACCAACAAGCGCAAGATATTTTACTTCGCGCGGCCAGTCGAGCAGGCTTTAAAAATATAGAGTTTCAGTTTGAACCCGTTGCCGCTGGCCTAGATTATGAAAGCACATTACACACCGACAAAAATGTATTAGTAGTCGATATTGGCGGCGGTACAACAGATTGCTCGATGATTCAAATGGGCCCATCTTGGTTTGGAAAAAGCGATCGTAAACAAACGTTACTCGGTCACACGGGGCAGTTAGTCGGAGGTAATGATCTTGATATTCATATCGCCTACAAACAGTTTATGACTGAACTGGGCAGAGGCAGTCGCAAACAATCAGGGCTTGAAATACCCATCAGCCAATTCTGGCACTCAATTTTAATTAATAATGTGCAAGCTCAGCGAGATTTTTATGCAAAAGAGAATCTAGCGGTTTTGAAACAGTTGCAACGAGAAGCGCTTGAGCCGGCAAAACTTGCTCGTATGCTTGAAGTTCATCAAGGGGCGCTCGGCTACAGCATTGTTTCAGAAGCGGAGCAAACCAAAATAGCACTGTGTGAAAATAGTGACTACTTAGCCCAGCTTCGATTACTAAGTGAGACCGTCGAAATCCCGGTGCTTCAACAAGAGATGGAACGCGCTATCGAAGTCCCTAAAGAGAAAATCACCAAATTGGTACTCGAAGCGGTGCAACAATCTCAAATTACACCCGATGTTGTGTTTATGACTGGTGGCTCGGCGCGCTCGCGAGTGTTACAACAAGCGGTTAAATCTGTACTGCCAAATGTACCTATCGTCAGTGGCAATTATTTTGGTTCAGTCACAGCAGGGCTTGCTCGCTGGGCAGATATTTGCTTTAAATAACACTTAATGTAAATATTGATGCATATCAATTTTTGATTGCTTACTTATTTAAAGCTAAGCTTAATCATTAAAGCGTTATCAATTGCTAGTGGCTAGCGATTAACGGCTAGTGATTAGAGATTAACGAATAAAGTTAAGTTGCAGTATTAGAGGGACGTATGAATATAAAGCCAATCCAATTTATCATTTTAGGGGTTATTGTGGGCTTTTGTATGAATGGCTTATACGATGTTGCCCATGATGATCAACACTCATCAAACCAAATGGCTAATCAAGGTCAGGTGACTTTTTCAAATTGCACTAATAATGCAAAAGACAGCTAACTCATCAACTCGATAACCAGAGTGATATCACGAACATTATTTGAACAAAATCATGTGCATTATCGGAACAAGCCTTTATTGCATGGATTTGTGGTATGGATGCCACAATGAAGCCATCAAGGATGATTTCACGGCGTCTTGTGGAGATGATGTACATGATTGGTCTATAAGTGTTCACTCATACGTTCGCCCTAACTCGATAACAAGCTGAAAAGTACCGTTAATAACGCCTAGAAAGCTAAAATAGTGAGCCCTGAACGGCCAACAGTTGGCTCACTTATTGATTTTAAATTCGCGCTATTTGAAATCGACGACCAATAAACAGCAGCACTAACCAAGCCCATGCCAAGCTGCCACCAGATTCTTCCTCTGGGCTATCCGCCTCATCTTCCTCTGGTACATAATTTTCTCGGTCAAAGTCTGTGACAATTGCCTTTGGTGTCTCTTGCCCTGCTAACACACTGTCAATCCAATCTCTATACTCAGCAACTTCTATATAAGCCGAGGAATAGTCCGCACTAGAGTCTCCACATTGTGACGGACCAAAGCTAGTGATCCCAACCTGAATATATTGGTTGCCGTTATACCAATATAACGGTCCTCCAGAATCCCCACCACAAGTCGAGTTTCGCAGTTGAGAGGTAAAGTCGACATCACCTTGCAGACATAACTGCTTGCTACTAATATCGGCTGATTCACAATCAGAGCTGGAAATCAGAGTTTGTGTGACACCTTGCAGCACATCGGCATTATCAGTAACAGAGCGAGTATACCCATGTCCAATCGTCATCATTTGTGTGCCAACCACATCATACGATTGAGCGTCAGTTAAAGAGGCTAAAGTAGCGTAATCGGATGCTGATACCGACATAGGTTGTTCTAGTTTAATGATGGCAATGTCATCAGGCCAACTCAGTGATGCGCTATCAACAAAGGTGCTTGGGTAATAAAACTCACTTGCTCGAATAAGTTCGACCTTAGGCAGGTCGCCGACTTCATGGAAGATCTGTTCTTCGTTTTGCAATTGCGGGGCAACAGAGGTGTAGGTGTAATAGTACGAGTCACCCTCGACACAATGCGCTGCGGTTAAAATATGGTATTGATCTAAAATGGTTCCGCCACAATAGTTTTGATATAAACCTGAATCATCAAGCTGATCAAAGATAAGGCTGGAAAATGATGGAAACGTTTCAATGGAAACCGAACTGCCATTAACGATATAAGTGCTGACATTACCTTCTGCCGAAGCGACGTGAAAAGGGATGAAAGTGATAGCGGCATACACAGCCACATGAATTGATTTAAGCATACCCGACTCCTTTACATCATCAGTCTTAAAAGGTAATTCCTTTACCTGCTGATTCCACCTTCAACTGATGGAATGTACATTAATTTAATATTAAACCAATATTACCGCAACAATAATAACAATCTAATATAAGTTAGCCGATTCAACATGAGAATGATGGGTATAAAGAGACAAATTTACTGCGCCACTACAAATGATACCAATCACAGTAAGTAAATGATCAGAGATTTACTACGATTGGTATGAAGGGGCATCAAAAATCACAAGGAAAAAAAAACGCAGCCCTAGAATTAGGTTACTGCGTTTTTTATATTCAAGCTGAGAGTGCTTACTTGTCAGCACGACCCATAAAGGCTTTATCAGAAGTGTTTACTCGAACCTTCTCACCACCAGCAATATACTCAGGTACCTGAATAGTAAGGCCAGTTGTTAGTGTTGCAGGTTTAGTACGAGCGGCAGCTGAAGCTCCCTTAATTGAAGGGTCAGTTTCAGTAATTTCAAGCTCAACCACTGATGGCAGTTCAAGAGCTACTGGGCTACCGTCAACTAGCAATACGAAGATGCCTTGTGTTTCTTCATTGATGAACTGAAGCTCTTCTTCAATGCTCTCTTTGTTAAAGTTGTACGGCGTGTAGTCTTCGCTATCCATAAATACATATTCATCACCATCGATGTATGAAAATGTAGAAGGGTGACGGCTGAAATCTGCAAGGTTAATGATTTCATCAGCTTTAAAGCTTTCATCGGCTTTTGCGCCTGTCGCAACATCATACATACGCATACGATACAAACTTGCACCAGCACGACCACTTGGCGTTAGTTTATTGATTTCTTTAACGAAGTACACTTTACCGTTGTGCTCAATCGCAGCACTTTTTTTGATTTCACTTGCCTTAGGCATGATGGTTCCCTTGTTTCATTAAGATCGTTCTTGCCAGAGTATACAAGGTCAAAAAGCGTTGATCACCCTCTAGTGATTAATTGTGACCGATATAGGCAAAAAGTCCTGACTTATACGGCAATAGATTAACTTACACGCATAAAAAAACGCCCAATGAATGAGCGTTTGATCATAAATCGGTCAAGCTATTACAGATTATCTAATCTGATGTGGCTGTTCTTAAGATCATCACGAGTCATGCCTTTACCATCATTCATAGTGTTGAAATGACGTAACAACTCAGTGATCGCTTCAATTGAAGCTAATAGATCGCCAGTGTGTGCAGATTCTGATGAAGTATGCATGTTACGAATTGGGTAACCAATCGTAATCGCTGCGCTATCTACACCGGCAAGTGCTGCGGCCATACCGTCAGTACCCATGTCTCTACCAGAAAAATCTAACTGCATTGGAATGCCTTTTTCACGGCATAAGTTATCCAGTGTTTGCACTAAGTACTCAGAAGATACAGAGCCACGTCCAACCGTAAAGCCTTTGCCCATTTGTAATGGGTTCATGTTGCGATGACCAATGCCAGGTGCGGCTTCGTAATCGTGGTTTACATCTGTTGCAATCAACACATCAGGTCTAAGCTCACCAACAACTTGTGTTGAACCAAAGCGACCAATTTCTTCATGAGTAGCGATAGTGTAAAGCACACGAACATTATCTAGGCCTTCAGCGGCAAGAGTACGTGCAATCTCCGCAACAGAGAAACAGCCTAGGCCGTTATCTAAGTAAGCGCCAAAGAAGGTATCTGGTGCAACGCCGCGTTTAATTGGGCGATCAAGCAAGATAGGGTCACCCACACGTAGGCCAAGTGCTTCCACTTGCGCTTTACGATCGTCTCCGTGCATTTGCAGTTCTAGATAAATTGATTCAGGTTTAATACCTTGCTCACCCGTACGCTGCGCAGGAGTTGAGAAGTGAATGGCACCTAGCGCTTCTACTGTGCCACCTTTGATGACTTTGTAAGCGCCTAGTTTTGCAGGATCTTGGCAGAATACTTGAACTTCATGGCCAATCAATGTGGTGGGTAGGAATGAATCCGTATTGATCCAAACTTTGCCGTCTTTATCAATTTTACGCACTTGCATACGGATTTTGTCAGCGTGACCAACAATCATTACGCTAGTCAAATCATCACGTCCCGGATGAGAATCAAATACGATGCTAGCATTGCCTTTAAATTGATGCGTTCCCCACCCTTGTGGCATGAAAGACTCAAATTCTGGCTTAATGATGCCGTAGCTCATTGCGGCTTCAAAACCAATTGGAGAAGGTGCAGACAATACCTTCGACATAAATTCAAATTGAGATTGTGGCATTGGTTGTGCCCATACAGGGCTATTACTGTTTTCGCTGGTCATTGGTACATCTCTATCCATTTACTATTGGCAGTTAAACTAATGCCTGAAGCCAATGAATTCAAGAGATTTACAACGAACAATTCAATCAATAAGCAATAAGATGCTGATTAATTTTCTTTAAGAAAGAGAAAGTGTGGCAGTTTGAATATTAGAGGTAGAGGGGTAAATCAGGGTGGTGCTCAAAGCGTTCTGAATCACGAAAACGGCTTGAGTCTATATACAACGATTGGCTAATGTTTGATTAGCTTACTTTTTTAAATTTGATGCTGGTTTGAGTGCGCAGTTTTTGAAACCAAAAACGTTTGCGTCCAATAGAACGAGACATACATTTCCTTAAATTTTACACGGCAGATCTTGTTCAGAACACATTGGTGCTGAATAGGATAGGTGTTTTGATATTTATATTGATGTAGCGTAGGAAATAACTAACTTGACGACATTTACGTTTTGCAGATGTGAGAGAGATGTTTACTTACGGTGTTACGATATAAATTTTCTATTATGGATAAATGAGAAAGTTAGCGTAGATGCAAAAGCATCTACGCCGACTAAAACTTAGATAGCTACTACGTCAGCAGCTTGAAGGCCTTTTTGACCTTGCTCTACAGTGAAAGACACTTTTTGGCCTTCAGCAAGAGTTTTGAAACCTTCAGAAGCAATAGCACGGAAGTGAACGAATACGTCCTGGCCGCCATTGTCTTGAGTTAGAAAGCCAAAGCCTTTCTCTTCGTTAAACCATTTTACGATACCAGTAGTTTTGTTAGACATAATCTGTCCCTTATATAAAAATCATTTATTTTCGCGAAATTGCGAGACGCTGAAATTTGAATTATTGAATGCTACGATGAAGCTAAGGAAACACTGAGGATGACAACACTAACGAAGGAATACTAAGGGTTTTGCTTTTAACTTATATTTCATTAATAACTCTGAATCACAGAGTGAAGGTGGAATATACACTATATTTATCAGCTGTAAAGCTTTTATCAAATATTATTTTTATAATTTCGACCACCCTATTGTCATAACAGTGGCTAGACCCTAGTGTTTATAGGCATTGACGGGTAAATCAAATTCACAATTTGATACATTTTGCACAATGGGTGAGTGACAAGTATGACCAGCTACTCTATCGTGTGCATATCGTAATTCGTATTCAATAGCAGTCAGTACCAATCACTCTCATGACATACTTCACTACAGTAACCCAGCAACAAAGAACCCAAGGCTTTACTCTCATTGAGTTAGTTGTTGTCATTGTCATACTTGGCGTATTAGCTGTTGTCGCAGCCCCGCGTTTTATCAATCTCAAAAGCGATGCAACAACCTCAAGCATTGAGGGCGTTGCAGGTGCATTACATTCTTCACTAAATCTAGCTAGCGCACGTATTCAAATAGATAATGCACAAGACAGCATTGAATACACCGGCCAAACCATTACCTTAAAAGCTCAGATGCCTGCCGCAAGCGCTGATACGCTGCGCGCCTTACTGCAAATTGATGTCCCAACATCATGGACTCGAAACTGGGAGACAGTGCCCTGCTCAGAGCCAGAGTTTTGTATTCTAGGAAATATGTATCCAGGGAAGTCAGGCTATGTCGAAGTACCCGGACACCCGTTAACTGCAAATGGCGGTCAAGACCGAGCTTCTTATTTGTGGCCAAGAGGATACACCCTAAATTCAAACGGTTGTTACGCCTTCTATATCAACGAAGCGACAAAAGAAGCCTATTATTCAGGTTCAAGAACTGACGGCTGTTAACTTAGTAACCTGTGAAAGCACTATAGTCCAACGCTAACAATGATCTGTGCGAATGATAATATCGGGTTGGTAAACTTGAGTATTGGTATATTGAACGTGGCAGTTAGTTCCGACATATTGTTCAGAAGTATAGATTTTACTGTACGCCAGATAGGAAAGAACCTCAGAGAGAGGGTGAGTCACCTGAGGCCTTAGGGGATCAGAACTACTACTGTTCTGAGTTTCTCTGCTAAAAGAACTGGTATTCCCTTGGGTAAGTCTTACGTTTAACCGCTTACTTAGGGAGGCCAACCTGTCGGTAAGAGACAACAAGTCAGCCTATTAACTGATACCAACTTAAGCAAAGCTCAAGTTGGTATAAATGAGCCCGAAGGCTCTTAGTCCTAAGACTATTAGTGACGAGCGCGAGAACCGGTAAGTTCTACAGCACGTAACTGGGCAATCGCTTTAGCTAGTTCAAGCTGAGCTTGAGCAAAGTTAATATCCGCATTGCCTTTGTTGATGTTCTCTAATGCAGCACGTTTTGCTTCTTCAGCACGAGCACGGTCAATATCTTTACCATGCACAGCGGTATCAGCCAAAACTGTTACTACATCAGGTTGCACCTCAACTAAACCACCAGAAACGTAAAGCACTTGCTCTTGTTGTTTCTCACCAGTAACGAAAACCGTTACCCCTGGTTTAATCTTACTTAGAAGTGGTGAGTGACCTGGACGAATACCCAGTTCACCGTCAGCACCTGAAACCGCAAGGGCATGTGCAGGCCCTGAAAACAGCGTACCTTCCGCACTTACGATGTTAAGTTGAAATGTATTCTCTGTAACTCCGATAGCCATAGCACTGCGCCTCTTAGATAGATTTCGCTTTTTCAAGCACTTCGTCGATTGAACCACAGTACAAGAATGCTTGTTCTGGGATATCGTCGTATTGACCTTCTAGCAAGCCTTTAAAGCCAGAGATAGTTTCGCTTAGAGGAACGAACACACCTTTTTGACCTGTAAATACTTCTGCTACGTGGTAAGGCTGAGTTAGGAAACGTTCAATCTTACGAGCACGAGATACAGTTTGCTTATCTTCTTGAGATAGCTCATCCATACCTAGGATAGCGATGATATCTTTAAGTTCTTTATAACGTTGCAGCGTTGTTTGAACTTTTTGTGCAATGTTGTAGTGCTCTTCACCAACAACTTGAGGATCAAGCTGACGTGAAGTTGAGTCTAGTGGATCGATTGCTGGGTAAAGACCTAGCGCTGCGATGTTACGAGACAATACAACTGTTGCATCCAAGTGAGCAAACGTTGTTGCTGGCGATGGATCCGTTAAGTCATCCGCAGGTACGTATACCGCTTGGATAGAAGTGATCGAACCTTGACGAGTTGAAGTGATACGCTCTTGAAGCACACCCATTTCTTCTGCCAGTGTAGGCTGGTAACCTACCGCTGAAGGCATACGACCTAGAAGTGCTGACACTTCTGTTCCCGCAAGTGTGTAACGGTAGATGTTATCGATGAACAACAGTACGTCACGACCTTCATCACGGAAACGCTCAGCCATAGTAAGACCGGTAAGCGCAACACGTAGACGGTTTCCTGGTGGCTCGTTCATTTGACCGTACACCATGGCAACTTTGTCTAGAACGCCTGCATCTTTCATTTCGTAGTAGAAGTCATTACCTTCACGAGTACGTTCACCAACACCAGTAAATACTGACAAACCTGAGTGAGCTTTAGCAATGTTATTGATAAGCTCCATCATGTTTACTGTTTTACCAACACCAGCACCACCGAACAGACCGATTTTACCACCTTTAGCGAATGGACAGATAAGGTCGATAACCTTAACGCCAGTCTCTAGTAGTTCAGTACTGTTTGCTTGCTCTTCATAAGAAGGCGCTGCACGGTGAATCTCGTAGTTTTCTTTCTGACCAATCTCACCACATTCATCGATAGGGTGACCCAGTACGTTCATGATACGACCAAGCGTTTCTTCACCTACTGGAACTGTGATTGGAGAACCTGTGTTTTCAACTTCAAGACCACGACGAAGACCATCTGAGGTACCCATCGCGATACAGCGAACGATACCGCCGCCCATTTGTTGTTGAACTTCTAACACTAGCGAGCCTAATTCGTCGCCTTTTACGTTCAATGCGTCATAAACGCGAGGACCGTTATTGTGGCTGAATTCGACGTCAACCACCGCACCGATCACTTTAACTATTTTTCCAACACTCATGTCTAAATCCTCAAATTCTTTTCAAACCCTAGACCGCTTGGGCGCCTGAGACAATTTCGCTCAGTTCTTGGGTAATGGCAGCCTGACGCGCTTTGTTGTATATCAACTGTAGATTTTCAATCAGTTGACCGGCGTTATCGGTGGCCGCTTTCATGGCTACCATTCGGGCTGCTTGCTCACACGCAATGCTTTCTACAATGCCTTGATACACTTGCGATTCTATATATCGGTGTAACAACTCAGAGAGAATGTCTTTTGGTGCTTGCTCATAGATGTAGTCCCAGCGACGTGATTCTTTTGCATTTGCATCGGCTTCTACATCTGAAGGGTGTGGCAGCAATTGTGCTGTCGTTGGCTCTTGCACCATGGTGTTAACAAACTTGTTGTAAACCAAATACAAACTGTCAATCTTACCTTCATCGTAGTGTTCTAGCATCGCGTTCACTGTACCCAAGATGTCTTCCAATTTTGGAGTGTCACCTAGGCCTGCGGTTTGTGCTACAACGTTGCCGCCACGTTGGAAGAAGCTAATAGCCTTTGAACCCACTAATGTGGTATCGACCTCAACTCCTTTTTCACGCCACTGCTGCATCTCTTCCAATACTTTCTTGAACAAGTTGTTGTTCAAGCCGCCACATAAGCCGCGGTCAGATGAAATGATGATGTACGCAACACGTTTTGGCTCACGCTGTTGAAGGTACGGGTGTTGGTATTCCAACGAACCCGACGCGACATGAGAGATAACCTGACGCATGTTCTCGGCATATGGGCGAGTTTGCACCATATGATCTTGAACTTTACGCATCTTACTTGCCGCAACCATCTCCATTGCACTGGTGATTTTTTGAGTGTTACTAACACTGCCTATCTTGGTGCGAATTTCTTTAGTATTTGCCATTATCTGCTCCTATTTGTTTCGATTTCTAGTCAACAAACCAGAGCTTTACAGTGATTTCACTGAGACAAAACCTTTCAGAATCTCGTGTAGACCCGCTTCAATTTCGTCGTTGTAGTCGCCCTTCTCATTGATGGTTGCCATCAATTCAGGGTTTTGGCTATTTGCATAAGCCAACAACTCTTGTTCGAAATATCCAACTTTTGAAAGTTCAACATCCGCTAGGTAACCTTTCTCAGCAGAGAAGATAACGATAGCTTGAGCTGCTACTGACATTGGAGCGTACTGTTTCTGTTTCATCAGTTCAGTTACACGTTCACCATGGTCAAGCTGTTTACGAGTTGCATCATCTAGGTCAGATGAGAACTGAGCAAACGCTGCCAATTCACGGTATTGAGCCAATGCGGTACGGATACCACCAGACAGTTTCTTAATGATCTTACACTGAGCAGCACCACCAACACGTGATACAGAGATACCTGGATCAACCGCTGGACGTAAACCTGAGTTAAACAGTTGAGTCTGAAGGAAAATCTGACCATCTGTAATTGAGATTACGTTAGTAGGTACGAACGCTGATACGTCACCTGCTTGAGTTTCGATGATTGGTAGAGCAGTTAATGAACCTGTTTTACCTTTCACTTCACCGTTAGTGAATTTCTCTACGTACTCTTCGTTTACACGAGCGGCACGTTCTAGAAGACGGGAGTGGAGGTAGAATACGTCACCAGGGAATGCTTCACGACCCGGTGGACGTTTTAGAAGTAGCGAAATTTGACGATAAGCTACTGCTTGTTTTGATAGATCATCATAAATGATCAGTGCATCTTCACCACGGTCACGGAAGTATTCACCCATGGTACAACCTGCGTAAGGCGCAAGGTATTGAAGTGCTGCTGATTCAGACGCTGATGCAACAACTACGATAGTGTTTGCTAGAGCGCCATGCTCTTCAAGTTTGCGTACTACGTTAGCAATTGTTGATGCTTTCTGGCCGATAGCCACGTACACACACTTAATACCAGAGTCTTTTTGGTTGATGATTGCATCGATTGCCATCGCTGTTTTACCAGTCTGACGGTCACCGATGATAAGCTCACGCTGACCACGGCCGATTGGCACCATAGTATCAACGGCTTTATAACCAGTTTGGATTGGTTGGTCTACAGATTTACGTTCGATTACACCCGGAGCAATAACTTCTACAGGGTTCATTTGATCGAAAGAAATTGCGCCTTTACCATCAATTGGCTCACCAAGTGTGTTTACCACACGACCTAGCAGTCCAGTACCAACAGGTACTTCCAAGATACGACCAGTACCTTTAACTTTCATGCCTTCAGAAAGTTCAGTGTAAGGGCCCATTACAACGGCACCTACAGAGTATTGCTCAAGGTTAAGCGCTAGTGCGAACTTACCACCTGGCAATTCAATCATCTCACCTTGCATTACGTCAGCAAGACCATTGATTGTGATGATGCCATCACGAACAGAGACGATAGTACCTTCATTGCGAGCTTCAGTGCTCACATTAAATTTTGCGATACGCTCTCTGATCAGATCGCTAATTTCATTTGAATTTAATTGCATATCTGTTACCTATCTCGCGTGAAGTTGACTAGCTAGTCGGCTAATTGATGTGTTCACTGAACCATCGATGATTGTTTCGCCAGCTTGGACGACAATCCCACCTACCATTGTGTTATCGAGAACTTGTTCTAGTTCAACTCGACGCTCTAATTTTTTCTCAAGTGCGACAGTAAGTGACGCAACCTGCTCTTGTGTAAGCGATTCTGAGCTTGTGACAGTGACAGGAATAACACGTTCATGTTCATCCTTAAGCTCGGTAAACAGTACGAACAGCTCTCTTACAACTGAAAGACGACCATATTCTGCCAGGACTTTAATTAGATTTACGACGTGATCGTCAACGAGTCCTTGGCAAACCTCAATAATGATGTCGGCCAGCCCTTCGGCTTGCTGTGCGCCTGCACCTTGCGCTGAAGAAATTATATTTGCGATAGCTTCTTCTTCTGTCACAGCGACAAGAACTGACAGCATTTGTTGCCATTCTTGTAGCTTGTTCTCGCTCAAAGCAAAGTCAAACGATGCTTTGGCGTAGGGATGAGCAATACTGGTGTACTCTGACATATTGCCTCCGCTTAGATTTCGCTTATCAATTGATCAACTAGAGCTCGGTTCGCTGCTGAATCCAGGTTCTTACTAATCAACTTCTGTGCACTTTCAATTACAGCGTCTGCCATTTTCGCCTGAAGTTCCTGACGTAATTTTTGACGCTCGCCTTCTAGTTCGGCTCTACCTTGTTCTAAGATGCGTGCTTTTTCTTGTTCAGCTTCTTGCTGAGCTTGACCAATGATTTCACTACGGCGTTTGTTGCCTTGTTCTACCATTTCAGTCACATTGCGTTTCGCATCTTCGATGAGTTGAGCGCCGTTTGCTTTAGCTATTTCTAACTCTTTAGCTGCATTTTCTGAATGGCGTAGGCCTTCAGCAATTTCTTTTTGGCGCTCGTCTAACATCGCTGTGAGAGGTGGCCATACATATTTCATACATAGCCAAACAAAAATCACGAATGAGATTGCTTGTCCGAGCATGCTTGCATTTAAGTTCATACCTTCCTCACTAAACTAATCTGAATACTTATAAATCGATCTTTTTTAAGCTTATTGAGATTGAGTTAAGCTACTGCGAAGATGATGTATAGACCGATACCAACACCGATCATCGGTACAGCATCCACAAGACCCATCATGATGAAGAATTGAGTACGAAGCATTGGAGTTAGATCAGGTTGACGTGCAACACCTTCAAGGTATTTACCAGCCAAGTTACCGATACCAGATGCCGCACCTGCCGCACCAAGACCAATCAATAGTGCACCTGCTACATATAAAACTGCGCTTACGATATCCATTTGTATCTCCGATATATAAATTTGTTAATTAAATCTGTGTGAATTATTAGTGTTCTTCTGTTGCCATACCTAAGTAGACAATGGTTAGAACCATAAAAATAAATGCTTGTAAGAAAACGATTAAGATGTGGAATAGAGCCCATGGAACACTGAGTGCCCATTGCATCCACCATGGCATTAATGCAATCAGGATGAAGATCATTTCACCTGCGTACATGTTTCCGAATAATCGTAAACCTAGTGATATTGGCTTTGAGATTAACGTTACTAATTCAAGAACAAGGTTTACTGGGTATAAAAGCGGATTATCAAATGGCTGAGTTGTTAACTCTTTAATAAACCCTTTCAGTCCTTTGTGTTTGAATGTGTAAGTTAAAAGCAGAATAAATACACCTAGTGCCATCGACATTGGAACGTTTACATCCGCTGTCGGTAAGTCTCTAAAGTGTGTAAAGCCCATTGCTTGAGTAAGCTGCGAAACTAAATCGATAGGTAGTAAGTCAACTGCATTCATTAACAACACCCAAACAAAGGTGGTTAATGCCAGTGGACCAATCAATTTATCTTCTGCCTGAAAAATTTCTTTTACTAGATTATTTACAAACTCAAAAGTGATCTCGATAAGACATTGAAAACGTCCAGGAACACCGCTGGTGCCTTTAGTTACAACATATCGAAATGCGCCAATGAAAAGTAAACCTGTGATCCAAGACATCAACATAGAATCTATGTTAAATGCCCAGAAACCATCACCTGTAGTTAAGAAAGTTAAGTGATGCTCAATATATTCGTGAGCTGTAGTAATATTTTCCATATTACGCATACTCCGATTGATGTGAGCCGATAATAAATGGTGCAAAGAAATAACCAATCATAGCTACTACATACGCTTCTAAAATAACTGGGTTATCCAAGCCGAAGAATCGGAATGCTAGGATAAACATTACAAACGTATATATAATTTTTACTACACGACTCATTTGCATAAGTTCGCGCAAGCTATAATTAGGATTTTTTTGAACTTTAAGGCTTGCATACATAAAACCAATTAGCGGTGGAACCATCGCAATTGCGACACCCAATACCGCAGATTCCATATCTACTTTATTACCGAAAATAACTTCAAATAAAACTACACCGATGGCTAATACTACTTGGCAAAGAACAACTCTTTTTGCAGCAACAATAATGTCGCTACTGATTCCATCCAGCCTCATAATAAACCTCGTATTTGGCAGTTCAACTTAATATAAAGAACAGTCGAAAGTTAACTCGTTCCTAGAAACTGACTCTTGGCTACTCTTTATATATCCCCACGAAGATAGTCATATAAAACTTATTGGCTATTGCTTCGATATGATTAAGTTACGCTTAAAATACCGTGATCAAAACACCAAATATCGACATCAATTATTCCATTTATGATAATCGTGTCACTTTATTATGAAACATATGGTATCTGAGCCTAGATGCGGTCATAAATAACCCAAGCTTATGAGCATTGACTCTTATTAAAGTTGACAAAACTGAAATAACAACTAGGTGTACTTAAATGAAATGTAATAATTCAAATCTGGAGTTAAGTGGGTATTTTACTGTTGAAATGCGATGATTTTTTATTTTACATGCATATAAATCCACATTAGATAGCAACCCAATTGCATATATAAGCCATTGATTAATAAAATTAAATATTCCTAGAGGGTGATCTCGTTCAAATACTACCCACTGTTTCAATGTTATTATCCGCACGCAATACATCTATACATTTTATGCCCTACTAATAGGTACCCTCATGGACGCAATCACGTTAAATCGTATTCATAACAAAGAAAAAACATTAGAAAGCGTCTGTAAGCAATTACTGCAAACTAAGAGCTTTTATAATCAAAGTGAATTAAGAAGAAGCCTTATCGAACACGGCTTTTCAGGTATTAGCCAATCGACAGTATCACGTCTACTCTGCCAGCTAGGTGTCATAAAAGTAGCTAATTCGGTTGGTAAAAAAGTGTACTACTTAACGCCGGAGAGCAGTCCAATACGTTTTAATTCGTCCATTGCCTCTCAAATTGACACCGTAGAACATAATAAAGCGGTCATTATGGTAAAAACGAAACCCGGTAGCGCACAATTAATCGCAAGACTGATCGACTTTGATGCCGATCCAAGCATACTCGGCTCAATTGCTGGAGATGATACCGTGTTAGTGATCCCTAAAGATGTGGAACAAATAGAACGCAGTAAAGCAACGGTATTGAGTATTCTCGACTTTCACTAAATGTGGGTTGTTCGGTGCTTCTCTAATAGCAACCGAACTTATCCGCTAAACAAAATCTGTTACAGCCTCTGCCGATCTTTCAGTAATAGACCTTATCTACACTTTAAATTCACCCACTATGATTGTTGTCTATATATAGACAACAAAAGTTATTCTAGAATAACAGAGGGTTCGACTTTCATCGGTAGCTAAAGGCTGGGTGAGATCACGAACGTTATTTGAACAAAATCATGAGCATTATAGGAACCAGTCTTTGTTACATGGATTTGTGGCATGGATGCCACAATGAAGCCATCAAGGATGATTTCACGGCGTCTTGTGGAGATGATGTACATGATTGGTCGATAAGTGTTCACTCATGCGTTCGCCCTATAACTAAAGGCTGTTCACTGTATGACGAAAAAAAGATGCTATTGGGTAGGGACACTTGTCTTCATTATCATTGCCAGTGGCAGTATGTATTGGCATCTACGTTGCACACCCTCACAATCTTATCAACTCGCCTCTAACACCATCAAACGCACTTATGAGCAAGATTTGCTTACCCTTACCCCATACAAACAAGAACACTTTGCACTGCGAATGTTTAGGCAGACACAAGACCCTAAGTATTTAGACATTATTTCCAAAAACATTCTTGATGCATCCGTTAAGCTTAATTATCTATCTCGCCACTTAGATTCAGCAACACAAATCAAGCAGTATGCTAATACCAGATTAGATGAATACCGCCAACACCAAAGTGAGCTCAGTCATAGACGATTACAAGTCACAGCAGATAAGCCAGAGTACTTCTTTATTGCACTGGATCTGCTTCGTTATATGGCAAGAATTGATAGCTACGGCTTACAGCACACAAGCGATCAACAATTTCGTCAAAAGCTCAAACAGTATCCGTTTCACACCTTATTTACCGATCAATCCATGACAAAAGCGTGGGCGGCACAATTGGCCAATCAAGCGTATTGGTTAAAGCAGTTACATTTGGGGGATTATGTAGAGCTGTATACACATACGCTGCAAAGTACCTACCCTGATGAGCAAGACCACACCTTATCGCCGCAGCAATATATGAATAAGATTTACGGCATGACCCATCTTGTGATTGCCGATTCTGGCTATTATCAACATCAGATAAATGAACAAGATCATCAATGGGTGTTCGATTATTTCAGGAAAAATATTAATACAATTATCAATCACAGCAAACAAGACATCATTGCAGAGGTGGGGGTTAGTTTTCTTCTGGCTGGATTAGACAATGATCCTGTTGTTGCAATAACACAACAAGCTATCTACGCCTCTATAGATGACAATGAAGGCATCATACCTTCGCCAAAAGGAAGCCTAAATCATAATTTGGGAGAACACCGTAATGTGTTGGCGATTTTATTGCTAGATTGGCATACTCCCACCATGGGTCCCAACACATCAAATCTGCCACATCTATTTAAAACGCTTCCCTTCGGATTACGTACTGCCTTTCCCATCAGCAACTCGCACTCTAAGTAAGTACAGTACTTTCTGGTAAATGACGAACCTAATGAAGCCCTAACAAATAACAAATAACAAATAACAAATAAGCTATTCGATATGTATCCCAACAGGGATGCCACCTATCAACTCATCAACGTAGCCAAAGGCAACAATTGATTGATTGAGACCATGAAGAAAATACTCTGCTAGCAATAACACTGTCAGAGCAATAAATAGAAGACTCATTCCCTGTTTTAATCCGTTGATAAAACCTCGTTCACAACGCATAAGCACCTCAATCCTTTGAATTTGCTAATGTATATCATTAGGTTATGCATCAATGCAGGATAAATATAGACCTTAATGTGAAATGTGTGACATATGTTAATTCGCTTCGCGAAATTTGAATATTGATCACTTTTTGACTTAAGATTCAATCAATAAACAGAGCGATTTTTGCCCTTTAGCCTCCGCAAAACAAGTCAGACTAATACAGTAATAGCCTGACCTTTTATCTGTAAAACCAATCGCACCGCGATATAAACTCAGTTATAAACTCTTGCCACTCGTCCACTCGCATTCAAGGTGTAAAATTTAACGTAAGCGGGGATAAAGACGGATTCACCCTTCTTCAAATAAATCGATTCACCTGCAATACAAGAAATGCTCACGTCACCATCAATTGCAAATAGAATCTCAGCGCTATTAATTTGGATATGCTCATTTTCGCCACTTTGAAAGCAATCAAATTTAAAATCTGATACCGGTGTTGCGTAGCAGTATCGATTACCTTTAATAGAAGGAGCTAGTATTAAGGTATTTCTGGGTTTTGCTTTAAAAGACGTACAACGTACCAGTTCATCAATATCGATATGTTTAGGGGTTAAGCCCGCACGCAACACATTATCAGAATTAGCCATCACCTCTAAAGCTGTCCCCTTTAAATACGCATGCGGCGTTCTTGCATCCAGATACATCACCTCTCCCGGTTTCAATGTCAGAACATTTAACATCATTGGAGCGAATAAACCGATGTCCTCTGGATAACTTTTACCAAGCTCAAGGATAAGCGCTGGAACATTATTTTGAATATTAGGTTGTTGATGTTGTCTGCAATATTTCAACAATGCATCAATTGCCGTTGTCTTCTTTTGCCCCTCTAATGACAAAATCCCAGTAAAAAAAGCTTTCAAGCCTTTAGAGTGTCGATTTGCTTCAAAAGTAACCAACAACCTTTCGACATCCGGTATTTCAACTTGATCGACTAAGTTTGAAAATAACGAAACCACTTCATTAAACCCTCGAAAACCATTCATCGCCTGATAAGGCGTAAGGGCGTAGACCAATTCGGGTTTATGATTGGGATCTCGATAGTTTCGACAGCTGCTTTTTAAATCAATGCCCTTGGCGTTTTCCATGGCAAAGCCCGCTTCCGCTTCAGACTTGCTTGGATGAACTTGAATCGATAACGCTTTACCTGCGGCCAACACTTTAAATAAAAAAGGTAGCTCACCAAATCGAGCCGCTGTTTTCCCAGAAAGAACGCCTCTTTTATTTTCTGAAATAAACTCAGAAAGTAGAACTTCCTTAGTATCGACACAAATCTTAGAACAGCCATTAGGGTGAGCACCCATCCAAATTTCTGCCTGCGGAAGATGATCAGGATCTTCATAGCCAAAAAGTGTTGCTATGGACGTTTTACTACCCCAAGGGTAATTTTGAATAACATTGTTTAATTTAAATAGACTTTTATGCATGACGTGATCTCAGATATCAGATCGAATGCAACTGGCTAGAACTTCTAAAATAGTTTTATTTCTGGCTAGCAAATAGGGCACTGGACTAATTAAAACTCATAAATTCCAGGCGAAAAAATCCGCTCGACCAAATGCTTGGTAGATTAAAAATACGAATAAAGAGTAATTAATGGAAAGCTTGCTGCGCTATTAAGTTGAATTCAATATAAGGAAACATGAAATAACCCCCGAATTATTTCACTAATTCGAGGGTTGATTTATTTAAGCAAATAAAGCTGATGCATTTTTCATTGCATCTTTGGTTGAACATTCAACTGTCTCTAAACCAGTGAAACGATCTACCTCTTTAATTTGAATATCATGTGCCAAAATCACTTTCTTAGCGTGTCTGATATCCTCAGCCGTAATACGGTTTTGAATACCATCTTGACCTTGTGTTTCCACTTTTATAATAATGCCTGCAGCTTTAGCCGCTTTTTCCAAAGCCGCTGCTGCCATAAAGGTGTGGGCAACACCTGAAGGACAACAAGATACCGCGACAATATCAGGCAAACCTGAAGTATTTCCTGATGTATTAGTGACTAGATTCTCGGTAGCAGGTTCCAAAGCTGTATCATCTTCTTCAGTTACAACGGGTTTCCAAAGTCCAACAATCAAGGCTGTAGTCAGTGAACCCGCAACAATACCGATAATGTAAGATATACGACCTTCAACGACAGGTAGTACGATTAAGCCACCCCAAGGGGCATGACATAACACATTCGCCATAAAGCCAATGACATTACCAACTACACCACCCGCAACAATCGCTGGTAATACACGCAGTGGATCGTTTGCAGCAAACGGAATTGCACCTTCTGAGATACCAATTGAACCCATAATAACAGCCGCTTTACCGGCTTCTTTTTCAGCAGTATTGAATTTTTTAGGGAATAAGAAAGTGGCTAATGCCATACCTAGTGGTGGAGTACAAATTGCAATCGCAACGCCACCCATTAACCACGGTTGTGTGTCGACTTGAGTTTGTGCAAATAGAGTTGCCACCTTGTTTACCGGGCCACCCATATCAAACGCAGTCATACCACCAAGCAATGCTCCAAGAGCGATTTTACCTGTTCCTGCCATACTTGCTAAGCCTGAGTTCATTGCCCCCATAGCCAGTTTAATTGGCTCGCCAATCCCCCACAGTACAATACCAGAAGTCAGTAATGTGCCGCCTAGTGGGTACAAAAAGAAGCCACCTAATGCTTTCATATTTGCCGGTATCGGGATTTTTTTCAGTTGTTTAACGACATAACCGGCAATAAAACCTGTGACAATACATCCTAAGAAACCACCGCCAATATCAGACATGAGTCCAGAGGCAATCATCGCAGGTGCAAGAGCGGGTTTATCTGCAATTGAATAAGCAATATAGCCCCCTAAAATGATAGGGAACAGAACCAAACCTTTAATACCAATTGTTGATATATCGGCCAAAATACCACTGTCAGGCACCGCTCCTCGACCAGATAGCATGACAGCAATGGATAACAAAACTCCCCCAGCCACAATGAATGGAAGCATGTGGGAAGTACCAAATAATAGGTGTCCTTTAAGACGAGATAGAGTTGGTGTAGTCACGATATTAATCCTCTAGAATTATATTAAGAGTGTCTTGTGGTGAAGTTGCACTGCACAACTTAGCGACAAAATCAGAGTCAAATTTGACGAATAGAGCTTTTAGAATTTGGATGTGATAATCACTGTCTGCCGGAGATGCAATCATGAAGAAAACTTGAGGTTTAGGTTCGTCATCATCCTGCCCATACTCAATGCCAGCGGGAGCAATACCAACAGAGATAGCAGGTGAAATAACCGTATCACTTTTACAATGTGGGTAAGCAATACCTTCAGTTGCTGTTGTACATTGCGCTTCGCGAGCGTGTATTCCTTTAAGAAATACATCCAGATCTTTAATCTTAGATTCTTTAAGCAACGGTAAGGCAAGCTCTTTAAATAAATCTTCCTTATTATTTGAAACTATATTTAGGTTAATAAGATTTATATTTATTAATTTTTTAATCATAGGGTAAAGCCTTGTTTTAGTCTACTTATGAATTGCTTTATAAACTATGGTTAAAACGAATATTATAATGTCGCACAAGTCACATTAATTAATTTGTAGCATCATTCAAAAATGAAATGTTAATTTACGTCACAGTGAACATCTCCGTGAGATATAAATCACAGAAAGACAATCACATTACAAATACTTTAAATGCCAATTTAAATCAGACGCAAATAACATTGAATAAAACTGAATAATATTCCAATGACTATTTGTATTATTAAATTAGTTTATATTAATTATATTTATCTACCTGACTAAATTTGCCGGTTGATTAATAGCTCCATGCTATTTAGAAAGGGTTCTTATTTGTAATACCTTAATATTTATCAAGCATAAATACACAAACTCTATAATGAGAAAAGGAAGTTACTGTGAAACATAATCTTAGTTTGCTCTCACTATCTATTGTTGTTGCTCTAGGTGGATTAACAGCATGTCATGACAACAACGCATCCGAACACGCTGCATCAGTAACTACACCCAAGGTTACTGATGCAACACAAGCCGCTAAGACGACACAAACCGTTGATAATAAAGATCAAACTAAAAATGAAGTCACGACCCCAGAGCTGTTACCTGCAACTGATCTCACTCAATATGTTGACCCTTTCATCGGCACAGCGAAAACAGGCCATACTCATCCAGGAGCTATAGCGCCTAATGGTATGATTCAAATGACACCGATTACCGATGATATGAAAAAAGACTGGTGGGCAGTTTGTTCTGGATATTATGACGACTTTGATACGCTAATAGGCTTTGGTCATACCGCTTTGAGCGGAACCGGTATTGGCGGCTTAGATAACTTCCAAATGCTGCCATTTACCACTGAAAGTATGCCGAACGATGTGGTTATACAAAGCTATCGTCCACATCTAAATAAAACCACTGAAGATGCGTCACCGGGTTATTATCATGTGCAAATTAAAGAAGGTAATATTGATGTAAAATTAACCGCAACTGAGCGTATTGGTTATCACCAATATACTTTTAAAGATGGGGCAAATAAAAAAGTAAGCTTGGTCTTAAATAGTTTTAATAAAGATTATGCTTATAATAAAACTGAAGTGGTCGATAATCGTACTGTTCGCGTAGAGCAGACATTCCGCTCTTTTGGCACCATTGAACAAACGGTTTATTTTTATGTTCAATTTGATCATGATTTTGTCGATAACCCTGTATTCCATAAAGATGATGAGTGGGCCGAAGACGGCGCACTCGTTCTTGATTTCAATACATCGGCTGACTCAGTGAAAGAGCATACCATCAATGCCAAAGTTGCGATTTCCTACACTAGCGCCCAAGGCGCTGAAAACAACTTTGATAAAGATGCCACGCGAACTTTCGATGAAGCATTAACCTACGTTAAGGCTGAATGGAATAAAAAACTCAATGAAACAAAAGTTGCCGGTGGTACTAAAGATGAGTTAACCACCTTCTATACCGCGCTATATCACACCAACGTTGCACCACATATATTCCAAGACTCAGACGGTCAATACCGCACAATGGATCGTGGTAACTTTGCAGAGATTAAACAAGCACCTGCAGACTCACCCGTATTTAGTGTCTATTCATTGTGGGATACATTCCGCGCTTTACACCCACTAAAAACCATTCTTGAGCCAAAACATGCCGTTGAACTCGCCAAAGATTTGGTTAGAAAATACCAAGAAGGTGGCATCTTGCCTAAATGGGAACTACACGGTGATTACACAGGTACCATGGTGGCCTACCCTGCTGTTGCCGTCATTGCCGATGCCATTACTAAGTTCCCCGATCAATTTACCGACCAAGAAAAACAAACAGCTCTTGAAGCCGCACTGCGCTCATCTGTGTATAAGAGTGAAGATGAAGTCAATGATTATGGCTGGGAAAATTACGGCAGCGTACAAAAACCAAACTTGAAGTTTGTTGACGGCTCACAGCTTGCAGATGGTACGCCTACCACCGCAGAGTGTGACCCATTAGCATCAGCAAAAGACTCTTTATGTGGCTTTGTCCCGGCCAAAGGTCATCCTAATGGAAATAACGAATCCGTATCCTATGGTTTAGAAATGGCCAACTTTGACCATGCCATTGTCAACATAGCAAAAGCGGCACATAACGATGACGTAGTGAAAACCTATCAGCGTCGTTCGCAGTACTGGCATAAATACTGGAACGCATCGAATCCAAACGATGCAAATGAAAACTGGCAAGAAAAATACAATATGACGGGATTCATGCGCCCAATTTGGTCAGAAGGTGACTGGTCTACCTCTGATGATGGTGTGTTCCATCCATATCAAACCGTACATGAAACAGGAGATTATACTGAAGGCACCGCATGGCAGTGGACTTGGTTTGTACCTCAAGATGTTGAGGGTTTAAAACAAGTTATGGGCGGCAATGATGATTTCTTAAGTAACCTTAACGAAGTATTCTCTAATCAATGTACTAGCACTGATGCTTCTGAATGTACTAAAACTGCTGATATGACCGGGATGATTGGGCAAGTGGCATTTGGCAACGAACCATCACACCATATTCCTTTCTTGTATAACTGGTCGAGTGAACCATGGCACACTCAAGAAGTAGTAGACCAAATTCAACACACGTTATATGGAACAGGTCACGGTGATATTGCGGGTAACGAAGATGTGGGTCAAATGTCTGCATGGTATGTCATGTCTGCTATGGGCTTATATCAAGTCAGTGGCTCCGATCCTGTGTTGACCGTAGCACGCCCTATCTTTGATAAGGTACAAGTGCCTATGGGAGACGGTGTATTCACCATTATTTCTGACAATAATAGTGCTAACAATAAGTACATTAAGTCAGTGACCATTAATGGTAAATCTCTGCACAAAAACTTCACTTTTGATTTTGCAGAATTAAAAGCAGGTGGCACCCTTCATTTTGTGATGACCGATGATGTCAAACAAGCCATGAAGCCAGAACAACTCACTAAAGGCGCATAATTAAGTTACTGTAATGGCTATAAATACAACAGGCTAGCACAATGCTAGCCTGTTTTTTGTCATTAAAAAAGGCAGCATAATAATGCTGCCCTTTAAAAATCTAGCGAGTTAAGTTAAACCAACTTCATTTCCTGAATAATATCTGAAGCAATTTCTGGTTTAGTACTGGTTGGCTTTTCATGCAAATCGGATTTTAATTGCCCTTTACGGTTACGCAGCCCTGTTTCTAGTTTTTTCAAGGTCGTTGCAATGGCTGGATACATAACGTCGTTGCTTGATTTTGCCGAAACTCTGACACCTTCATAGTTGGTGAAAATTTCCACTTCGTGATGGCCATGCTCTTTAGTAATGATAATGTCGCAACTGATCAATTGAGGATAGTGACTTTCAATTTTATCGAACTTACTTTCGATCTCTTTGCGTGAATCTTCGGTAACTGATACATGATGTGTTTGAATATTTACTTTCATTGTCTATACCTTTCTTATCACTCTGTGTCTTAAAACTTAGCAAAGATTAACGAGGTTCACCAACAATTAGCTTAGACATCTGTGACTGACTTCTGTGTTATTAAATATTATTCTCGTTACCCCTTGAATCTGCATTTGTCCGACCGAATATATTGGTCGCAAAGGAAAGTTCAACGTAAAAACCTAATGCAACAGACCTCATAACTTAGCAAAAACTTTAATGTAACAGAGTATATCTGGCATACAGAGTACTTGTTCGGTTTGGAGATGGGCCTCTCCCTCCTCATTTTACTAAAAATATTTCCTCATTGAATTTATCCCGCAACAACTTCTAGCGTCTACAGCAAACACTATCAATAAAATCAAGTGCATAAAGAAGTCATCACCACTAAAACACCTCGAATTCTGATTTAAAAAGAAACAAGCTATTTAATGATTAAAACTGTTTTTTTACGCAAATAAGGTGTAAAAGTAACGGCATATTGTCCGTTTAGTGGCTATAAAGAAAATCTCGACCTGCGGAGAATGTCACAAAACAAATTATTTTTAAAAATGCTAATCGAGATTGAAGCTTAATTGTATTACAATAAGCTTTATAAAAATTTTTTATTTGTTCCCCCAACACTACGATTTATTCACGGGAGTTCGTATGAGCAACGATAAAGCACTTGATGCCATCAGAAAGATGAAGCTAGAGAATGATACGTCAGCTGGTAACCTAGTTGACCTTCTACCGATTGAAGTACAGAAAAGAGACTTTGACCTTTCATTTCTAGACACTCTTTCAGAAGCACGTCCACGTCTTCTAGTACAAGGTGCAGACCTTGCAGAATTTAAAGCTAAAGTAAAAGCTGATCCTTCTTACTGCATGTACGATGATTTCATCAAGAACTCTACTGAGAAGTTCTATGAAACAGCACCATTTGAAGAGCCTCAAGCTTACCCACCAGAAACAGTAGGTAAAGCTTCTCTTTGGCGTCCTTACTGGCGTCAAATGTACGTAGATTGCCAAATGGCAATGAACGCGACTCGTAACCTATCTATTGCTGGTATTGTTAACGACGACGAAGATCTTATTGCAAAAGCGAAAGCTTGGACTCTAAAACTTGCAACTTACGATCCAGATGGCGTTACATCTCGTGGCTATAATGACGAAGCGGCTTTCCGTGTTGTTGCAGCTATGGCTTGGGGTTACGACTGGTTAAACGCGCACTTCACTGACGAAGAACGTGAAATTGTTAAAAATGCACTGATCACTCGTCTAGACGAAATCATGCACCACCTTAAAGTGACGGTTGACCTACTGAACAACCCACTTAACAGCCACGGTGTTCGTTCAATTTCTTCTGCTATTATCCCAACGTGTATCGCGCTTTACCACGATCACCCTAAAGCAGGCGAATACATCGCATACGCACTAGAGTACTACGCAGTACATTACCCACCATGGGGCGGTGAAGACGGCGGTTGGGCTGAAGGTCCTGACTACTGGAACACACAAACTGCATTCCTAGGCGAAGCATTTGACCTATTGAAAGCTTACTGTGGTGTAGACATGTTTAACAAAACATTCTACGAAAACACAGGTGACTTCCCACTATACTGCATGCCTGTTCACTCTAAGCGCGCAAGCTTCTGTGACCAGTCTTCAATTGGTGATTTCCCAGGTCTAAAACTGGCTTACAACATCAAGCACTACGCTGGTGTTAACCAAAAACCAGAATACGTTTGGTACTACAACCAACTTAAAGGCCGTGATACTGAAGCGCACACTAAATTCTACAACTTCGGTTGGTGGGACTTCGGCTACGACGATCTTCGTTTCAACATCCTTTGGGATGCACCAGAAGAGAAAGCGCCTTCAAACGATCCATTGTTGAAAGTATTCCCAATCACTGGTTGGGCTGCATTCCACAACAAGATGACTGAGCGTGACGAACACATCCACATGGTATTCAAGTGTTCTCCATTTGGCTCTATCAGCCACTCTCATGGTGATCAAAACGCATTTACTCTACATGCATTTGGCGAAACTCTTGCGTCTGTTACTGGCTACTACGGTGGTTTCGGTGTGGACATGCATACTAAATGGCGTCGTCATACGTTCTCTAAAAACCTTCCTCTATTCGGTGGTAAAGGTCAGTACGGCGAGAACAAAAACACCAAGTTTGAAGGTCACCAAGACCGTTACTGTATCGAAGCTGGTGGTAACATCACCGATTACGATACTGAATCTGATATCAAAATGGTTGAAGGTGATGCAACTGCATCATACAAATTCTTTGTTCCAGAAATCGAATCTTACAAACGTAAAGTTTGGTTTGTTCAAGGTAAAGTATTTGTAATGCAAGACAAGGCAACTCTTTCTGAAGAGAAAGACATGACTTGGTTAATGCACACAACTTACACTAACGAAGTGGCTGACAAGTCATTCACTATTCGTGGTGAAAATGCGCACCTTGATGTTAACTTCATCAACGAGTCAGCAGACAACATCACTTCTGTGAAAAATGTTGAAGGCTTCGGTGAAGTAGACCCATACGAATACGAAGGTCTAGAAATCCACCGTCACGTTGAAGTGGAATTCAAAGCATCTAAAGAGCACAACATTCTGACTCTACTTGTTCCTAATAAGAACAACGGTGAGCAAATTGAAGTGTCTCACAAGTTAGTTGGCAACACGCTAGAACTAACAGTAGATGGCGAAACAGCAACTATCGAACTTTAATTCTTCGATAAGTTAAGCTAATTAGCAAAGGCCCTAGATAGATTATCTAGGGCCTTTTTTATTACATCAAATATTCTGTTCTGACGAAATACGCAGCCATGATTGTATCAATATTGAGCATACACTTGAATAATGTGACTTATTTATAAATTATTGTTCGAAACTTTGACATCGGTGCTGTATGTTTAAAAACAATCTGTTAGAGATGCCGAGGAACAAGATGGCTAAACACTTCGATAATTTTTATATCTTTTGCCAAGTCGTAAAATTAGGCAGTATGAAAGCCGCAAGTGAAGAGCTTGAAATACCGTTATCAACGGTAAGCAGACGCATCTCTACTCTAGAAGAAGACGTCAACGCTAAACTATTTATTCGCTCAAAAACCAGCTTGTACCCAACCAGTACTGGTGAGCAATATTACCATCGACTCGCCCCTCACTTCCTCAATCTTGCTGAAGAAATTGATAACATCAATAATGATAAAAATGATATTTCTGGAAGAGTCTCTATCGACTGTACCGATTTTGTTTATCAGTACTTCATTAAAGAAAAAATGGAAGAGTTACTGAAAAAATATCCTAAGTTAAAGCTGAAATTCATTCCTGCATCAGATACATCGACCTTGGATTCAGATGCCGATATTGGAGTACTCGTTGGCGACCTTCCAGACAGTAATCTCATTGCCAAAAAACTCATGTCGATTAATCTCAAAGTCGTGGCATCACCTAAGTTTCAATCAACACCACCAACGACACTGGCTCAACTAAAAGAGTTGGATTACATCGCCCATTTGCAACATCAAACGATCACAGGCTATAACACCAACACTCAAAATCTTGAGACAGTGAAGCTTTACCCTAAAATCTCACTCACTAGCGCGCAATCTGTCGTGGAAATGGCAACAGATAACTTTGGCTTTGCTCTTGTTTCAGAATTCATTGCTGAGGACGCCCTGAAGCGCGGTAAGTTAGTTGAGTGGATGAGTGACTATGAATTCCCTAGCCGAGATATTTCGTTGGTATACCGCTATAGAGCGAGAAAAACCAATGCACAGCAAGTGGTTATTGATGCCATCGTCGCAGGGTTCAATCAGTTCAAAGAGACATTAAACTAAGCGTATCCATCGCGTATTTTGTCTTAAAACAAATAACCCTGCTTATTTTATGGTTAATTGTCATTCTGAGACTTCAATTGCACTCTTTTTTGTTAAATACCACTATGCTTAATAGTGTTATCTAACATGGGGGGTGCCATTATGAAATACCAACATATTTTAGTCGCTCTGGAACTATCAGAAGACAGTAAACTGGTCATTGATCGCGCGATATCATTGGCTAAAGTGTTCGATGCTGATGTTTCATTTGTTCATATTGATGGGTCACATGGGGAAATTTATCCTGAATTAATCGATATTCAAACGGATAAACAACAACCGCCAATTAAACAGGTGTCATTAGAGAAGCTGAAACAGCTCACCGATGGTATTGAGCAACCTATCAAGCATTTCCTTATTGGTACTGGCGATCTCAGTGACAAACTACCGCAGACCATTGGCCAATACGGTTGTGACCTTCTAGTATGTGGGCATCACCATGATTTTTGGAGTCGTATCATCTCCTACTCCAAACATCTCATTCACAACTCGCCGGTTGATATTTTAGTTGTACCTTTAAAAGACGATTAGCTGCTTATCTAAAGTCATAGCAAATAAGCACTGCTAGTGTCATTTAAAACAGCAAACCATACAAACGTCACTTAATTTTCGATTTAGCTAATCGGTCTTCTATGTGGCGTTTATTTTTGGGTCACACCAATCGCCCAATAACTCAACGACCCAGACAAACAAATAAGCAACCCATCCCTTATCACGTTAACGACTGGCGTTATGTTATGATGCCATCTTTACTTCACATGACATAACCACGCTGTAAATCACAGTTAGTACTTTGTCACTGATCATTTAAAATGGCTACTTCATGTCGAAAATCCGCATTATTGGTTTCATTATTAGCCTAGTCATCTCTAATTCGTGTTTTTCTGAAGGCTTTCGACAGCATGGAGCACATGTACATGGTTATGTACTATTTGATGTTGCCCAAGACAATAATGACTTATTAATCGATATTGTCTCACCAGGAATGGATGTCATCGGATTTGAGCATGATGTCAATACAGCGGATGAAGCTAAAGTAATGGCGAATGCCATGCAGATATTGCAGCAGCCAAATGCTATTGTCTCTATTAATCAGCAAGCACAATGCACCGTTTCAGATAGTACTGTGCAAACCTTTAAAAGCTTGCCACCGACAGATGTGGCAACTGAACAAAACAGTGCCGTACATAACCCATTTGTAGATCATAACACTCATAATAACTTTGATATTCAATATCACTTCACTTGCCAATCCCCACAACAATTAAACCAAATAGCAGTGCATTGGTTTGATCACTTTACTAATAGCAAAGTGATCACTGTGAACTACATTGGTGAACAGGGTCAATTAGCACTGTCTCTTGATCCTCAGCATACGGTGATTCATTTCAACTAATGTTTTACACATCGTGCTCGCTCACCAATGCATGGCAAATACAATCTTAGTTTTACCTTCGTAAATTATCATGCAAGCTTGTTATTTTGCGACATACTTATACCAATCGTAGTAAGTCACTGATCATCCTAGATAGTTTGGTTCATTTACTTAAAGTGACGGGATTAGCTGTAGAATCGCAGCTAGCGCTGTATGGAGGTTACTTAATGAAAGCATTCTCACGCATGATAACGCCACAATATCGGTTGATATGGCTGTGCGCCATTTTATTTTCAGCATTATTCAACTGGGCTTTTTTTAAACACTTTACCCAAGCCTTCCCAATTAATGACGGAAACACTGGTTTTCTTATCAGTGTCTGTGTTTTCTTGGTTGCGGCTCATGCATTGGTATTCTCGCTATTAGGCGGGCGGTTATTTACCAAGATTGTTCTTAGTCTTGGTTTTTTTATTGGCGCAAGTGCGGCTTATTTTTCGTGGACTTATGGCGTGGTTATCGATAAAACCATGTTGCAGAATATGCTGGAAACGGACAGCGCTGAAGCCTTTGGTCTGCTATCAGTCGAGCTTATTTTTGTTATTGTCGCTGGCGCTGTTCTGCCTACTTTTCTCATTTTTAGATCATCGATTAATTATCAATCCATCTTGCTTGAGTCTAGAGCTAAAATACTCTCTATTATATTGGCCATCTTCATCATTTTATTATCAATGGTGCCATTTTCTGCAAACTACGCTTCATTCTTTCGTGAGTATAAAAGCGTCCGATTTTACTCTGCGCCATTATTTCCAATCTACTCTGCCGGAAAATATTTTAAGCATAATCACAAAGACTTACTCAAACCTGCGAGTGAAATGCTCAATCTTGCCTCTGATGCTAAAGTTGTTCACGCCAATAAAAATAAGCATAACCTCATCATACTCATTGTGGGTGAAACAGGTCGAGCCGATCACTTTTCGTTAAATGGCTATTCACGCGAAACCAACCCACTACTAAGTAAACGCAAAGGTGTGATCAGTTTTTCAGATATGACGAGTTGCGGGACATCAACCGCGGTATCTGTTCCTTGCATGTTTTCACCCGATAAACGCAAAGACTTTAACAGCAAATCAATCTATGACGAACTGAATGCTTTAGATGCCTTAAAAGCCAATAATGTTGCGATTTTATGGCGCGATAATAACTCGTCATCAAAAGGAGTAGCAGAACGAGTTGAGTATCAAGGCTATAGGTCCTCAAAGCTCAATACTATCTGTGACCCAGAATGTCGTGATACCGGTATGTTGGTTGGTCTAGATGACTACGTAAAGCAACACTCTAACCAAGATATAGTGGTAGTACTGCACTCTATGGGCAGTCATGGGCCAGAATATTACAAACGTTACCCTGCTAAGTTCGAGAAATTCACACCAGTGTGTAAAAGCAATCAGTTGGAAAAATGTTCAAGTGAAAAAATCATCAATGCTTATGACAACACCATATTATTCACTGACTATTTCATCGATCAAAGTATTAATTGGCTCGATAACTATTCAACACAATATGAGACCGCACTGCTGTATATGAGTGATCATGGCGAGTCACTGGGTGAGGATGATATCTATCTACACGGTATGCCGTATGCTTTTGCACCAAAAGTACAAAAACATGTCGCCGCTCTTGCGTGGTTAAATGATTCTTCACCTTTCAAGTATGAAGACGTAGTAAAAAATAAGGATATGGCCTTTTCACAAGACAATTATTACTGCTCGGTGCTGTCATTATTGGAAGTTCAAACAACGGAATGTGCTAACAAAGATTCCATCTTTTTTAAACGCCCTACCGCACAATAATCAAAGCTTGCTGTTGAATTAGGTAATGGCTTTGATTAGATAGAGCTTACATAAGGTGTTCACCATCCAGATAAAGTGTCGGCCGGGCGACACTTATCCTTATTCTTTAACTTGCGTGCCAAAGTGACACAGAGATTGCTTATTGCACACTTTAACAGCATAATATCCATGTGACATTTTGACACAACAGGAGATAACATTATGGCGACTACTTTGCCTCGCATCACCGCTAGAGTTGATGTCGATACACAAGACTTACTTGCTAAAGCTGCCGCGATCGCCGGTATGTCTAGCATCAACTCGTTTGTTCTAAGCGCTGCAATCGAAAAAGCTAAACAAGTCATCGAACGTGAACAAGCTTTAAAACTGAGCCAAGCCGATGCTATGTTGCTCATGGAAGCTTTAGACCGCCCTACAACACAGAACTCAAAACTAAAAGCTGCTGCTGATCGATACGAGAGAAAAGCTCAATGATGAATACGGTACTTCTAGATAAATCTAAACACGATAGAAACCGATTCAACTGTAGCATCGAAGCTCTCAATAATTACTTAAAACTAATGGCGAGTCAGCAAGCAAAGAAGGACAATACCAGAACGTTTGTTTTGGAAGATGATAACGACAACTCACATGTCATCGGCTTTTACACGCTAACAATGACACCAATTGACTTACAGGCATTGCCTGATAAGTTACAAAAAAAGCACCTATCATCCACCTCGGGTGGTCTGATTGCCCGTCTTGCTGTCGATGACCGATACAAAGGGAAAGGCTTTGGTGAGTGGCTGCTTATCGACGCACTCAAAAAGCTATTAGTTGCTAGTGATAGCGTGGCATTTCCAGTTGTTATCGTTGATGCCAAAGACGGAGCAAAAGATTTCTATGAACGCTATGGTTTTCAAGCATTTCAAGACGCTGAAAACAAACTCTTTATCACCATTGCAGATGTAAGAGCAAGCTTAGGCTAGTTAACCGCTAGGCGGCAGAAAAGAACCTTCATCATCCATACTTTCAGTACCCTCTAATTTTAGATGTTTATACTGGAGACAACATGATGAACAGCGCAAAACAACACCAGATCACTAAGCCTATATGACCCATTTATCGCGATAAACTTCAGATTTAATAATGCGAGAACACACTAAGGGAGTAAACACTCTTAAGTCACAAGATAATAGAGTCCATTAGGGCTCTGTTTAAACTGCCATTGCATTATTAGACCATTTGAGCCAGTATATTAGGGTCATATGGACTCAAATCTGGAGAATTGCTATGGCGACTGTTGAGCTAAAAAGTTTTAAGCCGAAACGAGGCAACAAAACAAATTTCTGGTATAGCCTTGGGATTGAAGATGCAAAAACTGCACGAACAGATGCCGTGCACCAAGGGTTTAAACCAAATGTATACCGCAATATTATAGAAAGGACAAAGCTATCTCAAAGTGAATTTCACATTGTTACGCATATCCCAGTAAGTACAATCAAACGCCGACTTAAAAATGGGGAACGCTTTAATACACAAGAAAGCGATGCTATTTATAGATTAGCGATGCTCATTAAGTTAGCTACCGAGTTATTTAATGATGAGAAAAGAGCTCTAGAGTGGATGCGTGAAAGTGTCTATGGTTTAGGCGGAAAAAGACCATTAGATATGGTATCGACTACTGTAGACTTTGAAATTGTGAAAGATCTTATCGGCAGAGTTGAACACGGGGTTTTCTCGTAATGAAGCTTTACCGTCTAACACAGAAAAAATTTGCGGATACACCTTTCAGCCCCGCAGGAGCAAAACTTTATGGAGGCAGGTGGAACTCCAAAGGCACTGAAGCTTTGTATTTCGCTGAATCAGAATCTTTATGCTCATTGGAAGTATTTGTTCATGTGAATAATGACCCAAACATAGTTGACCAATACGATCTGTATCGCATAGAAGTACCAGACGAGCTTATTGTAAAACTGGACGAGGAAGATTTACCTGAAACATGGAGAAGCATTCCGGCAGGTGAAGAAACACAGGAAATTGGTGATGAGTTTCTTAATACGGTTGAGCCCCAATATGCCGCCCTACAAGTACCATCAACGATTTCCCCCAGAGACAATAACTATGTAGTTAATCCAAATCATCCATCAATGGCGGTTAGCTTTAAGAATCATGAAAAGCTAGAGTTTGGATTTGATCTTCGAATTTTCAAATAGGTTCCCAGACTCATAGAGACATTCCTTAGGTTGGTATGAGCCCTAACTTAAGGTGTGAGCAACGCTACCACGACACTTAACCAGACACCATAAACACAAAACCCAACGATGGAATGAAAAATGCCATGCGTTGGGAATCACTATTAAATGCTTGTTATGTATCTTGTTTCAAGTACTTATTTACCAAAATTTTGCCATTATTCGTTAACTTACCGCCTTGTAATTCAACTAAGCCCGCCCTAACCAAATGGGTTTTGCCCCACTTTCTTTTTGGCGCTTCTCCAAGCGATAGTGAAATTAACTCGTCAATATCAGAATTTGATAACCCATATAAACTTGAAATTATCTCGCTACTACTTTTGATGAGGGAGTCAGCCTCCTCTTCCTTACCATCAGCTTTTAATTGCGCAGCTTCAGTTACTTTGTCTTGCATTAGCTCTTGAAGAGATAACTTAAACGAAACATCACCGACTTGCCCCTCCAAACCTGCAGCTCTTGCCAATAAACCCGATATTGTTTTTTTAAACGCAATCAATACAACCAAGGTGACGGCTGGCCAAACAAGGATACTGAGAGTTTCATTAATTTGTGAGTAAAGCTCTAAATCTGTCATATTGCTCTTTGCTAGTAATTAGGTTTTCTGGCTGTAAATAAGCTTCTATTTCTTTGACGACAAACTCTTCAAAGTTGGCTTTATTAAAATCTTCACCCACCAAAAAACACTGGTCTATATCATTTGAGTAAAAGCTGTGCATATTTCGGAGCATTCCGATCACCCATTTCGGGATTATCCGATCACCCATTTCGGTTTAAACCGATCGCTGATTCCGCGATTATCAGATCACTTTTAACCTAACTCCGAAATCGATGATCGGAATAGCGAAAACTGCGATCGTAATGGCCGAAATCCTTCCTTTTTCTCTTTTAAATCAATAGCTCGCTATCCTTTACTTCTAAAACAAGAAGGAAAGGAAGCGATAATGGCCAAAAAGAGAACTCCAATGAATAAAATCAAAGAGGTATTACGCCTTAAATACGACTGCGGTC